>NZ_JAHZTC010000004.1 GCF_019599265.1 Pontibacter sp. HSC-14F20 | reverse complement strand
TGGATAGAAGAACGAAATGAGAAACAAGTAAAAATCCACTGGAGCTTCACAGTCAAGGAGGCCAGGGAAAAGATGGCTTCTCAGTATGCTAAAGTGATACCTAATGACTAAATTGACTGTGTACTAGGTCCGGCTCACCATAAACAGTTCTAGTGATGACTCCTCCGGCATTGAGCACCCAATTAAACCCCACCCGGGAGGCAATTGCATTTACTCTGAAACCGTTAGAGGCATAGCCAACAGAAATTGGCAAACTCAAGTTCTTTGTTGCCAGAGTATGTAGGGGAACACTTAGATTAAGAGCTCCAGTGGAATAATTAACTGGGATATCTCCATACCTCCCTAGTTCAGCTGAATTCGGAGACGGAGGTAAGATTGATGGAAGCTTAAATTCGCTTTCCTGCCCAAAGACTTGTGTGCACCTGAAACATAGTATAAGTGATATAAACAGCAAGGGGAAAGCTTTTGGAGGGCTTTTCTGTAAGGTTCTGGCCATACTACTTTTTTATTGTTTTCTATCTAAAGGATTAAATCTCTAAAGTAATAGCTCCTGTTCAGCTTCAGCTTGAACCAAAGTTTTAATCAATAACTTGCTAAGACAACCTAATACTCTGCTCGAAATTTAACATATAAACATCTAGAGATATTTTTATACGACCTATCAGCACTTTGTTGATACTAGTCAGGGGCAAATAATCACGGAAAACCATTCTAATAATGAGAAGCAATAAAGTAGAGTACATATAACAAAAGGCTTTTCTCACTTAAGCTACACTTAACTTGATTGTCATATCTGTGCTAGCTTAACCATTATCATATTTTTTACACCGATTGCATAACCGTGTCAAGAAATCTTTTATAAGTATAATAGCATGTTACTAATTTTGTTTGACTCATAATCGGTCTAATCACTAAACAATATCTAGTATTAATCGTGTAGAGTGTGCCAATACTGGCCTAACCTGCCCGTCCTTAATAACATTAAATAATTTTTATACATTACTAATTATATATAGAAGGGGTTTCATAAATTTTAATTTTAATATTTAATTGCACTAAAAACCTCCATGCAAAGAAACTAACCTGAAAAAAATTCAATTTTATCCAGCATTGATTTTGGATAAAACTTTAGCTATTCCCTTTGCGAGAATCCTGAGAATGAACTAGCTGTCTTGGTGTAGTTGGCTATGCTAGAATCACCCTTCTCTTGCACGAATTTGCCTCTAAATAGCTTGAGATGAAGCATGTACGCAGCAAGCCAGCAGAAATTGAAAGACTAGATTTAAACAAGCCTGGCTTAGGCATTAAGTATCCTGAGAAGACGCATCACCTGTTCTATAAGACTCGGCTTAGTCATTAAGGAATTTGCAGGCCCTTCTTTGGCTCTGAGCAGTACCCTATGAGTTTCCACATACGGCCTCAGAGGAAGGTTTTAGAGTAAGAATAAAAGAGCAGCAGCAAAACCATTAATTCACAGCCAGCGGACAAACCTGCTCACCGGGAGGGGCCGGTAGGCAAACCGGAAATATCTCCAGTCTTCAAGTATTGCAGGCAATGCCTCTGGAGATGATGATTCCTAATTAAAATACAGACATTCTAAAAAAAGACAATAAACTGACAAAGGAAATTCAAAACCAAGCTAATAACATATGAGTATATTCTCATAACCCCATATACATGCTAACACTCAAGAAACCTCAACCACCCAGCACCAGGTCCCAAAAAAAGCAAAACAAAAAGTGCCACAGATACAATATTCCTCTGATTTTCACCAGGAGGAGAGGAAGTTCCGAAGGTGACTTGAGTGGAGGGCGATCGCCCTGTCCTCGATGCTCCTCCTGTTCATGCTCTATCTTATCGATGGCATGGCGTAGGTGATGGTGCTTGCTCGCAAGGGCATACGACATACACTATTTTGTTATAAAATATTTTACATTTTTCCCTCTCCAATTATTCTTCCGATTTGAGAACCCATTCGATACCACTTTCATAGTATATACCTTAGAACCCAATGCTTGTCTGCACATCTTGGTCCTTTAGCGTTCGGTTGATAAGCCTTCTTTTATTCTTTTTATGCAGTTAGCCCTCTTCTGCACAACGAGAGACATCCTATTGGTATTTCCATAACCAAGCCGGTTTAAGATTTCATAACTAATCCGTAGAGGCCCTTACAGACGGTAAAATATTTCTGGATCGCAGAATATTTAAAGAAGGATCATCCGCAATTTCTGACTCACAAGGCAACTTACTCTTCTATACCGACGACATTTCGGTCTGGAACAAAAACCATCAGTTGATGCCGAATGGCCATGACTTACCCGGACATTGGTCCACCACGCAAACGGCTTTGATCGTACCTAAGCCCGGCTCCAATCACCTGTATTACCTATTCACAACCGATGAAAGAAGCAAGCTTTCGCCAAGCAATGAGGGGCTACGTTATTCCATAGTCGATATGCGGCTTGACAATGGCAGAGGCGATGTAGTGGCAAGTACTAAGAACATCCCTATGTTTGCTGAGTCAGCAAAGCAGCTAACTGTTGTCAGGTATACCAACGGCAAGGATCTCTGGGTGCTGGCAAGAAACTACCAGCGCAACTCGATTCTGGCATTTCAGCTAAGTGAAAACGGGATAGCAGCCTGTTGAGTCACAGGTAGGCATCAAGCCTAGGAGCAGCGACTACCTGGGCTATTTGAAAGCATCGCCGGATGGCCTTAAGCTGGCACAAGTTTTTTATGGAAGCAGGATAGTCGAAACCTGCTCCTTCGACCCAACCACCGGGGAAGTATCAAATCCGGTTTTGCTTCAGGCGGAGGAGTTCTTTGATGTCTACGGTGTTGAGTTTTCGCCTGATGGCAAACTCTTATATGTCAGCTCGGGAGCTTCCTTTGCCGGAGGCCCTCCTGCAAGAGTCCATCAACTGAGCCTGAAGAAAACTTCTGCAAGCGAAATCTTAAACTCATAAATCCTCCTAATGAAAAGAACCATCGGAAGTGAGCAAAATAGCGTGGGCGCTCTGCAGCTAGGACCGGACGGAAGGATATACGTAGCAAAGCGTGAGGGCTACTTAGACGTGATCACTACTCCGAATGCTTTAGGCACTGCATGTGGATATGTCACGGATGCAGTTTATCTGAAAGGGAGGCAATCCGATATGGGTTTACCCAATTTCCCACCCTACTACTTTTTCAACTGTGAGAATGTCAATATTGATCTGGGACCTAATGTAACCCTTTGCGCTCGCTGGCGAGGAGCTGGTTTTAGATCCTAAACTGGCAAATGCTACCCTCACATGGTCCGATAGCTCTACTGCTCCCACTTTAACGGTGTCTGCTCCTGGGACTATTAAGTTGTGGCTTCCGTTTATAATTGTGTGGTCTATGACAAGATCACATTGAATTATTACCCGGGCATCAGCATCGACCTAGGGCCTGACTTGTATTTTAGCGATAAAACATCACTTATTTTGCCGGCACCAGAGGCATATGCGACCTAACTTTGGAGTAATGGGTCAACCTCCTCCAGCTTTGTAGTCAGCTGGCTAGGCCGATATAGCGTACAGGCTAGCAATGGATGCGATACAGTAGAGGACAAGATAACTGTACAAGCTGAAAACTGTGATTGTGATCTAGTGATTCCCAACATCTTTACCCCGAACAATGATGGCAAGAATGATTACTTCTATATGACACCCCACCAGAACATCAGCAAAGTAAGCCTAAGCATTTAAAATCATTGGGGAGGGAAAGTAACGGAGCTTAAAATTCCGACGACCGCTGGAATGGACAAGGCGCCTAGGAAGGGATATACTTTTACTTGCTCACCTATGACTGCCTGCAAACACAAAACCCTTAAGCAAGTCAATAAGAGCAACAGTGACGCTTACAAGGTAATTAAAACAGGAAAATTATACAAAAACCTTTTGACTCATCGTTTTTACCAGAATCCCTCATTTCCATTTGGATGTATTTCAAACATTCAATTTTTTGGTCGAGCTATTCCACTCCAATACCAACCATCAGCCTGAAAAGCTATCTCTTGCAAGCTGATGGTTTTTCAGTTCAGCTAATCTGTGCCGCATTGCTAGTAGGAGCCCGATTCGGCGCATGCTGCCAGACTAACTTTCCAACCTAGGCCTAGTTCGGCTACGCCTGCTTTGAAGCCTTCCAGCTAGCATAGTACTTCGGTAAAGGATCATGATAAAGATTCGGCTAAAACTCTCAAATCCTCCGTGAATTGATTCGAAATTCGTACATCGGAGAGCAGGGTAAAACAACCACTTACCGATAAGTGGTTGAGATAGGACAGGCTGACCTCAGCTACTTCACACACCTCTATCTCAGCCGCTAGAGCAACATCTACCACTTCTGCTACGACCACTGCTATATTCTGTTCGGGGGCGAGAAGGTACTAATCGTGAACTGGTAGCTTTACATGGAGAAGAGCAACTCTTCGATCGGTAACTGAATCACAGCTTGAGCCGCTCCCGAAGTTTCTGCATGTCCTCCCCCACCTTCACATCGAGTATCTTGGCATAGTGCTGGGTGGTTCTGAGGTTAGTGTGCCCCAGCATCTTCGAGACGCTCTCCATCGGCACGCCATTCAATAGCGTTATTGTCGTGGCAAAGGTGTGGCGGGCGGCATGGAATGTCAGTTGCTTATTAATGCCACATAAATCCGCAATCTCCTTCAGGTAGGCATTCAACTTCTGGTTACTCGGCACAGGCAGGACCCTCCCTTCATGGATACACTGCGGGTGCTGCTTGTATTTGTTAATGATCCTGAGAGCGGTTGGCAGCAAGGGAATTCGGGAAGGAATATCCGTTTTCTGCCTGTTCTTATACACCCACTGCTCCCCATCTACCCCTTTTTGTATATCAGTGTATCTTAGCTTCTGCACATCCACATAGGCAAGCCCGGTAAAGCAGCTGAAGAGGAAAATATCCCGCACCTGTGACAGACGCTCAGAGCTAAACTCTTTTTCCGCTATCCGCTGCAGCTCCTCTTCTGATAGAAAGACACGCTCCACAGTTCTTATCCTGGACTTGTAATTCAAGAACGGACTCGACGAAAGCCAACCGTTGGCAAGGCAGATACGAATAATCTTCCCGAAGTTCTTGATGTATTTGACAGCCGTGTTGTTGGAGCATTTGCGAACGCTTCGCAGGTAGTGTTCATAATCGGTAATGAAGGCATGGTCTATTTTCTGAATGTCGATATCATTCACCCCGAATTTCCAGGCAAGAAATTCCTGTGTATGCTTCAGGGAAGTGGTATAACGCTCCAGCGTACTTGCCGAGAATTCATCACCCACCAGATCTTCAATTCGCTTGTTGTGCTCTTTGAAGATACCGACTAACATCTTTCCTTTTTTTTCCTTACCTAAGAACTTGTTCTTTAAGCTCTCTGCCGTTACCGGGTCCCCCACGTTTACTAGCTGCCGATGCGCCTCGTAGAGCTTGCCTTGCAGATTTTCCAGGTAGGCATTCAAAGACCTGACTGCCTCTTTAGTACCTAAGGCGCGCCCTGCAGCAGAATTCCACTTGTTCGGCTCAATGGCTCTGCCCGTTGTCAATTCTGCACGTTTTCCCGCCACTGTGACACGCAGATAGACCGGAACAGGTCCAGACAGGTAGTTTTTGGGTTTCTTAAGATAGAAGAGGATACTGAAATTGATGTTCATAACAGTGACTTTTAAGGTAAAACAAATATAGCCTTGCAGTCACACCGAATCAAGATGTACACCAATGATACATCTTGACTATCAGTCAATTACGGATAATCTGGTGAGTAAGTAGTTTGCTCAGATGCACTCACCGCATTACTCACCTTAATACTTCGAAAAAGCGAATAATTTGATGTTTGCACTAAAACAAAAAAAGCCTGCAAATACTTGATTTGCAGGCTTTTAGGTGATTTTGGTATCGCTACCAGCAGAGAGTGAGGGATTCGAACCCCCGGACCTGTTACAGTCAACGGTTTTCAAGACCGCCGCGTTCGACCACTCCGCCAACTCTCTGTAATTGAATCGAGCACAAAAGTATAGTGCCGCGTTGAATTTTCAAAACTATACGCAATTATTTTTAGCTGGTTTAAGCTTTTAAGGTATAAGCAGCTGATTTTGAAGCTCAAAATTTTTCAGTGTAATCATTGCCGGAAGCCGTACTTACCGATGGCTATACCTAAAACCCCTCCTACACCGCCGCCGAAGTAGCTTTTTCAGCATGCTGCGCCGTCCTGCGTGTGAGGCGTTTAGTTACTGTGTCGATGCTCACATTGATCTCGAAGCCCAGTATCAGAATCATCGACACAAAGTCCAGCCAGATCATGAGACCAATAAGCGCCCCGATAGAACCGTAGAATTTGTTGTAGGTGTCGAACGCGCTGATGTAGAGCGAGAATATCATCGACACCACAAAAATCAAGATCGTCGCTACCACGGCGCCAGCCGAAAAGAAAGGCCATTTGTCTTGTATCGCTGGCACGTAATAATAGATGAGCGATGTGGCTAGCAAAAATAGCAGGATGATGGCCACGTATTTCAGAATCACGATCAAGGTATAGGTATAACTCTCGGTCACGACCTCGTAAAAGACAAGCACGTCCAATATCCACTGCCCAAAGAAGATTGCCGCCACAGCCAGAAAGAGGATGGAGGAGAGCGCAATAGTAAGTACGGTAGCAATAACCCGCTTTTTAAAGTAGGGCCGCTTGTAGAAGGTATGGTACTTCTTGTCGAAGGCATCCATCAGCGACATGATACCATTGGTGGACAGAATCAGGGCGAAGAGAAAACCGAAAGATAGCAGTCCCCCGCGTGGCTTGTTCACAATGTCGTCGATGGTGCCATAGGCTACGGTATACATCTCCTTAGGCAGGAAATCGGCCAGGAAATTGAGGATACTCTCGCCCAGGTCCAACGACAAAATGCTGGGCATGTAAGGTATGAGCGTAAACAGGAAGATGATGGTTGGGAAGATGGCCAGCGTAAAGTTGAAGGCCATGTAAGAAGCACGCTTGGTAATGGAGTCCAGCCTGAGTTCGCCCAGCAACACATCGGCCACGTCGTATACCGAAGACCGGCCGCTGTTGAAACGCCACCGCTTCAGGAACACGATAAATTTGCGATACGCTCTGCGGCGCTTCAGATATTGCTGGTTCAGCCTCATTCGCTATAGTATCCGTCCAACTTCTGGTGTATGAGCACAGGTATAGCCGTCGGGCGCCCTGATTTCATATCCACAAACACCATGGTGGTCTCGCCCACGTTCAGCAGCGTCTGTTCCTCATTATACACCTCGTACTCAAACTTTATACGCGAGCCGTGCGGCTTGTGCTTAACAAAGAGCTTGATCGTCAGCAGATCATCGTACTTGGCCGGACGGATATACTTGCATTTGAGCTCCAGCACAGGCATCATGGTGCCTGTCGCCTCCATCTCTTTATAGTGTATACCTAGTCTTCTGAATACCTCCGTACGGGCCACCTCATAATAGGCAGCATAGTTGCCATAATAGACATAGCCCATCTGGTCGGTTTCGGCGTAGCGTACGCGTATCTGTACTTCTGATTCGAACATTTGTTTAAATGGTTGGATGGTTAAATTGCTAAATGATTGACCTCCTATAGGCATTTATTATACCTGCGAATCAACGATTTAACAATGCAGCAATTAAACAATTTACTTCAAAATATTCCGCTGCGTCAGTGCTCTTTGGTAGCGGCGGGCATTGGCGATGTGCTCGGCATGCGTAACGGCGAAGCTATGGTAACCCGAGAAATCTTCTTTGGCGCAGAAGTAAATGTACTTGTGCTGTTCCGGATTTAACACGGCATCGATGCTGGAGATATCCGGCACGTTGATCGGGCCCGGAGGCAAGCCGGCATACCTGTACGTATTGTAAGGTGAGTCGTGTTGCAGGTGCACGTTAAGCACGCGGCGGATTGAGAAATCGCGCACTGCATATACCACAGTCGGATCAGCCTCTAGTTTCATGCCGCGCTGCAGACGATTCAGGTATACGCCTGCCACGCGCGGCTTCTCGTCGTTCTTGATTGTCTCAGCCTGCACAATGGAGGCCAGCGTCGATACTTCTTTCGTAGACAAGCCCAGTGCTTCGGCTTTGGCTTTGCGCTCGGCGGTCCAGAAGCGGTCGTACTCGGTTTTCATGCGTTGCATGAGTTCCGGTGCTTTAATCGTCCAGTATACCTCGTAGGTGTTAGGTATAAACATGCTTACCACCGTTGTTGTGTCGAAACCGAGCGTCTGCAGATACTCCTGGTCGTTGAGCAGGCTGTCGATTTCCTCAGCCGATGGTTCTACAGCAGCGGCCAGTTTTTCGGCCAGCTGGCTGCGCAACCGGATGTTGTTGAACGTGATTCTGAGCGGCACCTGTTCACCCAGGCGTAGCACACCGATGAGTTGGCGGTTGCCCCAGCCGTTCTCAATCTTATACCTGCCTGGCTTCACCAATTCGTCGTAGTCCATGAGCTTGGCCATGAAGCGCAGCGAAAGGCGGTCGATGATGGTACCGGTGGCTTCTACTGAATCGAGCGCCTGTTCATAAGAAGCGCCGGTCGGGATGTATACATAAGTGTCCTGCCCTTTGGTGTCGACGTTGGCCGTATACACGATCTGGTAGGCATAGTAAGAAAAGCTCACAAACAGGAACAGCAACAGCACAATAATGCCGGGAATCCACATGCTTTTCTCTTTCTTGACGCGTCTGCGCGGGGTGACTTCGTTAGCCATAATGTAAATTAGGAGCCCGGAAAAGGATGTCAGGTTCCGGACCTGTATAGTTTAGGCTACAAAAATAACACTATTCTTTCTTATCTGACTAATTTTGAAACGGCATCTGTTTTAAGCGAGCTTTCTACCCGTTCGCAAAACCATACCTGCAACGCTGTAAGCTTTTAATCAGTATGCCATACCTAAATGCTCAACCTCATAAAAATAAAACTATGGCGAACGCTGTTTTCCTACAGATACATCCGGACAATCCACAGCCAAAAAAGATACAGGAAGCAGTCGGGATCCTGCGCAACGGAGGCATCATCATCTACCCGACCGACACCATTTACGGACTCGGCTGCGACATACACAACACCAGAGCGGTGGAGCGTGTCTGCCAGATCAAGGGGGTTAAGCCCGACAAGGTGAATCTGTCTTTCATTTGCTTCGACCTTACACATATCTCCGATTATGCCAAGATCGACACGCCTACTTATAAGGTGATGAAAAAGGCACTACCCGGCCCCTTTACCTTCGTGCTCGATGCCAGCAGCCGCGTGCCGCGCTATGCAGGCAGCAAAAAGAAAACGGTAGGTATACGCGTGCCCGATAACAAAATCGCTTTGGCGCTCGTGCAGGAGCTTGGCAACCCCATCCTCTCCACCTCTATCCGCGATGAGGACGAAGTGCTCGAGTACAGCACCGACCCCGAACTGATCTATGAAAAATATCGAAATTTAGTAGATGCCGTGATTGATGGTGGTCCCGGCCAGAATGTCGCCTCTACTGTGGTAGACGTAGCCAACAATTTTGAAGTGCTTAGAGAAGGTGCGGGAGATATTGAGGAATATCTGTAAGAGTTCTGAGTCTCGAGTTCTGGTCATTTTTATATTCCCATTTTAACTCAGAACTCGAGACTCAGAACTGGCCGTCTGCGGCCTTCGGCCGCTTATGTTTCCAGCGCTTGTGGGTCCAGAGGTAGTTGGCCGGGTTGCGTCGGATGGAAGTTTCGAGTTTGCGGGCGAAGCCTTCGGTTATCAGGAAAGTGCCTTCTCCGGGCTTGGTGGTGCCATCAGACAACACGTCAAAAGTCAGACAATAATGGCCACGCTTGATGCGCTCCACATCCAGGAAAAGCACCGGACAGCCAAAGGCATGCGCCAGTTTCTCGGCTCCGACAAAAAAAGGCGTATCCTGGTTGAGGAAGGTTGTCCAGAACTGTATCTCGCCATAAGGAGGTGTTTGGTCTGAGAGCATGGCAACCACACGCGGCGTCTTTCTATTTCGCACGAAGTCGCGCATGGTATCTTTCATCTTGATCAGGCGGGCACCCAACCGGCCACGCAGGTATAGCATGAACTCTTCAAAGAATTCATTCTTGAGTGGTTTGTAAACACCTTCTGCCGGAAAACCGAACTGCACAGCTCCTGCCGACAAAATCCATTCCCAGTTACCGGAGTGCGAGCCCATGGTAATAACGGTACCGCCTCGCTGCACATAATCGTCGAGCACCTCCTGATTGGAAAACACAATGCGGCGGCGCATCTCAGCTGCGTCCATCGAGGCCAGTTTGAGTATCTCAACGATCAGGTCTGGGAACTGCCGGTAAAAGGCCCTTGCTATACCTTGAATCTCCTGTTCTGACTTTTCGGGAAAGGAATTGCGCAGGTTTTGCAGCACGACCTTTTTGCGGTAGCCGATCACGTAATACACGAGCACAAACAAAAAGTCAGCGAGTAGGTATAGGACAGGCAGCGGCAACAAAGACAGGCCTTTGAGCAGCCACCACAGCGGGTAATAATGTATGGGTATGTTCGGAGATTTTTTCACAGGTATAATCGCCTGCAAAGGTACAAGCTATACTTGCATTATGAAATTAAAGAAATCGTGCTTATTTCGCAGCAGTACTTGACAAAGGATTGCTTGACAAAAGACTAAGGACTTATTAATACAGGCACCGATCCTTTGTCAAATAGTCCTTTGTTCAAATTTAAACTCTTAACTCAACCCATTGCTTCTCCTTACCGAAACCATGTACCACCCGCCCATCCAGTACTTCGCGCAAGCGCTACGGATGGAAGGCTTACTGATAGAGAAAAACGAAAACTACGTGAAGCAGAGCTACCGTAACCGCTGCCATGTGCTCACGGCGCAGGGCATGGTGCCGCTGAGCGTGCCAGTACTGCGGGGCAATAGCAAGGACAAAACCCTGATCACTGAAATAGAGATTGACTATAGTCAGAAATGGTACAACGTGCACTGGCGCACCATACAGGCGGCCTACGGTCGTGCACCTTATTTTGAATTTTACAGTGACTACCTGAAAGAGGTATATGAGCGTCAGCCGAAATATTTATTCGACCTGAACGTTGATTTATTGCGGCTTTATCTTAAATTTCTGAAACTAGAGCCGACAATCGGGTTCACAGACAGCTATCAGACAGGGCAACCGGAGGGGATGCTCGACCTCAGAAATAGGATACATCCTAAAATCATTCCTGACAACTTGTACGTACAACCCTATACACAAGTATTTGGCAAACAATTTGTACAAGACCTTAGTATAATTGACTTGTTGTTTACACAGGGTCCGAAGTCGCTTTCCTACTTACAATAATGCCCCGGCAAAACTAAACCTTTGCGGACCAGGGCTTGTTAACAATCAGGGGCTTTTCCTGTTAGCCTCAACGAGTTACAATTTATAGACCTTTACATTTTTTTATAGAGTATACATGGAAGCTAAATTCTCAAACAGAGTGAAAGAGGTGATCTCACTCAGCCGTGAGGAAGCTATCCGTCTTGGGCATGACTATATTGGCACTGAGCATCTGGTGTTGGGCATGATCCGGGAAGGAGAAGGTACTGCCATCGCCTTGCTCAAGAAGCTGGGTGTTTCGATAGATGAACTGAAGTACGCTTTAGAACAGGCTACACGTAACACTGCTTCGCAAAACAGCAACATTACCGGCAGCATCCCGCTTACCAAACAAACTGAGAAGGTGCTTAAGATTACTTACCTGGAGGCCAAAATCTTCAAAAGTGATATAATAGGTACTGAACATCTCTTATTATCCATCCTTCGGGATGAGGACAATATTTCTTCACAAATCCTAGCGAAATTCAACGTGAACTACGAAGCGATAAGAGACTCCCTGGATTATCATAGCAATAATCCACTGGCATCGTCTGACACAGACGATAATGATGATTCTGACAAATTGTTTGGCTCTTCTTCCCGTGCTGGCAGCAGCTCGAGCAAGAAGCCCGGCGAAAAGTCGCGTACACCTGTGCTCGACAATTTTGGCCGTGACCTGACTAAACTGGCAGAAGATGACAAGCTCGACCCGATTGTGGGCCGTGAAAAAGAAATCGAACGCGTGGCCCAGGTACTGAGCCGTCGTAAGAAAAACAACCCAATCCTAATCGGTGAGCCTGGTGTAGGTAAAACAGCTATTGCTGAAGGCCTTGCGCTGCGCATTGTGCAGAAAAAGGTAAGCCGCGTGCTCTTCAACAAGCGTGTGGTAACCCTGGATCTTGCCTCTCTGGTGGCAGGCACAAAATACCGTGGTCAGTTCGAAGAGCGTATGAAAGCTGTGATGAACGAGCTCGAGAAGTCTCCGGACGTGATCCTGTTTATTGATGAGCTGCATACGATTGTGGGTGCTGGTGGCGCTTCCGGTTCGCTGGATGCCTCTAACATGTTCAAGCCGGCTCTTGCCCGTGGCGAAATCCAATGCATTGGCGCGACCACGCTTGACGAGTACCGACAGTACATTGAAAAAGATGGTGCATTGGCCCGTCGTTTCCAGATTGTAATGGTAGACCCTACCACGCCGGAAGAGACCATGGAGATCCTGCACAACATCAAGGATAAGTACCAGGATCACCACCACGTAAACTATACCGATAAGGCAATCGAGGCCTGTGTGAAGCTTTCGGACCGCTACATGAGCGACCGTTTCCTTCCGGACAAGGCGATCGATATTCTGGATGAGGCAGGTGCGCGTGTGCACATCAATAACATTGTGGTGCCGGATGATATCTTGAAGCTCGAAGAGCAGATTGAGAACATCAAGGTAGAGAAAAACCGTGTGGTGAAAAGCCAGAAGTACGAAGAGGCTGCTCAACTACGCGACAAAGAGAAAAAACTGATTGACCAGCTCGAACAAGCTAAAAAGAACTGGGAAGAAGAGACCAAGAAGAAGCGTTATTCGGTAAAAGAGGAAAATGTGGCAGAGGTTATTGCCATGATGACAGGTATACCAGTGAAACGTATCGCGCAGAACGAAGGTCAGAAGCTGTTGAATATGGCTGATGAACTAAGCGGTAAAGTGATTGGTCAGGAGAAAGCCATCAAGCAATTGGTGAAAGCCATCCAGCGTACACGCGTTGGTCTGAAAGATCCGAAGAAGCCGATTGGTTCGTTCGTGTTCCTGGGTCCGACTGGTGTAGGTAAAACGGAGCTGGCCAAAGTGCTGGCCACTTACCTGTTTGATAAAGACGATGCATTGGTGCGTATTGATATGAGTGAGTACATGGAGAAATTCAGCGTATCTCGCTTGGTGGGAGCGCCTCCGGGCTACGTGGGCTACGAAGAAGGTGGTCAGCTGACGGAGAAGATCCGCCGCAAGCCATACTCTGTCGTGCTGCTCGACGAGATCGAGAAAGCGCACCCGGATGTGTACAACCTGTTGCTACAGGTGCTGGACGATGGTATTCTGACAGACGGACTTGGCCGCAAGGTGGATTTCCGTAACACGATCATCATCATGACCTCCAACATCGGTGCACGCGATCTGCAGGACTTCGGTGCCGGTATCGGTTTCATGTCGAAAACCAAACAAGACAACGTGGACGAAATCATGAAAGGCACTATTGCTAGCGCCCTGAAGAAGACGTTCTCTCCAGAGTTCCTGAACCGTCTGGATGACGTAATCGTGTTCAACTCACTCGGTCGTGAGGACATGCACAAGATTATTGAGCTGTCGCTTGGCAAACTGTTCACGCGCATTGAAGCACTTGGGTATAAGATCGAACTCACCAGCAAAGCGAAGGATTTTGTGGCTGAGAAAGGCTACGATCCGAAGTATGGTGCCCGTCCGCTGAACCGCGCTATTCAGAAATACATCGAAGACCCTATTGCGGAGGAGATACTGAAAGCCGAAATCACACAAGGCGACACCATGATGGTGGATTACAAAGAAGGCGAAGAGCAACTTACTTTTACTTCGAAAAAAAGCAATGGCAAGAAACCGAAAGGTATAGCCAACGACGGAGAAGAGGAAGAAACTGAGCCAACCAAGTCATCTGGTGATGGTGAGAAATCTGACAAATAAGGTATAAAACCTAAGGTATAAGGGTTGTCCTATTTAGGGCAGCCCTTATTTTTTGTCTGGTTTATAGCTGTTTTCGGCTTATAGTTTTTAAATTTGACAATTAATCATTTCGTATCAGCTAAATACAGATATACCCCATTTCATGGCAGGAGAAATCAGAAAAGGCCAGATAGAAACGCTGGAGCGCAAAAACGCCGAAGCTTTGCTTGGCGGCGGACAGGACAGAATAGAAGCACAGCACAAAAAAGGCAAACTGACGGCCCGCGAGCGCATTCATCTTTTAATGGATGAAAACTCTTTTGAGGAGATCGGGAAGTTTGTGATGCACCGCTCTAAGGACTTTGGTCTGGACAAGCAGTACTATCTCGGCGACGGTGTGGTGACTGGTTACGGCACCATCAACGGGCGTCTGGTATACGTTTTCTCGCAGGACTTCACTGTTTTAGGTGGTTCGCTTTCTGAAACCCATGCTGAGAAGATCGTAAAGATCATGGAACTGGCCATGAAAAATGGTGCGCCCGTGATCGGACTGAATGACTCAGGCGGAGCCCGTATCCAGGAAGGTGTGGTATCGCTGGGTGGCTACGCTGACATTTTCTACCGCAACACACTTGCCTCTGGCGTTATACCTCAGATTTCAGCTATCATGGGACCATGCGCCGGTGGTGCGGTGTACTCCCCTGCCATTACCGACTTCATCATGATGGTGGAAGACACGTCGTACATGTTCGTGACCGGCCCTAACGTGGTGAAAACGGTAACACACGAGAATGTAACGTCTGAAGAACTGGGCGGAGCCAGCACACACAGTTCCAAGAGCGGTGTGACGCATTTCTCCTGCGCAAACGAAGTGGAGTGTATCAACTATATTAAAACACTGTTGAGCTACGTGCCGCAAAACTGCGAGGAACTGCCGCCGTCAGTACCTTACGAGGAAAAAGCAGACGAAACCCGCGCTGTACTCGACACCATTATACCTGAAAACCCGAACCAGCCTTACGACATGCGTGAGGTGATCGAGGGCATCATCGATGCGGACTCTTTCTTTGAAGTACACAAGAACTTTGGAGAGAACATCGTGGTAGGCTTTGCCCGTCTGGGTGGCCGCAGCATCGGCATCGTAGGCAACCAGCCTGCCGTGCTCGCCGGCGTACTCGACATCAATGCCAGCACCAAGGCTGCCCGCTTTGTGCGCTTCTGCGACAGCTTCAACGTGCCCTTGCTGGTATTGGAAGACGTACCGGGCTTCCTGCCAGGTACTGACCAGGAGTGGCGTGGCATTATTACTAACGGAGCTAAGTTGCTGTATGCGTTCTGCGAAGCGACTGTACCACGCATCACGGTGATTACCCGCAAGGCTTACGGCGGTGCTTATGACGTGATGAACTCTAAGCACATTGGCGCCGACATGAACTATGCCTGGCCAACTGCCGAGATCGCGGTAATGGGTGCGCAAGGTGCTGCTGAGATTATCTTCAAACGCGAGATCGCTGAAGCCGAAGATCCGGCTGCGAAACTGGCCGAGAAGGTGCAGGAGTACAAAGACAAGTTCGCAACGCCATACCGTGCCGCGCACCGTGGCTTCATCGACGAGGTGATCATGCCGAACGAAACTCGCGCTAAGCTGATCAAAGCCTTCAAAATGCTGGAGAACAAGGCGGTGACACTGCCACGCAAGAAGCACGGAAATATTCCGCTTTAATTGGATTGAACAACGAGCATGCACAGCCATAGAACATCTGGCTGTGCATGCTCGTTATGTTTAACAACCATTGTGTATACATTACTGAAAAACCTGATGAGAAAAGAATCTTTCGATTTTCTAGAAAAATATCTGAATAACTCCTCTCCTACTGGCTTTGAGTCTGAAGGACAGAAACTGTGGCTGGAGTATATTAAGCCCTACATTGAGGATTACTTTGTAGACACGTACGGTACGGTGGTGGGTGTGATCAATCCGGAGGCCGAGTACAAGGTGGTGATCGAAGCGCATGCCGATGAGATCTCCTGGTTTGTAAACTACATCACGCCCGAAGGATACCTATACCTGAAGCGCAATGGTGGCTCCGATGCCTTGATCGCTCCTTCCAAAAGGGTAAACATCTATACCTCCAAAGGTATCGTGAAGGCTGTTTTCGGATGGCCGGCCATACACGTGCGCAAGGTAGAGAACGACAAAGCCCCTACCATTGAAACCGTGTTCCTGGACTGTGGCGCCAGCAACCGTGAAGAGGTAGAGAAAATGGGGATACACGTAGGTTGCGTGGCTACTTTTGAAGACGAGTTTACGGTGATGAACGACAAGTTCTACGTAGGCCGTGCATTAGATAACCGTGTGGGTGGCTTCATGATCGCTGAAGTGGCCCGCATGATCCATGAGCGCAAGCACAAGCTGCCATTCGGTCTGTACATCGTGAATGCGGTGCAGGAAGAGATTGGTTTGCGTGGCGCTGAAATGATCGCGCACCGTATCAACCCGAACGTGGCCATCATCACAGACGTGACGCACGATACGCAGTCGCCGATGTATGACAAAAAGAATAGCGGCGACATCCACTGTGGCAAAGGTCCGGTGATCGCCTATGGTCCGGCAGTTCAGAACAATTTGCGTGATCTGATCATCAATACCGCACAGGAAAAAGAGATTCCATTCCAGCGCTCTGCCGTTTCACGTGCAACCGGAACCGACACCGATGCCTTTGCTTACTCGAACGCAGGTGTAGCCTCGGCGCTTATCTCCCTGCCGCTGAAGTACATGCATACCACGGTAGAGACTGTACACAAGGACGATGTGGAGAACGTAACAAAGTTGATTTACGAGACATTGCTAAAAATTGAGGACAATCAGGACTTCCGATACCTGAAATAGAAATCACTTTTAGCCCGAGAGAAACCACACAGCCCTGAGCGGCTTGTGTGGTTTTTTGTTTTAAAGCCCTCCCTAATTCTTTACTTTTGATTATGCGCTTCCCCTATACCTTCACCGACCAAATGGGCCGTCAAGTCACGCTGCCACACATGCCCCAGCGCATTGTGTCGCTGGTGCCTTCGCAAACCGAACTCCTTTTTGATCTTGGGCTTGTAGACCGCCTTGTGGGCTTGACCAAATTCTGCATTCACCCAAGTGATAAAGTGAAGCAAAAGACCATTGTTGGCGGTACCAAGAATTTCAAGCTGGAGGTAATTGATAAGCTACAACCAGACCTGATTATTGGCAACAAGGAGGAGAACTATCAGGAAGGTATAGAAGCCCTGCAGGCAAAGTATCCGGTATGGATGAGCGACATTTATACCTTGAAGGACTCTCTTGAGATGATTAGCCAGGTTGGGCAGTTAACGGGTACAGAGGTCAAGGCTCAGGAATTGGTTCAAGGGATAGTGGCTGGCTTCAACACTTTGCAGCCTGTGCACCCTGCTATACCTACCGCTTACTTCATCTGGCGCAAACCTTACATGGCCGTGGGCAGTGATAATTTCATCGACCACCTGCTACAGCGCTGCGGCTTTTCCAACATTTTCGTTGAACAGTCCCGCTATCCGGAGATATCGCCGGAGCAACTGCACAAGACCGCTCCGAAACTAATCTTACTCTCATCAGAGCCCTACCCTTTTCAGGAAAAGCACTTTGCTGAGTTTCAGGAAATGTGCCCGGAAGCCGAGATTAAAGTGGTAGATGGGGAAATGTTTAGTTGGTATGGCAGTCGCTTGTTAAAGGCGCCTGAGTACTTGCAAAGTGTAATCAATGAAGTAGCAAAAGGTATAGCGCATTAAGATAAGGTATAGTGCCTTTCTAACTATACCGCGCCAACAATTGCTCGGCCCGCTCAGCTATACCTTTAAAATAATCTGAATCAGCTTTTACAGCTACAGGAGACTTGCCGACTATTTCACGTTTGTTCATCGGGTCAGCCAGATTCGCAAACTTGATAATCTTCATCATTCTTGCAGATGGCATGGTACCTCCTCCAACTGCCTGCTCCAGTTTTTCGATCAGTTCCAGGCGAAAATCTTTCTTCTCGATTGCTTCTTCATCAAGCAAGCGCAAGACAGCCGCAACCGCTTCGTCTTCAAAATCTGAGGCAATGGCAATATCAATCAACTTGTCAGTAGATGGCGGAGGGAGGCGCATCAGGGTGAGGTAGCCGCCACCCTGCGTAGCTGCGGTAGCATAATACTTCAGCCAAAAGGAATTAGTAAGCGGATCTTTGTAAACAGCGGCATAACCACCGGCAGAAGTCTCCCTCAGCTCAAACTGCGGCAACAGTACCTCGATCAGACCAGCGTCTCCGAACAAATAGCGCTTTCCCATTTCCTATACCTCGTTATACTTTATTTTAAACCCCATTTGCTCCAGATCTTCCCAAAATCGTGGGTAGGATTTACGTACCACCTCTGGCTCCTGAATCTGAATCGGTTGCAGCAAGGAAATCGGGGCAAAAGCCATGGCCATGCGGTGGTCCTGGTAAGTCCTGAAATTCAGTTGCCGATTGACCAGCAGCGTCGGATTCATCTGAAAAATGCCGGGAGTTCTTTCATCGAATGATGCTCCCATACTCAAAACCTCAATTTGTAAAGCCTGAATGCGGTCTGTTTCTTTGATGCGCAAACTCTCTAGTCCGGTCATCTCAACGGCTATACCTAAGGCAGCACACAGCGCGACGACGGTCTGGGCCAGATCAGGACAGTTGCTGAAGTCGAAGGCCACTCTTTTCTCCGCATGCTTTTTGGTGAGGCGCACTCCTTCCGCCTTGAACTCGGTATGCACACCCAGCCGACGCATGATATCCACAATAGCTTTGTCGCCCTGGTAAGAAGTTTCCCGCAACCCGAGCAGGATAATATCCGCTTCTTTGGCCAAAGCCACCATGCTATACCAGTAACTGGCAGCAGACCAGTCTGACTCTACAGTAAAAGCCGCTGGCTGGTATACCTGATGCGGTACCGTAATCGTGTTGTCCTCAAAGCTGTCCTCCACCCCGAAGTGCTTCATCAGCGCCAAAGTCATTTCGATGTATGGACGTGAGCTGATCTTGCCTTCCAGTTCCAGTTCAAGGCCTTCCGGCAGCAGAGGGGCAATCATCAGCAAAGCCGAAATGTACTGACTGCTGATATCGCTGCGCACCTTCAGGTGCTTTTTTCCACTGCTTTTAAAGCCGCTGATCTGGAGCGGCGGGTAACCTTCCTCACCTACGTAGGCTATACCTGCGCCCAGTTCCTGCAAGGCTTCCACCAGCACTTTGATCGGTCGCTGGCACATGCGCTCGGTACCGGTGAGCGTTTTTTGCTGACCGGTTATAGCATAAAAGGCCGTCAGGAAGCGCATAACCGTGCCGGCGTCCTCGGCGTCGATCGTATCAGAGTCGCTTTTCAGGAGCTTTTGCAGGAGTTGGGTGTCGTTGGCCTCAGAAAGGTTCTGCAATTCGGATTTTTCACCGGCAAGTGCTGAGATAATCAAAGCGCGGTTGGCTTCGCTTTTAGATGCCGGTAATTGTACACGCCCTTTCAGTATACCTGTAGGGTGGGAAATAGTAAGAGTTTTAATCATAGTAGCTGGTAGTAGCGCAAGGCTTCCTGTATTTCGGGCAAGGTAACCGGCTGGTCCCAAACGGCCTTGCCTATACCTTGCAACAGGGTACAATTGATGGTGGAACGGGTATTTTTCTTGTCCTGCAAAGCCAATTGGGCCATTGCCTGAATATCTTCTTCTGTCAGTTTTACTTTTTCGTAAATCGATATCAGAAAAGTCTCGATCTGGTCCAGTTCGCGCTTGGTAAGCAAATCCTTCTTTACGGAAAGGTAAGCCTCGCACAGCATCCCGACGGCAATGGCCTCGCCATGCAACAGTTCACGACCCATTTGCTCCATCAGGTAGCTTTCTACGGCGTGGCCCACGGTATGGCCGAAATTGAGCACTTTGCGGTAGCCGCCTTCCAACGGATCAGCCTCCACCACGGCAGACTTTATACCTACCGAGTGGCGAATCAGTGCATCCCAGTCTTCAGTGAAAAGCCCGATGTGGCGCTGTTCCTCAAAGGCTGCTGCGTCGGCAATCAGCCAGTGTTTGATGATTTCGGCAAAGCCTGACTTGAGCTGGCGCTGCGGTAGCGTACTCAGAAAAGTCGGGTCGATGATAACGGCTTTAGGCTCTTTGTATACCCCGATGTGGTTCTTGAGTCCGTGGAAGTCTATACCTGTTTTGCCACCCACGCTGGCATCGACCTGCGCCAGAAGTGTAGTAGGCACCTGTACAAAGTACATCCCGCGCTTAAAAGTGGCCGCACAAAAACCGCCCATGTCGCCAATCACACCGCCGCCCAGATTCACCAGCACCGACCAGCGGTCCAGGTTAAGTTCGGTCATGCGCTGCCAGATGTACTCGCAGGTATGCAAGGTTTTATGCACCTCGCCGCTCTGTATCTGGATAATGTCGTGCTCGGGTAAATGGGGCTTCACCTGCGGATAGCAATGGTGTAGGGTGTTCTCGTCCACCAGTACGGCTATATTCGAAAAGGCCAGGTTTTGCAACACTGTTTTCAGTTGTGGCAACACGTCTCGCCCGATGTATATGCTTTCAGTCACGATGGATTTTGTTTTGTCAGGTATAAAGAAATAGCCAGTAATAGCTTAGGCTTAGTGCTTCTCTAATTCGTTTTTTAAACTAATAGCTGTTGCTCAAATGAGAAGTCTTTCCCTTCGAATATTTTCTAATTCGGCGTAGTCCTAGGTATACGCTTACGAAGCCTGTTCCGGCTCGATATCAGGTTTTGCTTTCGGATTTCCGGCCTGCAGGATGCTGGTCTGCTTGCGAATAGACTCCACATGAATCAGTTTGTAGAGCTCTTCTACAAAAGCCGGATTTATACCTACTTCGCCCGCCCAGTCGGCACGAGTCCGGAAAATCTCTTTCCAGCGCTCAAGCTGCAGCACCTGTACATTATTCTGCTTTTTATACTCCCCTATCTGCTCCACCAAAGCCATACGCCTCGCCAAAGCCCCAATCAGGTCGTGGTCGGCAGCATCGATCTTCAGGCGCAATTCCTCTGCCCGGTTCACCAGTTCCACGTCATCGTAGTTAGTTTTGCGCACCTGTAGCTTACTCAGAATGTCAGCCAAAGCGGCTGGCGTTACTTGCTGCTCCGGGTCGCTCAGTGCTTCATCCGGATTCGGGTGCGTTTCGATCATCACACCGTCATATCCCAGGTCAAGTGCCCGCTGCGAAATGGGGTGAATCAGTTCGCGAGTGCCTCCGATATGGCTCGGGTCCACAATGACAGGCAAGTTTTGGAAACGCGCTTTCAGTTCGATCGGAATCTGCCAGACCGGGGCGTTGCGATACTTGGAAGGCTGGTACGATGAAAAGCCACGGTGTATGGCAGCCAGATCGGTTATACCTGCCTGGTAAATACGCTCGATCGCGCCGATCCACAGGGCCAGATCCGGGTTCACGGGGTTCTTCACCATTACAGGCACGTTCACACCGCTCAGTGCATCGGCTATCTCCTGCACGGCAAATGGATTTACAGTAGTTCTGGCCCCAATCCACAGCACATCTATACCTTGTTTCAGGGCTTCTTCTACGTGGCGGCCGGTGGCTACTTCGGTGGTCACACGCATACCCAACTCCTGCTTCACGCGACCCAGCCATGCTAAGCCCTGCTGGCCTATACCTTCAAATGTGTTGGGTCGGGAGCGTGGTTTCCAGATTCCAGCACGGAACAGGTGCACATCCAGCTTTTTAAGGGCTGCTGCAGTCTGCATAACCTGCTCTTCAGTCTCGGCGCTGCACGGCCCGGCAATCACCAGTGGCCTGCCCCGCTCAGCCAGTAAATCAGCAAAAAATGAGTCTTTATTTTTGAAATTCATCGGTGTCAATTGTCCATACAAAGGTACGACAATTACAACAGTTATGCAGCGCATCTGGTTTAAGGGAATGTATACCCCCTAAAACAGTACAAAAATATACCTTAAGTACCAGGCCTCTATAGTGTATAACTTTCGCACATACACTATCTTTGCGCCGTTTAACATGCTATTACATGAACCCGGTTACCAACGTTTCTTTCGACGATACAGCCGTCGCTTTTTCATCTAAGTCGGACGCTGAGCTTTATAAAATGTTTCTGTTGTTCAAGTCGATGAACAACAACACCTTCGTGAAAGTGGGCGGCGGTCTGCTCAACACAGCGATTAAACTGCACCTGCCGGTTAAGTTTATCATCAAGCCAACCATTTTCAACCACTTCTGCGGCGGCGAGACGATCGAAGAATCGGAGCGTGCCATCCGCGAGCTGGCCAGGTATAACATCGGCACCATTCTAGACTACTCGGTCGAGGGCGAGGGCGTGGACAAAAGCTTTGATGATACCCGGGACGAGATTCTGCGCACCGTAGAAAAAGCCCGTGGCAACAAGAATATACCTTTCTCGGTGTTTAAGGTGACTGGCCTGATGCGAACAGACATTTTGGAGAAAGTGCAGGCTGGTGAAAAGCTGACACCAGAAGATCAGGCCGCTTTTGAGCGTGGTCGTCAGCGAGTGAATGACATCTGCAAGCGCTGTTACGAAGCCGATGTACGGGTATTTGTGGATGCAGAGGAAAGCTGGTTCCAGGAGACAATCGACAACCTGGCCTACGACATGATGGCACTCTACAACAAGGAGAAGGCCATCATTTACAACACGTACCAACTCTACCGCCACGACCGCCTCGACGCCCTGGTGCGCGATTACGAAAATGCTACTGCCAAAAACTATAAACTAGGAGCTAAACCTGTGCGCGGTGCCTATATGGAAAAAGAGCGCAAGCGTGCCGAAGAGCAAGGCTATCCAAGCCCGATCAACCCGACCAAAGCAGCTTCAGATAAACTATACAACGACGGTCTCCGCTTCTGCATCGAGCACATCGACCGCATATCGCTTTGCGCTGGTACGCACAACGAAGACAGCTGCTACCTGTTGATGGAACTGATGGAGGAGAAAGGTATAGCGCCAGAGGATAAGCGCGTATTCTTCGCCCAGCTTTTTGGCATGAGCGATAACTTGTCTTATAACTTGGCTAACGCCGGATACAATGTGGCGAAGTACGTGCCTTACGGTCCGGTAGAGTCGGTGATGCCTTACCTGCTGCGCCGCGCCAACGAGAACACAGCCATTGCCGGGCAGAGCAGCCGCGAGTTTGGGTTGATCAGCAAAGAAATGGAGCGCCGTAAAAAGGCAAAACACTAAATCATCACTTGTCAGATTATTATATTTAATCTGACTGGCACAAAAAATAAGAAGGCCCTGCATTGCTGCAGGGCCTTCTTATGTGTTTAGAACTATAAGGTATAATCCGTAGTTCTGCTATTGATTACTGTACAGTTACAGTAGAGTCAACTTCAACAGTAGTCTCAACAGTAGTGTCTGCTTCAACTTCTTCAGTGATTACTTCTTCTTCAGTAACAACTTCAGTTTCTACAGCTTCAGTTTCAGTTGCAGTTTCTTCAGTGTTGCAAGCTGTGAAAGCTACCAGGGCGAACGCTACGAAAGCGAATTTGAACAAATTTTTCATTTTGTGTTTGTGATTAAGTGTTTTGGTTTCGAATTTGAACTTCATACCGCAAACCCGGATAGGTAACCCGGTATTTTTTATTTTTTTAAAATATTTTTTTGTTGGGTTACAAAAAGCGGCCTGGCGTATTAAAATCAGAACGGCATGAGGAAGAGTTTGTATGAGACGGATGAGGCGATCATGGAGGGAATCCGCAATGACGATGACCGAGCGCTCGCACATCTTTATAAGCTGCACTTCCCGATGATTTCTTATTTCATTATCAGTAACAGTGGAACTGATGATGAGGCGAAAGACATTTATCAGGAAGGCGTGATCGTCTTCTACGAGAAGATCAAAGGCAACAGCCTGGAGCTTAGCTGCCAGATCAAAACTTACCTCTATTCCGTGTGCCGCAGGTTATGGCTAAAACGACTGGCAGAGAAAGGCCGCTACGCAAATCGCATAGAGGATTCTGAGAACTACTTGTCGCTGGAGGAGGATGTGCCGCAGCACGAGGAGAACGAAAGGCAGTTCGGCGTTATGGCTGAAGCGCTTGACCAGCTCGGCGAACCCTGCCGCACCTTGTTGGAGGACTTTTACATCCGGGCACAGGGGATGCAGGAAATTGTGGAGAAGTTTGGTTATACGAACACAGACACAGCCAAGAACCAGAAGTATAAGTGTCTGCAGCGCCTCAAGAAGCTATTCTTTACTTCTTATAAACCAGAGGTATAGCCATAGATTAAAATGAACGTTAGCACCTTGTAAAAGGTATTTTTATAGACCCATGTTTGACCACCGCATATACGAGCAAATAGAGCGCTACCTGGCCGGCACCCTGCCCGCCGAGGAGAAAGCAGCCTTTGAAGCGCTGTTGCTCACCGACCTGCGGCTTGCTGACCAGGTACAGGAGCACCGGCAAGTACTGCAGGCCATGCAGCAGTATGGCAAGCGCCAGCAATTGCGCCATAAACTCAACAGCATCCACACCGAAATGGAGACCGGGCCACAAGCTATCACCAGCGAACTGACTGCCTGGAAAGTCTTTTTTAAGAAGCATGCACAGACCATGGCGGTTGCTGCCAGTGTTTCGCTACTGTCGGTATTTGGTACGCTTTGGAGTGTCCAGCAAATAAAGAAACCTGTACAGCAGCAGACTGCCCGCTACGTGGAGCTTCGCCGTGAGGTAGAGAAAATCAAAAAAGAACAGCGTGCCATTATCAATGGTATCGCCAGTGCAGATGCCGCCGCACCGGCCCCGCGTTCGGCACGCTTCAGTGGTACTGGTTTCGCCATCAGCCCGGACGGGTATATCGTCACTAGTTCGCACGTTATTCAGGGAGCAGACTCTATCCTGATCGAAAATAAGGCTGGCCTGAAGTATAAGGTAACGGAAGTGCACCGCAACACCGACTACGACCTGACCATCCTGAAAGTAGAAGACCCGGCTTTTGCTGGTTTTGGCAAGCTACCTTATACCTTCAAGACAGCCACTTCAGATCTGGGTGAGCGCGTGTATACCCTTGGCTTCCCACGCGAGGACATCGTGTTTGGCGAAGGCTCGCTTAGCTCAGCTTCCGGTTTCGAAGGCGATACTACTTCTTATCAGATCTCCATCCCGCTAAACCCGGGTAACAGTGGCGGTCCGCTGCTCGATGACAAAGGCAATGTTATTGGCGTGATCAACGGTAAGCAGGCAGGTCAGGAAGGGGCCGCTTTTGCAGTGAAATCATCATACCTGCTGCAAATGGTAACAGAAATGAAGGAGAGAGAGAATGGACTTGCAGTAAGCCTGCCACAGCAAAATAACCTGAGCGGAACCTCACGCACACAACAATTAAAGAAACTTCAGGACTATATTTTCGTCGTAAAAGTCTACAATTAAGATACGACAATATTGTTTTATTACAATACCACAGAGGACTATCTATACTGAAACGTAGATAGTCCTCTTTTTTTATAACTTTTTTAAAAAGATACAGTTAAATAAACAAGGTATATCCCGACCAAAGATGTACAATTTATTTTATCGTGAACTATAAAGGAAAAACTATGAAAATGCGAATGTTAAAACCTCTTGCAGCTGTATTTGCCGCAGGCTTTTTATACAGCTGCGCCAGCAGTAATGATACAATGGATACCACTGCCATGGACGAAACTACAACCATGAGCGAAACAACCACCATGGCCGGTGATGATGTTACTACAGAAACAGAAGTAAGCACCGACGTAACCACCAACACGGACATGGATACTGCTGCCACAATGGATGCCACTGCAGAGACAAGCTCTATGGCTATATTGGATGCAGCCAGAACAAAAAGCGAAATTTCTACTTTCATGGAATTAATACAGGCGGCTAACATTTCAGCAGCTTTTGATCAGGAAGGTGAGTTTACCATCTTCGCTCCAAATAACGAGGCCTTTAAGCAACTCCCTGCCGGTCAACTGGAATACCTGAAAAAGCCAGAAAACAGAAATGAACTGATTCAGGTCCTACAGGCTCATATCATTTCAGGTAAAGTAACTACTGCTCAACTACAGACGAATCAGCGAATTCAGGTAGGTGAGGATGACTATATCGAAGTAGCTTCTGCAGGTGCCAACCCGACTGCCTTTACTATTGGCGGTGCCAGCATTGTAGATTCTGATATTGAAGCAAACAACGGTGTAATCCACGTGGTTGACCGTGTGCTGGTAACTGCTGACCGTGTAACCGACGAAAAATAAACAACATCATTTTATACACTAATGAAAAAGCCTTCCGCTATGGAAGGCTTTTTCATTGGCACCTGGCAGAAACCACTTTAAATAATGTAAAACTGCGTTGGCTAAGCCCCTTTTGCAACCATAGGCTAGGTCAGCCGTTACAATAAACTAGTCTGCAAAAAAGCAGGCATCCTTAAACAATACTTATACAAACTAAAAAATTAAACTATGGACAGACAAAATAATGCGAGCATGATGACAGCCATGTTCCGGGACCGTGACAGCGCAGAACGCGCCTATGAAGAACTACGTGCACGCGGATACGACAAAGATGATATCAACGTGGTATTGTCCGACGAAGGCCGTAAGCGTCACTTTAGTGATGACGTAGACCGTGACGGCGACACCGAACTTGGAAATAAATCACTGGAGGGAGCCGGAGCTGGTTCAGCCATTGGCGGCACACTTGGTGCTATAGTAGGAGCCGTGGCAGCCATCGGTACTTCAGTAGCTATACCTGGCTTGGGCCTGGTGGTGGCTGGTCCGCTGGCAGCTGGTCTGGCCGGTGCAGGTGCAGGCGGCTTAACGGGCGGCCTGATTGGTGCGCTGGTGGGTGCCGGTATACCTGAAGAACGCGCTAAGGTATATGAAGAAGGCGTGAAAGAAGGTAATATCGTGCTGGGCTTTAAGCCACGTACATCAGAAGATGCCCGCTACTTCGAGGATCATTTCCAGAAGAACCGCGGAGAGCATATTTATTACTAAGGTAGTATACCTTACCTGAATCAAAGGCTTGGCTTTTCCCTTGGGGCGAAGTCGAGCCTTTGTTCTTTATACCTTCCCCTAACTGTAGCATCGCATAAGCTGTTTATAGAATAAATTGAACATATACCGAACCTTTTTCCGTATGCCTTTAAAAAACGAAGAAATATCAAAAGCAAAAGATAAGACTATGAAAAACCTATGGATGGCAGCCACCCTTACACTGGGCACGCTTGCCTTTGCATCCTGTAACTCGAATACACAGGAAACCGACACCACCGCCAATGTAGACACCGAACTGAACACAACCGCTGCAGTAGATTCTACCCTGAACGATGACAAGCGCGAGTTTATGACCAAAGCACACAGCATCAGCACACAGCAGGTAGAGTTGGGCAAATTGGCGGTCGAGAAAGGCACAACGGACCAAATACGTGAATATGGTCAGCAAATGGTAGACCTGTACTCCAAGAAGCTGGACGAGCTGCAAGATATGTCAGGGCAATATAGCGTTACGCTGCCACAGCAAATGGAAGAAGACCACGCAGGACGTGTACAGGAGCTTCGCGATAAAAATGCTGGTGAATTTGACCGTGCCTATTGGGATACTGTGGTAGATGCCCACAAAGATGCACTCGATGCGTTTGAGGATAATGTGAAAGACATAGAAGAGACAGACAATACTACCTTTAACCTTTGGGCGCGCAATACCACCAAAGAAATCCGGGCTCAGATGGAAAACGCGATGGGCTTCCGGCAGGATAACAAAAACTAACCACACCAAACAGGCGGCGCTACCAGCACCGCCTGTTTGATTTATAGGGCTTTCTTCAATACCCCTTCCAGTATCGCCCAGGTATGACGGGCCAGTAGTTTCTGCCCTTCCGCATTAGGATGCACGCCGTCGGGTAAGTTAAGGTGCCGCATACCTGCCACTCCTTCCAGCAGAAAAGGCACAAAGGCTACATTATTATTGATGGAAAGCTCTCTGAACAGTTTTCTGAACTCTGCTGCATAGCGCCCTGGCACAATGTCAGGAATCTCCATACCTGACAGAATAATCTGTGCATCCGGGTGTTTGTACTTAACCTTGTCTATGATCTGTTGCAGGTTCTGGGTGGTTTCCCGGACAGGTATACCCCGCAGTCCGTCGTTAGCCCCTAGCGCCAGCACAAAGATATCGATGGGTGCAGACAGCCAACGGTCCACCCGGTACAGGCCACTTGCTGTGGTGTCGCCGCTGATGCCCGCATTGATCACCGTATAGGCATCATATCCTTCCTCTTTCAACTTCTCTTGTATCAGCGATGGATAGGATTGCGCCGTTGGCAATCCATATCCTGCTGTCAGGCTATCCCCGAAAAAAAGAATTGTCTTCATAGTTGTCTGGTCTTGCTATACCTGTCTGAGCAACTGCTTTGGAACTAGCTATACTGTGAGAAAAAGCACTTCAGCGCTTTAGATCAGACAAGCTGTTCCTGCTCAGGTTTCAAGGTTTAGGCATGCTCGGGAAACGAAAAAAAAGTCAGAACAGTTATATAAAGAAGTGAGGCTTTGCGTAAAACAAGCAGGCGATCTGTTTGTTTACACTTAACAAATACCCCGCTTTGCGATAAAGCTATATTTATACTACATTAGGACTCGCCTTAAAAGAAATGCCCGTGGCCTCATCTGCGGCACTACTTTTGCGTAGATACAATGTGGTCCAACTAACTTAATTAGATGCTATCCTTGACAACCAGATTAAAAATATTTCTTTCTGTACTGGCCGTAATCTTACTCACGGGCTCTTTTATCCTGTACAGCAAAAACAGCACACCTGCCGGCAAAAACGAAATCCTGATCAAAGCTCTGATGCAGGGTTTGAGCACGATGCACTATAAGCCGGAGAAGGTAGACGACAACTTTTCGAAAAAAGCCTTTGGGCTATACCTGGACCGTATCGATTTTAACAAAAAGTTTCTGTTAGAGTCAGATGTGGCCATGCTACGTAAGTATGAAACCCAGTTGGACGACCAGCTGCGCGCCGGCTCGTTTGAGTTTTTTGACATTTCAGCCGATCTGATCGAGAAGCGCACCAAAGAGTCTGAGGCTTTTTACAAAGAGATCCTGTCCAAGCCATTCGATTTTTCTAAAGAAGAGAACATTGAGCTGGACGGCAAGAAACTGAAATTTGCTAAAGACAAAAACGAGCTGAAAGAAGCCTGGAGAAAGCAGCTGAAGTACCAGACACTGGTGCGCCTGGCCGACATGCAGAAGCAACAGGAAAAAGCCACCGCCAGTGCCGATAGCAAGGAAACGCGCAAGACCATGGAACAGATGGAAGCCGAAGCCCGTGAAAAGGTGATGACAGCTTACAACGAACTCTACAAGCGTCTGGATCAGGTAACCCGCGACGACCGCCGCTCTACTTACATCAACGCAGTAGCAAACGTTTACGATCCGCACACAGGTTACTTCCCTCCTAAAGCCAAAAAAGACTTTGATATTGAGTTCACAGGCCGATTGGAAGGTATAGGCGCCTCCCTGCAGGAGAAAGATGGACAGATTAAGGTAATGGAAATTGTTCCGGGCAGCCCATCGTATATGCAGGGTGATCTGAAACCAGGCGATGCGATCCAGAAAGTAGCCCAGGGCAGCAATGACCCGGTTCTGGTGGAAGGTATGCGCCTGGACGATGCCATTCAGCTTATCCGTGGTAAAAAAGGAACAGAAGTACGCCTGACAGTACGTAAGCCAGATGGCAGTACCCGCATTATCCCGATTGTGCGCGATGTGATCGTGTTTGAAGAGACCTACGCCCAAAGTGCCATGATTGACGACAAACAGAAGATCGGATACATTAAGCTTCCTGGATTTTATGCCGACTTTGAGCGCAAAGGTGGCCGTAATAGTGGTGAAGACGTGAAGGCTGAGGTTGAGAAACTGAAAGCAGCCGGTATGCAGGGCCTTGTACTGGACCTGCGCAACAACGGCGGTGGTTCACTGGCCGATGCTGTGGAAATGGCTGGTTTGTTCATCGAACAGGGCCCGATCGTTCAGGTACGCACTTCATCTGGCAAAACCGTAGTGCTCGACGACCGAGATCCGGAAGTACAGTATACTGGTCCGCTCGTGATCATGGTGAACTCAAACAGCGCATCTGCTTCTGAAATTCTGGCAGCAGCCATGCAGGATTATAAGCGTGCCGTAATTGTGGGTACACCTACTTTCGGTAAAGGCACTGTGCAGCAGTTTGTTGAGATTGACGAAGCCCTGCCATCACAGTTTGATCCATACAAACCATTCGGAGCGCTTAAACTGACCATCCAGAAGTTCTACCGTATTAACGGCGGCACCACGCAGCTGCGCGGTGTAACGCCAGACGTTATTCTGCCAGATGCTTACAGCTACCTGGAGTTCGGTGAAAAAGAGCAGGAATATGCTCTGGCTTTTGATGAGATATCACCAGCCCGCTACAAAACATGGACACGCACCAAGCTGAACATTCCGGCGATACAGGCTAGCAGCAAGGGCCGCATTGCAGACATCGAGAGCTTCAAGATCATTCAGCAGAGCGGCGAAAGACTGAAAAAGCAGGTGGACAACACTTCCCGCTCTCTGAGTCTGAAGAAGTACATGGAAGAGGAGAAAAAGAGCGAAACAGCCAACAAACAACTGGAAGACGCTCAGAAAAATATTCCGGTGCTGAATGTATCACGTCTGAAAACTGATTTGCAGACCCTGGCGGGAGACACCGCCAAAATGGCCCGCAACAAAGACTTCCTGAGGTCGCTGCAGAAAGATGTGTATGTGGAAGAAGCAGTAGCAATCATCAAAAACGACATCAAGTAATCGCCCTCAATGGGCATTAAGCAAAAGCCGGCTATGTAGATAGCCGGCTTTTTTTTATTTTGCATCTTCGCCTTACCAATACCTTACTCATGAAACACGTCAACCCGCTTCAGAGCTTCCGAACGAAGCGCTATACCTTGTCTTGTATTGCAACGGTACTCCTCGCCTTTTCCAGTTGTGCGCCTCGCCCACAAACGCAACCCGAAGCCGGGAAGCGTGGCGTTGTAGCAGCTAAAGCCATGGTGGTATCGGCTCATCCCGATGCTTCTAACATTGGTTTGGAGATACTGCGCAAAGGTGGCAACGCTTACGACGCAGCCATCGCCACACAATTTGCGCTGGCAGTTTGCTATCCGGTGGCCGGCAACATTGGTGGCGGCGGATTTTTGGTTTACCGCCATCGTACCGGCGAAACCGGTGCGCTTGACTTCAGGGAGAAAGCACCTGCAGGCGCTCACCGCGACATGTACCTCGACTCGCTGGGGAATGTAATCCCTGACCTGAGTCTGCTCGGCCACCTGGCAGCAGGCGTACCCGGCTCTGTTGATGGTATGATTAAGCTGCACGAAAAGCTTGGTTCCCTGCCTTTTGCTGAACTGATGCAGCCCTCTATTGACCTGGCTCGTCGCGGCGTAGTGCTGACTGCCCGTGAAGCCCGTATGTTGAATAATGCCCGGGAAGAAATGATCAGGTATAACAAGCATACCCCCTACCTAACACGTGAGCAAGCCTGGCAACCAGGTGATACGCTGTATCACCTGGACCTGGCCCGCACTCTGGAGCGCATCCGCGACCAAGGTCGTGATGGTTTTTACGCCGGCGAAACGGCCGACCTGATCGTGAAAGAGATGCAGCGGGGCGGAGGCCTTGTTTCGCACCAGGACCTACGCGATTACAATGCGGTATGGCGCACGCCGATTACGGGTCAGTACAAAAATCTGAAAGTCACCTCCATGTCGCCGCCCTCGAGTGGAGGTATAGCACTCATGCAGCTACTTACTATGGTAGAGCCTTACGACCTGAAAAGCTTTGGCTGGCAGCAGCCTCAGACCATTCAGCTTATGACAGAGGCCAAACGCCGCGTATACGCTGACCGCGCCACTTACCTCGGCGACCCGGATTTTCACAAAGTGCCTAGCAATGGCCTGCTGGATCGTAGCTATTTGCAGGAGCGTATGCAGAACGTGAACCTGGAACGAGCCACGCCATCTTCTGAAGTAAAAGCCGGTGTACTGCCAGTGTATGAATCAGATCAGACAACCCACTTCAGCATAGTGGACCAGTTTGGTAACGCCGCTTCCATCACCACGACCATCAACGGAGGGTATGGCTCCATGGTGGTGGTAGAAGGTGCTGGTTTCCTGCTCAACAACGAAATGGACGACTTCAGCGCGAAGCCCGGTGTTCCGAACATGTTTGGCCTGATTGGAGGCGAAGCAAACTCCGTGCAGCCCGGCAAACGCATGCTCAGCGCCATGACACCAACTATTCTGGAGAAAGACGGCAAGCTCTTTATGGTTGTGGGCACACCGGGCGGCTCGACGATTATCACTTCTGTTTTCCAAACGATACTGAACGTAGTGGAGCATAATATGACCATGCAGGAAGCTGTGGCTGCTCCCCGCTTTCACCATCAGTGGCTCCCCGACGAGATACAGCATGAACCGAATGCCATCTCGCCTGAAGTACGAGCCGCGTTGGAAAGCAAGGGGTATAAATTAAAGCAGAGAGGTAGGTATGGCGCAGTGGAAGGTATACTGGTGCTGCCTAACGGTAAACTGGAAGGTGGTGCCGACCCGCGCGGTGACGATACTGCAGTTGGCTTCTAAAAAGGTATAGCCAACCGGCTTTTTGATTTCATAAATACAAAAGAGAGAGCCTGCAGGTATAGCATCTGCGGGCTCTCTCTTTTGTGTCAGGTATACCTTAGCCATTCTTTCGCTTCTCGATAAATCCGCCGATATAATTGGCCATGGCCGCTATACCTGTGGTACTCATCAGGCCAAACATCAGTTTCCGGCGGTTTAAGGTAGCCGTATCAAATTTTGCTTCTGTTTCGGCGTCGGGTACGGCAGCCTGCAGGAACGAGCGCAGGGTCTGGGCCAGCAGGAGTCCGGTGATGCCGACTGCCACATGCGCCGTGGTCTGGTCGCCTTTCTCCAGATTTCTGCTCAGGAGCAGTAGCCCGCTTCCAGCCACAGCAGGTATAAGCGCTGTTTTGGGTCGCTTCTCATTCATAAAATAACTGCTCAGGCCTGTCCCGATCAGGGTGGCAGCGTGTACATTGTTTATGATTTGCGGTTTGTCTGTCATAGTCGTTTCCATTTATTCGTTTACTTCTTACCGATTGATTTACGGCTTGGTTATACCTGTTAGAACGACTTCAGATAAGGAACCGCTATACCTATACATAAAAAAGCGGCCTCCCGTAAGGCAGGAGGCCGCTTTTTTTGAGTTGATATAAACTAGTTTCTTACCAGTTTGGCTTGGTATACCTTGCCTTGTACCGCTACCTGCACATAATACATGCCGTTACGCAGACCGGCTACCTTCTCGTTCAGCTGCTGCTGCACACTGCTCAGGTTACCGTTTAGTTCATACATTTTAGTGCCGTTTGCAGAACGTAGCTCCAGTGTCATCTCATCCATCACCGATACTTCTACTGGTAATGAGATGTTCACCACAGGGCCCTGCGTCGGGTTCGGATACAGACGGAAAGCCAGGTCCTGACCATTGGCTATACCTGCCGGGAAGTCGTTGTCGCGGATGGCCAGCGTGAAGCTACGGGCTGATGCGGCTATACCCAGGTCGGTGGTTACATTGTTGATATGGAACGTTACCTGCTCCGTTGGCTCAGTCACTTTGTCGTCTATGATGCTCACGTCGAAAGTGGCTGATGTAGCATAAGCAGACACCTCGACTGCAATTACGTTGTTAGCGGCTACCGGGGCAGTCGTGTAATCAACTGCTGTGGCTGTGGCACCGTCCTTCACAGTCAGGTATAGAGTGTGCGCTTTTGGCTGCGCAGCCGAGATGCTCATGTTCACGGCAAAGGGTGCATCGCCTTCAGTTGCCGTCAGTGTAGGTGCTGAGAAAGCAACGGCTGGCGTTGCGCTGAAGCTGAAGCGGGCCGATACCGGTACGTGGTCTGAGGTGGTGCTTCTGTAACTCGGAATCAGGCTAAGCAATTGGTTCTCAATTGTAACAGATTCCTCGATATATTCATCCACTAAAGATTTAGAAACGATGATGTGGTCCAGGAAGCTCTGGAAAGAGCCACTCGCATAGGTATAGCCACCTGCCACGCTCAGGTCGTAGGTCAGTGCTCTGTAATTTTCATCCTGTACAAATGGGTTCAGGGTAGAAGGCAGGTCGTTTACTACAGAAACGTCCACATCGTCATTCATATCGCCCAGCATCACCAGGTTTACGTTCGGGTACTGTGCCGCCAGGCTGTCTTTTAACACCTGCACGTCGTACTTACGTTGGTTGTATGGCGTCACGTTCGTGCCGGAGTTGGCTCTGGTATGAAGATTCACCACATAGATTTGCTGCGTCACGCCGTTTACTGTGGCTTCCAGTTCCACCATCAGAGGAAGGCGGCCGCTTGCCCAGAAACTGGTCTGTGCAGCCGGATAATCTGGCAACGTAGCTGTACCAGCTAGCACATCCTGATACAATTTGTGGAGCAGAACTTTTTGGCTCTTTACTTTAATTACATCCTTCTTGTAGGCAACATAAAGTTTTTGTGGCACCAGGTTACGGCTTGGGTCCCAGGAATAAGAGTGCACATCAGAACGAACAAAGTCATAGGCCGGCAACTCAGCTATCAGGCTGGCCATGGCGGCATCGTTTGCAATCTCCTGGAAGGCAATGATATCAGCGTCCAATGTCTGTAGTGCCTTTTTAGCATTGGCAAACTGCAGTTCCTCGTCGTTAGGACCAAGTTCTGAGCCTCTGTCGTCTTTGTCAGCGCCGAACCACTCCAGGTTCCAGGACACGATGTCCAGGGTGCTGCTTTTCGGCAGGGAGGTGCCGGTTAAGTTACTTTTCACTACAGAGAAATCGCCGCTTGTGTAGGTCAGCTGGCCAGTGGAGCGGAGCTTGGTGCTGCCTGGCTTATAGCGCAGGTATACCTGGTTTGAAAGACCCGCTTCAGCAGCAGTATAAACCAGAGAAGAAGCGTATACCTGTCCGTTTTTGGAAAGTTCGAAATCAGTACCTACTGACAGCGTCATACCTGCCGGGTAGCCCAGTGCAGAAAAATTGAAGGTATACGGAGCAGAGGCGTTCGGTACTTCCACCAACCCAAAATCAAGGTTGAAGTCACTGGCAACCAACAATTGGTCTACATTCTCCACAGCGAAATCGTCCAGTGTCCAGCGGGCGGCATTAAGGTCAACACCAGAGGTATAGACGAAAGCCACGTGCACCGAAGCACCTTTGTAAGCAGTGAGGTTTACAATCGACTGCTTCCATACGTCAGAAGCGGCAGCCGGGAAATCGCCATTCAGTTCTGTCCAGGTGGCAGTGGCAGGTGCGCTGCTGCCGTCGTAGTCTGTCGACACCATCAGCTTCAGACCAGGACCCGTAAAAGCAGTTCTTGTCCAGAAAGAAAGTGCGGCGATGTTGAACTCAGACAAATCCAGTGCAGGAGAAATCATCCAGTCTTCGTTGTCTTGGGCGCTGCCGGCATAGCCGTTAATTTGAACGCCGTTGTTACGTGGGTTTTCTTCTGTCTCTCTTCCGAAAGTCGTGCAGCCCCATACCTGGTCACCAGTTACGCTATAGGCCTTCCAGCCGCCTGGCAGGGTGGTAGAGCAGTTGTTAAAGTCCTGAGCAAATGGGCTAACCGCATTGGCTTTCAGCTCGGTTACGACAGTAGCTATATCGTGGCCACTATGCGAAATCGTACCCGACAGAGCGCCTGTTGTAGTTGGCGTTACCTGCACAAACACTGTGGGATTAGCGGCCATCTCCTCAGCTGAAAAGGTAAGGCTGGTCACGAAACCAGAAGTCGCCCGTTTTGAAACTGTGAAGCCTCCTGTCGCCGTTAGCTGCACATTGTCCGTGATGTTGGCGCTGGTCAAGGTATAGGAAACAGTTGTTGGCTGTCCGGCAGCCACTTCGCCAAAGGCAAGTGAAGCAGGAGCCAGCACGATGGGGTCCTTGCTGTCGCTCAGACTGCTCACCTCAATGTTGTCCACAGCAAAACTTGGTCTGGAGCCGCTACCGCTAATCTGGCGCGTAGCCCAGCGCAACTGCACCACCTCCTGGTTTTCAGCCGCTTCTGGCAGCGTCAAAGTGAAGAATTCTACCTGTTGAGGCTCCGTGTTACCGCTCGTGGCCCATTTCTCCGTGTTGTTCTGGTATTGGGTGCCCTCAATTGTGCTAAAATCCCCGCTTGTTCCAACGCGGTATTGCAGCACGATTTCGTTGATACGGGTATTGCTTCCACCGTCATATGGATTGCGCAGCGTCATCATGTCGAAAGAGACCTTTACGGCCTGCTTCTGCTGCGTATTGATTGCAAATGCCAGGCTCAGGTCAACAGACCCACTGTTCAGGATACCTATCTTGCCGTTGTAGTTGTGAATCGCACCATTGGTAGTAGTGGATGTGCTGCTAGCCAACATGGCTCTATCGGCAGTAGCAGGAGTGGTTCGAAAGTTCGCTCCAGGACTTGTAGACAGTAACCAGCCTTGCCACCCGTCAGGGTATGCTATAGAGGCATGCTCCAAGCCGGAGAAATCCTGCGAGTAAGGCAGCGGCTGTGGCTGCGGGTTTGTCTGCGCTAAAGCTTCTCCGCCAGCTAAAAAGGCACAGCAGACCAGCACAAAAGCAGAGGCTTTGTGTAGATGTTTAAACATAGGTATAAGAGAGATTTGATTTCTGATGTGTAGGGGACGCAAGAGTGTACTGCACTGTCGCGCAATGGGATACGTACACAGAAGTGCGCATGAAGATCCATCGGTTGCAAAGGTAAGCAGACGCTTTCAATCAAATGTTACCAAATCATCAATATTATTTCAATTGTATATTTTGGTGGTGCTACACCTTGCTCAGCGCCTGCTCTATATCTTTAATCAGATAGTCTGCATCTTCCAGCCCGATGTAAAAGCGCACCAGATTAAAGTCTAGTTTGCCTTTGTGACTGCCGTTGTTGTAATAGGCGGCGGCCGGGTATATTAGCGACTCGTGTCCGCCCCAGGAGGCCGCCATCAGAAAGTGCTGCAAACTGTTGCAGAAGTCTTCTGCTTTCTTGATGTCATCTGTTCTGAGAGCAATTGTAAACTGCCCGGTGTTGTTGCGCAGTTGTTTTTTGGAAAGCTCATACTGCGGATTTGAAGGCAGGAAAGGATAATAGATCTTCTCAACCTTTTCCTGCTGCTGAAGCCAGGCTACTACCTTTCGGGTTGTTTCAGCGACGCGCTCCATTCGCACATGCAGTGTGCGCAGACCACGCAGGAGCAGCCAGGCATCGTGCGGCGACAAAATAGCCCCGAGCGTCATAAACTCTCCCTCGAATATCCTGTTGATCATGTCGCGACTGCCACAAATCACGCCGCCCATCGTGTCAGAGTGGCCGCCAATGTATTTGGTGCAGGAGTGCACGACCAGGTCCACGCCCATCTGTAAAGGGTTCTGGTTGAGCGGCGAGGCAAAACTATTGTCGATGATGGTGCTACAGCCATGCGTTTTGGCAAGTGCTGCAACAGCTGCAATATCCTGCTGCTCAAAGGTAAAAGAGTTCGGGCTTTCCAGGTATAGCAATTTCGTGTTGGGCCGCATCGCCTGGCGGTAGTTCTCCGTGTCGGTACCGTCTACCAGGGTTACTTCTACCCCGAACCTGGGCAGGAAGCGGTTCATCAACACATTGGTCCAGCCGTAAGGTTTATCCACACACACCACATGATCTCCTGCCTTCACTTGCGATAGCACCGCTGCCGAAACTGCCGCTATCCCGCTTCCAAAGGCAATAGCATGCTCCGCTCCTTCCATCGCCGCCATCTTCTTCTCAAACATGGTCACAGTGGGGTTGTTGCCACGGGTATAGAGGTATGACTCTGCCTCGTTCTGGAGCATGCGCCGCATATCGTCCACCGTTTTGCTGGCAAAATTGCTGGTCTGCAGGATGGGAGGCGTTACTGCATTGTAATACAGTTCCCGATCTTCGCCCAACTCGTTCAGGATGTAAGATAGCTCCATGGTATAAGGATTTTGTCCCCCTCTTGTACTCTTATTTCGAGCTTCAGGTTATGATGGCAAGCGCTTACATCTAGTTCGCTTTTGCAGGTATAGACATCGCAGAAAATGCCTGATAAAGAGGCCTCTGCAACAGCAATTTACTGGCTCAGAAATTATTTTATAAATATTTTGCAAGTCCCTGATTTACAGCATATTAAAATCATAAAATCACTGCATTTACACCTTAAATATGCAACTGTTAGCAGGCTAAAAATGTTGTAAATACATGAAAGAGAAAGAAGAAGAAAACATCATATCCATGTATCCGGAAGAGCAGAAACAGCTGGACAAGGAATGGTATAAATCCATCCCGGCGCAGGTGTTTCTGAACTACTTTTTCGCTATCAATTACCACCTCGATCATTACGAAGGGATGGGTCTGCAGCAGCTGGCCTACTTTAAGGATGTGCCTGCTGAGTTATCTGAAGAAGATTTGGAAGCAGTGAAGAAACTGTTGCTCAACAGCTGGAATACAGAGTATGCTTTGCGTACTACAGCCGAGTTAGGCGATGAGAACTATATCCGCAACGCCTTGCACTGGACGTTTCCGCAGGCTTACTATACCGTGTTTGCGAGCTTACAGGCTTTTCTGCATACCCGCCAGATCAAGACCAGCAACGAGTCCTTGGTGATGCGCGAAGCGGGCCGCCTGATCGTGAAGAATGCTTACCCGCAGGCGATGAGCTTTTATGCATCGGGGCATTACGATGACTTCCGCATCAACCGTTTGCCGCTGGCGCATTACAAACCAGGCTTGCAGATTGCGGGCAAAGAGCTCGAAGCGCAGTCGCAGATCGGTCAGTTTTTGAAGACTACGCGACGCATGAAGGCCAGATCCGTTCGACAGCAGGTACAGGCTAACCCGAATACCGCCATCCGCAGCAGCCGCACAGGTGAGGTGCTACAGAAGTTTGGTCCGCAGCATTGGCAGCAGCTGACCTGGCGTATGGGCTATACAACGTTGTTCGACTTGCTGGCGAGGTTGCGCATCTCCAGTTCGCACCGCGAGATCGAGCGCTTCGTGCAGTCCGACATCGACTTTAAGCTGTTCCACGAATCGCTGCTCCAGATTGTAAGCTACCTGAACGGTATACATGAGTGCTATGTGGCGCAGGCCATGAGTTTGCAGCAATACGAGGCTTTTGTGCAGGAACTGCCGGCCTATCTGCAAAACTCCTTTGTGGCAGCCCGATTGCAAGACAAAGTAAAACCGCTTTTGCAGGACGATGAGCAGCAACTCCGCACAGCTGCTTAAGTCCCATTTGTTCTACTACATATATGGGAGCCCCGGCAAGTCTTGCTTGCCGGGGCTTTTACTTTATGTCCCGCTACAATACAGCGGCTAACAATTAGCAATTTAATGTTTAAAACCTCCTGTTTATTTAGCAATTTTGTAGTTTATATATAACAGTCACCTTTAGTACTAAAATCGCATGCAACTCAGCGAACAGGAACTACGCAGACGCCACGAGCGCGAAGAGCTGGAGAAAATGGGCATTAACCCATATCCATCCGAAACATTTGAAGTGACGGCCACGGCCAAAGAGATAAAGGAGAATTTCGATAAGGACAAGAACAACTACCAGGAAGTAACCCTGGCTGGTCGCCTGATGAGCCGCCGCGTGATGGGCAAAGCCTCGTTTGCTGAGCTGATGGACAGCACCGGTCGCATCCAGATCTACGTATCGCGCGACGACATTGCGCCTGGCGAGAACAAGGACATGTACAACACCGTGTTCAAAAAGATGCTCGATATCGGTGACTTCATCGGTATCAAAGGCTATGCTTTCATCACACAGGTAGGCGAGATTTCGGTACACGTAACAGAGCTGAAGGTATTGACCAAATCGCTGCGTCCGCTGCCGATTGTGAAGCGTGAGGTTGATGAGAACGGCAACGAGATCGTGCACGATGGCTTTACAGACCCGGAACTGCGTTACCGCCAGCGTTACGTGGATTTGATCGTGAACCCGCACGTGCGCGAAACCTTCCGCAAGCGTACGCAACTGGTAAATTCCATGCGTTCCTACCTGACAAATCAAGGTTACCTGGAAGTAGAAACCCCTATTCTGCAGCCACTGTACGGTGGTGCGGCGGCGCGTCCGTTCAAGACGCACCACAACACGCTGGACATGACGCTATACCTGCGCATTGCCAACGAGCTATACCTGAAGCGCCTCATCGTAGGCGGTTTCGACGGTGTATTCGAGTTTGCCAAAGACTTCCGCAACGAAGGTATGAGCCGTTTCCACAATCCGGAATTTACGCAGGTGGAGCTTTATGTGGCCTACAAAGATTACAACTGGATGATGGACCTAGTAGAGGAAATGGTGGAGAAAGTAGCCATGGACCTTCACGGTACTACCGAGGTGCAGGTGGGTGAGAACATCATCAATTTCCAGCGCCCATGGAAGCGTTTTACCATGTTTGAGGCCATCGAGCACTTCACTAAGATCGATATTTCGGAGATGGAAGAGCCGGAACTGCGCCAGACTGCCGAGTCACTAGGTATAAAAGTGGATCCGAAACTGGGCAAAGGCAAGATCATCGACGAGATTTTTGGTGAGACCTGTGAGCCGTACCTGATCCAGCCAACTTTCATCACGGATTACCCTGTGGAGATGAGCCCGCTAGCCAAGAAGCACCGCGACAAGCCGGGTCTGGTAGAGCGTTTCGAAGCAATCTGCAATGGCAAGGAAATTTGCAATGCCTTCTCCGAACTGAACGACCCGATCGACCAGCGTGCCCGCTTTGAAGAGCAGCTGGAGCTTGGCAAGCGTGGCGACACAGAAGCCATGGTGCTGGACGAAGACTTCCTGCGTGCACTCGAGTATGGTATGCCACCAACTGCCGGTTTAGGTATAGGCATCGACCGCCTGAGTATGATCATGACGAACTCGCACTCTATTCAGGATGTGCTGTTCTTCCCGCAGATGAAGCCGGAGAAGAGAGAAGAATAAGCGATCATCTTATATAAATAAGAAATGGCCCGCTAAGGTTTAGCGGGCCATTTCTGTTTATACTTGATTTCCTATCTAAAACTTTTCCTCACCCGAATTTCTATTTTTCAGGTTATCAGCAGCATCCTTCAGGCTTTCTTCTTTCCCGACCCAGGAGTCAATTTTAGTCTTACCAACACCTAACTTCTCGTTGATGCCGCGGCCTACCCAAGCGGCGGAGTCTGACAGGCGGCGACGGGTAATACGGCCACTGTCGGGCGCCATAAGTATACCGGCTAGCACACCTACGCCGGCGCCGGCGAGCAAGCCCATGGCGACCCCCAATGTTCCGCTGCTCTCGCCATGTGAGTCAGAAGAAGACGCCTTGCGATTTCCGCTGCTATACACAGTTCGTTGCTGCATTTGCGGCTGGTGCATTGGCTCACGAACAGAGGAGTGTGTTTTGTTTCCGCCCGATTCTTTGCCCACATGGCTGTAGGTTGAGGAAGATCGCGGGGTGTTGCTGTATGTACTTTTGGCCTCTCCCAGGCTGCTGTAATCCATTTTCGTTCTCATAGTTTCCTTTGGTTTTAGTGTGAATTCATTCCTGCAAACTTCTATTACTCTCTAAAATAATAACGGGAGTAAAGTTCTAAGGTTAACGTAATTCAGCTCGCCAATTACCAAAAACAAAAGGCCTGCCCCGGTAAGGGACAGGCCTGTCATCTTCACAAAACTAGTGTTTCCGCCTCAGAGGCAGGTATGCCCCGGGAGTAAGCTAAGTTTAAAGTATAGTTTCTGAAAGGGCTATGTACTAAACGTTTGTTTCAGTAGAGCCACCTGTGCTTGTACCGGCAGATGAACCGGTTGAGCCAGTTGATGAAGACGATGCATTGCCGCCCGTGTTACCACCAGTTTTATTCGCATTGCCCATTTTGTTCATGGCTTCGTTGCTCATGTTCTTAATCTCGTCAAGGCCAGTCTGCAGGTTCTTTTCTAAGTCTTTGCTCAGCTTGTTCGCCCACTTTTTGATACCAGTTCTGGTTTGCTCACCTGTGTCCGGGGCCATCAATAGACCTGCAATTACACCGGCGCTGGCACCTGCCAACAGTGCAAGCATTACTTTTCCGCTATTATCTTTCATAGTTCTGTTTATTATAAATTGTTGGATTTGATTTCTTTGATTTTCAACTGTTGACCTAATAACGATGAAGCCATGTATTAAGTTATAACTATACTACAGTTTTGTACTATACTGCATCTAAATAACGAAAAAAAGCTCAGCAAAACACTTTGCTGAGCTTTTAATTGCGATCAGTATGTTATTACAAGTCTCTGATCACTTTCATGATCTCATTCTTGGTCTTGCCTAACTTTTGCTGCAGACGGCCCCATAGCTCGTCCTCCTGACCTTCCACGTAAGTCAGGTCGTCTTCAGTAAGTTCTGCGTAGTTCTGCTTCAGTTGGCCTTTTACATCGTCCCAAGATCCGCGCATGACCAGGCTGCTGCCATCATCAGTCACTTTGTTGCTCTCGAGCTTGTCCATAAAGTTTTTCACAGTGCGCTCCAGGTCATCACCTGCTTTGCTCAATGTTCTCTTTAAACTGTCGCGCGTGTCAAGGCCATTGTTGGGAGCCAGCAGTATACCTGCCGCTACGCCTACTCCAATACCGGCCAGCGTGGCCAGCAAAATCTTTCCTTTTTCGTCGTTCATCTTGTTTATCATTTTCTGGTGCTGTTTATTTGATAAGGCGCCTTCATAAATAATAGAAAGTATAGTCCTTCTGCCTATATCTCTTTTAATTTACGTTCCAATACATACGGGGCAGTGCATACTTAGTTTGCTATACGTTATTACTCCCCGTCCACCAATAATTGCGTACAAACGATAACTAATAAAACACGATGAAAAAAACAGCTTTCGCGACAGCTTTCCTGGCTATGAGCGTCTTCTACTCCTGCAAAAACAGTGAAATTCCCTGCATCGATCAGGCTAAGATCAATCCCGACCAGATGTGTACCATGCAGTACGACCCTGTGTGCGGCTGCGACGGAAAAACCTACGGCAATGCCTGCGAAGCTGACCGGTCAGGCGTAACTTCCTATACCAAAGGCGAATGCGCCACTAAATCCTGAGCCATACCTGACAGCCTATGACTGACTATGACTGAGAAGAAATATTTTAAGCAGACCAGGCCTTTTCGGGTGCCTACTACGGATGGCAAACTGATAGAAGAGCATTTCGGCAAAGCCTCTACCCAGACCAGCGCTTTTAGTGTGGCTCACATGGTAGCGCCGCCGCATTGGGGCGAGCCACATCAAACGCCAGAATTCGACGAAATCACGATCGTGCTGCGTGGCCGCAAGTTAATTGAGGTAGACGGTGAAGAGATTGTTGTAGAAGCCGGCGAATCCATCCTGATCAAAGCCGGTGCCCGCATCCGTTATGCCAATCCCTACAACGAAGAGACAGAATACTGGTCGGTTTGCGTACCGGCATTCGACTTCACTAAAGTGCATCGGGAGGAAGATTGATGCTAATTTTGTCATCCTGAATGGATCTTTCTAGTAAATGGCAACGACTACATTTCCAGATTACTTTACAGAATGACACCAATTTCGAGGGTATTCTTTAGAGTATAATTGCCCAGAGAGATTGGGTGGTTCAGATGTTCCCCGAGTAGCCTCCTGGCAGTTGTTCCAGGAGATAGACATTCTCTTATACCAGTCTTCCTCTTACGCTTCTAATATAAAAAAACCCTTGGCGCATTTAGCACCAGGGGCTTTTCATATTTCAGAAGATACGAGATTCATTTAAAAACCTTCACATCTTCAATTTTCTAGTTCTTAGAAATTAAGACTGCTTGCTGATCATTTCTACCACATCTTCGGAGATGCCCATGGTAGAGAAGCCACCGTCGTGCATCAGGTTCTGCATCGACACCATACGGGTCAGGTCAGAGAACAGGGTGATGCAGTAGTCAGCGCATGACTCAGCAGAAGCATTGCCAAGTGGCGACATCTTATCAGCATAATCGTAGAAAGCGTCGAAACCACCTACGCCTGTACCAGCAGTAGTTTTGGTTGGCGACTGTGATACTGTGTTCACGCGCACTTTATTCAGCTTACCCAGGCGGTAGCCATAGTTGCGGGCAATCGACTCAAGCACGGCCTTTGCCTGCGACATGTCGGTATAGTCAGGGAATACACGCTGAGCAGCGATGTACGAAAGCGCTACGATAGAGCCCCACTCGTTCATGGCATTTTGCTTCTCAGCCACGTGCATCACTTTATGGAAAGAAAGCGCCGAAATGTCCAGCGTCTTCAGGAACCACTCATAGTTCAGGTCGCCATACGACTTGCCTTTGCGGATATTCGGGCTCATGCCGATAGAGTGCAGCACGAAGTCAATTTTGCCGCCCAGTATTTCCTGTGCTTTGGTGAAAAGGTTTTCCAGATCCTCTACAGAAGTGGCATCAGCAGGTATAACCTGTGTGTTGCAGGCCTCAGCCAGTTTGTTGATCTCGCCCATACGCATAGCCAGGGGTGCATTGGTCAACACGAACTCAGCGCCCTCTTCTTTGGCACGCATCGCCACTTTCCAGGCAATAGACTTCTCGTCAAGCGCTCCGAAAATGATTCCTTTCTTTCCTTTAAGCAGATTATAAGACATGTATTTGTCAGGTTAATGTTTCAAATTTTATTGATTTCTGCCAGATAGGTATAGCTAGCGCAAATCAGGCAGCAATATAGCAATTACTAGGTATAACTCAAGTGCAAAGCAGTCTTCATTCACGCAAGTTAACTCCTGTCTTAGCTCCCATCGCTGTTTCAGGATCGGGGTACTGAGCACAGGAACAAAACTGGATGAGCTTACAGCGATAGCAATTCCTTGGCACTCTTGTAGGCGCTCGCACTTGGGTTGGCCCCTGCAATCATGTGTGCAATTTCGTCTACACGCTCCTTCTCACTTAGCTTCTTCACGCGGCTGATCGTGCGGTCTTCGGTATCGTGCTTGTATACAAAGTAGTGTGAGTTACCCTGCGCCGCTATCTGCGGTAGGTGCGAAATAGCAATAATCTGATGCTTCTGTGCCATCTGCTGCATCATCCTGCCCACTTTCACAGCTACTTCACCGGATATACCTGTGTCGATTTCATCAAACACAATCGTAGGCAGAGCAGTCTTATCGGCTAGCATGTACTTGATGCTGAGCATCAGACGGGAGAATTCACCTCCGGAGGCGGCTTTCACCAGGCTTTGCGGCTGTGCTCCTTTGTTGGCGCTGAACAAGATGCTGATCTCATCGGTGCCTGTGGCAGTAGGAGCCGCACTTTTATGCTGTATGACAATGCGCGCGTTTGGCATGCCAAGTTCAGCCAGCAAGGTATAGAGCTCCTTCTCAAACTGGCCAAACGAAGCCTTGCGACGCTCTGAGAGCACTGCTGCTTTTTCCAGCATTTCATTCTCGGCCTCTTTCATGGCTTTCTCGGTGCTGGCCAGGGCATTGTCCAAGTTAAGCACACTGCCTACTTTGTTTTCGAGTTCACGTTGTATTCCGAGTAATTCGGCTATAGTGTTTACCTGGTGCTTGCGCTGCAGGGTATAGATCGTATTAAGTCGTTCCTGCACTTCCGTGGTGCGGGCAGGATCAGCCTCAGTCCGGCGCTCGGCATCTTCCAGTTCGCCAGCCACATCATTCAGCTCAATCATGCAGCTCTCGGTGCGGGTACGGAGCTCTTCATATTTTGGAGAGAAAGCCGCTAACTGCCCGATCAGTTGTACTGTGTCTTTGAGGGCAGAAGTGATATTGAACTCGGATTCCGTAAGTGACTGCACAGCCTGCGTCAGCTTCAGTTTTATATCCTCTGCATTCTCCAGTTCCTTTAGTTCTGTCTCCAGCTGCTCCTGCTCGTCTTCCTGCAGGTTGATCTCTTCCAGTTCGTTGAGCAGAAAGGTATTGTAATCCAGCTCCTTCTGCGCCTGCGCCAGTTGGTCAGTAAGTTTTTTGTAGTCGCCCTCCAACTTCTTATACCTGCGAAAAGTCTCGTTGTAGTCTTTCAGGTATGAGAGGTTGCCTGCATAAATGTCCAGCGAGGTGTTGCCTGCATAGATGTCGAGGATGTTGAGCTGAAAGCTGGTGTCGCCCAATTGCAGCGTGTCGTGCTGCGAGTGGATGTCCATCAGGTTCTCCCCTATTTTGCGCAGCACGTCCAGCGTTACAGGGGTGTCGTTCACGAAGGCGCGCGACTTTCCGCTCGGGCTGATCTCGCGGCGCAGAATGCACTGCTCATCAAAGTCCAGGTCTTCGGCCAAGAACACCTCTTTGAGATTATACTGCGAAATATCAAACACGCCCTCGATCACGCACTTCTGCTCCTGGTTAAAAAGCAACTTGGAGTCGGCGCGGTTACCGAGCAGCAAGCCGATAGCGCCCAGCATAATGGACTTACCAGCACCGGTTTCGCCGGTTATAATATTGAGCACCGGCGATGGATTCATTTCCAACTGCTCTATCAGTGCGTAGTTTTTTATTTTAAGATCAATCAGCATATATCAGGATGCAAGACGTTCGTCACAAGGTATAAGACTTAAGGCCCGGACTTAGTTCGATAATTTGGGTGTATTTTAATAAGGTGCTTCTATGTCGTAAATCACTTCTTCTACCTCCGCTACAGGTATGGTGTGCTTGCTTCGCCGGCCGTCCAGCAACTCCAGTTCTTCAGCTGAAACATGCTGTAGCACGCCCTGCATCACCACGCGGGTTCTCAACACCACCTGCAACGTCTGCTGTTGCAGCAAATCGGGCAGGTGGTCGGCCAATTTGTTTCGATTGATTCTGATCTGACGTTTGCCCATAGGTATAGCGCACAGGTATAGCCATCCGCCCCGTGAAGATACGCGCTTTCTGTGAAATTTGGAAAAGGCTTAGCGCTGGAGCAGCACTTCGTATTTGGTGTTGTTGGTAGGGTCAACCTGCGTGAGCAAGGTATAGGCAGCCTGCTTGTCGGCTGGTGCGGCAGTTTTGAAAACATGCACCAGCTCATCCGACTTGGCTTCAAAGAAAGAGCGAATTACCGCCGCGCCGGGCTTCTGCTGCGATATTTTCTGGATATTGCGCAATACTTCTAAAGTGGCCTTGCGGGCCTTTTCCGGATCCTGCACCATGATGTCCATTCCCTCGCGGTGCATCGCATAAATGCCTTCCCTAAAAGGGATAAATACGGGGTCCTGCATGTTGTCGATCATCCAGTAGCGGTTTCGGTTCCCCTCAAACGGACGCCAACCCGGGAAAATAGAGTTCTGTGAAGCCGCCAGGTTCAGGATACCACGTGCCCTGTCAAAAGAAGGCGAACCGCCCAGTTTGGAAAAGCTGTCGTTATCCATCCCAATAATCATGTAGGCGTAGAAAGCGAGCATCGCCGACAGGTTGCCGGTAAAGTTATTTTCGGCAAAGTCGAGTGGTTGTGCTTCGTTGAACTGGAAAAGCCAGTCACGGTCAATGAACGAGAAAAGAGTGGACTCGTAGCCGGTACCGTAAGCTGGCCGTACCGACACAACCTGCACATTGGCCCGGAAAGTACCAACTTCAGGCATTTCGGTCAGGTTGATCAGGATACGGCATTTAATGCGCTCATCTACTCTGTAAGATTGGTTTGTCCAGCGGCGGTTGTTCATAAACTCAAAAATGCGGTTCTGCATTTCGGTGAACAGTTGCCGGTCTGCAAAAGCTACCTGTTCGCTGTTTACCACCACATCGCACTGCAGCTCCTGGGCACGCGCTCCCAAGGCTATTCCCATCACACACAGCAAAACAAACAGTCGCTTAAACATAGAGTCTCTCCCAGATCAGGTTGACGATATCCTGTGCCACTTCGCTTTTGTGTTTCAGTTCAAAAGCTGTGGTCTTATTTTCCTCAATAATAGTGATTTTATTTGTATCGTGCTTAAAACCAGCGCCCGGGTCGTTGAGCGAATTCAGCACGATCATGTTCAGGTTCTTCTTTTTCAGCTTTTCGCGTGCGTTGCTGTCTTCGTTGTCTGTCTCCAGGGCAAAGCCTAAGGCAAACTGATTTTCCCGCTTCTCTTTGCCGAGCGCAGCTGCTATATCAACGTTCTTCACGAGTTCAATAGTCAGTTCGGCACCGGTTTTTTTTATCTTTTTGGTAGCAACGACTTTGGGTTTGTAATCGGCTACGGCGGCAGCAAACACCCAGATGTCAGCTGCAGGAGCCAGCCGTTTTACGGCCGCATACATTTCGTCGGCTGTCGTGACAGGCGTCACCGTTATACCTTCATGCTGTGCCTGCAAATTAGTAGGGCCTGCCACCAGCTGTACCTGAGCACCCCGACTGGCAAAACACTCGGCCAGTGCATAGCCCATTTTGCCTGTAGAATGATTACCGATAAAACGCACCGGATCAATCGGCTCATACGTTGGGCCGGCGGTCAGCACCACGGTTTTGCCCTCAAACAGTTTTTCCAATGCCTGAAAAGTGGTTTTCTAGTACGCAAATAATTTCCTCGGGCTCTGCCATGCGCCCCTGCCCTACCAGTCCGCTAGCCAGTTCGCCATACCCTGCTTCAATGATGAAGTTGCCATACCCTCGCAGTTTAGTAAAGTTAGCTTGCACTGCCGGGTGCTGGTACATATCCAGGTCCATGGCCGGGGACACAAACACAGGGCAACGTGCCGACAGATAAGTGGCTGAAAGCAGGTTGTCACAGAATCCGTTGGCAAATTTGGCTACTGTGTTGGCGCTGGCAGGTGCTATCACCATGGCATCGGCCCAAAGACCCAGTTCTACGTGGTTGTTCCAGACGCCCTGCTCGTTGAGCACAAACTCAGTGAGCACCGGCCGTTTGGAAAGGGTTGCCAGTGTGAGCGGGGTTATAAAGGCAGAAGCAGAAGTGGTCAGGATTACCTGTACTTCTGCTTCTGCTTTTACGAGTAAGCGGACCAACATGGCTGCTTTATACGCAGCTATACTTCCGCAAACTCCCAATACTATTTTCCGATTCCGGAGCATGCGCCTTACAGCGATATTTCGTCAGTCTCTACGTCTGGTGTACGAACGTATACATTGCCTTCCAGGAATTCCTCGATCGCCAGGTTAGTTGGCTTTGGCAGGCGCTCGTAGTATTTAGAAATTTCGATCTGCTCACGGTTCTCAAATACCTCCTCCAGGTTATCCACTGTAGTCGCAAACTCCGCCAGTTTAGAGTTCAACTCTTCCTTGAGCTTAACAGAAATTTGGTTTGCTCTTTTAGAGATCACCGAAACAGACTTGTACACATTGCCGGTCTGCTTTGCGAAATCTGCCATGTTACGGGTAACGATTGATGATGGAACTGCTGCCATATATACTTGCTTTATGAATTGCTTGGGTTATTTTTCTTTATTTTCTCGAGCTCGCTCTGCGTGTTGGTGTATACCTGTTCGGCACTACGCAGGAAACGGCTGTCCGGATACTGGTCGATGAAGGCCTGGTAAAAGTCTACAGCCTCCATGTAACGCTCCTGCTGCTTGTCGGGCACACTTTCCAGCGCAAACCGATACTGTGCGTCTACTCTTAGGTAAGAAGCCTCCTCGCTGTAAGGTGAAGACGGATTTTCGCGCAGGAAGTTTGTAAAGGCCACTACAGCCGACCTGTAGTAACGCAGTTTGTAGTACAGACGGGCACTTTCAAAGGATTTCAGATCCAGCTTCGCGCTCAGATCATCGAACATGGTGTTGGCCTCTGCGGCATACTGGCTGTTCGGGTAGCGCACCAAGAACTCCTGAATAGACTCCATGGCTGTTACGGTACTGGTCTGGTCCTGCTCATAGTCCGGCGAGTCGTTATAGAGCGACTTAGCCTGCAGGAACATGGCCTCTTCAGCCATTTCGCTACGCGGGAATGTTTCGAAGAAAGTGCGGAACTGGAAAGCGCTCAGCATGTACTCCCGCTGCTGGTAATGTGTGTTGGCGTAATAGAAACGGGCTTTTTCAGCTTCAACTCTACCCGTCATTAAAGGCATTACCTGCTCCAACAGTTGGTTTGCACGGTAGTAGTCCCCTTTCTCGTAATACTCGAGCGCGGCTTTGTATTTCAGGTCAACGTCGTTGCTTTTCAATAGCTTCTGGAAGTTGCTGCAGCTGGTTGCAAAAACCAACAGGCACAACATTACGACGGTATGCAGGATTCCTTTGTTCATGAACGGGCAAAATTATACAATATCCCTGTGATTTACAAGCGTGAATATACAGTGTTTACTGAGGGTTCGGTGTCTGCTTGACAGCTCCGGCAGCAGGCTTTTTGGGTTGAGACTGCTTTGGCTTGGCACCCGATGCTTTGCCTTTTGCAGGCTCGGCGGCTTTTGCAGGAGAAATCGGCTCTTTTACCGGTTCCCGGGGTGCCAGCACCTCTTTTTTATCCGGTCTGAGCTCTTCTAGCCAGGCAAATCCTTCCAGCCTTCGTTCGGAGGCCTGCAACTCGTGCGGCGGTATAAACTTAGCTTCCGGATTTACAAGAAACGAAATAGATTTGAGTTTATTTTCTGCAAAGTTCAAAACCATGTCACTACATATGGCCCTGTTCATACCAGTCAGCACCGAATCGCCCTCCAGCGCAAAATAAATGCTTTCTCCGTTGCCATTCACATTTACCCGCCGCATACGCCCTTCCTGAAAATGCGCCACCATGTTACGGCCTTTTACCTGGTTGTAGTTTTGGAGTGAGTCTTCTGAGGTAATAAAGGAGTTACTAAAGATGTACATCTTGTCGATCGTTTTATTGCGCATATGAATGCGAATCGTATCGCCCACAATCTGGCTCTGCTCGCTCCAAAGTGTCGGGTCGCGGTGCATGTACATGAGGGAATCGGTGCGGTTGTAGCTCAGTGAATCGCACGTACCCTGCAGGTCTGACTTGAAAATTTTTACATTTTTGAACGCAAACAGCATGCTCGGCTGTCCGTCCGCCTTGGCTTCCTGCGAAATCAGCGAATCGGCGGCCATATACAGGGTATCGCCATCCATGATCGATTCCATCACCGGACTTCCCCATACCTTGGCCAAGCCCTGGTCGCGCCAGTAGCGCCCCACTTGCCCACGAATCGTCACATCATCTTTAAGTGAGCGCATGGTCATGTTCACTTTTGCCTCGCCATAACCACGGCCTTCGTCATAATACAGGTCATCCCCTCCCAAACGGTACTCCGGCGTCACGATGTAGGCATTGCGACCAAAACGTGATACTTTGGTGACAGTATTATATGTACCCTGTTCCGCATAAAGGTCACCGTTTTGTCCTTTGATAAAAGTTGGCCCCTGGAAGTATACCACCTCGCTTTCGGTGTTGTAGCGCATATTCTGGGCCGTGATTTCGTAATCAGGCGAGAATACTTTTACATTTTGCTGAAAAGTGAAGACTTTCGTATTGGTATCGTAGGTGCCGCGCTGGCTCTGCAGGCGGTTATTAGGCTGCACAATGGTACCACCCTCGGTATAGACCGCCGTGCGTGAATCCATGTTATAGTCCAGGGTTGGCGTCGTAAGCGTCATGTTAGGATCCTGCATCGTTACCCCACCGCTCATTTTGGCGGTGCGTTTGGCACCATCGTACACCGCTTTCGATCCAGTCATAGTAACAGTGTCAGCCTGGTTGATGCGCACGTTGCCGAAAGCTTCCAGTATCTCGCTATCCCGGTACTGGTAAACAGAATCAGCATATAGAAAGGTCTCCTTCTGCTGAAAAATCACGTTCCCGATCAGTTTGTTGACACGCTTTCCGTTGATCGTGGTACCAACCAGGTCATCCGCACCTTTCAATTCTACCCGATCCTGTTGTCCCTGCTGCTGAGGACCTTGTTGTGCCGGTGTTTGGACGCGACGCAGCGTATCCTGTTGCGGCGTAGTGCGGGGCTGCTGGGGTGCCTGCTGCGGCTGGTTGATGCGTGGCTGCGGTGGCTGTTGCTGCGGCACAATCTTTGGCGGCTGCGGCGGTCGCACCTGCTGCGTGGCCTGGCGCAATTTCACCGGAGGTTTCTGCTGCTGTTGCTCCTGCGCCAAAACTGTCAACGACAATAGCGTAAAGAGAATAGAATAGACTAATTTTGTGATGTTCATGCTTTATGGACAAAAGACAAGGACTTCATCAGGAGCAACGTTTTATTTCGACGTTTCTATACCTGTGGCCTTTGCCTGATCTTAACTTCAAAATTATAAAAAATATACCAGCCGCTGCCTTATGCTAAAGAAAGTTTCCGGTTTCATCCAATCCCATACCCTTTGCGAGCCTGACAGCAAAATACTGGCGGCTGTGAGTGGCGGCATCGACTCCATCGTGCTTTGCGAAGTGCTGCACCAGCTTAAGTATACGTTTGCCATTGCGCATTGCAACTTCGGGCTACGTGCCGAAGACGCAGAGGCCGACCAACTCTTCGCCAAAAAGCTGGCCAAAAAGTACGAGGTGCCCTTTTATACCGAAAATTTTGATACCCGTGCTTTTGCTGCGCAGGAGAAACTCTCGATTCAGATGGCAGCCCGTACACTACGCTATACCTGGTTTGAACAGGTACGCCAGCAGGAAGGTTACGACTACATTGCCACAGCTCATCATAGCAACGACCTGACAGAGACCATATTGCTGCACCTCACCAAAGGCACAGGTATGGCAGGGCTTCATGGAATACCTGCCCAGAACGGCCACATTATCCGGCCGATGCTCACCGTTGCCAAAGACGATATTTTCGATTTCGTAACCGAGCAGCGATTGATCTGGCGGGAAGACATATCCAACGAGACAACAAAGTACCAGCGCAACAAAATCAGGCATGAGGTAATTCCGGTGCTCAAGGAAATCAACCCGAACCTGGAGGAAACCATGCAGCACACGGCCGAGCGGGTAAGTCAGGCCGAGGCGATCGTGCACGCCTACATCGACAACCTGCGCCAGCAATGTTTTAAAGAAGCTGAAGGTGCCGTGTACCTGTCGCTGGTGCCGTTGAACGCAACGGGCCTGCCGGTTGTGCTGCACGAGCTGTTGAGACCTTTTAACTTCAACTATACCGTGGTGCTGGAACTGGTGGAGGCGCTGGAAGGTATACCGGGCAAACAGTTCGACTCACCGAGCCATACCCTGGTCAAAGACCGCGACCAGCTCGTGATCACGCCCCGCAACCTGAATCGGTTTGGGAGTGTAATCATAGCCGAAGGTCAGACTGAAGTAAATGAAGAGCATGTATACCTAACGCTGCGTTATGTACCAGCCAGTGAATATAAGCTCAACACAAAACCCCATGTGGCTGCCCTGGATGCCGGCCTGCTCAAATTTCCTCTGAAGTTGCGCCCCTGGCAGGAAGGCGACTGGTTTGTACCGCTCGGCATGAACGGCAAAAAGAAAATCAGCGATTTCCTGATCGACAAGAAGATCCCGGCCAACCTTAAAGCTAAAACGCTGGTATTGGTATCAGAGCAGTCTATTGTTTGGATTGTGGGCCAGCGACTCGACAACCGCTTTAAAGTGACGGAAAAAACAGAACAGGTGCTGGAAGTCTCGTTGCAGCGGAAGCCTGCGGCTTCCTGACAAATGAATCCTAGACAAAAGACTTCATGTACGGATAATTAAAAATCCTTTGTCTTTTGTTACATAGTCTTTTGTCCGAAAAGCACGCTTTTAACAATAGATTTTTCTACTTTTACGGAAGTAAACTGATTCTCAAACCATAATTAAAGTATATCCTACAATGAAAGTAACCGTAGTTGGAGCTGGTAACGTTGGTGCGACATGCGCTGATGTATTGGCTTACCGCGAAATCGCGAACGAAGTAGTTTTAGTGGATATTAAAGAAGGTTTTGCTGAGGGCAAAGCGCTTGATATCTGGCAGAAAGCTCCCATCAACCTATACGACACGCGTACTGTTGGCGTAACCAACGATTACAGCAAAACTGCGGGTTCTGACGTGGTAGTAATCACATCTGGTCTGCCACGCAAGCCGGGCATGACGCGCGATGACCTTATCTCTACCAACGCCGGTATCGTGCAGTCGGTAACTGAGAACATCGTGAAGCACTCGCCTGACGCCATCATCATCGTGGTATCTAACCCACTTGACGTGATGACGTACGCAGCGCATATCACCTCTAAACTGCCTCGCACCAAGGTTATGGGTATGGCTGGTATCCTGGATACTGCCCGCTACAGAGCATTCTTGGCTGAGGCCCTGAACGTATCTCCAAAAGACATCCAGGCAGTATTAATGGGTGGCCACGGCGATACCATGGTTCCACTTCCACGCTACACAACAGTAGGTGGCATCCCGGTAACTGAGTTGATCGACGAAGAAACACTGAACGCTATTGTTGACCGCACCAAGAACGGGGGTGGTGAACTGGTGAAACTGATGGGTACTTCTGCCTGGTATGCCCCGGGCTCTGCGGCTGCTCAGATGGTGGAGGCGATCGTGCGCGACCAGCGCCGTGTGTTCCCTGTTTGTGTGAAGCTCGAAGGTGAGTACGGCATCGATGGCGTATACCTGGGTGTTCCGGTAATCCTGGGCAAAAACGGTATCGAGAAGATCATCGAACTGCAACTGAACGAAGACGAGAAGCAACTGCTGGAGACGTCACGCGGTCACGTGAAAGAAGTAATGGAAGCGCTCGACAACATCAACGCCGCCAAAGCTTAATCGTTATACCTACTTATTGATACCAAAAGCGCCGCTTCTGCAAAGGAGTGGCGCTTTTTTGTCTGAATCTTACATAGGGCCCTACCCCAGGCGGAGAATCTGTTGCTACCAATTCTCCAGGTATAAGCTATGTAGCTATAGATTCATGTGCACGGTTGAAACACCTCTATCCCTCTCAAGAGGGGGACTTCTGCCATTACCAGTTTTATAGGTATCGCTTCTTAGCACATATCACTGAAGGTATAGCAAGACTAACTTGCACTTCAGCTACGAAGCAAATCACCTGAGCCAGGTGCACAACTGACGATTTTGTGTCTGAGCGGTCAGCGAGTTTAAAAGCGTCTTAATTTTTTTCCTTGATGGGTGTAGGGGCCTCTATTTTTTCTTTATCGAGGGCCCCTACCCCCATCAAGGAAAAAAGTAGGTGCCCGTCGCACAGGCGAAACTATGAAACACCACAGTTTGCTATACCTGCAAAACTGCAGCTATACCCGCTGGTAAGCGAAAAATTAGCTTTAATCCTTCTGACTCGCCTGAAACAGCTTCTGTTTTTCTTCTTTAGAAAGACTTTCGTAACCCGACACAGAAATCTTATCTAAGATCAGATCAATCTCCATTTGGCTGGGCTTACCGGCATACCCTGTGTGGTAGCCAGAAGATGGGCGGGAATCATTCCCGACTGTAGCTTTCTGGCGGTGCGTTACCTTCAGTTTCGGACGGCGCTTGAACAGGTTCGTAATGAAATCCATGGTGCTGTGTAAGGGTCGCCCCATGTCGCGGCCGCGCTGCAGTTGCTTCACGAAAAGCCAGCCAAAGAGCGCGCCACCTAAGTGCGCAATGTTACCACCAGCATTATCGCCCACAGCCCCGGAAATAGACAAAATCACTAGAAAAGCAGCGATGTACTTAATCCGTACCGGACCTATCAGAATCAGGTTGAAGGTATAGTTCGGTATCAGCGTAGCCGCCGACACGACCACCGCGAGCACACTGGCCGAGGCACCGATCATCACGGCATAGGCTGCGCGGTCGGCAAAGTACGGAATCAGGTTGTAGCTCAGCATATAGAGCAAACCACCGGCGATACCTCCTAATATGTAGAGGCTAAGCAATTTCTTTTCACCAAGATACTCGCGAATCAGCTGCCCGAACCAGTAGAGGTTGAGCATGTTGAAGATGATGTGCAGGAAGCCTTCGTGGGTAAAGAAATACGAAATGATCGTCCAGGGACGGGTGATGAAAACGAGTGGGTCAGAGGGGAGCGCGATAAAGCGCATCAGCCCCGTGTAGGCCCAGCTGCTACTGGTCAGGTACAGCACCGTACGAAGCACGATCAAAGTCACAAAAACGATGACGTTGATCAGAATCAGTTGCTTCAGGGTGTTGTTCGGCTGCCGGAAAGAGTCTTTTATGTCTTGGATGATACTCATTATACCTGTTAGCTGAAAAGAGCGGAAAGGCTTCTGCGCCTTACTATTTTATACTTGTTGTTTTTATTACTACGTATCCTGATAATCGTTGCGTTGCCACATTCTAATAAGAATATACGCAAACAGCATACCGCCGAGGTGCGCGAAGTGCGCCACATTATCGCCCGGCACCCTGTTAAAGCCCGCGTAGAGTTCGTAGCCTCCATACAGTAGCACAAAATATTTGGCCTTGATGGGGACGGGCAGGAAGAGCAGGAAAAGTTCAAGATTCGGAAAGAGCATACCAAATGCCATCAGGATACCAAAAACGGCCCCCGAAGCACCCAGCATCGGCACGTTAACCGCCTGATTAAAGACTGCTGTAACGGCTTTTTTGCTTTCGGTGATGTAGCCTTCGTTATCCGGATTGCGCTGGTATTCTATCGCAAAACGTTTCTCGTACCCACCCGCGTAGTGCGATTCCATAAAGTTGTAGAAACTTGATGGTGTTGGGTTTTCGATATACTGTACTGCTTCGTTTTCGATTGTATTCAGTTCATAAGCCCGCACGCCCGAGTAAAGCATACTGGCTCCCAGGCCTGTGATCAGGTAAAAGGCCAGAAAGCGCTGCGAACCCCAGAAACGCTCCAGCAGAGGCCCGAAGATGAACAAACTGAACATGTTGCTGAACAAGTGTGCCCAGCCGCCATGCAAAAACATGTGGGTGAAAAGCTGAATCGGCTGAAAGTAGTCGGAGCCGAAATGGTACAAAGCAAATTGCCGGTAATCAAACACATTACCCTGCAAAATAAATACGACCACGTTGATGATCAGGAGGTTCCTGACCATGGGGGTTATATTGAACATCTTATCTTCTTTTCTCGCGTCGCTTGCTACACTGTTGGCTATACCTATACCTAAGAACGAACTCAGAAAAGCAAAAACAACAATTTAACAATCAACAATTTAACAATTCAAAATCACCCCTTCAGGAAAAGCTCATGCAGCTGACCGAGCTCCATGATAACCAGCGTCTTTTGTCCGCCGGGGGTATAGTTGGGTACTTCGCAGCCAAACAGCTTGTCTACGAGCGAGTTCATCTCGAGGTCTGACATGCGTGGCTGCAGTTTGGAAGCCAGTCGCTTGGCCATGGCCCGGGCGAGGTTCTCCCGTTTATCCAACTTGAGCGTGGCCAGATTGTTTTTATACTGTTCAATCAGCTCTTCGAGCAGCTCTTTTTCGTTAGCCGCCTGCACATCGGCAGGTATAGCGTTCAGGATGATGGTATTGCCGCCAAAGTCTTCGAACTGAAAGCCCAGCTCCTGAAACTCTGCCCGCAATTCTTTCACCAAAGCCGAATCAGCGGGCGACAACTCGATGGTCTGCGGGAAGAGAAGCGCCTGCGAGGTCACCATCTTTTTCTGCAGCGAGGCCATGTATTTTTCGAACAAAATCCGCTCCTGTGCCGCCTGCTGGTCGATGATCATCACCCCTGACTTCACCTGCACCAACAAATACTTGTGATGCACCTGCAAAGTTTTGCTGGATGTGGTCATGGGCGCAGCAAAAGCATCGTCGAGCAAGCCCATACCTGATGGCGACGTGATTCGCTCTTCCTGTTGCTCAACTGGCTGCGTATTGCGCAAAGGTTCGTAAAGCTGTTCCCAGCCATTGGTACTAGCCTTTTTGGGTGAGGATGGCGCTTTAAAGCCTGAGAATGTGCCTTCATTTTCAAACCCTTCTCCCCCATGCTGCATCCGGATCGGCTGTAACGGCGCAAAGTTCACATCACTCTGAAAATCAAGCGAAGGCGCAATGTTATGCGTTCCCAGCGATTTCTTCACGGCAGCATGCACAATGGCGTATACCGTCTTCTCGTCCTCAAACTTGATTTCAGTCTTGGTCGGGTGCACGTTGATGTCGATGCGCTCCGGCTCAATGTCGATGAAAAGGACATAGAACGGATGGCTGTCTTTTGGCAGAAGTCCTTCATAGGCCGTCATCACGGCATGGTTGAGGTAGCCGCTTTTGATAAAACGGTTGTTCACGAAGAAGAATTGCTCACCCCGGGTCTTCTTGGCAAACTCTGGCTTGCCAATGTAGCCACGTACGTTCATAAAAGGCGTTTCTTCTTCGCAGCCGGCCATTTGCTCTTTGTAATTGTTGCCAAACACGCCCACAATGCGCTGACTCAGCTTACCGGCCGGCAGACTGAAAATCTCTACATCGTTGTGGTGCAGCGTAAAAGCTACTTCCGGGTACGCCAGCGCCACCCGCTGAAACTCGTCCAGGATATGGCGCATCTCCACCGCGTTCGTTTTCAGAAAGTTGCGACGGGCGGGTACGTTATAGAAAAGATTTTTGGCAGCAATTGATGATCCCGCAGGTATAGCAGCCGGCTCCTGCGACACCACCGTAGACCCTTCTACCAGCAGGCGTGTCCCTGTTTCGGCGCCATGCGGCTTGGTTTTAAGTTCCACCTGCGCCACAGCCCCGATCGAGGCCATCGCTTCTCCCCGGAAGCCCATCGTACGGATCCGGAACAGGTCTTCGGTGGATTTGATTTTAGATGTGGCGTGCCGCTCGAAACACATGCGGGCGTCGGTTTCCGACATGCCGATTCCGTTGTCCACTACCTGCACCAGTTGTTTTCCTGCCTCCTTCACAAGCAGCTGCACGCTGGTAGCGCGGGCGTCTATGGCGTTCTCGAGCAACTCCTTCACCACCGATGAAGGCCGCTGCACCACTTCGCCGGCAGCTATCTGGTTGGCAAGGTAATCGGGCAATAAGTGTATAATATCGGACATCCGCTATTTCAAATTCAATTTGATGGTATCTTCCCTTCGGAGCACCCGATTTCCGAAAACGGCCGGGTTTTTGAATATACTATTTTGTCAAAACAGAACTTATTCAGAACGAATTTTATTACTAATTTACAGACCAGTTGCAAAACGCGATCGGAAATCAGAGAAAGTATGTGGTTCTGATTTTAACTAGAGAAGCTGTATGACTTGTGACTCTCGGGCCGTTAGCACTTACAAGCACCATCTGCCATACCGCCTAAGGGAGGCAAAAAAGACCGGAAATAATTTTTCTCGTTTTTTGAACCACCTTCTGCAAAAATAGGGGTAATTTCGACTTGTTCCAATATAATAATACCAGTACAGGATGTTGAAGAGTTTTAGCTTAGGATTACTTATACTTATCTTTCTCGGCATGGGTCCGCTGATGTCACTGACTCCGTCAGACAACATCATTGTGGCTTCTAAAGAGCAAAGTTGGGTAGACAGTGTCTTTACATCTATGACTCCCAATCAGCGTCTGGGCCAGCTGTTTATGGTGGCTGCCTACTCCAACAAAGACGAAAAACACTTCCGCCAGATCGATACGCTTGTAGCCCGCTACAATGTGGGCGGTATCATGTTCATGCAGGGTGGCCCGGTGCGGCAGGCGCAACTAACCAACCGCTTCCAGAGCAAGGCAAAAGTGCCGGCGCTGATCGCTTTGGACGCCGAGTGGGGTCTGAACATGCGTCTCGACAGTAGTATGCACTTCGCTAAGCAAATGACGCTGGGCGCGCTCGATGATGACAAGTATGTATACCTGATGGGCCGTGAAATTGCGCTCAAAATGAAGCGTATGGGTGTGCACGTAAGCTTCTCGCCTGTACTGGACGTGAATGTGAACCCGGCTAACCCGGTAATCGGCAACCGCTCTTTCGGCGAGACCAAAGAAGAAGTGGCCCGACGTGGTGTAGCCTACATTAAAGGCCTGCAGGACCACGGTGTAATCGCAGTCGCCAAGCATTTTCCCGGCCACGGTGACACCGACACCGACTCCCACCTGACCCTCCCGGTGGTGAACCACGACATGAAACGCCTTTCTGAGGTGGAGCTATACCCTTTCCATAAGTCATTTGAGGCCGGCGTGATGGGCGTGATGGTTGCGCACCTGCACATGCCCAAGATCGACTCGACTAAAAACCAGGCAGCTACGCTCTCCAAACCCATTGTAACAGGACTCCTGAAAGAAAAGATGAAGTACAAGGGACTCGTGTTTACCGACGCCCTGAACATGAAAGGCGTGAGCAGCTTTTACAAGCCTGGTGAGGTGGATTTAAAAGCTTTGATGGCTGGTAACGACGTATTGCTGTTCCCGGAAGATGTGCCAACTGCTTTACGCAAGATCAACGAAGCTATTGCGGCCAAGCAAATTAAGCAGGAAGACATTGACCAGCGTGTGCGTAAGATACTGCATGCCAAGTACTGGGCCGGTCTGAACAATTACAAGCCGGTATCGCTGACCAATCTGCAGCAAGACGTGGATCGTCCGTTGAGCAATGTGGTGCAGGAGCAGCTTTATGAACATGCCGTAACCGTTGCCCGCAACAAAAGTAACCTCATTCCTTTCCGCAATCTTGATACTTTGAGCATTGCATCGGTGGCGATCGGTACGGGACCGAACAGCATTTTCCAGCAAACACTGGGCAACTACGCTCCGGTAACCAAGTTTAGCATCAAAGACCGCTTCGCTCCGGATACTGCCTTCACTAAACTTATATCTAAACTGCAGGACCATGATGTGGTAGTGGTAAGTGTGCACGGCATGAACAACACCCCTTTCCGCGACTTCGGTATCGGCTTGGGTACACGTGCTTTCATTAAATATCTACAGGATCGCACCGATAAAAAAGTAGTGGTAGCCGTGTTTGGAAACGCCTATAGCCTGAAGTTCTTCGACAAGAGCGAGTGGCTGGTGGCTGGATACGAAGACAACCCGATTTCGCAGTCGCTGGTGCCGCAGGTGCTGTTTGGAGCCCGCGCCGCCAAAGGCAAACTGCCGATAACTGCTTCGGCTAGTCTAAAGGCAGGTACAGGTATAGCCACGCCTTCCCTCGGTCGCCTGAAGTACGGCACACCGGAAAGCGTAGGTATGGACTCCAGGACCCTGACTCAGATCGACAACATCGCCACAGAAGCCATTGCCTATGCCGCAACGCCGGGCGCTCAGGTATTGGTGGTAAAGAACGGTACTGTGATTTTCAACAAATCATACGGCCACTATACCTATGATAAGAAAAAGCCGGTAACCAACAACACGGTATACGATATTGCGTCCATCACCAAAGTGGCAGCTACGCTGCAGGCCGTGATGTTCTTGAAAGACCAAGGCAAGATCAACCTCGATGAAAAAATAGCGACATACCTGCCGGAGCTGAAAGGCACCAACAAGGCCAATCTCGTGATCCGCGATGTGCTGGCGCACCAGTCGGGTCTGCGTGCAGGTATACCGCACTGGCAGAAAACGCTGGATAAGCTGCAGCTGAACCAGACCTTCTACGCCAGCGCTCAAAATGATGTGTTCCCGAACGAAGTGGTGCCCGGCATCTACTCCATCAAATCAATGGAGGACTCGCTATGGGCCTGGACCGTGCGCTCGCCGCTGCTGGTGAAGCCTAAAGCTGCCAAGACCTATAGCTATCAGTACAGCGATCTGGGGTTCTATATTCTCAAGCGTATGTCGGAGCGTATGCTGAACCAGCCGCTGAACGAGTTCATGGATCAGAACTTCTACGGTCCGCTTGGCCTGAGCACCATGACCTATAACCCACTCCTGAAGCACCATCGCGATGTGATTGTGCCGACCGAGGATGACAATTACTTCCGCAAAAACCTGATATGGGGAACGGTGCATGACCAGGGCGCTGCCATGATGGGCGGTGTAGGCGGCCATGCTGGCTTATTCTCCAACGCCAACGATTTGGCTGTGCTCCTGCAAATGAACCTGCAGAACGGCAACTACGGAGGCCACAAGTTCTACAACAATCCGGTGGTGACTGAGTTCTCGAAGCGCCAGTCCACCACCAGCCGCCGCGGCCTGGGCTGGGACAAGCCCGATCCGGACGGCAACGGCCCGACTTCGAACTTAGCTTCGAAAGCTACCTTCGGCCATACAGGTTTCACAGGTACAGGCGCCTGGGTTGATCCGGAGAACCAGCTGATCTACATCTTCCTGAGTAACAGGGTATACCCAGACGCAGGCAATTCTAAACTGGTGAAGTATAACATCCGCACCCGTATACACGATGTGATTTATAAATCGATTGTTCCTAAAACTTAACATAGAATGGATTGTTAACAAGTGCAGCTCCGCGTGGGGCTGCACTTGTTGTTTCCTCAGCATAAAACCATGAAAATCGGAATAGTTTGTTACCCTACCTTTGGGGGAAGCGGCGTAGTCGCCACTGAACTCGGCAAGGCGCTGGCCCTTAAAGGGCATCAGGTACACTTTATTACTTACAGCCAACCGGCCCGGCTCGACTTCTTCAACGAGAACCTGTTCTACCACGAAGTTTATATCCCGAATTACCCGCTGTTCCAGTACCCACCCTACGAACTGGCGCTGGCCAGTAAAATGGTAGATATCGCCCGTTTCGAGAAACTCGACGTGCTGCACGTGCACTATGCCATACCCCATGCTTCGGCGGCCTACATGGCCAAACAGATCCTGCGCACCAAGGGTATCCACATACCTATCATCACGACGCTGCACGGCACGGATATTACGCTGGTGGGCAAGGACGCTTCTTTTGAGCCGGTGGTGACGTTCAGCATCAACCAGTCGGATGGCGTAACGGCTGTTTCAGAAAGTTTGCGTACCGAGACTTACGAGTTCTTCCAGATCGAAAAAGAGATTGAGGTTATACCTAACTTCATTGATCTGAACAAATTCAAACGCCAGAAAAAAGAGCACTTTAGAGCGGCTATCGGCCCGAACAACGAAAAGCTTTTGGTGCATACTTCCAACTTCCGGGGCGTGAAGCGTGTGGAGGACGTGATCCGGATTTTTGCCAAAGTGCGTGAGCAAGTGCCTTCCAAGCTACTGATGGTGGGAGACGGACCTGAGCGCCCTAAAATGGAGAAGCTATGCCGCGATCTCAATATTTACAACGATGTGCGCTTTTTGGGGAAGCTGGAGGCTGTGGAAGAAGTGCTGTCCATCGCCGATCTGTTCCTGATGCCGTCTGAGAAAGAGAGCTTTGGCCTGGCTGCACTCGAGGCGATGGCCTGCGAAGTACCCGTAATTTCGACTAATGCCGGCGGTATCCCTGAGTTGAATGTGCACGGCCTCACTGGTTTTGTGAGCAATGTAGGCGATGTGGATGACATGGTGCGTAACGCCCTGCTCATCCTCGATGATGTCAATCTGCCAACTTTCAAGGCAAACGCTCTGGCTCGCGCCCACGACTTTGACATTGAGAAGATCGTGCCGCTCTACGAGCAATTCTACCAGCGCATCATCGACGCACAATTGGCTGAAACCAGTAATCCACTGTAATTCAGTAGTAAAGACAAAAATTCCGGCCGCTATACCTGTTGCCGGATTTTTTTATGTCCTATCTTTACTTTATGGTGTCGTGCACGATCATCCCAGTACTGTCACCTCAGCGAAAGGAGCGATCTGGATCGGGAAACACTTAAGCTAATATGGCGTGAGCATCCTGTATACCTTTTCTATACCTATACCTAGCTACTACCCTATTACCCGACCAAACCATGGCAAAAGATCAATACTACATCATTGACTTCGACAGCACATTTACACAGGTAGAGGCGCTGGATGAACTGGGCGAAATAACGCTCGAAGGCGAGGAGAACAAAGCGGAAATTCTGCAGCAGATTATGGATCTGACCAATAGTGCCATGGAAGGAAAAAGTTCGTTTACCGAAGGTTTGTCCAAGCGTCTGGCCTTACTCAAAGCCAACCGCCGTCACCTGAAGCCCCTGATCCACCTTTTGCAGAACAGAGTGTCGGACTCTATCAAACGCAACAAAGAGTTCTTTAAAGCCTACGCCGATAATATCCTGATTGTGTCGAGTGGCTTCAAGGAGTTTATCACCCCGATCGTGACCGAGTATGATATCAAGGAAGAGAATATTTACGCCAATACTTTTAAGTTTGATGAGCAGGGTAATATCATTGGTTTTGATGAAGAGAACCTGCTTTGCCTAGACCGGGGTAAAATAAAGCTACTGGAAGAGCTGGCCCTGGAAGGGGATGTATACGTGCTTGGCGATGGGTATACCGATTACGAAATAAAGGAGGCGGGACTAGCCAATAAGTTCTACGCATTCACCGAAAACGTGGTGCGCGACAGTGTGGTGGCCAAAGCCGATAACGTAGCTCCTAGTCTGGATGAGTTTCTGTACCAGCACAACCTGCCAATGGCCATCTCCTATCCTAAGAATCGGATTCGCGTGCTTCTGCTGGAGAATGTACACCCCAAGGCTTTGGAGTTGTTCAAGCGTGAAGGGTATCAGATCGAAACTGTATCGGGTGCTTTGAGCGAGGACGAACTCTGCGAGCGCATCAAAAATGTGTCGGTGCTAGGTATACGTTCCAAAACGCAGGTAACGAAGCGCGTGCTTGAGCATGCGAACAAACTGATGTGTATCGGCGCTTTCTGCATCGGCACTAACCAGATCGATCTTACGGCCTGTCTTGACGCAGGCGTAGCCGTGTTCAATGCCCCATACAGCAATACCCGCAGCGTGGTGGAGCTTGCCATTGGCGAGATCATCATGCTCTGCCGCAACGTGGTGGATAAAAGCACCAAAATGCACCAGGGTATTTGGGATAAATCCGCGACCGGCAGCGTGGAGGTGCGCGATAAGAAACTAGGTATAATAGGCTACGGCAGCATTGGTGCACAACTTTCGGTGCTGGCCGAAGCGCTGGGAATGGATGTGTACTATTATGATGTGATAGAACGCCTGCAGCTCGGCAATGCCCGTAAATGCGAGACACTCAAACATCTCCTCGAAATAGCTGATATTGTTAGCCTGCACGTGGATGGCCGCACCAGTAATGAAGGTATGTTCGGTGCCGAAGAATTTGCTGCCATGAAGGACGGGGCCATCTTTTTGAACCTGAGTCGTGGCCATATCGTGGATTTGCCTGCTTTGGTAGCGGCTATTAAATCAGGAAAGATACATGGCGCTGCGGTGGACGTATACCCTTACGAGCCCGCCACCAACGACGAAGAGTTTGTCAGCGAACTACGTGGTCTGCCTAACGTCATCCTAACCCCACACATCGGCGGCAGCACACAGGAGGCACAGGAAAACATAGGTATGTTTGTACCGAGCCGTATCATGGAGTATATCAATTCAGGCAACAGCTACCAGAGCGTCAACTTCCCGAACATACAGTTACCAGAGCTCAAAAATGCGCACCGCCTGATTCACATTCACCAGAACGTGCCGGGAGTGCTGGCCAATATTAACAACGTGCTGGCCGGTAATCAGGTCAACATTTTGGGCCAGTACCTGAAAACCAACGAACAGATCGGCTACGTGATCACCGACATCGACAAGCTGTACGACAAGAAAGCGATTGAGGAAATGAAGCAGGTACCGGCTACGATCAAGTTCAGGATTTTGTATTAAGATAGAAGCGTACTCTGTCAAATCAGTGAAAGTATACCTCACACCAGCCATATGACTTTAGCAGAATATATTAGAAAGATGTGCTTATTATTGGCTTCTGCTTTTTCTTGAACCGCTATCTTTATAGCCTGTTTTTGACTATGTTTCAGGTATAAATTTTTCGGGCAATTCTATTATTTGCACGATTCAGGCAGGATCTTAACTATCCCTCCAGGATACCTCCAACCTTTTACCTTTCTAACCACTCAACTTTTTAACTTAAAACACCTGCCCGATTTCCTGTTTCAGATAGCTAATTGCTCTGGCGGTTGGGTCGATCTCGTTGTTGAGAACATTTTCCAGGATGCGTTTGGCGAGTTCGGTGCCTTTCGCTTTTTCGTCGAGGCTTTGGAAAGATCTGTTGATCAGATTTACGACTTCCTCGCGGGCGTGCCGTACCTGCTGCCACGACTGTTCGGTCATATATACCTGTTGCGACATGTTGTGATTAAACTCGTTGCGGATTTCGGTGAGCAGAATGCGATGATACTCGGCGGCAGAATGTCCTCCGCCGCTCACGCGCAACAGCATATTACTTGGAGTGATGCGTTCCAGCAAAAGCACAACGCGTTCGTAGGCCTGCAGACGAATGGGGGTTACAACCTCAGCATTCTTATGACGCAGTTCCAGCAGGCGCAATTTGTAATCACGCTCCAGAACTCTTTTCAGCATCGAGTAAGCTACTGCGGCCACTAGTATGGCAGGTATAGAAATCTTAAGTATGTCCAGTATAATGTTGGTGCTCTCTTCCATTTGCAATTGTTTTGAACCTTAAATATCGGAAAAAATTAATTTAGGTTGGCATGAATCATTTTCAAGGTATAGCTGTTTAGCTAATACATTCGGGAGCCGCAGCAAAATTGCGAGTAATTGCGTAAATTGCAGCTCCATTTCAAATTTGAACAGATCATGGCAACTGAAACAAAAACTGCTCCGATAGCGCTTACTGAAAAAGCGCTGGTTGAGGTTAGAAATATAATGCAAGAGAAGAACGTACCTGCTGAATACGGCCTGCGCATTGGCGTGCAGGGCGGTGGCTGTTCAGGTATGTCGTACCTGCTGGGCTTTGATAAGGCAAAGGATACTGATGAAGTATACAACCTGGACGGTCTGAGCCTGATCATGGACAAGAAGCATGCGATGTATGTGCTAGGTATGGAAGTTGATTTCCAGGACGGCCTGAACGCACGTGGCTTTGTTTTCAACAACCCACAAGCCAAGAGTACCTGCGGTTGCGGAAGCTCATTCTCTGCTTAAAAACACCTTTCTTTCTCTTTAGTAGAAAGACAAAGCCCGGCCAATTGGTCGGGCTTTGTTGTTTTTATACCTGGGATGAACCTTTCAACTAGATGAAAATAAAAGTTATCAGAAAAACGAAAAGCAATGTGGCTAGCACCATGTCGAAAATATTCAGCGTTAGCGAACTGCCAGCTTTACTATAGCTTCCTTCATATTCTTCTGCCAGAACTTTTGCAATAGCTTCTTTCTTCCTATACCTTATTAGCAGGTATAGCCAACCTACTCCGGCTAATAAAATGTCACCTAATAAGAATTCCATGGATTAACTCTCAAACTCCTAAATTCTTAAACTCCCAAACTCAATAAGTCCGCGTCATACCCGACGGCACAACCAGTATAAAATCCGCCTTCTGCTTATGCTCTTCTGTTAACTTATCCAGGTTTTCCTGCAGTACAGTCGTGATGGTCAGCGTTTTTAGTTGCGGATTTCCCTGTTTCAGATACCAGCCAATTCCTTCAAAATTATCGGAGTGATAGGCGCCATTCAGGTGTAGCATTTTTATGCCACTGTTTGCCTGTTGTAAAATAAAGTGCGCCATAGTCGCGTCTTTTAGGGCCTGCGCCTGCACAATATTCTCGCTTTTGGTGTTGCCATGCGTGCTGTTGCCGAACATGGCGAGCATGTTCTTATACCCTGGCAAATCCATATCTACCTGCACGGGCAGCGGTGCGATGTAACGTTTGGCATCTGCCGACACATTTTCCAGCGCTTTCAGGCTGCCAGCTGATACCATGGCGGCATAGCGGCGCGGCACATTCGTCGCGATGAAACGTATAGACACCTCTTTGGCAAAGCGCACCACCGGTCGGTAGTCGGTTTTGTAGTTATTCCACGGCCTCGACTCCTGCTCAAAGTTATTCTCCGCCACCTGCCCCGACAGGTACTCGTTCAGCACCAGTTGTACATCAGCTTCAAACATTTCTGCACCGATAGCAAAGCTTTGCTGGTGGGCTTTGTGCAGATCCTTGGCTACTTCCAATTGAAGCCAGTGCGCGATCGGATCGTTGTGCTGCTCCCCAAACAGCACCACATCGGCCTTCTGCAATTCGTCCAGCATTTTGCCATACTTCACCTGCTTGCCCTTCGCGTTGAAAAGCTGGTAGGCGGGTTTGTCTTTGTCAGTGGCAGTGGCTATACCTGTAGTGAACATAAGCAGCAGGAGTGTGAGAAAGGAAAAATTAGTCATCTTTTCGTTATTAACTTTAACAGGTTATTGGTTTAGGAAACTATTCGGCTCAGTGGTTTAGAGCACTTTCCTGTTTTCTAATTCTTCACATACCAGCCGCTCTAACTCTTTATATTTAATCTGGAGTGAGTTCGCTGTAATGGAAAAGGGTGTTCCATACATCTTGTAATTCGTCTGCATTGCTTTCCTGGAGAACATATTAGTAGCACGCGCCATATATTTCTCAGGATTGTTAGTATGCAATAGCATTATCTTATTCGATACGATCTCCAGTGTTTCTACGCCAGTTATTTCCTGCCACCCAATTAAACCAACGCTTACCGCACTTGAGTTATCCGTAATACCTTCTTCATCAATCGTCAGCCCTACCTTCTTATCGAATAATTTTCTAAGGATGTACACTGCGCCCAACCCAAAGAATAGCACAGCAGCAACTCCAGCTATCCGGATAATCTCCTCACTCCTGAAAATTGGAGATATAAATCTGGCCGGCTCGGTTGCAAAGAAAACCCCTGCAACAACGAATGCTACGGCTCCCATACAGAAGAGCATCATTTTTGCTTTGCTAAGCGGGATTTCTATTATCTGGTTCATCGTCAAATATGCAGTTTCCCCTATCAAGTTACAAAAAAATAGCTGGCTCCGAAGAACCAGCTATTCTAATTTTATACCAATACCTGATCGGTTATACCCTGTAAAACAACCACTTCGACAATTCTTTGTAGTTGATCTTCTTGCCGTACATCAGTATACCTATGCGGTAGATTCTGGAAGCGATCCAAGTGGTGAAGATGAAGCCCAGGATCAACAGTCCCATCGAGAGCAGGAGCTCGCTGGCAGGCACACCGAACGGAATGCGCACCATCATCACGATCGGGGACGTAAACGGTATGATCGACATCCAGAACGCCACAGGCCCGTCCGGATTCTGAATCACCACGGTGTAAGACATGATAAAGGAGATGATCAGCGGGATCGTGATCGGGAACATGAACTGCTGCGTATCCGTCTCGTTATCCACGGCAGCGCCAATGGCCCCGAAGAGGGAACCGTATAGCAAGTAGCCGCCTAAAAAGTAAAACAGGAAACAACCTAGCAAGAGCGGAAAGTTCAGGTTAGAAATGGCACTGCTCACCTCTGATATTGTTGTTGCCTGGCTGGTTTCCTCTGTTTGCGTTGATTCTTCACCTGTTGCCAAATCCCGTCCGGCCTGCATTTGCTCGATTGGAGTAGGCGCCGGTTTGATACCGAACGCTGCCTGCACGCCGCTCACCACGATAGCCGACAGCACCACCCAAAGCAAAAACTGCGTCAGGCCCACGCCGGCTATACCTACAATCTTGCCCATCATCAGCTGAAAAGGCTTCACCGACGAGATCATCACCTCCACAATGCGGTTGGTCTTCTCCTCAATCACGCCGCGCATAATTTGCACGCCATACAGGAAAATGAAGAAGTATATGATCACTGCCCCAGTAATACCCGCACCCGAGGTCACCCATACGTTGCTGTCGCGTTCGCCGCTCTCGCTCAGATTCACGGTCGTCATGGTCACGTTGGCTTTCATCTTGTTGAGCATCTCACGGTCTATACCTGAGGCCATAAAACGCTGGCTCTCAATTTCTTTCTCGAGCATGTTCTCCAGCCTGAACTTCACTTGCAGACTGGTGTTTTTCTTGGAGTAAAGGCGTATACCTTCCGGCGTGTCCAGGTCGAATTTTGGAATGTGCAGCAAGGCGGTATAGTCGGTTTCCTGATAAGCCGTTTTAGCCTGCTCCAGCGAACTGGCAGCTATGGGTATAATTTTCAGGTCTTCTTTGCTTTCCAGCTTATCTGCAAAGAGTCCGCTTTCGTCCAGCACCATCACCACGTCATCGCTGTTGGAAACAGTGGCTAGCCAGGCAGGTATAACCATGAAAGCGGCCAGCAACAGCGGTGTCAGGAAAGTCATGATGATGAAGCTTTTCTTCCGCACGCGTGTCAGGTATTCACGTTGTATGATGAGCCAGATCTTATGCATGGTAGGTTTCTTTTACTTTTCGGATAAATATGTCATTGATACTCGGCACCAGCTCCACAAAAGAGTGCACCTCCACGCGTTGGATCAGGTAACGCAGCAAGTCGTTTGGCGAAGCGCCATCGAGCAAACGGATAGAAGCGCGGAACACACCATGGTTATCATGCTGCTCCAGCACCTCAAAGTCCGGTGACGTGATGAGCAATTGCCCGTTGCCAATCACCTGATATGTATCGGTCTTGTACGTGTCTTTGATTTCACGCACCGGTCCGTCGAGCACCTTGCGGGAGCGGTTGATCAGGGCAATGTTATCGCACAATTCCTCCACCGACTCCATGCGGTGCGTCGAGAAGATGATGGTCGCCCCGTTATCACGCAAGCGCAGGATTTCGTCCTTGATCAGGTTGGCGTTGATCGGGTCGAAACCAGAGAAAGGTTCATCGAGAATGATCAGGGAAGGCTCGTGCATGACCGTGGCCATAAACTGCACTTTCTGCTGCATTCCTTTTGAAAGGTCCTCGATGTTCTTGTTCATCCACTCCTTTATCTCGAAACGCAGCACCCACTCTTTGATTCTGGCCGTGGCCTCGTCTTTGGTCAATCCTTTGAGTTGAGCAAGGTATAGCAATTGCTCGCCAACCTTCATTTTTTTGTACAGACCACGCTCCTCGGGCAGGTAGCCCATAGACTTGATGTGCGAAGGCCGAAGTTTCTCACCCTTAAAGAATATTTCGCCGGAGTCGGCACCGGTTATTTGGGTAATGATGCGGATCAGGGACGTTTTGCCTGCCCCGTTTGGCCCCAGTAAGCCAAAAATACAGCCCGCCGGTATGTCAAAACTGACGTTATCGAGGGCAGTGTGATTGGCGTATCGCTTGGTCACACCGTCAATTTTAAGAATGCTCAATGCTTATAACCTTTTGGTATGTTCAAAAATAGACTTTTTGGGGCTGAGTGACAAGCGATATCAACAAAGCACTATACTTAATCGACTAACGCAGGTATAGGCTATACCAAATTCGGGTGCTGCCTTATATAAGCAACAAAAGCCTGCCTTCTCTACTGAAAAGGCAGGCTTTTGTTTATTTGGTTCTTTAAAAGCTTACTGAAAATAGTCTTTTACTTTTTCGAAGAAGCCTTTATCGCTTTTACCCGGATGTGGTGCGAAGTTGTTGGAATCACGCAGGCGCTCCAGTGCGGCACGCTCCTCGCTGCTCAGCGTCTTTGGCGTCCACACGTTGATGTGGATCAACTGATCGCCTTTTCCATACCCGTTGATGTCTTTCACGCCTTTGCCACGCAACCTGAAAATTTCGCCACTCTGCGTACCCGGCTTGATCGTGATTTTCACGCGGCCACCGATAGTCGGCACTTCGATATCGGCACCCAGTGCAGCATCAACAAAGCTGATGTACTGGTCGAATATCACGTTGTTGCCATCGCGCTTCAGGCTTGGGTGTTCTTCTTCTTCAATCTGAATCAGCAGATCGCCCGGCACACCGCCACGCTCCGGCACGTTGCCTTTGCCGCTCATGGAAAGCTGCATGCCGTCCATTACACCGGCCGGTACGTTGATCGTGATCACTTCTTCCTGCAACTCACGTCCGCTGCCGTGGCAGGCTTCGCAGTTTTTGGTTACAATGCGGCCTTCGCCGTTACAGGTAGGGCAAGTTGCCGTGCTTACCATCTGGCCCAGCATGGTGTTCACCACCTTGCGTACCTGACCTGAACCCTGGCAAGAGCCACAGGTCTGCATGTCAGTGCCGTTCTTGGCGCCGTTACCACCACAGGTAGCGCAGGCTACATAGCGCTTTACTTTTATTTTCTTCTCAACGCCGTTGGCAATTTCCTCAAGGTTGAGTTTTAGCTTGATGCGCAGGTTGCTGCCTTTGCGGGTACGTCGGCCACCCTGACGGCCAGCGCCGCCAAAGAAGCTCTCGAAGCCGCCACCACCTCCGCCGCCGAAGATGTCGCCGAACTGGGAGAAAATGTCCTCCATGTTCATACCGCCACCGCCGCCGAAACCGCCGTTCATGCCTTGATGGCCAAACTGGTCGTAGCGCTGACGCTTCTGCTGGTCGCTCAGTACTTCGTATGCCTCAGCTGCCTCCTTAAACTTATCTTCTGCCGTGTGGTCGTCGGGGTTCTTGTCGGGGTGAAACTTAATAGCGAGCTTACGGTAAGCCTTCTTAATCTCCTCCGGACTTGCTCCTTTGCTTACACCTAAAACCTCATAATAATCTCTCTTAGCCATTGATTAAGCTCCTATGATAACTTTCGCGAAGCGGATTACCTTTTCATTCAAGGTATAGCCCTTCTCAATTACGTCTACTATTTTGCCTTTCAGTTCTTCTGATGGAGCCGGGATCTGGGTAACAGCTTCATGATAGTCGCTGTCAAAATTATCTCCTGCGTTGATCACGATCGGCTTCAAACCTTTGAGTTGCGTCACATGCTTCAGTTTATGAAACACCAGCTCCAGGCCCTGCAACAAGGCATCTACGTCTTTAGTTGCTTCCATCGACTGACGGGCACGCTCCATATCGTCCAGCACAGGCAACAGTTCGCTCATTAAATCTTCGTTTGCTGTTTTCAGCAGGTCCATGCGCTCTTTGTTGGTGCGGCGTCTGAAGTTCTCAAACTCGGCCATCAGGCGGATGTATTTATCTTTCATTTCTGCCAGTTCGGCTTCGGCCTGGGTTTCAGATCCACTTTCTTCTACTGTCTCCTCCGCCTGCTCCTGTCCGTTATTTTCTTCTGTGTTGGCAGTGTTATCCTGTAGTTCTGCGTTTTCCTGCTCTTTCTTGATATCTTTCTCTGACATAATGCCTTAAGAATTATAGGTTGATAGGTCTATTTTGTCTTTTCAATTGTCTTGCCAATTCTGATTTTGTGCCAGATTGGCATTTATTAATTGATAGATGCTGCTGCTAAAAAAAATCGGTAGCAAGCCTTGCAGCCTCTACCGATATGTATTTGTATGAAGACTGACGGACTACGAGTTGAGCGCTGACCAAATCATATCTTTTAATTGCGTAATATTTTTCTGCGTCATGCTGGAGATAAACACCGCTGGAATATCCTTTGGCAAAGTTTCACGCATCTCCGCTTCCAGCTCATCATCGATCATATCGGTTTTGGTGATCGCCAGAATACGTTTCTTGTCTAGTAGCTCCGGATTAAAAGTCTCCAGCTCGTTCACCAGTATTTTATATTCCTCCGCTATATCCGGGCTGTCGCATGAGATCATAAACAGGAGCATGGAGTTACGCTCGATGTGGCGCAGGAAACGCAGACCAAGGCCTTTTCCTTCTGATGCACCCTCGATGATACCTGGAATATCGGCCATTACAAAGGACCGGTAATCACGGTAAGCGACTACACCCAGGTTTGGCTCAAGTGTCGTAAATGCATAATTTGCAATTTTCGGCTTGGCCGCCGATACCACAGACAGTAAGGTAGATTTACCGGCATTCGGGAACCCTACCAGGCCGACATCGGCCAGAAGTTTCAGTTCCAGAATTACCCACTCCTCTATACCTGGCTCACCCGGCTGGGCATAGCGCGGTGTCTGGTTGGTCGGTGACTTAAAGTGCGCATTGCCAAGGCCGCCACGTCCGCCCGGCGTCAGGATAATCTCCTGTCCGTCTTCGGTAATCTCGCACATGAACTCGCCGGTTTCGGCGTTACGGGCAATTGTTCCGAGTGGCACTTCCAACACATCATCTTTGCCTTGTGCACCTGTTGAGTGACTCGGGCCACCGCCCAGACCATTTTCGGCAATTACGTGCTTGCGGTATTGCAGGTGCAGCAAGGTCCACAACTGGGAATTGCCGCGCAGGATAATATGGCCTCCTCTGCCACCGTCGCCACCGTCTGGGCCTCCCATAGCGGTGCGTTTATCGCGGTGCAGGTGTGCAGAACCGGCACCGCCGTGTCCGGAGCGGGAACAGATTTTTACGTAATCAATAAAGTTGGATTGAGCCAATGCAAGTAATGCTAATAGGTATAAATTATAAGGTATAAGCAAGTCCGGAGCATCAAAGTTCCGGTTTGCTTATACCTTTCTGTATGAAGTCTAAGTTAGCCGCTTCGGAATGTTACTTCTGCTTTTCTTTCAGCGTGTCGACCTGCTCGCAGATCTCACCAAAAATTTCTTCGATCTCGCCGATTCCGTCCACTGCGCAGAACTTGCCTTGTCCGGCATAATAGTCGGCCACCGGCGTGGTTTTGGTGTTGTACTCCTGAATGCGCTTGCGAATCAGTTCCTCATTCTGGTCATCAGAACGGCCGGAAGTTTGTCCACGCAGCAATAGACGCTTGGTAAGCTCTTCATCGTCCACTTTCAGGGCGATCATGCAGGAGATTTCAGTGCCATGATCCATCAAAAGCTTGTCCAGCCCCTGCGCCTGAGGTACCGTGCGAGGGAAGCCGTCAAAGATAAAACCACCTGCGTGGCTGTGCTCCTTCACTTTATTCTCGATCATGCCGATCACCACTTCGTCGGGCACCAGCAATCCGTTATCCATCAGAGACTTCGCTTTCATCCCCAGTTCAGTACCAGCGGCAATCTCTGACCGAAGCAAATCGCCGGTAGAAAGGTGGATCAGGTTATATTTATCTATCAGCTTTTGGCTTTGCGTACCTTTACCAGCACCAGGAGGGCCAAACAAAACGATGTTGAGCATATCTTTGATTTATGATAAAAAACAAATTTAAGTATAAAATCGGTGTATTGTTCAATATTTTTTGAGTCGCGCCTGGTACTGTGCGGTGCTTGATGCCTCTGCCAGCTCTGGTTCTCTAAGACACAATTTTGTAAATATCGCGCAGGTTGCGGCCCAGGCCATTATAGTCCAGTCCGTAGCCTACCACAAAATCGTTCGGTATAGATTTGGCAACATACTTCACATCCAGTTGATGCTGCAGGCACTCCGGCTTCATAAGCAGGGTAATAACCTCGATGGATGAAGGATTCTTTTCGTTCAGCTGTTGCAAAAGCGCATTTATGGTATGGCCCGTATCCACAATATCTTCAATGACCACCACATCACGCCCTTCGATGTTATCTGTCAGGCCCAGCACCTCTTTTACCTGCCCAGTGCTCTGCATATCCTGGTAAGACGACATGCGGATAAACGAGATCTCGCATGGGATGTTGATGCGCTTCATCAGGTCGGCCGTAAACATGAACGATCCGTTCAACACGGCCAGAAAAAGTGGATTCTTGCCAGCGTAGTCCTGCTCAATTTGTTCTGCCAGCATCACTATGCGTGCAATGATTTCTTCTTCGTACATGTAGGTACTGAACTCACAATCGTGTATCGTAATGGTGCGGGGCTCCATATAGCGTATAGGTCTTGTTGGTAAACAAAGGTACGGATAATAAAAAATAAGCCCAACCGAAAGGATGGGCTTATTTATACCTACAGGTAATATACAGGTTATCTGGCTGTAATCCCAGCTATAACAACTGTATTTTCAGGATTAATGACCTGTCCGGTAGCTGGCGCCTCATGCTCCAGTTGCATGTTCAGGTTCGGTTCTTCAGGTATAGCCGGGGTACGCTCCGTGGCTATGTGAGGTGCAATTACCAACGACACGATCGACATCAGCTTGATCAGAATGTTCATAGAAGGACCGGATGTGTCTTTGAACGGGTCACCTACGGTATCGCCCGTTACGGAAGCTTTGTGGGCGTCAGAGCCTTTATACTCCATCTTGCCATTGATCTCTACGCCTTTCTCAAACGACTTTTTGGCATTGTCCCAGGCGCCACCGGCGTTGGACTGGAACATCGCCATCAGCACACCCGACACGGTTACACCGGCCAGCAGACCACCTAGGATCTCGGCAGAAGGCGTATCTGCAAATACATCTCTGAAACCAAAGCCCACTAACACAGGCACGATCAGGGCAATAGCACCTGGCAACATCATTTCACGGATAGCCGCTTTTGTGGAGATGGCCACACACTTTTCATATTCAGGCTGACCTGTGCCTTCCATGATACCTGGAATTTCGCGGAACTGGCGGCGCACTTCATGCACCATAGCCATGGCCGCACGGCCTACTGCCGCAATACACAATGCCGAGAAGATGAACGGAATCATGGCACCGATAAACAGGCCGGCCAGCACAGGCGCTTTGTAAAGGTCAATGGATTCGATACCGGCTATACCTACGAAAGCAGCAAAAAGGGCCAGTGAGGTTAGAGCCGCTGATGCAATCGCGAAGCCTTTACCGGTAGCGGCCGTGGTGTTCCCTACGGCATCCAGAATATCGGTACGACCGCGCACTTCTTTTGGCAGCTCGCTCATTTCGGCTATACCACCGGCATTGTCAGCAATAGGACCGAATGCGTCGATAGCCAGCTGCATGGCAGTAGTTGCCATCATACCGGCTGCTGCAATAGCCACACCGTAAAGACCGGCAGAAGCATAAGACAATACGATACCGGCAGCCAGCACGATGATAGGCAACACTGTAGAGTGCATACCTACCGCCAGACCCGCAATGATGTTGGTGGCGTGACCAGTAGACGACTGCTGCACAATCGAATTAACAGGCTTTTTGCCCATGGCCGTATAGTATTCCGTAATAATACTCATCAAAGTACCTACAACCAGGCCTACAATCACAGCGATAAAAACACCGTTTGAAGTAAACTCGAAGTTACGCAGGTTCATGTTTTCCGGCAGCATCCAGTGGATAGCGAAGTAAGCGCCAACCGCCGTCAGGGCAACAGAGATCCAGTTTCCTAAGTTTAGAGCACCCTGCACGTCACCGCCTTCTTTTACCCGGATGAACAGCATACCGATCAGGGAGAACAAGATACCTAGGCCAGCGATAAACATTGGTAGGATGATCGGGGCCATGCCGCCGAAATTATCTTCAGAAACTACTTCACGACCCAGCACCATCGTTGCCAGAATAGTAGCCACATACGAACCGAAAAGGTCAGCTCCCATACCTGCCACGTCGCCTACGTTATCACCCACGTTATCTGCAATGGTAGCGGGGTTACGCGGATCGTCTTCTGGTATACCTGCTTCTACTTTACCTACTAAGTCGGCACCCACGTCGGCTGCTTTGGTATAAATACCACCGCCAACGCGCGCAAAAAGGGCAATACTTTCAGCACCCAGCGAGAAACCGGTGAGCACTTCTAATGCCACTTCCATTTCGTGACCATTCACACTGCCATTCACACTGTGAACAAAGAAGTAGTAAAGCACGATAAAGAGCGAGCCCAGGCCCAGTACAGCCAGACCAGCCACGCCCATACCCATTACCGAACCACCCGCAAACGATACGCTAAGGGCGCGAGACAAGCTTGAGCGTGCTGCCTCTGCCGTACGCACATTGGCCTTTGTGGCAATGCGCATACCTATAAAACCAGCTACGGCAGAAAAGAGAGCACCCATGATAAAGGCTAGTACAATGGTCCAGTGTGATTTCTCACCGGTATAGCCCAGGTAAAAAAGGAATATGCTGGCGATGATTACGAAATAGAAAAGCACTTTGTATTCCGCCTTCAGGAAAGCCATTGCGCCATCGGAAATGTGGCGGGCGATCTCCGTCATGCGTTCGTTGCCTGCTGCTTGCTTCGTTACCCAGGCCGACCTGATAAAGGTATAGATGAGAGCTGCCACACCAAATCCAGGAATTGCGTAGAGAATAGGTTCCATTCAGTAAGAGTTAGTTTTGTTAAAAGGGTTCAGATTCGGAAAATTGCTATATAGAGCTATTAAAGAAAGCCTATTCATTTGACTTTTCCAAATATTTGCTTTCAAAGCTACTTTTATCATTCATCATTTATTCTCTTATTACTAAGCCTTTTGCAGAGGAATTTACTTAAGAGAATTATACACATCCAATAAATCTCCCCTTAACACATAAAAAGGCACAAAAGGGCCACTATAGTTGGTAGTCAACGAGGTAGCAAAGACGGGTCAGGATTAGAATTTAGCGAGAGGGAACAGAGTATAGATACTATCTAAGCATGCGTAAACACGCCTTTTGAACCTATCTTTAAACCGTGCCACTTCTAATAATGTGTAGGAAAGTGTAGGATTAAAAAGCAGTGCTGCATACGATATGTTTGACTGCATTAGGATAGCGTGCCTGCAGAGGGATAAGCAGTAGCAATCCAAAATTGCCTCTTCGCCTAGTTTATAGCGATTCAAAAACTTTAAATTAGCATGAACAGCTTCATCATTATCCGAGCGAAATACATCATTAATGAGCAGCTTACTGCCATACTTCTTCTTTAACAAGTTAAGTGTCCTGTTGTCATCTGTAGACACAAACAGGTAGTCATATTTATGAAGCCTTCTATCGATTTCACTCAAAAATGTCTCTGTGGGTACAGGATCAATTTCTTTCCCATGATCGGTTCGCCGTATTTGTACGCCGAGAATCTTATTCGCATCAAAAAAAACCTTTTTATCGAGCAGCTTTTGTGCTATTTCTTTCTTGAACACAAGCTGCTGTACAAAGCCATGCATGCGAATGAAATGCTTACGTCTCCAAATACGAAGCGGATAAACCTCTCTAAACGAATTGCTTGTTATATGAACCAGAGCTCCTTCACTTAAATTGCCCTGCTCAAAATAGTAATTCCAAATATTAGGATTTTCTATTGAGGGGTCAGTATATAAGTAAGGATGGTTACCAAAATCTATGTAATAAGAAAGACCATTGCGATGAGCTAAGTCAATACCATATATTGCCTGAATAAATAATGAGAAAAAGCCTCGCGGGCATGTGGCAGATTTAGCCTCACAAGGACAGTCGCTTACAAAACAACATACAGTATATATACCACCCTGCTGCATCTTTTCAAGTTTCTCTTCACTAAGCTCACACTTCTTTGGCTCCATATGATCTTTGGCCACACTAACCTATACTCGTCTACAACTTTACCATCAACTCCTTGTACAGCGCTACCATGCTCTCAATGTCTTTCTTGTGAACAATTTCATTTGGGCTGTGCACATTGTCCTCGGGCGCACCAACGAAGCACCAATCCCAGGGGTATGGGCCGTGCTGCAGTTCCTTGGCATCACTTCCGCCGGCACCTTCTACTTCCAACTGATAAGGTATACCCGAGTCTTTGGCTATACCTATAATTTTCTCAACATAAGACCTGCGGGGTATCAGGCTGTCGCGCATAGAAATTGCAACACCCTCTCCTGGTTTTACACCTTCGGTTACCCAGGTAATATCCGAGATAAGTGCCTGATGCACGCCATACCGCTCTGAGATGTATTTTGCCAGGTAGGCCACCGAACCCCCGCCATGCTCTTCCCAACTACTAAACGCGATGATGCCATTTTCCAAAGTCTCAGCGACTTGTAAAGCGCTCCATACCCCCAATCGGTTGTCGAGGTAACAGGATTGCACGGTTTCTTCTGTTTCCCGGAAATCGCATTTAAACACAAGCTCTGTCCCCCGTTCTATCTCACGTTCGTACTTATAGCTAATCTCGTGCTCGTCTTCATCAAACTCTAGCGTACACTCAATTTTTCCCTTTGCGTCCTCACCCACCAGCGTATAACCGGTTTGCAAGTCAGGTCCACCGATTTTTACCAGCTGCCTGCCATAGCGCACCGTGAAGCCGATTGTATCGATGTGCGCAAAAATGGCCGTCCTGGGCTTGCCAAATATTAACAAAATACAATCCTGAAAACCTTCTCCATAAACTACCACAGGTTGTTGTTTCCACTGAACTTTCTGTTCTTCAATGTAGTTAAGCAGAAAATCGGATAGCTTTTTTTCGTTGCCGGACGGTGCGTGTATGCTGCAGAGTTGTTTCAGAAGTTTCATGCAATATTTCTTTTGTATCAATTCAAAATTAATATAATTGTTGTACTTTTAATACCTGTTCACCAGATTAGGAGCTATTGGCACGACACTCCGGACTTTTCTTTTGACCTATGAATAAGATTGTACTTTCGTTTCTCGGTATCATCCTGTCACACTTTGCTTTGAGCCAAGGCTCTAAGGCGCAGTCTGACACAGCCATCAGAGAAGTGACGATACAATCAGTGGAGGTGATTCCTGCGGCCGGTAACATCAAAGGCATGCTGCTGATGGACAAAGACATCCAGTACGAGCTGGAAGGTGCCGTGGACAACATGTACAACTTCAAGTACGAACTGGCCGAGAAACAATTTAAATCGCTACGCCGCCGCTACCCGAACCACCCGCTGCCTTATTTCCTGATGGGTCTTAGCCAATGGTGGAAGATCGTGCCTACCAATATTCAAACCCTGGAGTACGACGACCTGTTTTTCGCTTACATGGATTCTACCATCCAGAAAGCTGAAAAGCTGTATGACCAGAATAACAAAGATTACGAAGCAGCCTTTTTCCTCTCAGCAGCTAATGGATTTGCTGGTCGACTACATTCTGAACGCAGCAACTGGCGCAAAGCAACCGTTGCCAGTAAGCGATCGCTGGAGTACCTTGAGAAAGCCAAAGCCGGCAACGGCCTGAGCCCCGAGTTTCTGTTTGGTGAAGCACTCTTTAACTACTACTCCATCTGGATTCACGAAAATTACAAGATGCTGCGCCCGGTACTGGCCTTTTTCCCAAGCGGAGATAAGCGACTAGGTATAAAACAATTGCGCTATGTAGCAAATAACGGTTTCTATACCGGTACAGAGGCCAAGTTCTTCCTGATGAAGATATATGCCAATGAGGAAGGCAACATGGAAGCGGCACTGGATCTGGTAAAGGGACTTGTGGAGAAATACCCGAACAATGCCTATTTCCAGCGTTTCTACGCACGTGCGCTTTTTGTGCAGGGTCATTTCACGATGGCGGAGCGGGTATGCCTTGATATTCTGAGCAAGCTCGATCGGCGTATGCCGGGCTACGAAGCCGTTAGTGGGCGCTACGCTTCTTATATCCTGGCTTATATCAACCAAAATAAGTACCGCGATTTCCAAAAGGCAAAAGCCTACTACCAGAGCTCTATCACATTCGCTGAAATAAGCAACGAGCGTGATTCCGGTTATTTTGTCAACTCTTATCTGAACCTTGCCCGCATTGCGAAGCAGGAACGCGAATTAAAAACAGCAAAGCACTATTATAGCATTGTACTGGATGCTACCGATAAAAAACATGCGGCCAACAAAGAGGCGAAAGATTTCATGAAAGCACACAAGAAAATTTAACTTTGCTATACCTTGTCTCGTCCTGATATAAGTTGACGGTTTTGAGACGAAGTTACTTTTTAAATTGAGACCTCCAATGCGTTTGTGTTGGAGGTTTTCTTTTTCCACTGTTTCACCTCTAGTTCCTGCTGGGCGTGCATCTGCTCAGGTGTCAGGAAATGACACGAGAGATGGGGCCTGAGGCGGTTGTAGATGCCCACTGACTCTCGGATCACTGCCACGGCCTCCAGGTGGTGGGCAAAGCCCCGCTCGAGGGCAAACTCATCCTTCAGAATGCCGTTCACCCGCTCGGCCACCGCGTTCTGGTAGGGGTCGTACTTTTCCGTCATACTCGGCCTTATCTGCGCCTTTTCCAGCAGCTGCTGGTACTCTGCAGCGCAGTAGGGCAGTCCCCGGTCCGAATGGTGGATCAGGTGAAACCCATACTTTCTTTTGCCCACAGCCATCCGCAGGGCCTGCAGGGGCCCCTCTGCCCGCAGGTCCTCCGAGAGGTGGTAGCCCATGATCTTTTTAGAGTAGGCGTCCGTGACCAGCGAAAGGTAGCTGTGCCCTTCCCGGGTGGGGATGTAGGTGATGTCTGCCGCCCACACCTGCTCGGGGCGCTCTATTTTGAGCCCCTCCACCAGGTTCCTGTGCTTTTTCATCCAGTGCTTTGAATCAGTCGTTTTATGGTAGCTCTTGCGAGGCTTGATCAGCAGGCCTCTTTCTCTTAGAATGGTAAAGAGCTTGTCTCGTCCCACCTGCAGCTGCTCCTGCAAGAGATGATAGAGCTTGCGGGTGCCCAGGCGCGGCATCTGCATCCGGATTTGCTCCGCCAGCTCCACGAGCTGATCGGCGATCTGCTTTTGTTCCAGAACTCTTGCCTGCCGCTGATAGTAGGCCTGGCGGCTGAAGCCAAGTAGTCGGCAGGCCACAGAAAGGCTTATTTGCTCTTTTTGGCGGAGCCGCTCGAGGGCCCCGCCACAGGCTTTTTTCGGATCTGGATCCCCATCTGCCCCTCGGCCACGTCAATGATGGTGTCCAGCAGCCTGGCCTTGAGCTCGGCTTCCCGGGCTCTTTTCTCGGAAGCCGCCAGCAGGGCCTCTAGTTCTTTGATGCGTTGGTTGGGTGTCTGGGGCATAGCGCTTGGATTGTAGTCCCAAGTTAAGCGACCGTGCTTACGAAGCCAAACCAGCACAGTGCTTCTGCCCTGGATGCGGTACTTTTTCTGGGCTTGCTTGTAGGTCAGATCCCCTCGCTCTACCTCGGCTACCACTTGTAGTTTAAAGCCTAAGGTGTAGTCGCGCTGACTGCGCTTGCTTTTTTTCTCTGCTGCTTTTTCCATATAAGGTTGATTTTAGTGTCAACCTATATTAGGACGGTACACCTTAATCAAAAAAGCCCTGACAATAGTTTTGTCAGGGCTTTTTTGATTTATCATTCGCCTGGTGCTTAGTTTACCATACGCTCGGCTGGCACCTTTACTTTTTCTTTGAAATATTCGAGTGTTTTCTGCAGTCCTTCAGCGCGGTCCACTTTCGGCTCCCAGCCCAATACCTCTCTAGCTTTCGAGATATCCGGCTGACGCTTCTGCGGGTCGTCGGTCGGCAGCGGCTGGTACTCCACTTTTAGCTCCACACCTGTCAGCTTGCAGATCTCCTCGGCAAACTGCTTGATGGTGATCTCAGAAGGGTTACCCACGTTGACTGGCATGTGGTAGTCGCTCAGCAGCAGGCGGTAGATGCCCTCCACCAGGTCATCCACATAGCAGAAAGAGCGTGTCTGGCTACCGTCTCCGAAAATGCTGAGCGGTTCACCGCGCAGGGCCTGGCTTAGGAAAGCAGGCAGTACACGGCCGTCGTCCAGTCGCATGCGCGGGCCATAGGTGTTAAAGATGCGCACGATACGCGTCTCCAGACCGTGGTGCATGTGGTAAGCCATGGTCATGGCCTCCTGGAAGCGCTTGGCCTCGTCATAGCAGCCACGCGGCCCCACCGGGTTTACATTGCCCCAGTAATCCTCACTCTGCGGGTGCACCAGTGGGTCTCCGTATACCTCCGAGGTGGAGGCAATCAGCATGCGGGCTTTCTTGGCCATGGCAAGCCCCAGCAGGTTGTGCGTGCCCAGCGAGCCTACCTTCAGCGTCTGAATCGGTATTTTCAGGTAGTCGATCGGACTAGCAGGAGAGGCAAAGTGCAGGATGTAGTCAAGCTCTCCCGGCACGTGCACAAACTTGGACACATCATGGTGATAGAACTCGAACTGCTCCAGTTGGAAAAGGTGTTCGATATTTTCGAGGTTACCCGTGATCAGGTTATCCATCGCGATCACGTGGAAACCCTCTTTTATGAATCTGTCGCACAGGTGGGAGCCGAGAAAACCGGCGCCGCCTGTAACTAATACTCTTTTTCTGGCCATACCTATACCGTCTCCTTGGTTTGCTGTGGAACAGTGGCCTGCTTGACGCCGATACCAAAGTAGGTAAAACCTTTCTCTTCCATCTCACGGGCATCGTAGATATTGCGGCCATCAAAGACCACCTTTTCTTTCATCAGCTTGTTGACTACGGCAAAGTTAGGCGAGCGGAACTCAGGCCACTCGGTCACCAGCAAGAGCGCATCAGCGTCGATGAGCGTTTCGTACTCATCCTTGCCGTACTCGATCGTATCGCCGAGCGAGTGTTTGGCCTCCTTCATGGCCACCGGGTCGTAGGCTTTCACCCTGGCGCCCTGTGCCAGCAGCTTTTCGATGATCACCAGTGAAGGCGCCTCGCGCATGTCGTCCGTTTTAGGTTTAAAAGAAAGCCCCCACACGGCAAAGGTCTTGCCTGTCAGATCACCTGAATAATAGTTCATTACTTTATTGAAGAGCACCGACTTCTGACGCTCGTTCACTGTCTCCACCGACTTCAATACTTCCATGGCGTAGCCGTTCTCCGAAGCCGTCTTGATCAAAGCCTTCACGTCTTTGGGGAAGCAGCTTCCACCGTAGCCGATGCCCGGGTAGATGAACTTGTTGCCGATACGGGCATCCGAGCCGATACCTTTGCGCACCATGTTCACGTCAGCGCCCATGATCTCGCACAGGTTGGCAATGTCGTTCATAAAGCTGATCTTGGTGGCCAGCATGGCATTGGCTGCGTACTTGGTCATCTCCGCGGAAGGGATGTCCATAAAGATGAGCGGGTGCCCGTTCATCAAAAAAGGCTTGTAGAGCTTCGACATCACCTGTTCGGCGCGCTCAGAGTCTACGCCCACCACAATGCGGTCGGGCTTGAGGAAGTCGTCGATGGCAGCACCCTCTTTCAGAAACTCCGGATTGGAAGCCACATCGAAGGCGATGTCGGCGCCGCGCGCCTCGAGTTCCTCGCGGATGGCGCGGCGCACCTTGGCAGCTGTACCCACCGGCACGGTGCTCTTGGTCACCACCACCAGGTAGTCACTCATGGAGCGGCCGATCTCGCGGGCCACAGCCAGCACATACTTCAGGTCGGCTGAGCCGTCCTCGCCCGGAGGCGTGCCCACAGCAATGAAGGCTACCTGGCAGCCCTGCACGCTGGCGGCAAGGTCGGTGGAGAAGGAAAGGCGCTCCTTCTGGGCGTTGCGCGTTACCATCTCCTCGAGGCCCGGCTCGTAGATGGGCAGGATGCCCTGCTTGAGGTTATCAATTTTCTTGGAGTCGATGTCAATGCAGGTCACGTCGATGCCCACCTCGGCAAAGCAGGTGCCCGTCACCAGGCCCACGTAACCGGTGCCAACTACAGCTATTCTCATAGGTAAATGTTATTAATGAAATACAAATCTAGCGTTATTTTAAAAAGCAACATGCCATCTCAACATACCTGTCCGCCTTCCAATACTGCCTTATCTCTTTATCGAAGACGGTACATGTATACTTTAGGAAAGCTTCACTATATGCAGGAAGCATCAATTTCTTGATAATGTTGTAAATAGTTGCACAGGGATGTTCCCCATGAAACACACACTTTTCAAAAGCAAAATTAAACATTTTTTAAGAAGGATTTGAACTTGGCTACCAATTATGACATCCAGCAGCGTGCTGAGCTGATCCCATGGCAGTGCCATTCCTTCAAAGTACCGCGAACCGGCGCCTTGTCTTACTTCGTTCAGCAAAAAAGAGTTGCGGTATATCCTCAAAAATTAAAATAAATCAATAGCTCTTCCTTTTAACCGACAGCCTGTGTTGCTAAGGCAGGTTATTTTATACCTACCCTGATGCCGCATTTCACATAATTTGGAGGCGAAGAACATAATTTTAATTTTCTCTACAACCTGTGTGCCTGTCTCAAGTATAGATAAGGGAAGCTAACACCCTGAGTCACCTATGAAACCAGACTGGCTGGACACCAAAGAATATCCCTTCAAATCCAATTATCTGGAATTAGAAGCTGGCAAGATGCATTATATCGATGAAGGGGAAGGGCACCCGATCGTTATGATTCACGGCACGCCTTCCTGGTCATTCGCATACCGCAACCTGATCAAGCTCCTGAGCAAAAAATACCGCTGTGTAGCACTGGACCTGATCGGCTTTGGTCTGTCTGACAAACCTAAGGACTGGAGCTACAAACCAAGAGCCCATGCCGCCAACTTTGAGCAACTCATGGCACACCTTGGTCTTAGCGAAATTACTTTGCTGGTACATGACTTTGGCGCGCCCATTGGCCTGGCCTATGCCATTAAACATCCTGAGAAAGTCCGGAGCATCGTGATGCTCAATACCTGGACCTGGTCGCTCTCAAACCATCGGGTGTTTTCAAAGGCCAGCAAATACTTGGTAGGCCCACTTGGCAAGTTTCTGCACTCCAAGCTCAACCTCACCACTGACCAACTAGTGCACGAGCTGTTCGGGCAGGAGAGTAAAATGCCAGAAAAGCTGAAGGACCAATACACTCACGCACTAGGCGATCCTGATGAAACTGTCAGTTCGCTGGCCTGCGCCCGGGAATTGGTAGGCGTTAGCAAATGGTATGATGAGCTTTGGAAGGAGCGCAAAAAAATACAGAATATCCCCACCCTCATACTTTGGGGAGAGCGCGACAAACTGGTCAAGATTGAGGCATTGCAGCGCTGGAAAAAGTTTTTCCATGAGTGCTACGTGCTGCACTTTGAGGACAGCGGGCATTTTCTGATGGAAGAGCACGCCGACGAAGTAGCCCAATACGTGAGCAACTTTATAAAAGAGGAAGACAAAAAGAAGGAGAAGACTTTACATAACACTTAAATTCAAAACTAGCGATTATGACGGAACCCGATAAAACCTTGAACGAAGCCTTGTTTCGCAGTCACCAAGCGACAGATAAGGATAACCAAGCCCAGAGCAAGCTATATAACATGAGCACAGGTCAGCAAAATGAAGAACAACACGACAATGCTAGACCTAAACTGCACGAAACACCGCGCAACCTGTTACAGTCCTGGGACACTTTGCGACAAATGGATATGGACCTAGCAGAGAAAAAGCCGGACCATGACCGTAAACCCTGATGAATACCGACATCCAGGTTATCCCCTGGTGCTATACCTATAAAAGCGGCAGCCATTGTATGACTGCCGCTTTCTTTTCTAGAATATCTTTCCGGGATTTAATATACCTTTCGGGTCGAAGAGTTGCTTTATACCTTGCATCAGTCTGAGTTGCACCTCGCTTAGCGCTATACCTATGTAAGGCCGCTGCACCAGACCTATGCCGTGCTCCCCGGAAATGGTACCTCCCAGCGAAACACACAACCGGAAGATTTCCTTTATACCTTCGGGCAGCTTGTTCTGCCAGTCATCGTCTGACATGTCGCCCTTTACGATGTTGATGTGCAGGTTCCCATCCCCGGCGTGCCCGTAGCAAACCGACTTGAACTTATACCTCTCCCCTATTTCCTTCACACCCCGAAGCAGTACCGGCAGCTCAGCGCGTGGCACTACTGTGTCTTCTTCTTTGTAAACAGAGTTGCTTTTTACGGCATGGCCCACGCTGCGGCGCAGGCGCCAGAGGTCTTCTTTCTGTTTTTCGGTATCGGCTACCAAGATGTCCCCTACATCAAATGTTTCCAGCACTTCGTATACCCGCTCCGCATCCTTGTACAGCAGGTCCATATCGTTGCCGTCGAGCTCTATGAGTAGGTGGGCGCGTTCATCAGCTGCCATGGGCACCTCTAAACTCAGGTAACGGCAGGCCCACTCAATGGCTTCCCGTTCCATAAACTCCAGCGCAGAAGGCACTATACCTGCGGTGAATATTTTGGACACGGCAGCGGCTGCCTCATCTTCTTTCCGGAAAGGCACCAGAAGTACCAGGTTCTGCGTCGGGTAAGGTATGAGGCGGAACACGATTTTGGTGATGATGCCCAAAGTGCCTTCACTCCCGACCATCAGCTGGGTCAGATTATACCCTGTGGCATTTTTGAGGACGTTGGCACCGGTCCAGGTAATTTCGCCTGTCGGCAACACGACTTCCAGGTTCAGGACATAGTCTTTGGTGACGCCATACTTCACCGCCCTTGGCCCTCCGGAAGATTCGCTCAGATTTCCACCCAACTGGCAGCTGCCACGGCTGGAGGGGTCGGGTGGGTAAAAGAGTCCGCGGGAAATCACGGCTTCCTGAAATACCTGCGTAATAACGCCCGGCTCCACAATCGCCTGCAAATTGCGTTCATCAATCGATATAATGGCATTGAGCCGCTCCATAGACAGCACCACACCTCCATGTACGGCCAGCGCTCCGCCACTCAGCCCTGTACCAGCACCACGAGGAGTTACAGGTATAGCATTTTCGTGGCACAGCTGCATAATACGGCTTATTTCTTCAGCGTTCTTAGGTTTGAGCACTACTTCAGGCAGGTAGCGCAGGTCCTCGGTTTCGTCGTGGGTATAGCGCACTATACCTTCCTGGTCGGCAGGCAGTACCAGGTGCTCCTGCCCAACGATGTTGGCGAAGGCTTCTACCAGATTCTGGGTTATCTTATTAAAATTCATTTTATATTAAATAGCTTATGCTTAATTTAGCAAGCCCGACAAAATTTTAGCCATCAATTACCAAGTTACGCTTTGAGAACATCATTTACCAGTTACCTCATATTTATCTTTTTCATCGGATTGATGGCGTCCTGCCAGTCAGCAAAGCCTACTTTCAGCAAGCGTGGCGAGACGTATAAGTCGGCCAGGGAGATAGCCGAGGAGAAGCGGCAGGCCCGCAAAAAAGCCCGGATAGCCGCCCGAAGCGGTGGAAAAGGCAGCGTTGCATCTAAAGACCGTACCAGCCGAACCAACGTACCCAACCCACGTCGCCTCGACGAGCATGTGGCTACTGTGATACAGACGGCCCGCTCCTATACCGGTACTCCTTACAAATGGGGCGGCACAACGCGTGTAGGTATGGACTGCTCCGGCCTGCTCTGCACTTCCTTCCAGAGCATAAATGTAGACCTGCCCCGCACATCGGAGGAGCAAAGCCGTTTTGGTAAAACCGTGAAGGTAAGAGAGCTCAAGGAAGGGGACCTCGTGTTTTTTGGGGCTAACAAGTATAGCCGGGAAATTACGCACGTAGGTATGGTTACGGAAGTGGTCAACGACGAGGAAGTCAGGTTTATACATGCCTCTACCAGCCTGGGCGTCATCGAGAACAACCTCAACTCGGACTACTGGCAAAAGATCTTTATCAAGGCGGTGCGGCCTTTCGATGAGTAAGCCTCTCCGGATACTCTTTAATTTTTCATGCAAATCTTGTTTGTGAACTGACCGGTTCTAGGTATAATTTTATGGCTTGCAGGTATGGGCTATACCTGAGCATAGGTATGTGGTTGCTATACCTATGCAAGTGCAGCTGAGGCTATACCTGCGCTATAGGTAGCCACGCACACTTTACGCTACTTATTCACTGACCGATTACCAGAGCAAAATTTCAACTTAAAAAAGAGATAAAATACTCATACATACGTACTTATAAGGAGTTATATTTTTTCAATTTAACTTATAAGTATTATGAGGACTATTTACACAAAGTTGTTTGTGACCTTACTGCTGCTTTTAAGTAGCCATTTGGTATGGGCACAGGGTACGACTACTGCCGCTATGAACGGTGTGGTGCAGGACCAGAGCGGTTCTCCCCTTCCAGGCGCAACAGTTATTGCGGTCCACACGCCTACCAACACGCAATATGTAGCCGCCACCAACGCAGAAGGTCGTTACAATATCCAGAACATGCGTGTAGGTGGCCCCTACACCGTCAGAACCTCGTATGTAGGTTACCAGGAGCAACGATTCGACAATATTAACCTGGCACTTGGCCAAAACTTCAGACTAGACCTCACCATTTCAGAAAGCACAACCACCCTCGGCGAAGTGCAGATCACCGCGACACAGGACAAAGTCATCAACTCCGACAGAACAGGCGCTGCTACCAACGTATCCACAGAGCAACTGGAATCGCTGCCCACCATCTCCCGAAGTCTGAATGACTTTACACGCATCACCCCACAGGCCACTACATCCGGATCAGGTATATCATTTGCCGGCCAGAACAACCGTTTCAACAACTTTTCGATAGACGGAACAGTGAACAACGACGTATTTGGTCTTTCGGCCAGCGGCACCAACGGCGGACAAACTGGTGTGCAGCCCATCTCACTGGATGCCATTGAGGCGATACAGGTGGTGATTGCTCCCTTCGACGTAAGGCAGAGCGGCTTTACAGGAGGCGGCATCAACGCCATCACACGAAGCGGATCGAACCGATTTACAGGGTCTGCCTACTATTTCGGTAACAATGAGGGCCTGGTAGGCAAAAGTCCGGATGATGCCCGCACCAGGCTGCCGGATTTCACAGATTATCAGATGGGCTTGCGCATTGGGGGCCCGATTATCCGGGACAAGCTATTTTTCTTTGTGAACGGAGAGAAAACCAAACGAGTAGCCCCGCTCCTATTCGAACCTGGTAGTTCGGGCTCCAACATTACAGTAGAAGAAGCCAATCGCGTGCTCAGCGTCGCGAATCGGCTGGGCTACGACCCGGGCAGCTTCACAGGTATAGACGATGAAACACTGAGCGACAAAATCTTTGCCCGACTCGACTGGAACATTACCGACAACCACCAATTAACGATCCGACACAGTTATGTATATGGTGAGAACATCGACAACTCCCGCACCCCAAATGCTCTCCGTTTTGCCAACAACGCCGAATATTTCCCGAGTACGACCAACTCCAGTGTGCTGCAGTTGCGCAGTCAGTTTGGAGGCCAGTACGCTAACGAAGCTTTGATCGGCTTTACAGCTGTGCGTGACGACCGCGACATTATCGGCGATCCGTTCCCGAACGTGCTGGTCCGTTTGTCAGGTGGCCGCACCATTTCCTTGGGAAGCGAACCCTTCTCTGCACAAAACCAACTCGACCAGGATGTGCTCACTATCACCAACAACTTTAATGCATTTTTGGGTAAGCATACGATCACGCTGGGCACGCACAACGAGTTTTACAAAACTTATAACCTGTTCATCAGGCAGGAGTTCGGGGCCTATGAATACAACTCACTGGAGGCCTTTGAAGCAATTGGTACTCCAGCTGAAGCAGCGCCCGGCGCATACTTCCGAAACTACTCCCGTACCGACAACCGCCAGCAGGGGGCCGAGTTCTCCGCTTTCCAGCTTGGTTTCTACGCGCAGGACGAGTACGCCATCCGCAACAATTTAAAAGTAACGGCAGGTATACGTCTCGACATTCCGACCTTTAACGATGAACCTGCTGTCAACACAGAGTTCAATGAAGCGTTTAGAGACAGAGGCCTGGCAACGGACAAAACACCAGGCGCTCAGTTCATGCTATCGCCTAGGGTGGGCGTAAACTGGGATGTAATGGATGATGGCAATACACAGGTGCGGGGTGGAGCCGGTATATTTACAGGCAGAGCGCCATTTGTGTGGATAGCCAACCAGTATACCAATACGGGCCAAATGCTCGGAAGCCTGTCGCTTACCTCAGGTCCGCTGCTGGAGCAGATCCGCTTCAACCCAGACCCCACCACCCAGCCGACGGCTACTTCAGTGGGTTTATCAGACAGAACGGCTGAGATCAACATCACAGATCCGGACTTTAAGTTTCCGCAGCTTTTCCGGGTAAATGCCGCCGTTGACCAACGCCTCCCTTTTGACATGGTGGCGACGCTTGAAGGTATATACTCCAAGAACCTGAACAACATCTACTACCAGAACCTGAACCTGGAGCAGACCGGCACTTTGGCAGGGGCAGATAACCGCCCTGTGTTTGGCCGCATACAGGGCAATAATTTTCAGGACATCATCTACCTAACGAACACCAGCCGCGGCTTCGGCTACAGCCTGACAGGTCAGTTACAAAAGACTTTTGTAGAGAATGGCATTTCGGGTTCGGTGGCCTATACCTATTCCAGAGCCAAGGATGTGAACCCCGGCAACTCCAGCCAGGCAAGATCAAACTGGATAAACGTAAACCAGGTCGAGGGCCTCAATAACGCAAAAGAAGCATTTGCCGATAATGATGTGCGCTCCAGAGTAGTTGCAGGCCTCACGTATAACTTAAATTACCTGGGCTTTGCCGGCACGACTATCTCCGCCTTTTATAACGGACAGTCAGGCGTGCCGCTTTCTTACATCTACAACGGTGACGTGAACAACGATGCAGGCAGAACCAATGACCTGATCTACATCCCGGCTAATGCGTCAGAGATAAACCTGGTACCTTTTACAGAGCGGGATGGCACCATTGTTTCAGCTGAGCAGCAATGGCAGGCGTTGGACGCCTTTATTAGCGGCAATGATTATTTGAGCGACAGACGGGGCCAGTATGCCGAGCGGAACGGAGACAGACTGCCCTGGACGAACCAGATTGACTTGCGTCTAATGCAGGATTTCAGGTTAGGACAGGATGACAACGCTCACAGACTGCAGCTCACATTCGACATTTTCAATTTCACAAATCTGATCAACAAGGACTGGGGCCGTCAGTACACGGCTACTTTCAACGCGTTTCAGGCCGTTGACTTTGTAGGTTACGAGCCCGGCACCACGACACCCCGTTTCAACTATACCGGCCGCGGCCTGACAGATGGTGATCCGTTTTTTGTGAACGATTTTTCGTCGCGCTGGAGAGCCCAGTTTGGTATTCGATATATTTTCAATTAAAAGTAACCGGCGTACCATTTTAACTGAGTGCCAAAAAGAAAGGCGGAACTGTACAGTTCCGCCTTTCTTTTTGGCACTCAGTATTTAAACTTACTGGTGGGTTCGCAATTTACAATAATTTTTTGATGCTAAAAAGCAAATAACAAGAGACAAATTATTAATAATAATTTAATCTCTAAGTAGTTGCATTTCGAATTATACCCTCTAATTTTGCGGGCAAAAATCAATCAATCTTTTATGAAAAAGTTATTACTATCAACACTGCTTATGTTGCTGTGCGTGGTTACTATGCACGCACAGGTGACAACAAGTAGCGTAAGTGGATCCGTAAAGGATTCGAAGGGTGAAGCTTTGATCGGGGCAACCGTAAGAGCAACACACCAGCCCTCGGGCACCACGTATGGCGCTGTGACCAATACAGATGGTCGCTTTAACATCGCCAACACCCGTATTGGTGGTCCTTACACCATCGAGGTAAGCTACATAGGATACCAGCCTATGTCTTTCACAAACATCACTTTGCAGCTTGGCCGCCCTTACGTGCTGGATGCTGTCCTGTCTGATGGTGGCACTCAGTTATCAGAAGTAATGGTAACAGCTGACCAGTCTTCCGTATTCAACGCCCAGAGAACTGGCGCTGCAACTAACGTGAGCACTGAGCAGATTGCTACATTGCCTACTGTAACACGAAGCCTTACGGACTTCACCCGTCTTACGCCACAGGCAAACGGTAATGGCTTTGCAGGCCGTGATGGTCGTTTTAACAACGTTCAGATTGACGGTGCAAACTTTAACAACGGCTTTGGCTTGAACTCCAACCCACTTCCTGGTGGCAGATCACAGCCTATCTCTATTGACGCGATCGAGCAGGTACAAGTAAACATCGCTCCTTTCGACGTTCGTCAGTCAGGTTTTACCGGTGCTGGCATCAACGCCGTTACCCGTAGCGGTAACAACGAATTCTCTGGTTCAGTATATGGTTTCTACCGTAACCAGGACATGAATGGCAGAAGAGTAAATGGCGAAAAACTTGATCAGGGCAATGAAACATCAAGCCGTACTTTAGGTTTCCGTTTAGGTGGTCCGATTATCAAGAATAAACTATTTTTCTTCGTAAATGCTGAGAACATCGATGAAAAAGGAACAAACCCATTTGCTGTAAACCTTTGGAAAGCTTCTGATGATGGTATAGCTAACCCTGACCAGAACATTGCCAGAACTAAAAGATCTGACCTTGAAGCTGTGCGTAACCACCTGATCAACACATGGGGTTATGACCCAGGCGCTTACGAAGGCTACGCTAACGATAACGGCACTAAGAGCACCAACTTACTGGCTCGTATTGACTGGAACATCAACGACAATCACAAACTGGCTGTTCGTTACAACCAGGTGAAAGGCGAGGCTGGTTCTTTAGTGAACGGCAGTTCAGGCCCAAGCCCACGTTCTACTGTAAACCGTGTGAGCGATCAGTCTATGGCTTTTGCTAAAACCATGTACGACACAGAGAACATCGTACGTTCGGCTTCTGCTGAACTGAACAGCACATTCTCTTCCCGTCTTTCTAACCAGTTACTGGCGACGTATAGCCGTATTCAGGATACGCGTACATCTCCTAGTGAGATCTTCCCAATGGTTGATATCTGGAATGGTGGTACCAACTATATGACATTTGGCTACGAGTTGTTTACGTTTGGAAACGACGTATTGAATAACAACTACAGCATCACAAACAACCTGACCTACCTAGCAGGTAAGCACACTATAACTGGTGGTGCTACATTTGAATCACAGAAGTTTGGTAACCAGTACATCCGTCTGGGTACTTCCTACTACCGCTACAACTCTGTTGAAGACTTCCTGACAACCGGTACTCCAAATGAAGTGGCACCAATTATGTTCGGTCTGACTTACCCTTACGAGGGCCAGGACCCATATGCTCCAATTGTACTGGGTACAGCAGGTGCTTACATCCAGGACAAGTTTGCTGCAACTGACAGACTGGACCTGACATTAGGTTTGCGTGCAGACATGCCTGTTTACATGAACGACCTGACTGCCAACCAATCCATTGATGAACTCACCCTGAGATCTCCGGAAGGCAACGACAAAAAGTACACGACCAGCGAATGGCCAAAATCCAGAATTATGCTGGCTCCACGTGTTGGCTTCAACTTTGACGCCTTCGGTGATGGTTCTTTACAGCTGCGTGGTGGTACTGGTCTGTTCAACGGCCGTGTTCCTTTCGTATGGTTGACAAATATGCCTTCGAACTCTGGTGTAATCCAGAACAACGTAGAGCCTAACAGCTATGCATCAGTTGCAGGTTGGATTGGTGATATCCGTTTCCAACCGGAACAATACTACTGGTTGAACAACACGCCGGCAAGCGCTCAGGACGTGTTCATCAAAAACCCAAGAGCTGGTGTCCCTACAAGCTTCGCCTTAGTTGACAACAAGTTCAGAATGCCTAAGGTATGGAGAACAAGCCTTGGTGCTGACTACACGATCCCTGGCACGCCGTTGGTAGCTACTGCTGACGTTATCTACACAAAAGACGTGAATGCAGCTTACCAGTTTGGTGCTAACAGAGCAGATGCTCCTATAACACTGAACTACGGTGGTGAAGGCGAAAACGACAACAGAGCATACTATCCAGAAGGTGCTAACAGCACGAAATACAATGCCGCTGTTAATGCTAACACTGCTGTAGTGCTGACTAATACTTCTGAGAAAGGTGAATCTTTCAGCAGCACGTTTGGTGTTTCTCTTCCGTCGCGTAATGGTTTGTTTGGTTCACTTTACTATACCTATACCTACGCTACTGAAGTATCTAGTAACCCAGGATCAAACGCCTCTTCTGCATGGTTAGGTAGCCCGTCAGTAAACGGTCCAAACGAGCAGATCCTTTACAACTCGCAGTATGCAGTGCCTCATAACGTGGTAGGAAGCTTATCTTATAAAGTAAACTACTTCAATAGCCTGGCTACTACTGTATCATTGTTCTACAACGGTTCACATCAGGGACGTTTCTCTTATACCTACAATGGTGACATCAACAAAGATGGTATCAACGCCGATCTGTTGTATGTACCAAATGACGTGAACAACCTGAACTTCGCTGACATTAAAGACGCTAGTGGTGCAGTTGTATTTACTGCAGATCAGCAACGTGCTGCCTTTGATAACTTCATCAGCAATGATGACTACCTGAGCAAAAGACGCGGCCAGTATGCTGAGCGTAATGGTGCCCTGATGCCTTGGTTGAACCGTTTCGACTTCAGATTGCTACAGGATATCTACACCAATATTGGTGGCAAGCGTAACACGCTTCAGATAAGCGCTGACGTGATGAACATAGGTAACCTGATCAACTCTAACTGGGGTATCAGCACAGCATTCAACAATGCGCAGAGCATCCTGACAACCAATACCAAAGACGCACCTATCAGTGCTGATGGTGTACCTACTTTCCAGATGAGAACTATTACAGAGAACGGAAAAACTGTACTTCCTACAGAACCTTTCAGAGACGTAACAACGCTTTCAACTACCTGGTACGCTCAGATCGGTCTGCGTTACATCTTCAACTAAGAAGTAATCAACCAATACAACAAAAAGGCGGGACAAATGTCCCGCCTTTTTTATTTTCAAAATCTAGCGATTCAGTTTTTGGATATTCGAAATTTGTTCTAATTTTGTGACACTCAAATGGGGGATTAGCTCAGCTGGCTAGAGCGCTTGCATGGCATGCAAGAGGTCATCGGTTCGACTCCGATATTCTCCACAAAGGCAACCCATTTGGGTTGCCTTTTCCTTTTATAGCCTGCTATACCTGCTATTATCCTCCTCTGCCAAGCTATACCTGGAAATCAGATACTGTAACAGAGTTATACAAAGGGATAGTATTCGCCCATAACTTTAGTGGTCTGGATTGTTAAAAATAGTATCCCGATAGCTTATCAAAATATTCTTTGAATTTCTTTTCGGTGTGTTTGAGGTCAGTTAGGTCGACAAACAAAGCGGGAGAAAACAAGCTACTGCCTTCTGTATGGTTTCCTAGTTCGGAAGCAATCTGTTCGAAGGGGTGCCTGATGCCATTCTGTTTTACTCTATACCCGAACCTGCCAACAGGCACCCTGCCTTTACCCAGGATCTTGGTGTGGGACAATGCTAACAGGTATTCAAACACATCGAACAGGTTTTCATAATCTTTGCTGTGCGGCAGAAAAGAACTAAAAAGCGGCTTCAACTCTGAGAACAGCAATTCAGACATAGGTACGAGTTGCCTGTTTCCCAATGCTTCCCGCAGCGTATCATAATCCAGTACTTTCGCAACATGGACATGATCCAGAATCGGTGCTTCTCCATACCTTACGTGGGATGTCATGGAAAACATTTTGGACAACAACCTGTAATCTTTCTTCAGGACACTGGCAAGCCCTATGCTGTAAAGGAAGATGAGCCCAGGCAGCGTTTCCAGATCATGCCATATGCCTCCCTCTCCTTCTCGCTCTTTTTCGGATGTGAAACAGGCCAGGCTGTTTAGCCAGATGGAATGGTGCTGCTCTTTACCCCAGTAAACGCCATTTACAAATAGTCCGCAAAGGGTGTTGCACTGCTGGAAGTAGTAATTTACCCGCTCCTTTATTTCTTCCTTGGCAGGTATACCGTTGACCGGCAGGGCATTGAAGTTCTTATTTACCTGATCAATCTCGCCTCTAACCAGATCGTGGAGCGAAATGATTTGATCTTCCTGTATAATATTCTTCTTCAGTTTGGCTACAGCGACCTGCGATGTGGAAAGATGTATAGGTTTTGCCTTTTCGAGCACCTCTATCTTTTCGTACAACTCTTTAAAGAACGAGTCTGTATCGGTAATGCTGATAGGTTTGCCTCTTCTAATGTAGGTCAGCTCCTCCAGTTCGATTCCGGGCTTGCCTGAATGGGTGAAGTAATTAGAAAACCTGAATTTGTTTGAGGTTTCCAGCGCCTCCTTTAGCACATTGTCGCGCTCCGCTGACCACCCGCAGCTGATCAACCCAAAATTATCAGATACATAGCGCAGCAGTTCCGATAGTCTCTCTTCATACTTCTCTGCTTCATTCTTTATATTCAGGAAGCTGGAGTCAATATAGTCCCCGTTGATTTTGATGACTGTAACCCTGGCATGAACAATTGGCAGCGAGTTTACTATATGATTGGGGCAACTGATCACGACAGGCTCTATGCCGATGCATCTTAGAGCATTTTCCATCAACCTGTCGAGGGTGGTTGTCAGGATGACCCGGATATAGCCTTTGCTCACCAGGCGGGCAATTATTTGATGGGCTAATGTGGGTTTTTTCAGTCCTTCCTCAAGTTCTGCTTCACCAGGCTCGAAATATCTCCGCAAGAGGTTGTGTCGCTCAGTCTCTGTGTTGGCGAGCGGCTCAAGCAGACTGGCGTAGCCCGGCTTTTCTCCAAACCGTTCAAAAAACCACTTCTCTGGGTTCGTCTCACACCTTGCATCTTCCAGAACAGCGATCTGCCTGATCAGGTCTGCGGCTATTTCTTTATCAGTAGGTATACCGGCGCTTTTGGCAACTCCGGAACCGAGCAATAACGCAAATGCGCTTTTGTTGTTAAAAATCGAATGTGCTACCGAGGAAACCTGCGTGTTCATACTTCATGATGCATCTATGCCGGTACAATATATAGATTATTTTATACTTAATCCACTGAAAATTTACTCATTTTAATTGTATCTTAGGGAAGTACAAATACCATATCCACTATCTGTAGCTGTATCGTTAGACAGTTGATCATAGCGCTGCAACGCCGCATTTTTTATACTAACTTATCGGTGTTCCTTATACCTGAGGGGCCAAGTGTAAGAGAACATGCCCCCCTCTTGCCCGTACCATATAGGACGTAACGCTTAAAGAAGGGAGGATCTATGCCATTTATTTTTGAAAACAGCACCAAGGACGCAGCATTGCTGCTGCAGGATGTAGCAACAGAGCTACAAACGAAGGATCTCAATAAAGCTGGTCGTATATTCAGGGCTGTGCTGCAATCCATACGGGATCGGTTGTCTGTACACGATGCTATTCAATTTGCTGCCCAACTTCCCGTTTTTTGGAAAGGTGTCTACATTGATCAGTACGACCTGGATAAGGTGCCTGTGAAAATTCAGGATGCCAACGACTGGATCAACTACATCCGCAACAAAAACGCATTTGCCGCTAACAACGATTTTCAGCAGGACGAGGAAATCACGGCAGCTTTCCGGGCTGTGTTTCAGGTCCTGCAACGCACCATGCCCGACGGCCATCTACAAAAAATAAAACAATCCCTTAACGAGGACATCCAGCAACTGCTGGCTGCCTGAAAAAAAATGCGCCGCCTGTTACAAGCAACAGGCGGCGCATTTTCAGAAACATCCTCTCCGTTCTACATAAATAAGCCCTCTACCGACAAATAACGTTCGCCTGTATCGTAGCAGAAAGTCAATACCCTGGCACCATCCGGAATCTCTTCATCCAGCTTTTGCTGTACAGCGGCCAGGGAGGCACCCGAGGACACCCCCACAAAAATCCCCTCTTCCATTGCGGCTCGTCTTGCAAAGTCGTAAGCATCGTCAGCTGCAACCGGTATGACACCATCCAGCAGACTGGTATCCATTATAACGGGCACAAAACCAGCGCCTATACCTTGTATCGGGTGCGGACCCGGCTGTCCGCCACTCAGTACCGCCGAAGCGGCAGGCTCAACAGCGTATACCTTCAAATTAGGAAAATGCCGCTTCAGCACCTTGGCCACACCGGTTATATGGCCACCGGTACCCACTCCTGTAATCAGGTAGTCAAGGCCTTCCGGGAAGTCAGCCAGAATCTCCTGTGCTGTGGTTTCGCCGTGGACCTGCGTGTTGGCCTCGTTGTCAAACTGCATGGGCATCCATGATGAGTCGTGTTCCTCAAGCATTTCGCGGGCACGCTCTATGGCTCCTTTCATACCTTTTTCACGTGGTGTCAACTCCAGTTTGGCCCCATAAGCTGTCATGAGCCTGCGCCGCTCTATGGACATGGATTCTGGCATCACCAGTATGAGATGGTAGCCTTTCACAGCAGCCACCATGGCCAATCCTACGCCTGTGTTACCAGAGGTTGGTTCAATGATCACACTACCCTTTTTAAGGATTCCCTTTGTTTCAGCGTCTTCGACCATTGCCAGGGCAATGCGGTCTTTGATGCTGCCGCCCGGGTTTGCGCGCTCCAGTTTCATCCACACTTCTGCTTTGCCTTTAAACATGCGGTTGATCTTTACATGGGGCGTTTTGCCAATGGTTTCCAGTATGCTATGCGCTTTCATATAGGTTTCTTTTTAAATTGAAAAATTCAGAACATTCGCTCTATCTTCATAATAACTCACTTTGATCTGCGGATGATGGTATACCCTGGCGAAAGGAGGTACGCTTTCGGTCAGCCACACATTCCCTCCGATGATACTGTCATGCCCCACCACCGTTTTGCCGCCCAGTATAGTAGCTCCGGCATAAATAATCACATTGTCCTCTATAGTTGGGTGGCGCTTCAGGTTTGCCATCGACTTCTCGACACTGAGCGCTCCCAGCGTTACGCCCTGGTATACCTTCACATTATCGCCGATATCAGCTGTCTCCCCTATCACGACGCCGGTGCCATGGTCAATGCAAAATCGAGCTCCAATATTGGCGCCTGGGTGGATGTCTATACCTGTTTTGGTATGGGCGTAGGTAGCGAGCACACGTGGCAGCAGGGGCACGTTCATGCGGCAAAACTTATGAGCCAGCCTGTATACCGCCACAGCAAAAAAACCGGGATAAGTCCGGATCACCTCGTCTATGTTTACAGCAGCCGGGTCGCCTTCCTCAATGGCAGCGGCATCGTCGGTGAGCTGTTGCTGCAAGTCGGGCAGGCTTTCAAAGTAGGCATCTGCTATTTCATAGGGTTTAGCGGGCAGGCGTTCTTCTATCCTGAACAGGATTTTCTCCAGATCAGAGCGCAGCAGCATCGCATAGGCCTCTACTTCGGTACGGGAACTGAAAGAGCGCTCGGAGAGGGACGGGAAAAGCAGTTGCAGCAAGCCATCCAGAAAAGCGCAGCTCATAGAGTGCGGCACTACATGGCGGGACTGCTGGTGTACAGTTGTGAGGTGATCAATAAAAGATTGGTTGATTGCTGTCATGATGATGGAGAAACAACTAGTCCTGTCGAAAGTTTTGCAGCAGTATCTACATTAGATTTCTATACGTCCAAGCAACGCCCTCTGTCTACTTCCGACAAGAAATATTGTCTGAATTGGCAACCCGGCGTTAAAACGGGCCGCCCTTTACAAGTTAATTAAGCTACCGTTTACGGTCTTTCACTACAAAATTCAGGTATAGGAATCCGAGTAAAGCAAAAGCCCCGCCTGTCCAGAATACCAGGCTGAACCGGGAAGGGTTGTTGGCATAAATCCAGCCGGAAGATAGGGCGCCAAAACCTATACCTGCCTCCAGGGCAATGTACATGGTTGCCATGGCCCGGCCCCGGTGCTCCGGGTGACTTAGGTCGATGGTCCAGGCGAATACTGTGGGAGAGTTCATGCCCACCGCCACGCCAAAAACTGCCGCTGCCAACAATAGTTCTGTCGCCGTATCAGCCAAGCCGATCAATCCCATCGCCACTACCAGCAGCCCCGAACTAATTTTTAGAATCCGGATGCGGCCATACTTATCGGATGCCCGGCCAGCCAGGAAACGGATGGCCAACGAGGAAAGTGTGAAACTGGTAAAGAAAAGGCCTTTGTTTTGGATACCCAGGTGTTCGCTGAAATCTGGCACGATCGTTAGAATGATTCCGAAGGAAACCACCGTGAGCATCATCACAATAGAAGGGTTGAGCACACGTGGTTCAAAAATCTCTTTGCGGGAAATTTTGAGCAGTCCCATCCGGAAGCGGTTTGGGTTATCTAAAGTTTCGTGCATGCGGGCCACCACGGCCACCGACAAAAAAGCAGCTGCAGAAGAAGAGTAGAACATGGTATCAAGCGAGAAGCTGTTGGCAATGGAGGCGCCCATGGCAGGACCAGCCGCCATTCCCAAACTGCCGGCTAAACCCAACAGGCCCGTTGCCTCTCCCCTGCGCTCCGTCGGGATAATATCGGCTACGTAAGCGGCCGTACCGGTAGGCGTAAATCCAGTCGAGAAGCCATGCACCAGGCGCAGCAGCAGAAATGCCGCCACAGTTCCGGTTATAGGGTATAGAAAGCCACACAAAATGCAGACTGTCCCTCCGATCAGCATGACAGGTATACGGCCCATCTTGTCGGCCAATTGTCCGCTAAAGGGGCGCGACAGGCCAGCCGTAAGTGTGAAGAGCGAAATGATCAGTCCTTTATACTCCGCACCGCCCAGTTGCGTGATGTAGTTAGGCAGCTCCGGAATGATCATGTTGAAGCTCGCAAAGAAAAGAAAAGAGCTCAGGCACAGCAATCCAAATTGAAGTCCATATACTCGTGTTTTCAGCTCGGCCATAGTCAGGTTAAAGCTGCAAGTTCCGAAAACAATCGCTCCAAAACTATAACCTCGGACCCAACGCGTCCCCTGATTTGCCTGCCGAAGTGCTTATACCTTGGATTTGAGACACGTGAAGATGTAAAAAAATAAGCAGCTCCGGGGCTGCTTAAGTAATACTATAAAATTGACTTAAAAATCAGTCAAAGCCAGGGCAGCTACCCTTTTTGAAGCGTTTCTTTTTCACCAGGCCATCCTTTTTGTACGCAGAAGACTTAAATGAAAAATACCCTGCTGTTTTATTACCGGATACGGCCTGCTTCTTGGTCTTAGTGGATTTATCAAAAGTAGCAGACTTTACATCAGCAGCGTTGCTCGCAAATGAAAAAAGCATCATAGCACTGATTAAAGCCGCATAAAATTTAAGTTTCATTAATAGTTTGTTTAGGGTGAGACGAAGTTACTTATTGCAATATTAAGACAATAATATATATTTAAAAACTATTTAACCACATTTTTTAAATATAAAGTAACATATTTTGAAAGGCCACAGCATTCATAACCAGATTAAAACTTTTAGGCAAAGGACAAATTAATGTCAGACCTATTGATGGCTAATAGAAGCAAGAAAGTTAACCCTGTTAGGTACAGTTGATTATGAGGAGGAAAGGAAACATGGGGTACTTACATACCAGGGAAGGAATTTGGCACATTAAACCGCACACCATTAACGGTAACATTGCGCTCAAGTGCGGCTAACTGTAAGCTAAGGGCCACCTGACTGGCTGTATTCTGACTCTCGATACGGGATAAAAGCAATACCTGTTGCTGCCCGCCATTCAAATCAAAAAGCACGCAGTGGTCACTGAGTTGCACAGCTGCAATGCCACTCCAGGCCAGGCTGTATTCTTTGCTGTAAAAATTGAGTCGGTAAGAGATTTTATCTGCTGATATGGCTACGAAGGCATTTTTGAGTAATATTTTGCCTGTTCCGAGTGCCAGCAGGTATAACCCTGCCAACATAATTATTGCGGCTGCCATCCCCCATACCCAGCGTACTTCCTCTCCTAGTATGAGATTGTAAAGCAGCGCCGACCCACCTCCACTTGCCATAAACAAGCCTAACCAAAGCAGCCGGTCCTTGATTCTACGCAGTTGTCGGGCTGTATAAAGGCTGATGTGCATGAAAATTTTATTGGAACGAGGACTTATAAAAAGACAGCCCCGGCTAGCAATAACCGACAGGACTGTAAAAGATGCGCACTAATGGATTTAGAATGAATTACGGCTGACTTAAAGATTAGTTTTATTTTATTACAAATAAAATAAATGCAATATATTAAACTGGTTTGATCGATTTTCTGAGGTGATTATTTTGGCTTGGAGACCTACAGGAGGTATAAGATAAGGAATTGGGTATAGCTAAGGTATACGCACGGCGTCTTTCAGGACGCTTTTAGCACGGAGGGATGCTCGCTTTGGTGTGCAGTCGGTTTAACTGAGGAAAATCAAAAGCTACAGACTGACCTGTTGTGCGCTTACCGGTACCTGGTTCACTTCAACGTGTTGCTGTATAGCAGCCAGTTGTATACTGACACTCACATGGTTTGCTATTTCGGGACTCTGAATGTGCCCTAGTCGCATGATCATTTGCCTACTATCTTTCAGTTCAAAAACCAGCGCATGCTCAGATGCGTGAATACTGTCAATGGTATCCCAGTAGATCGTTTGTTCAGTTCCGTACAAAGTGAGCCGGTACGAGATGCGCTCAGGCGTCATGGAGAAAAAAGCATCTTTCAATTGCAGATAGCCGGCCCCCACGGCAAAACCCAGCATACCAACCGCACTCACTATCAGCGCGCCTCCTGCCCAGCCCCACCGGATCTCATCACGGGCAACAAACTCACCGAACAGGGCAGACAGTCCGCCACATAGCAGCAGTATACCTGACCAGAGCAGGATTCTCCTTGTTCTTTTAAGCGCCTTGTTAGGGTAGAGGTTTACATACATAGGGTCAGTTTTGCGTCATTTCAATACCTATCCCCTTTGCCACTGCAATTTGCGCCAGTTCGTCACGTATGCGCTGCACCGTTTGGGCATGATTCAGTGTGTCCAGGGCAACTGCATGCTGTTCACCGTTCTTCAACTCAAACTCCAGAGCCTGGCTGTTGATGACCATGCGTTCTATTTCTTCCCATTCAAAGTCGTGCTCCCGCTGCATAAACCCGAGGCGATACCGCACACCCGAAGCCGATATGGTCAGGTGGCGCTGATAGCCCGGATTGTGGTCGAGCCACACCGAAACCATAATAAGTGAGAAGGGCAACAGGCTGAACAGGTATAGGAAGGTCATGGCGGAGTGAAAGTCCCGCACCGCGATGAGCTGGTACAAAAGCCAGCCGTGCAAAGCCACTGAGAGCAAAGCGAGCACAAACAGCACACGCTCCATTTGCGACCGTATGCCATAGGGTCTGGAAAACAAACGTATGCTAATGCCGGTGTGCTGCATCGTAAATTAGAAGTTCAAGATTTCAATATACTAATAATTACCCAACTGCCAAACAAATGAGCAGCAAAACATTTTAGCAGCACTATATTACAGGCATTTAGTATATTGATGCGCATAAGCCTAAACGATGAAAAAAAGCTATACCATCTTATTTGCCCTCGCCGCCTTTGCAGCCTGCCGCCAGCAACCGCAGCAAAGTATGGCTCCGGCTACTACTACTCCGTCACAGCAGATCAACAAGTTTTCGGACGCTACACTGCGGGAGCTCTATACCTTGCAGGACGAACGCAAAACTACTGAGTTACTCAACTTCCTGAATCACCCGACTGCACAGTACCGGCAGGAGGCAGCGCTTGCTTTTGCCTCGGTGCAGGACACGCTCGCCATACCCCAACTGCTCACATCACTTTCAGATACGAGCGCTGCAATCCGGACTGCCTCGGCCTATGCTTTAGGTCAGATCGGGCATAAGAAAGCCCAGCAAGCCATGATCCGGCATCTGCAACAGGAGCAGCGCCCCGCTGTGCAGGCAGAAGTATTGGAAGCACTCGGCAAACTGGCTGACAGCGGCGGGCTAAACTTTTTGGTGAACTATCAGGCAACAAACGAAACAGCGCAGGCAGGGCAGGCCTGGGGACTGTACAGAGCCGGTTTGCGCCAGATCAGCAGCACACAAGCTATAGAACAGGCAGTACAGTGGCTGACTGACAGCAAGTCGTATGAAGTGCGCCTGGCGGCCGCTCACCAGTTGGCCCGTACGCCCAAACTCGATCTGTCACCTTACCGCCAGCAACTGACCACGGTCGTAACTTCTGATGAATCGGCGGATGTGCGCATGGCAGTGGCGCAGGTTTTCTCCAAAGTGAATGCCCGCAACAAAGCATCGTTGCTATCCGGTATTGTGCTAAGCGATCCCGACTACCGCGTGCGCCTGAGTGCGATCCGCTCCATGGCAGGGCTCGAGTTTGAGGAAATAGACGAGGCGATTTTGGCTGGCCTGACTGATCAGAACATCAACACGGCAGTAGCCACAGCAGAATTTCTGCAGGCCAATCATGTCGACACGAACAGTAATACACTTCGTAAAGCGCTGGAACAGGTAACGGATGGCCGCGTGCGGGCCGGCCTGATCTGGGTTATTTTGCGCAATAGTCCTGACAAAGCCAAGCTGAGCCAGGAATACCAACAGCTATACCTGCGCACCGAAAATCCTTACGACAAAGCCCATCTGCTCAAGGCCCTTTCTGCCGACTACAGCAACTACCAGTTCATCGCTAAGGAAACTTTCGCTGCTTCTCAGCCTGTCATCGGCACGTATGGCATGGAGGCACTCACTGCCATGCGGCAACAGGGAGACTTCCCGAAAGCCATGGAGCAGAACTTTGCCGACATCTTCAAACAAGGTATAGCCTCCGGTGGTGTATCGCTGGCTGGTCTGGCAGCTGGTGTGATTCGTAATCCGAAACTCAACTTCCGGGAGGTATACCGCGACCATACCTTCCTGACCGAGGCGCAGCAGAAACTGGTGCTACCCCGCGACATGGAAACCAATATTGAACTGCAGAAAACAATCGATTACCTGAGCGGGAAAGAGCAATCCGAAACGCCGCAAAACCCTTTTACACACCCGATTGACTGGCAACTGGTACAGACTATACACCCAGACCAGCAGGTGGTAATCGAAACCGAGAAAGGCGTGATCACACTGGAGTTGTTTGTGGAGGATGCGCCGGGCTCAGTGGCTAATCTTGTGGAGCTGGTAAACAAGCAGTTTTTTGACGGACTCTACTTCCACCGTGTGGTGCCGAATTTTGTGGCGCAAGGCGGCGACAAGCGCGGCGATGGCTGGGGAAGTTCCGACTACTCTATCCGCTCTGAGTTTGCCCCGCTGCACTACCGCGAAGGCTACGTAGGTATGGCCTCAGCTGGGAAAGACACCGAAAGCAACCAGTGGTTCATCACCCACTCTCCCGCTCCGCACCTGGACGGTCGTTATACCATCTTCGCAAAAGTGGTAGAGGGGATGGATGTCGTGCACCAACTGGAGGTAGGCGATAAGATCAGGCAGGTTAATCTGATTCTGCGGGCTAAAACCAATTAAAACTATACCTGGCAGGTATAAAAAAAGCGGCGACCTTAAAAAAGGTCGCCGCTTTTAAATGGGACGGGCTATTAGAGCCGTTCCATTGGCTGCTCTTCAATTGGCTGCAGGCGGGCCCATTTCGGGATCAGCTCTTTAAACTCCTTTAGTAGCGTTTTGCTACGGTCTTTGCCATACCAGCCGTGCAGCTTCTCAACAAATTCAGTGTAGGGTACATCCTGTGCTTTCATATTCATAAAAAGCTCCTGTGCAGGTGCCGGTCTTGGTCCCCAGGTGCCGAGTTCTTCCATAGTTGCGGCATCCAGCACGATTAGCTTCGGTATAGAACGGCCTCCGTTGGTCAGGTAAGCGTCTATCACATCCGGGTGCTCATCGCGCAGCAACAGTTTCACGTCAATCAGTGGCGAGGCATCGGCTATCTTTACCAGGGCCGGCACTGTTTGAGCGGCATCGCCACACCAGGCTTCGGTCACAATGACCCATATCATTTTGTTCTGCACTCGAAGCATCAAGTCTACCAGTTCGTCGTCCAGCTCAGTTGTTTTCTCGACGCGGCGCATGCGCTGGGCGTTCACACGGGTATATTCTACCATGGCTTCCGAATGGTTGGTGCCGGAGGTTTTGTTCTCGGCCAGTAGTGTGTCAATTAATTCCCGGTATTGGGTATAGGTCATGGCTTTCGCCAAATGCTCACTCATGATTATTGTTTCTGACATAGTCGCTGTGGTCATAGATTTGTGTTTAAATTTTTGCGGAACTATATATTAACAGCTATATGTTACAATAAGTTCCTTCCATTTGATTGTCCTCAGGTACCTGTTTATTTTACCCGTATTGCACCAAATTGTTTGCTTTTGAAATCAGGCACTTAGCAAGAATAGAAAAGCAGCACAAAAAATCAGCAACTCAGACCTGTTATGCTATGAAACTGCTGACCGAGGTCGCTATACCAATTGGACAAAATGCATTATCCTTATCGTCAGGTATAGCAGCTACAGGTATAGCCGTGGTGGTGCTAGCACCAAAGCGTATAGGCATAACTGATCGCAGAGCTATACCTGTGATTTCAGGAAAGACGCCCAGTTAGCGTGCAGGGTATGGCTTAGTATTCTCCGTAGGATTTTTCGCCGGCCTCAATCATAATGGGCAGGAAGTTTTGGCGCGGAGGCAGCGGGCAGGTAGCATAAGACACAAAGTCGCAGGGCGGGTTGGAGGCCTTATTGAAGTCGAGCACGGTGGTGCCGTCCGGTCCCGGCTTATCGGCGTAGAGGTAGCGACCCGCACCGTAGGTTTCGATGCCATTGGTTTTATCAGCGAAGATGATGAAAAGCTCCTCCCCCTCTACCAGCGCGTCCAGCTGATACTGCTGCCCATTCAGGGTAAAGACCACCGTACCGGGCGAGTTCTGCATAGAAGTTTGCCCCACAATGTTGGTAATAGCGATTTGCTTCGGAGTGGGATGCGCTACAAAATTAGCCTCCAAGCGCCAGTCAGCTTTTACAGGAAAGCGCTTTATACCTTTGAAATGCACCAACGCATCGTTTTGCAGGTCGCGGAGCCGTATGCCATACCTGTCGCCGCGCTTGATCACGAACCAGGTTAGCGTACCGTGTGTAAGTCTTGGCACCGTGTCCATGCCGGGGGTATAGAGCAGGGCTTCACGCACGGGTTTCCCTTTCAGCAGCACCTCCACGCCCGGGTTGATGCGGGTAGTCACGGTATCGCCTTTCAGGTGAATCACACCCGCCCGACCCGGAATCTTTTCTTGTGGAAATGTCAGCCCGTTATCGGGGCCACTGCCAAAGCTGTTATCGCCTTCCTGCAGCCAGAACAGGCCCGCCAAAGTAAGCCATCCATCGGGTTCCTTCAGCTTTGCCTCCCGCTGCTGGTGCCATTGGTCTACACTTGCCACATATTCGGGGGTAGTTTCTGGCCTAGTCTCAGCAGATTGATTGTATTCCGTGCAGCCACTTGCCAGTATGAGAGTGACAAACAGAAAAAGGGAGCGAGCGAAATAATTTGATCTGAACACGGAGAATAAACAGTAAAATATGTAATTCTGCTAATGTAAGAAAAAAACCGGCCAAGCCCATATTTATCGAACCTAGCCCGCACAGGGCTACCACGGCACGTGTTGGCCAAAAGCCCCGGAAAGGCTGGTGCTCAAGGTATAGCTGCCTGGATTCCCTGTTTTCAACGCCGTAATAAAAAAACACTAAACAGAGTGCGTCTACCGGCTCACAAATAAACATAAATGTTTATGAAAAGTTTTGGATTATAGATTACTATTTAGATATTTGTCTAAATACCTAATAACGTGAATAAAGTATTTAAAGCGCTCAACGACCAGACCCGTAGAGAAATCCTCAACCTGCTCAAGGAGAAGGACCTGACTGCCGGTGATATTGCAGAGGCTTTCCAGATTACCAAACCCAGTATTTCGCATCACCTCGACATCCTGAGTCAGGCGGAACTGGTTACCTCCCAGAAACAAGGGCAGTTTGTGATTTACTCACTCAACACAACCGTGCTCGACGATTTAATGAAATGGATCATCACGCTTAAAGATTAGAAACATGAAAGCCAACAACCTGACTCGAGAAATTATATCATGGGTAATCGTTTTCGTTCCGCTGGTATACCTGGCAGTATCCTGGGAAAGCTTGCCAGCGCAGGTGCCGGTGCACTTCAACCTGAAAGGTGAGGCCGACGGCTGGGCCAGCAAAACTGAAATGCTCTTTATTGTGCTGGGAACAACCGCGTTACTCAATCTTATTCTGCTGGTGCTGCCACGCATCGACCCCAAAAGAAAGCTCGACTACATGGGGAGCAAGTACCACCAGTTGCGCTTTATTCTGATCTCATTTATGGCCGCGCTTTGCATGTTCAGTATCTACACGGCGCTACACCCTGAGGCCTTTATACCCAACGCGTTGTTTATCCTGATCGGGGGATTTTTGATAGCGCTTGGTAACTACTTCCAGGCAGTGAAACCCAATTATTTTATCGGAATCCGCACCCCGTGGACGCTGGAAAGCGAGCAGGTATGGCGCAAAACGCACCGCTTGGGCGGTATCTTATGGATCATTGGCGGCATTCTGCTGATAGCATTGGCACTTCTCCCCGAATTGGGACTTCAGCAAATGCTCTACATTGCCGTGATAGCCTTGACGGTACTCATACCTGTGGTTTATTCTTTTATAGCCTACCGGCAAGAGCGACGTGAGTTGGGGCAACATTCCTAAGAACACAGACAGGTATAATCTTTCGCAAAACCCATTGAGCTACTAATATGATACGCCTCTTTTTATCGCTTTGCCTAATCCTCTTCAGCACCGTAGCCGCCGTGGCGCAACAGATACAGATAGTACCAGCACAAGTGTATGGCCCGTGGCATGGCACGTTAGAAGCCCCCGGTACCAGAGTCACCCTTGTTTTCAGACTGAGCAGCAGCGAGAGCGGTGAACTGGCGGCTACCATGGACATCCCGGGGCAGTCCGTAAAAGGCATGGCTATACCTGAAGCCGGGCTCAAACAAGACAGCTTATACCTGCGCATACCGGCAGGCGGCATCGCATTCGCTGGCAAACTAACAGGCACCGGAACCATAAACGGCAGCTGGAAGCAGAGCGGCATGTCTTTCCCGCTTGCCCTCACCAAAGGTGAAGTGCCTGTTGTCCGTCGTCCGCAGATGCCCGTACCGCCATACCCCTACCAGGAGCAGGAAGTAACCGTGGAGAACAAGGCAGCAGGTATAACACTGGCAGGAACACTCTCTATACCTACTGGCAAGGGTAAACACCCGGCTGTTATTCTCTTTACCGGCTCCGGCAAACAAGACCGCGATATGACCCTGCTGGAACACAAGCCTTTTCTAGTGCTGGCTGACCACCTCACCCGCCAGGGCTTTGCCGTACTGCGCCTCGACGACCGCGGTGCCGGTAAGTCAGGTGGCAATGCTACCATGGCTACGACGCAGGATTTTGTGTCAGATGCGCAAGCAGCCTATACCTACCTGAAAACGCACCAGGCAGTGAACCTTGAAAAGATTGGCTTGCTGGGCATAAGTGAGGGCGCCCTGATAGCGAGCAGCGTGGCCGCCACGAACAAAGATGTAGCTTTTGTGGTGCTTATGGCGGGTAGTGCCGGACCAGGTGTTGATTTGCTGGTGTCGCAGAACGAAGCTATCCTAAAGTCACAGCTCCAGGCAGACGAACTGCAAAAGTACCTGAAACTGCGCCGCGCCCAGTTCGAAGTAGCTGCCTCAAATACCGAGATGTTTGAAGCCTCCCAAAAAATACGGGCATTGGAGCAAGAAGCCAGAGCTAGCCTGACCGATAAAGACAAGCAGCTAGCGATTATGTTATCACCCCAGGCTGAAAACGCCGTTGTCGCTCAGATCATGACACCCTGGATGCGCTATTTTCTGGCTTACGACCCTGCCCCTGCCCTGCAGCAGCTTAAAATGCCCGTGCTCGCCCTGAACGGCAGCAAAGACCTGCAGGTACCCGCCGCCGCCAACCTCGTTGCCACCGAAAAAGCCCTGAAAGCCGCCGGTAACAAGCGCTATACCATCAAAGAACTGCCCGGCCTCAACCACATTTTCCAGACCGCCGACACTGGCCAGGTGCACGAGTACGGGACTATAGAGGAAACCATGGCACCTGTAGCGTTGGAGACCATTAGCACATGGATGAAAGGGGTAATGAAGTAAAAAGAACGCTAGTTGATTTGTCCGATGCAACTGAAGTAGCGCTTCGTGGGTCAGCAAGGTATAGCATGCCCATTTAGTTGACCAACACCACAGCTTCTCAAACCCATCGCTATACCTATGCAACTCACATTCAGAAAAATCATTTTGGCGGATGCCGCAGCCTTGGCAGCGCTGTCACACCAGTTCGGCTACAGCGTGACCGTTGAGGAAATGCGGGATCGGACGGAACAGATGCTAGCCCGGGAAGATCATTGTGGCTTTGTAGCAATGGCAGAACAACAGATTATCGGCTGGATTCATGGTTTCTATACCTTCCGGCTGGAATCGGAGCCCTTTGTGGAGATTGGAGGACTGGTTATAGACGAAAGCTTTCGAAGGCAAGGTATAGGGCAACAGCTGATTGCCAGAGTAAAGGTATGGGCTAGCTGTTTTGCAGTTCAAAAAATCAGGGTACGCTGCAACACAACACGAACCAACGCCCACAAATTTTACCTGAAAGCAGGATTTACCAAAAGCAAAGAACAGAAAATATTCGACCTGATTTTCTAGTCTGATTGCTATACGCTGACACAACCCTTATACCTTAAAAATGAACTTAAAGCCCTTTGCTCTTTTAGCCCTCTCCCTGTTTTTTTGCGACTTCTGAGGCAGGGCAGTTGTAAGCTGTCTGGACAGGTATGAGAGTGCAGAATCGGGACGGCAGCCCCTACCATGGCGTAGGTATACAGCCTGATATTTCAGTTCAGCCTAATCTCAAAGACATTCAACTCGGGAAGGATACGAAGTTAGAGGCCGCAGTTAAGTTTCTACAGGAAAGCCGATGAATTTCTAATCTACTACCCCAACTCAAATAACCCCCTGCAACTGATTAGAGTAAGTAGAGTATGAAAGCGATCATTCTACTCGGCACACTCAAAAAAGAAGGGCTGTCTAATACAGAGGTTCTGTCTGAATTTCTGGCGGGCTATTTCAAAAAGCAGGACATCGACTGCAGCATCGTCAAACTGGTGGAGCACAATATTCTGGCAGGCACCTACAGCAGCATGGGCGAAGGCGACGAATGGCCCGCCATTTTAAAACAGGTGCTTGCAGCTGACATAGTGGTGTTCGCTACTCCGATTTGGTGGAACAATCAGTCGTCGGAAATACAGCGGGTAATTGAGCGGCTCGATGAAATCCATGACGAAATTCTGGCAGGTAAGAAATCGAAGCTTGAGGGCAAAGTGGGCGGCATTGTCATTACAGGCGACTCGGACGGAGCGCAGCATATTATTGCCAACCTCAGCAACTTTTATAATGCGGTGGGCATGGTGCTCCCCCCTTACGCTTCGCTTTCGGTACTGTGGGAGAAACAGGCCAAAGGAGAAAAGCCTGGTCGCGAGGAGCTCCTGAAAAAGTATGAGGAAGACTACGCCAGCACAGCCGAAACAATGGTAAAGCAGATGGTGAAATATCTGCAACTAAAATAAGGTATAGCCTGCCCTTTCTAGCTGCCGACACAAAGCAACATCCGGCTCTTTACTGACATTTGCCGGTTAAACTTGTGACTTAAATCATTTTCTGAGAATCAATCCTGTTATACCTTTGTATTTGAGATGAGAAGGTATATAGCAGCCATATTGTTAACCCTGATGACACTCCAGGTAATGTACCAGGGGATCGTCTTCTCGTCTTATTTTGCTAACAAAGCCTACATTGCGGCCGTGCTTTGCGAGAACAAAGACAAGCCCCAACTCGAGTGCGAAGGCAAATGTTACCTCAAAAAGCAACTTCAGAAAGCCGACACGCCGGAGAGCAACGCCACTGGCCTTACACTCAAACTGGAAATCAGTCCTTTCACGGCTTCTTTATTTAAGCTTGATAAAATGGTTGCTGTGTCTCCGGTCCAAACCGGGTACGGCACTTTTCAGGAAAGCTCCTACCGCAACTCCTACCGTCCCGCCTGTTTTCACCCACCGCAGGTATAAGTCCATCTTCTTAACCAGGTTCACTGTTTTGCGTCACCGCTAAGGAATGGTGCCGCTATACCCTGCGCCTTCAATTTTGAATTCGTTGCCGACAAAAGCACCTATACATGTGCCAACGGCTCCCTTGCGTGCATATCACATCGCACACCAAAAAAACTTATACTTGAATTTTAGCCTGACACAGGCATTTTAAGACCTATTACCATGAAAAAATATACCTGGCTCACACTATGGGTTCTTTCTCTTATCACTGTTTTTAGTACCGGCTGCGACAAAGATGACGACACGCCAACTCCGACTTTCGCTTATCAGAAAATAGCCGAAGGCGAGGCCGCCGGAACCGACATCAAAATAGAAATCTACAGTAACGAGGAGCTGACAACTGGCTACAACCCCATTTACATCGCCCTTTTCGACGCTTCCGGCAAGCGTATTGAGCAGGCAGCTATCAGCTTCCAGCCGATGATGGACATGGGTATGAAGCAGCACGCCTCACCTATCGAAAACCCAAGCTCCGGGCAGGCTGTGGATGGTTACTTTCCGGGAGCCGTGGTGTTCACGATGCCATCCGGTGAAATGGGCTCCTGGACGCTGGGTGTGCAGGTACAGGTCAACGGTGAGACCGGCACCTTTACGACTCCTGTTACCATCAAAGAGCCTACCACCAGCCGCCTCAAATCGTTCGTCTCCAAAACCGACGGAGCCAAATACTTTGTGGCTTATCTGCAGCCACAGCAGCCCAAAGTAGGTGTGAATGATCTGGAGGTTGCTGTTTATAAAGCAATCGGAATGATGGATTTCCCGGCCGTAACCAACCTTACTTTAGCGCTTGAGCCCGAAATGCCAACCATGGATCATGGTTCCCCCAATAACGTGAACCCGACCCACACAAGCAGCGGACACTACAAAGGCAAAGTCAACTTTACCATGACGGGCCTGTGGCACCTGCATCTGACACTCAGCGACGCCAGCGGAGAAGCCGGTGAGCTGCATTTCGAAGTCAACTTTTAGTTAAAGGGCGCTGGTGCTCAGGTATAGCACTTAAACACCAGCGCCCATCTTACAATTCTTAATGGTGAAGGAAATGAAAATGCCTCTCCTACTCGGTGCCCTTGCGCTGGTCGCATCGCCCGTACTTGCCCAACAAAAGCCTATACCTGCCGACTCGGTGCGCACCATCGTGCTGCAGGAAGTAGCTGTGGTCACCAAACGCCACGATCATCAGCAGCATTTGCAGAATTTCTATAACGCCAACCAGGCAGCCACTACCGAAGAACTGATGTCGCGCATGCCTGAGCTGTCTTTCATCCGCCGCGGCAGTTACGGCATGGAGCCTACTATACGGGCCTACAGCGGCGGACAGGTGAGCGTGACGCTGGATGGCATGCGCATTCAAGGTGCCTGCACCGACAAAATGGACCCGGCCACTATCTACATCGAGCCGCTCAATTTGCAGCGTATTGAAGTGCAGACAACAGGTGCCAGCTCTATGCAGGGCGCGGCCATCGGTGGTAGCCTCGATATGAAACTGGCCGAAGCAGACTTTGCCGACGAGCGTAAACTTTCCGGTTCGGTGAGTAGCGGCTACCAGTCGGCGGCCAATGCCATGATGGGCGGTCTGCGGCTGAGCTATGCCGCGCCAACTTGGGGACTGCGTGCATCAGGCACTTACCGCAAAAGCCAGAACTACCGCAACGGTCGTGGCGAAAAAGTGCTCTACTCGCAGTACGAAAAGGCCAACTACGCTCTCAGCGGTAAGTTTTTGCTACAGGATGATCTTGTGCTTAAAGCCGATTTCATAGCCGACGACGGCTGGAAAATCGGCTACCCTGCCTTACCGATGGACGTAGGACAGGCTAATGCCCGCATCGGCTCGGTGAGTCTGGTGCGCGATAACAGCGAACGCCGCTGGAGCCGTGTGGAAGCCCGTCTCTACGCCAACCGCATCGCCCACTACATGGATGACAGCGCCCGCCCCGACCTGCCCATCCGCATGGATATGCCTGGTCTAAGCCGTACTTCGGGTATGTATATTGAAGGTACCACTGCCCCCGGTCACCAACAGCAACTCACCGTCCGTGCCGATGCCTCTGCCTCTTATCTAACTGCCTCCATGACGATGTACCAGGAAGGACAGACGCCTATGTACATGCTCACATGGCCCGACAACCGCCAGTTGCAGTCAGGTATAGCAGCGCAATATAGTTTCCAGGTGAGCGATAAAACCCAGCTGCAGCTCAACAGCCGCGTAAATATGTCTGATTTTGCAGTGACTACCGGCGAAGGCCGAAACCAGCTGTCCGTGTTCGGTTATGAGAGCACGGCTCGCCAGTTCCTTATACCTTCAGTGTCGCTACAGGCCAGTCGTATGGTTTACAAAAAGCTGAAAGCTTCGCTGTCTGGTGGCTTCAACGGCCGTACCCCAACTGCCAGTGAGCTCTATGGTTTTTACCTGTTCAGCCAGTTCGACGGCTTTGATTATGTGGGCAACCCGAATTTGAAACCTGAAAAAAGCGTACAGGGCGAGTTCACCCTCTCGTGGCAGGAGCCGCGCCTGCGCCTGCAAACCACCGCCTATGCCTCCCGCGTGCAGGATTACATTGTAGGTGCCTACAACCCGGAACTCAGTGCCATGACCATCGGAGCCCGTGGTGTGAAGATCTACTACAACACTCCTTACGCCCTGTTAGCCGGCGCCGAAGCCAGTGCCGTGTACAACATCACCGGTTATACCCAGCTCGTGAGTACTCTAAGGTATAGCTACGGCAGCAACGCCGACGGCGAGCCACTCCCGATGATGCCGCCTTTGCGCAACATCACTTCACTTAGAAAATACTTTGGAGATTACCTTTGGGTACAGGGCGAAACCGAACTGGCCGCCGCCCAGAACCGCAACAGCGAAAGCTTCCGAGAGCAGCCAACTGAGGCCTTTATGCTCTGGCACTTGCGCGCCGGTTATCAGAAAGAAACAGAAAAGAAGGTATGGCAGCTGAATGCAGGTATAGAAAACATTTTTGATGTGCACTACCGCGAGCACCTTGACTGGGGCCGCATTGCCCGCCCTGGCAGAAATGTGTTTGTGCAGCTGAGCGTGGGGTTTTAGAAGCTACGGAACCGGGTCATAGCCGCTTCCGCCCCAGGGGTGGCAGCGGCCGATCCGTTTCAGCGCCATCCAGCCACCTTTAAAAGGGCCGTATTTGTTCACAGCTCCCACAGCGTAGGTCGAGCAGGAAGGGGTATAGCGGCAGGTGGCGGGCTTCAGGGGGGATATCATGTTGCGGTATACCCAGAGAAGTGCGAGCAGTAGTTTTTTGAAAAGCCAGGTCATGGTACGATTTAGCTGCGTTTTAATTTACCGAACAACTGTTAGGAAACGCAATTTTTAGGTAAATTTGTCACAGTTTAACTAATCTTAACAAAATTTCATGTTAAAAAGAATCCTTTCACTCCTTCTTTTAGTCTCGCTTTGCGTTCCCTTCGCAAAAGCCGACGAAGGTATGTGGCTGCCGATGCTGATCAAGCGCCTCAACCACGCTGATATGCAGAAAAAAGGCCTGCAGCTGACTGCCGAAGAAATCTACAACGTGAACAACTCCAGCCTGAAAGACGCCATCGTACAGTTTGGCGGCTTCTGCACGGGTGAGTTCATTTCTGCCGAAGGTCTCTTGCTGACAAACCACCACTGCGGTTACGGCCAGATTCAGTCGCACTCTACTCCTGAGAAAGATTACCTGACCAACGGCTTCTGGGCCATGGACCGCAAGCAGGAACTTCCAAACGAAGGTCTGTTCGTGGACATCCTGGTGCGTATGGACGATGTGACCGGCAAAGTGCTGGAAGGCATTGACAACAACATGCCAGAAAAAGAGCGTCTGCAACTTGCTTCGCAGCGTGCGCAGGCCATTGCCAAAGAAGCCAGCGACAACGGTCAGTATGTGACCTATGTACGCGACTTCTTCAACGGAAACGAGTACTACCTGTTTGTTTACGAGCGCTTTACAGATGTTCGCCTGGTAGGCACGCCTCCTTCTGCCGTAGGGAAATTTGGTGGCGACACCGACAACTGGATGTGGCCACGTCACACTGGCGACTTCTCGATGTTCCGCGTATACATGGCGCCGGACGGCAAACCAGCTGACTACGCTGCCAACAACGTTCCTTACAAGCCAAAGCACCACCTGCCTATCAACATTGGTGGTGTGGAGCAGGACGACTTCGCAATGGTATTCGGCTTCCCGGGTCGCACCAAGCGTTTCATGACTTCCGAAGGCCTGAAACTCGACGTGAATCAACTGAACGAATCCCGCATTAAGCTGCGCGAGAAAAAGCTTGGCATCTGGAAAGAAGAGATGGACAAGAGCGATGCCGTGCGCATTCAGTACGCCTCCAAACATGCCTCTACTGCTAACTATTACAAATACTCTATCGGCCAGAATGCTGGTATCAAGCGCATGAAAACGGTTGAAGGCAAGCAGGCAGACGAGAAGAAATTCCAGGCCTGGGCTGATGCCAACGCGGAGCGCAAAGCCCTTTATGGCTCGTCGCTTAACGACATGAACGAAGCCTATGCTGAGATTGAGAAGTATAACCTGGCTAACGTATACCTGAACGAAGCGGTACTGGGCACGGAAGCACTCCTTTTCGCTTATCGTATGTCAACTCTCAACAATACCCTGAAAGCTGGTAACGCCGAAGCTGCCAAGAAGGCCGCCGAAGCCCTGAAACCAGTGGCAGAGACTTTCTTCAAAGACTACCACATGCCGGCAGACAAGAAAGTGTTTGCTGCCCTGATGAAGTCTTACCACGAAGACATTGCCAAAGACCAGCAGCCGGAGGCTTTCAAGAAACTGGTAGCTAAATACAAAGGCGATTTCAACAAACTGGCTGACTATGTGTACGGCAACTCTTTTGTGGTAAACAAGCAGAAGACGGAGAAGTTCCTGAACAACCCGACGCAGAAGCAGCTGGCCAACGACCCTGCCTTTGCTTTAGTGAACTCTATCATCGAGCAATACCAGCAGAACATCTCTCCTAAACTGGCTGAGAGCAGCGCGAAACTGGCCCGTGCCAACCGCCTGTATACCGCCGGTCTGCGTGAGATGAATCCGGACAAGGTATACTACCCGGATGCGAACTCGACTATCCGCCTGAGCTACGGTTCTGTAACCAACTACAAACCATCTGACGGTGTGACCTATGATGTGATCACGACCTTGGAAGGTGTGATGCAGAAGGAAGACCCAAGCAACGAGGAATTTATCGTGCCGGCCAAACTGAAGCAACTGTACGAAGCGAAGGACTATGGTCGCTACGCCAACAAAGACGGCGAGCTGATCGTGAACTTCATCACTGACAACGACATCACGGGCGGTAACTCTGGTTCTCCGGTGATCAACGGTAACGGTGAGCTGATCGGTCTGGCATTCGACGGTAACTGGGAAGCCATGACAGGTGACCTGGTATACGACCCGGATTACAAGCGTTGCATCAACGTGAGCGCCAACTACGTGCTGTTTATGGTGGACAAGTACGCTGGTGCTTCCAACCTGATCAACGAGATGACGATCGTTAACACGAACAGCCCAGGCCCTGCCGAAACTAGTGCAACGCCTGCCGCCGCAACTGCAGACAACGCAACTGAACTGCTGAATGCTGCCGTTGAACAAGCAGAAGCTGAGCTGGCTGCTGGTAAGAAATCAGTGAAAGTCCAGAAGAAAGACGGTAAAAGAAGAGCGAAAGTTGAAGTAAAAAACTAAGCTGAGCCATTCTTAACCATGTCTCGTACTGAAATAAGTTGACGGTTTAGAGACGAAATTACTTTTTAAATTGAGACCTCCAATGCGTTTGTGTTGGAGGTTTTCTTTTTCCACTGTTTCACCTCTAGTTCCTGCTGGGCGTGCATCTGCTCAGGTGTCAGGAAATGACACGAGAGGTGGGAAATGGCACGAGAGGTGGGGCCTGCGGGTGTTGTAGATGCTCACTGCCTGAGCTATCACCTGCACTGCCTCCAGGTGGTGGGCAAAGCCCCGCTCGAGGGCAAACACATCCTTCAAGATGCCATTCACCCGCTCGGCCACCGCGTTCTGGTAGGGGACGTACTTTTGAGTCATGCTCGGCTTTATCCGGGCCTTTTTTCTCTGCTGCTTTTTCCATATAAGGTTGATTTTAGTGTCAACCTATTTCAGGACGGGGCAAATGCTTTAATCCTACGCTACGAGCGCACCCTGCAGGAACGCCGCTGCTATACCTCCATTGACACCACCAGCTCCACCACACACTACCTTAGCTCACCCGACAAAGTACTGATGCGCTACCGAGTAAGCCATACACGTGACTATAGCCTGGGCATTACCGCAGAGAAAGACGCCGGTGAGCAGTTCACCTGGGATCCTGACACCCGCCGCTATGGTTTCGATTTTTACTCGGCACATCTGCAGCTCTACAATAAAGGCATGTTCAAAGCTATTGCGTTAGGCGATTACCAACTGCAGTTTGGGCAGGGTCTGTTGCTTTCGTCGTGCTATACCGTAGGCAAGGGCAGCGAAACGATTACGACTGTGAGTCGGCCCAACGTAGGTATACGCCCCTACAGTTCAGTACTGGAGCATGCCTTTTACCGGGGAGTAGCGGCCACTTATACCTTCGGGCGTGTGGATGTGACGAGCTTTGTGTCGAGTAAACGGATAGATGCCAACCTGCAAACGCAACTCGACACGCTCGATAATTTCGATGATTTCTTTACAGGTATACAGACGACCGGATTCCATCGTACGCCTAGCAAACAAAAAGCAGGCCCGGGAACAGATTATAGGCGGCAATGCCACTTACCAGAGCCGAAACCGCACCTTGCTGGCAGGTATAACGGCCATGGCGACTCACTTCAGCTCACCAATTCAGAAGGCAGGACTGCCCTACCAGCGCTTCGAGTTTAGCGGCACGCGCAATTACAACATCGGTGCTAACTACGCTTATACCTGGCAAAACGTATACCTGTTCGGCGAAACGGCCATTTCCAGAAGCGGTGGCATGGGCACTGTGAATGGCATGACGGCCAACCTCTCTAATAAAGTGGAACTGGCGATGCTCTATCGCTACTACGCACGCGACTTCCATACCTTTTATGGCAATACTTTTGGCGAGGGAACACGCAACATTAACGAACAGGGATTTTATACCGGCATCAAGATCAAGCCTTTTCCGAAGTGGGATCTCACAGCTTACTACGATCGGTTCCGCTTTCCATGTCTCCGCCACCGTATGGACGGGCCTTCACAAGGCGACGAGTACAAGCTGCGTCTTCTCTTCCGACCTAACCGTCAAAGTTCACTATACGCCCAGTTTCGCGCAGAAAGCAAGGGTCGTAACGTAGCTGATAACATCACTAGCATAGATTATGTGGGACAAGCCAATCGCAAGAACTACCTCTTGTACTATGAATTCACGCCTACGCCTGTTGTTAATCTCCGGTCCCGGGTGCATTTTATCAGCTTTGAGTTAGAGTCGCTACAAGCTACGGGCTACTTCATTTCGCAGGATATCAACTTCAATTTCAACAAGATCCGCCTGAGTACCCGCTACGCCGTCTTCGACACCGACGATTACGAAACCCGCCGATATGCTTTTGAAAGGGATGTACTCTACGCATTCTCTATACCTGCCTTCAGCTGAAGAGGAACCCGACTTTATGGGCTGCTACAGTTCAGGCCAATGCGCCGCATGGACGTATGGGTAAAATATGCCCTGACACATTACCGCAACCAGCGCACCATCGGTTCAGGATTGGAAACGATTGAAGGACCAAGAAGGTCAGATATCCGGGTGCAGACAAGGTATAGGTTTTGAATTCACGTCCCTTTCAACTGCACTTGAAGCGGCCTGCAACTCTCTTTTGCAGTGGCACTTACCAAAGCTCCCTTCCGGTCTAGTTCTAAATGGCAACACTCCAGGAACAGTTCTTTTAATTTCTCCCGCCCACGCTGCACCCGCGACTTGGCTCCGGAATAGGACATACCTAAACGCTTCGCGATTTCCTTTTGGCTGATGCCTTCTATTTCGCTCAATCGCAGCGGTTCGGCGTACTCAGATGGCAGCATGTTGATAAGTGGCAGCACCAGGCTTTCCGAATCCTGCTGTTCGGGGTCCTGCTGTAGCTGCTCTTCAAGTTTGCTTTCATCTTTTACAGGTATACTTCGGTCCTGCTCACGGTAGTAGTCATACACCGCGTTTCGGGCGATCTGGTAGAGCCATGCGTTTATATTCCGGACCTCCTGCAGCTGCTCACAATGCTTGTAGAGCTTCACGTACAGCTGTTGTAAGATGTCGTTTGCCTCGTCTTTGTCCTTCACCCGCTTCATCACAAAGCTCCGCAGCCTGGCTTCATACTCCAGGTATACCGGCGCTACAGCAGCACAGGTGTCCACTGAGGTAATTACTTGTTCATCTGAACAGGTATGGCAGCTTCTGTTTTCCATGACGCAAAGATTCTAACTGTGATAGCAGGTGGAGATATACATCAATTTACGAAGAAAAATATGGAAAAGGCAAATTCTCAAATTCTTCTGAAGGTACATAAAAATTAACCAGACCACAGCAGGTATGTGCTATACCTGCTGTGGTCTAGATTCGTAGTTTTATCTTGTACTAAATGGCAGTTGTTTCTATGATTGAGGTGGTGCGGGCATTAGCTCCTTCGCCGTACATAGTAGCTTCGCCGAAGGTATAGAAGGCCTCCCAGTCCACACCCTGCGGGTCGGTTATCCACGATTTTTCGGACTTAGCGTAGCAGCAGGTACACTTTCCTTCTTCCCGAATAGCTCCTTTGGCGCGCTTCAAGCGGCCGTATACCTCAGCCAGTTCCTCTTCACTCTCGGCCTGTATACCTAAGTGTTCTATACCTGCATTCTCGGGGTGCAGCGATATGGCGAAGTTGATGTGCGGGTCTTCCAGCATCCACTTGGCATAGTCTTCTTTTATAACCGTTGGCTTTTCTCCAAATAAGGCTGTATAAAAGGCGAGAGATTCGTGGAGGCTTTTAACGCGAACATTTACGTGAAATCTTTTCATGGCTTTGTCTTCTTAAGGTGATGTTTTCGAATTACACCTTGATGACGGCAGAAGCCCTGAAAAGACGCAGCCCCACGAAAAAAATTTCCATGGGGCTGCTACCAGTTAGTGTGCAAGGGTGAAATCGGCAAAGTAACAGACCCAGGGAGTGAGGGCAGGCCTGCCTCTTTGCTTTGTACTATAGGTAGGATGAAAAATTATTGCTGTTTTGCCAGAACTCGCGGCAGGTTTCGCGCTGCTTCTCCAGAAACTCCTGGTCGCGCTTCAGACTTTTCCAGTCGCCATAGCCGAGGCGTTCACAAAGCTTAAAGAAACTATCGCCCTGGTTTTGGCGGCCTTTAATACGGACCAATGCGCTTAGCAATGGACGACCCGCTTCATGCTCTGCTTCTGAAATTTCGTCGATTACGTCGTTAAGTTGTGATTTCTCGTAAGTGTTTTCGAGGTTAAGGCCCAACTCGGCTTCTAATATCAGATTTTGGAATGACATCAGGTGAGCGCGACCGCGGGCTACTTGAATAAGTTTTTTTCGTACGCGTGTGTTCATCGTTCTTTTTTAGATAATGAAGGACAGCGGACAACACCCGCTACTTTGTGCAGTGGGCTCCAACTGAGCAGTTTTCATAAAATATCTATATACACGTATACTCCAAAACCGGCATTCGGGTTGTCCTGTGTTGCGAAAAAATCACTCAAAAGTCAGGATTGTGCAGCCTTTGTTATGAAATATTACTGAAAAACAGGCACTTACAAACTCATCTTTTTCACTGTAGTCGTGGTTGTTTTTCGGAGAGGTATTTCCAGTAGCGTTTGGGTATATGGCGCAGGTGCAATTTGGGATTTTTGCGCTCTGGTATATTCACGTGGTCGAAGTATACCTGCCACAGCATCTGGTAATGGGTCTCGTTTTCATCGTATTGGTCGGCGTTAAGCTTGCTCTGCTGCCTGGGCGTCACGCCCGGGTTTTCCAACTGCACAAAGCTTGTCGCTCTTAAATCATAATAGACTCCATACCGCCGCGAAGTATCGTAAATGGCCCATCGCTGGTCGGCATAGCGCTTCTCAAAGTGGCGCACGATCAGTGGCAGCACATTAAAGTCAGGTGAGATGCTGGCATAATACAGACCATCAGCGGTTTTCTGAAAACGCACAAAAGCTTCCATGCGGTGTTTTTCACGGTGCACTTGCTTCTGGATCTGCTGTACCTGCAATATAAAGGGAGCTGTATAATTTCCTTCCACACTTTCAGGCGAGTCGAACACCAGCCGGGTATAGTCAAAGATCAGCCGCTCGAAGCCACTCTGCTCCCACAGGTAGGTATAGTACAGCGACTCCAGCGCCGAAACCGACAGCCGCTTCTTCAAACCCAACCACACCCGATTGGCTTTGCCCTCGTCTGTTATCACCCGCACGGTTTCGCCGAACATAGAAGGCTGCGCCAACTGCTCGGGCTCAATAGCAGTGGGCCAGGCTTTGCGCTCATAGGCCTCAAACACCACGGTGAGCAGCCCCTCAAAGGAACCGTCGTAGGTATAGAAGTACATCGGCAGAGGTATAGCAGCTACTGCTTCGCGTTGCTGTTCAGACGGGCTTTGTCGCGCTTGCTGTCATTTTGCATTCTGGAAGAAAGGCTCTGCAGGTGCGGCACCAGCATGTTGAGTTTGCAGCAGCAGGAAACACGGGCAACTTTAGTAGAATTTCTCATTGTCTTATGAATGGTTTGAAATGTTGTCTGATCTTTTTGGTTACACAAATCTGTATGATGCACTTCTCTCCCCTCTTCCATTTCACTTTTAATTGATACTAGCCAGCCCTCTGAAACAAGTCCAGCTGCTGCGTAAGCAGTGCGCTTCGAACGGAGCCTTCGCCAAACAGAATGCGGCGGCGCAGCTGTTCCGAGTCAAAGTCCTGCCGCTGCAGGCTTTTGGTCTGGCAGGTGATAAAATACTTGGCCCGCTTCAGCACCACGCCCATCTGGCGGAGGTGGTCGAAGTGCAGTGGCGCAAATCGCCGGGCTGATATGATCTTCTTGGCCGATTTCACTCCGATGCCCGGCACGCGCAATATCATTTCGTAGTCGGCGGTATTGATCTCCACCGGGAAAAAATAGCGGTTGCGCAGCGCCCAGCCCAGTTTCGGGTCGATGTCCAGGTCCAGGTTCGGATTCGCATCGTCCAGTATCTCCTTCACATCGAAACCATAAAATCGCATCAGCCAATCGGCCTGGTAAATGCGGTTTTCCCGGATAATCGGCGGCTCCGTGATGATCGACAACCTGCTATCTGTGCTCACTGGCACGTAACCTGAGTAGTATACCCGCTTCAGGTTATACACTTTGTAGAGTTGGTCCGACAGCTGCAATATCTGGCGGTCGCTTTCGGCAGTAGCCCCCACGATCAGCTGCGTGCTCTGCCCGGCTGGCGCGAACTTTGGCGTTGCTTTAAACAGCCTACTTTCTTCTTTAGCCTGGACCAGCTGGTCTTTGATCGAACCCATCGGCAACAGGATCTCACTATAGTTTTTCTCCGGCGCCAGGCTTTGCAGACTCTTTTCCGAAGGCAGCTCAATGTTCACGCTCAGGCGGTCGGCATACAGACCAGCTTCTTTTATCAGCTCGTCGCTCGCACCCGGTATGGTTTTGAGGTGAATATACCCGTTGAACTTCTCTTCCTGACGCAGCTTTTTGGCTACCCGCACCAGTCGCTCCATGGTATAGTCGGCATCTTTAAAAATGCCTGAACTCAGGAACAGTCCCTCAATGTAATTACGACGGTAAAAGTTAATAGTCAGGTCCACCACTTCTTGCACTGTGAAGGCGGTACGCTGCACGTCGTTGCTTTTGCGTGTCACGCAGTAAGCGCAGTCGTAGATGCAGAAATTGGTCAGCAGGATTTTCAGCAATGAAACGCAACGGCCGTCTTCGGTATAGCTGTGGCAAATACCCATACCTTCTGCATTGCCCAGGCCCTTGTTCTCGTTCTTTCGCTTCCCTCCGCTCGACGAACAGGAAACATCGTATTTGGCAGCATCTGCTAATATTTTTAGTTTACCTATTACCTTATCGTTCATCTTCGCTTCTTCTATCTACTTGACGGTTATAAAATTACAAAACTCTTAGCACAAACCCCAAAATAATTAGCAATAATAGTTATCAACACACTATCCACATTCAAATATTGCTAACATGATTAGCACAGGCCGTTTTTAGAATTTCAAACTGAAATTTTCCACATAAAGTCGAAAAGAGTATATTAGGAGGTTGTACCGTACAAACACGTACAACAGATAGTAAGCGCCCCTATACTTCCATGGCATTCCCACGTTCGCCCATTTTATGCTGCATATTAGCTTGCCTGCTAGGGGCATGGCTAGTGGCTGGCAATGCGCAGGCGCAGGAAATACCTCCCCGAAGGGATAGCCTTGCAGCACCAACCGATACCATCAAGCAAAAGTTTGACGAGCGCGTGATGAACAACCTGCGGGAGATCTCGCAGCGCAAAACGATCATGGGCAAAATGCTTAAAGCGATTCTGGTGTTCGACCGGAAAGACGAAGAGGTACTGGGCCTGGATGCGGAGCTGATTCAGCGCGAGTACGAGCGGCATAATTACAAAGTGGTGCGCAAGATCAATATCATGACGCTGGATGCGCTGGGCTATTCTATACATGACACCACCCGCGTGCCGCGCAGCTTTCTCGAAAAGGCTGGCAATTCGCTTCACGTCAAAACACGACGGCACCTGGTGCGCAACAAACTGCTTTTCCGGAGCATGGAAACCTTAGAACCGCTGGCTTTAGTTGAGTCGGAGCGTTTGTTGCGCCAAACCGACTATTTACTCGACGCCCGCATTATTGTGGACGAGCGCACCACCACCGAAGATAGCGTGGACGTGCTGGTGATCACCAAAGACATCTTTAGTTTGGGTGGTTCCGGCTCTTATACCCCATCGTCGGGTGCGGGTAGGGTAGCCTTGCGGGAGCTCAACTTTCTGGGACTAGGTCACCAGATCCGGGGCTCTTACCGCTTTAACATGGATGCGCCAAGATCCTGGGAAACCACCGCCGGCTATACCGTGGAGAACATCGGCAGCACCTACATTACCGCCGACATCAATTACTTCGATCAGAATTACTACAAAGAGCGCAGTGCCTTCCTGCGGCGCGACTTCTTTGCTACCAACACGCGCTATGCCGGTGCTGTCGGGGCCAGTAAGATAGACGAGCGGCTCCTGCTGCCGCCCGTGCCGGAAGATACTATCCAGCGCTTTGCTGACCTTGGCTATCAGTTGCAGGATGTATGGCTGGGTCGTTCTTTTAAGTTCAAGAACTACAACCTGGGCTTCGAACCGCGGGGCCGCCTGATTACGGCATTGCGGTTGATCAACACGAACTTCTACACCAGGCCTACCGAAAACTTTCAGGACAATGTGCTGGGTATTGCCAGTCTGGGTTACAGTGTGCGCCGCTACTACAAAGACCGCTACCTGTATGGTTTCGGGCGAACGGAGGACGTACCCGCCGGGGTACTGGCTTCTGTGGCATACGGCTACGAGCGGGGCGACCTTTTCGACCGCCGCTACTTTGGGCTGGATCTTTCTTTTGCCCGCTACAACAAGGATTTTGGCTACCTCTACGGCCGCGCCGGGTATGGCTCCTTTATAAGAAATGGCACATGGGAACAGGGTATGCTGGAACTGGAGACGCTCTACTTTACGCGGCTGTACGAGAACGGCAACTGGAAACTGCGCCACTTTATTCTGGGTCGCAGCACCATCGGCGTTAACCGCAATCCGGAGGAATTACTTTCGATCAACAACGAGGAGGGCCTACGCGGTTTTCGTTCTGATCTGCTGCGGGGCAACCGCCGCGTGGTAATTAATTACGAAGCCAACCTTTATACCCCTTTCTCGCTCTTCGGCTTCCGACTGGCCACGATGGCTTTTGTGGATGTGGCCTGGCTCTCGTATGGCAACAAAAGCTCTCCCTTCAAGAGCAAGCCATTTCCAGGCTTTGGAGTAGGTATACGCTTCCGCAACGAGTACCTGTCTTTCAGCACGATCCAGATTATGGTGGGCTATTACCCGAAGATCCCTCAAAACGAGAACTTCAACAACCTACGCATTTATGAGTCGTCGCGCTCGTATTACGACTTCGAAGACTTCCGCTTCACGCAGCCGGGCATACCTGAGTTCAGGTAAAATTCCTGTATCCTTTTAAGCTGATCGGGGTACACTGTTAGAGTAATTCAACAAACCCTGAACATGGAAAAGCTAAGAGAAAAATCAGAATATGAAGGCAACCCGGTCGGGCTGTCAAAAACGACTGCAACGGCTATGGCCAACGAATTGGACCGTCACTTGTCGTCTTTCATCACCCTGTATAACCAATACCACAAGCACCACTGGATGGTAGAAGGTCCGCAGTTCCGTGACCTGCACCTGTTTTTTGAGGAGCACTATACTCAGATTCACGAGCAGTACGATGCCATTGCCGAGCGCCTCACCGTGATGGGCTACTGCCCTACCTGCCATCCGGCCAAACAGCTGGAGCTTTCTTATATCGAACACGAGGAAGAAGGCGTGTTCCGCATCCGCGAGATGCTCAAAAAAGACATGGAAGACGAAAAGACAATCGTGCTGGAACTGCGCAAATCCATCAAAAAAGCTTTTGAGCAGGAAGATTTCGCGACCAAGGCATTGCTGGAGGGCATCCTGCTCAAAACAGAGGATCGTTGCCACCACATCGAACACTTCCTGGGCGAAGACGGCCTGTCCATCGGACTGATCGCCAGACCTGATGACATCATGGAAGAAGATGATCAGCCAGCCAAAGGGCAAAACGGCAAAGCCACAAAAAAGGCCAAAGCAAAATCCTAAGGTATAAGCGGCCATCCGGACTAAAGAATTCTTTAACAAAAGACAAAGGACTTTCAGGTATAGCCTGCTCGCTAATTTACTTTGGTTGAGCGTGTTGCTATCCCTTCCGGTGAAGTTAAGTGCTATTTGACATGCAGTAACAGGCAGCCCATGGTGGCTGCCTGTTTTGTTTTAAGCTGCTATACCTGGCAACTGCCTCTTGCCAGTAAAGCCCCAGCCCGACAGGTATAGCCGCCGAAAAAGCTGGTGCTGTTTTGCATCTTTACAGGTATAATCAGGTATAAGAAAAGCGACTGAAACCTACAGGCTATACCTGAAATGGTTTCGCTATATTTGCAACATTCTATACCTAACGCAATACCTTATTATGGTAGACCTCGGCCATTACAACGAACTGGAAATAGCACGCGAAGTGGACTTCGGCATGTACCTGACCTCTGAAGACGGCGACATCCTGCTGCCACGCAAGTATATACCTGAAGGCGCCAAAGTAGGCGATAAGGTACGCGTATTCGTTTACCGCGACTCCGAAGACCGTGTGATTGCCACTAACCTGACGCCACATGCCACCGTGCGCGAGTTCGCCTGCCTGATGTGTAAAGACAGCACCGACTTCGGCGCCTTTCTGGATTGGGGCCTTGAGAAAGACCTGCTTGTGCCACTGCACAATCAGAAAGATAAAATGCGCCCCGGCCGTAAGTACTGCGTGTATGTATACCTCGACGAAACCTCTGACCGCATTGTAGGCACAACCAAACTGGGCAAATACCTGCATAATGATGAAGCGCCAAACGAACTGACCGAGCACGAAGAAGTGGATTTGCTGGTAGCCGGCTTTACGGAAATCGGTATTAAAGTGATTATCAACAATCGCTACATGGGCATGCTCTATAAAAATGAGGTATTCAAGGAGCTACACATGGGCGACAAGGTGCGCGGTTATATCAAGACCATCCGTCCGGACAATAAGATTGACGTGACACTGCGCAAGCCGGGCACAACTGGCATGAGCGAATCCAACGAGGCGGCGGACAAAGTAATGGAAGTACTGGAAGCGGCCAAAGGCTATTTGCCACTGTCTGACAAAAGCAGCCCGGAAGAGGTATACCGTATGCTGGGTATGAGCAAAAAGGTGTTCAAGAAAGCAATCGGAGGTTTGTACAAAGAAGGTAAAATTGAAATAGACACAGATCACATCCGGTTGAAAGGCGACGAATAAGCTGCAATAGATTGTACTGTAGCGCTGCAATGAAGGCTAATTTCAAAACGAAAACAGCCGCAACAGGATTATTTACAGGAAAGCTCCGCATTTATTAACCTATGTGGCGGAGATTCACGTAACTGAGCGAAACGCAAACCTCCATGCACCGAACCCGAACCGCACTGATTGCCGGCGCCAGCGGCTTGGTTGGCAGTCACCTGCTGCGTATGCTCCTGCAAAGCGACCGCTACAGCCAGGTGATCTCTGTTGGCCGCCGCGAACTCGCCATCATTCACCCCAAGCTCGACCAGCAAATCGTCGACTTCGACAACCTCAAGAAAAGTGCCTCCGAACTGGCCGCCGACGATGTGTTCTGCTGTTTGGGCACTACCATCAAAAAAGCGGGGAGCAAAGAAGCTTTCTACAAAGTAGACCATACCTATGTCACCCAGTTGGCTGAGATTACGCTGCGCCGCAATGCCAGTCAGTTTCTGGTGGTTTCGTCGATGGGCGCCGATGCCAGGTCCCGCATGTTCTACAACCGCGTGAAAGGTAAAATGGAGCGTGATGTTCGGGCGCTGGGTTTTCAGTCGCTGCAGATTTTCAGGCCTTCGCTTCTGTTAGGCGAGCGCGATGAGCATCGTACCGGCGAGGAGATTAGTGCCCGGATCATGAAGCCGCTTTCTAAAATCATGTTCGGCCCTTTGCGCAAATTCCGCCCCATTCAGGCAGAGACTGTGGCCAGCGCTATGCTGCGTGTCGCTGCGCAAGACCTGAAAACCGACAAGGTATACCTGTCCGATGAAATAGAACGGTTAGGCCGCTAACCCTCTCTATACCTGACGCGTAAGCTGCAAGGCATTCTATATCTATATTATACCTATGCCAAACAAAAGCCTGCGCCGTGCCTTTCCCAAAACTTCACAATATGACCCGGAGTGGGTGCGCAAGCATTCTATGGGCGAAAACGTACTCTTCAACCTCGAGAGCCTCACCAAGTCCCTCCACCTGAAACCCGGCATGCGCGTACTCGACCTCGGCTGCGGCAAAGCCATCAGCTCTATTTTTCTGGCCATGGAGTTCGGCGTAACGGTCTGGGCCGTCGACGAGGCTGTGTCCGCCAGCGACAATTATGAGCGTATTTGTAGTGAAGGCTGCGAAGACAAGGTTTTTCCGCTGGAGATGGAGGCCCGCTCGCTCCCCTTTCCTGAGGAGTACTTTGATGCCGTGATTGTCGTAGACTCCTATACCTATTTCGGCACCGACGAGAAGTACCTGCCTTACATTGCCCGCTTCATCAAACCCGAGGGGCAGATCGCCATCGTGGACGTATGCTTTTCAGAAGAGATCGAAAGCCGTAGCCAGGTACCCGAATTTCTACAAGAAGATTATCAGAACTATTGGTACTTTATTCACACCATCGATTGGTGGCGTAGGCTTTGGGAGAAAACCGGGCTGGTTGAGATTGAAGCTGCCGCCGAACTGAATGAAGCCGGGCTTGTGCGTGAACAATACATAAAGGACTACCGGAACTCAAATGAGGAAGATGCCTTTGCTAAAGCATTAGAACTTGATAAAGAGAAGTTTATCACGTTTTTCAAGCTAATCGGGCGGCGAACATCCAAGACAGCCTACCTGCAATCGTACAAGCAATCGGGTTAAAATTTGTGAAAAAAGTAAATATTAGTTTTTTCGAACAGAAGAAGTTCTATTTTTGCAGCCTGCCAGCTGGACGTACCTGTCTGGCAAGCTGGATATAACTTTTTTTATAGAACAATGAAAACATTTCTCCGCGTCGGTTTTACCTTAGCTTTGGTGATGACGCTTGCTTTTGGTGCCAATGCACAGGAGTACAAAACAGGTATAGGTTTCAGAGGCGGTGTAGCTTCAGGCCTTACTATCAAGCATTTCATTAAAAGTGACGCTGCCATCGAGGGCATCCTAAGCACCAACTTCCGCCACAGAGGCGCCGTGATCACGGTACTTTACGAAAAGCACGCTCCGGCTTTCAACGCCAGAGGATTGCAATGGTACTATGGTCTGGGTGGTCACGTAGGCTTCCACGAGGGTCGCCACTACTATGACCACGGCCACAAACATTACCACGATGACCATGTGGTTGGCCTAGGTATCGACGGCGTACTTGGTCTGGAGTATTACATCCGCGATATTCCGTTTACAATCGGTGCCGACATCAAGCCATACATCAACATACCGCGCGGCGGCGGTTTCTGGGATTCTGCCCTGCACGTGCGCTACGTATTTTAAGATATACCTACCTAAACAAAAACATGAATCATCCCGGAGTTTGAATCAGGGATAAGTAGAGCAGATTCCAGAGGTTGGCCAGGGCCAGGCGGATGCGGTAAAGCGGTGTGGGAGTTTTCCTGCACCGCTTTCCTGTTCTATGGCAGCCCTGCCGGAGCAGGTTGGAGACGGCCTGGCGCAGCTCCTTTTCCAGCAGCGAGAGCAGGAAGGCGTAGACGAGCGTGACGATCTGCAAGAGTTTCATTCTATTGTCCCAGCACCAGAGCCTGCAGCTCTCCATGCCCATCTCTGCCTTGTTGAAGCAGAAGGCCTGCTCGACCTGCCAGCGGCGGGCGTAGGCAAAGACCAACCGCCAGGCGTCCCGATCCGTGTGCACCTCCTCATTGGTGAGCAATAACCGGGCTTGATGCGCAGGGCTCGCTTGGCTTTGACACTTCGCACGGCGCACAGGCCCTGGCTTTTGAGACGCTCCGTCTTCTCCTGCACGCTCTCGTCCCAGAGCAAGAGGGGCAGCTCGCGCTCTGCGGCCAGCAGCCGCTCCACATACTGCCGGGCCTGATGGCCCAGGTAGTCGGCGATCACCTCCGAGGACCAGTTCTGGCTGCGCAGCAGGTTGGAGAGGCGCTTGGTGCCGGCCGGCGCCTTGTGGGGGGAGAGCAGCACCCCGCCCAGCTCGCTCAAAAGCAGGCCCGAGGAGCGGCTGCGGTGGCGCACCAGTGCCTGGCACAGGGCCTGGAAGGTCAAAACAAGGCGGTGGTCCAGCAGCCGGTCGAGCTGCACCAGGAAGGGAGCGAGGAAATCCTCCAGGCGGTGGGAGAAAAAACGGGCCTGGGAGAGAACCTCAGGCGCGGAAGATGCGTTTTTAGAAGTAGTAAACATAAAAACCTCCTGTTTTAATGGTCATACAACCACAAAACAGGAGGTTCTTATGTTTCATCCCATTCCTAAACTTCGGGATGAACTGTGTTTTTTTATCTACTTGCCCCGTCCTGAAATAGGTTGACACTAAAATCAACCTTATATGGAAAAAGCAGCAGAGAAAAAAGGCCCGGATAAAGCCGAGCATGACTCAAAAGTACGTCCCCTACCAGAACGCGGTGGCCGAGCGGGTGAACGGTATTCTGAAGGATGTGTTTGCCCTCGAGCGGGGCTTTGCCCACCACCTGGAGGCAGTGCAGGTGATAGCTCAGGCAGTGAGCATCTACAACACCCGCAGGCCCCACCTCTCGTGCCATTTCCCACCTTCCGTGTCATTTCCTGACACCTGAGCAGATGCACGCCCAGCAGAAACTAGAGGTAAAACAGTGGAAAAAGAAAACCTCCAACACAAACGCATTGGAGGTCTCAACTTAAAAAGTAACTTCGTCTCAAACCCGTCAACTTATATCAGGACGAGACAACTATACCTTAAAAAGCAATGTGCATTAAGGCATCTCCCTGGTTCACGACGGGCATGTTATTGAGGCCTACTATGTAACCGGCAGCCGGGGCGTTCAGGCGCACTTCCATTTCGCCGTACGGATCCGTGATCGTGCCTACTACCTGACCTTTTTTCACATAGCCCCCTTCCTGCACATGGCTTCGGAACAGGCCCGCATTTTTGGCGCGCACCCAAATATCCTTCATGCAAATGGTGGTCGGCTCTGTCGGAGCAGGCGCTGAAGTACCCATACCCAGGTGGTGCATCAAGCGCAAAGTGCCCTCTATACCTGTTGCTATACCTCGCTCATCGAAGCGAAGCGACTCACCGGTTTCATATACCAGAATATGTTTGCCTAGTTTAGCAGCTTCCTTTCGGAGCGAGCCCTGTCGATGGGATGCATTTAGTGTGAAAGGCGCAGCAAAGGCCTCGGCCAATTGTTGATTTTTAGGTTCGGCCAGCACACAGCGTATCTGCGGGTAGTTACCCCGACTGGAGCCACCTGTATGGAAATCCACGCCGTAGTCAATAAAAGGCATCACTTCTTTCATAAAACGGTGCGCCACACGGCTTGCCAGCGAACCTTCCCTGTTCCCGGGAAAGCTGCGGTTCACGTCTTTGCCATCGGGCACGTCGCGCGAAAAGTTCAGGAAGCCATAGATGTTCAAAATGGGCACCGCAATGATAGTACCTTTGAGCGGGTACAGCATTTTTTTTGTGATCATGCGGCGGATGATCTCTGTGCCGTTCACCTCGTCGCCGTGCATACCGGCCATCAGCAAAAGGACTGGTCCGTCATGCACCGAGCGAAACACATAAACCGGAATATCGATAACAGTACCGCTGGGGAGTTTCGAGATAACAAGCCGGGTAAGCACTTTCTCTCCACGGTCTATACTTACACCGTTGATCTTAATGGTTTCAGGCATGCTATTCGTTTACTCGTTTGGCCTTCTTCTTCTGCACCAGCCCTTCTACGTACTCAATTATTTTAGAAGCGATGTCTTTATTGGTTGCCTTCTCTATACCTTGCAGCCCCGGCGAGGAGTTCACTTCCAAAATGAGCGGTCCGCGTTTGGACTGCAGCATATCTACACCGGCCACGCCCAGCCCCAGCGATTTGGCGGCCAACAAAGCAGCGGCCTTCTCCTGACGGCTGAGCTTGATGAGGTTGGCATTGCCGCCACGGTGCAGGTTAGAGCGGAACTCGCCCTCCTTGCCCTGACGCTTCATGGCGCCAACCACTTCGCCGTTCACTACAAAAGCACGTATATCGGCGCCTGCTGCCTCAGCAATAAATTCCTGCACAATGATACGGGCCTTCAGGTTATGAAATGCCTCAATCACCGATTCAGCGGCTTTTTTGGTTTCGGCCAGCACCACACCCAGGCCCTGCGTTCCTTCAAGTAGTTTGATCACCAGCGGCGCTCCGCCCACTTCCTTCACCAGCATAGAAGTCTCCTTGGAATAATTGGTAAAGGCAGTCTTGGGCATACCCAATCCGGCACGTGACAGGATCTGGCTGCTACGTAGTTTGTCGCGGGAGCGCACGATGCTCTGCGAGTCCACGGCGCTTCTTACTTTCATCATCTCAAACTGACGCACCACGGCCGTACCGTAAAAGGTAACCGAAGCCCCGATGCGCGGGATGATGGCATCGATATCAGTCAAGCGTTCTCCCTTGTAGAGAATGTGCGGGTCGCCCTGCTCAATCACAAGGTCGCAGCGCAGATGGTCGAGCACCACGGCTTCGTGGCCGCGTTGCTGGGCAGCTTCCACCAGGCGGCGGGTAGAGTACAACTTAGCGTTGCGAGAGAGAATCGCTATTTTCATAAAAACTATTTGTTCTTCTTTTGTTTGTTGTTGAATTTGAGTGAGACGTTTTTACGGGAAACGTCTACCGTAAACCGACCCTTGAGCAATTTGCGACCAATGAGCACCGGGTACTTCATATCGCTGCGGTCCGATAGTGAGAACTCCGCCTCTATCAGCTCGTCGAAAAGCTTGATCATGGTCTTGATAACGTAGCGCTCCTGCACGTCCCCAAACGAGTTACGGATATCGCGTAGGCTATAGTCTGAAAAAGTTAGCTTTTTGTGATTGTACTGTGGGTGCGACGGGTCTAGTAAGTCCAGACAGATCACTTTTGTTCCGTCGGCGCGGGTTTCCTCATGAATATCCGAACAATGAATTGCCGAGGTATAAGCACCGGTGTCGATCTTGGCCTCTATCTCATCGATATCCAACTCCGGAAAGGCCACCATTTCGCGCCTGCCGATGATCTTTTTCTCTGGTTTGGGCTTTTTTAGGTTCTCCTCTTTCATCAGCGCCAATTTAAGCATAATGGTTTACGTACGACGCATCAGGGTCAGGATTTTCGGAATCAGAAAGGATTAATTTGTCTGGACCTTCATACAGGGGCCCCTACCCCAAGTGAGGTATTTTTCTGCTACTGCTTTCCTGTCTGTCATCCTGAAAGGACCTTGGTTAAAGGGAGGACAGGCAGTTGCTATAACCCACCCTTGCCCCTCCCAAGAAGGGAATCTCTGTAGCAGCTCAATTTCAGGTATAGGAGTTGAAGGTGCGGTTGCTTATACACGAATAACATCCCCCAAGAAGGGGAGTTTCTGCTACTGCTAGTTTGTAGGTATAAGCGTTGTAGCACATGACCACCGGCAGGTATAGCAAGACTAACTTGTACCTGAATCAACGGAGCAGACTATGGTGCTAGGTGCACCTTTTGACACTCCACTGTTGGGGGTGAAGGGGTCCCCCTGTCAAGAGCGGTCAGCGAGTGGGGTAGGGGCCCTCGATTTGGAGGGTCTTGTTTTTTTGCTTACTGGGGGTAGGGGCCACTACTGTTCGAAACCTTTTAAGGTACGTATTCTATGATAGGAATTTTATCGGGAAGGAGGTTGAGATGAAGGCAAAGGACTTATTGGCATTTATCCCTGAAGCGGATCTTTCGCAGCTGGCGGCCCGGACGCGGGTGGACCACCAGGTCAAGAAGCTCAGCGGGCGGGTGATGTTCCAACTGCTGCTGCTCTCGCTGTTGGAGGGGGGCAAAGCAAGCCTTCGGGTGATGGAGGAGCTGCTGGCCGTGGGGCAGCAGCCCGAGGGGACGACCCTCACCGTGCTGAGCGATGCCTGGGTGAGCTTCCGGGAAAAGCCCGGAAGCTACCTCGAAAAGCCCCTGCGCCTGGTCAAGGCCACCCTGGAATCGGGGGAGCAGATCTGCTTTGTCACCAACATCGCCTGGCTGGATGCCTACCAGGTAGCGGCTATCTACAGGGAGCGCTGGCAGATCGAGGTGCTCATCAAGTTCCTCAAGCAGCACCTGCAGCTCGAGCACCTGCTCACCCGGGACGTGAACGGCATCCAGGTCATGCGCTACATGACCCTGATCGTGGCCCTGCTGCTCATCGTCTACCGCAAGCTCAACAAGCTCGACAGCGACCGCCGCGCCAGGCTGCGCTTTGCCCAGGAATTGGACGTGGAAATAGTCAGACAGATCGTGCTGCTCTGCGGAGGGGACCCTGCCAAAATGGAAAAATTCGTCACTTGACAAGGTTTCGAACAGTAGTGCCCCCTACCCCCAGTAAGCAAAAAAGTAAGTGCCCGCCGCACAGGCGAAGCTATGAAATAATACATCTTGCTATACCTGCAAAAGGCAATAGCTAAAAAGCTATACCTAGGCCAGAGGCCCCACCATAGCAGAACGAACGTGGATACCCACGCCATGAAGCTATACCTACAACAGCCTTTACTACTTACCCAATCGGAGGTATAGATTGAGTTCGTTTCTTATGCAGCAACTCCGCAACCTCCTGCAGCAAATGCGAATGACCGGCTTTGAGCACCACCAGCTCCCCTTTGTGCAGGGCTTTTATAAACACACTTACCCGCTTGGGAGAGATGATTTGGTCAAACTCGCCGAGAAACATTGTAACCGGCACCTGGTTGTGGTTGAGGAGTCGCACAATCTCGCGGATGTCGAAGTTGAGTTCGCGGAAGCCGATCCAACTGCGGTATACCCGCAAGCGCTTCTCGGTGCTGTCCATTTGGAAGCGGGCGAAGCGGACCAGACTTTTGTGAATCATGTTATACCTGTTCAGCACATTCAAAAGTCGGAAGAAGGGCTCTGGCTTAAGCACGGTGCGCTTGAAGAGCTGCTGCAGCCAACCCGGGTAGGTGGCAATATTGTACCAGAAGCTAGTCTTGATGCCGTCCGGCGCGATCAGGAAAAGCTCGTCGATGCGCTCTGGGAAGCGTTCCACCAGTGTCAGTGCGAATTTTCCCCCCATGCTAAAGCCCATCAGCGAGAAGTGATCTATCTTTTCCTTCTTGAGAAACAAACTAACCAACTCCTGCAGAAAATCCTTGTCGAGCGGCATGTTCTCTTTGTGCAGACTGCTTTGACCATGGAAAAACAGGTCGAAGGCGTAGATGGTATAGTCACTGCCGAGCGCATGGCCCATCGGTTGGTAATAGCTGCAGCTCTGCCCATAGCCATGGAAAGCCAGTAAAGGCTGCGTGCCCTGCCCCAGCACCCTGTAATGCAGCTTCGTACCGTTATGAATAATATATGGCATCCTGGCGCAATGTGTTCTCTCCTTTACTTATTCGGCATGCATACAAATAAGATACATGTTCAGGCTTAAAATTTTAGTTAGTTCAGCTGAAGGGGCTTTTTACTGAGGTGAAAGGTATAGCCCCTGCTCATTTAAAGCTTTGACACACCTCCCGAAACAACAAATTTCATCACATCGCTGCTCGGCAGGTCCAGGTATACCACGTTGCGCTTGGGCACCACAAACAGCTCGCCCGAAAAGTTATAAGAGTGCGGGAAGTATACGGCTACGCGGTCTTCTACATTTACAGAGCTGAAAGCATCCTGCGTCACGAAACCGAACTTCAGGTTATCTGAGTCCTCTGACATCTTCACCATCACGGGCTTGTTAAACTTCTGATTGTCGCCCACAAAGGCATCGAACAGATCTTTGATACTGGAATAGACGATGCCCACCAGCGGCACTTTGTTAAACCAGCGCCCTGTGATGACGATAAAGGGTTTCACGAAGAAGGACGAGCTGATAAAACCAATCAGGGTAAGCAGGACAAACATGAGCATAATTCCCAGCCCAGGTATACCTAAGTCGAAAAGGCTATTCATCCAGTCGATGATGGCCACAATGATCCATACTGTAATGGTGAAGGGTGCTACAATAAGTAGTCCGTTCAGAAAATAGCGTAAAATGCGTCTCATGTGGATGGTGCGTTAAAAAAATAGGCTTTACCGAAGCAAAGCCTAAATGTAGCTAAAAAGCCACTATTTTGTAGTATAGGATTATCGCTATACTGTTTCGAGGTCAAATTTTTTGATACTGTCGGCTACCTGCTGCATCAGCCACATAGGCGTGGAAGTAGCGCCGCATATACCTACACTCGCAGCATTGGCAAACCACTCTCTTTCCAGCTCTTCTTCGTTCTCCACAAAGTAACTGTTGGGGTTATGCTGCTTGCACACGCTGTAGAGGGCTTTCCCGTTAGAACTTTTCTTGCCGCTCACAAAAATGATCACATCGTGTTCCACTGAGAACCTGGTTAGTTGCGGCTCGCGGTTAGACACCTGACGGCAGATGCTGTCGTTGGCGTTGAAAGCTGTGCTGTCCTGCTTTGCCTGCTGTATGCGTTCTTCGATGAGCGATTTGATGTGGTAAAAGCCTTTGGTGCTTTTGGTGGTCTGGCTGAAAAGAGTAACCGGACGCGAGAAATCGATCTTATCCAGATCCTCCTCCGTGGTCACGATAATGGCTTCGTCACCTGTCTGGCCTGCCAGTCCGATTACTTCGGCATGGCCCACCTGACCGTAAATCACGATCTGGCCGCCTTTGGTTTTGTCCGCATCGAAGGCGTGCTTTACGCGGTTCTGCAGTTTGAGCACCACCGGGCAGGAAGCGTCTATCAGTTCGATGTTGTTTTCTAAAGCTGTCTTATAGGTTTCCGGTGGCTCGCCGTGCGCCCGGATCAGCACTTTGGTATCGCGCAGTTCTTTAAGCTGTTCCCGGTCGATGATGCGAAGGCCCTTTTGGTACAGGCGCTTCACTTCCATGCTGTTGTGCACAATATCGCCCAGACAATAGAGTTCCTCGCAGTTCTCCATTTCATCCTCCGCCATCTGTATGGCAAATTCGACGCCGAAGCAGTAACCGGAATTTTTGTCTATCGTTACGTTCATCTCTTCTTTCCTCTATTCCTGTAAAGCAAAATCACCGTTGAAGATACGGGAAGTTACCTTATTAAGCACAAACTCCACCTGTTCGTCGATGGTCATGTGCGAAGTATCCAGCAAAAAAGCATCGTCGGCTCGACGCAGCGGACTCTCAGCCCTGGTCGAGTCGATCAGGTCACGCTTTTGCAGGTTCTGCTTTATTTCATCAAGATTGATAAGTTGCTTCTTCTCCAGCAACTCATCCTGACGTCGACGGGCACGGGTATCCACATCGGCGGTCATAAATATTTTTACCTCCGCATCCGGAAACACAGCTGTTCCAATGTCGCGTCCGTCCATCACTACACCACGTTTTCTGCCCATCTTCTGCTGCTGGGCTACCATGGCGCGGCGCACTTCCTTTACCACACTCACCTCACTCACCTGGTTGGAAATGTACATCTTGCGAATCTCATCCTCCACATTCAGCCCATTAAGGAATACTTCGTTTCTTTTGGCCTTTGGGTTGTAGTGAAACGTGATATCTATCTTATCGAGGGCATCGTTCACCTCTTTGGGGTTAGTGAGACTGACGTGATGCTCCAGAAAATAAAGCGTAACCGCCCGGTACATAGCACCGGTATCGATGTAAGCGTAGCCTAGTTCGGCAGCCACCAGCTTGGCCGTTGTACTTTTTCCGCACGAGGAGTAGCCATCTATGGCGATTACAATTTTTTTCATGGTAAGCTGTCAGGAGTTAGTTCGAATCGCAAGGGCAGGGCACGTTGCCTTTCTTGCTCTTTTTCAAGTAGGAGGCCGTCTTTTTCTGTTGCGGTGTTTTGGTCGTACAGCCAGCCAAAGGGCCGGTTGCCAAAAATCCCGCCAGTAGTATGTATGAAATTATCTTTCTCAAAACGACTTAATTTAACGCAAATATAAAGTAATTTACGGGTTCAATCCCCATCAGCGGGCATTTTATATCCACAAGACAGTCCTATCCATGCATACCTCCTATACCGTAAGCGGACGCATTATTGACCTGCACCAGCAAGAGATTTTTGAGGGAACGGTCCATGTGTCAAACGGCCGCATTTCTAAAATAGTTCGTGAGGCCACCTCCTCTTCCAGTTATATTTTGCCCGGCTTTGTAGATGCCCACGTACACGTGGAAAGCTCCATGCTTGTACCTTCCGAATTCGCCCGACTGGCCGTGCCGCACGGCACGGTGGCCACGGTGTCGGACCCGCACGAGATCGGCAATGTGCTGGGTATAGCTGGCGTAGAGTACATGGTGGAAAACGGAAAAAAGGTACCCTTTAAGTTTTATTTCGGGGCTCCCTCCTGCGTACCGGCCACTCCTTTTGAAACAGCCGGTGCTGAGATAACGGCTGCCGACATCGAAACCTTGTTCCAGCGCGACGAAATAAAGTACCTGGCCGAGATGATGAACTGGCCCGGCGTGCTGCACCGCGACCCTGTGGTGATGGAGAAAATCGAACTGGCCAAGAAATACGGCAAAGCAGTGGACGGTCATGCACCCGGATTGCGCGGCGAACAGGCTGCCCTTTACGCATCGGCCGGCATCACCACCGATCACGAGTGCTTTACAGCAGAAGAGGCGCTCGACAAACTAGCGGTAGGCATGAAGATCCTCATCCGGGAAGGAAGTGCCGCCAAGAACTTTGAAGCGCTTATACCTTTGCTCGCCAGCCATCCGGACAGCATCATGTTCTGCTCCGACGACAAACACCCTGACAACCTCGTGGAAGGCCACCTGAACCTGCTCGTGAAACGCGCCCTTGCCAAAAACCATGACCTGTTCCATGTGCTGCGTGCCGCCTGCCTCAACCCGGTCGAGCATTACAAGCTGGAAGTCGGCTTGCTGCGCGAAGGCGATCCTGCTGACTTTATCCTGGTCAATAACCTCGAGGATTTTGTGGTGGAAGCAACCTACATCAATGGGGAGTTGGTAGCAGAAAAGGGCAAGTCTAAAATCACCTTCACGCCAAGTGAGGAGATCAACAATTTCAATACCGAACCGAAAACGCCGGAGCAGTTCCGACTGCCAGCCGACAGCGCCAGTAAGATCCGGGTGATTGAGGCGTTTGACGGGCAACTGATCACGCACCAGATATGGGCGGAGCCGAAAATCGAAAATGGCTTTATCCAGTCAGATGTGCCGCAGGATGTGCTCAAGATAACCGTTGTGAACAGGTATGAGAATGCCGAGCCAGCAGTGGCCTTTATCAAGAATGTAGGTATACAGCGCGGTGCTATCGCCTCCTCCGTTGGCCACGACTCGCATAACATTATTGCCGTGGGTGTAGACGACGAAAGCATCGCTCGCACCGTGAACCTGATCATCAGTGCAAAAGGTGGCGTGGCTGCCGTGGATGGCGATAATGAGCAATTGTTACCACTGCCGGTCGCAGGTATTATGTCGGCGGCAGACGGCTATGAGGTGGCCCAGGCTTACTCGGCTATCGACCGCATGAGCAAGGAGATGGGCAGTAAACTGGCCTCCCCTTTCATGACGCTCTCGTTCATGGCACTGCTGGTTATACCTTCGCTCAAGCTCAGCGACAAAGGATTGTTTAACGGAGATGACTTTAAATTCGTACCTGTAGCTGAATAGTATACCTTGCATAAAAGGTATAATACCACGGCCCTGCGGGGCTTTGCAAATGGAGGAATTCATCATTTTTGTCGTGGGTGCGCTCGTGAGTGGGTTTGGCACCATCATCGGTTTCGGAGGAGGCGTGTTCATGGTGCCGATCCTGATCATCTTCTTCGGATACAACATCGAAATAGCCATCGGTGCGACCATGTCGGCGCTGGTGCCGGCTTCTATCATTGCCTCTGCCTTTAACCTACGCGACCGCAGCATCGACTACCTGGTGGGTTCGCTTATTCAGTTTCCGGCGGTGGCCGGCACGGTGCTGGGTGCTTTTATGGTAGCTTTTTTACCGGTCTCAGAGCTGCAGGTCATATTTGCGCTTTTCGTGCTGACAGTGGGCTTCTTTATGGTGAAGCCTCAGAAAAAAGAGCGGATGCAGCGCCATTCCGGCATGATGTACCGCATCCGTCGGGTGCCGACTTCCTTTATCCGGAAAAACAGGGCCAAGCACCTGGCTTACCGGCTCAACGGTGGTGTGGTTTCAGTGTTTGGGTTTGCCTCAGGTATAATAGCCGGTTTATTTGGCATTGGGGGCGGTTTCCTGCAAACGCCCATGATGATCAAGCTGTTCCGGATGCCTTCTCAGATCGCCACGTCTACTTCACTTTTCATTTTGGTTATTACCAGCTTTACGGGATTCATCAGCCACTACCTGCTCGGCAATGTGATCTGGAGCCGCAGCCTGCCGCTAATGGCAGCTTTTGCACTTGGGGCTATTGGAGGCAACCTGGTGAAAAAACGGCAGGGAAAGATGCAGGATATTGAAAAACTGATCGGGATTGGTTTGCTGCTGGCCGGCGGGGGCGTGATTCTGAACCTGCTGATCAAATCCAATTTTGGCTTCTCGTTCTAGGTATAGCGCAACCTCCCTTTGTAGTCGCCTATACCTACTATTCTTCAGGTATAACCTAAAATCGGTTAATATTCCTCACGCTCTTTCCGTATACCTGGCGTTCAAAAATAAAACGAGCCGATGCGCTGCTCTTGCTAGAGTCAGCACATCGGCTCGTCTTTATACCTACAACCCCTTAAGCCTCCTGATTGGTGGAGCTAAAATGCTTACTGATCAGGTTTTTTACTTTTTCTGCTGTAAGCGGTTTGGTAAGGTACTCTGCCGAATATTTCTGGGCGGCATCCGTGTCTTGTGGGTGCGTAGAAGTTGTCAGCACGGCCAGTATGATGTTTTTCCTGAACTCGGGGTCCAGCCGCTCATACAGGTCCAGCATTTCAAATCCATCCATCACCGGCATGCTGATGTCCAGGAAGATCAGTTCCGGCTGAAAATAATTTGCATCCGTCTGCTCGTAGTTGTTGTTACTTACATTATACAGATAGTCAAACGCCTGCTTACCATTCACAAATGTGCGTATGTTGTCTGTTACCTCCATCCGCTCGAGCAGACGCTGGTTCAGGAAATTTGTAGTATCGTCGTCGTCAATAAGAAGTACGCCTGATATTTTTCTCATAGCTAACCTATTCCAGCTTGTATTATTACGCAAGCCGTTTCTTTAAAGCTAACGTTTCTAAATTTAGTGATCCTGTAATTTATTTCAAATCCTTTGTAGTTATCACAGTACAAGTTACGTAAGTTGGATGCCTCCACCAAATTCTAAGGATTCAATTTAGCTATACCGGGGTATTTAATCGATGTAGCCCTGCGCGCGCATCCAGTCGTCGTTGTAGATTTTGCCCAGGTAACGGGTACCGTGGTCTGGCAGCAACACTACAATAACATCATCTTCCGTTAGATTGTTCTCGCGGGCATATTCCAGCGCACCATACACGGCCGTACCGCAAGACCAACCTACAAACAAACCTTCCTCTTTGGCCAGTCTGCGCGTCATCACGGCGCCATCTTTGTCGGTTACTTTTACAAACTGGTCGATCACATCGAAGTCCACGTTCTTAGGCAGAATGTCTTCGCCTATACCTTCTGTGGCGTAAGAATAGATTTCGTTCTCGTCAAAAATACCGGTTTCCTTGTACTTCTTGAACACAGAACCATACGTGTCTATACCTACAGTTACTACATCCGGGTTCTTTTCTTTCAGGTAACGGGAGATACCGGTTACTGTACCGCCTGTACCTACACCAGTGATAAAGTGCGTCACTTTGCCTTCTGTCTGCTCCCAGATTTCTGGACCGGTAGACTCGTAATGCGCCGCCCAGTTCGACATGTTGTCGTATTGGTTCGGGTAAAATGAGTTCGGAATCTCTTCATTCAGGCGCTTGGCCACCGAGTAGTACGAATCCGGATGGTCAGGGGCTACGTTGGTCGGGCACACACGTACCTCGGCACCAACGGCACGCAAAATATCCATTTTCTCCTTGCTCTGCTTGTCGGCTAGCGTAAAAATGCACTTATAACCTTTCGCGATAGCTGCCAGCGCCAGTCCCATACCTGTGTTGCCTGACGTGCCTTCAATGATCGTGCCGCCCGGCTTCAGGATTCCGGCTTTCTCGGCATCTTCAATCATTCTGATTGCCATGCGGTCCTTCACGGAGTTGCCTGGGTTCATGTACTCTACTTTGGCCAGTACCGTCGCTTTAATGCCTTCGGTTACCTTGTTCAGCTTTACTAAGGGTGTGTTACCGATTGCCTCGGTTATATGATTCAGGTATTTCATTTGAGTGCTTTTTTGAGATACGGGTGCAAAGGTACGTAATAAAAATTATACTTAACAGGTATAGCTCCCTGCCCTGCCTACAACAACAGGTATACCTGTTCACGTTCCGCCAAGCTGATTTAGAGGCTATATTAGCTATAACTATTTTTTGGAAGCGCCGCAAAAAAGCCTATTTTTGCACTACCTTATTTTAGACCATCATTCATCAACTTAATAAGATACACATGAGTGTTTTAGTAAATAAAGATTCGAAAGTGATCGTACAGGGCTTCACGGGCTCCGAAGGTTCTTTTCACGCCTCTCAGATGATCGAGTACGGCACCAACGTAGTGGGTGGTGTTACACCAGGTAAAGGCGGCAACAACCACCTCGACCTGCCGGTTTTCAACACAGTAGAAGACGCTGTGAAGAGAACGGGAGCCGATGTTTCCATCATTTTCGTGCCACCCGCTTTCGCTGCCGACGCGATTATGGAAGCTGCTGATGCGGGCATCAAAGTAATCGTAGCGATTACAGAGGGCATTCCTGTGAAAGACATGGTGATGGCCAAAAACTACCTGAAAGGCAAAGATGTGACCCTTATCGGTCCAAACTGCCCGGGTGTGATTACGCCAGGTGAGGCAAAAGTTGGCATCATGCCAGGTTTCGTGTTCAAGCCAGGTCGTATTGGTATCGTGTCCAAGTCAGGCACGTTGACGTACGAGGCTGCTGACCAGATTGTGAAAGCTGGCCTGGGTATCTCTACAGCTATCGGTATCGGTGGTGACCCGATCATCGGAACGCCAACCAAAGATGCAGTACAACTGCTGATGGAAGACCCTGAAACAGACGCAATTGTGATGATCGGTGAGATTGGTGGTAACTACGAAGCGATGGCTGCGCAGTACATCAGCGAGACTGGCAACAAGAAGCCAGTTGTAGGTTTCATTGCTGGCCAGACTGCTCCAGCTGGTCGTCGCATGGGTCACGCAGGTGCGATTGTAGGTGGTGCTGACGATACAGCTGCTGCTAAAATGAAGATCATGCGCGAGAATGGCATTCACGTGGTAGATTCTCCTGCTGAGATTGGTGCTACGATGGTAGAGGTGCTGCAGAAAGCTGGCATGATCAACGCTTAATTTGATTTGCTATACCTGATTAGAGGTATAATCATAGAAAAGGGCTGCTTCTGATGAAGCAGCCCTTTTTGTTTTATGCGGTGATAGTAGCGGATATACCTTGCTGGCGTAGCATCACCTATGCAGGTATAGCAAATGCTATTGTTTTATAGCTTGCCTTGGCCGGGCGGGCCTTACTTTTTGTCTTCACAAAAAAAGTAAGCAAAAAAGTCAAGACGCTTTTAAACTCGCTGACCGCTCAAACACAAAATCGTCAAGAGTGCACCGGGCTTAAGTAATCTGTTTCATAGTTCAAGGGTCAAGTTATTCTTGCTATACCTTGGTGACGGCAACGCCAGAAATTCCCCTCACGGGAAGAGCAGGGGTGTGTTAAATCTTGCAAAACAGTCCTATAAATCCTGATTCAGACAAACACTTAAGCAGAATTCAAACAGTCCTTGACCTCTCTTGCTCTTTCAACCTCCTCAACTCCCCAACTTCTTCACTCCCACTACCTGCTGCTTTTTTCGGTTACGGATGTGTGCAGGTATAGCGGCTACAATTTCATCTTGCAAGGCCTCGATCAGGCGTTTTTTCAGGAAGCTGCGGTGCACGACCAGGCTTACTTCCCGCTGCGGCTGCGGCTCCCGGAAGGTATGAACGAGCAACTGCTTCTCAGCAGGTATATCGAGTACGGAGAGTTCGGGTAGCAGCGTGAGCCCGCGCTGGGTTTCTACGATGCGTTTAAGGGTTTCGAGGGAGCCGCTCTTGTAGTCGAAGTGGCCGGAAGGGGTTGTACCACCACCCCGGTTACAGATGTTGAGCACCTGGCTCCGGAAACAGTGCCCTTCGTTGAGCACCCACAGTTCGTTCAGGTCGAGCTGCTCCGGGCTTATAGCCTTGCTGTTAGCCAATGGGTGAGCCGGGTTGATATAGGCCACAAAAGCTTCGTAAAACAGCGGCAACTCCTTTATAGACTTGCCGTCAAGGGGCGTCACCAGCAAGCCAACATCCAGCAGTTCGTAGTTCAGCTTCTGCACGATTTCCTCGGTCAGCAGCTCCTGCACCACCAGCCGCACATCCGGGTACTTCTCCATAAAGCTCGTCACGAACAGCGGAATCAGGTATGGTGCCAAGGTAGGTATAACGCCTACCCGCAACTCACCGCTCAATTCCTGCTTCTGGTTCTGCACAATCTCCCGTATCTTCTTCGACTCCGCCACCACAATACGGGCCTGGGCAATCACTTCCTTCCCAATCTCGGTGGGCCGCACGGGCACTCTGCTCCGGTCAAATAACTGTACCCCTAGCTCCTCCTCCAGCTTTTGCAGCTGCATGCTCAGAGTAGGCTGTGTCACGAAACAGTGGTCTGCCGCTGTCGCAAAATGACGGTGCGTGTCTACCGCCAATAAATATTCTAATTGTACCAGTGTCATGCTATCAAACGTATAGTATGGAGGCGTTCTATCTCAACATTCCAGTCACCCCAGGCAGGCAGACTTTTTAGCTTCCACCCGCTAAGGTATAGATTATCTCTATACCCGCATCAATATAATCGATTTGGTTTATAATCGCAATTTGGATATATTTGTATATACAAACAACCAAAATATAGAACTATGAATAAGCTGACGAACATTGGACTAGAGAAACAAGATTCAGTAGATATTGCCGACAAATTGAACGAGTTGCTGGCCAACTATCACATTTACTACCAGAACCTGCGCGGTTTCCATTGGAACATCAAGGGCATACACTTCTTCCAGCTGCATGCCAAGTACGAGGAATTGTACAACAGCGCGCTGGCCCGCATCGATGCGCTGGCAGAGCGTATCCTGACCATCGGACAGAAGCCACTGCATACCTTCTCGGATTACCTGCGTGTGTCGAGCATACAGGAGGCATCAAGCCTAACCGGCGACCGCGAAACGGTTGAAGCGACGCACCAGAATCTATCTGTGATTGTAAGCCTGGAACGTGATATTCTGGCGCTGGCTGCCGAGCGTGACGACGAAGGTACGGTAGCGCTGGTAAGCGAAGACATCAACGAAAATGAAAAAACGCTTTGGATGCTGAAGGCTTTCCTGAGCTAAGAATTAAGTGACGATTGGTTTAGTTTAATGCAAAAGCCGCCTGCTACAACAGTAACAGGCGGCTTTTTATTTTATACCTGATGCTATCCTTACTTGGCGTAGCTGATGGCTCTCATTTCGCGGATAACCGTGATTTTGATCTGGCCTGGGTACTGCATTTCTTTCTCAATCTTCTGAGAGATGTCAAATGAAAGCTGTGCGGCTTTTTCGTCGCTCACATTGTCGGCGTCTACCATGATGCGGAGCTCGCGGCCAGCCTGAATGGCGTAGCACTGGTTCACACCGTCGAATGATACAGCGGCAGCTTCCAGATCCTTCAGACGCTTGATGTAGGACTCCATGATCTCGCGGCGGGCACCTGGTCTCGAGCCAGAAATAGCGTCGCAAGCCTGAATCAGCGGAGAAATCATCGCTGTCATCTCAATCTCATCGTGGTGAGCGCCAATGGCGTTGCAGATATCCGGATGCTCCTTGTATTTTTTGGCCAGCTCCATACCGATGATCGCGTGTGGCAATTCCGGCTCATCTGGGGTTACTTTACCAATGTCATGCAACAGACCGGCGCGCTTGGCGTGTTTCACGTTCAGACCAAGTTCTGCGGCCATGGTGGCGCACAGGTTGGCTACTTCGCGTGAGTGCTGCAACAGGTTTTGTCCGTAAGACGAGCGGAAGCGCATACGGCCCACCATCTTGATCAGTTCCGGGTGCAGACCATGTATACCTAAGTCGATGGCAGTACGCTCACCGATTTCCACGATCTCTTCTTCAATGTTTTTGCGGGTTTTCGAAACCACCTCCTCAATGCGAGCCGGGTGGATACGACCGTCGGCAACCAAACGGTGCAGCGACAGACGGGCAATTTCGCGGCGAACCGGATCGAAACCAGAGATGATGATCGCCTCCGGAGTATCATCTACGATGATTTCCACACCAGTTGCAGCTTCCAGAGCGCGAATGTTACGGCCTTCACGACCGATGATCTTGCCTTTGATGTCGTCGCTTTCGATGTTGAAAACAGACACGCAGTTTTCGATGGCATGCTCCGCAGCAGTACGCTGTATGGTTTCCACCACAATTTTCTTGGCTTCTTTGGTAGCGGTGAGTTTGGCCTGGGCCACAATATCCTTCACGTAAGAAGATGCATGCGACGTGGCTTCGCTTTTCAGGGCCTCTACCATTTGCTCGCGGGCTTCAGCGGCGGTCAGACCAGCTATTTTCTCCAGTTGGGCTACTACTTCGTTGTGCTGCTGCTCTACTTCTTCTTTGCGTTTCTTGAGAACTTCCAGTTGGTGGTCGAGGGCTTCCTTCTCCTTGTCGAGTTCAGTTTCGCGGCGCTTGGTCTGCTCCATTTGCTTGGCCACGTGCTGCTCGCGCTGCTTTACTTTGTTCTCGTTCTGGATGATGATATTCTTCTTCTTGTTCGATTCTTCTTCGAACTCAGACTTCAGCTTCAGGAATTTTTCCTTAGCCTCCAGCATGCGGTCTTTTTTGATGCCCTCGGCGTTGATTTCAGCTTCGCGGATGATGGATTTTGCCTTTTGGCGGGCAGCTTCCTCCTGCTGTTTGTATACCTTTTGCAGGAGTACGCGCCCAATGTACACGCCGACTCCGAGCGCGACAATGGCGGTGATTAAAATGATTAAAATATCGGACATACTATACGCTTTTATGGTTTATAAAAACAATAGCAGTTCCTGCAGCAGGACAGTGAAGTGGCTTTACAAACCACACTGTAGTTAAAGAGACTACTTAGGGAGCAGTCTCGGTTTGGTTTACTTATTTGTTGATAAGAGCTCGTCGAGCACGCTCAGTTGCGCACCTACTTTGTCGAGATGGGCATTTTTGTCATCCTCGAGCTTCAGCTTGTCCACCATGGTTTCAAAAGCCACCATAGCCAGCAAGTCCTGCTTGTCCTGTATGCCAAACTGGTCTTTGAAAAAGCGCAGGCGCTCGTTCAAAAGTTTACCCACCACCCGAAGCCTTTCTTCTTCTTCTTCCTTCACCCGCATCGGATACTCGCGTTCTGCGATGCGAATCTTAATAGCTAATTCACCCATCCGTTGCGTTTTTTAGGTATAGGGCTACTCCGTTTCTTTGCTTCCTGACAATGGCCTGCCGTATGTCCGGCTCCAGCTCACTGCCTCCCGCTAGTCACGTAAGTAGGCGATACACTTATCAATTTCCCTTATATATTCGTTTAACTTCAGCTTTAACTCTGTCGAATTTGCAGTGTTTCCTGCTATCGCATCTACAATCTTAACAATATTCTCTTGATTTTGAAAATTTTTTATTTGCTGTTCCCGCTCTTGCAGCTGCGACTCCAGCATTTTAATTTCTTCCTGCGCGGCGGCAAGCTTCTGTTGCGCGTCGGTGTGGCGGTTTAGGAGCTGGCGCACCTTGTTCTCAATCGACTGAAGCTGTTGCAGTTGTTTTTCCTTTGGCATAACTATTTGCGGATAATGGCTCCCAGCTGTTTCTCAAATTGCTGCATCAGGCGGTTCATCACGCCGTCGATCACTTTGTCGGTCAAAGTTTGCTGGCGGTCCAGCAACGTGAAGCTCAAAGCATAGGCTTTCTTGCCTGCTTCTATCTTGTCGCCTTCGTACACATCGAATACATTCACACCTTGTAAAAGCTTACGCTCGGTGCGCAGGGCCACCTGCTTCAGTTGCTCAAAGGTCAGGTTCTTGTCTACCACAAGCGACAGGTCGCGGCGCACTTCCGGGAATTTCGGAAGCTCCTCGGCCACCAGTTTGTCTTTGTATTTCTTGATAAGGTATTCCCAGTTCAGTTCGGCGTACCATACCTGTTCTTTCACGTCCATGGCTTTGGTCACGACGGCGTCCAGCAAACCAACCTGCGCGATCACAGTGCCGTTCTTCACATAGGTGATGCCCTGGCGCATGTAGCAGCTTTGATCAATGGCCTGCACTTCGTAGTCGGCAGCATTGAGTTTCTGCAGCACGTTCTGCACCATACCTGCCAGATCATGGAAAGCCACTTTCTGAGCGGGCTGCTTCCAGCTTTCGGCGGTGGTGTTGCCTACCATGTAGAGCGCCAGCTTGCGGGTCTCCTTGTAACCGTCCTCCAGTTGCTCGTATACCTTGCCGAGTTCGTATACCTTGAGGTCGCGCTGACGGCGGTTAATGTTGTAGCGCAGCACTTCCAGACCCGAAAACACCATGCTTTTGCGCAGCACGTCGAGGTCCTCGCTGTTGTAGTTGAGCACTTTCACCAGACCGGCCATCTCTTCTTCTCCGCCGGCAGCATAGTAGTTGGAATTGGTGATAGAGTTGGTGATGATCTCGTGGAAACCATTAGCTGAGATATAATCCAGTATGGTGCCTGTGATGTGCTCTGGGTCAGGCTTCGGGAAGCTGGCCATGTAGGTGGTGGCCATATGCTCGCTCACCTCGATGTTGTTAAAGCCGTAGATGCGCAGAATTTCTTCCACCAGATCCGCCTCGCGGGTTACATCTACTTTAAACGGCGGCACCAACACATGCAGTTTCTCTTCCGTTTCACCGGTGATTTCTATACCTAAGTCGGTTAAGATGGTCTTCATTCGCTCGGCACCGATGTGCTGACCAATCAAGGTATGAGCCCGCTCGATATCCAGAGATAACTCTAAGTCCTGAACCGGCTGTGGGTATACGTCTACAATCTCGGAGCTAATCTCACCGCCAGCCACTTCCTGTATAAGTAAAGCAGCACGCTTCAGAGCGGTAATCACCATGTTCGGGTCGGTGCCGCGCTCAAAACGGAAAGAGGCGTCAGTTTTGAGGCCGTGCGCCATACCTGTGCGACGGATGTAGTCCGGCGAGAAGTAAGCACTTTCGATGAAAACACTCGTCGTTTCCTCGCCCACACCCGACTCTTTGCCACCGAATACTCCACCAATCGCCATAGGCTCAGCGGCGTTGCAGATCATCAGGTCATTCGCCTTGAGCTTGCGCTCTATACCGTCCAGCGTTACAAATTTACTGTCGGCTTCGGCCGTCTTCACCACTATCTTATCGCCTTTGATTTTGTCAGCGTCAAAGGCGTGCAGTGGCTGACCGAGCTCGTGCAGCACGTAGTTGGTCACATCCACGATGTTGTTGATCGGAGCCAGGTCGATGGCACGCAGGCGCTTCTGCAGCCACTCCGGCGATGGACCAACCTTTACACCGCTCACCGTCACACCCGCATAGCGCGGACAAGCTTCTATGTTCTCAATCTCCACCTCAATCGGGCGGGTCGTATTGCTCACGTTGAAGCTTTCTACGGAAGGCAAGGTGTACGGCACACGCAAAAGGGCTTTCAGATCGCGGGCAACACCCAAGTGCGAAGCAGCATCAGCGCGGTTTGGCGTCAGACCAATTTCGAACACCTTATCAGAACCCAAACCGAAATACTCAGCGGCAGGCGTACCGTTTGGCAGGTCAGTATCAAGTACCATGATGCCGGCATGGGAGGTACCGACGCCAATCTCATCTTCAGCGCAAATCATACCCTCTGAAGCAGCGCCGCGTATCTTCGACTTTTTGATTTTGAAAGGCTCCCCACCGCTTGGGTAAAGCGTGCTATTTACGGTCGCCACTACCACTTTCTGTCCGGCCGATACGTTGGGTGCACCGCACACAATCTGGCTTGGCTCGCCTGTACCGATATCCACAGTGGTCACGCTCAAGCGATCAGCATCCGGGTGGCGCTCACAGGTGAGCACTTCGCCGATCACGATGCCCTCCAGACCGCCTTTTACCTGGTCGAAATTGTGAATTGCTTCCACTTCCAGACCAGAGCCCGTCAGCAAGGCGCCTGTTTCTTCAGCGGTTTTATCTATAGAAATGAGTTGTTTCAGCCAGTCGAATGAAATCAGCATGGTTATTTTTGTTGTTCTGTAAGGTATAGCCCCGTTCGGTTGAAGCTATTCCCCAAAATTAAGGATTATTTTGTTCCAAAAGGTTTTGTCTTTTGACTTCTTGACAAAGGATTGCCCCAAATCTACTCCACCACCGGATGCACTTTTTCGTAGTTCTTCTCACCAGCCTCTACTGCCACGGTCAGGCGGTTTTCTTTGGGTGGCACCGGGCACACGTACTCAGGGTTGTAAGCACAAAAAGGACTGTAGGCACGGTTGAAATCGAGGGTGGCTGTTTTAGCGCCTTCCTTGAGCGGCACATCCAGGTAGCGGCCGCCGCCATAGGTATCGAAACCGTTGGTTTTATCTGTGAAAGGCACAAACAGCTTTTCTTCTTCCTCTTTCACCTTTTTGTAGAGCGTCAGACGCTGCGGCTCTCCGTTTAGCTCAAAGTTGGCGATGGCATAGCGCATATAGGCCTCGGTGCTGCCGTTGGTCATGGGCATGTGCACGGTGTCTTTCGGGGAAATATCTTCCAGCTTCACGTTCACGCGGTAATCCAGGTTGGGCTCGTAGTAGACCAGGTTGGTGAACATCCTGCGGTCGGCTTCCTCAAATGGGCTGTTCGTGCGGCCGCGAAACGACAGATCTTTTTCCTCCCGCTCTTTTTTCAGTGGAATCAGGTAATTGTCGTCGCTCAGGAAAGACTCGCGCACAAAGTAGAAAAGTACCAGCGCAATGCCGGCCATTATGATGATTTTGAAGGGTCGTTGCATGAGGTTGGGTAATTTTGCTGCAATTTCGGAAAAAATTCGTCAATGTGCCCGCATAGCCGGCTTTTCAGTGACTCTTGGCAGATAGTGTCTCCCGAGCATTTCGAAAGCTGCAATTTGCTCCCGCCGCCATACCTCATCGCGATTGAGCTCGCGTGCCATGACTTCGGCTACCAAAGGCGCCATTTCCAGCGCAGCACGGGCATCAAGGAACAACACCCGCAATCGCCGGGCCAGCACATCCTCCACGCTACGGGCCATTTCGTACCGCACCGCCCAAACCACTTCCGCTAAGGTATAGCAAAAGTCAGGGTGCAGCTTATGGGCCAGTTCGTGTTCGGACTGCATCAGCGCCTGCAAAGCCGTTGCATCACTGCCGTAAATGGCAAGTGCGCTTGGATTATCCGACACAGGTATAGCTGACGAAGGTATAGCACCGTGTATAGCCAATTTCTCCGTACGACAAGGTATAGCCGGCAGACCCGCTACCCGGATGGCAGCGTTCACTGCGTTTTCTGCCATCTGGCGGTAGGTGGTCCATTTGCCGCCCGTAATGGTAATCAGCCATGAGGGTGCTACCAGCAATTTGTGACTCCGTGAAATCTCCTTGGTACTACCGGTTAAGTTGCTTGGAGCAGCTAAGGGACGAAGGCCGGCAAACACGCTCAGCACATCCTGTCGGGTCGGGGACTTCTGCAGATAAGCTCCAGCAGTTTGCAGAATAAAATCAATCTCGATTCCCAGCGCAACAGGCTCCAGACTCAGCTGCTGCAGCGGTGTATCGGTCGTGCCGACCAGCACGTGGCCTTGCCAGGGTATAGCAAAGAGCACACGGCCATCGGGGGTCTTAGGAATCATCAAGGCAGTGTCGCCCGGCAGAAAAGATTTATGAAGTACCACATGTACGCCCTGGCTCGGCATTACCAATGGTTTCTTGGTGGGTTTGTCGAGTTGCAGGATGTCGTCTACATATACGCCTGTTGCATTCACCACCGCTTTGGCCCGCAAGGTATAGGATTGGCTGGTTTCGATATCTAGCGCTTCCACACCGTTCACTTTTCCCTGGGCATCTTTGGTGAGACCAGTCACGCGAACATAATTCAGCACCGTTGCACCTTGCTCAGCGCAGGTCTGGGCGATGTTCAAGGCCAGCCGGGCATCGTCGAACTGCCCGTCATAGTACACGATACCGCCTTTCAGGTTTTCGGATTTGATATTCGTCATGCGCTCGAGCACGGTTTTGCGGCTCCACCAGGCGGTGCGACCCAGGCTATACCTGCCAGCCAGCAAATCGTAGAGTGTGAGGCCGGTGCCATAAAAAAAGCGCTGCCACCAAGTGTAGCAAAGTAACACAAAAGGCTGCACCGACACCACATGCGGGGCGTTGCGCAGGAGAATTCCCCGCTCCCGCAGCGCTTCGAATACCAGCCGAATATTGCCCTGCACCAGGTAGCGCACCCCGCCGTGCACCAACTTGGTACTGCGACTCGAAGTGCCTTTCGCAAAATCGGACTGCTCGAACAAAAGCGTCCTATACCCGCGCGAAGCAGCATCCAGAGCTGTTCCTAAACCTGTGGCGCCTCCGCCAATCACCAGCACATCCCAGGCCGGTACATCGGAAAGCTGGCGCAACATGGCCTCGCGGGTAAAGGGAATAGCTGCCATAGGCGGTTTCAGGTATAGATTGAGCGGTTAACGATTCTCTTAGGAATGGTAGCTTAAGGTAGCGGTTATTCTCTTCAATAACTCGGAAAATAGCTGAAAAATCGCTATCATTATGACATTTACAAATCCTGCCATGAAATCCCCTTACTTCCGTTTCCGCCTACCTGTTTTTGCTTTATTATTCGTGTTGCTTGTTGGCTTTTCGTCCTGTGTGCAGGAAGGCAAAACCGCCGATACCCTGTCGCCTGTCGAAGCCGCTATACCTGTTGCATCTGCCCATTCCGACACCGCTATACCTGACAGTCTGCAATTGCAGGCAGCTATACCTGCCGGTCCGGATCAGCCTGTGGCCCTGGCAGCCAACTCCATCGCCGATGCTGAAACCATCATCGCCCGCAAACAAGTACCCATTCTGTGTTACCACCAGGTGCGCGACTGGCGAGAAAAGGATTCTAAACAGGCCAAGGATTATATTATACCGGAGGAGCGCTTCAAGGACCACCTCAAAATGCTGGCCGACAGCGGTTACCAAACCGTGCTACCCGACCAACTGATGGCCTACCTGACCACTGGTGCCCTGCTTCCCGAAAAGCCTGTGATGCTCACTTTCGATGACACCAGCCTGGGTCAGTTTAGCGTGGCAGCACCTGAGTTGGAAAAGTACGGTTTCAAAGGCGTTTTCTTCATCATGACCGTATCGCTCGGCAGGCCTAACTACATGACCAAAGCGCAGGTAAAGGAACTTTCAGACAAAGGGCACGTGATTGGCTCGCATACCTGGGACCACCAGAACGTGAAAAAATACCAAGGCAAGGACTGGGTAACACAAGTAGAAAAACCATCGCGGCAACTGGCCGAGATCACAGGAAAACCAACTGAATACTTCGCTTACCCATTCGGACTCTGGAACCCCGAGGCTATACCTGAACTGAAACAGCGTGGCCTGGTAGCGGCTTTTCAACTGGCCGATAAACGTGACCCGCACGACCCGCTGCACAGCATCCGCCGAATTATTGCAAGTGGCTACTGGAGTTCCATTTCCTTGCACCGGGCCATGGTGAACAGTTTTTAAACAACCCTATCCCCAACTCTATAGTTTGATAATATGCTATACCCCTAATTAAAATGCGAACAGACCAGAAACACCTTCACGAGATGATTTCGCAGCTGGATGTGCTGCACCAGGACGCTCTTAGTCTGGAAAAGAAGTTTACGCCCGCTATCAAAAGCGTGCATCCGTCTTTCCGTACAAGTGCCCGCAACCTGCTGCACTACCTCTCGCTGCGTCAGCACGACATACGGCAGTTGCAGGAGAACCTGGCCCGTTTAGGACTCTCGTCGCTGGGTCGCTCTGAAGGACATGTATTGGCTAGTCTGCAGGCGGTGCACAACATGCTCTGCCATTTGCTCGATTGTGCGCCTACTCAAAAACCTATACCTGTGACGCATGCCGAGAGCGTTGAGCTGCTCGAAAAGCATACTAGCGAACTATTGGGAGCCCGGCCTCCTAAACGCAGCACCCGCATTATGGTCACCTTCTCCACCGAACTGGCGCAGGACTACGAACTGGTCAAGCGCATGCTGCTGGCAGGTATGGACTGCGCCCGCATCAACTGTGCCCACGACGACGAGCAGGTATGGGAAACGATGGTGCAGTCTATCCGGAAGGCTGAAAAAGAAACAGGCCATAGCTGCAAAATTTTGATGGACCTGATGGGCCCCAAACTGCGCACCGGTCCGCTCACACCCGGCCCCGCCCTGCTGCCCATCCGCCCGATACAAAACGAACTGGGACAGCTTGTATCCCCCGCCAAGGTATGGCTCGCCCCTGCTGATGTGGAAAGCGAGGTGCCCACAGATGCCAGCCTGCCGCTCGACGAGGCCTGGGTAGCACAACTGCAACAGGGCGATAAGCTCAGATTTAAGGATACGCGTGGCCGTAAACGTTCTTTCACCGTGATGCAGCGCAAAGAAAAGGGAGTGATCGCGCATCTGTTCAAATCATCTTACATCGGCACCGGCACTGAACTTACTATCAATAAAAAGAGCGCCTTAGAGCGCAGCGCTAAAGTGGGAGAATTGCCTGCCAGCGTGGCGCCCATTTACCTGCGCAAAGACGATTTGCTGGTGCTCACTAAAGACGAAATGCCTGGCGAACCTGCCCTCTACGACGCCGAAGGCCACATTGTGAAACCTGCACGTATTGCCTGTACCCTGCCCGAGGTGTTCACTCGCGTGAAAACAGGCCAACCGATTTTGTTTGACGATGGCAAAATAGCGGGGGTGATCATGAACGTGAGCGACGATGCCCTGCTCGTGAAAATTACTGAAGCCAAAGAGTCAGGGAGTCGTCTGTTGCATGATAAGGGCATTAACCTGCCCGAAAGCGATTTGCAGTTGAACGGACTTTCAGAGCAGGACTGCAAGCACTTGGCTTTTGTGGTGAAACATGCCGACACCGTGAGCCTCTCTTTCGTGAACCACCCCGAGATGATTGAGGCGCTGCACAAGGAACTCAAACGCCTGAAAGCCCCTCCCCGCCTGGGCATCATCCTTAAAATTGAGACCAAGGAAGGATTCCGTAACCTGCCGCACCTGCTCCTGACCGTCATGAAAAACCATCCGGTGGGCGTGATGATTGCCCGAGGCGACCTGGCTGTGGAGTGCGGCTGGCAACGGCTGGCCGAGGTACAGGAGGAGATTCTGTGGATAACGGAGGCAGCACATATACCCGTAGTCTGGGCCACGCAGGTACTGGAGTCGCTTGCCAAGAAAGGGCGTCCGTCAAGGGCCGAGATTACGGATGCGGCCATGTCGCAGCGTGCCGACTGTGTGATGCTCAATAAAGGGCCCTACGTGCTGAGAGCTGTGGAATTACTCGACGATATACTCCAGCGCATGCAGGAGCACCAGCACAAGAAAACATCCATGCTTCGTCCGTTGCACGTATCGGAACTGGAAATGCCCAACAGCGGCATCAATAAATAGACTCCGACAGGTATAACTGCCTTCTGGTTATACCTATACCTGAACACCGTTTACTATGAAACTGGCCCTGGCGCTACTTTTTTACACCTGTCTGTCTCTTTGCTTAGCACCCTATACCTTGGCACATACCTACTACATCAGCCCCAGGGGCAATGACGCCAACCCAGGCACGTCTCTTGCTTCCGCCTGGCGCAGCATTGCCAAAGCGAACAAGCACAGGTATAGCCCAGGTGATTCTCTGCTGTTCGAAGGCGCCCATACCTTTTCGGGCGGACTTTATTTTCACCAGGAAAATCTCCAGGGCGAAGGTGCTCCGCTGGTCATCAGTTCTTATGGCGAAGGCCGCGCCACCATTGATGCGGGTGGCAGGTACGGCTTTTATGCGCACAATGTGGCAGGTATAGAAATCCGGGACCTGAACTTCCGGGGCAGTGGCTATACCCGCAATACCAACCACGGCATCCTTTTCTACAACGACCTGCCCGGCAATGTGAAGCTACCACACATCATCATTGATCAAGTGGAAGTGAGCGGCTTCCGCAAATCAGGGATAACGCTGGGTGCCTGGAACGGTAACAGCGGCTTTCGCGATGCCCGCATTACGCATGCCATAGTCCACGACATCGACTCGGTCGGCATCAACACCTACGGACAGTTCGACCATACCAAAACCGGCTACGCGCACCAAAATATCTACATCGGGCAGTGCCATGTGTACAAAATATACGGGCTAATCCTCCCCGAAAAGCACAGCGGAAGCGGCATCGTGCTGTCAGACGTGGACGGAGGCACAATCGAGCACAGTGTGGTGCATACTTCAGGTATGCAGAACAAGAATTGCGGAGGACCGATCGGCATCTGGGCCTGGGATGCCAACGACATCACCATCCAATATAACGAGACCTTCAACATGAGCGCGGGCAGCGGTTGCGACGGCGGTGGCTTTGACCTAGACGGCGGCGTGACCAACTCTGTGATGCAGTACAACTACTCGCACGACAATGACGGGGCAGGTTTTCTGATCGCGCAGTTTGAGTGGGCCCGGCCGATGCGCAACAACGTGGTCAGGTATAACATCTCGGAAAACGACGGACGCAAAAATGATTACAAGGGCATCACGCTTTGGGTGGAGAACTATGACAGAGGCGGCAACCTGGACTTACTCGTGTATAACAACACCATTTTTGCTGACAGCTCTGTAGCACCTTCAGGCGGAGGCGTGTTCTTCAAGAGCGGCGGTCACCATAACGTCAGGTTTTTCAACAACATCTTCTACAGCCGCAACGGAGCACCTATGGTGGTGGCTACCGACACCACCATAGGTGTCTCCTTTCACAACAACGCCTACTTCAGCGAGCATGACCGCTATACCTTTGTGTGGGGCGATGATCGCTATACCTCCCTCCACGATTTTAAGGAGGCTACCCGACAGGAGACAATGAACGGCGCTCCAACAGGTATAGTGGCTGACCCGCACTTGCTGGCGCCTGGCACGGCGGGCCCGCTGGGCTATCCGCTTGATCTGAAAACTCTGCGCGACAGGTATAGCCTTCAGAAAAAATCACCTTTGATCAGGCAAGGTATAGCCGTGTCTCTTCCTTCGCCTTTTGCGCCCGCATCACTAGATATACTCGGTAATCCCATTCATCCAACTGACACACCTGACATAGGCGCTGTTGCCTATACCCGACCTAAATTTTTTCAATGGCTAAAGGAGCTGTTTTGAGCTGGGGAGTTTGGGATTTAGAATGCTGAGGTGTTTGCGGGTTAGGGAGAAACCCGGTAGATAGGACAGAACATTTAGGATATTCTATGTAACTTACCTGAAGCAAACTCTGAACATCGCTTATACTTGGACCTGAACAAAGCATATGAAATCATTCAATCTGGTCGGATTTATTGCTGTGCTATTAGCTGTGACAGGTGCTGTCATCAGTATCGGGCATTTCTTTGAGAACAAATACATCGGCTGGGCTTTCATCGGAGCGGGATTGGCTTTGGCGATTTTCAATACGTGGTGGAATATCCGGAAGCCTAAGCGGTAGGATCGAAAATCAGCTCTGTGTATGGTGTATAAGCGTCATGGTAACGTTTATACAGTAGTTACTTGCAATCAGAATTATGAAGAACTTGTATTTGCTTCTCTTCTTACTTTTTACTAGTTGTGCTTCAAAGCAGCAAAAAGAAGTTGGGCAGGAAGCAAAAAAAGAAGTAGCAATTAGCACAAGCGCACCTAATGATGAATGTGAAAAGTGTGCAGCCTCAACCTTTGCAGGACAAGAGCCAGACACAGCTTTCATCATTTCAAATGGTAGCAAGCTTCTACTATGCAGCTATTCTGAATCACAAAATGGGAAAAAGATATACTCTGAGTTTGTGTTGTCAGAATGCGGCAATGACAGTATCATAGACTTTTGGAGTGCAGTTGAAGCGTATGAAATATTATTGGGGCAGGATATTCTTCAACTACAAAAAGTATAAATTCTGGCAGTAGGTATTAATCGAGAGCTGGTAAGAGAGAAGTGGCTAACGGAGTATTTTTACTATGCTAGTGGTAAACTCCAGCAAAGAAAAGAATTGAATCTAAAGATAAAGTATAGCCAAAGTCAAATTGACCAATCGCTACGAGAATACAAATCAACACATTGGAAGAGTCAAAATGAAGCTTCTGCAGAGTATACAGAAGAGAAAATGGAGTTGGGTAATCGCTTGTTAATAGCAGCTGTATCAGGAAGTGAACAAGCAGAACTATACTTCAAAGAGTTTGATAGCAAGTTCAAGCCAGACGGAGCATACGCTGAATGGTACCAGCAAATGGCACACATGCTGGAGTTTTCGAAAGAACAAAAAAACAAAAGCAGGTAACAAGGTGTAGCGGTAAAGCTTGCGATAGCTTTACCGCTACACGAGCCCGCTATAAACTGAAACTAACAATCTAACCCAAAGCAGAAACCTACACTCATAAAATACCCCATGAAACAACTTATATTCTTACTCCTAATCGCAGGGTGCAGTCTACAGGCCTTTGCGCAACAAGAGCTGATTCACCCAAAAGAGCAACAAAAGCAAGGTATGGTGCCGCAACCTCAGCCTTATATTGAGGTCGATGGGAGGCAGGTAGTGCAGGCTAGTCTGGCACTGATAGCTGCGAAACACATTGAAAGTGCTGAGGTACTAAAACACGAAAAAGCTACAGATAAATTTGGTGAAAAAGCCAGAGACGGAGCCGTTCTCATCAAGGCCAAGTCCACGGCAGAATGGTCCACGTTACAAGATATCTACACCCAGTACGGTATACCTGCGGCACAGCAAAATCTGAGAGTAGTCATCAACAACCAGCTTGTAAAAGACACTAGCCTGATACTGGCTAACCTGGAGCAGATCAAGAAAGTAGAAATTGTGAAGCAGGACATCACGGCTCCTGTGCGCTGGAGCCTAAACGATGAGGAAGAGTTCCTCCACATCACCTCCAAACCGCAAACCAAACGCTAAACCTTATGGACGGCACCAAACGTAGCAACATCAAAATCGGCTCCCACGTCAACATCGTGCTCAAAGAAGACCAGCGCACCGGCGACCTCACAGAAGGGTATGTGGAAGCTATTCTTACCAAATCCCTCAATCACCCGCACGGCATCAAAGTGAGGCTCGAGACAGGCGAAGTTGGGCGTGTGAAGGAAATTTTAGAGGAAGATTAGCTTTTTCTAAAATTTCGAATAGCAGTAAAAAATCTAAGACAAAGAGTTTAAAATTCAAATTTCTCGCTGCACTAGAAATGACAGGTATAACATTCTCTCAAACTCACAAAAACCCTTCATCCGCAAAGCTGTGATAGTCGTTATCTGTAAAAATGAAGTGATCCAGAATTGGCAGATCCAGGAAAGATCCGGCTTCTTTCATTTTCTTGGTAAGGGCAATATCGGCGGCGCTGGGTTTAGTGTTACCACTCGGGTGATTGTGCACCAAGATAATGGAGCTCGCCAACTGTTCAATCGCTTTCGTGAAGATCATTTTCGGGTCGGCCACCGTGCCGGCCACTCCATCACTGCTAATGCTCTCCTTTTTCATCACCACGCTAGCGCGGTTGAGCAATATTATCCAGAACTCTTCGTGCGGCAGGTCCGGTAGCTGGAGTTTTATGTAATTGTAAATGTCGGTGGAGCAGGTGATGCGGGTTTTGGCAGCAGCAGCGGTCTCTTTGCGACGGCGGCCCAGTTCAAGCGCACTTACAATCGAAATGGCTTTTGCTTCTCCTATACCTTTAATTTCAGTTAGATCCTTCACGGTTAGTTTAGCCAGTTCGTTCAAGTTGTTTCCCACAGCTGCCAGTATCAGTTTGGCAACGTCCACAGCGGTCAGTTTTGGCGTGCCAGAGCCGATCAGGATGGCAATCAGCTCGGCGTCGCTTAGGGCAGCCTTGCCTTTGAGCAGCAGCTTTTCTCGGGACGGTCTTCTTCGGCCCAGGTTTTGATGTTGAGGTTGGCGGTGTCGTATGCCAAAAGTGCAGACGTAGCTTCGTGTTTCACTGCGGTACAGATTTTGTTAGATAAAAGATTGTTAAGTGAATCTGTTTAGACTAAAAATAGTTCATGAAACGCCGGCTACCAGACCGGCTTTTTTATAGTCACATACAATTTTTAAAACCTGAAGCTGCTTCGGCTGTTCTGATGCAGCACCAACCATATACCATGCAACGATACTTTTCGATCGGAATAGTAGTTTTCATCCTGTTCCTGGTGGACTTTTACGTCTTCCAGGCTATCAAAACCGTCAGCCAAAACCTTTCAACCAGCACCCAGCGTATCATTTATTTTGTGCACTGGGCTGTTTTTGTCATCACGGCTGGCACTTTTGCGCTGGCCTCTTTCACGCGAGGCACACCACCTGATGCTTTCAAAACATACCTGGCCAGTACTCTTTTCATCATTTTTGCCTCCAAGCTGGTCGTGGTGCTCTTCCTGTTCGTGGATGACACGCTGCGCCTGGGCAAGGTGGTATTCAACAATGTGAATAGCGGAGAAACGACTTTTGACCCGTCTCGCAGTAAATTCCTCAGTCAGATGGGCCTTATGGTCGCGGCAGTGCCTTTTTCCGCTTTTATTTACGGTATGGTGAAAGGCGCCTACGACTACCGCGTGAAACGTGTCACACTACGTATACTGAATCTGCCAGCTGCTTTTGATGGCTTTAGGATGCTCCAGATCTCCGACTTGCATACAGGCAGCTTTACTTCTACAGAACCGCTCAAAGAAGCTGTGCGCCTGATCAACAAGCAGGAAGCCGACCTGGTGTTTGTTACTGGCGATATCGTAAACAATGTCGCCACAGAACTGACACCGCATGTGGATGCCCTGAAAGAAATAAGAGCGAAGCAGGGCGTTTTTTCAGTGCTCGGCAACCACGACTACGGCGACTACGTGAGCTGGGAAAGTCCCGAGAAAAAGGCCGGCAACCTTCAGACGCTGATAAATACACAGCGCAGCATGGGCTGGGATGTGTTGCTGAACGAAAACCGCCTTATCGAAAAAGATGGCGAGTACATCTCCGTACTGGGCGTGGAGAACTGGGGCAACCGGGTGGGTTTTCCGAAATATGGCGACCTGAACAAAGCTTACAGTGGCTCAGAAAACAGTCCGTTTAAGGTGCTGCTCTCTCATGACCCTTCACACTGGGACGGCGAGATCAATCAAAAGTACCCGGATATTGACCTTACTCTATCGGGCCATACCCATGGAATGCAGTTTGGAGTAAACATACCTGGCCTGAAATGGAGTCCTGTGCAGTATGTGTACAAGCAGTGGGCAGGCCTCTACAAGCGCGGTCAGCAGCACATTTACGTAAACACCGGTCTTGGCTTTATCGGTTATCCAGGTCGTGTAGGTTTCCTGCCTGAGATAACAGTGTTTGAGTTGAAAAAAGCTTAAGAGATTCTATCCTACCCGCTTTAAATACAGAGAGCTATCTACTAGGATGGCTCTCTGTATTTAAAGCTATACCTTCATATATATTTTATTATATTCAATAACTTGACCAGCTCGACTACATTAAGCTTTCAACAAAATGTAAGAAGTAGTTCCAACGTCCTAAAAAGCTACTTAAAAGCTTCCTAAAGCACATCAAACCCCTTAAACATTAACCTGACAGCATAAACCACATAAACCTATCATTTTCATCGTCGTAAAACATCAGAACAAGCCATATTTGTTTTATACTATTTTAATCAAAGAGGCAGTGTTTTAATATTTTTAATTTAGCGTATTTAAGAGATGAAAAAGGTATTTTATTCCATAGCTATAATGAGTGCCATGTTGTTTGCATCTTGTTCCGAAGACAGGGGCAAAACCTACGAAACAGCAGATGCTAACCAGGACGAAAACGTAAACCAAAGCAATATCAGAGGCAATGAAACAGCCATGGGCACCACAACCGATATGAGCGGCTCCGATGCCATGTGGCGCAGCAACTCAGAGCGTATAGCCAGCCAGATGGCAACAGATATGAGCCTCGACACCACTACCCAAAACCGGGTGCGGCAGGTATTGTATGAACGGGAGCGTCGCCTGAGCGAGCTGGAGTTCAATTACAACGAAACCAACCGTATGGGTGGACAGGTAGCAGAAGACATTGATAATATGGCCACTACTGAGAAAGACCGCTATGACAAGGATGGCGGCACGATGACCGACACGCGTGGCAACATGAACACAAACACACAGGACAATACCACAGCTGCATCAAATCTGGACACGCAACGTGAGCAGATTATGGAAGAGACCGATCGTGAACTGCAATCTATATTATCGAAGGAACAGTACCGCCAGTATCAGGAGAAACGTGCCAACTATTGGGGTATGAGTAACGACGGCACCAACCAGCTCGATAACTCTGGTACGATGCAGAATCAGAATCAAATGAATAATAACAACCAGATGAACAACTCCGGGACCAATAATAATCAGCCCGGAACAAACACGAATTCTGGGAATAACCTGAACAGAAACTAATAAATTAGCTCATCGTATACCTATTATTGAAAGCCTGTAGCGCCCGTAGCTATGGGCTTTCGCTATTTAAGCCTGTTTTACGCTAAATTTTAGTAACTTAGCACCATGCCGCACTGCTACTGTTTATTTTAGCCGCGGCATACTTTTTAGCCTTTTCCGGCGTATTGACATTAATCTTTTGCCTCTGCCAAAGTGGCCTTTGCTGTAACATGCCCTTACACCTGCTGCGACTACTGCTTCTTTCTGTCCTGTTACTGGTAAGCACATTGCCGGCCCTGGCGCAGCGCAACATTCGCGTGAGTGGCACCGTGTTCGAGCCCGACAAAACCACTCCTATACCTGGCGCGGGCGTTATCCGATACGGAACGAACTATGGTGTAATCTCCGACGAAAACGGCAGTTTCCTGATCGATATTGACCAAAGCGACACGCTACTGATACGGGCCGTTGGTTTCAAGCCCATGCTATACCTGCCCCGCAACCTGCCTGTTTCAGAACTCCGCGTTAATATTATTCTGCAGCCTGACAGCGTGATGCTAGGGGAGGTAGAGATCACCAGCCGACCTTCTGAAGAACTGATACAGCGGGCGCTGCGCAACATGAAAAAGGAAGAACCGGAGTATGTAAAGCGCAAAGGTTACCGCCCCGAACTGGAGCCTGGCCCTCCGCCACCACCGATGGCCCCTACTGCGCTTAGCCCCATTTCACTGTTATATGATATGTTTTCGAAGGAAGGAAAACAGAACCAGAAACTGCAGCAACTGCTCATGATCCAGGAACTCAAGCGACGTATAGAGGAGAAAGAGAATTACAACCGTCTCTTTAAAGACAATACCGGCTACGAAATAAAGCGTTAAAAGACGCTCTCCTGAAATCTGATCTTCGGCAAAACAATCCACTTGTGCGTAGGTTAGGGTATAGCCATACCTCTATACCTTATGAAGATCGGATATCCCTGCATAAACCAGACACTCGACTGTTCCTCCTCCCGCACTTTTCGACTCGCCTCTTATTCGGAAGAGCGACTTATACAAACTGTAGAGCAAAACCTGAGCTGTTTGCGTCGCATTCTGGAGTTTAACGTAGAACACGGTTTGCAATTTTTCCGGCTCACGTCCGATCTGGTACCTTTCGCATCGCACCCCATCAATACTTATAACTGGCAGGAACATTTTAAACTGACCCTGCGCCGGCTCGGAGATTACATCAAGCGGCATAACCTGCGTATTTCCATGCACCCTGATCAGTTTGTAGTCCTCAACTCCCCTACCCCCCAAACGGTGCAGAACAGCATCGCCGAACTGGTATACCAGTGCAGCGTTCTCGACCTGATGGGCCTTGACTCTACAGCTAAGTTGCAAATACATGGTGGCGGTGCCTATGGCGACAAGGAGTCGGCTCTCAATCGGTTTGCAGAGGTATTCCATACCATGCTACCCGAGGCGGTGAAGGCCCGCCTCTGTGTCGAAAACGACGACCGTACCTACAGCTTAACCGACTGCCTCGTGCTACACGAACTGACAGGTATGCCTATCATTTTCGACAACCTGCATCATGAGTGTGTGAACAACGGAGAACCCATGCCCGAGGCAGTGATGCTGGCGGCACAAACCTGGCAGCCCGAACGTGACGGTATCCTGATGGTAGACTACAGCGCCCAATCGCCGGGAGAGCGGAAAGGCAAGCATGTGCAAAGTATCACAGAACAGGCTTTTCACGATTTCCTGGTGGAAACCGAGGGTATTGATATGGATATTATGCTGGAGATAAAAGACAAGGAAGCCAGTGCTCACAAGGCAGTAGCTGTAGCGAAGGAACTTGGTAGGATTTAGGCTCCTTTAGAACCAACCCTGCACCAGTTGATAGCCAAAGGCCAGTAATTCCCACATCGCCCAAATAAGCAAAATGGCTATTACGAAAACCCCGATGATGACGCCGACAATGATTTTCTTGCCGCTTCCCTGGTACTTGCCTTCTTCGTAATGTGCCCTTAGCATGCGCACATTGCGATCGTTGGCTTTAAAGGCGAAGTCAAAGATATTGCCGAGAATGGGAATACTGCCGAACAGGGCATCCAGTGCCACATTAAGCAACATCAGGGTGACCATTTTGCCGCTGGCCCCGTGGCGGGCCATGGTCAGAATCAGCATGGCGGACACACTGAACGATGCCAGGTCGCCCACCACCGGAAAAAGCCCGAGAATAGGATCCAGGCCAAACCGCCAGTTGGTGCCCGGCAGACGGAACTGATTGTCCATCAGGTGAGTTATCCGGTCTACCCACTTCAGGTTTTCGGTGCGGGGTGTGCGGGTATAGTGTGTATTTGCCATTTCCATAGCTGCCTATACGCAACCTTTAGACAAAAGTAGTAACCCTACCCTTCCTCAGCTGCATGTCTTGGAACTACCAGTCAGCAGATTTTCGTTTCGCTACTTTGTTGTTTTTCGGGGTATACGATGATTTTGACTTCCACTTTTTGTGCACCCTGTCTTGCTTGCCATTGACATAGCGCATGCTACTATAATCATCTACAACAATAGCTTTGCTGCCGCGGCTCACAGGGGAGCATGAAGAAAGGGTTGCAAGGGTGCTTACCAGAACAATGAGTAGAGTAAATCTTAACAAGGCCATATGATTCTGATTATTAGGTTAGTATCGAGTATCTAGTATAAACTATATACCTATATAATTCAAAATTGTTCAGATTTAACATTGATTTATACTACTTAAAAAGGTACCAACTCCGAGATTAGCATTACTTGCTTGTGGTTCATCTTCGGTCGGCTGATCGATCGCACAGGTTCGTCCATATTTTTTAAGCTTTCTTTACTTCCAGAGCCGAATACAGCAGGATTTGTTCGTGTAAGGGCCTTTAGTTTTTCATCGTCTGGGAAAGGTATACGAAAGGCTATTCCGCAATCAATACAGGCTGTCTATACCTGTAGAATTTTCGAAATGCAACCTATGTTATTGTTATCAACAGGCCCAAATCAAAAATATGAAACATAAAAAAAGCAGGTCCGAAACCGGACCTGCCTATACCTGTTGAAGGAAAATAAAGAGTCTGACGATCGCTTATTTACCGCCTCTTCCTTTCCCGTGATTGCCCTTGCCTTTTCCATGGCCACCTTTTCCTTTTCCGGCGTTGTGGTGATTACCATGTCCCGGCTTTCCTTTTGGCGCTCCCTGCCTAACGGTGGTATTGTTGTTATTTACGATAATAACCGTGTTGCCTCCCTTTCCATTTTTGTGCTTGGTATGGCCAGGGTTGGTAGTGCGCGGGTGGTGCGGATTGTTTGTGTTCTTGGTCCAGCCTTTTTTATACCCTTTGTGGTGGCCGCCGCCGGCTTTGCTGTCTTTAATGATAATGACTTGGCCGGTATTGCTGTTTTTCTTGCGGGAGGTGGTACAAGACGCCATGGTGGCTACAGACAGTACAATAAGAAGTAGGAGTCTTAGGCGATGCATATTTAGTTTATGTTATGATTATGAGAATTAGAATCTTTTTAGCAGGCACAAATGTATGTATTCAACTGAACACCCAATCATGCTTTCGATCGTATTTAGTGCAATTATTTTAAAATCTTAAAATCCATGGTTTCCGTCCTATAAAAAATATTTTGCGGCTTTGGAAGCTGCACCCCAACTAAGCTGACACTGCCTGCGTAATTATCCAGGTGCCAACCTTCTGGCATTATAAACTGGAGAAGCCATGCTGAACAGACTATATGGGGTGCTGCTGCTGACCCTACTTATCCTTGCCTTAGTTTCATCCTGCGAAAACAACACGGTGCAGGCTGTAGACACTCCGGAAGCAACAGCGCCTGTGGCTGCAGAAACAACAACCTTGCCAAATACTATATAGTAAAGCGCTATACCTGGGCTATACCTGTAAAGTGGCTACTGAGCGGTAGCCATACACCATTCACATACCCTCTAAAACAGCAACAGGAGCCCCGCAAGAGGCTCCTGTTGCTGTTTTAGCTATTGGAATTTTTACTTGGTTCTGATCTTATGCCCGGCCATCGCATAGTACAGGATGAAGAGGTAGCACGGCACCATGATCCAGTAAGCCTGCTGTGGATTAATAGAATCGGCCAGGGCACCGTAAATAAGTGGCAGAATGGCGCCACCGGCTATACCCATGATAATCAGCGAAGAACCGATCTTGGTAAAACGACCCAGGTCTGCAATAGCCAGCGGGAAAATGGCCGGCCACATAAGCGCATTGGCAAGACCCAGCAAGGCAATAAACAGCACCGATACCATACCACTCGTCATAATAGCAGCAATCGTAAAGGCGATGCCTAATATGGCGGATATCTTCAGGGCTTTATCCTGACGGATATATTTCGGGATGGTGGCAACGCCCACAAAATAAGCCAGCACCATGGCTCCCAGTGTAAAGGAAGTAAAGAACTTGGCCGTTGTGAACGGTATACCCTGCGCGGCACCATAGCTGACAATCGTATCACCAGCCATTACTTCAACGCCCACATATACAAACATGGTAAAAGCGCCTAGCAACAGGTGCGGAAACTGCAGAATGCTTGTCTTATTCACGTTGGCCGCAGCCACAGTCTCGTCTTCCTGGTCAGTGTCCACTTCCGGCAAGGATGAAAAATAAATAACAACGGCCAGTGCTACCAATGCACCCATGATAATCAGGTATGGCATGATCACTTTAGATGCCATAGTGTCCAGTTCGATGGCTTTTTCAGCCGCGCTCATTAGTTCCAGTTTGGCCACAACCTCATCGGCATTTGATAGCACGATGGCACCCAGAATAATTGACCCCAACACACCGCCGATTTTGTTGCTGACACCCATGATGCTGATGCGTTTGGCAGCACTCTCCAGCGGACCCAGGATGGTAATGTACGGATTAGAAGCCGTCTGCAGCACAGCCAGACCCGTTCCCTGCACGAAAAGACCGATCAGAAAAAGATCGAGCGTACGGGTAAGCGCGGCAGGCACAAACAACAATGCCCCGACTGCCATCACCAGCAAACCAACCGACATACCTTTCTTAAAACCAGTCGCTTTGAGCACCCAGGCCGAAGGTATAGCCATCACGAAATAGGAAATGTAGAACGCAAAAGCCACCAGATACGACTGGAAGTTGTTGAGTTCCAGAGCAATTTTAAAATACGGAATCAGGATGGCGTTGAGCCAGGTAACGAAGCCGAAGATAAAGAACAGCGCTCCGATAATGATGATCGAGCGCATGTACCCACCAGAAGCATTCTCCTGCCCGGTTTCGCTGTTTGTAGAAGGGGCTACTTTAGTCATGTTAAGTTTAGGTATAGATAAGGTGCAAAACTTTCCGGTGATTAGGCCGGGGATTAGGGTACAATATAAAATTTATCTCGCGGATATCAGGTGTTACAACCTTAAAATTTGAGTGATGGCTTACTCCACCACAATCTCGTCCAGCATCAGCCATGTTTTCTGTCCGACCGACGGGTACTTATCAGGGCTCACTCCTACACTGCGAACCTTCACTTTCACGAAGCGGGCGCGGGTAAGCGGAATTGTGGCAGCAACTTCGTGGGTCGTAATGCCTTCTGCCCCTAGTGGGTTGGGGTCGTCGATCGTGTCCACAGTCACATACCGGATGCCATCCACGGACAGCGCATACTCTACCTGAACGGGCAGGAAAATACGGTAGCCAATGTTCTGCATAAAGCTGGTACTCATCCTTTTGATCGGCTGCTCCTTCCCAAGATCAACGATCGCCTCCACGTCTGTGTCCAGGAAGCCCACCCAGTGGCCATCATACTGATCGGTTGATCCCTTCAGACCGTCTACTAGTTTTGACTGGCTAGCAAAGTTCTGGTGAGCGGGAGTGGTAAGTGTTATATTCTTGTTCAGGGCTTTGTGCGCCTCGAAAGTGCGGGTGCTTACCTTGCCAACCAGCTTGCCGTCTACAAAAGAACCGGCTTTGATAGTGGCTGTTTTGTTGAGCGAGAACGGTCCTTTGTATACCTGCGATCTCGTATTTGGCTCAGATCCGTCTAAAGTATAGTGGATGGTAACATCTGCCGCATCGGTCTCAAAAGTCACGTTGGCTCTATTGCTGGCCGTGTCTACCTGCAGTTGCTGTATCACATTGAAAGCGCTGCGGGCATAGTTAACACCCAACGCATCATAGCGCTTGTACTGCTCCGTCATGCGGTTCTGGAAGCTTTTCCAGTCTTTCAGCTTGGCAGGTGTCCACAATACTTCACTTAGGGCAGATATGCGCGGGAACACCATATACTCTAGGTGCCCTTCAGTAGAAACGTATTCGGTCCACATGTTAGCTTGCGCACCCAGGATGTACTTTTTCTCTTCGGCTGACAGTTCGCTTGGCGTCGGATCGTAGGCGTATACCTTGGAGAGCGGGTTATACCCGTGTATGGTGGTCGGTTCGAGATCTCGCTCGCCCTGGTAATAGTCAAAGTACAGGGGCGTGCCCGGCGACATCACCACATAGTGCTTTTCTTTGGCTGCGGCTATACCTCCCTTGGTACCGCGCCAGGACATCACATAGGCATTCGGTGCCAGCCCCCCTTCCAGAATCTCGTCCCAGCCGATGATAATGCGGCCGTTCTTGTTCGCGAATTTCTCCATGCGCTGCACAAAATAGCTCTGCAGCTCGTGTTCATCTTTCAGGCCTTCGTCGGCAATGCGTTTCTGACATTTCGGACATACCTTCCAGCGGGTTTTCGGGGCTTCGTCGCCACCTACATGAATAACTTTACTCGGAAAAAGCTCCATCACCTCGGTCAGTACATTTTCCAGAAAGGTAAACGTCTGCTCGTTGCCGGCACAGAAAATATCAGGAAAAATGCCCCACTTCGATTCTACTTTATGTGGTCCTCCGGTACAAGAAAGTTCCGGATAAGCAGCCAGCGCAGCCAGTGCATGGCCCGGCATTTCAATCTCCGGCACCACGTTAATGAAGCGGTCCTGTGCATACTTCACGACTTCTTTGATTTGCTCCTGGGTATAGTAGCCACCATGACGACGCTTGCGGTAAGTCTGTGGCAGGTCCCAGTAGTGGCCGATCAGGGTGCTGTCGCGCCAGGCGCCTACTTCGGTCAGTTTCGGGTACTTTTTGATCTCGATACGCCAGCCCTGGTCATCTGTCAGGTGCCAGTGGAAGCTGTTTAGCTTGTGCATCGCCAGGTAATCGATGTACTGCTTCACGAACTCCACCGGGAAGAAGTGGCGGGTCACATCCAGGTGCATGCCACGCCAGATATAGCGGGGTTTGTCCACGATCTGAAGCGCAGGTATAAGCGCCGATTCTGATGTTTTTTGGGCAGGCAGCAACTGGCGCATGGTTTGTATACCCAGGAATATACCGTGTGTTTCTTTCGCAGCCAGTGTAATGTGACCTTGCTTTACATCCAGGGTATAGCCTTCTGCACCCAGCGTATCGTTGTCTGTCTTCAGTGTCAGATAGATCAGGTTAGTCTCTTTTTTCTTCGGCTTCTTCTGAATCACCTCCGGCTTGTGACCGGTTGCCCCTTCTATGTGCTGGGCCAAAAACTCGCCTACACGTAGCAGATCATCATTTTTAGGGTCCACATATACCTTAGTGGAGGGCTGAACCAGGAAGCCACCCTTTTGGGTGGTCAGTTTCACGGGCTGCGGTATCAGCGACAACGATTCAGGCTTTACCTGCGCCTGCGAAAGCGTAGCTATACCTGCCGTGCAGAAAATCGAGAGCAAAAGGGTAAGAATATTTTTTCTGAAAGTCATATCAGAAATGCGTGTTTTGATGGTGTTGGTAATGCTTGAAAACGGTGCTGCTTGGTTGACAAAAAAGGCTTATACCTAAGAAGTTCAGCCTATGCTGTTTTTTAACAAGATCCTTACAGGATGACAAAACAAATTGTAACAAGCCCTGCATTTGGTTAAATCAGGGTCAATTTTACAAACCCGACAAATAAAAAAACAGCTGAAACAAAGCTAAGCAATTTGCTTCGTTTCAGCTGTCATTGTTTAATCTAGAATTTCCATTTCACGAAAGCTTCCATGGCCTCGTAATTGGCCAGGCCCAGGTCATCGTAGTTCTTGGCGGTTTCGCGGTTGCGCTCTTCGGCACGCACCCAGAACTCGCGCGCATCGTCGCCCGGGAATACCGGATAGTCCTTCTGTGACTGGTGCTTAAAGATGGCATTGCGCTTGCGTTCCACTTCCTGCGGCGACAACGGCACAGCCATTTCGATCTCGTGCGTAGCAAATTCGTGCCAGGCACCACGGTACATCCACAGCCAGCAGTCTTTGGCCCACTCCTCGGTTTCGCGCAGATGGGTAAGGGCAGCCAACACAATGTTGAAGCAAACGATGTGCGTGCCGTGCGGGTCGGCAAAGTCGCCGGCGGCAAACACCTGATGCGGCTTCACTTGCTGCAGTAGTTCGATGGTCAGTTCCACGTCAATATCAGTCACCGGCTTCTTCACCGTCTTGCCTGTTTCGTAGAATGGCAGCGCCATAAAGTGAATGTGATTATCGTCGAGACCAGCATAGCGGGCACCGGCAATGGCTTCACTCTTGCGGATAAAGCCTTTCACATCGCGGATTTCCTGTGTATCGAGCTGGTTTGGCTGCTTGTTCTCCAGGAAGCCACGCATGTCGTCGTAGATATTTTCCAGGTGATTCGTCTCCTGCCCGATGCTCTTATTAAAGTCAATGGCAAACTCCATGTAGCGCAGCACGTCATCGTCCCACACAGCTGTGTTGCCGGAAGTCTGGTAGGCCACATGCACATCGTGCCCCTGATCCACTAGTCGGATGAACGTACCCCCCATCGAGATCACATCATCGTCCGGGTGTGGCGAGAAGATCACCACGCGCTTGTGGGCCGGTTCGGCACGCTCCGGACGGCGCTTGTCGTCGGCGTTGGGCTTACCACCCGGCCAGCCGGTAATGGTGCTTTGCAGTTTGTTGAAGATGTCAATGTTGATTTCGTAGGCTGTACCCTTTTCGGTGATCAATTGGGCCATACCGTTGTTGTTGTAGTCTTCCTCGGTCAGCTTCAGGATCGGCTTCTTCATCGTCTGCGACAGCCAGATAACCGCTTTCTTGATCTGCGCATCATCCCATGGGCAATCTTTTACCAACCATGGCGTGTTGAAGCGGGTCAAGTCCGAAGCGGCATCCATGTCCAGCACAAACTCCACATTGTCTGACAGTTGCAGGTACGTAGCCGGAACATCACTCGACATTTCGCCTTCCACTGCTTTCTTAATGATCGGCGCTTTCTTACCACTCCAGGCCATCAGAATAATTTCGCGGGCTTTGAATATGGTACCAATGCCCATTGTGATGGCTTTGCGCGGCACATTTTCCTTACCACCAAAGTCACGGGAAGCATCACGGCGAGTCAGGTCATCGAGCGTAACCAGGCGTGTACCGGAGTTTGGCGCAGAACCCGGCTCGTTGAAACCGATGTGACCTGTACGACCAATGCCCAGCAGCTGCAGATCCAGGCCGCCTACGGCTTCAATCTTGCGCTCGTATTCCAGGCAGTAGTCGTGTATTCTTTCCTGCGGCAGGGTGCCATCAGGTATATGCACATTGTTTTTGTTGATATCGATGAGGTCGAACAGGTTCTCGTTCATGAACGTGACATAGCTCTGCACCGCAGTCGGCTGCATCGGGTAGTACTCGTCCAGGTTGAAGGTGATCACATTGCGGAAGCTAAGTCCTTCTTCGCGATGCAGGCGCACCAGTTCGGCATATACCTTTATGGGTGTGGCACCCGTAGCCAGACCGAGCACAGCTTTTTCATTGCGTCCTTGTTTATACCTGATCAGCTCCGCTATACGCTGTGCCACTTTCACTGAGGCGACATGTTCATCGGAGTAAACGGTAACCGGAAGCTTTTCAAAACGGGTTTCTTCCAGAAGATTTAATCGTGCCATTTTCTTTGTGCTATAATGTGATGTTGTGTTTCGTTGTTCTGTTATTTCGTTGATTCGATGCGGTGCTCAAAAATGCGCTCCATTACCGTAGCCACCGGCCCCAGTATACCTGCCTGCGCTCCCAGCCTGGAAAGCACGATTTCAGTCTGCTCACGCAGCTGCGTCATACAGTACGTGTTGATCGATTGCTGTATCGGGGTGGTGAGGTATTGCCTGGCTTCTGCCATTTTACCGCCAATAATGATCAGCTCCGGATTATACAGCTGGATAAGCATGGCTATACCTTTGCCCAGATTCCGGCCTGTTTCGGCGAGCATATTGATGGCGTACTGGTCACCTTCGTGTGCAGCCTGAATGATAGTCTGCGGCTCTATTTTCTCAGTTTCCGGCCCTGCCAGCGCTTTTAGTAAAGTATCCTGACCGGCCTGCAGTCCTTCGCGGGCCATGCGGGCCAATGCACTTCCCGAAGCTACGGTTTCCAGACAGCCGCGCTTGCCGCAATGGCACAGCACGCCATTTTCTATAAAAGGAATGTGCCCGAACTCACCCGCAAATCCCGAGGTGCCGGCACGTAACTTTCCATCCATAATAACTCCCAGACCGATACCCCAGTCCAGCGTGAGTACCAGCACATCGCGTTTGCCCTGCGCCGCTCCAAAACGGTATTCGGCCAGGGTGATGCTCTTCACGTCGTTCTGAATGTAAACCGGCTTACTGAACCTGAGGGCCAGCAAGTCCTGCAGCGGTGTTTCGTCCTGGCCCGTCAGCAGATAGGTATAGCTATTGCCTTCGCGGGACGAAACAAGGCCTGGCATACTCAGGCCAATGCCCATCAGTTTGTCAGCATCTATACCTGCCGAAAGCACTAAACTGCTGGCGTGTAGGTATAGCTCCTCGATTGCGCTAAGGTCTTTGGAAAGACTTATTGGAAAGGTATGGGTGCCAGTGATGTTGTTGTTCGTGCCATCAAAAATCGCCATGCGGGTGCTGAACTTTTCCATTTCGATGCTCAGCACGAAAAGGGAGTTGTTGCGCAGTCCGTACAGCTCCGGCTTGCGGCCTCCGACTGATTCGCCACGACCCTGCTTCTCCACCAGTCCCTCGGTCATCAGTTCGTTGAGCAAGGCCATGGAAGTAGGAGAACTGATATTGAAGCGGTTGCAAATATCAGCATTAGAGCGAGCACCTTTTACATACAAGTGCCTCACAATCTTAATCTTCTGAAGGTGCTTCTTTCGCTCCACGTGGTTGAGCTTTTCCAGATACCCTTCTTCCAATGCCAGAAATGCGCTCATGCGATCAGTTTTCTTCTAATAATATAAAGTACGGCAATAAGCGGTATAAAATCAAATTACTTCTGCTAATTTTTTATAAAAGTAATTTTCAATTCATTATTTTTTACCTAATCCAGGAATTATTGTTTTAGAAAATAATAAATCTATAATCCTATGGCCTCCTGCCATATGTTCTAAAAGACACAGAACTAGCGACCTAGGAATTTACAATTGCTTGATACAAAAGTGCGTGAGAAGGAAATGGTATAATGCGGTCAGTATAAGGATTCCGGATTTCTCATTCAGATTGAAATAATAAAAAAGGCAGTAGCTTTCGCCACTGCCTTTCATTTCAATCAATGCTGTACCTTCTCTATAGCTTACTCGTAGAGTGGCTTTTCGCGCAGATCTACAAGAGTAGCTTCCGGCGATACGCGTTTGGCACGCAGGAAGCGGGCCAGTTCAGAAGCATCGTGGTTTTCGGCAGATGGGTTCATGCTGTTGATGCGTACGCGGCCAGCAGAATGTATAAACTCCTGGTTACCGCCAATCCACATACCCACGTGCACCACACGCTCCGGCTTGCCGTCTTTAGCTGGCACACCAAAAAACAACAGATCACCCGGACGCATATCACCCCACCCTTTGTCCGTGTTAACCAGCTCGCCAATATGCACCTGCTGCGAAGCATCGCGTGGCAATACCAGCCCGTTCATAAAGAAAATGGTTTTGGTAAAACCGCTGCAGTCCATTCCTTTCACAGAAGTTCCGCCCCACAGGTATGGCATCCCCAGCATTTCTTTGCTGGAGGCTACCAGATTCTCTTCGGTTGGTTTGCGGGTCGCTACCCACTCCTTGAAATCTATGGCTTCGGCAGCGGCAACAAAACCAGTGCGACCGTCCGGGAAAGCTACTTCATAAAAGTCCTTTGTCTTGTTCTTGAGTACCACCACATCACCGTATACCATATCCGATACACTTGAGGCATTTTTGTCTGCCGCAGCATGCGCAAAGCCATAGGTATTGGTATAGATCAGCTTTTTGCCCTGCTGCCAGTTGTTGAAAGCTGTCTGGTCCATCAGGGCCACACCGCCGTAGTCAACCCAGGCCAGGTAGTGGTCTGGCGTTTGCACCAGGTACCAGCCGTTTTGCTTCTTCCACACTTTGAGCGGAGTACCCATGGTAGCCTGTGTTGCTAGTTCGGCAGAGTGCTTTGGCTGCGAGCGCAGGTTAGCAACTGAAATGGTTACGATGGCCTGGTTCTTTCCTTCCAGCTCTGCTTCCGGCAGCACCTGTATGCTGTCTACGAACGTCACATCGGCTGCCTGCAAACGCTTCAGCAAAGCTGCTTTGGCCTCAGGCATGTTTGTTTCGCCCCGAAGTATAGTGCCCTTGGGCTCCACATCAAACAGCGCAACCCGCTTGTCGGGTGCAAACTGTTGCCGCACGGCATCGATATGCGTTTTAGCCGGGGAAACTGCAGCCTCTATTTTAGACGCAGTAGTGGTGTCAGAGGAAGTGCTTTGTGTGCCGGTACAGGATGCAAGCACCAGTATAAGCAACAGCACAAATGGGTTCTTTTTGATCATGATATTGGTTTTTAATCGACTGTCAGCCCGTGAGCCTGATGACAACATTATTCACTAAACATTTATCTTTCTATAATAATTCGTTACTGGGGCGCCACCAGCTGCATGAGTATGGCGGAGATATAAGCGCCATAGGTACCCACCGCATAACCCAGTATCGACAGCAGCACCCCTACCGGTGCCAGTGCCGGGTGAAAAGCAGCCGCCACAATTGGCGCTGAGGCTGCCCCGCCTACGTTGGCCTGACTGCCCACTGCCAGGAAAAAGAACGGGGCTTTAATCAGTTTACCCACAACAAAGAGCAGCAGCATGTGCATCGAGATCCAGATGATACCCACCAGGAACAGGCCCGGCTGACTCACGATGGCGGTCACGTCCATCTGCATGCCAATGGTAGCTACCAGGATGTAGAGGAAAATACTGGCGATACGGGAAGCACCCGCACCCTCCAGGTTTCGGGCCTTGGTGGTAGACAGGAGCATGCCGAAGGTGGTCGCCAGCACTACCAGCCAGAAGAAGCCGGAGGTAAGGCTGAAACGAGCCAGTTCCGGCGCATTCGCCTCGATCCAGGGCGCGATGATATCAGCAAAGAAGTGAGCTATACCGGTGATACCAAAACCAACACCTGCGATGAGCATAATGTCTGGCAGCGTCGGTATTTTCATGATGCTCTGGCGGTACTTCTCGATTTTGTTTTTCAGGTCATTCACAGCCGAGCTGTCGGCTTTAAAGAAAGCGTCTATCTTTTCGGACCTGCCTGCACCGTACAACAGCACGGCCATCCAGATGTTAGCCACGATCACGTCCACCGCAATCACGGCAGAGAACAGGTTCGGGTTGGGCTGGAAAATTTCGTACATGGCCAGTTGGTTGGCGCCACCACCAATCCAGCTGCCTGCAATGGTGGAGAGACCGCGCCACACGGCATCAGGTCCCGCTCCGCCTACAATATCAGGCGCAAATGTAGAGACGATAAGTATAGCCAGCGGACCACCAATAACAATGCCCACAGTACCCGTGATGAACATCAGCCCGGCTTTGTGGCGCAGCTTCCAGATCTCTTTCAGGTCGAGGCTAATGGTGAACAGGACCAAACTCGCCGGCAACAGGTAACGCGACGCCATTCCGTACAGCCCCGACGTTTCACCGGAGATGATGTTGAGTGAGTTCAGTAAGCTTGGAATGAGGTAACACAGCAGGAGCGATGGCACAACCGAGTAGAATTTCTTGAACACGGTACGCTCACTCGATGATGTTTTGAAGATAATGGCAAGGATGACGATGAGAATGCCTAGCACCACGGCATCGTTGGTGATGAGAGGTGCTGTAGCGGTGGTGGTTTCTTCCATGTAGTGCAGGCTTCCCTGTTAAAGGGGTGTTGGGTTAGAAATTATAAGCTATGTATTGGTGTAATAGACTTTCTCCGGTGCTGTAATAGCGGTCATAGTAGGATTCTTTTTAAGGCTGCTCAAACTGATTGATCAACCTCGTTAATCGCTGAATATCCTCCTGCTGATGCGCACTGCTCAGAATTACCCTGGTGATCGGGTCATCGGCAGGTGTTGGATAGCGGAAGCTGGAGATGATCACGCCATGTTCCTGCAGGTATGCCGCCAGCCGATGCGCACGCACTCCGAAAACCGGATACCTTTCAAAGTAACTGAATTGCTCGGGCCGCTCCAAATGCTCCAGGAAATAACTGATGTTTGTGAACAGCTTCTCTCTGGCTTCTTTAAACACTGGCTCGCATTTCAAAAAGGCATACAGGTACGCAGGTATAGCCGGGGAAGCACCACCAAAATAGTGACTATGCCGCAACCTGTCGACCAAACTTTTATTACCCAGCACGACACCGGCAGGTATACCTAATGCTTTCCCCATGGAGCTCGCCACCACCAGCCGCATGTTTTGCTGAAGTCGAGAATTCAGCTGTTCAAATATACCGGCGCCGTCCTCACCTGTCACCCCAAAACCATGCGAATCGTCGACGATCAGCGTAATCTGCTTGTCTTTCGGCAAAGCGCTCAACCAACTGAAACCGTGGTTACGGGCTTTGAGCGGGTCGAGTGAATTACAGACTAGGATGATATGACTTTCCTTCGCAGACTTTACCTGCTGCAGCATCGGAGCAACCCAGGCATCGTAGTCGCCGGTAACTTCGTCGGCGGTGCTGCGCCAGAGCGCCGGGTGCGTGTTGGGAGCATAGATAAAATGTCCGCTTCCCTGCAAAGTCTGCACCAGCGCCTGCCCCGCCAGGTAACCTGACGACATTGTAAAAGCGGCTTCAGCTCCGGTATACCTTGCCAAGTATTCTTCCGCCTCCCCAAACACCCGCAGCTGCAGGTTGGAATTGCGCGAACTGGAGTAGTTGGTGCCGTAACGGGCCATACCTTCCAGCACGCAATGCCTGAAAGCTTCGTTGACAGGTATACCCAGGTAGGAGGTCCCGCTAAAGAACAGAAACTCCTCCCCCTCTACCACCAAGGTGCGGCCCGGCAGTTGGTCGGTGTATACCTTATTGGCCATTATGCGTTGAGGGTAACGCCCGTACCGTTTACGTTTTCGCTGTAGCTCACTTTGCCATAGTCGATGGTGACGCCGGAGGCGATATCTTTGCTCAGCAACAGGGCGCCGTCCATGTCCACGTAGTCGAGCATAGGCAGCAACTGCGCGATGGCTGATATACCTACGCTGGATTCGGTCATGCAGCCTACCATCACTTTCATACCCAGACTCTTGGCTTCGGCGATCATACGACGGGCAGGTGTCAGACCACCGCATTTGGTGAGCTTGATGTTCACACCATGGAACAGGCCGTGGCACTTGGCTACATCGGCTTCGGTAATGCAGCTTTCGTCGGCAATCAGGGGCAGTACGGAGCGCTTGTATACCTCCTTCATTCCTTCCAGATCGTCGGCCTTCATGGGCTGTTCAATGAACTGCACACCCAGTTCTTTCAGTTGCTTCGAGTTTTCGATGGTTTCCTCCACACCCCAGGCGCAGTTTGCGTCTACACGGAAAACAGCATCGGTGTGCTTGCGCAGCTCTTTGATGATCGCCACGTCTTCTTTCGTGCCCAGCTTGATTTTGTAAAGCGGCCACGGCATTTCCTGCAGCTTCTTTACCATGTTTTCGATTGAGGCGATGCCGATGGTATAATTGGTGAGCGGCATGTTCTTCGCCTCCAGGCCCCAGATTTTGTAGAGCGGCTGGCCTTTCATTTTGCCGAACAGGTCGTTAGCGGCCAGGTCGAGTGCGCAAAGAGCAAAGGGGTGGTTGGTTAGATGCGGCTGCATCTGCGCCCAAAATTCCTCCGGCGAAGTCAGCTCGGTTGACTCGATTTTCTCGCGGATGCTTTCCAGCGCCTGGGTCATGCTCTCGATGGTGAAGCCATAGTACGGATTGCTGGTTGCCTCGCCATAACCTTTGTGTTCGCCGTGCTGCAGCTCCACGATCATGGTTGGCTGTACATCGCGGGAGTCGTAGGAGATGGTAAAGGTATGCCGCAGGGGCAGGTCAAAAGAGCGTATCGTTAGTTTCAACATGGTGTTGGTTTGTTTGTGTGGTCAGGTATAGATACTTAATTGTTAATTGCCTTTTTTTTTAAGATTGCTCTTCCGGGTTGATTAATCCAAAATAGCCCCTACTTAATACTTCTCGTGCACCTCCGTCATAATGCGTTCCATAGCGCTTCTAATCTCTGCCGAGGATGTGTTAAAGTTGTTGTTCATAAAGCTATACATCAGCAGCTTGCCGCTCTTGGTGATAATGTACCCGCTTTGGTTGTGTACGTGCGCCAGCGTGCCCGATTTGCCAAACACGAAAGGCACATCCGCTTTGTAGATATTCCGGAAAGTGCCTGGTCTTCCACCTACGGCCAGCATGGGGAGCAGTTTCTCCCTCGGGCGCTCGGCGTGCATTTTCTGCAGAAGCGCAATGATGCTGCGCGGCGTAAACATATTCATGGAGGAAAGGCCAGAGCCGTCGATCCAAACCGGCGCGTCCGGCAGGTCAGATAAGTAATTCTGAACGGCATACTTGATAGCCCGCTCTACTGACAACGTGTCAGAAAAGGTGCCGGAGCTCAGCATCATCAATTGCTCAGCCATCAGGTTGTCGCTCACCTGCAGCATGCGCTTGAACACGGAATCAGCAGGCAGACCGTAAAGAATCTGACCACCCGCAGGTATAGGCCGTTTCACCAGTTTCACTGGACGCTTCAGGGTGTCACCCAGCAGCTGCACGGTGAGCTCCGGCGAGGTGATAAAAGGCACTTCCTGCGAGAAGGCGATCGATGCTCGTTTCGGGTTGTAGGCAATGTCGTTCGCGCGCCATGCTCTGCGAAAGGTGTCGCGGTGCGCATTTTTGGTGGTATCAGCTTTCACGTGCTTCTTAAATAAAACCGGTGTGGTAGTATAGTCCGTGGTGCTGTCTTTCTTGAACTTTATAATGTTGCCATGGATCGGGAAAGTGCTACGCTCAGGCTGGTAGTAATAGTTGTAATCATCCCAGCCCCAATTGGTGGCGAAGGGCGTGCTGGTCATGGGTGCCTCAATGTAGTAAAGTTTCTCTTTGCGGTTTTTCAGGAAATCGTAGGCAATATTGTTCTGCAGATCCATATGCGTGAAGGTCGGGTCGCCGGTGCCCCAGAAGATCAGCGAATCGCCTTTGGCCACGTACTTGAGCGCAGGTATAGAATCGCCCAGCATTTTGGAAGCTGCATAAAACGTGAACAGCTTTGTGTTGGAAGCCGGCACGAAATACTTGTCGGAATTATGCTCCACCACTGTCTGGCCCAGTTCCGGGTCATAGAGGACAAAGCCCACAAAGCTTTTCTGCAAAGCAGCCACCTCCATCACCTGCCGCTGAATCTCCGCCGGTCCGTAAGGTGGTGTCACAGGTACTTCCGCTACGGGTTTGGCAGCGCTACAGCCGAGCAGGAAGAGCAAGCTGAGGCAAGGTATAAGCCGGAAGGTATAGCGGGTGAGTAGGGGTTTGGTCATAGTCAAGGAGCTTCCGTTTAATATCCCAATTTACAAATACTTCTGATACAGGTTATAAAGAATTAACTTCTCGTCCTCAGTTAAGGGGGCCTCCACATCTGTCTGAATAAAATGAATCTTGAAAGCCCGTACCGCTGCTTCCGGATTACGCACGTCATACCCGATGATGCGCAGGGCATCGAGTGGGTTAAAATGCTCGGGCAGCACATGCTTCGGCACCGTCTCCATCACCAGCAAAGGGGGCTGGTCGCCTTCGCCACCTACAGGCACTTCGCGCAGTACTTGTTCTTTATCCAGCACACCTTCATCAAACCACAGCCCAAAGCCGTTATCAGCCAGCGTCTTCCACGGGAACAGCGGACTTGGATCTACTTTACGGACCGGTGCGATATCGGCGTGGCCTATGAAGTTTTCAGCAGGTATACCGTGCTCTTTTTTGAGCTTACCCAATACGGCAATCAGGCTATTGATCATCTCCTCCGGAAAAGGCTCGGAGCCGTTGTTGTCGAGCTCTATACCTATGGAAGAAGAGTTAAGATCGGTGTTGCTGCCCCATCTGCTGTTGCCGCCGTGCCAGGCGCGCATGTGATCGTGTAACATCTGGTATACTTTGCCATCACGACCAATTACGTAATGAGAACTCACTTTAGTAGAGGGCATAGTAAAGGTCTTCAGGGTATGCTCGGTGGAGTTTTGCGCCGTATGGTGAATGATCACGAAGTTGGGTTTGCGCAAGTTGAAGTTGGTGGTGCCCACCCAGTAATCTCCTTGCCGATAAGTATGCTCGCCGTTCGGGGCCACAGGTATAGCCCGCAGCGATTTAGCGTAGGCTTTGGCCTGTTTTTTATACGACTTGTTGGTTGCGGCATAAGGGTTTGTGGCACAGCTTGCAAGGGCGGCACAACACAGCAACAGGCTAATCACCTGTAAGGAAAGACGCTTCATGTATTTTTTACTTATAAAGTAAATATATAAATTCAAATCTAATTCTGACGACGCCTCTAATATTGCTTTTATTTGCAGGAATTGAAAAAAATACCGCAAATAAAATCACATTAAGTTGATTTCTGTTAAATTGCAGTGTATCTGATATCAAATTAACTCATATCATTTTGAAACCACTCCATTATCTCTCGCTGGCCGTCGCGCTGTTGCTGACTTTTGGCGCCAACAACCTGCAAGGCCAGTCCAAAAAAGCAAAAACAAGTAAGGCTACTACCAAAAAAGCCACAGCCGCTACATTCACCCCGGGCCGCGACGCCGAGTTCCTGCAGTACATCAACAGCCCCTGGGTCGATTCTATCATGAATACCCTCACACCGGAAGAGCGCATTGCCCAGCTGACCATGATTCCGGTGTACTCCAACAAGAACCAGGCGCACATCGACTCCATCAGTAACATCGTCAAGACCTATAAAGTAGGTGGCATGATCTTCTTCCAGGGTGGTCCGGTGCGCCAGGCCAAAATGACCAACCGCTACCAGCAGGAAAGCAAGGTGCCCCTCATGATCTCCATCGACGGTGAGTGGGGTCTGGCCATGCGCCTCGACAGCACGATCCGCTTCCCTTACCAGATGGCTTTGGGCGGCATCGACAACGAGAGACTCATCTACGAAATGGGTGCCGAGATTGCCCGCCAGTGCCAGCGCCTGGGCGTGCATGTGAATTTCGCACCTACCGTAGACATCAACAACAACGCCAATAACCCGGTAATCGGCTTCCGCTCATTCGGCGAAGAGAAGCACAATGTGGCCAGCAAATCACTGGCTTACATGAAAGGTATGCAGGACAACCGCGTGCTGGCCAGCGCCAAGCACTTCCCGGGCCACGGCGACACCAACGTAGACTCGCATTACGGTCTGCCACTGATCAACTTCTCACGCATCCGCCTCGACTCCACGGAGCTGCACCCTTTCCGTGCCCTGATGGACAAAGGACTGGGCAGCGTGATGGTAGCGCACATGAACATCCCGGTGCTCGACAACACACCAAACCTTGCCTCTACCCTTTCCAAGCCGATCGTAACAGACTTACTTAAGAATGAACTCAACTACAAAGGACTTGTGTTTACCGATGCCCTTAACATGCAGGGTGTGGCCAAGTTTTATCCTCCGGGCGTTGTAGACGTGAAAGCACTTTTGGCCGGTAACGACGTAATGCTGAACACGATGGACGTGAAAACAACTATTGAAGAAGTGAAGAAAGCCATTGCCAACAAGGAAATCACACAAGCTGAGATTGACTTCCGCGTACGCAAAGTGCTTGCCGCCAAACAATGGGCAGGCCTGGATAAGTGGGAGCCGATCGAAACGAAAAACCTGATTGCCGACCTTAACAACCCTCACGCACAATACCTGAACCGTCAGCTGACCGAAGCGTCGCTCACGCTGTTGCGCAACAAAAACCACATACTGCCTATCCAGACACTCGACACGCTTAAGGTAGCGGCACTGGCCATCGGCACGAAAAAGGAGACCGCTTTCCAGCGCGACCTCGCCCGCTATACCCAAGTGGATACTTTCTTCTTAGAGCCGACAAACTCTATTGAAGACCTGATGCGCATGAAGGAGAAACTGAAGGACTACAACCTGATCATCGCCGGTGTGCATTCGCTGCAACTCAAGGCGGGCAGTAGCAATTTCGGTATCACTGCCGAGATGAACCTGTTCCTGAAAGAGCTTATCCGCAACAAGAAGACCATCGTGAGTGTGTTTGGCAACGTGTATAGCCTCGCCGAAATGGAGAGTCTCGACAAAGCCGATGCTGTAATTGCTGCTTACCAGGAAAATACCATCACGCAGGACCTGGCCTCTCAACTGATTTTCGGAGGTATAGGTGCCACAGGCAAACTGCCTGTAACGGTGAGCAACGCTTTCAAGATTGGTGACGGTTTGCTGACGAAAGGCGGCTGGCGCATGGCTTATTCTATGCCGGAAGCAGTGGGTTTGAAATCGCAGGATCTGGCAGGTATAGACTCGCTCGTGCACCAAGCCATTCGTGAAGAAGCTGCTCCGGGTGCACAAGTGCTTGTAGCTAAAGATGGCAAGGTAATTTACCATAAAGCCTTCGGTTTCCATACCTATGACAAGGAGCAAGCCGTACGCGTAGATGACCTCTACGACCTGGCTTCAGTAACAAAAATCAGTACTTCCATGGCCGCGCTGATGCGCTTGAAAGGCGAAGGTCGTTTTGACGAGAACCAGACGCTGGGTACTTATCTGCCAATGGCTGCCGGAACCAACAAGGCCGACCTCAACTACCGCGACATTCTCACACACCAGGCCCGCCTGAAATCCTGGATTCCGTTCTGGAAAGAAACAGTGAAGAAAAACGGCAACTTCAAGTGGCGCACCTTCAAAGCTGATTCATCTGCTCGTTTCCCGATTAAAGTGGCTGATAACCTATACATCCACCGCAAGTATGCCGACAAGATCTACAAGGAAATTATGGAGTCGCCGCTGAACGAAAAGCCGGGCTATGTATACAGTGACCTGTCTTTCATCCTTGCACCAAAAGTAGTGGAAAACATTACCGGTGTGGGCTTTGAATCATACCTGCAAAACTCAATCTACCAGCCTATCGGCGCTACTACACTGACGTTCAACCCCTACAAAAACTACCCATCGACGCGCATTGTACCAACTGAGTTGGAGCCGCACTTCCGCAAGCAACTGCTGCATGGCACCGTGCACGACGAAGGCGCGGCTATGCTGGGCGGTGTGAGCGGCCATGCTGGTCTGTTCGGCAACTCCAATGATGTGGCCAAACTGATGCACCTATACCTGAATGACGGTATGTATGCCAACAAGCGCTACATTGCTGAGAACGTAGTGAAGAACTATAGCAAATGCCAGTTCTGCGACCAGGGCAACTACCGCGCCCTCGGCTTCGATCGTCCTGCTAAACCGGGTGCACCAAACAGTAATGCTGCACCAAGCGCTCCGGTAGAGAGCTTCGGTCACTCCGGCTTCACGGGTACTTATACCTGGGTTGATCCGGTGAATAATCTGGTGTATGTGTTTCTGAGCAACCGCGTTAACCCTACGCGCGAGAACAGCAAGCTGAGCAAACTCAATACCCGCACCGGTGCGCTGCAAGTGGTGTACGACGCCATGGGCAAGAGCAAAGAGAAACAGCCTGCAGAGGCTTCCGTGAAATAACTGAACAAGGTATAGCCGTTCCGGGAAAATGGGACGGCTATCTTTTTATACCTCCTGAACACTTGCTATCTATACCTTAACCGCCTTATACCATGACTAAACTTTCTACAGCCCCTCCCCTCACAGGCGCAGGTTTACTCAGACCGCAAACGTATGAGCGCTACCTTTCACTCGACGTGCTCCGGGGCCTCACCATTGCGCTAATGATCGTTGTAAACAACCCCGGTAGTTGGGGCAGCATTTACGCGCCGTTCAAACATGCTGCCTGGCACGGCTTTACGCTGACCGATCTGGTTTTCCCGTCTTTCCTGTTTGTGGTAGGCAATGCCATGAGCTTTAGTATGCGCAAGTTCGAAAGGCAACCCGATAGTGTATTTCTGCGCAAGGTGATTAAACGCACAGTGCTTATCTTCCTGATTGGCCTGTTCCTCAACCTCTTCCCTTTTATCACCCGCAATCCGGATGGAGTTATCGTGCTGAAGGATTTCACGGCGGTTCGTATCATGGGCGTGCTGCAGCGTATAGCGCTTTGCTACTTTATTGCTTCGCTGGCCGTGCATTACCTCAAGTTCAGGGGAGCCGCTATTTTCAGTGTGGTCGTGCTGTTGGGTTACTGGGCTGTGATGTTCTTCTTCGGCGACTCCGCTGATCCGTATAGCATCGCCGGCAATGCCGCCCGCAAATTCGACGACCTGTTTATACCTGCAACCAACCTCTACAAAGGCTTCGGTATACCTTTCGACCCGGAAGGATTACTGAGCACACTGCCCGCCACGGTGAACGTGCTGGCCGGTTACTTTGCCGGACTCTTCATCCAGAAAAGCGGCAACAACCTGAGCACCGTCTTTAAACTTTTGCTGGCAGGCGCCGCAATGGTGGCTATGGCTTTGGTTTGGGATATCTATTTTCCGATCAACAAGCCGATCTGGACAAGTTCTTACGTGCTGCACTCCGTTGGCCTGAGCGTAATGCTGATTGCCGGGCTGATGCTGGTGATCGAAGTGTTGGGCTTTGTGAAATGGTCTTACTTCTTCGAGGCATTCGGCAAGAATCCGCTCTTCATCTTCGCCTTCGCCACACTGGTCATCAAGCTGCTTAACTTCATCCGGATTGGCGACATGAGCTTACAAAAGTGGCTCTACACCAAACTCTTCCTGAGCTGGTCAGCAGGGGAAGCCGCTTCCCTTATGTTTGCACTCAGTTACATGCTCGTGATGTGGGTAATTGGTTTCTGGATGGACAAGAAAAAGATTTATGTGAAGGTATAGCCCAAAGCTTATACATATACGAAAGCCTGTTCCTTAGCTGGGGCAGTTTTTTTTGTCTGAATCAGAATTTTCAGGACTTTAAGGGATTCTCTATATAAAGATTCTGACAGTATATTTTCAGAAAAAAATCTATATTTGGCTTTTAGCTATCAAAAACAAACATAATGCTTAAGGAGGAACGGCAGGCTTTTATCATAAAGCAGATCAATCTGCACAACAAGGTGCTTTCATCGGATTTGAGTTTAAAGCTCAACGTGTCGGAAGATACGGTTAGAAGAGATTTGAACGAACTGGCAGAAAGCGGTCAGATTCTGAAGGTACACGGTGGTGCTTTATCGAAGTCTTTCCATTATCCTTTCAGTCAGTCAGAGGTATACGCGAAGGAGTCGAAGAAGGAGATTGCCCGCAAAGTGATTGACCTCCTGAAAGATGGCATGAGCATACTGGTTGGCGGCGGTACCACGATGATCGAAGTAGCCCGTATGATTCCAGACACGCTGCGTTGCAATTTCTTTACGGTGAGTCCGCTGATGGCGCTGGAACTGGCCGAACGCCCGAACATCAACGTAATTTTGCTGGGCGGTCAGCTATCCAAGAACTCCCACATCATGATCGGCGCACAGGTGGTCAACCAGCTCTCCGAAATCAAAGTGGACCTTTGTATACTGGGCACCAACTCTCTCTCCATAGAAGACGGCCTCACCGACTCTGACTGGGAAGTAGTGCAGGTGAAGAAAGCCATGATTCGCTCGGCCAAGAAGACCGCTATTATGTCCATCGCCGAAAAACTCGGCTCCGACCAGAATATGAAGGTATGCGACCTGAATTCAATTCATTACCTGGTAACAGATCTGAAGCCGGAGGATGCGAGCTTGAGAGAGTACGCCGCGATGATTGAGGTGGTGTAAGTAGAACTGGCCAATAAGGATATTACCACAGCTCTTTATGAGTGCTACAATCTTAGGTATACTCACTTTAGCTAAAAGCTTAATAGTTATAGTGGGTATAAGCCTTACGTTCTGGAATTTAATAATAGGCTTCCTAAGGCGGAATGATAAAGGCAAAACTAAAGGCTACAAAGCTTTCCTTCTCACCTTTATACTACTCGTAGTAGTGTCAATTTTAGAGCTTATCATTATTAAATGATCGAGAGGGGTGTTATCTGCTATTAACAATTCTTCAGGTAGAAGTACTGTGATAAAATACCACTCTCAGGTATAGCAAGACTAACTTGTACGAGGGCTACGAAGGTATAGCACCAGACCGGTGCACCAAATGACTACCCACTGTTTGAGCGTTCAGCGAGTGGGGGTAGGGCCCCTCGATTTTTTCTTTATCGAGGGCCCCTACCCCCATCAAGCAAAAAAGTAAGGCCCGCCCGGCCAGGGCAAGCTATGAAACAATAACGTTAGCTATACCTGCATTTTCAGTTGCTAGAAAGCAATGTAAGCTATACCTATACCTAGTCCAGAAGCCCCTCTATCGTAGTCACGAGCGTAGACGCACGCGCCATACCTTCTACAAACACTCATCCAGCAGATAAACAATCGACTCATAGTTGCGTCCAACCGCCTCCGTCATCGCCATTTCGCAGGTCTTAGCTGAAGAATAATAGCCATCGTATTCACGCTGTTTCACTTCCGCAGCTTCTGGTGCTGTGGCAGAAGCGGTGAGCTCCGGAACTAAGAAACCTCTGTCACCGGCCATACCGCAGCAACCCGCGTGCATGGGCACCGTCACTTCTTCGGCCAGTTGTCTGGCTATACCTACAAAGCGCCCTTCCAGTCCCATTTTCTGCAAAGAGCAAACCGGATGCAGCACCACATTCGCTTTTTTGCGGAGCACCGTAGCCTTTGGCAAAATAAAGTCGGCAATGTAGTCGATGCTGTCGATGATCTGGATGGCGTCAAATTTGTGTTTGTTCTCAGCTGTGAGTACCGGTCGGCAGTTCTTTAGCGTCTGGGTGCAGGAGGTAATATCGAGCACCAGCGGCAGGCGGCCTTTTTCGGTCCATTGCCATACCTTCTCAATGGTTTCGTTGGCGGTGTAGGCATAAGCCTGGCTATACCCTTTGGACGAGAAAATCTGCCCGCAGCACGCCCCTTGCACATTCTCCGGAATCGTGAACTTCAAGCCCACTTTATCGGATACACTCTTGAAAGTGTCGATGATGTTTTTCTTGCCAGACTCTGCTGCGCCCATAGTGCGCGAAATGCAGGTCGGGAAATAAACCACAGCAGCCTCTGCCACAGGAGCAGTCGCATTAGCCATCGATTTGGCTATACCTGGTGCCGGGGCCAGTTGCTTCGTCCAGAGCGGGAAGGCCGGGATCATGTCTTTTACTTCTTCCGTGAACCGGCTCAGGGTGTTGGCTCCAAAAAGCTTGTTCACCCCAGCCCCTGCCTGCAGACCAAACTTCACGGTTGACGAAACAGGTCTGAAATTCTTGGCTACCAGCAGCGCCACCTTGTTTGCCAGTTCGCTGTGGTTCTCACGGCGCAGGCGCTTCACCAGGTCACCGGTGTTGATGTCAACCGGGCAGGCAGTGGCGCAAAGGCCGTCTACCGCGCAGGTGTCCAGGCCATCATACTGGTACTGGTTTAGCAGTTCTTTATGCTCTTTCTTTTTTCCTTTGCGTTGCAGATTGAGTAACTCGCGGCGCACTACAATGCGCTGGCGTGGCGTGAGTGTAAGGTTGCGGCTCGGGCATTTGTGCTCACAGAAACCACACTCCATGCAGCGGTCCACCTCTTCTTCCACCTTCGGCAGCTCCTTCAGGTTCTGAATGTGCGCGTTTTTATCGTGGTTGATGATCACGCCGGGGTTGAGCAGGTTCTCCGGATCAACGATCTGCTTAAGCGTCTTCATGATGCGGTATACCTCCGGCCCCCATTCGGTTTCCACGAACGGCGCCATGTTGCGACCCGTTCCGTGCTCAGCCTTCAGGGCGCCTTCGTATTTTTTCACCACCAGCTTCACCACTTCTTTCAGGAAGCGGTCGTAACGGGTAACTTCCTGCGGTGTGTCGAAAGCCTGTGTCACCACAAAGTGGATGTTGCCGTCCTTGGCATGACCAAAGATGATGGCGTTATAATAACCGTACTGGTGGAAAAGGTTCTGGAGGTCAAGTATGGCATCGCCAAGCTGGGCAACAGGTACGGCAATGTCTTCGAGCAAAACCGTGCTGCCGCTGGCACGTACGGCACCCACGGCCGGGAACATACCTTTGCGTACTTTCCACAGCAAACCTTGCTCAATTGGATCAGTTGTAAACACCGGTTGCTCCAGTAAAGCCAACTCTGGTGCCAGCGCCATGAATTTGAGGATCTTCTCCTGTACTTCGTCGTGCGTATTCGCCTGAAACTCTACCAGCAGAGCTGCTGCAGTTTCGGGTAATGTTTTGATAACAGCCGGAACTCCCGCCATGTGCTCAATAGAGCGCAGCGAAGCACGGTCCATCAGTTCCACAGCCTCAGCACCAGCCTCTGTCAGCGGCACGATGGCCTGGCAGGCGGCATAAATGTCAGGAAAATAAAGTAGCGCCGTTGATTTGGCCGGATAATCAGGAACGGTTTGCAGCACGGCCTCAGCGATGAAACCCAACGTACCCTCCGCCCCGATGAGCAAGTGCGCCATGATATCCAGCGGGTGCTCATAATCAATGAAGGCGTTGACGGAATAGCCAACCGTGTTTTTGGTTTTGTATTTGTGCCGGATCAGGTAATGCAGTTCCGGATTGCTTCGAATCTGTTGTTTGATTTGCTGCAGCGTCAGGTATAGCTCGGGGCATTCCTCGCTGAAGCGCAGATAATCAATTTGCTTTTCGGTGGTATAGCACTTGCCATTTGGCAGCACAAAGCTGATGTATCGGGTGGTATGGTAGGAGTTCTTGCTCACGCCGCAGCACATGCCACTGGCGTTGTTGGAAAGGATGCCGCCCATCATAGCCGAGTTGATACTGGCCGGATCGGGTCCAATCTTGCGTTTGTACGGACGCAGGTGCGCATTTACAATGGCGCCAATCACGCCGGGCTGCACGCGTACCTGGCCCCCCTTCTGCTCTACCAGCACCTTGTTCCAGTACTGGCTCAGGTCTATTAAAACACCATCGGTAATGGATTGCCCTGACAAACTGGTGCCAGCTGTACGGAATGTCAGCGGCACTTTGTGCTGGTGCGAAAAAGCGAAAAGTTGTTTGATCTCTTCCTCTGACACCGGCTGCACCACGGCCTTTGGCCTGAGGTAGTAAAAGCCCGCGTCAGAAGCGTAGGACACCACATCGATCAGGCGTGCCCTTATGCGCGCTTTTGGTAAAACACTCTCCAAAAGCAAGGCTATATTCATAGGGGGTAGATTCTTAATAAGTTGTTTGTTTTACTTTGGTGCCTCTTTCGGCCTCTTCCAGGGCATCCATCATCATACCACCGCCTGGCTTGCTTGTTACCAGCAACAGGATAAAGGTGATAGCGGCATTCACCACAATCAGCTCAAAACCCATGGCATAACCAGTCCAGTCAAGAGAGTTGGTATCCAGCACATAAGTCAGGATGGGCGAAAGGATACAGATGTAAGGTACCAGTTTGTCGGCCACGGCACGCTTGTTAGCCATACCGAAAGCAAATAAACCCAACAGCGGACCATAGGTATAGCCAGCCGCTTTGAAGATGGCGTTCACTACCGAATCGTCGTTGATGAGCTTGAACACGAGGATCACCAGCAACATCACCACCGAGAACCCGATGTGCACCAGGTGACGGGTGCGAATCAGCTTCACATCGTCGTGGTTGGCCTTTTTGGTAAAGTTCAGGAAGTCCACGCAGAAAGACGTTGTGAGTGCCGTCAGGGCAGAGTCAGTGGTGGCAAAGGTAGCCGCCGTCAGGCCCAGCATAAAAATAACGGCCGGAATCATGGCCATGTGGTTCAGGGCAATTTCCGGAAACAAATGGTCAGGAGTAGCCAGCGCGCTTACATCGATGCCATTTGCTTCGGCGTACATGTACAGCAGGGCACCCATACTCAGGAAGAAAATATTGATCGACACGAAAACACCAGTAAACGTGAGCATGTTCTTCTGCGCCTCCCCAATGTTCTTGCAGCTCAGGTTCTTCTGCATCAGGTCCTGGTCCAGACCCGTCATCGCGATCGTCACGAAAATACCACCGATAAAGTGCTTCAGGAAGTGGCTCTTGGTTCCGAGGAAATCCTCCCAGAAGAATATTTTGGAGTAAGAGCTATCCTTCACCGCTTCAAACGTCTGCACTATGTTCAGGTCGAGGCTATTGGCAATGAAGATGATGGAAAAGATAACAGAACCAATGATAAACACGGTCTGTAGGGTGTCGGTGATTACGATAGTTTTGAGGCCCCCTTTATGGGTATAGAGCCAGATCAGGACAAGGCAAATTGCTACTGTTGCCACAAAAGGCACATCCCAGGCGTCGAAGATGAAGCGCTGCAGCACGATGGCCACCAGGTATAGCCGGAAAGCCGAACCAATAGTACGCGACACCAGAAAGATCATGGCCCCTGTTTTATAGCTCCAGTAGCCGAAACGTTTCTCCAGGTAGGTATAGATGGAGATCAGGTTCATGCGGTAATAGAGCGGCAGCAGCACAAAAGCGATCAGCACAAAACCGACCGTATTGCCGAGCACAAACTGAAAATAGCCGAAACTACTATTGACCACCGCACCCGGCACCGAGATGAAAGTAACGCCAGACAAGGCAGTACCGATCATACCGAAGGCCACAAAGTACCACTTCGAGTTACGGTTGGCAATAAAGAAACTGGAGTTATCCGAAGCGCCTTTCGAAGTAAAATAGGATATACCTATCAGCACCGCGAAATAGCCGATCAGGAAAGAGAGAAGGATAATTGGCGACATAATAATGTTAATTGTTCATTCGCAAAAGCAGGTCATCGGCACTCCTGCCTATACCTTACGCTTCCGCACATGATTGTAAGTTACTAAGTTTTGCCGGAAAGACAGTAATGTTCGGCCCTACTTCGAAACCTGCACGCTTGCCACTGCTTTCCGCACACTGCCGTGCTTCTCCAGCAAAACAGATGCAGTTGCTTCATCTGCACCCGTCTCCGCCATGACCATGCGCACGCCGCGGTGGTATAGTTTGTGGTTCGTCAGCTGCATGTCGACCATTTTGTTGCCACGCACGCGGCCCAGCTGGATCATCACTGTAGTGCTGAGCATGTTGAGTACCAGCTTTTGAGCGGTGCCGGCTTTCATGCGGGTGCTGCCCGTCACGAACTCAGGACCTGCTACCACTTCTACCGGGTATTGTGCTTCTGCAGCCACCGGACTGCCCGTGTTACACACGATACAGCCAGTCGCCAGGCCATACTCATTGGCCATGCGCAGACCACCGATCACGTAAGGCGTTGTGCCTGAAGCGGCTATACCTACAATCACGTCATGCTCGTCGAGGGCGTATTCTTTGAGGTCTTCCCAGGCCTGCTCCATGTCATCTTCGGCAAACTCCACCGCTTTGCGGATGGCTGTGTCACCACCGGCAATCAGACCTACCACCATGTCAAATGGCACACCGAAGGTCGGCGGGCACTCAGATGCATCCACCACGCCCAGTCGGCCGCTTGTACCGGCACCGATGTAGAACAGTCTGCCACCTTTTTTCATGCGGTCGGCTACTACTTCGGCCAGTTTCTCTATTTGCGGAATCGCCTTTTCTACAGCAAGGGGTACGCTTTTATCTTCCCGGTTAATGTTCTCCAGCACTTCCCTCACCGACATCTTTTCCAGGTTGTTATAGTTCGAGTCTTTCTCGGTTGTAATCTCCATGTTTTGTTTTAAATAAATCCTTCTTAATCAATCGCTATACCTGTTGCTATACCTTATTTGGCAGGCTTATACTCCAGGCAAACGATTTTCCCATCCATTGTGCTCACTACTACCCTGTTTTTGCCGAGGGGCATCACCGGGTTCATGAGACTGTTTGAACTTTTGTATTTCCAAAGTACCTCCCCCTTCCGGCGATCAAGTGCGCTGACCAGGCCTGAGTGAGATGGCACCAATACGACATTGTTGTGTTCGATAATAGCCGAAGGGGCCAGTTCGTAAGGCAGCTGCAGCGTCGATTTCCAGTCTACCTGCAGGTTGTTGGCAGACGTGGAAACGCCGTATACCTGCCCTTCCATCGTTTTTACATAAACAAGACTGCCATCATTCGAAATGCCCATCGACTCGCGCACGCGGCCTTTTTTCATTTGCTCACGCCATATCACTTCGCCCGTGTTGGCATCCAGTGACGTCATGAAACGATCGGGGGCGACGATAAAAATACGGCCATTGGCGGCCACCGGGTAGCACGAAGCCGGGGAGAACATGCGGTTGCTGGAGCCATTGCTCCATTTCCAAGCAAGCTGCCCTGTTTTCGCATCGAGGGCATAAAACTCATTGCCCCAGCTGCCGAAGTATACCCTGCCCTGGTAAAGCAATGGCTGCGTCACCACAAAGTTGTTCACTTGGTCAAAATCCCACAGCAATTTACCGGTTTTCAGGTCAAGTGCCCGAAAATGGCCATCCGATGCACCGATGTAAGCTATACCTTTCTCAATCAGCGGCGAGCCGAGCACAGGCCGGTCAGCCGCGAATTTCCATACCAGTTTTCCTGTTTTGGCCGAAAGACAGTAGATGTTGTTATCCGACGAGCCCACTACCACATAGCCATTGGCCACAGCCGGTGTCGAGTAGATCTTGCCATTGGTGCGGTAAGTCCACTTGCGCTCGCCGGTTTTCTGGTCGAGGGCGTAGATCCGGCCGGTTGTGTTGGTGGCGATCACCAGGTTTTTGTACGCAGCCGTACCTGCCCCCACATCGCTGTCATCCTGATATTCCCAAACCAGTTTCACGTTCGGGTATAGCTTGTTTATAGCAAAAGACGGTCGGTGGTGCCTGGTCGGGTCCTTAGCAAAATCATGCTTCACCAGCGGCACTTCTATCCATTTCGGCAGGGTTTCTATACCTGGTTTCCTGATCTCAAACCCGGCTTTTCCGTTGGAAAATGTCACGATATTATACCCGCCTACTTCTTCTTTGGCCCGTAGATTAGAGCGGCCCATCACAGCAGGTATACCATCGTAGCGATACTCCCTGTTGTTGTGGCCGTGGCCATGCAGAATGAGTTGGGTGTTGCGGGTGCGCAGCCTGTCGGTCACGTCGTACCAGTTGTTGAGCGAAGAATCCTGCGGATAGTGATTCAGGAAAACCACCGGCATGTCGGGGTTAGGCATGTGGGTGAACACAGAGTCGAGCCACACAATGTGCTCGCGCGGGATCTGCCCGGGCCCCATGCGCATGTTTGGTCCCGAACCGGTGCCGGCAAAAAGATAACCCTTGTGTGTAAATGCAAATGTTTCGGCCCCGAAAACTACCCGAAAGCTGTTGCTACCACTTTCCGACCAGTTGGTGTCGTGGTTGCCGGGTACAATGTACCAGGGCTTTTTGAGTGTGTCGAAGATCTGTTTGGCCAGTTTCAGCTCTTCATCAGAACCAAACTCGGTGATATCACCGGTGATGACCACAAACTCAAGACTGGGGTTGGCGTTGATGTCGGCGATGGTGCGCTCGAGGTCTTCCTGTGCGGTGGGGTTGCCGATATGCGTATCGGATACAAAGGCGAACTGAAATGATTGTGCCTGGCAAAGTGTAGAAACCAGGACTAGAGCGATGAACGCTACATACCTTTGTATTTTCATTGATTCAAGGCATTGGTAAAACAAAAGGACCCAGCAAGATTAACCCAAAAATGTACCCATCCTGCCCATGCAGCTTATGATTGGAGAACTAGCGCAGAAAACCGCACAAAAGCGCATGGGCAAAACGAATACTGTCCCTTTATTTATGTTAAAAATAATGACCATATTTCATTAGTCCAAATTATTTAGCATGTTTTTTTCATAAATCGGCAAAAACACGCAAATAAGTGCTTTTTATCTTTTGCTATACCTGCAAAAACCCGCAACAGAACTATTGCGCATCATGCCTAGTTGCCTTTAATCAGTTGTCTGAAGCGCGGCAGTTCCGAATACAGGCCGGCGCCGGGGCAGGTGGTTTGGGCAAAATCCTTGTGCGCACCCAGGCTGTCGGCAGGTATAGCATAGCGCCTGGCCAGGGCTGGCACCAGTTTCTCAAGCGTCTTCATCTGCGCCTCGGTAATGGCCTCCTTTTCAAAGTTTCCCTCTACCACTACCAGCAGATGGCCAGCCGGGTCGTAACTGGTATTGGAGTCGCCGGCGTAGTTCAGGTCCCGCGCCTCGCCTACCGCTCCATGTACATCTACATATAAGTGATAAGGCACATCAGCCCAGGCCGGTTTCATGCGACCATCTGCCAAAGGGCTATCCTCCTGTGAGAATTTCTGCAGATTGCGCAGCTTATCCGCCAGGCTGCGGTCGAACAGTTGCGGCACGCCGGTATGATGGATCGTCAGCCTTGTCAGCTGATGCGGCCGCATCGGCAGCACGTGTGCCTTGGCGCCCCACTCCTCCCGCGACAGAAACGTTATACCTTCCGGTATAAGCGGCGCATCAGAAGTAACTGCCGGCTTTTGGCAACTCATCAACCCGGCAAGGGCACACACCAGTATCAGTATTTTTTTCATCCGGTTCTGTTTTTTTAAAACGCAGGTATAGCGCACTACGCTGTCATTACTTGCTTTGCTCCAGCAACTCGTCCAGCCGCACAAATTGATAGTTTTTCTGTTTCAGTATGGTCAGCATTTCGTCCAGCCGGTGGTAGAACTTATCCTCCCTTTCTGGGTCTGTGCCGATGTGCAAAAGCAACATAAAGCCGTTCATTCCGTTCCTGTCTTTCGCCTCATACCTCAGGATAGACTGCAGTACTGTTTCCGAGTCCACATACCTGTTTCCCATCTCGGGGTAGGTATAGTCGGCGGCGGAGCGGGTGCCCGGAGTAAAGTTCACCAGTTGCAAATCTTCCGCTTCTGTCCAGTTAGTAATGCTGCGGTTGTACCATTCGTAAGGCGGCAGAAAGTAAGGCGCGTCCGACTTCTTCACGCCAAAGGTTTCCATACGCTCGTAATTTTTCTGCAGGTCTTCGCTGAACTGTCGCTGTGTCACTAGCAGACTGTCCCGTTTTGTCCAGTCACAGTAAAGCAGGTGCTCGTCAGAATGCGCTCCCAGGTAATGCCCGTCGTTTTTCAGATCCCCAATCAAAGTTTTGAAAGCCGGATTCCGGTAAAAGCGACCCGTGAGAAAGAAGGAGGCTTTGGCCTGGTGTTTCTTCAGCGCTCTGCTGATGACCTCGCCTCCGTCTGCAAACTCATCTCCGGTAAAGATCAGCGCAATTTGTCGGGCAGTCGTGTCGCCCCGGATAATCGCTCCGTGGCTGTCGACTATTACTTTTTTGCCTGTCTCCCCTCCTGTGAGCTATACTCTTTGGCTGCCAGCAGGTATATCAGCGAAGCGGTCCCGTCCATCGTCGGCTCATTGGTACTGTAGTCACCGTAATCGTCGTGGTATACCACCAGGTCAGACTGGAATTCGGCGTACTCGTCTGGCTCGTACAGATGTATGCCGATGAGGTTATTGTAGATGTTGCCATAAACAGGACCATCGACCAAGCCGCCGTCAATCGGGAATTTGTGCAGGTAGGTGAAGGCCGAGTGCGGATCTACGGGTGTGTCGCCGTTGGCGGGCAGGCCGTAAACCATGCTTGTTCCCCACGGGTTCAGCCCGAAGAGCCAGTCGAAGTTGGCCTGCTCGAGTTCAGCATAGGTTTGGTCGCCACTCATTTGGCGGTACAGAAAACTCTGGATCGTAAAAGAAGTGGTCAGGTTGTTGGAGCACCAGATAAAAGGCACGCCCCTGTAAAATGCGTTGTTCTTTGCCTTGGCGTATACCCGCTCTATACCTTCCTTGTAGAAACCAATCAGCTCCGCCTTTGTCTTTTCATCCGATTTCTTGGCCAGCTCAAAGTGCCCGAAGTTGTGGAATGGATACCACTGGTAGTGACGGGCCGTATCGGCGCCCAACCAGGGGGTTACCTTCTCCTGAAGACCAAAATCATAAGCCTGCTTAAAGAATTCCTGCTTTCCGGTTAACTGATAAAGCGCTGCAGCACCCAGCTGCATGTCGTCTACCCAGCTGTCTTCTTCATAAAAGTAAGGGGCACGGTTCGGAGCGGTCTGGCTGACACCCGGCTTGTTGAGTCCGAGTTGGTAAGCTGATCTGGCTTTTTGCCCGAACAACGTGGCCAATTGCTTGTCCTTTGTATCATAGAGTTGCGAAGCCAGGGCGAAGGCGCTTGCAAATTTACCGGCTGTAGAAGCCACACCTGTCGCGCGGTTCTGGAACTTGCCCAATCCCTGTGGTTCGCCGGTAGCAAAGTATACCGGACGTGCACGCCCCATCCCGTAATCTACACTATCGTGGTTTGGCAGGCGCATTTTCTCGTGGTCGCGGTCATCGGCCAGTTGATTGAACAGCCAGTCTTCGCGCGGATGTAATTTCAGGAGCCAATCCAGTCCCCATTTCGCCTCGTCCAGCACATCAGCCACGCCATTCGTTCCTTCCAGTCCATTGGCTTGGTGCTTGTCGGTAAATACACCCGGGAAATCGCGGTAGGCTGCCAGCAGGTGGTAAGTAGCGTTAGCTGATGTGGTCGCATACTGCAGGTAATCCGAAGCATCGTGCCAGCCGCCGGACACATCAATGATGGTGCTGTCGGGCATCGGACCATACATGGTATAGCCGTCGGCGGTGTGGCAGGAGTCTTTCAGGTATGGGTTGAAGCCGCTGCGCTGCTGTCGCATGTAGCGCAGCGCAAAGTCAGCTGTACCTTTGTACACGTCCTCACCAATCCGAAACTCCGGCGATTTGGCAGCACCGGCCTGTAGGAAGTAAGTACCCGGCTTGTTGAATTCCGTGAACTGCAGTCGGTAAGATTCCTCAAACGGACCGTATGCCCCGAAAGCCTGACCAGCCTTGCCTTTGTATACCACTTGGCCAGAGGCTGCATCGACCAGCTGGAAACGCTTTAGTTTTCCTTTCGACTTGCTTCCCCATACGGCTACCTTTATACCTGCCGGGGTATAGCCCAATTGATTAATGCGAATCCAGGCCGGCCCTTTGGCGGCTATACCTGCTTCTTCAAAATCAGGAGTGGCCTTGTTGGAAAAAGCGATGGCATTGGCCGTCACGATCAGGGCAGCTAGGGCCAGGGTTAGTATTGTCTTTTTGCTGTTCATGTTTTCGCGCTTTTACAGGACATTTTGGTTATACTATGGAAGCCTCCACCTTAGTGCAGCTTTTTCAGGTATACATTAGAAGGAGCGCTCTCATTTTTGAGGCGGTCGATCGAAGTAACCACGTATTTGTAAGTCTTTCCGCGTTCGGCCGTCTCGTCATAGAAGCCCATCTCGTAATCGTTAAACTGAATGTGGCGTATGTTGCGGGCATGCTCGAGGTTGATCGGCTCATTCTCATCGAAACGGTATACCACAAAACCATACACATCCTCTTCCTGATCCGGGTAATCCCATCTGATAATTGCTTTGCGCAGACGAGGGAGAACGAGCAGGAATTTGTCTTCGCGCAGACTCACGGGCTTGGCCGGCTTGGCCATACCTAACCAGGGCATGACAGGCTGCAGGGCAGGATAACGGTACAGGTCATGCTGCAGCGAATCGCGGAAACCTGCCAGGTTGTTGGTGAGCGAGCGCGAACTGAAGTACACACTGCCCTGTACCCGTGGGTTTTCACGCAGGTAACGCACCTGGTTGGGCAGTTGCTGCCGGTCACGCCAGCCCTCGCGGTCTTCCATGGCACGGTAGGCACCCTGACCTATGTATACATGTTTTCCGTTGGAGTTGGCAGCCCACCAGTCAAGCAGTTTGTCGTAAGGCGCCGGGGTATGGCCAAAGGGGAAGTAGAGCTGCGGGTTAATATAATCGACCCAGCCTTCCTGCACCCATTTGCGGGCATCGGCATACAAAGCGCTATACCCTGACAGGCCGTTGCTCTCCGAACCCATCGGGTCTTGGGTTTTGTTGCGCCAGATGCCAAAGGGGCTGACACCGAACTTCACATGCTTCTTTTCTTTCTTTATTTCTACTGACAGGTCTTTGATCAGTTGGTCCACGTTGTTGCGGCGCCAGTCTTCTAGGTTTGCTATACCTTGTTTGTGTAGCATGTAAGTAATCGAGTCGGGCAGGGCGGTTTTACCTGGGTAGGGGTAAAAGTAGTCGTCGAAGTGAATGCCATCGATGTCGTAGTTGCGCACCACATCCATGATCACATCCACGAGGTAGTGGCGCACCTCGGGCAGGCCGGGGTTAAAGTATTTTTTGTCGCCGTAGGTAAAGAACCAGTCAGGCTGAATGCGGGAGATGTGCTCGCTGCTTACCAATGAGTCAGCCAGGCTGGTGGATGCTCTGTAAGGGTTGATCCAGGCGTGCAGTTCCATGCCGCGCTTGTGTGCCTCTTCGATGGCAAACTCCAAAGGGTCGTAAAACGGCTCGGGCAGCGTACCTTGCTTGCCGGTCAGGAACATACTCCACTGCTCACGTCCTTTGGCATAAAAGGCGTCGGCTGATGGGCGCACCTGCAGCATCACCGCATTTATACCTGTTTTCTGGTGGGAGTCGAAAATATCGACCAGTTCCTGCATCTGCTGTTGTGAGTCTATGCCCTGCTTTGGTTTAGAGGGCCAGTCGATATTCTGCACGGTGGCGATCCAGACGCCTCTGAACTCACGTTTTGGGGGTTGCTTTGTAACTTGGGCAAAAAGGCTGACTGAGCTAAGCAGCAGCATGGTTAAAAGTGTAAAGTTTCTAATCATTGTTCCGGTTGGGTATAGGGGTGGCTAAAAAAAAGCCCTCCGATAGGTTTAGTAAAGGAGGGGCTCTTTCATGGTAAGAAAACTATTCGTAAGCTAATCTATCACTATTTACATTTCAGTGCCGGCAAATTGCAAGCATATTAACAATGCCCGGAGTACAACTACTCCGGGCATTGCAGAAGTTACCTGTCTCTTATCAACACTCGGTTGGAAGTGGCTGGTGTTAAGGTATAATCACCTCTGGTATAGAGCGTGTATACCCGGCCTCCTGTTGGCGCAACGCCAGTCATGGTGGTGTAAGGTGTTTCAGAACCGGCAGCGTATATCGGAAAATCATAAGTGCCTGGTTCTATCTCTACATAAGCGGTATTACCTTTGTAAGCAATGTTGGTTCCAACCGTGATAACTGTCTCCGGTGTTTCGACAGTGGCTTTGCGAACAGCCTTCACGTCAAAGTTAGTAGGAGCGTCCACCATCACATTCACAAAGCGGATATAGGCTTTTGCGTTGTTAGGAACTGGCAGCTCGTCCTGCACCAGCAGGGTTTCAAAGGCTCCTGCTTTACCAATCAAAAAGGCAGAATAAGTTGCCCCGTTGTTCAGGTTGACAGGTGCATTAGAAACCACGTCGGCAGATCCTCTTGCTGATGTAGTATCAATTATCTGCAGGTTGTAACTGCCCCCTGACACGTTGGCATAGCCATACGAAGCCGGGAAAACAGCCGTACCGCCATAGCTCAGGCCTGTTACAATTCCTCCGCTGGTAGGAGCCAGTGCCGTGATCTTGCTGTTATCGAGGTACATGTTCACCATTGGGGCTTGCTGCGCCGCGTGGACCAGCTTAATGTGTGCACCCGCAGTTACCGGTTCATAATGCTCTTCAATCGCATTTTCTTCGCAGGCGCTCAGGAAGAATCCTGTTGCCAGTATCGCTAATGATTTTATTGCTAAATTCTTCATCTTAATTTCTGCTTATTCTTTAGTGAACCACATCTCATAAGTATGGTAATCCTGGTTAAGACCGCCTACTTTTTCCAATGCACTAACATTCCACATATACTCAGAGTTATATCTCGGTCTGAAGCGCTGTGCTGGCTGGCCCTGGTTCAGGCCATACAGTGGATTCGGCAATTCAAAGCCGGTAAACACTTCACCGCTATAGTCATATCTTCTAAGGTCAGACCAGGTCTCCACAAAGCCCCAACCCCACTGCGCGATATACTTTTGCAGCATGATCTTCTGCAATGTCAACGTTGCCGGGCTGGTAGGAATCAGTTCTTCGCTGGCCTCATACGCCTGTCTTCTCTGGGTATAAACAGCTGCTTCGTCTTCTGGTGTGTTGGAGTCATTTACCACGTAGCGCTGCACAAAGTCAAGGTGAGATTTCACACCCTGGGTATAAGCATCCAGTGCGGTTTGCTTATCTCCTTTGATAAACGCAGCCTCTGCCTTGATGAACTGAAGCTGTGAGAAAGTCATGATCGGGAAGCGCTCGTTGTTACCAAACAGGTATTTGTTCGGAGTAGTGGCTGGTACCACATCGGTAGGCGTGTTCCAAAGGTTTCTTGGACGCTTCGCTACCTCATACTCTGTTACACCTACAGTTGGAGTTACGCCTCTGTACTCGCCATCCGGAGCCTGTGACAGCATCACCGGTAAGCGTGGGTCGTTCATGTGCTGGTCAGCAAATAATTCCATAGGGTCCTGACCGATAAGTGCCTCGTCGCGAAGCGATGGGTTGGTACCATCCAGCAGGCTTACAATGAACTTAGACTGACGGAAGGTGTTCAGGTTACCTCTTCTCGGGCCAAAGAAATTCGTATCGTTCGACACGGCTCCTTCGAAGCGAACAGATGCATCATCCGCGTTACTTGCCAGTGACTTGTTAACGTACTCAATCACTTTGTCAGGATTGTAGGAAGCCTTGTTGCTCAGGTGATGCTCGTTGATAGCCAGCAAACCATAGGCAAACTTAAGCCATTTGGTACGGTCGCCACCATAGATCAGGTCTCCTCTGTTCAGCTGAGAATTCGCTACGTTACCATCTGTTCTTTCCAGGTTCTGGATAGCCAGCATGGTCAGGCGTCTTACCTCTGCGTAAATCTCTTCCTGCGTATCGTAATCGAAGCTGGTTCTGCCTGGCTCAAACGCCTGCGACACGATCACCTCTCCGTGGTAATCCGTCAGGATCTGCCAGCCGAAAGCTCTTAACACGTAGCCTACGCCTGCAAAATCCCACTTCTCTTCCTGCTCCGCTCTCGCGATCATATCCGTCAGGTTGGCGCCCATGCTGTAGTAGATAGCTCTCCAAAGCTGACCAGAAGCATCACTACTGGCAACAAAACCATGCTGATCCCACACATCGTTTGCCGAGATGTGGTTCCAGTTCTGTACATACTTGCCTAAGTAGCGCGCATCAAACTGTACGCCCAAAGCAAGCTCGGACTGTATGGCCGGCAAATAGAATTGCGGGGCCACTACCTGATCCGGTCCGTTCGGGTTGGTGTTTACGTCCAGGTAACTTTCGCAGCTGGTTGTAGCAAACAGGCCCGCGGTTAATAAAGACGCAAAAAATATCTTCTTCATTGATTTTTCTCTCTTTTTCATTGCTCCTTAATTAAAATCCAATGTTTACACCGAAGTTAATACCCATTGGCATTGGGAAGTTACCGTAGTCGAAACCGGCACCACCACTACCGCCAACGGCTGCAGAGTTACCATTTACCACAGGGTCCAGGCCAGAGTAGTTGGTCAGAATAAACAGGTCCGTTGCTGTCACGAACACACTACCTGACTTGATGAACTTCGCGTTTCTAAGCAGCGCTGTTGAACCAAGGTTATAGTTAAGTGTGATATCGCGCATACGTACCCAGTTGATGTCTTTTTCGATGAAATCAACTTCAGGAAGCCCAAACGTAGTAGACCAGAAGTTCGCGTCACGGGAAGGATCGATTGTGATCGTGTTACGGGTTGGATTGTCTGTGTTCTCCAGACCATCTTTCATTACACCCTGGAATACAACCGGCTCATTACGATCGAGCGTTCTCTTGCTCAGACCACGAGCAGTCAGGAAGTGCTCGGTACCATTGTAGATGTCTCCACCTTTTCTGAAATCCAACAGGAAGTTAAGGGAGAAATTCTTGTAACGGAAGCTGTTTGACAGACCAACTGTGAAGTCTGGCTGACGGTCGCCTACTACGACCCAATCAGTTGTGTTTCTTACAGGGTAGCCGTTTGATGGGTTGATCAGCAATTCGCCTTTGTCGTTACGCTCGTAGTCAAAACCAGTGAATGTGGTAAGCGGACCACCTGGTCTTGCACCGTTACGCACGTTTCCGTACAGCCAGGTATCTGACAAATAGAACTCGTTCACACCTGATGGCAGGGTAAGCAATTCGCTCCACAGGTGCGTGAAGTTAGCCAACACATCCCACTGGAAGTCCTGCGAAACGACAGGCGTTGCGTTAAACTGCAACTCTATACCTTCGGTTTTCATCTCACCGGCGTTGAAAGCCTGCAGTACGAAACCTGTACCATAGCTCAGTCGCATGTCACGCACGATCTGGTCTACTGACTTCTTGTTGAAGTAAGTCGCGTCGATACCGATACGGTCGTTAAAGAACTTCATCTCCGTACCGAACTCGTAAGAAGTCGTCATCTCCGGTCTCAGGTTCGGGCTAGGGCCGGTGAAGGCGTAACCAAAACCACCGCCTGTTGTAACCTTAGGCTCCAGGAAGGCACGGATGCTGTATGGGCTGGCGTCTTTACCAACCTGGGCAATAGAACCTCTCAGTTTACCATAAGACAGTACATCTCTTATACCTGCAAATGGTGCAAGTTCAGTAAAGATAAAGCTCACGGAAGCAGATGGATAGAAGAATGAGCGGCTCTCAACTGGCAACGTAGAGCTCCAGTCATTACGGCCGGTCAGGTTCAGGTATAACAAGTCGTTGTAGTTCAACGTCAGGTTACCGAAAGCACCCACCAGGCGTCTCTGGTACAGTCTGTTTCTGCCTCTGTGTGTTGTTCCGTCTGTGTTCTCAATTGAGTACAGGTTTGGAGCCAGGAAACGTTCGCCGGTGATAGCCTGCGTATAAGTGTTCTGGTCTCTTACCTCGCTACCCACTTTAAGGTCTGCGTGGAATTTATCACCCAGGAAAGAGCGGTTTAACTGCGCATAATACTGCACGTTGAAGTTACGGGAGTTGTCCAGCGACTGATCGAAGATACCGCCTCTCGACACACCGTAGTTAGACTGCGGGTGACGCACCATCGTAATTTTACCGGTGGAGAAGTCGAAACCAACGTTACCAACAAACTTCAGCCATGAGGTTGGATCAATGGTCACTCTGGCACTTGTGATATAACGGTTGTTAACGTCGTTAATCGTGTTGTTGTTGATGTTGAAGAACGGGTTTTCCACTTCGCTTGAGCTGGTCGAGAAAACTCTTCTTTCTCCGGATGGCGTCAGGTAAATGCTGGCATCATCGTTAGATGGCCAGTTAAGCAAGCCCAGCAACGGACCACCCGCACCTTTAAAGGCAGAGTTGTTGTCGGAGTAGGTATAGCTAAAAGACACATCAGTAGAGATATACTTATTCAGCTTGGATGTAATGGCAGAAGACAGGTTCAACCTGGTCAGGTCTGTACCTGGCACAAAACCTTCCTGATCTGTAATAGAGCTGGAAACACGGTATTGTGTTTTCTCTGAACCTCCTGAGTATGACAGGTTATGACGTTGTGTGAAGGCTGTCTGGAAGAAATTGTCTACGTTATCATAGAACTGTGTTCCTTCAGGGAAAGGAGCGCCAAAATAAGAAACGATGCTCTCTGTTCCGTCTGATACACCACCAGAACCTCTGTCGTATACCTGCTGAATTTCAGGGAATTTCGTGATACGGTCTATTCTAAAGCTGTTGCTGTAGTCTATCTGGCTGGTACCGGCCACACCTCTTTTGGTTGTGATCACGATAGCGCCTGAAGCAGCATCAATACCATATAGAGCAGATGCTTCCGGGCCTTTCAGGATCGTGATGCTCTCGATGTCCTGTGGGTTGATGTCGGCACCTCTGTTTGTAAAGTCAGTTGAACGGTTATCAAGTGACGTGGCAGAGTTTGCAGAAGAAGCGAAGCCTGCTGTGTTAAAGGTATTGTTGTTGATCGGTAATCCGTCTACTACATACAGTGGCTGGTTGCTACCGCTTAGCGAGCTTACCCCACGAATCATGATAGAAGACGAAGAACCTGGCAAGCCGGAAGTAGTGGTTACTTCCACACCCGCCACACGACCGGCAAGGCCGTTCACAAAGTTCTCGCGCTGTGTCTGGGCAACGGTAGATCCTTTAACTTCTGTTACGGCATAACCAAGGGCTTTCTTTTCCTGCTTGATACCAAGGGCCGTTACTACTACTTCGCTCAGGCTTTCAGAATTCGCCTGCATGGCCACATTGATTACTGTGTTGGTACCTACAGGTCTCTCGGCGGGCTTCATACCTATAAAGCTGAACACCAGTACATCAGTTGGAGCTACCGAAATAGAGAACTTGCCATCCGTGTTGGTATTCGTACCACGCGGCTGGCCTTTAACGGCTACCGTTACACCTGGTAGCGGGGAATTGTCGGAGGCGGCAGTTACCGTGCCGGTTACAGTCGTGCTCTGGGCATTGGCTGTAAAGTGAAACAGGAGGAAACATATCCCCCATAGGTAACAGTGTAATTTTTTCATCATAACTGCGTGGCTATTGGTTAAGATTATTGTGGGTTGATTGATTATAGGTTAATAGGTAAAACATAAAACTCATTCTTTCCAGACCGCCGGCTCTGTACTAAGGCAAAACAACTTTGCATAATACAATTTAGCTAGTATCAAGCACACCTTATTATCCGGGTATACATTAAACTCAAATTAAAACTAATAAAAAAGGGTAACAGCGCACAGGTTATTGCAATGATTTTAACTAAAAAAGAAAAAAGCAGCAACACATACTTATACGTAAAGACGCAAATTCACGCATATAAAATTAAATATTTTTTATATATTTTTAAATAATTATTTCAATTTAAAGCATCATCCGACTAATATCCGCTCCTACTGTCTTTAAAGCTGCACGCATGCTTATATCTGATGTTATACCATTAATCCAAAAACGCACAATTCGGCAAGAATCATTTCACTGATCAAATAGCTGCAGGAAGATGCAAACCTTGTTATCGGGGCATTTCCGGGGCGCAGATCCTGTCATAAGACAGAACACATGATCCTGAGCCGGCTATTGATTCAAAAAATCAGGTCCCGAAATGTTTCAATCTGGCAGCGCTTTGGCATCAAGGGTATAGCAGGTAGTTTTTGCGCATTTGCTTATACTGACTCAGCCCTGGCTCCCAGCTCTGGCGAATCTCTTCTTCTGAGGCCCCTGCGATGATCTGCTCTTTAAACTTTTTGGTGCCCGCAAGTCTGTCAATGTTACCGATCTGATTGCTTTGCGACTGGTCGAAGAAGCGCTCTTTATCCGGGTAAGCCTGGTAAAGCTCGATCATCCAGCTCAGGTTAATTCTGCCAGTCTCCCGGAACGTGCTGACATCGTAATTTCGCAGATCAAGTCCGTAGCAGACCTGGTCCTGGTGCAACGGTGTTTCGGCCATTCCTTTTATACTTATAGGGGTATAACTGAAGGTGTATTTATCCTTCATGGCCGGATGCCCCATTACCGTGAAAGGAAACTGCGTGCCACGTCCGTGATTGAAAATTGTACCTTCAAAAAGACAGGTAGAAGGGTATAGCAGAATGGATTGTTGTGTGTTTAGATTAGGCGAAGGCCATACGGGTAAGGTATAAGGCATGTCGTGGTCATAATTTTTCACCTTTACGATGTTGAGCTTGCACTGCACGCCATTTGCCAGCCACTTTTCGCCATTTATCATTTGGGCAAACTCTCCCACCGTGAGGCCATGCGCGATAGGTATAGGGTGTATGCCGATTCCCGATTTGTTTTCCGGCTCCAGAATAGGACCGTCCACCATAAAACCGTTCGGATTAGGTCTGTCCAATACCATCAGCTCTACTCCATTTTCGGCGCAGGCTTCCATCACACGGTGCAATGTAATAGTATAGGTATAGAAACGGGTACCCACATCCTGAATATCAAAGATCATAAGGTCTACATCGGCCAGGTCTTCTTTAGTGGGCTTGTTGCGTTTGCCGTAAAGCGATACCACAGGTATACCTGTGGCAGGGTCCACGCTATCCTCTACTTTTATGCCGGCGCTGGCATCGCCTCTGAAACCGTGCTCCGGACCAAATACTTTTACTATATTCACCCCGAGCGCATGCAAACTGTCTACACTCAGCTTGTCACCGATAATTGAAGTCGGATTCACCACCATCCCGACGCGCTTGCCTTTCAGGTATGGAAGGTAGGCCTCGGTCTGGTCGGCGCCGGTCACGATGGGAGCCTGGGCAACATCAGGTTTTGCGGTTGTGCCGCTCTGCGCAGCCGTTGCCGTTTCCTGCTGCTGCGGCGCCTTGCATGCGCCTGCTGTCAGGAGCAGGGCTAGCGCACTGTTTACCAGCACTTTTACTTTAATGGAGTTATACATAGTAACTTGATTACGTTGGTAGCCTTCTCCTTCTGCAAGGGTTGGCGAGAAACTAAATACGCAACTTTATGCAGCCTGCAATCGCATTTCGGCTATTTCCTTCACTAATTAACTCATAATTATTTCTATATACCAAATTTTATGCATATTATTTTATCAAATCCGCAAAAACATGCATTAAAAACGTTTCTCAATTAACATTTTGATAACCCGTAAAACCAACGTGCAGGTATAGCACGGCTCTGCCCGCTTTCATAAATTTCGCGTGTTGTGATCATCTTCAGGCAGGTAAATACAGATGGCAGTCCATAAGCGGGTAAAAGTAAAACGAGCCATACCAGAAGAATAGGTATAGTTCAATTTTCTAAAGCATTTCTCCTGATCCTAATTCAAAAAAAGCTACTTAAAATTTTAGCGGAGGGGCGGCTTTGATAAAGGCAGAAGTCTTTGCTAACTTAGAGGCTTCTAAAAGAGCATGTTCAAACTCCATTATCCATACAGCACACACTTTGCAACGGCAGCCACCATTCGCTACCTCAGGTCACGCTGTAATACCAGGCGGCTTTAGTACTATTCCGGAGCCCCAGCCCTGTCCCATATTTAGGACAACAGAACGTTTAAGCATTCTCTACGCACCCTATTGCACAATTCACCTTATATGAAAAAGAGTCTACTTCTTTTTTCTCTTCTGGTACTCCTTATCAGCCAAGCAATTGCCCAGGACGCAGCCTCCGGCAAATCTTCCAGGTCTTCTGCCATCAAACTGCAATTTCCGACTGACCCCGGCTGGAATGTGCTCAAAGAAGGGCAGCAACTCGAGTTTGAAGTGCAGGCCACTGGCGGCACGGGCACGGAGTTCAGGTATAGCATCAAGCAAGGCAAGGTCGAGGGCATGGTCTTCGACTCGCTCGGTTATTTTTCCTGGACGCCAAGCTACGACTTTGTGGATCGCCTGAGTGGCGGACGCATCTTGCAGGTGATCTTTGAGGCCCGCAACGAAAAAGACGAGAGCACCAGCCAGGTCGTGGACTTTAAGGTAGAGCACGTAAACCGCCCCCCGGTGGTTGGCGAACTGAAACCACTCTATGTGCGCTACAACACCCAAAATACGTATACTATTGAGTCGGCAGCCGTGCAGGACGAAGACGAGGACCCTATTGTTATTGTGGCCATTGCCGACGGTATGCCCGAGGGAGCTAAGTTATCGGCACAGGGAGAGTTTACCTGGAAGCCTTCGCTCACACAGTTCAACCGCCTGCGCAACAAGCCTATTTCGGTGGAATTTTATGTAGAAGACCAGCCTGCCAAGGCACGGACAAAGGGTTCTTTTAAAGTAGAGGTAACGCAGCAGGACCTGCCCCCTACCCTGCAGATGATTCCATCGCAGAAGCGCTTTGAGTATAAAGAGGACGCTACTGTGAACATCAAGTTCCAGATCTACGATCCGAACGGTGAGGCAGATATCGCTTCTTTTAACTTTATCTCGACGAATACCACTGTGCCGGCTACGGCCCTGGTTAAAAATACGCCTTCGCAGTACGAATTTATCTGGAAGCCAGGCTACGACTTTGTGCGCGACCCGCTCGACTCAGTGGCTTTCGAGATGACTTTTTTTGTGCTGGACAAATCGAACAAACGCGACGAGCGCACCGTGTCTTTCACAATTCTCAACGCCGTGAACGAAGGCGAAAAAGACCAGAAACTCTACAACGAATACCGTGCTGCACTGGTGCGTGCCTGGGATTTGATGGAGCAGCTCAAGGAAACCGAAAAGGACCTGAAGAAAAAGTATAACCGTGCCCGCAAAGGCAAAAAAGGCCGCTCGCTCGCCAACGCCTCTATGGGTGCTGTAACCGGCGTGGCCCCTGTAATTATAGACGAGCCGTCCACCAGCAAAAAGATCACAACCATCGGCGGCACCACCGTCATGACCATCGGCACGCTGGAAGCTACAGAGGTAATCGGCCGCTCTACCAAAGACCTGGTGGAACGTCTGAATTACATCATCGAGAAGCGCAACGAACTGCAGACCAAAGGCGATGTTTTCGCCCGTAAATATGCGCTCAAATCGTCGCGCCGCAAGCCGGAGTTTCTGAAAGATGTCGATGACTTTGTGGCTCTGATGAACCTGAAAGGCTTGGTTGCATTGGAGCTTGATGCCAGTTGGAGCAATAAGAATAAAGCAAGCGACGAGAATATCTCCAAGACGTTTAAGGATTTCGGTTACGAGAGTCAGAATTAAAGGAGCTTAGGCTTGTGCAGGAAATGCTGTGGCAGGTATAGCGAGTTGTGCTACCAGGTATAGTTGGTCATATCGCTAGTTTAGTGCTAGCACAAATGTTGTTGTACAACGGGCCAATTTGTAACTAGCGTAGCAGAGCTACAGGTATAGCACACTAACTTGTTTTATAGCTTCGCCTGTGCGGTGGGCACTCACTTTTTTCCTTGATGGGGGTAGGGGCCCTCGATAATGAAAAAATAGAGAGCCCCTACCCCCAGTAAGCAAAAAGATCAAGACGCTTTTAAACTCGCTGACCGCTCAAACACAAAATCGTCAAGGGTGCACCTGGCAAAGCGATCTGTTTCATAGTTTCAGTGCAAGTTAATCTTGCTATACCTGCCAGTGGTATTTTCTACGAAGCTATACCGGAAATTGAGCAGCCTTAGGGATTTTCTTCTTGAGGGGCAGGGGTATATTAAAACAACTGCTTAACCTTCCTTGAATCAAGATCCTTTCACGATGACATAAAGAAAAGTAGTCGCCGGTAAATTTCCTGGCGTCAGGAGGAAGCCAATCGCTCTCAATTTCTCCTCAACAAAGGCAATTGAACTGATTGCTGTAGTCAAACCCACAGAGCTTAGTCCTTCTTCACAAAAAAAGCTGAAAGCGAACCATTGCGGTGCTTTCAGCTTTTTTCAATTTTAGCCAAACTCTAATCTTAGGAAGCCAGTATCTTTCTGGCTAGTTCCAGTTCTTCGTCCAGGATGGTATGCGGACGCCCCGGGTATACCTTACGGGTCACTATTGCGCCCATACTTTCCAGCTGCTTCACGGTTTCGTCTACCCTGCTTACCGGCACATGCGGGTCCGGGTCGCCAGTCGAGATGAGCACAGGTGTACCTTCGAAATTGCCTTTGTAGTTGCCTGTGTTCAGTTCCTGCCCGATCAGGCCGCCTGTGAAGATCAGCAAACCACCAAAGCGTTGTGCATGTCGACTCGCGTATTCTGCTGTGAGACAGGCGCCTTGAGAGAAACCTGACAGGTAGATGTCTTTACTTCCTATACCTTGCGCCAGTATATCTTGCACTGTTTCGTCGATCAACTCCAGAGCTGAGTCAAGAGCAGGCTGGTTCTGCTCTGCCGGTGCCATGAAGCTGTAGGGATACCAGATGTTGTTTGTGGCCTGCGGTGCGAAGCACGTGAAATCATCGGCACCCAGTTCCTGCGCCAGCGGCAGTATGCTCGCTGCCGTAGCCCCTCTCCCATGTATCAGGATCAGTGCCTTGCCTGTTTCAGACAGCGGTTTGCCCTGCGTGCGAATTTGCTTTTCGTGTGTGTACATGCTATACCTTTCGTTCAGTTTCTGTTTATTAGCCTAAACCAGACTCGGCAATACCGACTCAATTTTAGACCTGTGCGGCTCGTACTGCGGTGGCAGCAAAAGCTTCTGACCCAGCTCTTCTACCGGTTCGTCAATCGCAAAACCCGGGTTGTCTGTCGCAATCTCGAACAGCACGCCGCCCGGCTCACGGAAGTAAAGCGAGTAGAAGTAATTGCGGTCTATCTTTTCGGTGATGCTGAAACCCTTGCCCGCCACTTTCTCCCGGAATCGCATTAGTACTTCCTCGTCTTTTACCCGGAAAGCAATGTGGTGGTTGGTGCCTGCGCCGCCTTCGCCACGACTTACATTCGGATTTTCTACGATATCGATGATGTTGGCGCCTTCCACCGCATCGGTGCTATACCTGTAGCTGCTGCCTGTCTGGTCCTGCAAGGTATAGCCAAATATATCGGTCAGAATAGCGGCTGTCTTTTCGGCTTTTTGCAAAGTCAGGGTTACGTTGTGGAAGCCTTTCGTAGCCACGTCAGCCTTCACTTCCTCCGTTTGCCAGGGCTTGCGGTTGTCAGCATTCTTAGGAATCACTAACTCCAACAACAAGCCGTCCGGATCTTGGAATGGTAGGAACTGCTCTCCAAACTTCTCAGCAGGGCGACCATAGCTCACACCATATTCCTCGAAGCGCTTCATCCAGAAATCAAAACTACCTTCGGGCACGGCGTAGCCGATGTGCGTAGCCATACCTGTGCCGGCCTTGCCACGGCGTGCGCCCTGGTATGGAAAAAAAGTCAGGATGGTACCCGGACTGCCTGCCTCATCACCATAATAAAGGTGATATGTGCCGGGATCATCAAAATTGACCGTCTTTTTGAGCAGCCGCAGCCCTAGTACTTGGGTATAAAAGTCCAGGTTGCTTTTCGCCGAATCGGCAATAGCCGTGATATGGTGAAGCCCTAGGATTCTGTCTTTCATGGTATTATAAATTAACCGCTTACAAGGTATACGCGAGGTGAAAAATTTCATGTCATTTCAAACACACCCGAAACGTTGGTCGAAGCGAGCAAACCCTGAGAAATCTGGATTTCAAAACGCTACTACTCCAAATCTCTCATTCTATCCGAAAGGACAACTGGATTAGCCTTAGGCCTGCTTTACCAACTGTATTTCAGCCTGCAGCTTGATCTCGTCGCTTACCACCACGCTGCCCGCTTCGGTTACGGCATTCCAAGTCAGGCCGAACTCTTTGCGGCTGATCTTGCCTGTTAGTGTGAAACCAGCTTTGTGCTGTCCGTAAGGATCTACTACCGTACCGCCAAACTCTACATTCACTGTTACCGGCTTGGTTATGTTGCGGATGGTCAGATCGCCATGCAGTTTATAGTCGTTACCGCCCACGTTTTCGTAGCGTGTACCCACAAAACGTACTTCCCCATGATTCTCGGCATCAAAAAAATCGGCTGACTTCAGGTGCGTGTCGCGCTGCTCGTTGTTGGTGCTGATCGAGTTCACATCGGCTGTGAATACAATGTTGCCGGCTCCGTTAAAATTCTCATCTTCGCTCTCCGCTTCAACCGTGAACTTCTCGAAATAACCTGTCACCGTTGTGATCATCAGGTGCTTTACTTTAAACTGTACTTCGCTGTGCGTTGGGTCAACTGACCATCTTACGTTTGCCATAATCTTAATTTTATAATTGTTTTAAATGTTTCTCTGCTGCAAATCTACAACAAATGTATAGACTTTAAATGTATATACATCAATTATTTTAAAAAGGTTTCCTATACCTTCTATTTTAGTGATTGTGCCTACCATATAGCGGCATTTTACATAAGCTGCCACAACTACCGACGAGTGCAACAAGCGCAGTTGCCAGGCCAAAGAGCATAAATCGCTTTGGTATTCCCTCATTACCTGGTTGCCTTATTTCTTTCTGAAATTTATACCTTATCAGCAGGTATAAATTTTCATTTTACCAATTTAGTTTGTATACTTGTCCTAATGCGCAATCGATTGCACAGAACTAATTGAACCAGCATGGCACACAACACATTAAAAATTCATCCGGAAGACAATGTACTCGTGGCCCTCACCGACTTGCGGGAAGGCGATGTGGTAGAATTTAATGGAAAGCAGATCGGAATAGTAGCGAATATACCTGCCAAACATAAGTTTGCGGAGCAGCCGCTGGCAGCAGGGCAGGAAATCATTATGTATGGCTCACTCGTGGGGAAAGCCACAGAGGCTATACCTGCGGGCGGCATCCTGACCACAAGCAATGTAAAGCACCAGGTTTCGGGCTTCACTGGCAAGACCAAAACTATTGACTGGCAAGCTCCTGACGTGTCGAAGTGGGTAGACAAGTCGTTTATGGGGTTCCATCGGGCAGACGGACAGGTGGGTACTGGTAACTATTGGTTGGTGATTCCGCTGGTGTTCTGCGAAAACCGCAATGTAGAAACTATCAAGCAGGCCTTTATGGAGAATCTGGGCTTTGGGCAGCAGGATCTTTACAAGGAATATGTGCAGCAAATGGTGGAACTCTACCAGGCTGGCAAAACCGATGAAATTGCGACGCTGCCTTTGCAGCCAAACTCTCCCAACGGACGCCACCGCGTCTTTGAAAACATCGACGGCATTAAGTTTTTGACGCACGAGGGCGGCTGCGGCGGTATACGTCAGGATTCGGATATGCTTTGCGCCTTGCTGGCCGGCTACATCCACAACCCCAACGTGGCAGGCGCCACCGTTCTGAGCCTCGGATGCCAGAACGCCCAGGTACCGATTCTGGAAGAACGCATCAAGGCGCTTAACCCGAACTTCTCCAAACCACTCATCATTCTGGAGCAGCAAAAAGAAGGTACCGAGCAGCAATTACTCACGCAGGCCATCCGCCAGACGTTCCTGGCGCTGGTAGAAGCCAACAAACAAACCCGCGAGCCTGCACCACTTAGTAAACTGGTCATCGGCATGGAGTGCGGCGGTTCTGACGGTTTCTCGGGCATCTCGGCCAACCCGGCCATTGGCCACGTGTCGGACCTTATAGTGGCGCTGGGCGGCAAGTCAATACTATCTGAGTTTCCGGAGCTGTGCGGCGTAGAGCAGGAAATAATTAACCGCTGCGTTGACGACAAAACCGCCGACCGCTTCGTGCACCTGATGCGCGCATACGCCCATGCTGCTGAAGCTGTTGGTTCAGGTTTTGACATGAACCCGAGCCCAGGCAACATCAAAGACGGCCTGATTACAGATGCCATTAAATCGGCGGGCGCGGCTAAAAAAGGGGGTACTTCGCCAGTGGCAGATGTGCTTGACTATGGCGAGTATGTTGTGCAACCAGGCCTGAACCTGCTCTGCACACCCGGCAACGACGTAGAGAGCACCACAGCCATGGCAGGTTCCGGCGCCAATATGATGCTGTTTACAACAGGACTGGGCACGCCCACAGGCAACCCGATCACACCTGTCATCAAGGTATCATCAAACACAAAACTGGCTGAGCGCATGCCCGATATTATTGACGTAGATACAGGCCCTGTAATAGCAGGCGAGAAAACCATTGAAGAAATGGGCGAGGCCATGCTGGATTACATCATAGAAGTAGCGAGCGGCAAAAGCATCACAAAAGCGCAACTACTGGGTCAGGATGACTTTATTCCCTGGAAACGCGGCGTGTCGCTATAAGACTTCTGCCCGAAATAGATAATACTTGAGTTTGTTTAATTGGTGAAAAGGCCAGTTCTTCCTTGCGAAGGGCTGGCCTGACCTATTTATTCTGTTCTGAACCAAACTTCCCGTATAGCACCCTTAAACCAGGACCTTTTGTCCATGCGGGTACCAATGGAGGTATAGGCGCTATCGGCGATGGGCAGGTACTCGATGGCCCCGGATACTTCTTCCTTTCCGTTCACAAAACCCGAGAGTACGCCGTCTTTGTAACGCAGTTTAATAGTAGCCCATTCATTAACAGGATGTGTTTTAGTTGAGTCGAGCAGGGTGAGGCTGGCCTTTTCGGTGCGCATAAAGAAGTCGGCATACCATTGCTGTTTGTTGTTCAATCGCAACTCGATGAGGATGCGCCGGTCGGGGTTGTCGGGCTCCTGAATGTGCAGAAAACGTTGCTCCACATTTGCAGGGTAGGCCGCAGCAGGCTTAAACACCACTTCTATCTCGAAAGCCCTGGCTCCTGCTATGGGGTTGGCAGGCACGCGCAATCCATCCTGTTCGCCGTCAAAAGCGACTGACTTGCGCCCTTTATCAGCAGCCACTACGCGGGGGGCGCCCCATACCTCGGGCACATGCCCTCCTATTTCTTCCAGCGTATGCAGCTGCCAGACATGCATCAATGCCTCTCTGGGCAGGGGCTTTTGGGGTACGCACGCCACACAAGCGAGCGCAAGCAATCCTAACAAAGCCGCGGCTATACCTGGGTTATACCTTGTGTTTCTTTTGTTGTGGGCAGCTTTCATTTTTTCACAACCTTATCTGCCAGTGGGAGTTTGTTTTCTTTGATGCCTGCAAGTACTAACTGCGCCATCAGCCGTGCGCCATACTCGTTAAAGTGCGTGTTATCGTCCTTGCCGTCAGGATAATTGGGGTGCTCGCCCGGTGCCAGTTGCAGGTATAGGTGCTTCGAGCCTTCCATACCCAGGCGCTGCAACAGTTGCTGGCTTTGGCGGTCAAGGTCAATAAGCGGCACATTTTGTGATTTGGCTACCTCCCGCACAATGGCGGCATAAGTATCGTGTGTACCCACTATCTTACCCGCTTCGTCGAACTGCCGACGGGCAACGGGAGTGAGTAGTACAGGTATCGCCTGCTGTTTTCTGGATTCCTGTACAAAGCGGATCAGATTTGCCCGGTACTGGTCTTTAGGGGTATAGCTTTTTTTCGTCTCTACTTCGTCATTGTGCCCGAACTGGATGAACACATAATCGCCGGCCTGCAGGTTATCGGCTACAGGTTGCCACAGGCCCTCCTCTATAAAAGTACGGGTGCTGCGACCGTTTTTCGCCCGATTATCCACGGTTACACTGCTATCGAAGAAATGCACAAAAGGCATCCCCCACCCTGTCTCCGGGTAGGCTTTCGTATCTTTAATGGAAATGGTAGAGTCGCCGATCAGGTATACCTTAATGGGCTGCTTTGGCTGCTGCTGCGGAACGAGCGTGATCAGAAGTATGGAAGTTATGAGGAGTATCAGTTTCATAGAGGTAAGTAAGGTGTCAGGGAAAAGATACAAAAATCTCAGAAAGAAGCATTAAGCATTGCTCGCGACCAGGTATAGTGGCTATTTTTTTCAGTTTCCGCTAACATGGGTTTTCCCCTTTTGCAAAGCTGCACCGCAAGTCCCCAGGGATCACGCAGCATGACCAAATGCGAGCCGTCCTCCAGGTGCTGCTCCGAGGCAAGTGTGGCTCCGGCTGCCATCAGCCGGTTTTTATCAACAGCCGGATCTTCTGACACAAAAGCCAGGTGTATCAACAGCGGATTCATGTCACGGTAAGGCGGTACTTCGTCAGCAGGGTTCAGGTATATTTCGATCATGACCCGGCCGCTGTCATCAGCCAGGAAAGTCATAAAAGGTGCCTGCTCCATCTGCCGCACAATTGTCATACCTAAATGCTTCACATACCAGGCCGCCATGGCTACCGGGTCTTCTACATTTAGGGCAAAGTGTTCTAATTTCATAAAGGTATTCTTTGTTTGTATTTATTTCAGCCACTTCTCCAGCCATTCAAAAGCATCTTCCTGCATGGCGATGGTCATGGAATGGGGCACGTCATAGTAATTGCATTTGAATTTATCAGTTGCTTTCATCTTATCATAGATGGCTGTCAGTTTATGCTCAGCGGCTTCCATACCTGCCGGATTAAACAACTTATCTTGCTTGCAGTTCATGACCAAAAGCGGGCGCGGCGCATTGAGCGAAGCCACGTCCGGCAGATCAAGGTACAGGTTTTGGCGGGGCACGTACATCATCCAGGTATGGCGGGTATGATTGCGCAGCATGTGCTCAAAAGTAGTGGAAAAAGCGGCCACTATACCTGTCTTCACCCGGGCATCAAGTCCGAAAAGATACGTGCTGCGCAAGCCGCCGAGCGACAGTCCGATGCAGCCAATCCGTTCAGGGTCCACCTCCGGCCGCGACAGCAAGTAGTCGATCGCTACCCTGTCGCTTTGCACGATCATGCCCAGCCAGGTAGTGCCCGCCGCTAGCACTGTTTTGTTGATAGCTGCCTCATGCCCGTTGGCAAATTTGTTATACACTTTGATATCTTCGCTTCGGTCACCGGTCAGCTGCTTGCGGTAGTTCTTTGTCAGGTCGTCACTCACCTGCTCCGGGTCCAGTTTTTGGGAACCGAAGTAAGGCGCATCCGGTGAAAGCACGATAAAACCCCTCTTAGCCAGCTCATCGGCATAGGTTCGGCCTTCGTACAGGTTCTCGATGTAAGTCTGCAGCACTTCTGGTTGATCATCAGTCAGGCTGTGCTTTTCTTTGCCAAAGAAGTAAAATCCGCCATGGTCGTGCAGGGCGATTACTGCGGGTGCTGGCTTGCTCAGGTTGTCAGGTATAAGCAGGAAGGCTTCGGTTTTCTGATGAGCACTTACGTTATACCGAACCAGATATTGGGTATAGCCGTCTCGCTTGGTCGTGCTGATGATCTCACTCTGCAGCGGTACAGGCTCCGGGTTATAGGCCAGCAGTTCCTGCAGCTTGCTTTTTGCCTCTTTGCGCCACTTTTCTGTATTGCGGTGTTTGCTGTTCAGGAACGAAAGGCTGCTGTTATTTTCACTGGCGTGCGACTGGAGCAACGGGTAGAAGTTGCCCACATCCGACTTCTGCGCCACGGCCGTAGTAGCCATTAGCATCAGCCATAGGTATACCTTTGCTGCTCGCCTACATACGTTGCTTATTTTCTGTACTTCTCCCTTCACTTGCTACGCTTAAGTCGGTATACCTGTACCCAAAGTTGAGGCTATACCTTAGTTTAACTTCAACAAATAGGTTTTACCTTTTTCAGTTGCCAGATCGAACTCCAGCACATCGGCTATACCTGACGCCTGCACTTGCGCTTTGTCTGACACCAATGGTTCTTTAATGGTCGCTTGCCGGTAAAAGAAATTGGTATTTTCACCGGCAGCTTCTTTCAGGCTACCCTTACCGGCAAGTTGCAACAGGTCACTTGTTCTGATGCGGCAGTTGCCGCCTAGCTTCGAGTGAATTTTCAGCGTTTTTACTTTTCCTGCCTCCCAAGCCATGTCAATCACAAAGCCACCTCTCGCTACCAGTCCTTTTACCTCGCCGTTTTGCCACACATCGGGCAGCGCCGGAAGCACATGCAGCGCCCCATCATGGCTCTGAAGCAACATCTCGGCTATACCTGCCGTGCAGCCAAAATTACCGTCGATCTGGAAAGGCGGGTGCGCGTCGAACAGGTTCGGATAAGTGCCGCCACTCTCGCCTTTGCCTTCCGTTCCGGCAGGCGTCAGCTGGTCCTGTATCAGTTTGTAGGCGCGATTGCCATCGAGCAGCCTTGCCCACAGGTTCACTTTCCAACCCATAGACCAGCCCGTGGATTTATCGCCGCGGTAAATTAGTGCGTTTTTAGCAGCCTCGAACAACTGGGGATGACGATAAGGCGAAACCTGGTTGCTTGGGAACAGGCCGTAAAGATGGGAAACGTGACGGTGCTTGTCATCTTTTCTGTCCAGGTCCTGCAGCCACTCCTGCAACTGGTTGTGCTGCCCGATCTGCATCGGTGGCAGCCTGTTGCGCATGGTGCGTAGCGAGTCGGCAAACGCCTGATCTATCTTCAGCACTTCAGACGTCCTGATCACATTGCTGAAAAGATCGAAGATAAGCTGGTTGTCCATGGTGGTGCCTGCGGAGATAGACACACCGCTCTGGTGTTTGTTCTCCGGCGACATAGATGGGCTCACCACGAGCCATTTGTTTGTGGGCTCCTCCTGCAGCACATCCGCATAAAACATGGCTGATCCTTTCAGCACCGGGTATACCTCTTTCAAGAATGCCTGATTGCCGGTATAGAGGTAGTGCTGCCACAAATGCTGCGTCAGCCAGGCGCCTCCCATCGGCCACATGCCATAAAAGGCACCATCTATCGGGCCGGTTATCCGCCAAATGTCCGTGTTGTGGTGCATCATCCAGCCTCGGGCACCATACATTTTAGATGCGCTCTCCCTGCCCGATTCCGACAAGTCTTTCAGCATGCTGAATAAGGGGCCGTGCATTTCCGAAAGGTTGGTTACCTCTGCGGGCCAGTAGTTCATTTCGGTGTTGATGTTGACGGTATACTTGCTGTCCCAGGGCGGGGCGATTTTATCGTTCCAGATACCCTGCAGGTTAGCGGGTTGTGTACCCGGCTGTGAGCTGGAGATAAGCAGGTAGCGACCGAACTGAAAATACAGTGCCGCCAGATGGGGATCGTTCGAACGGGCGAAGGCAGCCAAGCGTTCATCGGTCGGTTTCTGCACATCCGCTGTCGTACCCAGGTCAAGAGATGCACGGTCGTAGTAATTTCTGAAGAAAGCCGTGTGCTCCGTCTTTGCTTTCTTATACTTCTTTTTAACGGCACCGGCCAGCAGAGTTGCTGCTTTTGCCTCGCCGTCGCCACTCAGGTCTCTGTAGTTTTTGAAGTTCGTCCCGATAGAGATATAGATTGTGGCCGCATTGGCTCCGCTTACCTGTATCCCCTCCTGTGTGCTGGTGATCTTGCCTCCCTCTGTTTCAGGCTGCACAAGTGTCTGGAATTTCACCTTGCCCTCTTTGTTGTCCACATCACCCGCAACTCCACTCATTACCAGCCGGTTACCTTGTGTTCTGATCTTGTAATTATTGTGGGGACTATCGGCCGAAAGGGTAAAGTTTATGCTTTTAGACTTGTCGGCTGTCAGGCGCACCACCACAACATCGTCGGTAAAGGACGAAAACATTTCGCGCCTGAAGGTAATGCCGTTTACTTTATAGGAAACCGTTGCGATGGCTTGTTGAATGTCCAGATCGCGGTAATAGTCTGTGGCTTGCTCGTGCCCCGGAAAAGAAATAAACAGGTTGCCGACAGGCTGATAGGGCATGCCATAATTGTTATCAGCAGCAGGTTGACGCGGTAATTTTTCCATGGCCAGGTCCTGCGCTTCTTTATGCTTTCCTGCGGCAATTAGGGCTCTGATTTCGGGTAACGCGCTGTTCAGGGCGGGCAACACATTATTACCCGGCTCTCCGGCCCAAACTGTTTCCTCGTTCAGCTGCAACTGTTCCCGGGCCGGCTGGCCGAACACCATGGCACCCAGACGACCGTTCCCAAGCGGCAGTGCCTCGTTCCAGTTGATGGCAGGTTGTTTATACCATAGCTTGTGGTATATGCTGGCCTCTTTTTGGGCTGAAGCGCTGCCTACACCAATCCAAAGAGAAAGAAAGAGCCAGAGAAAATATCGTCTGATGTTCATATTGTCCGGGTTTTATAGGTGAATGTGCCCATGCAGTATGCCGCAGGTGTTATTTCTGAGAGCTGGGGTGCAGTTGCGCTATTTCTTAGCTGCTGCTTTCGTCTCCTTCAGCTCCTGCATACCTTGAAACACTAGCTGCGCCACCGCTGTTGCTCCCTCCGGCTGAAAATGTGTGTTGTCTTTCTGACCATCCGGGTAGGCTGTATACTTGCCGGCAGGCAGGTTCATGAAATAATTGTCTGTCACATAGTCCTGTCCTTTGGCTGTGAAGGCATCAATGGATAGCTGCGTTAGGTCGATCAGTTGCACGTTCAGCTCTTTGGCTACATCCTTTACTGCTTGCGGATAGTCCCCATGTACATTGCTCAGTTTGCCGTCTTTCCAGGGGTAATTGCGGTTCACGGGCGTCAGCAGGATAGGTATGGCGCCTTTCTCGCGGGTCTGGTGCACGAACAGGCGCAGGTACTCTTTGTAGGCGGTAACATTGGTATAGCGCTCGGGTTTGTTTTCTGCTGCATCGTTGTGGCCAAACTGCATCAGCACCAGGTCGTTTTTCTGCAGCGACCGGTATACCTCTGCCCAGCGTCCTTCTTCAAAAAAAGTGCGTGTACTACGCCCTCCCCGGGCTTTATCGGCTACAATCACACTGTCGGCTTTGATCAGGTGCCTGAGCTTGCGCAGGCTATCAGGCCGCATGAAAGGCTGAAACACCTGTCCCCAGCCGGCCACCGGATAGCGGGTGGTCATGTAATCTTTATCGTCATAGTCGCCGGTGTAGTCTGCCACGGTAGAGTCGCCGATCAGGTATACCGTTACAGTTTTTTTCTTGAAGGGTACAAAAGCCACCAGCACGATACTTAGTACTATGGCCGCAAGTCCGAAAGCTATTTTTTGCATAATGGGTTTGCTTCAGGTATAACAGTTTTGTTGTAAAAAGATAAAAAAGCATGGCCCTAGAGTGACCATGCTTAGTGTTTCAAATGAAAGTTCTTATTACTCAATATTGAGTGCCGTACCAGTCAGGTCTTTGCCTTTCGAAACCTGCTTGGTGGCGTTGTTAAAGTCTTTTTTCTCCAGGCGCACCTTCTCTGTTTTAGGTCCCAGCACCTTTACCACGGGCTCTTTACCCTCGTTGTAGCTAAAGCCAGTGATATCGATGTTTTTGCTGTTGTAAATGGTCAGGGCCGGACCTTGCTCGGTTTCCACTTTCACATTTTTAAGCACAATGCCATCGGAGTCAACAGCGGTTATACCTTTTTTCGCTTTCAGTATGGAGTTCTCAATATTCACGTTCTGCAGGTTCATCTCTGGCAAACCCTGCAGAGCCAGTGCCTGGTCAGCACCCGCCACGTTGATATTTTTCATATAAATGTTTCGGAAAGCAGGCGTTTCTTCAGTTACAGGTTCCAGTTTTTCTTCCTTCTTGGCATCGCCTTGTTCAGCATCCATTACCGGTGAATTACCGCCGTAAAACAGGTTAAAGCTGATGGCCTGTGTCGGGATATTGATCATGTCGATGTTGGAGATCCAGATATTTTCCACCACGCCGCCACGTCCGCGTGTGCTTTTGAAGCGCAGTCCGATATCAGTACCAATGAAAGTACAGTTCGACACGTGCACGTTCCTTACGCCGCCAGACATCTCGCTACCCACCACGAAGCCCCCATGGCCATGGTAAACCACGTTGTTTTTCACGATCACGTTTTCGGTTGGTAGGCCGCGATCGCGTCCGTCTTTGTCTTTACCGGATTTGAAGCAAATGGCGTCATCACCTACATCGAACGTGTTATTATACACCACAGCATTCTTGCAGGACTCCAGGTCCAGGCCATCGCCGTTCTGCGAGTACCAGGGGTTGCGCACGGTCAGGTTGCGGATGGTCACGTCCTCGCACATCAGCGGGTGCAGGTTCCAGGCCGGAGAATTCTGAAAAGTCGGACCGTCGAGCATTACTTTTTTACTGTTCACGATACTCAGGAGCACCGGACGCATAAAATCTTTCACGGGCTCAAATTGCTCCTTCTTGGTGAAGTGGATCGGCACATTGAAGTTGTCTTTCGTATCACCGCGTTTCGAGCTTTCGGATGGGTACCATACCTTGCCGTCATCGCTCAGCACACCACCCGATTTCACCAGGTTCTTCCACTGCGATTCTGTCATTTTACCTTTCTTCACAGGGCGCCAGGCATCACCGTTTCCGTCAAACACACCCTTGCCGGTGATGGCTATGTTCTCTAGGTTAATACCTGAAATCGGTGACTGACAACGGTAAGTATTGAGTCCTTCGAAGCTGGTTTTCACAAGCGGATAATCGTCGAAATCTTTGCTGAACAGTACAAGCGCACCTTCTTCTGCGTGCAAGTTGATATTGCTTTTCATGATAATAGGGCCTGTATACCACATCCCACGCGGTATAACCACAGTGCCACCGCCTTTAGCAGATACATCGGCAATAGCTCTTTCAAAGGCAGCTGTGTTTTTGGTGAGGCCATCGCTTACGGCCCCAAAATCGGTGATACTAACGCGGTAGTTGCCAAAAGTCGGCTCCTGCACACGTGGCATATCAAACTCGATGCCTTCGTATACCCAATCGTAGTTGGCAGTACTGGCTGTTGCTGCCACAGGGGCAGTTGCAGGGTTATTTGCAGTGGCCGTAGCGGCTGGTTGTTGCTGGCAGCCGAACTGCAGGGTGCCAGCTATACCTGCCAGCAGGAACAAGCGGTGTTTCAAGAACTTCTTCGTAATCATATCTTCAGCTTTAGTCTCTTACAGAAATTTTAGTCGTGTTAGGGGTGATTCGAAACCAGTCCACATCGGCAAAGCCGGAGTCGTTGGTTTTGCCTGGGCGGGTGGCAAACAAGCCTACCTTAGCGCCTATCCAGCGGCCTGGTACAGCTGTAAAGGTCGCGCCCACCGTTTTGAAAGCTGTGCCGTCCTCGCTGTAGCTAAACTGGCACTTGGCATCTTTGCTCACACTCACCCGGAAGTATACCTCTTTGCCATTCAGCTTGCCGAGTACTTCTTCTTTCTCAGGGGTTCCTTGATGGGCTTTAGTAGCGGTGTTGTAAGTCAGGTATAGCCCATCGGGCTTGCTCACCAGCGATACATAGGCATAATCTTCGCCCATCACGATCAGGCCAGTGCGCTCGTCCTGTAGTTTCGGATTTGGTGTGAATTTGAGCTTGGTAGTGGTCGTAAACGTTTCTGCCGGAAACTTCTGCAGCAGGAGGTTCGGTACGTCCCAGTAGTTTTTGAAGTCTTCTGGCAGCTGCTCCGTGAACAGTCGCAACTGACCTTTGGTACCCGTCGGGAAAGCCCAGGTTGATTTTGGGTTGGCATGCCACTGCCACTGCAGGCCCAAGGTATGGCCGTCAAATTCGTCTGATTCCAGCGGAGTGGCTACCGGGTATACCTTGCCTACGTTTGGCTTCTGGTAAGTCAGTACCGGCTCACCTTTTCCATCACCGTTTTTGTCACTACCTATCACCGGCCAGTCATTCACCCACTTCACCGGGTTCAGATGCACCACGCGGCCGTACGCCTCTATATCCTGAAAATGTATGAACCAGTCCTCTCCTGTCGTAGTCCCAACCCAGGCACCCTGGTGCGGACCGTTTACCGGTGTACTGCCCTGGTCCATCACAATCTTCTCTTCGTAAGGGCCATACACGTTTTTAGAGCGCAGCACCAGTTGCCAACCCGTCGACACACCTCCTGCCGGCGCAAAAATGTAGTAGTAACCGTTGCGCTTGTAAAACTTAGGCCCCTCGACGGTTGGGTGCGCATCATGCCCATCAAATACCATCATGCCTTCGTCCAGCACCTTCGTACCATCTGGGCTCATTTCGTTCAATGTGAGGATGCTTTTTATACCTGCGCGGCTTCCGGCCCAGCCGTGCACTAGGTAGGCCTTACCATCTTCATCCCAAAACGGACAAGCATCGATCAGGCCTCTACCTTCCTTCACCAGTACCGGCTTCTCCCATTGTCCGGCCGGGTCTTTGGTCTTCACCATGTAAACACCAAAATCCGGATCGCCCCAGTAGATGTAGAATTCCCCGTTGTGGTGGCGGATGGAAGGTGCCCATACCCCATTGCCGTGCTGTGGCCTGGAGAAATGATCATATGGCGTGTTGCGGTCCAGTGCGTAACCGATGATGCTCCAGTTCACGAGGTCTTTGGAGTGCAGAATCTGCAACCCAGGTATAGCATTAAAGCTGGAAGAGGTCATGTAGTAATCTTTGCCCACCTGCACCACATCCGGGTCAGAGTAGTCGGCATGCAGGATCGGGTTCTTATACCTGCCATCTCCCAAATCAGCCACCCATACCTCCGAAACCGGAGTTAGTGTTGACTGTATTGTCTCTGCTGTCGCGGTTGTATTGTCCTGCTGCGCGAATCCTGAACAGGAACTGAGCAGAAATGAAAAGCAAACGGCAGCGTAAAGTACAGGTTTCTGAGTCATGGCAATCGTGTTTCAAAAAGGTGAAAAATCTATTTACTGGCTGTTTCTGGTCTTTCTCCCGGTATCCAGCCGTCGAATATTTTCTCTAAGGTATAATCGTCGAGTTGATTGTTGCTGAGTTGGTGCGCCCACTTGACCCGCTTGCCTGCCTTGGCACCCGGCCCTTTGGACTTATACTCGGCATAAAAAGTCGTCTGCTCCGCCTCTGGCTTGTTCCAGTTGTGCCAGCCTTCGGGCTTGATATGCGGACCAAGGTAGCTGTTGATGAACACCGTTTTGGCATGTGGCCTCCAGGGACGACCGAGGTAGTAAGAGTCTTTCGGAGCGTCGCCGGTAAGGCGGCAGTTGAGGAACACAAAGCCGTAAGGTGCACCTTCCAGTGTAGAGGCGGCCGTCACGTAACTGCCGCCTTTTTTGCTGTAAATCTCGCAGTTCTCAAACACAGCCGTGGACCAACCAAAGATAAAATCGGTCGTGCCTTCGATGTAACAGTTCTTGTAATACTGCCGGCTTTTCTCGCCGTGCGGGTATAGCGTGTCCTGGTTACCCAGAAAACGGCAGTTGGTGAACATCACCCGGTCACCGTCAATGCGCACCGCGACTGCCTGCCCTACCGGACCAGCAGAGTTTTCGAAGGTGATATTCTCGGCAGAGAAATCATCTCCAAAAATAAAGAAGCTGGTGGAGCCGGTAGTGCCCATCTCTTCGCCGAAGCGGTTCTTTTTGGAGGCGTAATCATCGTAGGTAAGTACCGTGTGCTGCACATTCTCCCCCACTAGTTTCACCATGGTCTTGGAAGTCGGCAGCACCAATTTCTCTTTGTACACGCCTTTTTTGATGTAGATGGTCGTGGTGTTTTTTCGAAAATCCGGTACTGCATCGATAGCTTCCTGCACTGATTTAAAGTCACCGCTACCGTCCTGCGCCACCACAAAGTCATGCTGCTTCTGCGCCTGCGCCTGCACCAGGAAAAGGCAGAACAGCAGCGTAAGAAGGGCGGTATACCTGGTAATTGTAAGCATGGTTTCGGATTACTTTGCAGATACTTTTGACTGGTTCAGCTCTTCAAACTCAAGCGAAGCCATGATAAAAGGCGCTACCGCTTTGGGGTCATCGTTCCGGCGCTCCTCGTTGATGTAGTACTCATAAGTGCCATCACGGTAAGGCGTACCGCCGAGCCCAGCCACAGCACACACATTCGTGATGCTGATCGTGCCATCCTCGTTCTTCTGGATCAGGTTATTGAGTATACCATCATACCCTTTCTGTGCCACCTGCATGTACTTCTGATCAATGTGTCCGTTTTTCGCGGCCTTTACCAAAAAGTAAGTATACATGCTGGATGCCGAGCCTTCCAGGTAATTTCCTTCTTTGTCGCCCTGGTCTACTACCTGGTACCAAAGTCCGGTGTTCTTGTCCTGGTACTGTTCCAGAGCACCTGCCATCTTCTGGGTTATCTGCAGTATTTCGTGCCTCCTGGGGTGGTCTTTCGGGAAGAAGTCCAGCACATCTACCAACGCCATCGCATACCAGCCCATGGCACGTCCCCATACATGTGGCGATTTACCAGTCTCCGAATCAGCCCACTTTTGCTCACGGCTCTCGTCCCAGCCATGGTGCCAGAGGCCTTTCTCACTATTCCAGGTATACTTGTCTATTAAAACGATTTGATTGGCCACGTCGTCAAAAATGGCAGGCTCGTTGAACTCCACTGCATACTGCGCCAGAAACGGTGAAGCCATGTACAGGCCATCCAACCACATCTGGTGTGGATAAATTTTCTTATGCCAGAAGCCTCCCTCTTTGGTGCGGGGGTGGGTACGCATCTGGTCGCGCAGTTCCTCCACAGCCAGTTTATACTTGTTGTCGCCTGTCTCTTTATAGAGCTCCATCAGGAACTTACCCGGATTCACACGGTCGATGTTATAGTCCATCTTCTTGTAGGTCATGATCGTGCCGTCTTCGCTGATCATGGTGTCCGCAAAAGCCTTGATGTAGGTCAGGTACTTCTCATCACCTGTTTTCTCCCATACCTGCTCGATGGCACTGGCAAATAAGCCTTGCGTATAGTCCCATTTCGGCTTTTCTTTGAAATCAATCATCCACCCCTCCGGATTTCGTTTGATATCAGAATCTGCCATCCACACAGACCATGGCTTTTCAGCGGCAACGGTCTGGGTCTGCGCGGTGTCTTCAGTTGCCGATCCGCCTGAGCTACAGGCAGTGGCTAAGGCCAGCAGTACAGGCAAGGTATATTTTGCAATATTCATAAGTTTGGTAAAAAGGTATTTCCTTAGATTATCTTCACTTAAATAGCTGATCTGAGGGGAAGATTACTACCTCCCCCTCCGGACCGGCTAGTTGTATCCTTCGTTCTGTTTGAACTCGCCCGGGTTAGAAACCGCATCCAGCTGGGCCTGCGGAATTGGCCGGAGCATATGGAAAGGCTGTATGTTCGGCGCAGCATCCGGATTAAACTTCTTCACCCGCTCTATCAGTTTATCCGTGCGTTTCAGGTCGAACCAGCGCTGTTGCTCTCCGGCAAACTCGCGTGCCCGCTCATCCAGTATAAATTCGATGTTGAGTTGGTCTGCCGTAATCTCCATCTCTGCCTGCTTGCCCGGCAATGCGGCCCTTCTGCGAACAGTGTTGATGTAATTTACAGCTTCTCCGGTATTTCCCTGCATCATTTCTGCTTCGGCGGCAATCAGGTATAACTCGGCAAGACGAATAACAAAGGCATCGCGCTGGCCCTGCTGCTGAGAAATGGTCAGGCGGTTTGGTTCCAGAAACTTCTTCAGCGACATATACCTGTCACGCACAACAGGCGCATCACCGGCATTTACATTGTAGGTTCTGCTTCTATCGATGATCGTATACTTCCTGCCATCCTTCCGGGCGTTTGATATTATATGCTTGCTTGCAAAGATAGCCGTATCACCTGCTGCAAAAGTCACATTCACCTCACTCCCGTTTGACAGCGTTTTCTTATAGGTGCCAGGCTTGTTGGCATACCATACAGTTTCGAAAGTAGCATCAAAACGGGCATCCCTGGTCTCATCAAACAAGTCGAGTAAATGGGCTGTCGGCATGAAGCGTGCAAACGGACGTCCATAGCGCATATCACGCTGCATACCTGCTACCTGATCATAGGTCATCAGGAAGAACAGGTGCGCATTGTTACCGCCGTCACGCAGCAGGATATCATCGCTGGTGCTGGCCGTCGGGCCATCAAACTCCCGGTTCAGGATCAGGTCAGCAGTAAAGTTGACATGCCACACGATCTCTGAGTTTTTGACATTGCTGATGCTCCAGAGATTGGCATAGTTTGGTACCAGGCTGAAGCTGTAGTCGCTGATCACCTTCTTGGCCAGGCGCGCCGCTTCCGGATAGTTTTTGCGGTAGAGGTGCATGCGTGCCATAAAGGCCTCTGCCGCGGGTTTTGTCACGCGACCGTATTGCGAGTTGGTTGGCGCCAGGTTATCGGCGGCAAACTGCAGATCCTCAAATATCTGGTTGTAGAAAGCTTCGACCGGAGTCCGGTTAGCCGTTGTTACCAACCCAATAGATTCTTCCGTTGTCAGGTGCACGCCGCCCCATGTCTCTACAATATGCCAGAGGTAAAACGCTCTCAGAAAACGGGCTTCTGCCAGCCTGGTTGTCTTCAGGTTCTCGGCCAAGGCAGACTCCGGGATTCTTTTTACAGCGGCATTGCAGGCATTAACTGCAGAGTAAAAGCGGGTCCAGTAAAAGTTGATCGGCGCGTTAGCACCAGACAGGTCTGAATTATAGAGTGCCACCGGCGGATTTTCCATACCATTTCCACGGGTGAAAATGTCGGTGCCAGTTTCTGTCAGCGCTATACCATTCTCCTTACCATACCAGAAGCGCATGGGCGTATACAGGGAGTTCACCAGGCTTTCTGCACCCTCTGCTGTTTTGTAGTAAGCTTCAGAGGTAAGACCCGATTTGTTTTCTTCGTCCAGGAAAGATTCGCAGGAAACCGACCCTAACAGAAGAACAGGAACAAGTATGCTATAGAATATCTTTTTCATGATTGCAGATTTAAAATGTTCTTCACTTCTTAGAATGAAACATTGAGGCCAAATACCATTTGTCTCGTCATCGGGAAGCTTAGGGCTCCCAAACGCTCCGGGTCATAAGGCGCTATATCACTCATCAGGATAAAGTAGTTCTTAGCCGTTGCGTATACCCGCAGATTAGAAAGCTTTAGTTTATCTGCTATACCTTGAGGGAAATTATAAGCCAGGGTGACGTCTCTTAGTTTTACAAATGAACCATCCACATATTGGAGGGTGGTATAGTAGCGCGTGCTGGCGCGGCTCGTGCCTGCGTTTGGTCTTGGGTAGGCATTGGTCGGGTTCTCCGGTGTCCAGTAATCCACCACTGGTCCGTTTTCCAGCGCGTCTATTTTATAGGAACCGGCCGCCTCGCTGAGGATGGTGTGGCCAATGCGGGCGTATACCATAAAGGAAAGCTCCAGGCCTTTGTATCCCAGTCTGTTCGTCACACCCAAGGTCCAGTCAGGTGTCTCATTTCCAATCACCACCCTGTCTTCTGGGGTGATAATTCCGTCTTTGTTCTGGTCCTTCACCTTGATATCTCCCGGCTTCTGCTGGTTTTGGGCCGCTGCATCTTCCTCTCCCAGTTGCCAGATGCCTATTTTCTCATAATCGTAGAAAACGTTTATCGGATGCCCTACAAACAGGCCATAATCCCCAAGTGTCAGGTCTCTTTCCGCGCCTTCGGCCAGTTCCCTCACCTCTTGCTTGTTTCTGGCGAAGCTGAAGTCAGATGACCACCTGAAGCCGTTGGGCTGGTCCACGTTCACGGTGCCCACTTGTAATTCCACGCCCCGGTTACGGGTCTTGCCCACGTTGTATATCACCCTTTCGAAGCCTGTAGAGGTAGGAAGCGCTCTCGGAAGAAGCAAATCGCGGGTATCCTGCTGGTATACATCCAGTGTACCAACAATCCGGTTGTTGAACAAGCCGAAATCCAGTCCTGCGTTGGCTGTCGCGGTTGTCTCCCAACCCAGGGCAGGAGTGGCCAGTGTGGCAGGATAAAACCCGAAAGCAGGTGCCTCGGTACTGCCCTGATCAAACGCATAGGTGGACTTGCCCAGGCTGCCTTTCGTCTGATAGGCTTCGACTGAACTGTTGCCGGAGAGTCCATAGCTCAAACGCAGCTTCAAATCAGACACCGCGTTCACGTTCTGCAAAAAGCTTTCTTCTTTCAGTAACCAACCCACCGATGCCGAAGGAAAATAATCCCATTTATTACCATCGGCCAGCACAGAGGCTCCGTCAGCCCGCATCACAAAAGTGAAGAGATATTTATTGAGGAGCTTGTAATTCAGGCGACCAAAGTAAGACATCAGGCTCTCCTCCTGCAATTGACTGCCTAATCGGTAAGATGATTGGGTGGCACCTAGGTTGTAAAAGAGAAAAGTGGAAGACAGCAGGTTACGTCCCTCAGTAGAAAAAGCCTCGTAGTTCTCGCTCCAGATGCTAGTACCGAGCATCGCCGATAGTTCGTGGTTCTCAGAAAGCGTCTTGGTGTAGTTGGCAAAGTTCTCCCATGTCAGTCTCGAGAAATTGGCCAGCTGCGCTGTTGCCAGCGATTGGCCATTAGCGCCGGTCTCGATGGTATTGGTGCCCGAGTAGAGCCCGTTACGGTTGCTGTACTGGTCCACACCGAAGCGGGAGGTGAGAATCAAGTCCTTGATAGGGGTATAGTCTACAGAGAGATTACCGAAAAAGCGCTTGTTGAGCTCATTGTTCTCGAAGGCGCCAGGCTGCTCGTCCACCAGTGGGTTCATCGTGGAAGCATCTCCTACAGGAAAGGGAAGGAAGTTGCCCGCCTCATCATACGGTCTGCCGAGCGGGCTCATCTTGTTCGCCTGGTTCAAAGGGTCGCGTCTCAAATCACGGTCGCGGTAGGTATACATCAGGTTGGTGCTCACCTTCAGTTTATCTGATACATCGTAGCCTACATTCAGGCGGCCGCTATACCTTTTCATCCTGTCGTTCTTCAGCAGTCCTTTCTCGTCAAAGTATTCTGTGGATAAGTAGTAGCTCAGTTTATCGGCACCGCCGGTTATACCTATCTGGTAGTTTTGCTGGCTTCCGGTTCCGAGTATCTGATCTGCCCAATCCGTCCAGATACCGTTCCGGAAGTTTTCCAACTGCGTCGGGTTGAAAATCTTATCGTCGTCGGCCGGGCTGTTCCACTCGCCCACTGTTCTACGTGACTCCCTTCGGAGTTGCACCCATTCCGGGCCAGTCATGATATCGGCATAGCCGTTTACAGTCTGCACGCCATAGTAAGAGTTGAAAGAAACCTTCGCCTTGCCTGAAGACCCGCTTTTCGTGGTGATGAGTATGACACCGTTAGCGCCTAGGGACCCATAGATGGCCGTGGCTGTCGCGTCTTTCAAAATCTCCATAGAGGCGATGTCGTTCGGGTTCACATCAAGTGGACCGTCATAGCGGATGCCATCCACTAGCACAAGAGGGCCATTTTCGGCACCGATGGACCTGGTGCCCCGGATGCTCAGGCTCACCCCTGATCCTGCCTGTCCGCTGCTCCTGGTCAGGTCGAGGCCCGGCACCTTGCCCTGCAATACTTCCAAACCGCTTGTCACAGGTATAGCCGTCAGGTCCTCGCCCCGCACAGAAGCAACAGAACCCGTTAGATCCGACTTCTTCACTGTGCCATACCCGATCACGACCACTTCTTCCAAAGCTTTGGCATCGGTTGCAAGTGTTACATTGACAGCTGTCCTGTTGTTGATAGGGACTTCCTGCGATTTGAATCCAATAAAGGAAAAAACCAATGTACCTGTACCATTCGGAGCGTTCAGGGTGTATTCCCCCATAGCATTGGTAGCGGTACCGTTTGATGTACCTTTCACGAGCACTGTTACCCCCGGTAAACCTTCTCCTTTGTCATCTGTAACTTTTCCTTGCACTGTTAACCCTTGCGCGACGGCAACCGCCACCGAAGCGAAGAAAAGAGGAATTACCAGTAAATACCTCATCTTCATTAGTATCAAAATTTTCATAAGCGTGTAGAATTTTTGGCTCTGTAAGTGAATTGTGTGCATAGCTTTAAGTAAATGCTAATTCAGTCAATACTCAGAAGATGCTGGGCTATCCCACCTTAATCTTCGGTGACGCAGGGTATCAGATTGCTAGTCCTGGAAACACCTTATCAGCCCCGGGAAACAGCATGCGGTTTTATCTTTTTTATTCTGTCATAGGCGTTTTATTCGCTTTGGTTAGTGGCTTCCAATTATCTTTTCCGGCCAGTATCGTTTCGGGCGTATAGCGCCTGGCTTCTTTTGCCGTCAGTTGTCTCGACCATTTTACACGTTTTTCAGGTATAGCACCCGGGCCGGAGGAATTGTACTCGGCATAGAAGGCTGTTTGCTCTGCCGCTGGTTTGTTCCAGTTGTGCCAGCCTTCCGGTCGGATGTGCTTGCCGAGTTTTGTGTTCAGAAATACTGTTTGGGCGTATGGTCGCCAGGGTCTACCCAGGTATACCTGCAGTTTTTCGTCAGCCGCTGTTACGGTGCAGTTCAGGAACACAAAACCAAATGGCTGTTCCTGTGGCGTGGAGGCCGCTGTGATATATGAGTTCTTTTTGCACTGGATAGTGCAGCGCTCAAACACCGCCGTGGCGGGCCCGAAAATAAAGTCCGTCGTACCCTCGATGTAGCAATCCACGAAGTACTGCCGGCTGCCACCCACGCCTACATAGAGCGTATCCTGATCTCCGATGATGCGGCAGTTCTGAACCACCGCCCGGTCGGCCTCCACGTGCAGCGCCACGGCTTGGCCTACCGGTCCGGCAGTGTTCTCAAATGTAATGTTCTCGGCCTTGAAGCCGTTTCCCTGCACCAGCACGGTGAAGGATGTAAAAGTATTGATGTCGCCTTTGCCCGAGTAATCGTCCCAGGAAATGATCGTCTTGTGCTTGTCCTCGCCGATCAGGCTTATATCGGTTTTCCAGGAAGGAATGACCACCTTCTCACGGTAAGTACCATTTTTCACAAACACTTCCACGCCCCCAACCGGGAAGGCAGGTATAGCATCGATTGCCTCCTGCACACGGGTATAGTCACCACTGCCGTCCTGCGCCACCACCAGTTTTTTGTGCTGCCCTTGAGCGGTCCACAGGCTAAGTGTAAACAGTATGGTCAGGAGATATTTCATTGATTACAATTCTGATGCTGGTTTCACAAGGCTGTTCAGGTATACCTCCACATTGGTGTACTGCTTGTCTAAGGTATAGACGGCTGCATCCGCAGGGTTCGTCGGGTCCAAATTCTGTTGCAGTTCCCAGGCATCCGGCATGCCGTCCCGGTCCTTGTCTTCCGGTGCAGGGGTCGATTTCAGTTCAGGCCACCCACCCACATCTTGCTGCGAATCGATGATGCCGTTCTTCTTTTTGCCGCTGGTTGGTTTGCCCGAGCGTACGTCGGCTACCACGCGGGTATCAACGGCATCACGTTTATGACTAACACCTGCATGAGCCAATACCAACTCGTAAGCCTGGGCAGCTGCCTGTTCTTTGATAGATGCCACCTCGAAAGGATTAACCGCCTTCGCAGAATCTACATGGTCAGCCTGTACGCCGCCAGCCCAATTGTTTTGGGTGATGGACGGGAAGCCTTCCACATGATTACCGGTCACGTAAAATTTACCGTATGGCTGCCAGGGATTCACGATGCGATCCTTCTTAGAGGATATGGTGGCAGGGCCTGCCTTATAGTAGTTGTTCACCATGTTATAGCGGCCTTTCTCCCCTCCATAAGAGCTGTTGTGCACCCAGTTGAAGATGACATTGTTTCGGAAATCCACTAGTTCATCCGGGCTGTTTGGAGTGGATTTGGAACCGGAGAATCGGGGTGTGCGGCTGCTGTGGTTAGCGATCAGGTTATGGTGAAAGCTGGCGCCCTCCCCCCCCCAGATACCGCCGTAACCGTGGTCTCCCTTCTCGTGCACTGACTCGTTCAGGCTTTCGGAGATGATGCTCCATTGTAATGTAAAGTTCTTGTTTCGGTAGAAAGAAGCACACTCGTCGGTAGCCCAGCTCATAGAGCAATGATCGATGATGATATTGCTGCGGCCTCTGTTACCGCTCAATGCATCTTCCTGCTGACCCGCCACGTCGCCCAACCGGAAACGCATGTAACGCAGGATTACATTGTCTGCTTTAATACTGACCGGATAGTTGCTGATGCAAATACCATCTCCGGGCGCTGACTGTCCTGCGATGGTCACATCTCCGTTGTTGATATCCAGTGGTTCTTTCAGCACGATAGTACCTGACACGGCAAATACGATGATGCGTGGCCCCTTTTTCTGAATGGCCTTGCGTAAACTGCCCTCCCCACTATCCTCCAGATTCGTGACATAGACCACCTCTCCCCCTCGACCGCCGGTGGTATACTTACCGAAGCCCTCTGCTCCCGGAAAGGCAAGCGCCTTCGCTTCAGCAGGTATAGCTGTGGTTGTGGTTTCCGTCTCCCCTGACGACCCGACAGGTATACCTGTCGGGTGCGTTGCGCACCCAGCCAGGCATACTACCAATAGCGCCACGCTATTTGATATCAATTTCTTCAGTTCGTTTCGGGTTATCATGCTATTCAATTTTATCTACAGGTATAAGCGTTCTTGTCAGGGCTATACCTTGTGATCGTTCTTTAAAATTTCACCTGCACCGGGTTTGCCAGCTCACGGGCAGTATTGTCCAGGTACCGCAGGAAAGCAGCTTCATCTTTTATACCTTCCGGCTCCAGTTCCCAGGCAGCCAGGTAGTAGTACTCGAGCTTGTTGCCGTTTGGCTTCAGCTTCACCACATGGCTGTGCTCATCTGTTGTGAACTCCATGAAATCCTGCGGACGAAAAAGCACGGCTATACCTAAGTTGTCGCCTTCCCCGTTCAGACTCTGCTTGCCGTAGGTGGCGATGTACCCCCACTCCCCGTTACCACCTTTCTTTGTATGAAGCTTCGCTCTTTTGTCTTTGATCAGACCAGTAGCCAGATTCTGCGGTTTGTCGCCTGCTATACCTACCTGGTGGTGCGTGAGCCGGGTACCGGCATGTATGTTGATGTTGGAGTTAATGTTCAGGTTCATGTCGGCTATCTTCCAGCCGTAGTAGTTGGTTCGGATCGAAGAGTACACTGGTCCATTTTCGGTGATCACGCTGATCATGCTGTCGGTTTCGGCCATGCGGTTGGCAGCTCCGTTGTGAAAGTGCGCCAGCGTACCCACACCCAATGACTTGGCTACCTTCAACACATCCATTCCCCAGTCCTGCAGTTCGTGATAAGAGTCGTAACCATCCTGCCCTGCCTGCTGCAGCACCATATCGTGGGTTGTTTTCCCAAACACATCGGTACCGTTGCGCCAGTCGAGGTAAAAGCGGTAGCCTACCTTATCAGACTCCCAACCCGGACCTTCGTAGCGGATGTAGAAAGAGTGGTCGGTCACCTCATCGGGCACCCGTAGCGAATCCACATTCTGGAAGGTGCCGCCTATATACTTGCGATCCTTGAACTCACCGCCTACTTTGTGCGACAGCTCTGCCTGCGTGCGTTTGGTATAGTTGCGGTTCGTTTCCCCGTTTTCTTTGTAGCGCACTGTCAGGGTACGGGTCGCTTTGGGAGCCATTTTGTCAAGCACCAGGTACACGCCCGGCTTGTCACCGTCTTTCTGGTTGTACTGACTGGCTATTTCTGTTTTGCCATCCAGCACCACAAATGCTTTTGAGTTAAACGCTGGGTACTTCTTCTTTAACTCCTGCGCGTTCAGGTATACCGGAGCACTTTCACGCTCCTGGCCAAGGGGATTCGTTACTTTCACGGTGAAGGACTTCGGATACTCCTTGCGCAGATCCTGCGCCGAAAGGTTGATACTCAGCAATACAGCTGCCAGCACACATGCTCCTTTTTTCCACACCTTCATTTTGTAATTCATCTTTTCTGTTATCGTCTTTATTTCACCTGCTCTTTTATGATATCATGCACAAGACTATTGATGTACACTTCGATATCGTCGTAGGCGGTACTTAGATTTCTTTTATCCTGCGGCTTGCTAGGGTCCAGGTTATGGGCAATTTCCCATTCGTCAGGTATACCGTCCCCGTCTGTGTCTTTTGGCGCAGGTTTCGATTTCAGTTCGGGCCAACCGCCCACATCCTCCTGCGAATCGATGATGCCTTTTGTGCTACCGCTGGAGCCTGGTGCTGTGAAAGAGTTATTGCGAACATTGTCCATTACCCGCACATCCACGGCATCACGCACCAGGGAAGCGCCGGCAAAGGCCAGCACCCTTTGGTATGCGACTTCAGCTGTATGCGTGGTCACGTTATTATGGATAGGGTGTGGAGATTCAAGACGCATGGCGGCTTTGTCTGCGGCAGAAACGGTGCCGTAGCTGCCATGAAACTGGTTGTATACCCCGTAGGTCCAGTTGTCATTCGTGGCACGGGCACTGCCTTCCACCACGTTTCCATCAATGTAGAATTTGCCCCAGATGTCGTATACCTCTGTGCCCACATTCTTATTCTTATCAATCGAAAAAATGCGCTCCTTTTTAGTCGTGACAGGCCCTGGCTTGTAATAGTTGTTCACGATGTTGATGTTCATGGCCTCCCCGCCATAGGCACTGTTGTTTCCCCAGTTAAAGGTCACGTTGTTACGCACATCCACCAGGTCGGTGAGGGCAAAGGCTTTACCGGCTTCCTCGCCAAAACGCGGATTGCGGCTGTCGTGGTGTGCCAGCAGGTTGTGATGAAACGAAGCATTTTTGCCGCCCCAAATTCCGCCGTAGCCGTGCGCACCTTTTGCATGAGCAGAGTTGCGGAGACTCTCCGAAATAATGCACCACTGCAAGGTGAAATTCTCGTTGGCGTAGAAGGAAACGCACTCATCGGTAGACCAGCTCATGGAGCAATGGTCGACGATGATGTTCTTGCGGAAGCGCCCTTCCAACGCATCTGCTTCCTGCCCGGCAGCGTCTCCCATCCGGAAACGCATAAAGCGAATGATCACATTATCTGCATTCACCACCACCGGATAATGGCGGATCGTGATGCCATCGCCTGGAGCTGTTTGCCCTGCTATGGTTAGATCGCCGTTGTTAATGGTTAGTCTGGAGTTTAATGTAATAGTACCGGATACTTCAAACACAATGATCCTGGCGCCTGCCGCCGCAATAGCAGCCCGCAAACTGCCTGTACCGGAGTCGTTCAGATTGGTCACTTTAATGACCTTACCGCCACGTCCGCCCGTCGCATCCTTGCCAAAACCTTCGGCTCCCGGAAAAGCCAGGGCTGTCTCATTGATCGGAACAGGTCCTCCGGCAGTCGGTTCCTCTACCTTTGGCGCAGGCTCAGGTTTGCTCTTGCAGGCCGCAAATGACAAGGATAGTCCTAAGACAGTCAGGCAAACCCATAACCCTGTTTTGGAAACACGATGATACATGGCAGGCTAATGTTAAGGTAGGTGTGGCCTATTGTAGACCACACCCGTTAAATTATTTATCTCCAGCGTGGGTCACCAGCATTGTTGCGGCCCTGGAAGTTGTTGTCGATGAGCGTAAAATCACCATTTCTAGGATCTTTGAACAGATCGAAAGTGGTACCGCTATAAGTTGAAACACCCGGTATTTCATTCGAAGTCACTTCCAGATCAGACGTCACGTGGGTACTACCGGATTCTATCAAGGTACTATTGCCAGCCCTTATACCTGACACGGCCCTGTTGCCTCCTGCACTTTTTCCAATTCCAAAGATGGAGTTGTTCACTTTGATACCTCCGGTTACATCATTGGAAGTGGTATAGTCAATCAAATAGCGACCACCTTCCGGTACTTCGCTGAACGTGCTGTTCTCAATCAGAATCGATCTTGAAGGAGCCTTACTGGTCATGAAGCGCTCGATCTTATAAAAGGTGCTATTCTTAAACACGATGTCTTTCACATCGGCACCCGCATTATCAATTGTCAGCACACCATAGTTCGACAAGCTGTCCACCACGCTGTTCAGAATCTGGAACTTGTCCACTACTGTGCCAGCACTTTGGAGGCGTACCAAGCCTCTGAAGATTTCAGTATGGCAAGCTTCAAACTTAATCTTACCAACTGCGAATGCTTTGTTCGCATTCAACACATAGCGGCTTGAGTAATTGTCGCTGCGCATGGCCACGCTTTTGAAAACCACAGAGTCAATCTGGCTACCTTCCGTGAAGTTGAAGTTGCTGGTGAAGTAAATTTCAGCCAGTTCTGGATTAAAGCTGTTGGCACTCATGATCGTAACTGATCGATCCAGGTTAACGGTAGAGCTTATTGTATAGCGTGTCCCTCGCTTCAGCAGTACCGTGCTCCCCGATGGAATCTGTGGAAGTGTATCCTGCAGTACAGATGGTCTATTTGTAATGCCTGTCAGGTCAATGACCTCACCTGCAAACGAAGCTGCTTTCGTAGTAAAGTTGCGCGTACCTTTAGAGGAGTTGTTTCGGAAAATTTCAGCCGTGTAGGCTGTACTCGGACGGAGCCCTTCTATCAGTATCTGTCTTGCCTGCACATGGGCCTCCGTAAGTGGCACCTCGATCGGGTTGCCGGCAGGCGCAGTTGGCGTTAGCACGATTCGGGTTAATCCCGGCGACTCTCGCCATTTGAGAATCACGGCGTTCTCGATCACATCAGAATCGAACATCGTTTCGAAAATCTGCTCGCCTCTTATTCTGAATCGGTTACTAACCACTGGCTTAGACTCAGGTCTTTCGCCCAGCGTATTGGCCCAGATGCGGGCATAGTAATCGACTCTTGCGTCTAGCTGATCATCTGTAAAAACGACACCTGATGTATCGGTTTGAACAGTGAGCAAAACCGGCGTTGCAAATAGTGTATCAGCTGCCACTTCCACGGTATAAGTTACGCCGCTGCTGGCTGTTGTGTAGAGCGATGGATTCCAGGTAAGCTTTACCTGCGTTTCTCCGCTTACGGATTGTATTGCACCGGCCGGTGTGAACATGCGCATCGGATCCAGAGAATCCACTTCTTTTTTACAAGCCACAGTCACCAGCCCCAACATCAGCACAGGAAGCAGCGTACCGGATATTTTCTTTAAATATTTTGTCATCTCTTGATAGCTTAATTTCATGATCTGATTAAAAATTAATATCCGTAATCCTGTGTTAGCCTGAAGTTCTGGTTAAGCACACCGGAGTAGATCGGGAACAGCTCTGACTGTCCTGGCTGGAAAGCAACGGCAAACTGCTCGGCATAGGTATCGTTCAATGCGGCACGCCAGTTCTTGCGGGTATAGCCTTCCGGGGTAGAGGTTGGCCCTGGGGTATACATCGCTTCTGATACAGAGCCTCCGATCAGGTCCAATCCTGCCATTTCCTGTGCTACAGTAGGGCTGTTGCGGAATGGCGTCAGTTTCACGTACACATAGTTTGGCACGTTGGCATACCTGCCTGTTCCATTTCGGAAATCCACCAGATTAGCGCGAGTCTGGTTGATCACGCTCTCCAGCTGATTCCACCGGATCAAGTCATACTTGCGGATGCCCTCACCTCCGAACTCCAGTAGACGCTCCTGGGCCACTGCCTGGAAAAAGCCCTGCTGATCGGTTGGCGCCACACCCATTCTGTCTTCATTTCCGGCAAAAGCTCTTCTTCTTACTGCTTCGTAAGCGGCTACTGCCTCTCCACTCGGACCACCTTTCAGTTCGTTATCAGCCTCGGCAAACATCAGCAGCACATCAGCATAGCGCAGGATCGGCCAGTTGATACCCAGGGTCTGGTTTGTGCCGGTTATACCTGTCCAGTATTTTCTGAACTTACCGTCGCGCATCAGTATAGAGGTTGACAGGTCAATTTGGTCATCTTTGTTGATGGAGAAGTAAGCCAATGTCACATCTCTTCTGGAGTCTCCTATCTGGTCGAATTCATAGAAGTAAGTCGGAATGGCTTCCAGCTGTCCGTTTGCCTGACCGTAACTGGAGCTAGCATCTATTCTGAGTCCGTTCGAGTAGCCCAGTTTACTGTCCGTGCGGGCGTTACCGCCATAGGCACCTGCTTCAAAAATACGCTCCCCTGTTGGATCCATGGATGTGGTGTGCAGTCCGCGGAATATATTCTCATAGCTTGGGTTCAGGCCATGCTGACCACTTTGGATGATATCCCAGGTTTCGTCACGCGCAATCTGATAATAGTCTTTGTAATCAGCGCGGCGCTCCATGGCGCGGCTATCTCTTCTGAGTGAGTAACCGCCACGGGCCAGGGCCAGTCGAGCACGCAGACCTTTCACGGCACCTTTCGTCACGCGGGTACTCGGGTCGCCAGATTCTGAGCGCCACGGCACCAATTCTGCAGCCAGTTTCAGGTCATCCAGAAGTCGGTCATAGATCTCGTCGCGGTCAGTCTTGGGCAGGTTGAGGTCTGGAATATCAGCAGAAGGCTCAAACTGTGCCGGGACATCACCCCAGTTGCGGATTAACTCGTGATAAAACACGGCACGCAGTGTCAGCGCCTCACCATGCAGCTTCCGCATGGCTGCCTGCTCAGCAGCAGTGCCGTTGGTATAGAGATTGGAGGCAGGTATGTATTTGATGGCGATATTGGCTCTTTCTATACCTGAGTACAGCTCCAGAAAGGGTCTGAATAGTTCTGTGTTATCCGGGTGCACGCCATAGCCACTGATACCTCTTCGGTCGAGCGGATTGTAGGCACCCCCCACTCTGAAGTCATCAGCTGCATTTGGGTACAGGGTCGAGATGCGGCTACCATACGTATTATCACCCATCAACCTGTTGTAGATGCTGATAACTGCCGAGTTGGTATAGGATACACTGGTAAAAACTGCATCCTGCGAAATAGTAGAAGGGTTCTCCACATCCAGGTAATGCTCACAGGATGTAAATGTCAGGCTTCCCCCCATGGCAAGGAACAGAACAAGTGACTTTATATAGGACTTTTTCATCTTTGCTAATGCTTTAATATTCTAGAAAGTAACATTTACACCACCCAGTATGAAGCGGCTGCGTGGGTAAGCAGCGTAGTCAACACTTGGTGTCAGCGGGTTACTGCGACGGGTGTTGGCCTCCGGGTCGTAACCAGAGTAACCCGTAATGGTGAGCAGGTTGTTCACGGTGCCATACACACGGAACTTAGAGATGAAACCTGTTCGCTTCAACAGGCTCTCAGGTAGCGAGTAACCCAGTGTCAGGTTGCTGATGCGTAGGAAAGAACCGTCTTCGATCGCAAATGAGTGCAGGAAGTACTGACCGCCAGCCGGTGTCCAGTATTTTGCGTCCTGGTTCATGGCGGCAAGCTGCTCTGGGTTTGTCACCAGTTGACCGGCATCGTCATACCACTGCCATCTGTCGTTCATCAGGCTCAGCATGTTGTTATCGCGGTACAGGTACTGAGTCGTGAACTCAACTTTGTTGGCATTGTACACCTTGTTGCCATAAGAGAAGTTCATGAAAAGACTTAAGTCGAACCCCTTGTAAGCAAACTGCTGGTTAAAGCCACCAATGAACTTAGGCTGTGCGTTGCCGAGCACGGTTCTGTCTTCTGTCGTAATCAGATTGCTTCCTGTATCAGCCAGTTTTTTCAGTTTAAGATCGCCAGGTTGAGGAGCTCTGTTACCTAATGCAACGGCACGGCTATCCGGCACATTCTCTTTCAAGGTATAGGTCCAGGCTCCGGTTTCTTCGTTAAAGGTATGGTTGAAGTCATCCAAGGTATAGTAACCATCGGTCATGTAACCATAGAACTGGCCAACTGGCTGCCCCACCTCTACAATAAAGTCCTGTAGGCTGTTTACCCAGCCAGACTCAACCAGGTATGAGTTACGCGGTACGCCACTTGGGTCAAGGCCCAGACTTACGATCTTATTTCTGTTGAAAGCAATGTTGAAGTTAGAAGACCAGGTAAAGTCTTTGGTATCTACCACGATACCGTTCAACTGTACTTCCAGACCTCTGTTCTCTGTCTCACCGATGTTCTGGAACTGCCACTCGTAACCGCTGGTCTGTGGAATGTTGGCGCGAAGCAACAGGTCTCTGGTACTGTTTTTATACAAGTCGATAGAGGCGTTGATGCGGTTATTGAAAATGGAAAAATCGAAGCCAAGGTTTCTGGATAAAGTAGTCTCCCATTTCAGGTTCGAGTTGGCCAGGTCGTTAGCGGCAAAGCCCGGTGTGATCGCTTCGTTGAAAGCATACCCGTCGTTGCCGGCTGCCACAAACATTGTCTTCCAAAGGTCAACCCCAACCCGGTTGTTACCTACTTCACCTATACTAGCTCGTACTTTCAGGTCAGATAGCCATTTCTGCGAAAAGGCCATAAAGTTTTCTTCTCCAATGTGCCATGCAACCGAGGCTGATGGGAAGTAGCCCACTCTGTTCTCAGGTGAGAACAGCGAAGAAGCATCACGACGAAGGTTGAATACGGCGCGGTACTTGTCGTTGAAGCTGTAGCTCAAGCGACCAAAATACGAAAGAAGTCTTTGTTCTGATTCCGCTGTGGTTGGTGCATCCTGGATAAGACCAGCCGGAGGAGTTGCTTTCTGTATACCTGCAAAGGCTTGCTCTGGTGTGATATCTTCTGGTAGCCACTTGGTGGTGATGTTACGGTTAGTCGTTTTGCGTTGCCAGATCTCCTGTCCGATCAGAGCGTCAAACTTATGCGCATCAGCTACCGTGAAACGGTAGTTCAGCGTGTTGGAGTTTGTAATTGAAAGCGCCTCCCCTGCCTGCAACTGCACGACAGGCATACCTGCATTCTGACGCGCAATACCTGTCACCGGGCCATTGAAGATGTTCACATCCCGGTTATTTGACGTGATACCGAACACAGTTCTTGCCGTCAGATTTTTGATGATATCAAAGCTCGCCCAGCCATTTAGTAAAAGGTCGTTGCGGTAATCATTTCTTAGCTCTTGATTGGCCAGTAAAACAGGGCTGGTCAGGTTGGTTAGGTTTGCAAATTCCGGATCAAATTCATCGATCACGTTTTCCTGGCCCGGGGCAACAAATGGTCTGAAACGAACTGAGTTTCTGAGTCTGTTGGTGCTCTGTGAACCTGTGCTGGAAGTACCCACACCGTCAATTCGCTGGCGGCTGTAGCGGCTGTTCACCCCTACTTTCAGGCGGTCACTTATTTTATGATCAAACTTAATAGAAGCCAGTGTTCTTACAAAACCAGAGTTCAGCATGATACCATCTTCATCGGTATGGTTCAGCGTTACATTAAAGGTTGTTATTTTAGAGCCACCTGATACTCCTACAATATGCGTCTGGCTATAAGCATCACGACCGAATACTTCGTCCTGCCAATCGGTGAATGGCATGTTCTGATAAATATCAATGTCTTCGTAACGACCGTAGCGCGTCACAAAGTTATCGCGTGTTTCCTGGTTTGTGTTGAAGTTGTAGATCTGGTACTGGTATTTCACGAAATCGTAAGGATTCATCACGTCCAGCTTATTTACAATGCTGCGCACACCGGCAAAACCATTGTAAGTCACCTGCGTCGGCATTTCCACACCACCTTTCGTTGTGATCAATACTACACCGTTGGCACCTCTGGCACCATAAATTGCGGTAGAGGCAGCATCTTTCAGCACGTCAATCGTCTCGATTTCCTGAGGAGAAAGCACAGAAAGCGCATTCTCCATCTGGATACCGTCTACTATATATAAAGGAGAGTTATCCTGCGTAATCGAACCGCCACCACGTACCCGGATCTGGATTTCGGCACCCGGCTGTCCTTCAGAGGTGGTCACCTGCACACCTGCCAGTCGACCGGCAAGCGCCTCCGCTGCCGTGCTCACAGGTATATCGCGCAGCTGCTTGGCACCGACCGACGAAACAGAACCCGTCAACTCTTTACGTGACACCTCCTGGTAACCGATCACCACTACTTCATCCAGCGCCTTTGCGTCGGGCTCCATTCTTACATCTACCGTGCTGCGGTTGCTTATTTGCAGCTCCTGCGGCTGGTAACCAATAAAGCGGAACACCAACACAGCATCACCACTTGGAGCAACCAGCTTGTAACCACCCTCCACATCCGTTGGGGTAGCCACCGTAGTACCCTTCACCAGGACGGTTACCCCGGGCAGACCCTCCCCTTTCTCATCCACTACTTTGCCCGTTACAGTAAAGCCCTGGGCAAACGCGCCGGCAAAGGCGGCGAAGACAAACAATACCGTGAGCTGGTATTTCATCTTCTTTAGTAAAACATGTTGCATAGGTATAGATTAGTTTGTTATTATAAGGACTGTATTTATTCTTCAGGTTTAAAACCTTGCATAAGTATTTTCGGCGCGTGGTTGGCTGAACCTAAATTCTCTGAATGGCGACTTAGTTGCACCACTTGAACCTAAACTTCTGCCCTGCTTGCACAAATAATTTGCGCAACCGATTGCATTTTAATAACTCTCCTCAAAAAAAACAATAAAAAGTTCTTTTATTTTTCAATAAATCATTTTTCAATAACCTTGTTTAAACATTTTTGAAAATTAACTAAGAAATAAGCCCTTTTATTGACATTTTAAAATCTTAGTTTAAAAATTCATTTTCTTGTACCCTGCCCTATACCTGAGATAATTTTACTAAAATTATTATTGTTGTGTAAAAATATTTATTACTTTGCGCAAACGATTACGCACATTGACAGTATAAAAAAGACATGAGCATAACCTATACAGTAAGACACGCTACCCACCCGGCAGACAGCCGGAACTATGATACAGCAAAACTTCGTGAGCACTTCCTGATCGAGCAGTTGTTTAAAGCGGACACCGTGCACGCAACCTATACCTTGCACGACAGACTGGTGGTAGGCGGTGCCCACCCAGTAGAGAAGCCTTTAAAACTGGAAACCTTCCCGACGCTGCGTTCCGAGCACTTTCTGGATCGCCGGGAGCTTGGCATTATCAATGTTGGAGCGGCAGGCAGTGTGACCGTAGACGGCGAGACCTATGAGTTGGCCCCAAAAGAGGCTTTATATATAGGAAAAGGTGCTAAGGAGATCTATTTCAACACAAGCAAATCAGGAAAAGCGCTTTATTACTTTAACTCTGCTCCTGCACACCACACCTACCCAACCCGCAAGGTGTCGCTGAGCGAAGCCGAGACCGTAGAACTGGGCGCTTTGGAGAACTCGAATCACCGCATTATCCGCAAAGTGCTTATTAATAGTGTGGTGCAAACTTGCCAGCTGCAGATGGGCATTACAGAATTGCAGCCGGGCAGCGTCTGGAACACCATGCCGGCCCATACCCATGACCGCCGTATGGAGGCGTACTTTTACTTTGAGTTGCCGGAAGACCAGGCCGTGTGCCACTTTATGGGAGAACCCGAGGAGACACGCCACCTTTGGGTGAAAAACAACCAAGCCATCATTTCGCCACCGTGGTCCATCCACAGCGGTGCCGGCACCAGCAACTATACCTTCATCTGGGGTATGGCCGGAGAAAACCTGGATTACAACGACATGGATAAAGTAGCACCTACTGACCTGAAATAAGATGAACATGAACGCATTGTTTGACCTGACCGGACAAGTTGCCTTGATAACCGGTGCCACGCACGGTTTAGGCATGGCTATGGCCACTGCAATAGGCAAGGCAGGCGCTACGCTGGTCATCAACGGCCACACACCATCCAAAATGGAAGAGGCACTGGCAAGTTACAGAGCAGCCGGTCTGACCGCTTATGGTTACCTGTTCGACGTTACGGACGCCCAACAGGTACAGCAAAACATTGCGCAAATAGAACAGGAAGTCGGCCCGATCAGCATCTTGGTAAACAATGCCGGTATCATCAAGCGCATCCCTGCGCTGGAAATGGACGAGGCAGATTTCCGGCAGGTGCTGGATGTAGACCTGACCGCCCCCTTCATCGTTTCCAAGCACGTGGCCAGATATATGGTGGAGCGACGGCAGGGCAAGATTATCAACATCTGCTCCATGATGAGCGAATTGGGGCGCGACACGGTTTCTGCTTATGCGGCTGCCAAGGGCGGTCTTAAAATGCTGACTCGCAACCTCGCTACGGAATGGGCCAGGTATAACATACAGGTAAACGGCATTGGGCCAGGCTATTTTGCGACAGAGCAGACAGCCCCTATCCGCGTGGACGGACATCCGTTTAACGATTTTATTGTGCGCCGTACCCCGGCCGGTCGTTGGGGTGATCCCGAGGACCTGGGCGGGACAGCAGTTTTTCTCTCCAGCAGCGCGAGTGATTTTATAAATGGCCAGATTATTTATGTAGATGGTGGTATATTAGCAACCATCGGTAAACCGGCCAACGAACAATAGGGCTCCGGGATTCCGGTAAAAGCTCTAAAAGACAGATATGTCAACAAAGACAAAAGTAACCATACATGATATTGCAGAGAAGCTAAATATTACGGCTTCTACGGTATCGCGTGCGCTTAATGACAACCCGCGCATCAGCGACGCCACCAAAAAAGCGGTGCTCAAGACAGCCAAACAGCTGAATTATCAGCCCAACAACATTGCAGCGGCACTGCGCCATGGCAAGAGCTACATCATAGGAGTGATCGTGCCGACAGCTGACCGCTATTTTTTCGCCTCCGTGGTACGAGGTATAGAAGAGATCGCCAACAACCTGAATTATAAGGTGATCATCTGCCAGTCGTATGACAACTACGAGAAGGAAGTGCAGACCATTGAGGCGCTGCTGAATGCACGGGTAGACGGCATCATCGCCTCTATTGGTAAGAACACTGAGAACTTCGACCACTTCAAAAAGGTGCAGTCGAAAGGTATACCGCTGGTGCTGTTTGACCGCACCACCGACGAACTGGAAGTGAGCCAGGTAATGATCGATGACTACCTGGGCGCCTATAAAACAGTAGAGCACCTGATCCAGCAGGGTTGCAAACGCATTGCGCACTTTACCAGCCCGAAGAAAGTGAGCGTATTTAAAGAGCGTCTGCGTGGCTATACCGATGCCCTGCGCGACTACGATATACCGTATGACGAGCAGTTGGTGATTAAAGGTGATTTGCAGTTGGAAGACGGCAGAGAGGGTATGAAAAAACTATTGAAGCTCAAGCAAATGCCGGATGCGGTGTTCTCGGCCAGTGATTACGCCGCCATGGGTGCCATGCAGGTGCTGAAGGAGCGCGATATCCAGATTCCACAGCAGGTGGCATTGGCAGGATTCTCGAACGAACCGTTTACCTCGTTCACAGATCCGCCGCTCACTACCGTAGATCAGCGTAGTATCAAGATGGGCAATATCACGGCGGAACTCTTTTTTGAGCATTTCAAGTCCGGTGAGAAAGGCATCGTGTCGCAGAAGACTGTCCTGAAACCAGAGTTGATCGCCCGTAAGTCCTCGCTGCGCAAGTAGTCGGGGTATCGGGAGCTATACCTTAGCCGCTGTAAAAGGCGGCTGTTTTTTAGACCTGCCATACAATCGATTGCACAGTTTTGACAAAAAACGGTTGCTCTCTGGCCAGGTGAAAATATTAAAAAGTAATACAAAATAACAAGAGCCTATACCTATTCAAAATCAGAACATTATGAAGCAGCTCAACCGTCGTACAGCCAGTTTGCCACAGCAGCATCCGGTTAAGGTTTTACAATTCGGAGAGGGAAATTTCCTTCGTGGTTTCGTAGACTGGATCATTGACCTGCTAAACGAACGCACCAAATTCAACGGGCAGGTACAGATCGTGCAGCCGCTGGATAAAGGCATTGTGCATCTGCTCCAACAGCAGGAGGGACTGTACCACGTTTTGCTGGAAGGTTTACAAGGCGGCGAAACCACCCGCGAGTTGCGTCTGATCAGCTGTATCGCGGATGCGACCAACCCATATGAAAACTACAGAGCTTACCTGGCGCTGGGCGAAAATCCGGAGCTGCAGTTTGTCATTTCCAACACCACAGAGGCAGGCATCGCTTTCGATGAAGCTGATACAGGTATGGAAAGTTTGCCGAACAGCTTCCCGGGTAAGCTGACTGTACTGCTTTATCATCGATTTAAGCATTTCGATGGCGCTGCAGACAAAGGGCTATACCTGATTCCCTGCGAACTCATCGAGAAAAACGGGGAGGCTCTGCGCGAGGCGATTCAGGCATACGCCAAACACTGGAACCTCCCGGCCGAATTCACTGCTTGGATCGAGCAACACAACTACTTCTGCAACACGCTGGTGGACCGCATTGTGCCGGGCTTTCCGAAAGACAACATACAAGAGATTCAGCAGGAAATTGGCTACCACGATAACCTGGTCGTAAAAGCCGAGCCTTTCCACCTTTGGGTGATCGAGGCTCCAAAGGTTGTTAGGGCCGCTTTCCCCGTTAATGAAGCCGAATTACAGGTAAAATTTGTAGAGGACCTCACCCCCTACCGTACCCGCAAAGTACGCATCCTGAACGGAGCACATACGGCGCTGGTACCAGTCGCTTATCTGCAGGGTCTGCGCACCGTGCGTGACGCTATAGAGGACGAAAAGGCTGGCAGTTTCATTAGAAAAGCTATTTTTGAAGAGATCATCCCGACGCTTGACCTGCCTGAGGAAGAGCTGGAGCAGTTTGCAAATGATGTGATCGAGCGTTTCCAGAACCCGTTCATCCGCCACGAACTGATCAGCATTGCCCTTAACTCCGTGTCGAAGTACAAGGTGCGCGTGCTGCCGTCGGTACTGGAATACCACAAACGCAAAAGTCAGCTGCCGAAACGATTGCTACAGTCATTGGCCGCCATGATTCTCTTTTATAAAGGTGAGTGGAATGGCGAAAGTATTCCGCTGAATGATACGCCAGAAGTGCTGGCTTTCTTTGAGAAGGCATGGCAGCAGGAATCAGCTGAAGAGGTGGTAACTGCCGTGCTGACGAACAAAGACTTCTGGGAGAGGGACCTCACGGAGATCCCGGGATTAGCAGACTTAGTGACAACTGAGTTGAAGACCTTGCAGCTGGCCGAAAAGCAGGAGAACATGGCCTAGCGACGCGACAGGTATGGCCTGGCTATACCTGAATTGGCAAGCTATACCCTCATTAAATTGGAAGACTCATCACCTGAGTCTTCATCTATACATCAGAATTTAATAGGCGCATTGCCTATACCATACCATGAAAACGATTAAAGACACTTACACCGTTACTCCATTCCTGGACGAGAACTTCCTGTTACAGACAGAGACGGCACGCAGGCTATACCACGAGCATGCCAAAGACATGCCCATCATTGATTATCACTGCCACCTCTCGCCGCAGGACATTGCCAACGATCGCAAGTTTGAGAATCTGACCCAGATCTGGTTGGAAGGCGACCATTACAAGTGGCGTGCCATGCGCACTAACGGGGTACCGGAACGTTTCTGCACCGGCGATGCCGACGATTATGCCAAGTTTGAGAAATGGGCTGAAACAGTGCCTTATACCATGCGCAATCCGCTTTACCACTGGACGCACATGGAGCTCAAGCGCCCCTTTGGCATCGATACCATCCTGAAGCCGGAGACGTCACGTGAGATCTACGATGCCTGCACCGAAATGCTGCACACAGATGAGTACAGCGTACGCGGTATTCTCAAAAAAATGAACGTAGAGATCATCTGTACCACTGACGACCCGATCGACACGTTGGAGTATCATCAGAAGATCAAAGCCGGCAACTTTGGTATACAAGTACTCCCGGCTTTCCGCGCCGACAAAGTGCTGGCGATAGACGATGAAGCCGTGTTCCTGCCATACCTGCAGAAACTGGCCGAAGCTTCAGGTATAGCCATTGACAACTACCAGGGCTTATTAGACGCTCTGCAGCAGCGCCACGACTTCTTCCACGAGAAAGGCTGCCGCCTTTCGGACCACGGTCTGGAGACGATCTATGCAGAAGCCTATACCGAACAGGAGGTAAAAGCGATCTTCGAGAAGGCGCTGCAAAAGCAGTCGCTCACGAAAGAGGAGGTGCTCAAGTTCAAATCGGCGATGCTGATGCAACTGGCCCTGATGGACCATTCTAAAAACTGGACGCAGCAGTTCCACCTCGGAGCGCTCCGCAACAACAACACCCGCATGATGCGTGAACTGGGTCCGGATACTGGCTTCGACTCGATCGGAGACTTTGACGTGGCGCGTCCGCTGGCAAAGTTCATGGACAAGCTGGACAACTCCAACCAACTGGCCAAGACAATCCTGTACAACCTGAACCCGAGCCAGAACGAGCTATACGCTACCATGATCGGCAACTTCAACGACGGCAGCACGCCGGGCAAGATCCAGTATGGTTCGGCCTGGTGGTTCCTCGATCAGAAAGACGGCATGGAGCGCCAACTGAATGCCCTGAGTAACATGGGTCTGCTGAGTCGCTTTGTGGGTATGCTCACTGACTCGCGCAGCTTCCTCTCTTACCCGCGCCACGAGTATTTCAGAAGAATCCTGTGCAACATGATCGGCAATGACGTGGAAAACGGCGAGCTACCAGCTAACGAAATGGCCTGGTTAGGCCAAATGGTAGAAGACATCTGCTACAACAACGCCAAGTCATATTTTAACTTCTAAGCAGGTATGGGCAAGATACTTTCTTTTGGCGAGTTGCTCCTCCGGATATGCCCTGACGAGGACGGACAGTGGCTCCGCGATAACAATCTACCGTTCTATGTAGGCGGTGCAGAAGCCAATGTGGCGACGGCGCTGGCCCTGTGGGGTCTCCCTTCTGCATACCTGACCGCCCTGCCCGACAACTTTGTGGCAGCGCAACTGGTCGGCTACCTCAACAGCCGCCAGGTGCAAACAGACAGTATTGTCTACCAGGGCAATCGCGTTGGCCTGTACTACCTACCTAAGGGAAAAGACCTGAAAAATACTGGCGTGATCTACGACCGGGCCGGGTCGGCTTATGCTGACCTCAAGCCAGGTGTGATCGACTGGGAAAAAGTATTCGAGGGTGTGAGTTGGTTTCATTTCAGCGCCATCTGCCCTGCTATTAACCAGTCTGTTGCCGATGTGTGTGAAGAGGCCCTGAAAGTCGCGGTGCAGAAGAATATCACCATCTCACTGGACCTGAACTACCGCGCCAAGCTCTGGCAGTATGGCAAAGATCCGGTGGAAGTGATGCCTACTTTAGCTCAGTACTGCGACCTGATCATGGGCAACATCTGGGCAGCCAACAAAATGCTGGATATACCGCTGGACGAAGGCCTGATCACAAACCTCGACAAAGAGAGCCTGCAGGAGCACGCTACCCTGACTTCCAAGGCTATTCTGGAGAAGTTCCCCAAGTGCCGCACAGTAGCCAACACCTTCCGATTTGATTATCAGCAGGGCATTCGGTATTTTACTACCTTATTCGAAGCGGGTACGCTGTATACCTCGCACGAATACCAGGTAGAGCAGATTCTGGACAAAGTGGGAAGTGGCGATTGTTTTATGGCAGGTCTGATCTATGGTTTCTACCACCAGCTCCCCCTTACCGAAACGGTTGAGTTTGCCACTGCCGCTGCCTTCAAGAAATTATTTATTCCGAGTGATGCCACGACCAGCACCGTGGTGGAGATCAATGATACCATTTTAGCTTATGCAAACTAAAGAAAGCGCCCTAAACGCCATTTTAGTACAGGGTCTACTGCCCCTGTTCTTCTACGAAAACCCTGAGGTAAGCCTGGAGGTTGTGAAGACGCTGTATCAGGCTGGCATCCGCACACTGGAATATACTAACAGAGGACCGGCGGCTCTCGAAAACTTCAGATTTCTTAAAAAAGAACTAACCGAGCTATACCCTGACCTGCACCTGGGCATCGGCACGATCAAAACCACCGACCAGGCTGAAGCTTTTATAGAGGCTGGCGCAGATTACATTGTGTGCCCGATCGTGAACCCTGCCGTGGGCGACCTGACACACGAAGCTGGCCTGCTGTGGATACCAGGCTGCTTTACGCCAACTGAAATACACACCGCCCAGCAGCACCAGGCGGCGCTGATCAAGATCTTCCCGGCCAATGTGCTGGGGCCAGGCTATGTATCATCTATTAAAGAGCTTTTTGCTGGTCAGCTTTTCATGCCAACAGGAGGTGTCGAGATCAATCAGGATAACATCAGCACCTGGTTTAAGTCTGGCGTATGCGCAGTAGGCATGGGCTCGAAGATGATCAGCAAAGACATCCTCGAAAACAGAGACTATACCAAGCTGGAGGAGCTGACAAAACAAGCTATTGAGATCGTTAAAACTGTCAGGAAGAAGTGATGAAAAACTTGCACCTATACCTCCTCTCCCGCTACGCTTACAGGTATAAGCGTTATGCATTTTTCGCTCCCCTACTGGCCATCCTGCTTGTTGCCAACTCCTGCCAGAAAATAAGCAAAACCACCGAAGTCAAACTAGCCCATACCCTCGAAGTAACACACCCGGTACATAAAGCCATGGTTTATATGGCGGAGCGGGTAAAAGAGAAATCGGGCGGCAAGATGACGATTGACATCTACCCGAGCTCCCAGCTCGGCAGCGAACGCGAAAGCATTGAACTCCTCCAGATCGGCAGCATCGGCATGACTAAAGTATCAGCCGCGGTAATGGAAAGCTTCTCCCCTAACTTCAAAGTACTCAGCCTGCCTTATGTCTTCCGGGACAAAGCGCATTACTACGACGTTTTGGACGGCGGCATTGGTGATGATCTGCTCAAGGAAGGTGAAAAATACTGGCTGCGTGGCCTCTGCTTTTACGATGCCGGCAGCCGCAGTTTCTACAGCACAAAGAAACCAATTGACACTCCGGCCGACCTGCGCGGCATGACCATACGAGTACAGGCCAGCAACACCGCTTTTGGTATGATCAAGAGCTTTGGCGGAGCTGCATCGCCGGTGTCGTGGGGAGAACTTTACACAGCCCTGCAACAGGGGGTGGTAGATGGAGCGGAGAACAATCCGCCGAGCTTCTACCTGTCGCGCCACTACGAAGTGAGCAAATTCTACTCACTCAACGAGCACACCATGATCCCGGACATTCTACTGATCAGCACCGTGGTTTGGGAAAGCCTGACGCCACAGGAGCAACAGTGGCTGCAGGAAGCGGCTGAAGCATCGGCGCAGGTGCAGCGTGAGCTCTGGGAAGAAGCTGAAATAGAAGCCCTTCAGGCAATAAGAGACGCAGGCGTAACGGTAAGCACACCAGATAAGGCGCCTTTTGCAAAACTGGTGGAGCCGATGTACGAGAGCTTCAAAAACGAGCCGGAGGTATACAGCCTGATCCAGCGCATCCGCCAGACGGGCAACCCAAAAGAAGCCATCGTAACTGTATCAAAACCCTAAAAATCAGCACCTATGAAAATCAGAGAAAAAATAGATAAGGCATTATTCTGGTTACTTGTCGGTCTGATGAGTCTGATGGTTCTGAACGTGCTCTGGCAGGTAGCTTCCAGGTACCTATTTAAATCACCCAGTTCTTTTACCGACGAACTGGCCCGCTTCATCCTGATCTGGGTTGGTTTGCTGGGTGCCAGTTACGTGGCTGGTAAAAAGATGCACCTGGCCATCGACATACTTCCTTCTAAAATGCACGGCAAAAAAGCCCGTAACCTGAGCATTTTCACCAATCTGGTAGTAGCAGCATTTGCTTTTTTAGTGTTGGTGTGGGGCGGCATCAAACTGGTTTACATCACCCTGAAACTGGAACAAACATCCGCAGCCCTCAATATCCCGCTAGGCTATGTGTACATCGTGCTACCCCTCAGCGGACTACTAATCGTGTACTACAGTCTGGTGAACCTGCGCCTGCAGGGTGAAGAACCGGAAGAAATTGGAAAAGAATTGGCCTAGCATCAAACACATTAATAAAAGGACCTTATGGAATTTATTGAGATCATCGTACTGGTTGTCAGCTTTCTCTTCCTACTGATCATTGGTGTCCCCATTGCCTTTTCCATTGGTATCTCCGCGCTGCTCACCATGTTGGTGAGCATTGCGCCGGTACCCGCTTTCACTACATTGGCCCAGCGCCTGGCCACCGGCCTCGACAGCTTCGCCTTGTTGGCTATACCTTTCTTTATATTGGCCGGTCAACTGATGAACCGGGGCGGTATTGCTACGAGGCTAATCGATTTTGCCAAAAGCCTGGTCGGCACGCTACCCGGCGGGCTGGCCTACGTGAACATTGTGGCCAATATGCTGTTCGGGGCCATCTCAGGATCAGCGGTGGCAGCGGCTTCAGCCATCGGTGGTATTATGAACCCGCGCATGGTGAAGGAAGGTTATTCCAAATCCTTTAGCGCCGCTGTGAACATCACTTCTGCCACAACGGGTATGATCATTCCTCCAAGCAATATCCTGATCGTGTACTCCCTGGCAAGTGGTGGCGTATCGATTGCCGCCCTCTTTGTGGCAGGCTATGTACCCGGTATCCTACTTGGCCTCTCGCTGATAGGCGTCGCCGGCTTTATGGCTCACAAAAATAAATACCCCGTAGGTGATCGCATTCCGCTAAGCGTGGTCTTCAAAAAACTGATAGACGCTTTACCAAGCCTTTTCCTGCTCTTTATCGTGATCGGGGGCATTATAGCTGGTGTTTTCACAGCGACAGAGGCCTCTGCTATAGCAGTGCTCTATACCGTAGTGCTGTCGATGGTGGTATACCGCGAGGTGAAAGTAGCCGATCTGCCAGAAATCCTGATCACGACCGTGATTACCACAGCCATTGTGATGCTGCTCATCGGCACCTCCATGGGTATGTCCTGGGTGATGTCGTTTGAAAATATTCCGCAGGCAGTAAGCGAGGCACTGCTTTCCATCAGCGACAACAAGATCGTCATCCTGATCATCATTAACCTGATCCTGCTGTTTGTGGGTATCTTCATGGACATGACACCTGCTGTGCTCATATTTACGCCGATCTTCCTGCCTGTCGTAACGGCTTTGGGCGTACATCCGGTGCATTTCGGCATCCTGATGGTATTTAACCTCTGCATTGGCCTTTGCACCCCTCCTGTTGGTTCGGTACTGTTTGTTGGCTGTGGAGTGGCAAATATCAGTATAAGCAAAGTAATCAAGCCGCTCATTCCGCTCTTCCTGGCTATGTTGGTGGCTCTTCTGCTGGTAACCTATATACCTGCCCTTAGCCTTTGGCTGCCGGAAGTATTCGGCCTATAGTAGCTGGCTGCATGACGACGGGCTATACTGAATAAGTCAGTATAGCCCGTCATCCTATTGACCACCATTAAGCAGTTAAATTTCATTTTATGCTTTTACTAGGTATAGACATCGGCACCTCGTCCATCAAAGTATCTGTGGTGGACGCCCAGACGCAGGCGTGTGTGGCCTGGGCGCAATACCCGGAAGAGGAATCCGACATCATCTCCCCGCGCGCGGGCTGGGCCGAGCAGTCGCCCGAAATGTGGTGGGAGCATGCCAGGGCCGCCCTGCAGAAAGCCAACGCCACGGGCAGCTATCACCCCAGGGACATTGGCGCCATCGGCATTGCCTACCAGATGCATGGCCTGGTGGTGGTGGACCAGCAGCAGCAGGTGCTGCGCAACGCCATCATCTGGTGCGACAGCCGCGCTGTGGAGATTGGCCACAAAGCCTTCAAAGCCATCGGCAAGGAACGCAGCCTTTCCCGCCTGCTCAACTCCCCGGGCAACTTCACAGCCTCCAAACTGGCCTGGGTGAAGGCCAACGAACCCGAACTCTACTACAACATCGACAAGATCATGCTGCCCGGCGACTACGTGGCCATGAAGCTCACCGGCAGCATCACCACCAGCATCTCGGCCCTCTCAGAAGGCGTGTTCTGGGATTTCCAGCAGGATCAGCTCTCAGAGGATGTGCTCAGCTACTACCGCTTTGACAAAAACCTGATCCCTGCCATCCACCCTGTTTTCTCCGAGCACGGCACTGTGAGCAAAGCCGTAGCCGACGAACTGGGGCTGAAAGCAGGAATACCCGTGACCTATAAATCAGGGGACCAGCCCAACAATGCCCTCTCGCTGAACGTGCTCAAGCCCGGGGAGGTAGCGGCCACCGCCGGCACCTCGGGCG
>NZ_JAHZTC010000049.1 GCF_019599265.1 Pontibacter sp. HSC-14F20 | reverse complement strand
TTGCTCACATAATGCTCCAGGTACTCTTTATCTGATTCACTCAATTTTATTTCTATCTTCTCCATGCTTCCTCCTGCTTTTAAGGAAGAAACGCAATCATTACCTACTAAGTTGACTGTGTACTAGCTAGAACTGGAGAAGATGAAACGCAAATTTTGTAGGAGTTTAGGCGCGGCAAACCTACCATTTGAAAAAATGTAACCTTAAGTCCCTTATCAAAAATTTTTTAGAAGCTATATTAGATGAGGAGAAGAACTCTATTAGCTTAAAGGCTCAATTGAATCACAGCAACCTTGTTAGCTTAATAGACATTGTATTTATGCCCCAGTGTTGGAATCTCAGATCTGTCACAATATTGTAATTCTATGATTAATGACTTGATTTCTTGCCATCTTTTTGACTGATAAAAATTATCAGGATTTGCGTTTTTCATTCTAAAATAGACTCCAGCTATTTTTTGTAATAATTTTATCTCATCCACTATTGGGTTAGAGGTAGGTTCTTCACTGACCTCCCCCCTAAAATTCGGACCGCTGTAAAGTAGAGGAAACGGGCAATTTGTCGTATCAAAACAAAACGAATTGCCATGAAAAAATCAAAATTCACCGAGGCGCAGATCATCTTCGCCATCAAG
>NZ_JAHZTC010000048.1 GCF_019599265.1 Pontibacter sp. HSC-14F20 | reverse complement strand
GATCTTACGATCGCCGGCCCGCTTCTTGGGCTGCACTAGAATTACTTCCAGGCAGTCTTACCTTATTTAATGTCTTTGTTTTTCTCTCTCCCATCATGTCAAAGAACTTCTCCTAAAGTGATGCGTCCCGTATTGCTCAAACCATTGCTGGCTGCGCCGTTCTGAACGTATTCCTTTAAGGTAGTAGTAAGAACCTGTCGTTCCTACTGTGGTGTTGTTAAGCGTGGTGGAGAATAACGGAGTCGAACCGTTGACCTCCTGCGTGCAAAGCAGGCGCTCTAGCCAGCTGAGCTAATCCCCCTTGGTTGAATAAGTGGTGGGCCTGCGTGGACTCGAACCACGGACCTCTACATTATCAGTGTAGCGCTCTAACCACCTGAGCTACAAGCCCCCGTGGCTGCAAGCACCTGGGAACGCCGTTTATGCCGCACCTTGCTTTCAGTATCCGTAAGTTTTGAGAAGGAATGCTGAGACAGTAGAAAGAAAAGCGATAAGTGCGATCCGCGCAGACGTTCCACCAGCGCCTTCCGGGAAAAGGCCAGGGGTCGACCCTAGAAAGGAGGTGATCCAGCCGCACCTTCCGGTACGGCTACCTTGTTACGACTTAGCCCCAGTTACCAGTTTTACCCTAGACGGCTCCTTTGATG
>NZ_JAHZTC010000047.1 GCF_019599265.1 Pontibacter sp. HSC-14F20 | reverse complement strand
ACTTTCAGGATCGACTCACCTTGCCTAAGGATCGGATCGGGAAAGTCGCGCCAGCTCAGGCCATCCGCGCCGCGTCGATCCAAAACTGCTGCCTTCATTTGCGTCTTCCCCACCAGAGTTTGAAACCTTCTCGCGTATTAGAATGCTAGTGTACCAGAAGCGAAAGATTGAAAGTGTCAACATTGCTGCGTTTGACCGCTGTGCGCGGAATAATCGCCCTTGCGGGCGGGCGAAAAAATAGTAAACTAGCACATCAAATAAACCCGTCAGTCGGGTGCCTCGTTTTGGCTTAGGGAGGACGGCATGGGGTTCGATGCAGCGAAGCACGCTCAGTCGATGCGCTCGCAAGGCTTCTGGATCGACAAGAATTTCGACGAATTTCTGCAAGTCAGCGCGACGTCGGCGCCGGACAAGCTTGCGTTGCTGGCCTATCGGATCGATCGCCCGACGGCGCCGATCCGACTGTCTTATCGAGAGTTGGCAGACCGGATCGCGCGAGCGGCGGCGTCCCTGAAGCGGCTCGGCATTGGGCGAGGCGACGTGGTTTCCGTGCAGCTTCCGAATTGGTGGGAGTTCGCTGTTGTCGCCCTTGCGGCATTTCGGGTCGGCGCGGTCGTCAACCCGCTCATGCCGATATTTCGAGAGCATGAGCTCAACTA
>NZ_JAHZTC010000046.1 GCF_019599265.1 Pontibacter sp. HSC-14F20 | reverse complement strand
GGAGCCTGGGCCTCAAAGTGGGCAGGGACAGGCTCTTTGGCTGCCTCAGGGAGTTTGGCCTGCTCATAAAGCCAGGCAGGCGCTACGTGCAGACCACCATGTCGCGGCACCACCTGCGCAAGTACCCTAACCTGGTCAAGGGGCTATCCTTGACGCATCCCGAGCAGGTATGGGCCAGTGACATTACCTACGTCAGGACCCGGCAGGGCACTTGTTATGTGAATCTGGTGACCGATGCCTTCAGCCGGCGAGTCATGGGCTACACTGCGGCTGCCAACATGGAAGCTATAAGCATGGGCAAAGCGCTGGAAACGGCCTTGAGAGAAAAACAGACCGCGGCAGAGCCCATCCATCATTCGGACCGGGGACTGCAGTACTGCTCTGGTCACTACGTAGGCCTGGCCACAGACACAGGCTTGCGTATGAGCATGACCCAGGACTCAGACCCGTATGAGAACGCGCTGGCCGAGCGCATGAACAGAACGCTCAAAGAGGAATTCGGGCTGGGAGGCACGCTAGAGAACTTAGGGCAGGTAGAGCTTTTATTGGCGCAAGCCGTAGAGCTTTATAACCAGCACAGGCTGCATCTGGCCCTGAACATGAGAACACCACAGCAGGTACACCAAGAAAAAATCCCGGCCTGCCTAAACAAACCGGGACTTTGTTAAACCTGTCAACTTATTTCAGGACGATTCAAGATGTTGAAATGCATTTCGAAGACCAAATGTCTGAACAATAAAATCAGAAAGTCTTATTAGCTAGCTTTAGCTAAAGCTAGAATTACCTAAACATGATAATTTCTGGGACGTTTGTGTGCATCTGCCGTTGCCCGCGCAGCTATCGGCTTATGTCTATGTGCCAGCGTTCCCTGCCTTCCCTAAGCTAGATTATAAGCAAGACAGCCCCTGCTTCTTTGGGGAAACAGGGGCTGTTTGTTGTTGGGGTTGGCGG
>NZ_JAHZTC010000045.1 GCF_019599265.1 Pontibacter sp. HSC-14F20 | reverse complement strand
CTAGTACACAGTCAACTTAGTAGGTAATGATTGCGTTTCTTCCTTAAAAGCAGGAGGAAGCATGGAGAAGATAGAAATAAAATTGAGTGAATCAGATAAAGAGTACCTGGAGCATTATGTGAGCAAAGGCAAGCACTCTGCCCGGGCGATCAAGCGGGCGCATGTACTGCTGCAGCTCCATGGTGGGGCAACTCTCAAAGAGGCCTCGCTACTTTCGGGCGTAAGCGAGGCAACAGTCACCAACGTGAAGACCAGATACCGGGAGGAAAAGGGGGATGTCTCAAAAGCCATAGAGGATAAACCAAAACCGGGACAGCCACCTAAAATCACCCAGCAGGTGGAGGCCTGCATTACCTCCCTTGCCTGCAGCCAGGCCCCCGAGGGCCGGAGCCAGTGGAGCCTGCGCCTGCTGGCAGAGAAAGTGGTGGAGCTGGGTTATGTGGAGAGCCTGAGCCATGAGGCCGTGCGCAAGTGTTTAAAAAAAGCCGCCTCAAGCCCTGGCAGAAGAAGCAGTGGTGCATCGGGCAGCTAGACGGCCACTACCTGGCCTCGATGGAGGACGTGCTGGAGCTTTACCAGCGGCCAGCCCAGCCGGGGGTGGCGCGCCTGTGCCTGGACGAGCGGCCCTGCCAGCTGCTGGATGATGTGCTGGCTCCCCTGCCCCTGAAAGCGGGAAAGCCGCTGCGCCAGGACCACGAGTACAGGAGGATGGGCACTTGCGCCGTGTTTATGGTCTATGATGTGGACCGGGGCATACGCTACGGCAAGGTCAGCGAAAGGAGGACCAAGGCAGACTACGCCGCCTTTGTGGATCAGGTGCTGAAGCAGCACTATCCCGAGGCAGAGAAAATAGAGCTGGTGCAGGACAACCTCAACACCCACCGCTACGGCTCCTTTTACGAGCACCTGCCCCTGGAGAGGGCGGCCCAGCTGCGGCAACTGATCAACTTCCATTACACGCCCAGGCACGGCTCCTGGCTCAACATGGTCGAGATCGAGTTCTCGGCCCTCTCCAGGCAGTGCCTTAACCGGCGCATCGCCACCATCCAGGAGCTCGAGCAACAGCTAGTGCCCTGGATAGAAGAACGAAATGAGAAACAAGTAAAAATCCACTGGAGCTTCACAGTCAAGGAGGCCAGGGAAAAGATGGCTTCTCAGTATGCTAAAGTGATACCTAATGACTAAATTGACTGT
>NZ_JAHZTC010000044.1 GCF_019599265.1 Pontibacter sp. HSC-14F20 | reverse complement strand
TGACCTCCCCCCTAAAATTCGGACCGCTGTAAAGTAGAGGAAACGGGCAATTTGTCGTATCAAAACAAAACGAATTGCCATGAAAAAATCAAAATTCACCGAGGCGCAGATCATCTTCGCCATCAAGCAGGCCGAAACAGGCGTGTCGGTGGCGGAGGTATGCCGCAAGATGGGTATCTCTGAGGCCACCTTCTACAACTGGAAGAAAAAGTACGGTGGTTTAGGAGTGTCGGAATTGCGTAAGCTCCGGCAGTTGGAAGAGGAAAACCGGCACCTCAAGCAGCTGGTGGCTGACTTGAGCCTGGACAAGCAAATGCTGCAGGATGTACTGAAAAAAAAGTTCTGAGGCCAGCCCAACTCAAGGCGCTGGCCATGACACTGCTGACCGATTACCGCGTTTCCATCCACCGGGCCTGCCGCGTGGTGATGTTCCACCGCTCGGGCTGGTATTACAAGGCCAAAGGGAAGGAAAAGGACCTGGTGCTTCGGGCGCGCATGCGCCAGATCGCGCAGACCAGGGTGCGCTACGGTATGTGGCGGATTTACACGTTGCTGCGTCGGGAAGGCTGGCCGGACAACCACAAGCGCGTCCACCGGCTCTATAAGCTGGAAGGACTGAACCTAAGAAGTCTGCGGCCCCGGCGCTGCCGGACAGCGGCTCACCGGCTGGAGCAAGTTCCTGCCACCAATTTACATGCGTGCTGGAGCATGGACTTTGTGGCTGACCAGCTCTTTGATGGCCGCAAATTCCGCTCCTTAACTGTAGTGGATAATTATAGCCGCAAATGCCTGGCCATCGAGGTGGACCAGGGGATCAAAGGGGAGCAGGTGGTGGCCGTGATGGAGCGGCTCAAGCAACAACACGGCAGGGTGCCGGAGCGTATCAAAGTGGACAACGGGAGTGAGTTTATCTCCAAGGCACTGGACCGGTGGGCTTATGAAAACAAAGTGACGTTGGACTTCTCCAGGCCGGGCAAACCCACGGATAACGCCCTTATTGAGTCTTTCAATGGCAGCTTTCGGGATGAGTGTCTGAACGTGAACTGGTTCCTGAGTCTGGAAGACGCAAGGGAGAAAATCGAGGCGTGGAGGCAGGAATATAACTGCTTCCGGCCCCACAGTTCACTGGGTGACAAAACGCCAGAAGAGTGGGTGAAAAAGAATATAGAGAAACCCGAATTCTCTAATTTAGCGCTGTCCTAAAATTGGGAGGAGCTCAG
>NZ_JAHZTC010000043.1 GCF_019599265.1 Pontibacter sp. HSC-14F20 | reverse complement strand
CGATGGTTAGAGATCGCTATCTTATGGGTGTAGCGGCCCAGGTACTCGACCACGTGCTCAGGCCCCGAGAAGGGGCGCTTGGCATACACCACCCACTGTTTGCCGAACAGCGCCTTTAGCAGCTGCTTATCCACCTGGGGCAATTTTTCCCTGAGTATATGCACGTACTTAGCCCTGTAGACCAGGCTCATGGCCTTGACCGGGAAGAGGTAGCGGCCCTTGCCGCGGGCCCCTTTCCACCTGCCGCGCTCACTGAGCCCGCCGCCGGGCACGATGCAGTGCAGGTGGGGGTGCAGCGACAGCGTCTGGCCCCAGGTGTGGAGCACGGCCACCATGCCCGGCTTTGCCCCCAGGTGCTTTGTGTCAGAGGCGAAGGTAAGCAGCGTTGCCCAGGCGGCCTCGAAGAGGGTGTCGTAGACGGCCTTGGGCTGATGGAGGGCCAGCTGGTTCAGGGTATCGGGCAGGGTGAAGACTACATGGAAGTAGGGCACGGGCAGCAGCTCTGCCTGGCGGGCCTGGATCCACTGCTCGCGCCTGCGGCCCTGGCACTTGGGGCAGTGGCGGTTGCGGCAGGAGTTGTAGCTGACGCGCACCTGGCCGCAGTCCGAGCAGGCGTCCACATGGCCGCCCATGGCCCGGGTGCGGCAGCGCATGATGGCCGCCAGCGTGCGCAGCTGCCAGGAATTGATGCCGGCATGCTGCTCCACCTGGGGCCAGTGCAGACGCAAGACGTCTGCCACCTCGTGCTTGGCCCGCACTAGCAGTAGAGGGTGTCCAGCGGGGAGAAGGGCTTTTTCCTTCCCGACTGGGCCACGTGCAGGTAGACCATGGTGGTGTCGATGCAGGCGTGGCCCAGCAGGTCCTTGATGGAGACGATGTCCAGGCCGTCCTCGAGCAGGTGGGTGGCGAAGGTATGGCGCAGGGTGTGGGGCGTGACCTGCTTTGCCAGGCCGGCCGTCTGGCGGGCCGAGCGCACCACCCACTGCACGCCGGTGGTGGTGTAGCGCCTGTCGCGGAGCCCCTGCTGGTTTTCCTGCACCTGTCCGTTGAAGAGCCAGGTCTGCGGGCACTCAGACTGGATATACTTTTCAAGCCCGCGGATCAGGTGCTGGCTCAGGGGCACGTAGCGGTCCTTGCCTCCCTTGCCCCGGCGCACGTGCAGCATCCGGCGGTCAAAGTCCAGGTCTGAAAGACGGAGGTTGCACAGCTCGAAATTGCGCAGGCCGCAGCCGTAGAGGGTGGCCAGCAGCACGCGGTGCTTGAGCAGCAGGGGGGCGGCCAGCAGCTTTTTGACTTCGGGCTTGCTCAAGACGACGGGGAGCTTCCTGTTGCCCCTGAGGGCGGGCAGCTCGATGCGCTTGTCCTTTAGCCCCTCCATGCGGAAGACGTAGCGCAGGGAGTAGACGGTGAACTTGAAGTAAGCGTCGGAGGGGGTGTTGTGCTCC
>NZ_JAHZTC010000041.1 GCF_019599265.1 Pontibacter sp. HSC-14F20 | reverse complement strand
AGGGCCTGCCAGCTGCGGCTCATGCCATGCAGGCGCAGGCGGGTGAGTTGTGATTCAATCTGCATCATCATACTTTATGGTTTATAGTGGTTTAAAGTGGTTTATAGTGGTTTAAAGGGAAGGCTTGTCTGGGCGTAGTAGTCCCGCCCCCGGATGTTGTGGTGCACCGGCAAGGGGGTATCCTGTTTTGGCTCCGCTACGTGAGAGGCCATCCTGTTTTCCAGCACGTTGCGCACGAAGCGGTAGGAGTAGCTCTGGCAGTCAGGGGCCAGGCGGCAGGCGCTGTCAAAATCGGCTGGCGCCGTTTTGCTCTGCAGACTCAGCAGGCCGTCACAGGCCCGGTATAACTGCTCGGGATAGCGCTTCTGCTTAAAGAGTTCTTCCATGAGCTGGCAGAGTGCTTCTGATTTTTTCCTGGCCTTCTCCAGGTAATAGGCCGGGCTGCGCTCCAGGTAATGCTGGTGGTGGGAGCACAGGTGCTCCTTACTGGTGGAGTAGCCGCCCGGCTGGTAGCCTCTTATATGCACCGCTATCTGCTCTCCCTTGCTGTAGACCCGGACCAGGGAGCGGGTGTAGATGACTTTTACCCTGGTGCCGATGTAGGTGTAGGGCACGCTGTAGTAGTGCCTGTCGGCAGAGAGGTAGACGTGGTTGTTGCGGGCCACCTTCAGCTCCCGGTAATGCTTGAGCTCGAATGCCTGCTCAGGCAAGGGCGAGAGCAGGTGCTTTTCGGCAGAGAGGAAGCGCTCCTGGCGGCTCCAGGGTTTCTGCTGCATGCGGGTCTGGTTGTGCTCTCTGACCTTCTCCTTGATGGCCTGGTTAAGGGAGGGCAGGTCCAGGAACTGCTGGTGGCGCAGGCGGGCATAGACGCGGGTGTAGATGAGCTTCACCTGATTCTCCACCAGTGCCTTGTCGCGGGGCTTGCCGGCACGGGCCGGCACGACAGTGGTCTGGTAGTGGTTGGCAAAGTCCTCCAGGGCCCGGTTGATGTCGGGCTCGTAGCGGCTGGCCCGGGTGACGGCCGCCTTCAGGTTGTCGGGCACCAGTACCTGCGGCACGCCTCCCAGCTCCTGCAGGCAACAGCCAAGGGCATAGAGGAAGTCAGAGATGCTCTGGCTGCGGACGGCCATGGCAAAGCTGTAGTCGGAGAAAGGCAGGCAGGCGGTGAACACCTGGCACTCGATCACCTCTCCGGTGGCCGGATCGGTATAGGAGAGCTTCTTGCCGGCAAAGTCAATGAAGAGCTTCTCGGCCGGCTGGTGATGCAGCACCATCGAGGGCTTGCGGGCCACCAGGTGCTGGGAGAGGTGGAAGCAGAACTGGGTGTAACTGTAGCCCTGGGGTTGCTGCTGGCGGTACTCCTGCCAGAGCAGCAGGCGGTTGACGCCCACCAGCTTGAGCTGCTGGGTATAATAGTCGAAGCGGCTCTTCAGGTACTCGAACCGCTCGTCCTTGTAGGCGGGGCTTCCGGCATGGTAGCGGGCTTCCAGCACCGGATCTTCCAGGGCCAGCAGCACAGGAACGCTTTCAGGCAGGGCAGCGGTTCTGGCCAGGTAGGCCTTGACCGTGTTCTTGCTGATGGCCAGGCTGCGGGCAATGAACTTGATGCCCTTGCCCTGCTGGTGGAGTTGGAGGAGTTGTTTTATCTGGCTCATAGGTTTTGGTTTTCCGGCCATCGGTGCGCTCTTCTTTGGTGATAGCACCAAAGAACCAAAACCTATCGATAA
>NZ_JAHZTC010000040.1 GCF_019599265.1 Pontibacter sp. HSC-14F20 | reverse complement strand
GACGCATCACTTTAGGAGAAGTTCTTTGACATGATGGGAGAGAGAAAAACAAAGACATTAAATAAGGTAAGACTGCCTGGAAGTAATTCTAGTGCAGCCCAAGAAGCGGGCCGGCGATCGTAAGATCACCGGCGAGAACGCAGAGAAGGGCGCATGGGGGATGCCTAGGCTCTCAGAGGCGATGAAGGACGCGACAAGCTGCGAAAAGCTGCGGGGATGGGCACATACCAGGTGATCCGCAGGTATCCGAATGGGGCAACCCACTATGTTGAAGACATAGTATCCGAAAGGAGGCGAACCCGGGGAACTGAAACATCTAAGTACCCGGAGGAAGAGAAAATAACAATGATTCCGCAAGTAGTGGCGAGCGAACGCGGAAGAGCCCAAACCAGTCCCGTCACGGCGGGGCCGGGGTTGTAGGACCACGCTGTGGGACCAAGTATTGAAGCATAACATCCTGGGAAGGATGACCAGAGGGGGTGATAGTCCCGTGTGCGTAAGCTGCTTGGCCCTAGTGGTATCCTGAGTAGGGCGGGACCGGAGAAATCCCGCCTGAATCCAGCGGCACCATCCGCTAAGGCTAAATACTCCTGAGAGACCGATAGTGAACCAGTACCGTGAGGGAAAGGTGAAAAGTACCCTGAATAAGGGGGTGAAACAGATCCTGAAACCATGCGCCTACAAGCGGTCGGAGCCCATTCGTTGGGTGACGGCGTGCCTTTTGCATAATGAGCCTACGAGTTACTCCTCTCTGGCAAGGTTAAGCGTCTTGAGGCGCGGAGCCGGAGCGAAAGCGAGTCTGAACAGGGCGCACAGTCAGAGGGGGTAGACGCGAAACTTTGTGATCTACCCATGGGCAGGATGAAGGTTGGGTAAAACCAACTGGAGGTCCGAACCAGTTTACGTTGAAAAGTATTTGGATGACCTGTGGGTAGGGGTGAAAGGCCAATCAAACTGAGAAATAGCTCGTACTCCCCGAAATGCCTTTAGGGGCAGCGTCGTGGTGGAGTCATGTGGAGGTAGAGCTACCGATAGGACTAGGGGGAGTCAAATCCTACCGAATCCTGACGAACTCCGAATGCCACTTGATATACACGGCAGTGAGGCGCAGGGTGCTAAGGTCCTGCGCCGAGAGGGAAAGAACCCAGACCGCCAGCTAAGGTCCCAAAGTCTATGCTAAGTTGAACAAAGGGGGTCCAGTTGCTTAGACAGCCAGGAGGTTGGCTTGGAAGCAGCCATTCCTTTAAAGAGTGCGTAACAGCTCACTGGTCGAGCGACAGGGCATCGATAATAATCGGGCATCAAGCATGGCACCGAAGCTGCGGATTGAACAGATCTCCTGAGATCTGTCCACTGGTAGGGGAGCATTCCAAGGGCAAAGAAGGCGTCCCGGCAAGGGGCGTTGGAGCGCTTGGAAAAGCAAATGTAGGCATAAGTAACGATAATGCGGGCGAGAAACCCGCACACCGAAAGACCCAGGTTTCCTGATCAACGCTAATCGGATCAGGGTTAGTCGGGACCTAAGGCCGAGGCGAAAGCGCAGGTCGATGGACAACTGGTTAATATTCCAGTACCGGCTATGCATAGCGATGCGGTGACGGAGAAGTGAAAGGACCGCGCACTGACGGAATAGTGCGTTGAAGGCCGTAGGTAGTGGCCCGGTAGTGAAGTACGCCGGGCTAGCTGAAAGCTGATAGTACTCCAAGCCCCCGGGCGCGGAGATAGTGTCCCTAAGCCGGCTCCCTAGAAAACCCGCTAAGCGTTTAAATGCATGGCCGCCCGTACCGCAAACCGACACAGGTGGTCGAGGAGAGAATCCTAAGGTGCTCGAGTGAATCACGGCCAAGGAACTCGGCAAAATGGCCCTGTAACTTCGGGAGAAGGGGCGCTTCCTTGCAGCAATGCAAGAAGCCGCAGTGAAAAGGCCCAGGCGACTGTTTAACAAAAACACATGGCTTTGCTAAATCGAGAGATGACGTATAAGGCCTGACACCTGCCCGGTGCCGGAAGGTTAAGAGGGGATGTTAGCCGCAAGGCGAAGCATTGAATCGAAGCCCCGGTAAACGGCGGCCGTAACTATAACGGTCCTAAGGTAGCGAAATTCCTTGTCGGGTAAGTTCCGACCTGCACGAATGGTGTAACGATCTGGGCGCTGTCTCAGCCGTGAGCTCGGTGAAATTGTAGTCTCGGTGAAGATGCCGAGTACCCGCAACGGGACGGAAAGACCCCATGAACCTTTACTATAGCTTAGCATTGACGCTGGGTAACTCATGTGTAGGATAGGCCGGAGAATGTGAAGCGGCGTCGCCAGGCGTCGTGGATTCTTCCTTGAAATACGGCCCTTGAGTTGCTTGGCGCCTAACCCGACAAAGTCGGGGACCGTGCTTGGTGGGTAGTTTGACTGGGGTGGTCGCCTCCAAAATAATAACGGAGGCTTTCAAAGGTTCCCTCAGTACGCTTGGTAACCGTACGCAGAGCGCAATAGCAGAAGGGAGCTTGACTGTGAGGCCTACAAGCCGAGCAGGGCCGAAAGGCGGATATAGTGATCCGGTGGTTCCGCATGGAAGGGCCATCGCTCAAAGGATAAAAGGTACTCTGGGGATAACAGGCTGATCTCCCCCAAGAGCTCATATCGACGGGGAGGTTTGGCACCTCGATGTCGGCTCGTCACGTCCTGGGGCTGGAGAAGGTCCCAAGGGTTCGGCTGTTCGCCGATTAAAGTGGCACGCGAGCTGGGTTCAGAACGTCGTGAGACAGTTCGGTCCCTATCTGTTGTGGGCGTCGGAGATTTGAGGGGTTCTGTCCTTAGTACGAGAGGACCGGGATGGACGAGCCTCTGGTGGACCTGTTGTGGCGCCAGCCGCAGCGCAGGGTAGCTACGCTCGGACGGGATAAGCGCTGAAAGCATCTAAGTGCGAAACCCGCCCCAAGATGAGATCTCCCTTAAGGGCCGTCAGAGACGATGACGTTGATAGGCCGCAGGTGTAAAGGTCGAAATACCAAAGCCGAGCGGTACTAATTGCCCGAGCGCGTTCTCACCCGTGCACAGCACATCCGGCCAACCCCGGCCCGCCCCTTGGCCTTGCTCGTGTCTGCCGCTTTTTTCTCTTCCAACTAGTCAAACCATACAAGAACTGATCATAGCCATCACACCCGCATAGAAACCGGGTCAAGAGAATGGCGGCTATGGCGCCGGTGAGCACCTCTTCCCATCCCGAACAGAGAAGTTAAGCCCGGCTGCGCCGATGGTACTGGGGTCACACCCGGGAGAGTAGGTGGCCGCCAACCCCAACAACAAACAGCCCCTGTTTCCC
>NZ_JAHZTC010000003.1 GCF_019599265.1 Pontibacter sp. HSC-14F20 | reverse complement strand
GGGGGAAGAGGACCACCTGGTGGCCCGCCTGCTCCTTGAAAACAACGTTCCTGCGTTTCATGCCCACTAAAATAGCAAAAGAGGGCTAAAAGCAAAAAAAGAGGCTGCCCTTTTTGGACAGCCTCTTTTGCTTTCGTCCTTACTCACTCCATGCTATACCTCTATACCTGTTATATTCATTCTATACCTAAACCTCTAGTACCCAATCTCAAGTATAGCTGCGCCTGAACTATACCTCCATTGCAGCAGGATGAGTATAGGCTCGGTTTCAGAATAGCAGTTATAAACAGCAGTGTCAGCAACTTCAATTGGCTCTGTGGAAGATAACCGTAGTTTGTAAATTGCTCTACTCTTGGGCTAGGCAATCAGGTATAACCATGATGGTAATACCATTGGAGCCTTGTTATACTTGTATACCTGGAAGTAGGAGGTATACCAGCTGACTTGGGTTGCCTGCCAAGTACCAATGTCCATTCGGAGCCGTTTTGCAGGTATAGCCTAGCGCTTAGAAATGAATAAACTGATCGATCTGTTGATTGAGCAACTTCAGGTATAGCTCGTTTGTGATCGTGGTGCCGTCGAAGTTTCTCTCTATTTGAGCCAGGCGCGGTTTAAGTGCCAGCACGTGCATGCCCAGGTAGTTGAAAATATCAGTCAGGTGACTCATGGCAAGACCGCTGCCCTGCACACCGGAAGAGAGGCCTACCAGGGCAGCTTTCTTATTGCGGAAAGTGTTCGGATAGGAGAGCCCGTCAATAAAAGCCTTGAGGACGCCAGGGAAAGAACCGTTATATTCCGGTACGATGAACACAAACTTTTCAGAGGCGCCGATGAGAGAACTAAGCTCGTTAAAGGCCGGGTTTGTGCCAATATTATCATAGAGCGCAGAAGTTGTGAAGTCGGCCGGAAGGTCAGCTAGATCCAGAATCTGATTGTCTATCTGACGGTCGTTCAGTAGTCCAGCATATAGGTTGGCCACAGCTCTGGAATTGGAAGAGGTTCTGTTCGTGCCCGTTATAATGGTGATCATAGTGTCGTGTTGATGTATTCCTGCAAACAGCTATCAGACGCCTACGGTTTACTGAAAGGTATAGATATCTGAATTATTGTGCGAATATAAAAGCAAAAGGCGAGAACAGTTTCCTGTCTCGCCTTTTAAGCTTATTAAAATCAGGTTAACTATACGTTCTCAGAGCTAGCTTTTGCTCCGAAATACTCCCGGTTCATCATCGCGATGTTATCAAGCGAAATACCCACCGGGCACTCAGCAGCGCAGGCACCAGTGTTGGAGCAGGCACCAAAGCCTTCCAAGTCCATCTGCGCTACCATGTTCTCCACGCGTGTTTTAGCTTCCACTTTGCCTTGCGGCAGCATGGCCAGCTGAGACACCTTCGCGCTCACAAACAGCATGGCAGAGGCGTTCTTGCAGGCCGCTACGCAGGCACCGCAGCCAATACAGGTAGCGGCGTCAAACGCCTTGTCAGCGATGGTCTTAGGTATAGCAATCTCGTTTGCGTCAGGTACACCACCTGTGTTCACAGATACGTAACCGCCAGCCTGCTGAATACGGTCGAAGGCAGAACGGTCTACAATCAGGTCTTTGTGCACCGGGAAAGCAGCTGCTCTCCAAGGCTCGATTGTGATTGTATCGCCGTGGTTGAAGTGACGCATGTGCAACTGGCAGGTGGTAGTGCCGCGCTCCGGACCGTGTGCACGGCCGTTGATGAATAAGCTGCACATACCGCATATACCTTCGCGGCAGTCGTGGTCGAATGCTACAGGATCTTCACCCTTCACTAGCAATTCTTCGTTGAGCACGTCCAGCATCTCCAGGAAAGACATATCCGGAGATATGTTCTTAAGCGGATAGGTTACCAGCTGACCTGCAGAATTTTTATCTTTTTGGCGCCAAATCTTCAATGTGAGGTCCATTGGTTTAGCATTTGGATTACTTCCAGCCATTTCTTTTAAATTAGAAATTATAAATTCTGAATTAGAAATTATCAGATATGAAGCGTATACCTTATAGGCTTTTGGCAGTCATTTCTAATTATTCATTCCTAATTATTAATTAATCATTACTTATAGCTACGCTGCGTTAGCTTCACGTTTTCGAACTTCAGGTCTTCCTTGTGCAGGATTGGGTTACCGTCGTTGCCGGTGAATTCCCAGGCTGCTACATAGGCAAAGTTCTCGTCATCGCGCAGTGCCTCGTTCTCAGGCGTCTGGTATTCCTCACGGAAGTGACCGCCGCATGACTCGTTTCTGTGCAGGGCATCGTCTACCATAAGCTCTCCCAGTTCCAGGAAGTCAGCTACGCGGTGGGCTTTCTCCAGTGTCTGGTTCAGCTCTTCGTTTACGCCTGTTACTTTTACGTTCTGCCAGAACTCGTCACGCAGCTTACGGATCTCCTGCTTAGCAAACTGAAGACCTTCGGCGTTACGGGCCATGCCGCAGTAATCCCACATAATTTGGCCAAGCGCCTTGTGGAAGTCGTCTACCGTGCGGTTTCCTTTAATAGAAAGGAGACGATCTGTAGTGGATTTCACGTTCTGCTCTGCTTCTTTAAAGGCAGGGTGATCGGTGCTTACTTTGTCGTAAGGAGTTTGTGCCAGGTAGTCGCCAATTGTGTAAGGGATCACAAAATAACCGTCGGCCAGACCCTGCATCAGGGCCGAAGCACCAAGGCGGTTAGCACCGTGGTCAGAGAAGTTACACTCACCCGTTGCGTACAGGCCAGGGATGTTGGTCATCAGGTTATAGTCTACCCAAAGGCCACCCATAGTATAGTGCACGGCCGGGTAGATACGCATTGGTTTATCGTACGGGTTCTCGTCCGTAATCTTTGCATACATATCGAACAGGTTGCCGTACTTAGCTGCGATGGCCGGCTGGCCTTCACGTCTGATTGCGTCAGCAAAATCAAGGAATACGGCCAGGCCAGATGCACCTACACCGCGTCCTTCGTCGCATACCAGCTTGGCGTTGCGTGAGGCCACGTCGCGCGGTACGAGGTTACCGAAGGCAGGATATTTACGCTCCAGGTAGTAGTCGCGGTCTTCTTCTTTGATGTCGTTTACAGAGATCTCACCTTTGCGCAGGCGCTGAGCAAGCTCTACGGTCTTAGGAACCCATACACGGCCGTCGTTACGAAGCGACTCAGACATCAGCGTCAGCTTAGACTGATACTCGCCCGATACAGGTATACAGGTCGGGTGAATTTGTGTGAAGCAAGGGTTGGCGAACAAAGCGCCTTTCTTGTGTGCTCTCCAGGCCGCCGTAGCGTTTGAGCCCATCGCGTTGGTAGAAAGGAAGAATACGTTACCGTAACCACCAGTTGCCAGTACTACGGCGTGTGCGCTGTGCGATTCTACTTTACCTGTGATCAGGTTACGCACCACGATACCGCGGGCTTTACCATCTACCATCACCAGGTCCAGCATTTCAGTACGTGGGTACATCTTCACTTTGCCGTAGGCTACTTGACGGTTCAGGGCAGAGTAAGCGCCCAACAGCAGCTGCTGTCCGGTTTGGCCACGTGCGTAGAAAGTACGCGACACCTGCGCACCACCGAATGAACGGTTGGCCAGCAGACCGCCGTACTCACGCGCGAAAGGAACACCCTGCGCCACGCACTGGTCAATAATATCTACTGATACCTGCGCCAGGCGGTAAACATTGGCCTCACGTGCACGGTAGTCACCCCCTTTAATGGTGTCGTAGAACAAGCGGAAGATTGAGTCACCGTCGTTCTGGTAGTTTTTGGCGGCGTTGATACCACCCTGTGCAGCGATAGAGTGCGCACGGCGTGGGGAATCCTGGAAGCAGAATGCTTTTACGTTATAGCCTAGTTCGCCAAGTGTTGCAGCAGCAGAAGCACCGGCAAGGCCAGTACCCACTACAATAATGTCGTATTTGCGTTTGTTGGCCGGGTTTACCAGCTTCACATTGAATTTATGTTTATCCCACTTTTCAGCTAAGGCGCCTTCCGGGATTTTAGAATCTAATATCATAGCAAGTATATTAGCTTAATTACAATTTAACGAAGAAAAAGAAGTAAAGCGGGATGAGCGCAAAACCCAGGCTGATAAGCACTGAGAAAGCCACACCGAAAGTTTTGATGAACGGCGTATACTTCTTATGTGTCAGGCCAAGCGACTGGAACGCGCTCTGGAAGCCGTGGATCAGGTGATAGGCCAGCGCTATCATAGAGATAACATAAAGGCCTACGTAAATTGGGTTTTGGAATGCTTTTACGACTTCAGCGTAAAGGTTCTCGTAGTCTTTGTCCGGAATAGCCTCCAGACCACCGAAGCGGGCCGGAACGAAGAAATTCCAAAGGTGTACAAGCAGGAAAACCAAAATAATGGTGCCCAGCAGGCCCATGTTGCGGGAAGACCAGGTACTGTTTTCCTGCGGATGATTTTCAGCATACCCAACAGGACGGGCCGACTTGTTGCGGCGTGTCAACACGATCGCATCGTAAATGTGGAACAGGAACCCGAGTACCAACACAATCTCCATAACACGGATAACCGGATTATGGGCCATGAACTCAGAATAGATGTTAAACGCCTCGCCGCCATCTTTGTAAAACAGCGTAAGGTTACCCACAAGGTGCACCACCAGGAAGGAGCACAGGAAAAGGCCCGTTACCGACATGATGATCTTACGTCCGATTGTACTGGAAAACGTTTTAGTAAACCAATTCATCTGTATTTGTTAGAAGGTTAAGTAATGAATGCTTTTTAATGCTCAAAGGTACAAGCGGAGCCTGTATAAAACAATTAAATAGCGTATTTTGAATCAATCTAAATTGCAATGCGTAGGACAGAAAACCATATATTGTAAACCCACTTTTCTTGCAATTGTTGATAATAAAAAGGTGAAAATTCAGTTTTCATTTTACCTTTGTTCAGCGCCAAATCTAACTCTACGCTTATGCCAAATAGTTTACGCTTGAGCTGTTGCTTGCCTGGCCGCATTGTGCTGTTGGTATTAATGTTGTTGTTGGGATATGCAAATCAGGCGCATGCAACGCACATCCGGGCAGGGGATATCACCGCCCGCCGGGATACCGGCCCTAACCCGAACCCCCGGAAGTTCTTTTTCACCATGGTGATGTACACCAAAACAGCCTCCTCAGCCGATGACCCCTTTGTGTTCATCTCTATGGGAGCCGGTGGTGATATTGTGCGGGTAGAACGCCTGTCTGTAACCAATATCAAGCCCGATGTAGACCGTGAGGTGTTTGAGTGGGAGTATACTTATCCGGCCAACGGCACCTTTACCGTAACATGGGTAGGCGAGAACCGGAATGGGGGTATCCTGAACATGGCTGCTCCAACCGATCAGCTGACCTTTGCCATTTCAACGACAATCTCCATTAACCCGCTCCGTGGCCTGAACAGTACGCCGATTCTGGAAGTGCCACCGATCGATGAAGCAACGGCCGGTGAGCGCTGGGTGCATAACCCGGGCGCAATCGATGCTGACGGCGACAGTCTTGCCTACCGCTTAATACAGCCGCAGCACCGCAACCAGCAAACCGGCACCATCACCAACGTGCCCGGCTACCGCGACCCGCATACAGTTGACAACTGCCGTAACTCCACTAACACTGGACCTTCTACTTTCACCCTCGACCCCATTACAGGACAGCTCACCTGGGATGCTCCCTGCCGCCTCGGAGAATATAACGTAGCCTTTGTGGTAGAGGAGTGGCGTACAACAGGTGCTGCCCCCGTGCTGATCAGTACGGTCGTGCGCGACATGCAGATCCTGGTGGTGGATGCCCGTAACCGCCCGCCGGTGCTCGTGCCCCGCGATACCTGTATTGTGGCCGGCGAAACGTTGCGCACTACCATCACCGCTACCGATCCGGATGGCCATTTGATCAACCTAACCGTACCGGGTACAGGTGGTATCTTGCCTCCGGCTACTTTCAGAGGAACTGTGAACCAACCGGGTCGTGCTGCCGGGCAATTAGTATGGAACACTTCCTGCAACGATGTGCGCGCCAACCCTTACCAGCTTATTTTCAGAGCTGAGGATAATCCGCCACCACCTGGCAGGCAGCTGGCCGACCTGCAGCCTTATCGCATCACTGTGATAGGTCCGGCTCCTCAAAACCTGCTGGCTACTGGCGAGGACCGGTCTGTGCGCCTGACTTGGGACAGTTACATTTGCCAGAATGCCTCTACCATCCGCATTTACAGGCGAGAGGGACCATCAGGCTGGCGACCAGGACCTTGCGAGACAGGCGTGCCGGCTAGTGCAGGTTATACCTTGATAGGCGAGGTAGGCAAGGACGCGACAGAGTTTTTAGACAATAACAACGGGCAGGGTTTAACCGCCGGAGCAGAGTATTGCTACGTGATCTATGCGGAGTTCCCAAGACCTGGCGGCGGACAAAGTATCGCCTCGCTGGAAGCCTGTGTCGTGCTCGAGCGTGACATACCTTATATTACCAATGTAACAGTAGAGCGTACCGCCACGACCAACGGGCAGATTACGGTTCGCTGGACACAGCCTGGTCCAGGTATAGAGCGCCTCAACCCGCCTTTCGAATACAGGCTATACCGCAAAGTAGGGCAGGAGCCGGGCGGAGCCTATCAGCAGGTGTTCTCATCTCGAAGACTAACCGATACCGTGTATGTAAACAGCGGCCTGAACACGGAGGCAAATGCCTATCGATACAAGCTTGAGTTTTACAGCACGCGTACGGCAGGTGGCGCTTCTCCGAATATGCTGCGCGATACAACTTCTGCTTCCAGCGTGCGATTGGCCGCCGAAGTGCAGGGTACAGACGATGAATTGAGCGTATCGCTCAACTGGACCTATAATGTGCCATGGCGAAACGAAGTACTGGAACACCAGATTTTCCGGGTAGTGGAAGGTGAACTGGTGCAGGTAGGAAGCGTTATGGCCTCTGCTACAGGCGGTACATTTGTCGATAGCGGAACCGATTCGGCACCGCTGGAGCGTGGGCAAACCTACTGCTACGTTGTGCGCACCCAGGGCACTTACCAGATAGAAGGCCTGCCGGAGCCACTGCAGAACCTGAGCCAGGAAGTCTGCGTGGAAACGCCGCTCGTTATCTGTCCGCCAGAGCTCTCCCTGGATGTACTGAACTGTGAAGTCTTCTTTGCCAACCCGACCAGGCCACCTTACCAAAATGTGCTGAACTGGGTGCCGCAGATCGGTAACGGCTGTACAGATGAGATCGACTTCTATACCGTGTACTTCAGAGGACCGGGCGAAACCGAATATCGTTCCATCGCCACGACCAAAGAAACCACCTATACCCATACCGGGCTGGAGTCTTTTGCCGCTTGCTACTACGTAACGGCTACCAGTTTGACAGGAGAGGAGAGCGAGCCGAGCAACGAGGAATGTAAGGACAACTGCTTCTTCTTCGAGCTTCCGAACATTATCACGCCGAACGATGACGGCAAAAATGATGTCTTCAGGCCAGATCCGAGGGCAGCGTTTATTCGCTCCACTACCTTTAAGGTATTCAACCGCTGGGGGGTGAAGGTATACGAAAGCAGCGCAGATCCGTATATCAACTGGCCTGGCACCGATAATGATGGTAAGCGCCTTACAGATGGCGTTTACTACTACGAAGCCGAGGTTGACTTTATATCCATTGACCCTGAGCGCAGCCGAAGTAAATACAAAGGCTGGGTAGAAATAGTACGCTAATGACAAACGAGGAACTGGAACGGCTGCAGGATTTGCCCATCGTATTTTACGATGGCACCTGCGGCTTTTGCCAGGCCAGCATACAAATCGCTTTGAAGTATAACAAGCGGCAGAACCTGCATTTTGCCGCTTTGCAATCGGGGTTGGTGGAGCAGCTTGTGCCGCAACAGCTTATACCTGATCCTTTGCCCGATTCCATTCTTTTTCTTGAAAACGGGCAGCTCTTTACCGAGTCAGAAGCTGCTCTTCGCATTGCCCGCCATCTCAATTTTCCGTGGTCGGAGCTTTACTATTTCAGGTTTATTCCCTTATCTTTCCGCAATTTTGTGTACCGCTTCATCGCGAAACACCGCTACCGCATAGCAGGGCGCAACGAAGCCTGCATGCTGCCAAGCCCCGAAGAAAGGGCCCGGTTTGTGGCTTATTAAATTGGATTAATTGTTAAATTGTTGAGGTTTAAATGGTTGTTGGGCTTTAGCTTGCCGAACGACTATTGACTCTGTGGCTGGTCCTTATACTTCTGATTCAGGTACAGGTATAGGTATAGGTATAGGTATAGGTATAGGGCATGCTGAACATGGGCTATACCTGTAAATCCATCCGACTCTAGTGTAAATTACCTTGATAGGAGTCATACTCAGCCATTCAACAATTTAACCATTAGCAATTTAACCATCAAACACCAGCAATCAACAATACAAAAATATCAACATGAAAAAGGCATACGTTTTCCCGGGACAGGGATCGCAGTTTGTAGGGATGGGCAAGGACCTGTATGAGCAGCACGAAAGTGCTCGTCAGCTGTTCGACAAAGCTAACGAAATCCTGGGATTCAACATTACAGAGATCATGTTCAATGGCACCGATGAGGAGCTGAAGCAGACCAGAGTAACACAGCCGGCTATTTTCCTTCACTCGGTAGCGCAGGCGGCCGTTGCCCAGGACTTTAACCCGGATATGGTGGCTGGTCACTCGCTTGGGGAGTTTTCGGCGCTGGTGGCCAGCAAAGTGCTGAGCTTTGAAGACGGCCTGAGACTGGTGTATAAAAGAGCGATGGCAATGCAGGCAGCCTGCGAAGCCAACCCATCAACAATGGCCGCTATACTTGGTCTGGACGATGCGAAGGTGGAGGAAGTTTGTGCGGCAATAGAAGGCGAAGTGGTAGTGGCGGCCAACTATAACTGCCCGGGTCAACTGGTAATCTCTGGTTCAAACAAAGGGATCGAGATCGCTTGTGAGAAGATGAAAGAAGCCGGTGCCAAGCGTGCCCTCCCGTTGCCTGTGGGTGGCGCATTCCACTCGCCGCTGATGAAGCCGGCAGAAGTGGAGCTGGCCAAAGCGATCAACGAAACCACCTTCAGCCAAGGTATCTGCCCGATCTACCAGAACGTGGACGCAAAGCCGCAAACTAATCCGGAAGAGATCAAGCAAAACCTGATCAGCCAACTGACAGCCCCCGTTCGCTGGACGCAATCGGTGCAACAAATGGTAGCCGACGGTGCGACGCACTTTATAGAGTGCGGTCCAGGTAAAGTGCTACAGGGTTTGGTAAAGAAGATTGAGCGCACAGCTGAAGTTAGTTCGGTAGCATAACACTTTGAGTGGAAAAGAAAAAGACCATGGCGGCATCTGCTACCATGGTCTTTTTTGTTTGCGTGAGTAGTGTGCTGAGGTCACTCAGGTATAGCCTACCTCTTATTCTTGTCCACGGTCATTGGGGTTACGCCCATCTCACTTAACTCGTCCGACAGTTTCAACAGCTCGTCTTTGATGGCATCGCTTTGCTGTAGCTGCGCTTCCGGCAGGCTGATCACACGGGACAGGTATAGGTTCTCCTTCAAATGTAGCTCCTGCATGAGCCTGTCCATCAACTCCTGGTTCTGACCGATGTAAATAAGTGGCGAGAGCTCGATCTGGACATGCTGCTGCTTCGGATTGATGATATTCACCCTGAAATAGTAATTGCCGACTTTGCCAAACAAATAAGTCGAGATCTCCTTCACGATGGCATTGTAATCCTCGACAGCTCCACTGAATTGTAACGATGCGAAGGCGGGAAAATCATACAGACGCTTTTTTTGGAGTAGCTTTTCGTAGTTGTTGAGCAGAAGCAGGACAATAATGCCAGCCGCAATCAGTGCCGCCACCAGGGCTTTTTGTGGTATCAGTTGGCTGAAAGTTTCTAAAGGTACGCGCTGGCCGAAGATGGCAGGTATAAAAGTAAAGGGGAGCACCAGTATAAACACAACCAGGAAGCCCCTCAAAAGGCTTCTTTTTTCGTTGCTGATGATGGTGAGCAGGTCGTTCATATGCTATTCAGGAGAGGCCTTTAACAGGCAAATCGGATAACTATACTTTACAAGTATAGTTATCTCACAATATAAGTAAAACTTTGTTTCTATAGCCTAGCCAATGTATAAAGTAAGGCATTTTTAGAAAAATTCATAACCCGCTTACGATCCCTTAGTCAGTGGCTGAAACATAGAGGTGAACGGGGAGTTTATCCGGGCAATCTCGTAAGAGCTGTGTTATCTGCAAGTTGAGCACAGGATGCAGCAGGTGAGGCGCGATCTCATTCAAGGGCAGCAGCGTAAACCGGCGCAGGTGCAGTTGGGGATGTGGAATGGTCAGGCGCTGCGTCTGTAAAATGAGCTGGTCATAAAAAAGTATGTCGATGTCGATGACACGGGCTCCCCAGTGCTCTTGGCGGATGCGCCCCAACTCCTGCTCAATCTGGTTTATACCTTGTAGCACTTGCTCCGGGCTGAGCGTGGTCTGTACTTCCAGCACCTGGTTCAGGAAAGCAGGTTGGTCGGTTTTACCCCAGGCGGCGGTTTCGTAGAGGGCGGAGCTTTGCACAATCAGGCCAATCTGTGCAGCAATCTGTTCACGGGCCTGGGACAGGTATAGCGGACGGTCACCGAGGTTACCGCCCAAGAGCAGGTATAGTTTAGGCATGTTTATTAAAAAAGGCGATGCTCAGATCGGCAGCGGCTTTGGCGGCTGTAGGTAATGCTTGTTTTTCGTAAGGGTGCTGTCCCCCGAAGGAGTGGTCGGCGCCGGGCAGCAGGTGCAATTCGGCGTCTGGTTTCCAGGTATGTAGGTCATGGGCCATCTGCACAGGCAGCGTTTCGTCTTCTTCGCCATGTAATATCAGCAAAGGTTGCTGCATTTTCTGTATCACCTTCGGAATTTCCAGCCGCTCCACATTGGCTAGGTAATCTTCCACAATCTGGTAATAGAGCGGCATGCGTATACCTGTTCGGGCATTGCTCACCCACTGTACTCCCTCTTTCTTCCAGGATTCCTTTTCCAACTCATCCCAGCGCTGGTCAAAATTATTGACGGCAGCCCAGGTAGCCAGGGCTCGTGCGCGCGTGTCCTCAGCTGCTTTGAGTATCACAGACCCGCCGCCGCGGCTGTGGCCGATGAGGTAGATGCGGTCGAGGTTCATCTCGTTTTGTGGCAACGGTCCTTCTTTGTCGTGCACCAAGTCGATGAGCGATTTCAAATCCTCGAGCTCAATGCTGAAGTTGTTGCGGCCAAAAGCTTCCATATCGTGCAGATCGGAGTCGTTGTCGATGCTGGTACCGTTGTGCGAAAAGTTGAATTTGATGAACACAAAGCCCTGACCGGCAAAGTAATCGGCCAGCAGGTTGAAGTGGCCCCAATCCTTAAAACCTTTGAAACCATGGGTGTAGATGACGACCGGTTTTTTGTTGTCATTCTGGGTATAAGTGGCGTCAGCGGTGAAAGGACGCTCGTGCTCCGGGTATACCACGAAGTCTACTTTAAGTGTGTCTGCCATGGCGCGATGTGCTGTATTATCAGAAGGCAATATAGTTATTTTAAGCAAGCGGTAAACCAGCACGAGGCTATGCTGTTGGTAAACTATACTTGCGGGCTCAACTTAAGATTATTTAAACGCTGATTTGCTTTACTTGTTTGGAAACGACCCCCACACCTTGTAATATTGCGGAATATCGCATGAGCATTAGCCTAAAGGAAATACAAGCGCCCATTGCCCAGGAGATGGAGCTGTTCGAGAAGAAGTTCAGGACTTCAATGAAGTCTAAGGTACTGCTGCTCGACAAGATCATGAGCTACATCGTAAAGCGCAAAGGCAAGCAGATGCGGCCGATGTTCGTGTTCTTTATGGCCAAGCTTTTCCGTGGCGACGCCATCGGCGATGCCACTTATCGCGGAGCCGCTCTCATCGAGCTATTGCACACGGCCACCCTTGTGCACGACGACGTGGTGGACGAAGCCAACTACCGCCGCGGTTTCTTCTCTGTTAACGCACTCTGGAAAAACAAGATTGCCGTGCTGGTAGGCGACTACCTGCTCTCCAAAGGCCTGTTGCTTTCGCTGCAAAACGATGACTACGAGCTGCTTAAGATCGTGTCGAATGCCGTTAAGGAAATGAGTGAAGGCGAATTGCTGCAAATTGAAAAAGCCCGCCGCCTTGATATTGATGAATCTGTTTATTTTGATATCATCCGCCAAAAAACTGCTTCGCTGATCGCTTCCTGTTGCGCCGTTGGCGCAGCTTCGGCCGGTGCCTCCAAAGAAGACATCGAGAAAGCCCGTTTGTTCGGTGAGAAAGTGGGCATTGCTTTCCAGATCAAAGACGACCTGTTCGACTACGGCACTGCCGAAATTGGTAAACCGGTAGGTATAGACATCAAGGAAAAGAAGATGACCCTGCCGTTGATACATGCCCTGCGCGAAGCCGACTGGATGACCCGCCGCCGTGTGATCTACAACGTGAAGAACAACAGCGGCGATAACAAGCGCGTGCAGCAGGTGATCGATTATGTGAAAGCCTCCGGAGGTATACAGTATACTATCGAGGCCATGAACCGCTACCATGCCGAGGCGCTGGCTATCCTCCATACCTTCCCGGCCTCCCCATCCCGCACCTCCTTGGAGCAACTGATTACCTATACCATCGAAAGGGAAAAATAGAATTGTTAAATTGCTGATGGTTAAATTGTTCTGACCTCGCGGTGCACGCAGCTCCCGCGAGTGTCTGAAGTAACAGCTATACCTGTCTGGCAGAGGTTGATATGCCTCGTAACTCCTGTGTCATTTCGAACGCTAGTGAGAAATCCGGGATAGTGCCTCTACTCCAAAATAACGCAGATCTCTCATTTCATTTGAGATGACAAATGAAAAGCAGATAGTTCTACCTGCTATGTCTATACCTGGAGTGAAAATATCTGTAAATTTTGGAATGAAATCTGTAAGCTTTTTAGGCAGGAACGCAGGTAATTTTGGGAGCACAAAATAACCTATGAAAAATGAGTTTCAACACCAACACCTGGAACCGGCTGCGTTATACCTTATACCTGCCGATTTACGATCTTGTAGCCGACCGTATCTTCCGAAGGTATAGGAAGCGCTCCATCGAACTGCTACAAGCCAAACCAGATGACACCATCCTGATCGTCGGTGCGGGTACGGGCCTCGATCTGCCATACCTGCAAAGCTATACCCGCATCACCGCCAACGACATTACACCCGGCATGATCACGAAACTGAAATCCCGTGCCGAAAAACTAGGTGTACCTTTCGAAGCGCATGTGATGAACGGACAGCAAATGACCTATGCCGACTACAGTTTTGACGCCGTCATCCTGCACCTGATCATCGCTGTTATACCTGATCCTGTGGCTTGTATCCGGGAAGTGGAGCGGGTGCTGAAGCCGGGAGGCACGGTCATAGTCTTCGATAAGTTTCTACCCGACGGACAGCAGCCCTCGCTACTGCGTCGCCTTTTCAACCAGGTGGCTAGTACGCTTTTCTCGGATGTGAACCGCAGCATAGGCACTATCGTTGGCCATACCTCGCTGCAGGTGGAACTGAATGAGCCAGCTGCTTTTGGCGGGACGTTTCGGATTGTGCGGTTGCGGAAGGTTGCGTGATGTTATTCTGGAATATTTGACTTTAATGGAGATATATTATATTGGGGTAAATTCAAATCCGCATCGCTTGTTGTGGCAGCTACTCAACCAAACATGTGTAAACAAATGAAGCACATTACCTTAGAAAATCTCCTTGAAGAAGGCTGGGTCACGTTAGTGAGCAATGTTTATAACCAGCCAGCTAAGCCGGATTTAACAACCTATTACAAATTGGTTGAAGAAAAGGACGCATACCGAGAGAATTGGAATTGCCTCCTGCACGAAGTAAGGGCGAGTAGCAAGTTTGGGCGGATTCGGGATATGGAGTTCAGCACGGGCTTACATGCTTTTAAACTGGTATTACCCCTTAAGGATAGTGCTCACCAGGGTATAATGCTTTGTATCAGTATGATGAAAAAGCATATTGGGCTATACTTTTCAGATCTCAATAAAGAAGCTTTGGTACCGATCATGAACTGTATTTTCCCTTTTCAGGTTTCCTATTATCCGTTTTCACAAGAGCAAGCGAGCCTGGGCAGGCAAGTTTTAGATCTGGCACTGAAGCACTTTCCCGACTTTCAAAAATTTGATAATGCCTTTGCGAGCGAGGAGATTTCTGATGTAATGATTGGCTCCGATTATTTTAAAAAGATAGATCCGTTTCAGGCCGTTTTCACAACTAATGTGCATGGAGTGATATAAATACACACGGGCCGCTACATTTTATGCAGCGGCCCGTGCTATACCTGCCGATCTAATAAATACAATTATTTTTGAGCCAGCAGCTCGTCCATCGTCTTGTTAAAGTCTGCTACCCATTCTTCGTAGTATTTGCCGGTGCCGGGGCCTGAGAAACCGGTGTGGATCTTGCGCACTTTGCCCTGGCGGTCGATAAAGATAGTGGTAGGGAAGGAGAGGACGTGGTTGAGGGCCGGTAGCGCCTGAGCGGCAGCTTCTTTGTCAGCAGGGCCAGCGTAGAGCAGGTCGTACTCGATGTCGAAGCGATCTTTCATTTTCTGAAGACGCGGCACGGCCTCCTCGTAACCTTTCGTGCGCTCAAAGCCCAGACCGATGATCTCCAGGCCGCGGTCTTTATTCTTGCTGTAGTAGGGCGCCAGGAACTGCGTTTCATCCATGCAGTTGGGGCACCAGGAGCCCAGCAACTGCACCAGCACTACCTTGCCTTTATACTTCTCGTCATTCAGCGATACCTCTTTGCCTTCCAGGTCGGGGAACGTGAACGCCAGCGATTCGTAACCTGGCTTCAAGTGGGTCATTTCGTTGGCATTGGCCAGTTGGGCGTTCTCATTGCGCTTGGCTACCCAGGTTTCGTGATGGGAAGGGCCAGCGTAAAAATGGCCGCTCAGGTTGTCCCCTTCTGTCGGTGTGGCCGTGAACAGGTATGCATGGTTGCCATCAAAAGTCGACACCTTCAGCTCGTTGCCTTCCACCTGTCCTTCGAGGTAGCGGTAATCGCCCGTCTCGGTCAGGAAGGTGCCGGTCACGTTGTTGTCGTTCTGCTCAAACATGCCAATCGCGTTGTACTGCTTGCCGTCCGGGTCAGTGAACACCACTTCCCATTTGCCGGTATAGGTATAACTGGCCGGTGCTGGGTTTGGCTTAAAGCGGTTGGCCTTGCCATGCTCTGCCGTAAACGGAACAGAATAAGGGTAGTCCAGGTCATTGCGGGTGAAGCGGCCGGCCATTTTATCACCGTCTACTTTGGCGATCAGGTCGGCATCGAAAATATGCAGTCGGATTCGGAGCGAGTCGCCTTCTTGATGAAATTCATCTACCAGGATACGCTCATCTGCATTTACCAAGTATAGCACAGTCTTGCCGTCTTTTTCCTCCGCTTCCATGATAAACGGAATCTCCTGCTCCTGGGCATGCAGTGCAACCCGCCACGGACCCGGCTTGATGGTGTTATCGGTAGATGTCATAGAGCCACAGGCGCTTAAGAGTTGCGTGAAAGACATAGCCAACAACAAAATCAGCCTTGTCGGGGTATTAAAACATGTACGTATCATAAGGCAAAATTACGAGAAGGAATCGTTAAATGCGAAACATCCGGACGAATAGCACAGGTAGTGGTGGAAATGTTATATTCATCGCGGCTAATGTTGTGCTTAAACTATCATATTTCGTACATTTGTAAACTTCACAACGAAGCATTAAAAATAATAACAATAGCAAAACTATGGCATTTGATTTAGGAATGATCAAGGCATTGTATGCCGGGATGGCCGAGCGAGTGAATGCTGCCCGTAACGCAGTAGGCAGACCGCTTACCCTGACAGAGAAAATCTTATACGCGCACCTCTACGGCGGTAACGCGACACAGTCTTTTGAGCGCGGGAAGTCCTACGTGGACTTCGCTCCGGACAGGGTAGCTATGCAGGACGCAACGGCGCAAATGGCCCTGCTTCAGTTTATGCAGGCGGGTAAGCCGCAGGTGGCTGTACCTTCCACAGTACACTGCGATCACCTGATCCAGGCACGTGTTGGTGCTGACCAGGACTTACAGGACGCTTACAGCGAAAACAAAGAAGTATACGATTTCCTTGCTTCTGTTTCAAATAAATACGGTATCGGTTTCTGGAAGCCGGGCGCAGGTATCATCCACCAGGTGGTACTTGAAAACTACGCCTTCCCGGGCGGTATGATGATCGGTACAGACTCTCACACGCCAAATGCAGGTGGTCTGGGTATGGTAGCGATTGGTGTTGGTGGCGCTGATGCCGTGGACGTAATGGCCGGTATGGCCTGGGAACTGAAATTCCCGAAAGTGATCGGTGTAAAACTGACCGGTAAACTGAACGGCTGGACTTCACCAAAAGACGTGATCCTGAAAGTAGCCGGTATCCTGACCGTAAAAGGTGGAACGGGCGCTATTGTGGAATACTTTGGTGAGGGTGCCGAGGCCATGTCCTGTACTGGCAAAGGTACCATCTGTAACATGGGTGCAGAGATCGGTGCTACGACCTCTATCTTCGGTTACGACGACAGCATGCGTGCATACCTGCGCGCCACTAACCGCGAAGAAGTGGTACAAATGGCAGATGAGGTAGCAGAGTATCTGCGTGCTGATGACGAGGTATACGCTGACCCGGCTGCCTTCTACGATCAACTGATCGAGATCGACCTTTCTACGCTGGAGCCACACGTAAACGGTCCGTTCACACCGGACGCAGCGTGGCCAATTTCTCAGTTCGCAGCTGTTGTAAAAGAGCATAACTGGCCAGCTAAACTGGAAGTAGGTCTTATCGGCTCGTGCACCAACTCTTCTTATGAAGACCTTACACGCGCTGCTTCTATTGCAGAGCAGGCGGTTACCAAAAAGCTGGTAGCACAAGCCGAGTTTACTATCACGCCAGGTTCTGAAATGGTGCGCTATACCACTGCCCGCGACGGCCTGTTGGATACATTCGCTCAGATGGGCGGTGTTGTGCTGGCAAATGCTTGCGGTCCGTGCATTGGCCAGTGGGCACGCCACACCGATGACCCGACCCGCAAAAACTCGATCATCACATCATTCAACCGTAACTTCGCCAAGCGTAACGACGGTAACCCGAACACACACGCGTTCGTGGCTTCCCCAGAGATCGTAACGGCTCTCGCGATTGCCGGTGACCTGACCTTCAACCCGCTGGTTGACAAACTGATCAACTCAGACGGTGAGGAAGTAATGCTGGACGAGCCAAGAGGCATCGAACTGCCAACGCAAGGCTTCGCTGTGGAAGACGCAGGCTATGTAGCCCCTGCAGAAGATGGAAGCAGTGTAGATGTAGTAGTAGATCCGAAGTCTGATCGCCTGCAGTTGCTGGAAGGCTTTAAACCATGGGAAGGCACTGATCTGAAAGGTCTGAAGCTGCTCATCAAAGCACAGGGCAAGTGTACAACTGACCATATCTCAATGGCTGGTCCATGGTTGAAGTACCGTGGTCACCTGGATAACATTTCCAACAACATGCTGATCGGCGCGATCAACGCCTTCAACGGTGAAGCCAACAAGGTATACAACGACATGACCCGTGGTTATGACACAGTGCCTGCGACTGCCCGTACTTACAAGGCTGCCGGTATTGGTACAGTTGTAATTGGTGATGAGAACTATGGCGAGGGTTCATCCCGTGAGCACGCTGCCATGGAGCCACGCTTCCTGGGTGTTCGTGCCGTTATCGTGAAGTCATTCGCGCGTATCCACGAAACCAACCTGAAGAAGCAGGGTATGCTGGGTCTTACATTCGTGAACAAAGCAGATTACGATCTGATCGAGGAGAATGACACGATTGATATCCTGGGTCTGGAGAACTTCACGCCAGGTCAACCGCTGAAAGTGGTATTGACGCACAAAGACGGTTCTCAGGATGCCTTCATGGTAAACCATACTTACAACGAAGGGCAGATTGAGTGGTTCAAGGCTGGTTCAGCCCTTAACCTGATCCGTTTACAGCAGAAGCAGTCAGCTAACGCTTAATTAACGAGCAGTTGCTCTCAATAGAAACGCCCCGTTCGAAAGAGCGGGGCGTTTTGTTTTGATACAGCTATAGGTATAGGTATAGATATAGCTCCTGTTGGGTTATACCTATACCTGTCATTTTTTATGGTCTGATGATCAGCAGGCGTTTGGTTGTGGTATTTTGCTCGTAGGTAAGCTGAAGGATATAGAGCCCTTCTGCCAAACCGCTCAGGTCGTAAATGGCCTTGTGCGGCATACGGCTGCGTAACTTTGGACTAACCCGTCTTCCCTTCGTGTCCGTCATAAATAAGGTCAGGGCGGCGTCAGCGTTAGGCATCGCAACGTATAATTCGTACACTGCCGGATTCGGGTATACCTGAAATTGTTGAGGGGCCTCCACCGGCGGAACGACTGCTTCGCTTTCTTTGATTTCTATTCGGCGGATGACGGTGTCTTCGGCGCAGTTATAGGCATTTGCCACGATCAGGGCCACGTCATAGGTTCCGGGTAATGCGTAGGTATAGCTCGGGTGCTGCTCCGTAGAAGTGTCGCCATTGCCAAAGCTCCATCGCCAGCTACTGCCGTGTTCGCTTTCGTTGCGGAAGTCGACGCGATTGCCGGGTTCCATGGCCTCCTGTTGCTGCACGATACTGAAACCAGCTACCGGAGAATCGGCCATCACAATCTCAAAAGGTACCACCGGACTGTCAAACAAAGAGTCGGCATTGCAAACATACAGCACAGTGCTCGTATCGAGTGCGGTGATCTTGAAGTTGCTGCCTGCGCCCAGCAATTTGGTTTTCGCTTCGTCAGCATAAAACTTGAACTGTTTGCCGCCTTCTGGCGCTAGGCTAACTGAAGAGCCGACGCAGACCGTATCGCTGATGGCCAATGGGGCAGGTCCGGCTTTCATAACCTGGTATTTGAAGAGCGCCGCTTTTGCGTTTTGTTTAAGCTGCTCCAGATCATCGCCGGCTACAATGGCGAAGGAAACCAGCTGGCTTTGGCCCGGTGCTAATTTGTTGGCCGTAGTACCGACTACATGGGCCACATCGTTGCCATAGCCGCTGCCCCAGGCTTTTTTCCGGGCCACGCCACCCGACAAGGCTCTGTATTTTTCCTGGGTACTAAAGCCGTCGGCAATCGCAAAAGTAGCGGAGCCACCAGACAGGTTATCAATTGCGTAATAAGAAGGAGGTGTGACGGAAAGCAAACTTATACCTGCATAAGGCGATGCCTGTCCCATGTTATAGACGTAGCCCATCTTCAGCGTTTCATCCCAGTCGGCCACGTTCATGTAGGCGTCCGTTATATTCCAGTCAGCGAAAAGACCAGCATGGAGTGTTTCGATCGTGTCAGGCGTGACATTGCGGATGAGGTATTCTAATATAATGTAGTCGGCGTCTGGGGACTCGCTCCAGGCCATACCTTTATAGCTCACCTGCACGCCCGCCTGGGCCGGAGCCGGGAATTTATCACGCATCAAACCACTGATCTCCTGATCTGCATCACTTGTGCCATGGCGCAGCCGGGCAGCATTTAACGTTACAAAATCGTTGTCAGTTTGCCAGCTGGCGTTGCGCACATTATCAGACACCCTGTCCGGGGCAGTGGCTACTAATAGTCCGCCTTCAAAAATCAGGGAGGTACTGCCCTTGTACGTAATCCCAATGCCCTGTCCGAAATTATACCCGTTATACCCGAGGTTGCCCTTACTGTTCAGGGTGATGTGCAGGTTGTTTGCTGTCAGGGTAAGGTAGTCGGGGTTGACAGGCAACTGAAAATATTGAAAGTCCTGGTAAACGTCATCTGTAAACCCGACTCTGAAGGTAGCCTGGGCATTGTGCGGGGCATCTGCCAGCACCACGAACCGGAATGGCTTACTGTGGTTGTTTCTTGTCGCCAGCGTACCCATAGTGCCAATATTGAGCTCATTACCATCCAGCACCTTAATAAAAGGCGAGGTTGAGGTGAGTTTCAGTTGCAAGGCGGAAGTAGGATCGAGGTAGTTCATCACACTCAGGTGAATCAGCAGGGTGTCGCCGATCTGTGCTACCTTATTATCGACAATGCCGAAAGAAGTGCAGCGTACTGATTTTGCCTGTACATCCCGAAGCGCTCTTTTTACATTCAGGCGTCCTTTGCCGATCAATTCATGATATGCAGTATTGCCGGGCAGGTGGTAAACATCGTCTGCTGTAGCACGAAGCCGCTGAATAACCTGCACCGCATTGAGGTGTGGCATCTGAGAGCGCAGCAGCGCGGCAGCACCAGCTACAAGTGGTGAAGCCAGGGAAGTACCGGTGTCGTTTCCATAAGAATTGTCGCGGCTGTAGGTCGTACTGTAGATGCTCTGACTTGGCGCTGTCAGGCTTATCCTGTAGTTCCAGGTATGGCCGTTGGTTTTTACATCGTTATGCGTGCCGCCTACTGACAGCACATTGTCGTAAGCTGCCGGGTATACGTTCACAAAAGCATTGGTATTTCCGGCCGCAGCCACGATCACAACATCCTTTTCAAGCGCCGCATAATTGATGATATCCTGCTCATAACTAGAAAATCCCGTGCCTCCCCAGGACAAATTAATAATGCTGCAACCTTTGTCTGCTGCATACACAATGGCCTCGTAGCCCCCAAAGCTGCCATAGGAAGTGGATGGGAAAACCTTGATCGGCATAAACTTGGTATTGAAGCCAACACCCGCTATACCTACCCCGTTATCGGCCTCGCCGATTGCCACGCCTGCTACTTTTGTGCCGTGCCCTTTGTAAGGAGAATCATCGGTCAGAATATTGTCCCTGTCTCCAAAATCCCAGCCGTAGAAGTTATCGATCAGTCCGTCGCCATCGTTGTCAATCCCATCGATCGGATCATCGTAATTAAACTTGATCTTATTTTTGATGTCTTCGTGGCTAAAGCGGAAACCGGAATCCAGTACACCGATTACAATGTTGGTATCGCCTTTTTGTACGGCCCATCCGCCATAAGCCTGTATATTTTTCAGGTATGCCTGCGAGGTTTTAGTTGAGTCGGCATAGGGATCGTTGGGTTGGTACAGTGGCACACGTTCGTAAAGCGGTTCCACATATTCCACCATGCCGGTTGCCAGCAGGGCTTGCTGTACGGCTTCCAGGTTATGCGCGGGGTCATAAGATAGTTCGTAGATAAGCGAAAGGTCCACATGGGCTTTACGGGCAAAAGGAGAGGGGGCCTTATCCGGGAACTTCTGCTCCACTGATTTGGCGCCTACCTTTTGCAAGGCTTTTTGCATGGGATTACCGCTAGCCATACGCAGCTGGTTGCCTGACTGCGGCTTGAGCTTGTAGACGACGGTATGCGGTTTAGTCGTAGTTCCTATACCTTCCGGAGCGGGCAAATGCTGCGCAGTGAGCCGGGACGAACAGAAAACTATAAACAGGAAAGAAAGTATGCAGCGGTAAACCACTGGCCCTCGGGTAAACATTAAATCATATTAAACTATTAGGTGAATACTACCTTGGCTGAGTAGACAAAGGTATCGGGTAAAGTGCATACAGCCCGGCGAAAATTAAAGATGCTTCCCGTGCTTATTAAAAAAATACGTAACTTTCCAACAATTGATTCTAATATATGTGTTTAATTATATAAAATAAATACTATGACCTCGGATTTGAAAAATAAACATCTTTCCATTCTAGAAAACGCTGTAAAAGCCCTGCACGAACGTCGTTTTTTTGCCCAATATCCCGAAAATCCGATGCCTGATATTTATGGCGAAAATGCTGATAAAGAAGGCCGTGAAAAGTATAAGCAGCACCTTAACACGAAATTTACGGAATTGGTGCATGATGGAGCTGAAAATTGGGCTGGTCAGGAAGAATCGCCATATGAGCAGCAGCCGCTAGGTATAGAGTATCCTTATTTCAGCGCAGAAACATTAGTGTCGCGTGCTGACGAGGCTTTCCATCAGTGGCGCAAGGTAAAACCTGTTGACCGGGCTGCTATACTTGTCGAGTCGCTGGAGCGCATGAAAACCAGATTCTTCGAGATTGCTTACGCTACCATGCACACTACCGGCCAGGCTTACCTGATGTCGTTCCAGGCATCAGGTCCGCATGCGGCCGACCGTGCTTTGGAGGCAATCGCGGCAGGCTACGAAGAGCAGACCCGCTTTCCGGAACATATGGAGTGGGAAAAGCCGATGGGTAAGTATAACCTTAAACTCAACAAGAGCTGGCGTGCCGTACCGAAAGGTATAGGTCTCGTAATTGGCTGCTCTACTTTCCCGACCTGGAACACCGTGCCGGGCATGTATGCAAGTCTTGTTACAGGCAACCCGGTTATTGTGAAGCCACATCCGAAAGCAGTGCTACCTATCGCAATCGTGGTAGCGGAGGTGCAGAAAGTGCTGGTGGAAAACGGCCTTAGCCCTTACATCTGCCAACTGGGTGTAGACGCGAATGAACGCCTGATCGCCAAGGAACTGGCTGAAAACCCGAAAGTGAAACTGATCGACTACACGGGCGGTTCAGAATTCGGTAATTACGTAGAAAGCCTGCCAGGCAAAGTGACTTTCACAGAGAAAACTGGTGTGAACTCGATCATCCTGGATTCGGTGCAGGACATCGACAAAGTTGCCCAGAACCTGGCTTTCTCGCTTAGCCTTTACTCCGGACAGATGTGCACGGCTCCACAGAACTTCTTTGTGCCGGCAAGCGGCGTAAAAGTGGGCGAAGAAATGATGCCATACGAAGAAGTGGTGCAGAAACTGGCCGATGCCGTAACAGGACTGGTGAACAACCCGAAAGCCGGACCGCACATTCTGGGAGCTATCCAGAATCCGGCCACCTCAGAGCGCGTGAAAGAGGCAGCTAGCGTAAAAGGCAGAGAAGTGCTGAGCACCTGCGACATCAGCAACCCGATGTTTGCCAACGCCCGCATCTGCACGCCGGTTATTTATGAAGTGGACGCAACAGAAAAAGAAAGCTTCAGCCGCGAGTTGTTCGGACCGATCGCTCTTGTTATCAAAACCCAGGATACAGATCAGTCGATTGAGCTGGCAAAAGAGATGGCCATGAATTACGGTGCGATTTCATGCGGTGCTTACACAACCGACGAGGCTACTAAAGAGAAGATTATGGATGAAATGAGTCTGGCGGGCACTCCGGTGAGCTTTAACCTGACGGGTGGTATCTATGTGAACCAGAACGCAGCTTTCTCTGATTTTCACGTAACGGGCGGCAACCCGGCCGGTAATGCTTCCTTCACAAACCCTGAGTATGTGATCAAGCGCTTTACCTGGGTAGGCTTCCGCGAGCCTGTGGTTGGCTAATCAGCATATAGCTTAAATTATAAGAAAAGCCCTGGCACTATACCTAGTGCCGGGGCTTTTTGTTTCTATTTGAACAGGTCGTCCATGTCTTTTTTCAGGCTGTCGAGACCGTCTTTCAGGCCCTGCCATTTACTTTGACTGTCTTCCTGGTCACCCATTTTATTGGCGATCAGTTCGCGCTTGGTTTCCAGCGCTGCAATATGCTCGTGGTAGGTATGGTTTGAGTCAGCGGCGGTGGCGTTTACGCGGGCCTTTAAGGTTTTTATCTTGCTATCAAGCTCTTGCAGGCTTTTCTCTACCTCTTCGCGAGAAAGATTATTGGGGGCACGCATGTGCTCTGGCTTCAGGTTGTAAGTATCCATATCTCTTGGTTCTGGTTCAGTGTTCAGCTAAATCCACTTTCTATTGGTGGGTATCACTCTAGATACTTAAAAAGGCCTGAAAAGGATGTATGAACACAGGTATAGAAGGGGGTGAGAAGGTTTTTTTAGTTATTTAGAAATTATCTAAATAACTCTTTTGTGTTAATGGTTTGGTCTATACTTTTGCAGAACTCTTTAGAATAAATCTAAATAATATTTATGCAGCGAATACTTTTCTTTATGCTTACCCTGGTGCTTCTGGCACAGCAGGCATATTCTCAAACTACAGGCCGTATCGAAGGCCGCATCCAATCCGAAAGAGGAGAAGGTATAGCCGGTATCAGCGTAGGGCTGGAGGGCACTACTTACGGATCCACAACAGACGACGAAGGAAAATTCCTGATCAGAAACATTCCGGCCGGACAGTATACCCTGGTGGCATCCGGTATAGGCTATACCTTGCAAAAGCAACTGCTGGAAGTGGCAGGCGGGAAAGCTTCGTTTGTAGACGTGGACCTGGCTACGTCGGCGCATTCGCTTGGTGAGGTGCAGGTGACGGCACACCGCAGCGGCGAATACCTGCAGCGCACCGCTACCACGGCCACTAAAATGGAAGCTCCTATAAAATCTGTGCCGCAGTCGGTGCAGGTGGTATCGCGCCGTGCCTTGGATCAGTTGCAGGTGCTGCGCCTGGAAGATGCTATGCGCAATGTGTCTGGCGTGAGTATGGAGACGGGCTTTGGCGGCCGTTCCGATATTTTCCAGATCCGCGGTTTCCGTACTGATATGCAGAGTGTGTTCAAAAACGGTTTCCGAAATACCGTGCGTACTTACCGCGAGAGCGCCAACATTCAGCAGATAGAAGTGATGAAAGGTCCGGCCTCGGTGCTGTACGGCGTGAGCGACCCGGGCGGTATGGTGAACATCTCCACCAAAAAACCAACGGCCCATACCTTCCAGGACATCCAGATCACGGCCAACAACTTTGGTCTGGTAAGACCAGCCATCGATCTGGGCGGTGCTTTTAACGAGAGCAAAACGTTTAAATATAGATTCAATGCCGTGTACGAGCGTGCTGATAGCTATCGCGATTTTGTGGAAACCAAGCGCATTTTCGTAGCTCCAGCCCTCACGTATGATTTCTCTGACAAGACTTCCTTGACGGTAGAAACCGAATTCCTGAACCACGACCAGCCATCTGACCGCGGTATTTTCTCTGTTGATGGGAAGATCGCGCCTGTGTCGAGAAGCCGCGTGGTGATCGAGCCTGGCAATAAAGGTGAGTTTACCAATCGCATGGCCCAGTACAACCTGCAGCACAAGTTTTCTGAGGCATTGAGTTTCCGCCATGCTTTTAACTATAACTACGCTACCGAAACGCGCGATGTAGTGGAGCAAACCACTGTGCTAAAAGACGGTTCTTTCCACATCAACCGCCAGCACCAGGATCAGGATACTTATGACCGCAACATCGCCACCCAAAACGAACTCTACGCCAATTTCAACACGAGTGCACTGGTAGAGCACAAGGCTGTGGGAGGTATAGAAATTTCACGCTCTGTGTTTGATATTTGGGTGAAGCGCGCTCCTTACGACGTATTTGACATCCTGAATCCACAGTACAACCCAAAGCCAAAGGACTATTCGCTGCTCACGTACTCACAGGATTATCAGGACCGCGTGAATGTTTTGGGCTTCTACCTTCAGGACTTCATTACGATAAACCAGCGCCTGAAAGTGCTGCTCGGCGGCCGCTACGACTTCTGGGAACAGGAGAAGGAAAACCGCCTGATAGACGAAACGACCAAGCAAAAGAACAAAGCCTTTAACCCAAGACTGGGTGTGTTGTACGAGGTATACGGTCCGGTTTCGGTATATGCCAACTTCTCCAAAGGCTTCCAGCCAGGTATAGGACAGACACTGGAAGGCGAGGCGTTCAAGCCAATTACTTCGGTGCAGTATGAAGGCGGTACAAAAATCGGTCTGCTAAACGATCGTGTGAACCTGACGGCTGCTTACTTTGATATCACCCGCCAGAACGTGGTGGTACCGCACCCGACCCAAAGCGGCGCCAGCGTGCAGCTGGGCGAAGTGCAAAGCAAAGGTATAGAGACAGACATGACAGGTGAAGTACTGCCGGGCCTCAATGTGATCGCTACCTATACCTACACCGACGCCCGCGTGACAAAAGACGCCCTAAACACAGAGGATCCAAAACGCACGGTAGGCCGTCGCTTCAGGGGAGTTGGTTATAACAACAGCAGTCTCTGGACGACTTATGAGCTGCAGAGTGGCTTTTTGAAAGGTTTGGGTATAGGCGGTGGCTTTACGTATGTGGAGGACCGTCCGGTAGACGACGCCAACAGTTTTATGCTGCCGGACTATACCCGCTACGACGCCACCATGTTCTACAACAGCAAGCGCTTCCATGCGGCCCTGAACGTGAAGAACCTGACTAACGTGAAGTATTACGAAGGCTCACAATCGGTTACCGTGATCATGCCGGGTGCGCCTACCACAGTGCAGGGTACAGTTGGTGTTAGATTTTAACAGATAGAAACATAAATGATGCTATATCGGCGGTATTGTCCTGAAAAGGGCGGTGCCGCCGATATCAAGTTCGGGTACATGCGCAAATTACTTCTTCAGCTACACCTTTGGATCGGCCTGACAGCAGGTGCCATACTTGCCTTCATGGGCCTGATGGGTTCGCTTTATGTTTTCCAGCCTGAGCTGACGGTCGCGCTATACCCTGAACACTACAAAAGCTCTAAACCTGAAGCTATACCTGTGGATGTGCGTTTAGTGGTTCGCACGGCCGAAGAGCAGTTTGGTGGCCAGGTGACCAATATTTTTTTTCCGGTGCGGGAGCTGGAGAATTACATTGTCAAGGTAAAGGGCAACAAACAGTTTCAATTTTTCGACGCAGCTACCGGCAACTACATCGGTCAGCTTGAGAAACGGCGCGGTGTAATGGATACGGTGCTGGACTTGCACCGCCACCTGGCCATGGGCGAGACCGGCGCCATGATCACACGAATAAGTGCTTTGTTGCTGGCCTTTGTGTTGCTTTCGACGGGCCTATACCTGTGGATGCCTCGCAAAAAGCAGAACCTAAGAGACAAACTGCGCCCCAAGCCCAACGCCTCATTCAAACGGCGCAATTTTGATCTGCATAATGTGTTTGGCTTCTACTTTAGTGTGCCGCTTTTTCTGGCCGCAATTACCGGAGCGTATTTTGGTTTTCAGGAGCAAACCCAAAACGTAGTGGATAAACTAACACTGGCCGGCGAACCGACACCCTACGTCAAAGCATTGCAATCCGCACCCTCAACACAAGGTATAGCGCCGCTCACCCTCTACCAGGCACTTGACAAAATGGACGCTTTATACCCAGGCTACGTCAAACGCACTCTTGTTATGGCCCCAGACAGTATAGCAACGCTCAACCTGACCTACCTGGCTTCATCTGAGTTGGAGGCTGGTCCGCAGAAACGCCCGATGGTATACCTGGATCAATACACCGGCGCGACCGTGTATGATTACAATCCGCAAACGGCTCCTGTGGGTCGGCAGCTCACCCGTAACTGGTTCGTACCCATTCACTTTGGGAAAATAGGAGGCTGGCTCACCCGGGTACTCTGGTTCTTTCTGGGGATGATGCCCGCCATGCTGTGGGTGACAGGTATTGTCATGTGGCGGGGCAGAAGCAGGAAAAGCAGAAAGAAAGGGTATGTGAAAGTCGGTACTGGTGCAACTATCCGAAAAATTTAAATAGATAACCTCTTCATTAGCTTTAAATTTCACAATCAAAAATGTATTTTTGCGGCGCTAGGTATAGAATGTGTTGTATTGCTTTTGTAATTCTACTATCTGGCACAAAGGAGCCACAATATTGAACATTAATTGTATACAATGTGTTAGTGGCTCAATCGGGTAGCAGGGTAACCGATGGTACAAAATGTACTGCACCTTTGATTTAAGACAGATAAAAAGACTAACTATGAAGGAGGCATTCGAAATGCTTGACCTAGTGCTGTTGGTAGACGATGACGATACCACAAATTATCTGAACAAGCGTCTGTTGACCGATATGAAAGTATCAAAAGAAATTTTGATACTTAAAAACGGCAGAGAAGCAATTGACTACCTGAGCAAAGCCTGTGGTGAGCAGCCCGATGACACATACAAATGCCCTGACCTCATCTTCCTAGATATTAAAATGCCCATGATGGATGGCTTTGAGTTTCTGGAGGAATGCCAGCGCAAAGGTTTGGATGCCGCCGATCATGTAATCATCCTGATGCTGACTTCCTCGGCGAGCTTTTACGACCTGGAGCGGATCAAGAGCTTTAAGAAGGTGAAAAAGCACTACTCCAAAGCGCTCACTAACCACGATGTAAGAGAGATACTGGCCGATTATTTCCAGAGACGCAAAAACTAAAGGCAATCTTGTTTTATACTAACAAAGCCTGTATGCCGCAAGGTATACAGGCTTTATAGTTTATTCGGCTTCTTCCGATTCGGTTACCACTTCGTTGGCGGGCCACGAAAAAACGAAGCGCGTACCACGCCCCGCTGACTCCACCCACACATTGCCCTGTTTTTCTTCGAGTATGCGTCTCACAATGGCAAGGCCCAGACCAGAACTGTCGGAGCGTGTCCGGTTATGGCCGAGGGCTTCGTGCTTGCTGAAAATATGCTCCTGGTCTTCAGGAGGTATACCTGGCCCATTGTCCTGCACGGCAAAAAAAATAAAACCGGACTGCAGGCTGTACTCCACTTCAATTATGGCCTCTTCAGGTCTGTCATGATACTTTACTGCGTTGCCAAGCAGGTTGCTGAAAATCTGATAAAGATAGATCTCCTGGGTATAGAGCGTAGGCATGTCATCCGGGAAAATTATTTTGAAAGGCGCCGGTACGTAAAGCGACTCCACCACTTTCTGCAGTACGGTTCGGATGGATACAATCTGGCGATGCAAACTGTGATGACCAGCGAGTGAGTAAGCCAGTATACCTGTTATCAGTTTGTCCATCTTGGTGGCCTGTTCCCGTAACATAGGCAGGAGGGAGGTCGCGTCTTCGTTATTTCCGTTCTGCAGGCTGTTCTCCAGAAAGTTGATAATGCCACCGATGTTTTGCAAGGGAGCCCGCAGGTCGTGCGATACGGTATGTGCAAAGTCATCCAGGTCTGCATTCACTTTCTGCAACTCCATGTTCCGGCGCTCACGCTCTTCCGAAAGACTCTGTATTTCGAAGTTGGATTGCTGAAGTTGCAGGTTCAATCTCCTGATTTCCTGCAGCTGCTGTTCTGCTTCGAGGTTGCGCAGCCGTAGCTTTTCGAGTATTTCGAGCTGCTGCATATTCTGCTTTTTGATCTCCGCATACGGCGATATACCTTCTTCTTCGTTAAACTCCTGTAGCCATTCCTCCTTCACGCTTTTCGTGATAACAGGCGACTGGGCAGGAATACGCTTGCGAAGGGTCACGGCTGTGCCCTGCTCATGCTCGCTTTTGATCTCAAAAAAATCAACGAGCTTGCGGGAGTTGGCAATGCCCATGCCACGTGCTGTGGCGCTGCTGGCATACCTGGCCCGGTCATAGATCTGCTCGAGGTTTCCGATACCGCGCCCGCGGTCCGTCACTTTAGCCTCCAGGTAGTTGTGCCCGCTCTCCTCTACAATGCCAAACTGGATGGTACCATTGCCAACATGCTCCACCACATTGCGACATATTTCTGACACAGCCGTTGCAAACTTGGTCTGGTTTGCCTGTGCCATACCTGTTTTTTCGGAAAGCTGCATAGCCCGCCTGTAGGCCAGCACCACATCCAGCTCGTTTGCAATGTTTATTTTGAGAAGACTCTTTGGCATTGGCTACTGTTTGGCTTTACATACAAGTACGAGCGTGTCATCCGTTTGGCGACTGTTGTCTTTGTAAAGAACGGCCGCGATAGTAGTAGGCAAATGGCGGTGCAGATTAGGGTAGCGACTCAGGTCCCAGCGCGATTTCAGTCCGTCGCTGTGCACAATGAGCACCTTGTTACGGTTCCAGTCCAGGCTCTGGTTGTTGAAAGTGCCCGGAATATTATGCCCGAGTATGCCATTGTAAGAAATGACATTCTTGTAAGACAAACTACCCAGCGAACTTTCCATGGAGAACAGCTTGCCGGAAATGTTGCCAATGCCACAGTAAGTGAATTTGTTCTGAGTGAAGTCGATGCTGGCAGCAAAGCCCACCGCACCCCGGGTACGGCGAATGCCATTGTGGATGACCTGCAAGGCCTGCGCCGGATCAGGTATAGGGTTTTCGCAGAAGGTTTGGACAGCAAGCTGTGCCGCCTCCTTTGCATGCGTACCGTGTCCGAGCCCGTCGAGGGCGAGCAGGTAGGCACCCCGGTCGTGATGTATCACAGCGTACCCGTCGCCACAGTCCACCTCTTTTGGTTTAGGCACCAGGATACTGCCAATTTCATAGCGCCGTGCTGCAGGTATAGCCTTAGCCGATTTGTATATCCGGGTCACGATTACCGTGCCTACTTGCGGTTGAGAGTAAAGATCGAAAACATCAGCCTGCCGCCTGATGGCACCAAGGCCCTCGCCAGCTGAGCCATACGTCGATACGCCATCCTCCAACATGCGTTCAGGATCAGCCATGCCGGGTCCGTTGTCGAGACTGATGATCTCGATTCCCTTGATGGGTTTACTAATGGCCTTCACGAGCAGTTCGCCACCATTTGTCGTGTGCTTCTCCAGGTTGGTGAGCATCTCCGACACAATGATATTGACCTTGCCTACGGCTCCTTCCGACAAGGCGAAGCTCTCGGCAAGGCGTGTAATGTCTTTTTTGGTGAGACTAGCGTAGCTCCGGTCGGGTACTGCGAAGCGGTAGTGTTGATTAACGTCCATGTTTCCAGTGGATGACGGTAACGGTGGTGCCTACTCCCGGATTACTTTTGAGGTCGAACTCGTTGACTAATCGCTTGGCACCGGGCAGTCCAAGCCCGAGGCTTCTGCCAGTAGAAAAACCGTCGCGCATGGCCATGGCGATGTCTGCTATACCTGGACCTTCGTCCTGAAAGGTTAGTCTTATACCTGTTTTGGCATTGTGGCTGATGACTTCGAGTATAACTCTGCCTCCGCTGGCGTACTTAAGCATATTACGCACCAGTTCGCTCGCCGCCGTAATCAGCTTGGTCTGGTTAACCAAACTCATACCTATGCGGGTGCCAAATTCGCGTACGCGGTTGCGGAATGGTACCACATCCTGTTCGCGCACGATCTCCATCGTGTCCTTAGTCATTACGATCATCCTGGTCTTCCTCCTCGTCGTCGTCTAGTTCCAGGTTATCGCCTAGTTTAGTGTTAAGTAATTCCATGCCCTTTTCTACGTTTAGGGCAGTGTATACACCTTGCAGGGTCAGGCCGAGTTCTACAAGTGTAATGGCTACAGCGGGCTGCATGCCTACTACTACGGTTTCGGCATCCATAATGCGCGACATAGAGGCAATGTTGCCTAAAATGCGGCCCATAAATGAGTCTACGATGCTTACCGCGGAAATATCTATTAAAACGCCTCGTGCTCCGGTCTGGCTTACCATGTTTATCAGGTCATTCTCGAGTGTCAGGGCCAGCCTGTCGTAGAGGTCGATCTGAATGGTAACCAACAGGAAAGGCCCCATTTTTAAAATTGGTATTCTTTCCATCGTACTAGCGCATTAGTTTCAGGCCTTTGTTTCGCTCTGTGCGGCGCACTTCCAGGTTGGTCATGCTAAAGGCAAGATGCAGTGCACTGGCCAGACTGGCCTTGGTCTTGATGTTGGATAGGTCGATGCCCAGGTGCACAATGGTTTGCGCAATTTCAGCCCGAATACCGCTGATAATACACTCGGCACCCATCAGGCGGGTGGCGCTTACTGTTTTGATCAGGTGCTGTGCTACCAGTGAGTCCACAGCAGGTACGCCCGAAATGTCCAGAATGGCGATGTTACTGCCTGTATTCACGATTTCCTGTAACAGGTTTTCCATCACAACCTGTGTACGTGCGCTATCCAGTGTACCGATGATTGGCAGGGCCAAAATACCATCCCATACCCGGATAACGGGCGTAGAGATTTCACTGATCTCATCCGTTTGTCGCAGAATCACTTCTTCACGCCCCTTGATGAATGTTTCGAAGGTGAGGATACTCAGGTTGTCGAGCAGGTTGTTAAGCTGCATGATTTCCTGGTAGAGCATGCTTGTGTCATCCTTCCGCTGTTCAACCAATACCTCAATTACTGCTTGCTTCAGGCTCAGCACATAGGCGCCGGTTTCGCGTGGACTAAACCCTTGTCTTGCTCTGGTGATGGAAATATCGCGAAGTGTATCTGTTACCTGCTCAAATTCTGTGTCGTAAATGTTGTCGTAATTGCCTTTGGAAACAGCTCGGAGCAGGCCGTCCAGCATCTCTCTTGATTGACGCTGCAATTCATCATTTGTCATCAGGTCATCACGCAGTGCTGCATCAGACAACTGATTCTGCATCCATTTTTCCAGGATGCGCTCTTTGTTTTTTTCTAGTACTTGTGCTGTGGTGTTCATGGTAGGGCAAAACGTAGCTTGTGGCCGTATGGTTATAAGGTTGTTGAATATTTATGCTACAGACAGAATCCTGTAATAAGATAAGTGCTAAGTTAGGTATAAATTTTGCATTCGAAACACACATCACAGATTACTGTGTACGTATATATCGTAATTATTTGAGTGAAGACCCAAAGCTTTTAAAATGAGAAACCTGTTGTCTTATACCTCTTTGCTGCTACTCTTACTGCTGTCGGCTTGCAGCCCTGCTACCAGTGTTCACACCGAACCAGCCCCTGGCTTTGCCCTGGATACTTACCGTCAGTTTGCCTTTATGGAAGTGGAATCTGATGTAGAGGATATGGGGCCTGATTACCAGGCGCATGTGCACTTCCTGAAGCAGGAACTTGCCCGGCAGTTAGAACAGCGCGGTCTGAATCAGGCGCCGTCTGCAGATGAAGCTGACTTACTGATCAACTTAGGTATAGTAGTAGACAGGCAGGTGCAGACGAGGGAAACGAACATTATAACGGACCCACCCCGCTACATGGGGCAGCGCCGCTATACTTGGCAAAGCAAAGAAGTAGAAGTTGGACGGTATAGCGTCGGAACGGTGTCGGTGCACCTGGTAGATCCTGTGCAGAACGAAATGGTGTGGCAAGGTACCGCAGAGCGGATTATTTCCGATAAGCCTGAAAAACTGCGCGAGCAAATAGAGAAAGGTATAGCGCGACTGGTGGGGGAGATTCCGTCGTGAGTAGTATGATATCTAATTAAAAATAGTCCTTGCAGCAAACTGTAAGGACTATTTCTTAATTAACTCAAGTTGCGAGCTACTCGATGACTTGGGTTAGGGTATAGGCGAAGATAAAGAGGATGAGTTTGAGGATGAAGCCCTGGGCTGTGACGGCGTGTATTTTCTTTGGAAAGAAGCCGGTGATGCCAGAGAAGGAGGTTTCGATGCGCTTGCGGTAGTGCTCCTTGAGAAAGGCCCTGTGCGGCTCGTCCTTTCGCCTGCTGTTGGACTTGCGGCAGCAGCGGAATTCGATCTGCTCGCACTCGGCCAGCAGGTCCTCCACCTCATAGCAGGTGTAGGCGGCATCGGCGTAGAGTTGGCTGTCCTGAGGCAGGTCGAGTTCCATGGCCTTAAAGGCGGTGATGTCGGCAAAGGAGCCGGCATGGATGTAGAACTGCACCGGCACCCCGTCCGAGGTGGTGACGACCTGGACGCGGAAGCCGTAGAAGTAGCGCCGCTTGCTGACGCACTTTCCGCGGTAGGCCTCGCTCTCGAGCAGGTGACAGCAGGGAATGGGGATGTTATCGCAGACCGGGACGGGGAAGGAGTCAATCAGGTAGACGCACGAGCAGTTAAGCTCCTTGATGACGCGGCCCAAGGCAGTGAACAGGGCCAGCAGCTGGGGCTGCAGCCTGTGCAGGCGGCGCACGAAGCCCGACTTGTCGATGTGCCTGACTCCGTGGTGGGCCTGCATGTAGCCGTAGGCCGAGTGGAGGTTGCCGTAGAAGAAGCGGGCTGAGAGCAGAGCCGTGGTCAACAGCTCGGCGTCAGTTATTTTGCAGTGGGCGTCATCTTTTCTGCCCGTGGCATGGAAGAAATCATCGATAAAGCAGTAAATTGTAATGGTCTGTTCTCTCATGGCTGTTACGGTTTAAGAGTCTTTGCAAACTTTAAAACGTAAGCACGGCCACTGGCAGAACAGATTTTTTTGTTTTATACCGCCTGCACTATCACGCAACTTGAGTTAATTAGTATGGCGAGATTCGAACGTAAATATCAGCTATCTACACCTTGTGAAATTGACTCTGAAGCACAGGTAAAATGTTTTATTCTATTAAAATTTCGATGTTTTTGGCCCCTGCTGACGTAGATTCTGCCGCAAGCGCTACTGACGCAGTAAGTGAAGAAAGGTGATTTTTGACGGTAGTGTGTGCTCGATAGCGCTCATGTTATTGAATACACAATCGGGAGTATTGTCAAACGTAATTCTATTGCATCACACTTTCAAAACTGAGCGCTATTGTATATGCATTGTGTCGCTGTTGCACTTAGCCTTAACGACATAAATACTTGCACCCTGGTTGAATTTTCGTGTGCAGGTTTGGTAATAGTGTGGCACCTGATGACAGATATCAAATTTTGACTCAGCCAAACAGTGCAAAATACATAATCACTAAAATAATTCCCACTAATAGAAAAGTAACCGCCTTAACCACTTTTCTAAATTTGTTGGTCTCTTCTTTGACCCATTTTATACCCAATACATCGCTGAGCCACAATAGTATTCCTGATACTAATTCCATATTGACCTATTTATTTATATACAATGTAATTAATTGCCCACTTCTATTCGGGGAACTCAACTTATATAAAAGCCATCAGAGTGCTTTCATCATCAATTTTAGTCGTTTTTGCTGCTTCGAAATTAGTTTCCCTATGTGAGTGAGACCTTTTCATATCGGCATCTTGTTCTAGCATTTTCTGTGCAGCAAGCAATTGTAGAAATGCCTGATGGATACTACACTATCATAGTGGCAATACGTAATTAGTCCAGATATTGGGAGTATAGTTGTCTCTTATTTTAAAAGAATGAATATAAGAAGAAATACTAAAATTAGGTGCGTCTTGCTTGGTAATTCCATAGGATTGGCGAGGTGAAAAACACCACTTCAAGTGCTTGGATATGTAGAAAAGTGACTTACAGTCTCACAGAGGCTGATTTTGCCTGAAAAGCTGCGTCAGTTTGCGTCACTTTTGCGTCAGTAGAAAGGGCCTCTACATGCTGTAAAGGCCCTTTTTTGTCGGAGTGGCGGGATTCGAACGCAAATACCACCAATCTATGCTTTGTAAAATTGCCTCAGAAGCGCTGGTTAAATGTTGGTTTGAGCTAAAATTTCGAGGTTTTTGCATGCCACTGACGCAAATACTGACGCAAGGTCAAGTGACGCAGAAACTGACGCAAGGGTGTCTTTTACTTGTTGACTAATGGTAATTAAGCACTAATATTTCCAGTAAAATGTATTGAATGAGCCATTGGATATATCTGCTATTTTTCCAGTAATTGGGTTTCTGGCTTTGAAGTAGAAGTTTCCTGATATCCGTCCTTTGACCTTGTCAATATTTGTCACCGTTACCAAACCAGTATAGGTGGAGTCGGTCATAAACTCTTCACCAGATGCGCTCAGGTAAAACCCGCCGTTCCGAAGGCCATCAGGCAGATCTCCACCTTTCCCATTTAAAACATAGGAGCCTTCACGAATTAGATTTACGCTGTCCACAATTCCAAAAAATACAATGGAGGAATCAAGTTGGTTTGTTGCTCTTATCCAGAGATTGTTTCCATGCATTAAATGAACTATAAGCGAGCCTCCAGTTTGAGGGTCTCCATCATCGACTGGGGACCACTTCTTTCCATCAATCTCTGCACAGTAGCTTTCATTCGTGCACAGCTCGTCCTTCTTACAAGCAAATAGAAGAAGTGCCAAAATAAATAGGCTGAGTTTTGTTTTCATTTGTGTGAAGAGAGTTAGTTAAATACGACTAAGATTTATATGAATAGCAAATATAATATATCTATTATTATATGCAGATTATCTATCAGGCTTCTATGTTAATTGAATAATGTAATGATGAGTAGTAAGTAATAGTTAAGTAGGGATGGCGGGATAATAAGTGCTTAAATATTATAGAAGAATATACTTAAACGAGCGCTTGGACTGTTTTTTTTTTAAGAAGCTTAAGTTGATTTTTGAACGTCTTGCGTCAGTATTTTATAATTAAAAATGCCTTTTACACGCTGTAAAAGGCATTTTTAATAGTCGGAGTGGCGGGATTCGAACCCACGACCTCCAGCACCCCATGCTGGCGCGATACCAGGCTACGCTACACCCCGATAATTTTCTGCAACATAGCAAAATCACGGCTTTGCCGCAAGACTATTTTTTCGCCTATACCTGAGTTATTCACTGGTTTTATAATCTGCTTTTCTAGCGGGTTAAGAATATACCTTATGAAACAGAAAACGCATCATAAATCCAACTACCAGCAAGCTAAGGCCCGAAAGAATTACCTGGAGTGGTAATGCCACAGACATGGCCAGGCAGCCAATAAGTCCAAGTGCTGGTATGATCCTGCCGTAGATCTGCTCCGAACCTAGTTGTTTTAAAGCAGCGATGTTAGTGATGCTGTAGTATAGCAAAATCGTGAAAGAGGCGGAACGCAGAATAAATTCGAAAGAGCCCACTAGGGTCAGAAGCAGAATGATTGCTCCCGTGAAAAGTACGCCTACATGCGGGACTCTAAAGCGGTGGTATACCTGCTCAAACACCGGCGGCAGATCGTGCCGTCTTCCCATGGCCAGCATCATCCGGCTAATCCCCAAAATCTGACTTAACAGCACCCCGAGCATAGCCGTACATGCGCCAATCTTGACCACGGTTTTGATCGCTGGCGTACTCAGCGTATTTGCCACAACATGCAAAGGCGATTTGCTGTCGGCCATACGCTCCGTGCCAATTATACCAACTGCTATCAGCGAAACGGCTGCATACAGCACGATGGCAGAAACAATGGTGATGATAACAGCACGGGGAATCGTTTTATGAGGTTCGCGAACCTCCTCAGCCAACGTGGCAATGCGGGCATACCCGGTAAAAGCAAAAAACAGCAGTGCGGCCGCCTCGGCTATACCTGCCATCCCAAAAGGGGCAAAGGGCTGAAAGTTCTCCTGTTTGACAGCAGGTATACCGCTGAACACCAGGTATAGCAGCGAAATAAGCGTAATGGAAACAATGACAAGATTGAGCATCCCGGCTTTTTTGATGAAGTAATTAGCCACCGTCAGCAGGAGCACAGCCAGTACCGAGAGGACTAAAGGAGAAAAGACAGGTATAAGCTGGTAGAAGTAACTACCAAAACCAATGGCGACAACACAGGCTGCCGAGAGTTTGCTGATCAGGAACATCCAGCCGGCCGCGAAACCGAGCGTAGGGTTAAGGAGCCGGTAGCCATACTCATAAGTACCTCCGGAGTGCGGGTATACGGCCGCCAACTGGGCAGAAGACAGCGCATTGAAGCCGGCAATTATACCTGCAAATAGTAACCCGATTAGAAAGGCCGGTCCGGCCAGACCAGCCGCCACACCGGTCACAACAAATATACCTGCCCCGATAATGGCCCCCAGCCCAATTCCCACCGCATCTTTTAGTGTGAGTACACGCAGTAGGTCGTGTTGTTTGTTTACGGTGTTTTCCTGCATAAATCAAAAAATCTTACTGCCTGTAAATGCAGAATAGTACGCTTTCTGAGGTAGGGATTAGCTGGCCAATTTTATACCTTTGCCTAATCAGATTCGTCTCTGATGCCCTAGCTGCGATCTAATAAAATTACATTTAAAATTGTTAAAAGCGCTCCTCTACATTCTGATCATCATAGGCATTGTATATTTTCTGTTTTACCCGTTTTTAAAGCGTTTCGTCAACAAGAAGCTACTTTTTAGATGGTTACTCCTGATTTATGTGATCGCACTCGCAATCTCTTCAATAAATAGTTATTTCCTGTAGAAGGTCTCAGAAAAGCCCATCAAACAAAAAAGCGCTAACCACCTTTAAGTAGCTAGCGCTTAAAATTGTACTTGTGCTCTTGAGTGGACAAATTTCGAACCATTTTAGGGAGGATTTGAGGAAGCTAAGTGTCTAAGGTTTTTGTCCAGTCACAGTGGGGCAGGACTGCCTGGGCCGGATCAGGATCTCAGAAGCTTCCTGTTGAGTTGGTTTCTTTGTGAACTTCTTCCCTTTGCATATTACCCATCAAGCCCCAGCCTGGAGAACCGCATCTGCAGCACATTTTTGTAGGCGGACTTAAGATCCTGGCTCAGGAAGCTGAGATCAATAAAGGCAAGCCATTTTGGTTTTGCTCTCCTCATCTTTCCGAACATGTTCTCCTGTTGCTTTTCGCTGAGCATGGAGGAGCTAAGGGCCGCAGTGAAATCCTTGCGGTTGATTCTTTTCTTTTTGCCGTTGAGCGTTAGCGCCAGGTCCTCATCGTCTGCCGGGTTCACCAGCACCGTTGCCACAAGATCATAGGCCGGGGCAAGCACCGGGCCCAAGCCGGGCTGGTGGAGCAGAGAGAAGTTCTTCAGATGCATATCGGCATTGCCCGTCAGGAAAGAGAATAGCACCTGCTCGTAGAAGTTAACCACATCCAGACCCGGGTTGGCTGAGTATCTGAGAATGGCCTTGGCGATTTGCTCATAGGAGCCCCGGTACTTGTCCTCCGTCAGCCGCTCTGTGAGTTGGCACATGTCCTCCATGTGCAGTTTGCCCTTCCGGGCACGGTCAATGCGCCTGGTAATGTAGGCCAGGCTGCCAGACTGCAGGCGTATCAGGCTATGTGGCACCACCGCGATGCCAGCGATCGCTGCCAGTTGCATCGTCAGGTCCTCCACCTCCGGCAGATTCCGGTAGTGCTGGCTCGGGGGCTTCAAGATATAGCCTCCCCACAACCCTACGATCGTGAGGCGCTTTGGCTCTCCTTCTCTCTCCGCGGGGCCCAGTTCCAACGAGAGTTTGGGCTGCACGCCGGTCACCGCGATCTGGCTTCGTATTGTCTGCTTGGCCAGGTCCTCCATCTGTTCTTCGGTGTAAGGCAGGATGGGAGCGGTAGCCTGGCCAAAGAGCTTTCTGCTACAGGCCGGATGGAAGTCTGCTTCTCCTCCTGGCAGGGGCTGGTAACAGAACAGGCACTTGCTCATGACTCAGCCTCCTCTGCTGCCACAGGGTGAATGCTTACAGCGCCTATGCAGTCCTTACAGCAGGCCAGCAGCAGCCCCATCCGGTCTCTTGGGTTCAGCTTCCAGTTCTTTTCGGCTATGTCCAACAGCCAGCCCTCCGGTATCAGTCCGTCGAAGAAAGGGAACAGCACCCGGTCATCGTAAGGTTCTTCCCGCAGGGGGAGGGTCAGGCTGACAGGCTCCGGGTTTTTCGACCGGAGATAGGCCGCGTCATAGGTGTAGTGGTACCCGGTTTCATCCTGTGTGAGCCAGCCGGCTGTATTGTCCATGTATTTGACTTCTGCTTTCCTCATTGTAGTAGTTCGTTTCGGTTGATGGGCAGCGGGCCTACCCGATAGCCAAAGAGCTGCAGCACCTGGTTCACCTTGTCCAGGCGCAGGCTTTCCTTCCCTTGCTCCAGGTCGCGCAGAAAGCGGAGGCCGACGCCTGCCTTGGCCGCCAGTTCTGGCTGTGTGAGCCCGGCCGTTTTCCGCCGCTCCTTTACAAATTCGTGTAACAACATGTTTTATACCTTATCGGGTATAAAGATAAGGAAAATTGTTATCTTATACCTTATCGGGTATAAAATAGTATGACCAGAAAATAATTATACCTTATAGGGTATAATCTTGAGTAAGTGTATAAGGTTATAGCCTATAAGGTATAGAGAACCAATAGCGGAAATGATATAATACTGCAGAGCGAATATGCTGCTGCAGGGAGTTGGAACGGCCTATATCGGCTAACCAAAAGTGGAGCAGCCCCCTACCACCAGATATTCCACACCGTGCTTGTTCAGCAGGCCGATGAACTCCTCGAAATCCCTAGCTAAGACCATGAGAAAGCTTTCTTCTGGTCACAGCACTTTTGTCCATCCTTTGCCTCGGCTTGAGAAACTGGGAAATGATGAAGGTGACCGCCTCTATTCTTTCTTTAGGGGAGCGGCTGAGCCAGTAGAGCAGGTCCTCTTGCTCATCTATCTCTTTCATATGGCCTTTTCGTACGATAGCTTTTATGCGCATGATATTCAGTTAACTATACACAAAGTAGGTTAAGATATGCCCTTTAACATAAATTGATTAATCAGACATTTGTTGTGACCTTGTTGTTGTAACATTGATTATGATTTAAATATGACTATATTAATATTATATGTTTAGTGATGAGTGTTATGTTCGGTACGAAATTGCTTGATTTTGATTGTAGATGAATAAAAAAGCGTCAGCCACTTCTGCAGTGACTGACGCCTGAAATTGTACTTGTGCTCTTGAACGGACAAATTTCGAACCATTTCATGGAGGATTTGAGGAAACTGAGCGACTAACTGCGCCGTGGTAAGTATATATCATGGGAAGGTGACGCAGTCCCGTACAGGCTTGGCCCTGCCGTCCGACGGTGGTTCGTAATCAGGTATCGATTTGAATAAAGGGTTGTCGTAAGGGCGGAGCTTACAATGTAGGACACAGATATTGATTCATAACGCAGGCAAACGAAAAGCCCACCCCGCACTCCTGCAGGGTGGGCTTTTGCTGTTTCATGGCCAGCGCTATAAGTGTACCGCCAGCAGCTCTTTGCCTAAATTATGCAGCGCATTCTCTATTTTCTCGGCCTGAGGTTTACGGGGCTTCTTCAATCCCGATGCGTAGTGCTGTAACTGCTTCTGGTTGATTCCTGTTATTCGCTCCAACGCAGCGTTTGTAAAGATGCCCTTGTAGTAGCTTAAAAGACTGACAGTGTCAAACTTGTAAACAACCCCGTGATCGCCCTTTAGCACATCGGGCACATTTTCCGGGGTGTTGTACTCTTTTATCAACCGTATGGTCTCCATCACGGACTGCAAAGCTTCATCAACGGTATCACCGCCACCATAGACACCTTCCACGTTTTCTGCGTACGCGCTGTAGAGGTCGTCTGTTCGTTCGATTATGATTTTTACCTGCTCCATCTTATTAACTGCTTCGACTGTAACTGTAAGGGGGATTAAAGCCCCATCTCCTTCTTGATTTTACTTGCAAGTCCTGTGCCTACCTCCTTAGAGCCATGAAACGGGACTGGAAAGACCCTGCCATCCTTCTTGTAGATATAATGGCTCCCAGTCACCCGGATACACACCCACCCTGCTTGTTCAATGAGGCGGTGCAACTCTTTTGACTTCATTGGACTTCTAATTTGTTAACGCATCAAAGGTAGTAAAAGTTCTACCATTTATCAAGGTGCTAATTTGGTTCGCATCAAAAAGTGGGTGATGGTGCAAGGCGGTGGCAAGCAATTGAACTCGTTTAAATTAGCAGACGAGGCATTTATATGAGATGGCTCAATACGTCTCACACCTCCTGTGCAGAATCTTTGATTAATTGTGTCTTCATTGACACTCATTGATAATCAATTCATGATTAGCTAACGATGGGCAGCATCTCAAGCCTTCTGAAATTGCGTTAAACTACCGTAGACCTGGTAAAGGTTGTGACGCTTTTTTGTATCTTGCCTTAAACCAGCACTGTTATGAAAAGCCTCTTTCTTTTGCTGCTGTCACTACTGAGCCTGCAGGCGGCGGCTCAGCAGGAGGCCGTGAACTGGTACTTCGGAAACAGGGCGGGGCTGGATTTCAGCAGCGGTCAGGCCGCCCCTTTGCCTGGCGGTGCGCTGATCACCGAAAGCGCTTCGGCCGTCATGTCCGATAGGGAGACGGGGCAGCTGCTCTTCTACACGAATGGCCGAAACTTTTGGAACAGGGAGCACCGCCTGATGCCCGGCAGCGACGAGTTCCCTCCCGAGTGCCCCTCTGCCATCAGCCAGCCGTCCCTGATTGTGCCCGTGCCCGGCGATGCGCACCGCTTTTATGTTTTCTCCATCCGTTTCAGCCAGCCAGCTGACAGATATAACTGTAGCTTTGGCTATATCGTTGATTCCATAGAGCCTGCCTACAGCTGCGAGTTGCGCTACTCGCTGGTGGACATGCGCCTGGACGGCGGGAGAGGGGGAGTGGTGGCCGAAGGAAAGAATACACTTTTGCGGCAGGGGTTGACGGAGAAGCTGACGGCCATTCCTCACAGCAACGGACGGGACTATTGGCTCCTTGTCCATGCCTGGGACAGTGACGCTTTTCTTGTCTTCCCTATTTCGGCAGTTGGCGTTGGCGAGCCGGTAACGCAGCGTATTGGCTCTGCGCACCAGCGCCGTATGGCGGGAGACAGAGTGGACAACAGCGAGATCAGGGGCATGATGAAAGCCTCGCCTGATGGCAGGAAGCTGGGATGCGCCGTTTCGGCGAAGCTGGAACGGCCATTCGACCTGTTTGACTTTGACCCGGAAAGCGGCGTGCTCTCCAATTACCTCAGCCTGGGCAATCTGGAGGCACAGTATGGCGTGTCCTTCTCCCCTGACAACACCAAGCTCTACGTAAGCTGCCTGAGTCCGGCTGGTGCCACGGCCAAGGACATCATCAGACAGTATGACCTGGCGGCTGGCAGCCCGGAGGCCGTCATTGCCTCGGGTCAGAGCATTATCAGGGGCAACCGCAATACAGACATTCCCTCCACAGAGCTCGGCACGGGCTACTTCGACCTGCAGCTGGGTCCCGATGGGAGACTCTACGGCACGAGTCATCACGTGTACGACAAGCAAGACAGCCGGGAGGGGCGCACGGTACTTGTGATCGGAAAGCCCAACGAGCCAGGATACAGCTGCGAAGTCAGCCTCCGCGAGTTTAACTTCGGGGGCGGCAATGTGGCGCTTGGGCTCCCAAATTTCATCCAGTCCTACTTCAAAGGCCTAGAGCCGGGGGAACGGGAGCCGGGTGATTGTGATCCTGCCATCGCACTATACCCCAATCCGACACCGGATGCGGTGCGATTAAGGGTGGGTGGCGCATGTCCACAGCAATTTGAAGTGCAGGTGATCAATGCCGTTGGCCAGCGGCTGGTAAACAGGTTTCCGCTGGAGAGTCCGGGCGTTGCCGAGCTGAGCCTGGCAGGTCTAGCAGATGGGCTGTACCTGTTTGTGTTGACTTCCCCGCAGGGTAGGATTGTTAAAAGAGTGATAAAAGTGCAGGCGTTGAATTAAGCACGTGCAAGACTGTGCCAATAAACTTTCACCTCAGGCTGCTTTCAGAAAATGCCCAGTACTCTCCTCAGAAGCGCGTGGTCTATTGAAATGCGTTAGCAGTACCCCTTCCAGCCGACTCCAACAGATTGTTCATCAGACAGCTACCTTTATCTCTTGATGTCTGTCGCTGCCATGAGCTAAGCAAAACCACTGCGGCGACGTAGCTCAACAGTTAGAGGAGCGTGAAAAGTGAAAATATGCTATACACATAAAGATGTAATAGGATAATTCGAATACAAGTATCTTTGTGTATTTAGGTGGGCTTATGGTGAAAAAGCTGTTTAATTTAGCAGGAGCAAACAAAAAAGCGCCAGCCACTTTTAAAGTAGCTGGCGCATTAAATTGTACTTGTGCACCCGAGAGGATTCGAACCCCTAACCCTCGGAGCCGAAATCCGATATTCTATCCAGTTGAACTACGGGTGCTTTCCGTGTTGCAAAAATAGGAACAATGCGCTAAAAAGGAAATTTTAGCACCAATAATTATATTCCTGTAAGGTATAGAAGGCAGGTAATAGACAGCGAAAGTTTCTTAATTGCATCATACCCAAAACAATAAGCAGATTTCGGGAGTTAGTAAATAATATTTCAAATCAAGCAAACAGAATCAGGAAGCTATGGAAAAAGTATATACGGCAGAGGTTACTGCCACCGGCGGCCGTCGTGGCCATGTTGTGTCATCAGATGGCGTTATCGATATGCCGCTTTCGTTGCCCGAAGGTTTGGGAGGGGAGAAGGGGAAGTCTAACCCCGAGCAGCTGTTTGCGGCAGGGTATGCCGCCTGTTTTCAGAGTGCCTTGCTGTTGGTAGCCGGAAAGCAGCATATCCGGTTAAATCCAGAGTCTACTGTGAAGGCCCACGTGGATCTGCTTAGGTCGGAAGATGGGAAATATGGGTTGGGCGTTAAACTGGAAGTGCACCTGCAGGGACTCGAGAAGGACATAGCAAAAGAGCTGGTAGACAAAGCGCACGAGGTATGTCCTTATTCTATTGGCACACGAGGCAACATAAATGTGGAGTTGGAAGTGGTGTAAACCTGCAACAAGTATAAATCAAAAGGGGCTGCCATCACTGGCAGCCCCTTTTGATTATATGATATGTGCTGGAATTAAGCTCCTACTTCAGCTAATACCTGCTTCACTTTCTCAGCAGCTTCTTTCAGCGCTACAGCAGAGTATACCTTTAGGCCAGACTCGTCGATGATGCGGGCGCCTTCCTCGGCGTTTGTTCCCTGCAGACGAACGATGATCGGCACGTTGATGTCACCGATGTTCTTGTAAGCCTCCACTACACCATTAGCAACACGGTCGCAACGTACGATACCGCCGAAGATGTTGATCAGGATCGCCTTCACGTTCGGGTCTTTCAGGATGATGCGGAAACCAGCTTCTACGGTCTGTGCGTTTGCCCCACCCCCTACGTCCAGGAAGTTAGCAGGCTCGCCGCCAGAAAGCTTGATGATGTCCATGGTAGCCATGGCAAGACCGGCACCGTTTACCATACAGCCTACGTTGCCGTCCAGCTTCACGTAGTTCAGGTTAGACTCGCTTGCCTCTACTTCCAACGGATCTTCTTCCGAAGTATCGCGCAGGGCAGCCAGGTTTTTGTGGCGGAACAGGGCGTTGTCGTCCAGATCCACTTTGGCGTCTACTGCCAGAATTTTGTTGTCAGAAGTCTTTAAAACCGGGTTGATCTCGAACATAGAAGAGTCGGTTTCAACATAAGCCTTGTAAAGGTTGATGATGAATTTCACCATTTCCTTGAAAGCCTCACCCTGCAGACCAAATGCAAAGGCAATTTTGTTGGCCTGGAAAGGACGCAGCCCTACAGCCGGGTCAATCCACTCTTTGATGATCTTCTCAGGAGTTCTCTCAGCTACTTCCTCGATGTCCATACCACCTTCAGTAGATGCCATGATCACGTTGCGGCCTTTGGCGCGGTCCAACAGGATGCTCAGGTAGTACTCCTTCGGATCAGATTCGCCAGGATAGTAAACGTCCTGCGCTACCAGTACTTTCTGTACCAGTTTGCCTTCAGGACCAGTCTGGTGCGTTACCAGTGTCATGCCCAGGATGTCGTTGGCGATCTGCTTTACCTGATCCAGGTTTTTAGCCAGTTTCACGCCACCGCCTTTACCACGGCCACCCGCATGAATTTGCGCTTTGATCACGTGCCAGCCTGTACCGGTTTCTTCGGTCAGTTTCATAGCCGCTTTCACAGCCTGGTCTGGCGTTTCTGCCACGATGCCTTCCTGTATGCGAACGCCGTAGCTTTTTAGAATCTCTTTAGCCTGATATTCGTGTATGTTCATGCTTTCAGTTTTATTGGACGCACGAAAGTAAGCCTTTATCGGCTTAAATTCAAGTAATAGGTTTTTAAAATATTGGTGATTCGCCACCAGGGGCATGTTGCCTGTAGCGGGCGTAACCTCCCGCCAGATCAGGCAGTCTCTCCGCTGTGTGCCGCAAAAGTAACTGTAAAAGATAGTTTGTAGTAAGTATACGCAATTGCTGAAACTTAACTGAATTTAGAAAAAGCGGACTATGCAACCAGAATTTACATTTGCCAAACGTGTGGCGCTGGCCGCTTTCATCGTAATGTTGATTGCCGCCGGGTTTTATCTGCTGGCCGAGGCAGCCTACTTTTTCCTGTTGGTTTTTGCCGGTATTCTGCTGGCTGTGCTGCTTTGTGGACTCACCGACTGGTTAGTGCGACATATAGGCGTGAAGCGCTGGCTGGGTTTATTGCTGGTAACGCTGTTGGTTTTTGGATTGTTGATAGGAGCCTTTTGGTTTGTAGCGCCCACGATTTATGATCAGGCAGACCAAATGCGCGAAACGATTCCGCAGGCATTTAGCAGTTTGCAGGAATGGCTGGGGCAGTACAACTGGGGCCGCCGCCTGGTGGAGCAGCTACCCGATGACTATAACCGGATGATGCCGGAGCAGAAGGAGCTACTCAAGCGCATTACGGGTGCTTTTTCTTCCACGCTTAGCATACTGGCAGATTTTTTCATTGTCGTGATCACGGCCCTCTTTTTTGCGGCAAATCCGTCGCTCTATACCCACGGATTTGTAGAGCTCTTTCCAGAACGCAGCCGCACCCGCATACTGGAAGTGCTGCATACCTGCTACCAGACCCTGAAAATGTGGCTATTGGGTATGTTGTCTGCCATGGCGATCATCGGTGTCAGCACGGCCATTGCGTATACCATTATCGGCTTGCCTTTGGCTTTTGCATTGGGTCTGATCTCTTTTTTCCTGGCCTTTATACCTAACATCGGACCCTGGCTGGCCGGTATACCTGCCGTGTTGGTCGGGCTCACGGAAAGTCCCGATATGGCGCTGCTTGTCATTGTCGTGTACGGGGGCATTCAGATGGTGGAGTCTTACGTCATCACCCCGATTATTTTTCAGAAAACAGTCGACCTGCCACCTGCTCTGCTGCTCTTTTTTCAGGTGCTCTTAGGTATACTTCTGGGCGGTTTGGGTTTGTTAATGGCCGCGCCCATACTGGCTGTGCTGATTGTGGTAATTAACGAATTGTATGTAAAAGACGTGCTGGAGCGCAAAAAAGTAGTGAAGACGTAATGCCGCAGAAAGGAGAAAACACAGAGCCGGAAGGTTAGGTCTTCAGTCAGGTGCTGCGGGCCGGGTTTGATTTTAAGAAGGTTTTTGCTGTTTCCAGCGTTTGTTCTGGAGCCGTCGCAAATAGATCCGGTGCTGTCAGATAATGTATAAAAGTGAATGGTGCGGTGCGTCCTTCCGCAGCTAATAAAACCAGATTCCAGGCCTTATTTATTAGGTATAAGTTTTGGTGACTTTACCTGAGACTGCTGTGGTTTTACCAAATAAACCAGATGCCCGGTCTTATAACTCAACGTAGTTGCCGTACAATTTATATCGACAATTGCTTACGGGTTACAATTCTTATAATCAATGATTTGTATTTGAAAATGGATGATATATGATAAAAAATAGTTTCAATAATAGGGCACATGAAAAGGTACCTTTATACCTCCAAAAGCGTAATATTTACACTCCTCCTGATATGCATCGCCTGTAACAAAGAAGAAGATGCTGTTACCCCTGACATTCCAACCACACCCATTGCCCCGATTGCCCACGCCGGCAATGATACGACCATGTATCGTCCTTATAAAGAGTATGTTTTAAACGGCGGTGCCAGCACAGATCCGGATTCAAATATTGTCTCCTATCAGTGGAGATTAATGGCAGGGCCTTCCGCTGTCAATATCAAGCAACAACATTTTTCTGATGTCAAGGCGTATGCAAGTGAACTTACCATGCCTGGCAATTATGATTTTGAGCTGACTGTGACCGATGCGGATAAACTGACTGCTAAAGATACAGTGACAGTTACAATTATTGTTCCGACAGAAGTACCCGTTTGCTCTGATCCAAAAGAATTCATCTTCAAAGATCTTATCTGGGACTATTCCTGGATCATGGAGATCGATATTTATAATTTCTACTCAAACCTTCCGGCCAACAGCCAGATTCAAAAGATTTACATAAAAAGAGACAATTCTGAGGAGTGGGAGCCTGCCGTATACCTGGCAGAGTCTTCCGGGTATACCTTACACACATGGGATTATGGGAATGGAATATTGGTTATTTTCCCGAGTGAAAACAATATGGGAGATGACACCCCTGATGTGAAAATCGAGTACTGCAACTAGGTACACCTGACATCAGGCATTTTTGTCAAAACAGAAGCTAACTTTGCTCCCGATAGTTGGGTCTGGAGCTAAGGTGACTTCTAAATTTTGGACGGCAGGTACCTCACTTATACCTTTTGTTTTGTAGCTTTGGCAGATAATCCATTGTCAAACATTATCGCCAGATCGTGCTGCAAGTCGTTAACGTTCACAAGAAATACGGTTCATTGGAAGTGCTCAAAGGTATAGACCTGACCATTCATGCCGGCGAAGTTGTTTCTATTGTAGGTGCTTCGGGCGCTGGCAAAAGCACACTGCTGCACATTCTGGGTACGCTCGACTCTGCCGACACGGGTGACGTAATGTTTGACGATAAGAACATTTCACGCCTTAATGCGTCTGAACTAGCGCGTTTCCGTAACCGGCACATTGGCTTTATCTTTCAGTTTCACAACCTGCTGCCTGAGTTCACGGCCCTGGAAAACGCCTGTCTTCCCGGCTTCCTGGCCGGTCGCCCGGAGATGGAAGTAACTGAGCGTGCCGCCGAACTGCTGAGCATGCTCAACCTGGGTCACCGCATGCATCACAAGCCCTCTGAGATGTCAGGTGGTGAGCAGCAGCGCACGGCCGTGGCGCGCGCGCTGATCAACTCGCCGCGTATTATTTTCGCTGATGAGCCCAGCGGCAATCTCGACTCACAAAATGCGCACGAACTGCACGAAATTTTCTTCAAGCTGCGCGACGAGTTCAACCAGACCTTTGTGATCGTTACTCATAACGAACAGCTGGCCACCATGGCCGACCGCAAACTCGTCATGAAAGACGGCTTGATCGTGCAGGAGGTACAGGCGTAAGCTATACCTATACCTATACCTTTTCCTTTACCTTTCTTTCCGAGGCTATACCGGGCCCTTCCCGGCGGAGTTTTCCTTGCGTCTTTTCCCTGCTATCTGCATTTATTTTGCGCTTATACCTCAATTGTAATTTTCACGTAGAATATATCCCCCCTTTGCTTTCTTGTGCTAAATGAGAGGCGAATGAAAGGGGAAATATATCTCTCTGAAAATAATTTATAAATGATTGACAATCAGTTATTTATAATGAATATTTTTTGTTATTTTTTGCACCATTTCAGGAGCAGGTATGTTTGATATATGTACTAAAACATGAAAACTAACTAGATATGAGTCAAGTAAATAAAGAGACAAAAGTGGAGAAGAAGCCGAAGGTGGAAAGCTATGACATAGCCAAATCTGATGAGACGCTTCACTTAGCTGTTGACCTGGCTAAGTTTATAAAAGAGAATAGGTTATATCAAAATATACAAGGTAAAGAGTACGTGAACGTGGAAGGCTGGCAGTATGCCGGTTCCCGTCTGGGTATCTTGCCGGTGGTGGAGCATGTCGTGAACATCAGCACCGACGACGAGATCAAGTACCAGGCGAAGGTGAACCTGCTTGACCTGCGCAGTCAGCAGGTGGTGGGTGCCGGCTTTGCGATCTGCTCTAACAAGGAGCAGGGCAAGAAGTACTATCAAGAATTTGCGATTGCTTCGATGGCGCAGACCCGTGCTATTGGTAAGGCCTATCGTAACATTCTGGCCTGGATTATCCGGGCGGCTGGATACGAGCCAACTCCGGTAGAGGAGATGGACTACGGAGGCAACGAATCGTCAGCGAAGCCAGCTGTGCCAACTGAGAAGAAGGCAACCATGAAAGCGGCCTCTGCCACACCAGTAGCCGAGAAAGCGCCGGTGGATGAGCAGGTAACTGGCGTGCGTTACGCTTCTGCCAAGCAGAAAGAGGAGATCATCCGTCTGCTGAACAACCCGGTAATCACACGCCAGGAAAAGACCAAGATGCTGCTTAACATCAACCGTTTTGACGAAGAGCGTGCCGCGCAGGCGATCGAGAAGCTGAAGAAAGTGATCGAGGACCGTGAAGATGGTCAGTCTGCTGCTGCTTAATACGACTACAACTTATATAGTAAAAGCCTGCCTCCTAAGAGGCAGGCTTTTTTTGTATACCTTTCGGCTATACCTTTCGGCTATACCTTTCGGCTATACCTTTCGGCTTACTTTTTCTCAGTCCTGACTGCCCGGAAGTTTAGCTGATATACCTTATCTTCGCCTTTGTAAAGCACGCACCCTTGCACGACATCCACCACATATTGCGCACCTATTGGGGCTATGACCAGTTCAGGCCATTGCAGGAGGATATTATCCAATCTGTGCTGGCAGGGCAAGACACGCTGGCGCTGTTGCCAACGGGTGGGGGCAAGTCGATTTGCTTTCAGGTACCGGCCATGGCTGTGGAGGGGATTTGCCTCGTGATCACACCGCTTATCGCGTTAATGAAGGACCAGGTGGAGCAGCTCAAAAAGCGTGGTATTCCTGCCGTAGCCATTTTCTCAGGTATGAACCGCCGTGAGATCGACATTGCAATGGACAACTGCGTGTATGGCAACGTGAAGTTCTTATACATGTCGCCGGAGCGACTGCAGACTGAGTTGTTTCAGGAGCGGGTGAAGCGGATGAAAGTGAGTTTGCTGGCCGTGGACGAGGCACACTGTATCTCACAATGGGGCTACGATTTTCGTCCGCCATACCTGGAGTTGGCCGCCCTACGCGAAACACTGCCCGCTATACCTGTGCTGGCCCTTACGGCTACCGCAACAGAGCAGGTGCGCGTTGATATACAGGAGAAGCTGGCTTTCAAAAAGCAGAACGTGTTTGTCAAGAGCTTTGCCCGGGCCAATCTTTCTTACTCCTGCCTCTATACAGAAGACAAAGTGGGCCGTCTGCTCGAGATCCTGAACCGTATGCCGGGGCAATCCATTGTGTATGTGCGCAGTCGCCGGCAAACCGTTGAGATAGCCCGTTTCCTGCAGAGCCGGCGTATACCTTCAGCGGCATATCATGCAGGTCTTAAATTTGAAGAACGCAACAAAACACAGCAGGCCTGGATCGAAGACAAAGTACGGGTGATCGTGGCAACAAACGCCTTCGGGATGGGCATCGATAAACCGGATGTACGCCTGGTCGTGCACCTTGATCTGCCCGAGAGTCTGGAAGCTTACTACCAGGAGGCAGGCCGTGCTGGTCGTGATGAGAAGTATGCTTACACCACTTTGCTTTATGGCCCCAGCGACACCAAAGACCTGCTGCAGAAAGTAAAGGAGGCACATCCACCGCTTGAGCTGATCCGGCGGGTATACCAGTGCCTGGCTAATTACTACCAGATTGCGGTGGGCAGCGGCTTCATGAGCAGCTTCGATTTCGACCTGGCTGCATTTTGCAAGAATTACAAGCTGTCTGCACTCGAAACCCACCACGCCATCAAACGCCTGGAAGGGGAGGGCTACGTGCAGCTCAACGAAGCCTATTACAGTCCTTCGCGGCTATACCTGTTACTTGATAATATGGCGCTTTATGAGTTTCAAGTGGCCAATGCGGAGCACGATGCCTTGTTGCGTCTGATTTTGCGCATGTATGGTGGCGAGGCCTTTACAGGTTTTGTTAAGATATCGGAACGGAAACTGGCCGAGCAGCTTAAGAAGCCGGAACAGGAAGTGCGCCGCAAGCTCGAGTACCTGCACAAACTGCAGGTGCTGGTGTATGAACCGCAGCATGACGCCCCGCAACTGGTCTTCACTTCTCCACGACTGGATGCTGCCAATCTGCCACTCAACCACAAAAAACTGGCGCAATTGCGCGACCGTGCCATGAAACAGGCCAGGGAAATGGCGCATTATGTCGAAACAACCGATCGTTGCCGCACGCAGTTGCTACTAGAGTACTTTGCCGAAGTTAGTGACAAAAGCTGCCGCATCTGCGACTACTGCCTGGCGCAGCGCAAAAAGGAGCGGGCGGGGCAGGAGCAACAGGACTTGCGACAGCAACTGCTTCGGGCTGTGCAGACCAAAAACCTGCTACCAAACGAACTCGTGCAGCAGTTCGAAGCCAAATATGCCGAGACTGTGACAGAGTTGCTGCGCGAACTGGTAGACACCGACATCGTGAAATATGCCGAGAGCGGCAAGCTATACCTGGCAACACAATAAATATAACCCGACAAATTTTACTGGAGTCCAACAAGGTGCATTTCGGAGCCGGTTCGGCGCATTGCTACTTTCGTAATCATTCTCTCAGGTGCGGCATCATTTTCAATCACATCTCTCAAACAGACAGCTCACTCAGATTTTCCGCCAGTCTTGGTTATTTATATTTAGTAAGGCTAGTGGCCAGTTTTTTGATCTAGCACTCGATTCTGGTAAATCAGACGCCTTAGGCTAGCACACTTTTGCCATATTCTGATGCAATTCAGTTTGATCCACTACAGCTACAGTTTTTGTTTGCTTATTTCTTAAGACCCTACATCAGTGTTGAAGCACGGTTCACCCAAAAGCGGTTGTGCACTTTGATTAAATGCTTAAAAATTGATACTTTTTCGAGTGAAAAAGTGTTGTAGTTAGTAGATAAACCCTGTAAATTTTGAGGGTGATGAACTCAAGTGAAAGCAAAGCACTTCTTGCAGTGAAAGCTTCCATCGCAATACGGGCGAAATAGACGAGGAGGGTATGTAGAGGAATTAAAAAGGATATTTGTGCCCAGAAATGAAATATTGACCTTTGAAACAATTGCTGCCTTTGAAAGAAAAATAAACCACGATACACGGCCCTATGATCCGGGCCTTCAGCTCCTGCCGGGACGCATGGAGGAGAGGCACCAAAATGTTGATTCAAAGCTGGGAATTCCAGCCTTGCGGAGAAATTTTAACCTGATCTACCTGCTGCTCGACGGCCTGCACGATATCCGGCTTGATGACAAACACCGCTGGCTGATGCCAAATGATCTGGTTATCGTTCCGGCCAATGTGCTGTATGCCTCACCTAATATAAATGGTTGCAAGGGCTTCTGCATAGAGTTCACCACTACCTTTCTGGAACCAGTTGTACAGGGCGCCTTGTCAGAGCAATTCCCTTTCTTCGACTTGGAAGCCGAGCACGTCATCAACCTCACTGCCAACGAAAGCAACCTGGTACAGCGGTCCTTTGAGAACATTCTGGAGGTATACAGCGGCCACTCCAGGGAAAAAACGCAACTTCTCCGCGACTACGTTCACATTCTGCTGCTGCTCATCCGCGATTGCTACAAAGCCAGGTATACCGTTTACATCAAAGAGAAAGCGACACGTGCCGTGCAACTGACAAGCGCCTACCAGCACCTGGTAGATGAGAACTTCCGCGAAATGCATGAGGTGCAGCAATATGCCAGTATGCTCAACATTACACCCAAGCACCTGGCTGATGTCGTGAAAAGTACCACCGGCAAACCTCCCCACGAAATGATCCATAACCGGCTGCTGCAGGAGGCCCGTGTGCTGCTTAGTAACACAGAAATGAACATGGCCGAGATTGCTTATACCCTGCATTTTGAAGACCAATCGCACTTCAGCCACTTCATGAAGCGCAAGACTGGACAGACACCGCTTGAGATAAGGAAAAGCTTCTAGTTTGCACAAATTATTCCGAATTATATACAATACTTCTTTCTGTAAGTGCTTTAATTTTAGATTATTAACATCACACTAAACACTACTGCAATGAAAGAGAATACAATTCAACGGAAAAGAGGCCGACCAGAAAGGGTAGCAGATTTTGCACACCACGTACTGGACGACCTCAGTGCTGCTGAGCGGGTGAGAATGTCATTCCTCGGCAGCCAACTGGGACTCTACAGGGTGATGGCCAACGCAGGCCCCATGACGGTAGGCCAGATTGCCCGAAGCGCCGGAGCCAGTGTGAAACTGGTCAAGCATTGGGCAGATAGCCTGGCCGCAGACGGTTACCTGCTGCACGAGCCGGAAGCCGATACTTTCTGCCTTCCTGAAGCCCACGCCATCGCCATGACGGATCCAACCAGCCCTTATTATGTGGGAAACCGCTTTATGAAAGGAAACGGAGATCAGAAAGGCAGGTCTCACGACATGCCGGTGCTTTTGGCGGGCAACCATGCAAAAGAAAGAAACCTGCTGCCTGTAGATGTATCCGGAAGATTCTTTAGTGAGGAGTACCTGGCCAGTCTTCTGCACAGCTGGATACCGGGCGTAGAGGGGCTTGCTGCAAAACTGGAAACAGGTATACTGGTAGCAGACCTGGGTAGTGGCCGCCACGGCGCCTCCACGCTGGTCATGGCACGGGTCTTTCCAAACTCCACATTCCTCGGTTTCGACAGGTATAATTCCTCAGTTGAAAGGGCTAACCTGCTGGCCAAAGAAAAGCACATTCCCAATGCACACTTCGAGCTGGCTACCGATGTGCAGGTATACGCCTACCAATACGACCTGATCACCCTGATCGAGAGCGCAAACCACATGGGAGACACTTTGCAGGACCTGCTGACCGAATGCCGCCAGGTACTAAAAACGGATGGTGTGCTGGTGGTAGCAGAAGCGAAGGACAGCAGCAGCATCAGCGAAGAGCAGTACCAACGCCTGCGTTCCACCAGAGTTATACCTACGGTGGCAGAGCATGTTTACCGGGTAGAGCGTGGTATTGACGGGCACGAGCACGAACTGCAAAAAGCGGCTACGGCAGCTGGTTTTTCGGTTGTCCGGAAGGTAGCTGAAACCTGGTACGACAAGGTATACGAAATGCGACCTTAAGTTGCCGGCGGACTAGAGTTTCACATCAACAGTTTCCTGCGGCTTGTCGTGGCTTAGCCTCTGGTCGTAGCGGAACACAGTTTCATACCCGTTAATGGACACAACTTTGGTGACATCCAGCACGAACTGATCCTGTTCTTTGTGCACCTCCTGCAGTTGCTCTTCCAACTGCAGAGGGGCGCCTCTGAGCGGGAGTTCATGAAAGGGCATCCAACCGAAGGTGGTGTCAAGCACGATCATTTCTTTCGGCAGCACCGTGCTGATGCGGCGCAGTTTTAAAGTCAGATTCATTTTAGAGCCTTCCCAGCGTGCTTCGCTGTAATCAGTCTCTGTGAAAATTCTGAAGGTGACCTCTTTGTTGTAAACAGCCGGAGCTGGCAGAGGTGATACGTCTTCTTTTTCTTTATCGCAGCTGCTTGTGAGCAGCAACAAAAGCGCCAGAAGGGGCGCGAGGGTGCGTAAAGTTAAAACCATGGTATGCGTAAGCAGAAGCTGTTCGGAAATGCAACATGCGGCGTTGCCTATATAGTGGTACGCAGCGTTTCAGCTTCAGTTTACGCTTTCAGATTAGTTTTTTTTCGAATTTCCGGACTCCTGCAAAGGCAGTACCATGTGTTGCGTAGCGGGCGTAAAACCCAGCGATTCCCAGAAGCGAACACCCTTCGGATTGTGCACGGACACCTGCAGTTCCAGGTGGTCTGCCCCCCGGTCGCTCAGCCACTTGCGGGCGGCTTCAAACAACTCTTTTCCAATCCCCTTGCCACGAAATTCCTCCCGCACTACCGTCTCGCCAATGTAGCCTTTGTCAGAAAGTTTGAAGCCCGCTGAGCCGTGCCGCAGACTGGCCACCAGCATACCTGCCCATATGTCATCGGACTGGTACACAAACACACGCGTGCTTTTGTCTTTGAGTCGATTGAGGAGTTCTGCCTTTAAGGCCTGCTCACTGCCCGGCTTATACCTGAACACGACGTGATAGGACTGTTGCATATCAAGCAGCAGGCGCCATAGCTCGTAGAGTTCATCAATATCATCAGGTTGGGCTTGGGAGATCATAACAGGGATATTAGAAAAGTGTGGTCAGGTCGCTGATGCGCTCCAGGCGGTGCTCGAACTCGCTTACCTCCCGGTAGCCATAGCTGGCATGAATAAACGGTACGCCCGCTTTTTGTGCGGCTTCCAGATCACCGGGGGTGTCGCCCACATACACGGGAGCCTGCAGATTGTTGCGCTCTACTATGTCTTTCAGGTTAATAGCTTTGGAGTTACCTGTTCGGCCGGAGCACTCGAAGTCACCAAAATACCTGCCCAAGTCGTGTCGCGCCAGAAAAGCCTCAATGTAGCCGTCCTGGCAATTGCTCACGATGAATAAACGGTACTTGCCGTGCAGGTACTCAAGTGTTTCTTCCAGACCCTCGTACAAATCGCCGCCGTTTTCCTGGATGCTGCGCATTTCTTCTTTCGCGCTTATCTCCATCAATTCCTGCTGCTGCGCAGGGCTCAGTTGCGGGAAAAGCATCGGGAAGATCAGGTTGTGCTGCGTGCCGGCAATAGAGCGGACCTTGTCGGGTGTGATCTCCTGAATCTGGAAGTCAACTTTCTTGCGGGCCGCTCTCCAGGCTTTGGCTACGGTTTCGGCGGCGTCCCAGAGGGTACCGTCCAGGTCGAATATGATACTGTCTATTTGGTTCGTCATCAATCAGGTATAAGTGTAGGTATGGCAGGTATAGATTATTGGTTGTGAGGCGGTATAAAAGTCACCTCCACGATCAGTCCGTCCTTTACGCGGTATACGGCAATGGCGTCGGTGCGTGGCTCGCCTTTTTTGCGCTGCACCTTCTCCTGGTCAATCACGACATCGCCCGCCACAATGCGGTTCACAATCTCGCAATGCAGATCCGGGGTGTTGGCAAACATAGCACTGTAACGTTTGTGCAGTTCGTCGCGGCCCTGGTAGGTGAGTATGCCCGGCTGGCGGTATACCTTCACGGTGTCGCTGAAGGCGCTGGCAAACAGGTCGATATCGCGGTTGTTGTAACCTTTGAGCTGCAGTTCAACAGGTTTTACAACGACAGGGGTTTGGGTTTTTGACTGGCTCATGGCGGTCATGCTACTAAATAAAAGAAAGGTAAAGGGTAGCAGAAATTTGATCATGCGCAAAATTAGGCAATTTTGCGAGTATATACCTTGCGCATTTCTGTTGCGTATAAGCGGAGCTATGATAGAAGAACTCATCATTCGCGCACTTTGCGATACTATACCTGACGAGTCGGTGGACGGCTTGTTTCTGTTCGGACAAACCGAAGATAACCAGCAGGCAGCTTTTGAAACGGCTCAGACTTTTTTGCAGAGCGGCCGCACCGATAAAGTGCTCTGCCTCGGCACCAAAGCCATGAGCGGCTACCCCGGTTTTGAGGTATGGAAAAAGGAGATGAAAAAGCGAGGTATAGGAGAGGAGCAGCTTATACCAGTTCCGGCTGTACCCGCCGCTACCGACCTGCTGCATACCTTGATCGAGGCAACCTCAATAGTGCGTTTCGCAAAGGAGCAGGGCTTCAAACGACTGGTCGTGACTGCGGCCCCTTTCCAGCAGCCCCGCGCTTTTATGACGGCCATCACGGCCGCCCTTCGTGAGTTTCCGGAGCTATACCTGTACAGCCTGCCCGGTAAGGCAATGCCCTGGCAGGAAGAAGTGACGCACTCGCAAGGCAAAGTAGAAGACACCCGCGCTGGACTCATAGCCGGAGAGATGGAGCGCATCCGCTGCTACCACAAACAAAATGACCTTATTTCGGTGAAAGAGGCGCTCGATTACCTGAACAGAAGGGGGTTGAACTGTTGATGATTAAATTGCTGCCCTTGAACGATTAACTTATCCCTCTCAAGTGAGGAATTTCGGTGCAGGATTCGGACAGGTTGTGACTTGTCCCTGCAGACCCGAACTCGCCTTTCAACAATTTAACCATCAACAATTTAGCAATTCAAAAAATTAAAACCCCTCCACTGCGATCATCTGGGTGCTGGAGGCACTTTGGCGCAGAACTTTTGCTGGAGCGTATTCATCAGAAGAGTGCCAGGCTTTGGCCTGCTCTATGGTTGGGAACTCCAGTACTACAATTCGGGTTGGGCTCCAGTCGCCTTCCAGGTTTTGAGGATTACCGCCGCGCACAATAAACTTGCCGTCGTAAGGCTGCAGCGAGCCTGGCGTCAGTTTTTTGTACTCCTCATAAGTAGCGTTGTCTGTTACGTCTATGTCTAAAATAATGTAAGCTGGCATAAAAATCAGGTATAGGTTATACAATAGGATGGCTGCATATTAGGTATAATCCGTGGATGGTGCAAACAGAAATTACGCTGGTCGTGGAGGTATAAGAGCCTTAAAAAGTCAGGTTAGGTAGACTGTTTATTGTTTGATTGCGTACATCGCTCATATACAAGCCCTTCATCTTATGACACAAACCAAGAACCTCGAAGTATGGCTACGCGGACCGCTGCCTGATGTACCCGCCTTGTTGCAACCGGTTGCGCATGCGTTGCTGCAGGCCCGTGAAGAAGTCGGAAGTTTTATGCAGGATTTTCCGGATGAACTGCTTTGGGAGCGGCCCGCCGGCGTAGCCTCGGTTGGCTACCACCTGCAGCACCTCACAGGTATACTGGAGCGCCTGTTTGTCTACGCCGGCGGTGAGCAGTTGAGTGAGCAGCAACTGGCCTCTCTGTATGCAGAAGGAAAGCCGGTAGGACAAGACAAACAGTCTGAAACGCTGGTGCAGAACTTTAACGAGCAGGTGGACAAAGCCATGGAGCAATTGCGGCAGACAGACGAAAGCAGCCTGACAGAAACCAGAAGGGTAGGGCGTGCGCAGGTAGAATCTACGGTGATGGGCCTGCTCTTTCATGCCGCCGAACACAGCATGCGGCACGTAGGACAACTGCTCGTTACAGCACGGGTGCTACGCGAGCGGGAAATAACGAATGGTAATATGGTCGACTGAGGCTATACCTGATCAGATAAAGCTCACATGCTCCCGCTCTACAGTCAGGTATACCTGATCGCCTGTGCCGGCAGGTATAGCCTGTGTTCTGACTGTGATGCTTATACCTGATAATTGTACCTGCACGTCATAAAACCCGCCATAGAACATCACTTTTTGCACGGTGCCAGTCAGGGTACCGCTGGTTTTATCAACAAACTTAAAATGCTCCGGGCGCATCAGCAGGTCGCGACCTTGATGGTCTATACCAAGCTTGGCTGCAAATTCCGAAGCGAAGTCAGCAGCTATAAGGTTGTAGCTGCCGAACAGTCCGGCGGTATAAGCATCTACAGGATGGCGGTATACCTGTTCAGGCGTGCCTTGCTGTATAATGCGGCCACCTTTTATCACAAGTATGCGGTCAGCCCAGGAGAGGGTGTCATGCGGGTCGTGGGAGATGAGAATGCAGGTGATGGCAAGCCGCTCAGTGATGTCGTGGATGACTTCTTTCAGTAATTCCTTGTGGCCTTTGTCGAGGTTGGAGTAGGGTTCGTCGAGCAGCAGCAAACTGGGCCAGGTACTGAGCAGGCGGGCCAAAGCGATGCGCTGGCGCTCTCCACCCGAAAGTTGATTGGTTTTGCGCTGCGCCAGGTGACTGATGCGGCATACCTCGTACAAAGTTTTTGCTTCGTCGCCTTGCAGCATGTTAGCGTAGCGCAGCACCTGCTCCACCCGTAAAAACTGCGGTAAGTCGTAATGCTGCGATAGGTAGGCTATGCCTTCATGACCCGGCACCAACTTGTCGTGCGGACCGATTATGCGATTGCCTTCAAAAGTGATGTGACCGGTGCTGGCCTGTACTAATCCGGCAATGGTTTGCAGCAAAGTGCTTTTACCAGACCCGGTTTCACCGGCTATCACAATTTTCTCATACTCGCCTTGCTCAAAGCTGATGGCGTGCAGCACGGTATGGCCGTCTTCTTGCACTCTGATGCCGGATACTTCTAAGAAACTCAAAACCTAGAACTCGTCCTCGTAAAACTCGATCAGGGCGCCGAAGTAGGCCTCATTCCAGCCTTCCACGATGTCGTCATAATCCTCGTCAGGTATGTTGATGTGTCGCAGTTCGGCGGAAGTGCCATGCTTGTGGGGGTGCAACTTAATGGTCACAATAGATTTATCTGCTTGCTCGCCGAAATACCACTCCTGCACCAGCATCTTTCCTTCCTCAAACTCCATATTTTTGCCCACGATGTTGCCTTCAAAAAGCGAGAACTCCGAGCCCGGTTCCGTCGACATTTCAGCCGGGTCGCCAGACCACAACTGGATCGTGTTGGGATTGGTCAGGGCTGCGTATACCTCTTCAGGATCAGCCGGAATGATATAATATTTCTTGTAGTCTTTCATGTTGATCACTTTCGAAATTGTCCCTAGCTGAAGGTTCTGATGTAGAGTTCTTCTACTTTCTGTCTCGCCCAGGGTGTTTTGCGCAAAAATTTCAGGCTGGAGTTGATGTTTGGGTTGCTGTTGAAACTGTTGATGTTGATCTTATACCCTAGCTCTTCCCAGCCATAATAGTCTACAAGTTGCACCAGTATGCGCTCAAGCGTTTTGCCGTGCAGGGGGTTATTTTTCTGTTCTTCCATACGGAGGTGTTTGGGCTTGCAAGTTCCACACATTATCGGGAATACGCAATTAAATTAGCAAAGGCCCGCTATACCTGCAAAAGGCTTATATGCCAAGCTCAATCTGTACACCGGCTGTCCAGTGGTAGTCGTTGTTGACAGACAAATAAGCATTTTGTGAATGATAGGCCACATTGCCCTGTACTTTCAAACGATGTGCGCGCAGGTACTTGGTCACGCCTGCCACATAAGCCTCCTCGGTGTTTTCAAAGGCGCTCACTTCTCTGTTTGGCGTGATGCGCGAGTAGCGGCCAGCCAGTTCCACATTATTTCGGAAGATGTAGCTCAGTTGGTAATTCTGCCCATATCCGGTCAGGATGTGGCGTTGCTCACCTGCAGCATTGAAAGTCAGCGGATTGTCTGCCTCCCGGGCCATAAACTCAGCATACAAGGCCATACCTCTGTACTTGAGCAAGCCATCGAAAATATAGGTCTGTATATCGGTTTGCTCGTACAGGTCGCGACCTGTTTGCGCGCCGGTGCGGCGGGCATCTTCGTTATGGCTCATACCTCCGGCCAGCGACAACTTGGGGCTCGGTTCGCGTTCCAGATCGCCTTCAAAGTAATCTCCTCCGTTGGTAAATTTACCCAGTGGCAGAATCTCCACACGTCCGGTATAGGCGAGCCCTTTGTCTGTTGAGAACACATTGCGACCCTCGCCAGAGGTAAGTGCGCCCTTGATCAGGTAATGAAAAGTGCCGAAACTATTGTTGTACACCGCCTGAAAACCAAAGTCGCGGTCAACGTTAAAGCCAACGTTCACAAGGGAGCGGTCAATAAACTGTTGTTCGCCTGAAGACACTACACGTTGCCGGTTGCCGGGTAGTTTGGTCTGCCCGAAGGCGAACTGCCACTTGTCGTTAGGCTTGTAGTACACCACAGCATCGCGCAGCAAGTTGGGACTGTTGTTGATGTTGGATTGATCGCGCATGTTCCAGTCCATGTCGCCGCGCGAAAAGGAAAGCTGAATGTTGTAGGTCAGCTTGGGCGAGTACATAAAACCCTCGAAACGCAGGCGCAGGCGGCGCACCCGCATTTCATATTGCGACACGCCAAGATCGTCGCTGGAGATTGAATTATACTTAGCCCGGCTCTGCATACGGAAGCGCATGTTAACCGAGAAGGAGCTATCGGGAGTCACGATACCTACACCGCGTTTAAAATTGAAAAGTGGAGGAGTGCCATCCGGCGACTGTGCCACAGCAACTGCAGGGCATGCCAGCACTAGCGCCAGCAACAGGGTATAAATTCTCATGTTAAGTTTTTTGCTCTTGTGAAATTCATCCGGGCTTCAGAGCTAAACAGGACCGGTGTAAAAAGGTATAGGTTTTAGTAATCAGTGAAATCCCCCGCTACTGAAGAGCAGCGGGGGATTTAAATTTTAATATTTATAGAAAGTACACGATTGTCATTCCCTTTATTCTAAATTTTCTGCTAAATCATGGCAATAAAGTTGAAAACTAAATTCCCCCATGAGGACAAGTGTGCACACGCGAGTCGAAACTTGCTTACGAAGTTCTTGTAGGGGTGTTGGAGCCTGTGTAAGCTCTTCACATCCAATTTTACACTCCCATAATCCCTTCAAAAAGTTAGTTTTTGTGACAACGTATCAGCTCTGTCAACTAAAGGGGCAAAAGGATACGGCACTAAAGCATTGGTTTCGACTATTAATAATCATCCCGTTCGATGGCAGCCACACCTGGCAAGGTCTTACCCTCCATGTACTCCAGCAGCGCACCACCACCAGTCGACACGTAAGACACGCGATCAGCGTAGCCTAGCTGGTTCACGGCGGCAGCAGAGTCACCACCACCAATCAGCGAGTAAGCACCGCGGCGGGTTGCGTCTACCACGGCTTCGGCCACAGCTTCTGTACCAACTGAGAAGTTCGACATTTCGAACACACCCATCGGACCGTTCCACAGGATGGTCTTAGAGTTGCGGATCACGTCGGCATACATTTCGCGGGCATTAGGTCCGATGTCAAGTCCCATCCAAAGTGGCTTGATGTGGTGACTGAGGGATGTGTCTACGTTGGCATCGTTGCTGAACTCGTCGGCGATGATGGAGTCAACCGGGATCATCAGATTCACGCCTTTTTCTCTTGCCATCGCGATGAGGCGGCCGGCCAACTCAACTTTATCTTCTTCCACCAGCGAAGAACCAATCTGGCCACCGTCTGCCTTCACGAAGGTATAGCTCATGCCACCACCAATCAGTAGGTTGTCTACGCGGTCCATCAGTTTCTCTATTATCAGGATCTTATCGGAGATTTTAGCTCCTCCCATAATGGCGGTGTAAGGGCGCTCGGCATTGTCCATTACGCGGCGGGCATTGTCGAGTTCAGCGTGCATCACATAACCCATCACTTTATCGTTCGGGAAATAGCGGGCGATCACAGCCGTAGACGCGTGCTCGCGGTGAGCAGTTCCGAAGGCGTCGTTCACATACACATCGCCTAGTGTAGAGAGTTCTCTTGCAAATTCCGAGTCGCCTTTCTCTTCGGCTTTGTGGAAGCGCAGGTTTTCGAGCAGCAGGATTTCGCCAGGCTGGAGATCTTTCGCCAATTGTGCCGCTTCAGGGCCTATGCAGTCAGTTGCAAACTTAACAGTGGCATTGAATTCTTTTGAAAGACGATCCACGAGGTGACGCAGCGAGTATTTTTCTTCCGGCCCGGTTTTCGGACGGCCCAGGTGCGACATCAGGATGACTGCGCCGCCATCGTCTAATATTTTCTGGATAGTTGGCACGGCCGCACGGATACGGGTGTCGTCGGTGATGCGGTAGTCAGCATCCAGCGGAACATTAAAGTCCACCCGGACGAGCGCCTTCTTGCCGGCAAAGTTATACGTGTCTACAGTTCTCATGATTTGTCTTTTTCGTTAGTCTTACTCGTTTTTCGTTTTTACGGAGTTTTTGTTTCCGGTAAGCGTAAATGGGTGTACAAATATAGCGAAAAGGGTATTCGTCTGAATCAGGATTTTAGGATTTGCAGGATTTTTACAGCCATAGGGTTCAACCGCCCGGTATTTTGTTATCCCACCCGCCGTTCCCCTACAAACAGGGGTGGGAGCGTGCACGATTAACATCCCCTGCCCCCTTCAAAGGAGGAATCTCTGTAACTGCCAGTTGTTAGGTATAGCTTTATAGCAAATTGCTCTGGCAGGTAAGCAAGACTAACTTTTACACTTACTATGAAGCAGATCGCTTAGCCAAGTGCACTTTACGACACTCCACTGTTGGGGGTGAAGGGGTCCCCCTGTCAAGAGCGGTCAGCGAGTGGGGTAGGGGCCCTCGATTTGGAGGGTCTTGTTTTTTTGCTTACTGGGGGTAGGGGCTCTCTATTTTTTCATTATCGAGGGCCCCTAGCCACTACTGTTCGAAACCTTGTCAAGTTCGTATTATGTAACGGGCATACATGAAAGGAGGCTGATATGAAGGCGAAGGATTTACTGGCATTTATCCCTGACCAGGACCTTGCTCAGCTGGCGGCCCGGACGCGGGTGGACCACCAGGTCAAGAAGCTCAGCGGGCGGGTGATGTTTCAACTGCTGCTGCTCTCGCTGTTGGAGGGGGGCAAAGCAAGCCTTCGGGTGATGGAGGAGCTGCTGGCCGTGGGGCAGCAGCCCGAGGGGATGACCCTCACCGTGCTGAGCGATGCCTGGGTGAGCTTCCGGGAAAAGCCCGGAAGCTACCTCGAAAAGCCCCTGCGCCTGGTCAAGGCCACCCTGGAATCGGGGGAGCAGATCTGCTTTGTCACCAACATCGCCTGGCTGGATGCCTACCAGGTGGCTGCCCTCTACAAGGAGCGCTGGCAGATCGAGGTGCTCATCAAGTTCTTAAAACAGCACCTGCAGCTCGAGCACCTGCTCACCCGGGATGTGAACGGCATCCAGGTCATGCGCTACATGACCCTGATCGTGGCCCTGCTGCTCATCGTCTACCGCAAGCTCAACAAGCTCGACAGCGACCGCCGCGCCAGGCTGCGCTTTGCCCAGGAATTGGACGTGGAAATAGTCAGACAGATCGTGCTGCTCTGCGGAGGGGACCCTGCCAAAATGGAAAAATTCGTCACTTGACAAGGTTTCGAACAGTAGTGCCCCCTACCCCCATCAAGGAAAAAAGTGAGTGCCCACCGCACAGGCGAAGCTATAAAACAAGTCGGTTTGATATACCTATAATTGCAGTTGCTAGAAAGCAAAGTAAGCTATACCTATACCTGGGCCAGAGACCCCACAATACCAGACACGAGGATAGACGCTCGCGGCAAGAGGTATAATACTCCCAACTGCCCGCCTGGCAAACCACCTTCCTCTTGGTTAAACATCGAATTTCTACACCACCTCCACCGTTATAGGTATAGCAAGCATCATAAATCCCGATTTTACTATGTAAATCCAAAAGCATCCTGTATCTTTTGCCCCTTAAAATACTGAGTGTATTTGTTACCTTTGCATACCATGAAAGTAGGAATAATATTTGGCGGACCATCCCGTGAGCGGGAGATTTCATTTGCAGGTGGCCGCACCGTGTACGATAACCTCGATAAAGCCCTTTTTGAAGCCGTTCCGGTGTTTGCCGACAGCCTTGGCAACTTCATTTTGCTGGACTGGCAGTACATTTATAAAGGCACTATCCGCGACTTTTATCCGCCAGTGGAGGCCCTGCCGGAGAGCGAGCACGGACTCCAGATTTACCTGGAGTCGCTGGGTGAGCTAAGTGTGGAGGAGCAGGACCGCATTATTGCGAGAGCCGGTAAGCGCCTGTTGCCACACGAATTCAAAAATCATTTCGACTTTGCTTTCCTGGCCCTGCACGGACCGTACGGCGAGGACGGCAGCATTCAGGGTTTGCTTGAATGGTACCATATTCCGTATTCTGGCTCAGGTATACTTCCCTCAGCGATAGGTATAGACAAAGCCGCGCAAAAGGAGATGCTCAAACAGCATGGCTTCCCGACGCCGGATTACCGCAAAGTGCAGTACGCTGAGTGGAAAGACGTAAACGACCGCCAACAGCTATTCGAGTCGCTGGTAGCGGATCTGGGTCTGCCGCTAGTACTCAAGGCACCGCATCAAGGTTCTTCGATTGGCGTTTCCATTGTGAAGGAGCACAACTATGACCTGTTCGAGCAGGGCATGGACCGTAGTTTCTTTACCAAGAATATTTACAAGGCGCAATGGCAGGCGCTGGGCGAGGAGAAGCAGGTGGCCAGCATGAAACAACTTGTGGATATCCGCGAGGGTATCGGCATGCCGGTGGTGCTGGAAAACGGCACAATCCTTTATCACCCGGAAGAGTTGCTGAACCACATCAACCATACCTTCGCCACAACCGATACCGAAACCATCGTGCTGACCAGCGTAGAGCATGAGCAGCAGGTGCTGGTAGAGGCTTTTATCAACGGACGTGAGTTCTCTTGCATCGTGGTGCAGGACGAAGCCAGTCAGCCGATTGCTTTGCCACCGACTGAGATCGTGAAGGGCAATGAAGTGTTTGACTACCGCTCGAAATACCTGCCGGGTCTGGCACGCAAGATCACACCGATCAATTTACCAAGCGATCAGATCCAGGAGATACGCAAAGCCTGTAGCAAACTGTTCGTCGACTTGGGCTTTAACGTGTACGCCCGTCTTGACGGTTTCATCACCGAGGAAGGCAATATTTTCCTGAATGATCCGAACACGACATCGGGTATGCTGCCATCGTCGTTCTTCTTCCACCAGGCAGCGGAAATCGGCTTGAACCCATCGCAGTTCCTGACTTACATCATCCGTACCTCCGTGGCCGAGCGCCTCAAGTCCGGTAAAGACACTGTGACGCTGACCAAACTGCTGAGCAAACTCGACAATGCCATCCGCGAGGAAAACGCCCATCGCCACGACAAGATCCGGGTGGGGGTGATCATGGGTGGTTATTCATCCGAAAGACATATTTCGGTGGAGAGCGGTCGTAACATCTACGAAAAGCTTTCTTCCTCTACTAAATACGAGCCACTACCGATCTTTTTGACGGGCAGCAACGAGGCGCACCGTCTGTACAGCATTCCGATCAACATCATGTTGAAAGACAATGCTGACGACATCAAGGAGAAAATCCATCACTTTGAGGAGGGCGGTAAGCCGCATCCTGTGCTGCAGGAGATCATTAGCGAAGCCGAAAGCATTACCCGCAAGTATACGGGCAAGAGCCTTGATGAACCGAGCCGTCTGACCTATAGCCAACTGCAGAACATGGTCGATGCCGTGTTCATTGCCCTGCATGGTCGTCCGGGTGAGGATGGTGCTTTGCAGCAGGAGCTCGAGAAGCTGTCTATACCTTACAACGGTTCCGGCATCAGCTCTTCGCAGATCACGATCAACAAGTACGAAACGAACGAGATCCTTGCCAAACATGGCGTGCCGGTAGCGCATCACCGCATGGCTTGGAAAGAGGACTGGCTGAAAGACAAAGAAGCTTTTTACCAGAGTCTTGAAACCGAGTTCCGATATCCGTTTATTGCTAAGCCGGCCGACGATGGTTGTAGCTCTGCCGTGAAAAAGATCAAAAACCGCGCGGAACTGGACGCTTTCACGACTCTGATCTTCCGTGAAATGGAGGAGCTGGACACGGAATGCGCCAGAACACTGTCGCTGGGCTTCAAAGAAGAATTTCCAAACAAGCAGGGCTATCTGGTGGAAACGCTCATCAGCAAAAATGGCGCAAAGCACTTCCTGGAAATTACCGGTGGCTTACTGACTACCTATGCACCGGATGGCACTGTGGCTTACGAAGTGTTTGAGGCATCCGAGGCACTGGCTGAAGGCGAAGTATTGTCGCTGGAAGAGAAGTTTCTGGCAGGAGAGGGGCAGAACATTACCCCGGCCCGTTATGCTGCTGATCCGGAGCGGCGTCAGAAAATTTCTGACCAGGTAAAAGAAGACCTGAAGTCAGTGGCCCAAATTCTGAACATTGAAGGCTATGCCCGCATCGACGCCTTTGTGCGCGTACTGGATAACGACGAGGTGGAGACGATCATCATCGAGGTAAACTCCCTGCCAGGTATGACGCCGGCAACCTGCATCTTCCACCAGACCGCCATTAACGGCTACAAGCCTTACGAGTTCATCGACCGCATCCTGACATTCGGTGTGGAGCGAAACGAGCGAACCAAGGAATTGGAAGGGTATAAATCGAGGAACGTGTAAGTTTAGAAATTAGTGATTGAGTGAATTAGTGATTCAAGGTTTAACTGAGTTTTTGGAAAAACGAATCTTTGTTCGACTAACTGTCTGAGTTAATTTATTATTTTCGGATATCTAAATTCACTAATCGCTCAGCCACTAAATCACTAAAACAAAATAAAAAAGTCCCGCAGGGGCAGACAATCAATAATAAATTAAATGTTAAAGACGAATTCATTTGTGGGGGTGCTGGTACATCTGGCTTTGATGGGGGTGATCGTGGCCGGGTTGATTTTCGGATTCTTCTACCTATACCTGCCGTCGGCCACCAACCACGGCGAGACTATTTCAGTACCGAAAATTACGGGCATGCAGCTGCCAGATGCGGAGCCATTTCTGGAAGAACAGAACCTGCGCTACTTCGTAAACGACTCCAGCTATCATCCGGAGTACAAGCCTTTTGAGATTATGACGCAAGATCCTTCACCGGGCTCCAAAGTGAAGGAGAACCGCAAGATCTACATCAGCATTAACATGAAAAACCCGCCGATGATCAAGATGCCAAAGCTGATTGACGGGTCCGTGAAAAATGCAGAGCTGATCCTCAAAAGTTATAACCTACGTCGCGGGAAAATAACCAATGTGCCTGATCTGCAGCATGGCGCCGTGCTGAAGCAGTTTGTGAACGGCAAGGAGATACAGCCGGGCGATCAGGTTCCGAAAGGCGCTGTAGTAGATCTGCATGTGGGCGATGGTTTGGGTAACACCGAGTTTGAAGTGCCAGATGTGGTAGGTATGCCACTCGACGAGGCTTCGGTACTACTGGTTGGCCAGAAACTACAACTCGGCAATATCATTTATGTGGCAGGCAGCGGTAAGCCGGACGGTACGATTGTACGTCAGCGCCCGATTGCTGATGTGAAAGCCAAGATACGAACAGGTGAGTTGGTGGACCTTTGGGTGGCCGGCGAAGAGCCTGTGCAAGGTATAGACTAACAGATGCGCCCGCTGCTCACCGTGGCGGGCGCATTTTATATAAGTTAAGGTATGGGTGTAAGACGGTTTCTGTTGACGATGGTACTGTTCTGCTGTGGCTCTTTTGCTTCGGCTCAGGGCGTACTGATGCCTTTACAACAGGACCCGCAGCGTATACCTGCCAGCAGTCCTTATCAACTCCGCACTGAGAACAACCCACTTTCGCTACCGTTTTTTGATGATTTCTCCGGAGTTATGATCACCCCTGATCCGGCTTACTGGATCAACGGCGGCACTTACGTAAACAATCGCTTCGCCCTTCGGCCGGTGACACGCAACGTAGCCACATTTGACGGACTCGATGCCCAGGGCAACCCTTATGGCAGTAACATCGCTGGTCCAACCGACACACTTACTTCACAGCCTATCCGGTTAGGAGGACTCACGCCAGCAGATTCTGTATACCTGAGTTTTTACTGGCAGTCTGGTGGACAGGGCAGTGCGCCGGAACGAAACAATAACAACCCTCGCTTTTTGCGCCTGGAGTTCAGAGATGCCGACAGCAACTGGGTACAGGTATGGCAGCAGACCGCGCCGGGGCTGGTGACGGAGTTTGCACAGGCTTGGGTAGCAGTTCGGGAGCAACGCTTTCTGCACGACGAGTTTCAGTTTCGTTTCCGAAGCGAAGGAATCCGCAACGCCCTGCGCGACGTCTGGAACCTGGACTACGTGGAGCTGGACCGCAACCGCCGCCAAGGCCAAAACGCGACCCGCGACGTCGGCATCAGCGAAAGCGTATCGGCGTTAATGGACTACAACGCAGTGCCCGCCCGTCAGTTTCTGGCTAAACCCGAGCTATACCTGCGCGACGAGATATCCGCCAGTCTGAATAACCTTGGCGACCTGCCAGGAGCCATTGCCTGGCGTGCATTTATACAGCAGGTTGGCGCTTCTCCGGTTGATACTTTTCTGCGTGAAGAAGGACTCATACCTGGCCAAGCACGCCAACACACCATAACCGCAACACCACGCATCAGCAATCTCAACCTCAATCCGGAGAGCTTTGTGCTGGAGCACGGTTTCTGGCTCGATACAAAAGAACAGAACGCCCGGCAGCTCGCCAACGACAGCACTCTGCAACGCACCACCTTCAGCGATTACTTTGCCCTGGACGATGGCACAGCTGAGGCCGGTTATAGTAGTCTCTATACCTATGGCAACACCCAGGTGGCGCAGCGCTTCGAAGTAGCTGCTCTGGATCAGGTACATGCATTCCGGGTGCATTTCCCGCAGGTGGGTGTGCAACATAACAACATCTCCATCGTCTTCCGCATTTGGGCTGATGACAACGGACGTCCCGGTCGCACCTTGCATGAGCAATCTTTTCAGGTGCAGCAGAATGAGGGACTCAATACTTTTTATGAAGTGGAGCTGAACCAGCCGGTTCCGGTTGAGGGTACTTTTTATGTTGGCTTTAGTCAACCCGCCACATTATTCCTCAATATTGGCTTTGACCGCAATGCCGGAACCACCGGACGCCTGTTTTACAACACAGTAGTGGGAGGCTGGCAGCAGGATTCTGTCAACGCAGGTGCTGTTATGTTGCGCCCTGTGATGGCCGGGCAGGCACTAGGTCTGGAAGAAGAGGCGCTTGAAGCAAGCTTTAAGGTGTACCCGAATCCCAATACTGGTATTTTACATTTCTCAGATTCCTACCGCTCTTTTTCGCTCTACGATGTAACAGGGCGAGAGATTCTGCGTCATACAGCAACAACATGGCAGGAACCGGTTCGCCTCCCAAGGCTTTCGCCGGGCTTATACACTATCCGCATAGAAACCGACCATCATACATTTATCACCAAACGCATCCTACTAAAATTATGATTACAACAGACATCACGGCCGAAGAACTCAAGGAGCGATTGGCCAATGGCGAAATGCCCGTTATCATCGACGTTCGCGAAGACTGGGAGCATCAGGAAAGCAGAATTGAAGGCGCACAAAACATCCCGCTGGGAGCACTGCCGCAACGCCTCGACGACCTAGAAGACTATAAAGACATGGAACTGATCGTGCATTGCAAGTCCGGCATGCGTTCGGCTTCTGCCAAGGCTTTTCTGCAGCAGCAGGGGTTCAAGCAGGTTCGTAACCTGGTTGGGGGAATTACTGGCTACCAGGGGTAAGAATGAGTATGGCGTGAGCGTTCTCGCTCTTGTCTGCTATGGAAGGGGCTTTTGGCCCCTTTTTCTTTTAGGTATTACTTGCTCTCGTTAATGTGGATTAGGCTGTTGCAGGTATAGCAACCCGTGTTGCTTTGTAGCAACAGCTTTATCTTTAGCAACCTGACTTGTTTTATAGCTTCGCCTGTGCGGCGGGCACTTACTTTTTGTCTTGACACAAAAATCGAGGGCCCCTACCCCCACTCGCTGAACGCTCTTGACAAGGGACCCCTTCACCCCCAACAGTGGAGTGTCGTTTGGTGCACCTGGTACAGGTGATCTATTTCATAGTCTAAGGGGCAAGTTAGTCTTGCTATACCTGACAGTGGTAATTTGCGATAGCACTTATACCTATAAAGAAGTGGTAGTGGCTGAGACTCCACCTCCGAAGGGCAGGGGTGGGTATAATTGAGCACGAGAATCCTATCAATCCGTGGGGTAGGGGCTCTCTTTAATCCTGTAAATCCTGATTCAGACAAGTTACTCAATAACAAAAGGCGTTGGACTAAAGCAAAGCAGGAAAATCACGAAAGCCAGTATTCCTAAGACCTTACGGCCTGGCGTAAGTGGTGCTTCATTCGGGCAGGAAGGGTGGAAGATGCCCATGAGGCGAGAGAGCAGCAGACCAAAAACCAGCCAGCCGCTATATCCGTCCGCCATTGGGTATAGCCAGGCAATCGCGACTTGCGCTGTCACGACAATCAGCACCAAGTATACAGTAAAGCGCAGTTTCGGGGTGGCGGGCTCCAGCACAAAGAACAGGTAGAGCACATACAGCGGCCATACCCAGATGTAACCTGCCATCTCTGGAAAGGTCTCAGCCAGACTGTACTGCGCCAGCAACATCCCCAGCGCTGCCATAAGACCTTGGGGGTTGTCGTGCAGGATACCCCGAAAGGCAAAAAACACGAAAGGAGCCAGTACTACCAAAAGGCTGTCATCCCAGAGCGGTTCGCGGTGCGGCGAGATCATCCCCATACCGGCATACAGGATAAACAAAGCAAAGAAAATCGGCGAAAGCTGGTTGAAGCGTTTATACCCAATCAGGCCATAGAGCACGTGCCCGCCATCCAGCTGACCGATAGGCAGGAGGTTGAGCGCTGTGAAGAACAAAGCCAGGTAGCCCGCAAAGAGTAGCGGGTAATGGATCACCTCATAGGCATTGGGAACCAGCGCCGGGTCTGCCACATAGCGTTCAAAGAATAGAAAAAGCAGGTTCTTGCCGAGCGAGAAATTACCTTCACCCTGGTATATATACTGGGCATAGTCGAGTCCGAATTGTTGGTACTCCGGATGGATCGTGAAAATATAATTCGGGTCGGGCAGGTGCGTGAAGCTATACCATAGCAGCGGGATCGCCACCATAAAGCCGGCCAACGGACCAGCAATGCCTATGTCGAAGAACTGCTGCCGGGAGAAAATGCGGCTCCTGATCCGGATGAAAGCCCCCATGGTGCCGATGGAAGACGTGATGCCGAACCACAGCGGGATATAATAAGGCAATGATACGTCGGCCCGGTATCGCTTCGCGGTGAAATAATGCCCGAACTCGTGTACCGTGAGCACGCCCAGGAAAGGTATAGAGAAGTACAGCCCGGCTGCCAGTTCGGCCAAGGTAAAAGAACCCATCCATGAAAAGCCCTCCGGCCCCCAGAAGAACAACTTGCCAAAGCGCCACTCGGCCCCGGCAATAGTCGTCGTGACCAAAGTGAGCACAAAGAGCAGCAAGTGCAGGCTATACCTGTTTTGCTGTTTAGGAAACTGCATCCTTAAACACCTGGTTGATGGTGAGCAGCGGCTCCAGGAAGAGCGTCTGCAGACCCACCTTTCGGGCACTCTCGATGTGCTGAATGCTGTCGTCTATAAATAGCGTTTCTTCGCGCTTCAGGTCGTTCTGCTCCAGTATCTGCTCAAACACAATGGCGTCGGGCTTGCGCTGCCCGATCAGGTGCGAGTAGTAGGCCTGCTCAAACAGCGCGTCAAGGCTCGGCATGGTAAAGCTGTGGGCTACCATCTCGTTGAAACGCTTCAGATGGATGGCGTTGGTATTGCTAAGCAGGAAGATGCGGTATTTTTTGCCTAACTCACGGAGCAGCTCAATTCTTTCTGCCGGAATATCAAGCAGCATGGCGTTCCAAGCATCGTCGATCTGCTCGTCGGTGGCGTCGAGGTGGTAGGCTTCGCGCAAATGATGGCGAAACTCCTCGGGGCTGCTGTTGCCAGTTTCGAAGAGGTCAAACAGGTGAGACTGTGCGCGTTGGCTGTACTCGATGGTATGGCCTTCGGTGCAGTACTGCTCCAGTTCGCGTATACTTTTATGGTAATCTATGTTGATGATGACCCCGCCAAGGTCGAAAATGATGTTTTTAACAGTTGTCAGGTCCACGAAATTTTTTTGTCTGGTATTTGAAATTGTCAGCACAAATATGTAGAATTGCACTCCCAAATCAAAGGAAGCACCTTTTTTTAAGGGGAACGGGCCTATAGCTCATTCGGTTAGAGCAACTGACTCATAATCAGTAGGTGGCTGGTTCGATTCCAGCTGGGCCCACACTGATAATCAAACACTTATCTCGTTTATTCGGGTTAAGTGTTTTTTTATGTACACACAATTTGCACACAGACAGTCTGTATATTTTGTAATAAACACAAAAAAGCCGCCCGAGGTGAGCGGCTTGTTAGACAATAAGAGTTATACAGTCGTGCTTTACAATAAGAGCTTTACAATGCCGTGTCTGATAATGTGCCTGGGTAACACATTTAGGTAAAGGTAGGGGGTATCAAGCCATCTATCAACGTGCTACGGTTATACCGCTGGACCGTGAATTTATCTCACTGCCAATATTAAAGGAAAGGGGGTAAAGGCAGGGGGTATCTGATCATCTATTAACTTACTGATCCTATACCGCTGGGTAAGCTTATACGTGTACGTGCAACTGAGAAGCTTTTTTTGGGCTTATCTCCTTTTGTGCTTTTTGGGTGCTGTCCGGTTCCAGCCATGTAAATTTCTGCCTACATACTTTCTTTGCTTGTCGTGCAGCCAACCGCCTATAATTACAGCGGGAATCATTATAAGCCATTCATACCATTCCATAGGGGCACGACAAAAGGAGTGGTTTAGAAGTTCAAAAAGGCAGGGGGAATTTTGTTGATTTTGTGGCCTGTTTTCCCCTTAAAAAGGTGCGTTCTGTGTTGTCAGAACTTGTCGGTATTGGCAGTTTTATAAGACCGTAGGAAGATTTTTTCACGGTCATTACGCGGGTGTGTGCAAGGCAGGTATAAAGTAATTGAGTATTGCCTTTTAGGTGCTGAGTTTTCGTGCATATAAAAAAGGGGTATACTGAGTTTTCCGGTGTCACTATACGCGCGGGTATGCTAAGTTTTGCTAAGTTTTATTGAGTTTTCGGAAACCATAAAAAGGAGTAAAACCTGACAAAACTTAACGATTTGAACACTATAAAAAAGGAGCCGGTCAGTAAGGTTTTAACACGGTCATTACGCGCGCGCTTTCCAGGAACTGAACAAACCGAACACTATAAAAAGGAATGCAGGTTGCTAGGGGATATGTACCCCCGGTGCGCTTTCCGGTTGCTGGCAGGTATACAGAATTCCACAAAAACAACACCCTTTTAAAAGGGCTGAGTGCTGTCAAATGTAGACATTCCCGCGCGTACGTGTGATGTCCGCAAACTCAATGTTATTCACTGTTAATCCACTGTTAATGGCTCCCGATCGGTACGGGTCGGGTGTAATTCTTACAGTCCATAAAAAGGGCTGCTTATTGTGATTTTTGTGACTGTTTAGCCCTAAAAAGAGCGGGGTGTTTTTCGGTTTTTTCCGTCTGTTTTGCCCTTAAAAAGGTGGTTAGGACGTGAGAAAACGTGAGATCTTGCGCACAAAAACGAAAAGGCGGGCTGTGTTTTAGCCTATCATACGCGAGTACTTATGTCGGTAGGCGGTCAGTAAGGTATATTGAAAGGCAGGTATAAGGTAACAGAGCATTAGGATATGGAAGCATTGGAGTTAAGACCGGGTGTGTGGCTCATGGTATTCTGTGACTACTGGAGCATGAGGAAAGCAAAGGAGCATTGTGAAAAGAGGCGACGACCTGTCTTGTATGGATGGGAGCGCGGTCAAGCGAAAGAATACCAGATTAAGCATTGGGTTCTTCGCATCGTGCCTGGCAGGTGGCGGAACTATCAGGAATCATACAGCAAAAACCCCTGTCTAACGGCGAAGGAATCGCTCGAATCTGCCATCAAGGTCTTAGAGGAGAAAACGGGTATTGACTACACTCATATACTGGTAGCTCGTAGTTTCTAAGCAAGATAAGTTATATTCGCAGTGTAAATAATGCCTTTATGATTAGAGCTTTACTTATTACAGCACTTATGCTGTTACCTTCAGTAGGAATAGGGCAAGCCAAGCCTTACAAATTGACGCTAAAACAAATGATCGACTTGTTAGACAAGGATGATTCAGAGGTAAATGACTACCTGATAGAGCGCAATTGGGTTTTCTATGAAGCCAAAAAGCCAAGTAAGGACGCATACGGCGGGATAACTTGGAGGTATGAGCCACAAGGCTCCTTCAGTGACAGGGCCGTTGCATTCTTCATATTAAATCTTGATGACCAGACAATTTTAGGTGAGCCTCTAAGAGTTCGGATGAATGCATTTTACCAGCACCATTCTCCGGACATCCAAAAAGCATTGAAGGCTGAGGTTGCTTCGTATGGGATGAAACAGATAAAATCAGATTTCTTTAATGATGGAAGCATGTACACTGATTACGCGGGCAAGAATTATGTTTGCAGGTTCCGTACAGCAAAGGGAGATAATAGTAAACAGGTTTTCACTGTGTATTTGTATAAGAAATATAACTATGAATTATATCGACCATAATGACAGTACATTTTGCGCAAAAAATCGCAAAGTGGTACTGAGTTTCAGCCTATCATACGCGCGTATGATAGGGAGAAACTCAATGTTATAGCTTTAGCGACATCCCCAATCCCTTGTTTCCAGAATACAGTTGTAATTTTCTGCCAGCTTTTTTTAACTGGCTATCCCCTCGTAAACCGAAATAAATTGCTGCTAAAACACCGGCTGCACTTACTCCATATCCAATTTCGTCATGATCACTTTTAATTATCAGTATAGCTCCGGCCGTTCCTAAAATAGCGGGTGTGAACTTTGCCAAAGAATAGCTCTCAGATGCCGCAATAAGGTGATCGCCTGCCTCAGTAATGCTGCCTTGTTCAACTACACTTGATTTAGCTTTTGGTAATGAGTTGTACATTGGGTCATTGCCTGTCTGAGTTTGTGCAAAAGATCCTGTTATCACACTTAATAGGATAACAATGATGAGTGTAGATGTTTTTTTCATTCTGAATTTTTAGTGTAAGAGTGAAATATAACTCTGATTCTGTTGGAATCAATAACTAATATATGTTAGTTAATATACTTTAGCAATTAATATAGTGATTTTGATAGGTGGTCAGGAGTTGGCAGGTGTGCAGAATGTAGGTTGTGCAGGATCTGAACTGCCTTGCAAGCTTTTTATAGTATTCCGCCTTTGCCCGTGCCCCATCTCTGCCCAATTCCGCTATTAGCTCTGTATAACTCATGTGGTAGTACTCTCGTTTTGCTTGGGGGCTTGGTGCGGCCTGCTCTGGTTTAACGCCCCACGCTATTAGGTAATCTGCCAGATCTAAGCCCGCTTTTATCTCTAAGGCTGTGGCCCTGCTCTGTAACAGGGTCGCTACGGTGCAACTCTCTGTTATGTCCTGCATCTGTTCAGCCTTTTTGCTCCAATCCTCAAAGCCGTTAGTATCGGGGTATAGCACTACCCTACGCCCTTTGAGTGCCTGCCATTTAGCGGGGGTCAGGCCCTGCATTCCTCCCGATGCAAGCCAGATATAGCCAGGCACAAAGGCACTTGCTATCATAGCGGTTTTTTCGCTCTCAACTATGGCAACGGTTTTACTGGGTTCAGTGCTTAGCAGGTGTTCGCCAAAGAAACACTGTTCTAAGGTGTAGTCTTTCAGTTTTAGGGCCGTGTGCAGGTATGTAAAGTGGTCCTGTGGCTGTTTTACCCGTTTGCCTGTGTTGGGGTCGTAAAGCATTACCTTGCCTGCTCTGATACGTCCTGCCTTATCTATCTGATAGAATACCGTTGCACCCTGCCAGTGCTTAGAAGTGCCTACATAGTAACGGGCTATCAGTTGCGCTGTGATGTCAGCTCCATACAGGCGGTTTAGGAACTGTATAAGGTGGTTTGCCTGATATGCTCTTAGCGTGGCCTTAAACGTGTCCGTAGGTACGTAGCTCGTTTGCTTAAAGGGCTTTTCAGCCTTTGGGGGTGCTACCCGTGCGGGTTTGTTATCCGGTTCGGTCTTTCGGGTTTTCTCGTGTTCCTTAGGGGGCACTTCGTGATGCTTGCAGGTATGGCAGTACCCTAAGTGGTCATCTACATACGTGTTCCCGTCCTGGGTATCTATGTACCTGCTGAATGCGCTTCGGCTGTGGCATTCGGGGCACGTGTGCGGGGCTATGAAGTTAAGCCCGCAACTGTGGCAATGCCCCCTGTCATCATACCCGATATAGGGGGCAAACTTCCCGTCATTGTTATTCTTTCCGCACGGGCAATGTGCTACCCTGGTGCGCTTCTTGTCAAACTTATAGTCTGGCAGGGGCTCCAATACGTATCTATACAACATCATACAGCTATTGTTATGGGATAGGCAATGTACGTTTGCAGCTTGCAAATGCGTATATAGGGGTTTGCAAACCTGCAAACGTGCAAAGTAGTCTTGCAAAGGTGTTTGCAATCGTGCAAACGACTTGTTTACAGGGGTTTGGCAGGCTTAAGGCTGTACAGTATCTCTTTTTGCGCCTGTTCCTTGTGCAGCCAACATGAATTGCCCTCGTTATCGTATAGCTCCATCTCTGAATCTACAATGCTCTTAAGGCGGTCATCTATGGTCCTGTCTTTGGCTCCAAACTCTTTGCATAGCCTGTCCATAAGCTCGCGTCTTTTCATCTTGCTACCATCGCCTAAGTACATCTCAATATGCTCTATCATGTCCTCAGCGGGGGCCTTGTGTTTGCGGGTGTTTATCAGGCCTGCTACCTCGCTATCGTCTGCCAGGACAAGCCCTTTAGCTGCATCGCTGTACTTCATGTAAAACGGGGTATGTCTGGCAGTGCTACGGCACTTTAGGTACTTAACCCGTATCAGGTCGGTATCATTCTGGCTTGCGTCTTTCTCAAAGCCTACCTGCATAACCGTACTGGCTTTGTTCATCAGCTCTGTTCCAAAGTGCCCCCGTGCCTTATCACTTTTCGGGTTTTCGTGTATCAGGCAAAGGAATATCACGTCATGCTCGTTAATGGCAATATTCATCAGGTCTATAAGCTCCATGCTCTTATCTACCTTATTGAAGTCCTCTATACAGTCCGTAGAAACGTCTAACACAATAAACAGGGGGGTGCTTATCCGGTGCTGTAACTGTTCCAGGTACTTAGCCAGTGTTTCAAAGCGGTACTTTCGGGGCACTTGCAAAAGGCTCAGGTACTCAAAGTTTGCGGGGTGGTCTGCCTTTGCGTACCCTGCTTTAAGTTGGATTGATTGCAGGGCAAAGGGTAGCTGCTCTGTTAGGTTCCGCTCCGTATCTGAATACACGGCTGTATACTTTGCCGCAAAGGGGTGCAACGTGATGTTTAGAAGCTCGTGCCTGCAATCGGGTAGCTTAATGATAGCTGCTACAATCATCTCTGCCAGTCTGCTCTTATGCGAGCCCGCAGGGCCTTGTATGACGTTTATAGTGTGCGGGAATATGATAGCGTTATCATTTTGCAGTAACACGGGGTCAGAAAACTTGATGTCCTGTGCTTTGCGCTCCCTAAGCACTGCCTGAGTAGTCAATACCGTTTCTAAGTGCTTTTCTATCGGGTCCTCATCTGCTTTGCCCTTTTCAGCTTTCCCCTTTTTGGAGGGCTGCTTTTGGAGTTGCTCGGTTTCCTGCTTTACCTCATCAAATGATAGAGCCCCAAAATTGAAGTTCGGCTGTGGGTTATCCATTTGTGCGGTCCTCCTTTGCCTGGTACTTATCTATATGCTCTTGCAGTTCGCTTACTGTAATACTAAATCGCTTGGCAATGTTAGTTAAACCCGTTGGTGTGAAGTCCAAGTAGGGAACAGCTTTCAAGAAGTGTCGAATTTTGGTATCTTTACTTACTTCAAATAAAGATTTACCCGAATTAAGGTTATGTTTCGTCCGCATAACCTTAATTTTTGGGGTTTACATTAATTGTCGATTTCGCTGCAATCTCTGCAGCTGTGAGTTTGCGCCCACTTTTCACGTAGTCAATTAGCTCCAGCTTCGAGAAATACAGACGACCGCCTCTCTTGCTCACAGGCAGTTCCCTAGTTTGTACTTTTGCGTAAACTGTTGCCTGTGATATTTTCAGAAATTCTGCCGCCTCCTGAACTGTATATAGTTCGTCGGTAGTAAGGATGTTTTGTTGGGGTGCGCTGCTTATGGCCTGATGCACCGCCCCTTGAATAAGTCGGCTTAATTCGTCGCCTGTGAGTTGTAGAATTACCATTATGACAAGTGTTTAGATTAAACTTATCGTAAAGGTCAAGTACTACAAAAACGGTAACTGGTGATAACTGGTTAAAAGTGGTTATCTTTTAAAAAAGCTCGTTTTCTATAATCATGTTTATTTCTTCCAGTTCGCATATTGCTAATTCTCTTTTGTGTTCTGGTAACATTTGAATTGCATTCTCAATAAGTTTTGCTTTGTTGCGCATCTTTGTTTTGGTGAATGGAATTGTTCTGCCAATTCTTTCGGACTTATTACAGAAAGTTCCGAAATGCTGGTAGAGTTTACGACCTGATTTGTATTCATACTTTGCAGCAAACACCTCACAATTATCTAAAGAGATAGAATCGCCATTATAAAAGTGAAACAATGCGATAACTTTTTGTTTGGTATCGCTTGATGGCTCAAGCAATTCTGTTTTCACTTTGTATGAATCTATTTCAGGTATAACATTAAATAACTGTGGCTGCTTGCTTTTAGAATCTTCTTTAAACCACATTAGCCACTTAAGGTATGCAGAATATACTACATAGGAATATGCTGAATCTTCGTCTAAATCATTGCTTAGAGCAATTTCATATTCCGTATTTTCTGTATCAGACTCAATATTGGCATTTAAATATAATCTTGTCTGCTTAGCTGTGAGCAATGTGCTAAGAGAGTATAAATTCATTTGTCTGATATCATACAAAACGTCTTTAGATTCAATTTGATTAATTCTTTCTTGAGCTATACTTATAGCATAATCTAAAATTTTATCAGGTATTGCACTAATATTATATACAGGAACGAAAGCATTTTTAAGGCTAATTATGCCATTGTTAATGTGGTTTTGGTTAGCGGTAAATCGCGCATCATAAATCTTATCATACTCTTCACTTGGTAGATATACAGCGTCCTGATACTCCTCAATAGGTTCTAAAGGAAACCTTTCATGTAGCCAATCCTGAAAAGTGTATTTATGCTTTACATAAGTCGTATCTAAGAGTCTAAGGTTTTTTTTAGCTTTTGTTATTTTGGAATTATAGTAGAGTAGAGTCTTTAAACTAAAGTAATAGTGATGATGCGATATAACTAATGTTGGAGATATAGGCTTGTATATACCTCTTTTTAGACTTTCAATTACTTTGTTGTCCATCGTTCCTAATGCTATGCTCTTTTAGATCTGTATTCGTGTTGAGGTGGGCTATTCGTTCTCTTTTGAGAATGCAGTTAATTGTGCTGTATATTGCTGTTTTACATTGTCTTCAAAACTATCTAAATAAGAGGCGGTAGTGCGTAAATTCCCATGCCCAAGTGATTCCGATATAAACTCAATAGGTGCGCCTGCTCTTTTTAGAACAGTAGCAAATGAATGCCTGGCAGTATAGCTGGTTACTTCTTTTTCAATCCCTACTGATGCCGCTATTCGTTTCATGTAGTGATTGAGTGTTTTAGTAGCCTGTTTAATCAGTGCAAGTTCTTTAGTGGGGGTTATACCCTCTTGCAGGATAGGAAATACATAATTGTCGGGGTGCGTTGGCTTCGTGCCCCACCGGTCTATAATCTTCTGTGCCTCTGTTGGGATCATAGCGACGATTGATTTAATATTCTGCCTGTTTGTGCGCTCCGTTTTCGCTCTGATGAATGTTACTCTGTTACCGTCAATATTGCGGTATTTAAGGCGGGCTATATCCTTTATGTTAATGCCACTGGCTAAATAAGAGAATACCCATAAATCTCTTGCTTTCGCCTCGCTATCGGTTTTAGGTTCGTAACTAAATATCTTCTCTATGTCGGCAATGGTTAGGGCTTTTTTGATGTTGCGCCCTGCTGGGATCTGATATTTTCTTTTGCCAAACGGGTACAAGTCCGGGCTAACCTCCCCATCTGCAATAGCACTGTTATACATAGCACGAACCGCTCTAAGGTATATCCCGATTGTAGTAATGGAATTACCGTTGTGCAGCATCCATTTCTCATAATCTGAGAGAAAGTCGCTTGTAATAGAAGAGTAGGGTAAAGGTTTTCTTTTGGCTAAAAGTTGTTCGCGCCTCTCAAGGGCTTTCTTTATTGTGATTCCCTTGTTTTTAGTCAGTGGCTCTTTATGGATAAACGACAATAGAGACGTTCCTGCATTTTCGTAACTCTTGGCGGTTCCTACTCTTCCAGAGGCTATCAACTTTTCTGAATGTCTGTCTAATGCTGTGAATATGTCATTTTTGGAAGCAATATTGTAATACCTCTTTTCAAATTCATCAAAGGAAAAAACGGGCATTTCTTTAATGATGTTGAGTGCTTTCTGCTCAATAGCCTGAAATGCTATCTGTAATTTTTTGTATACTTCACGGGGTTTGGAGCCCTGTGTTTTCTCGAACTCTGATTCAGTTAGAGTACAGTTGACATTATTGTAAACAGCATTGTAGTACTTCCGCTGTCGTAGGTAAGTGATTCTTAGTTTCACGGGGTATGTTCCGTCTTTCAGTTGCCTGCGAGTATCAAGCATTATGGAAGTGTGTACAGGTAGCATTGCTGTGTGTTTATTCTATTTGCACACACAATTTGCACACAAAATATATTAATAACAAGTAAAATAACGTATTATATAGTAACTTTGTATTGTTTAAATCGTTGTTTTTAAGAGTGTTACTAAATATATAGGAGCAATGCTAAATGTTAAGTGTATGACTCATAATCAGTAGGTGCCTGGTTCGATTCCAGGTGGGCCCACACAAAATCAAGCACTTATCTCGCATAGAGGTACGTGCTTTTTTGTTTGAGACCTACCCAATGCTTCTTTTATTCCAGAATCGATCTCCAATTAATTACAGAAAAAGCGCTGATTAGCTTGATGTATAAAAAAATAGTACAACATTTAATGAGGGAAGAAACGTTTCTGGATTTGACTTCGTTTAGCAGAAGAATTACACTTTAATACACTTATAACGAGTAAATTGTATTTTGCCTACTGACTTCACCCGCGAAGCTAAGACTATATTTTTTATTTAACCGACGTACCTGCTAGCAGGTGCAACTATCATGAAGATTACCATTACTCCACCCAGCAACTCACAACAGGTCAGTCTCCTAGCTATGGATTATGTGGAGGTCCTGCACGATACCTTACACAGGCTGTTGATCGTGCGCTGGCTGCGGCCGGTAAAGAGCCATGAGTACCGCTTTGGGATAGAGGAAACGGGGCGCTTCCTGCTGGCGTTTGGTCTGGAAAAGTTGCTGGTGAACAACCAGCGCATGGGCGTACTCACCATGGACGATCAGGGATGGCTGGCGTCTATCTCCATCGAGGTGATATCCAAAAGCAACCTTGAAAAACTGGCCATTATCTCCTCCACCGACTTTCTGCAACAATTCACTAACGAGACCCTCGATGTCAGGGTAAAACAGGAAACCCCTTTTTTCGACACCCAATATTTCCTGGAAGAGCAGGAAGGTATAGAATGGCTCACGCAGGGCTAGGCTGGAACAAGTTTTATACCTGATCTATATTCATGCACCGGTATCGGGCCAGTCGAGCTGGCGGCTGAAAATCACTCCAGCTGACGGCAAGAAATACAATCCGGACAGTGACCCGGAGGTACTACCATTAATCCCTGGTGGCCAGAACGACCCTGTAGCGGCTGGCGGAAATACTTTCTGGAGACCTTAAAGCTGCTTATCATCCCAGCAATTCAATTGAGTTACATCCCCAAAATAAAAAACGCCGCCCTCCGAAAGGAGGCGACGTTTTTTAAACACTTAACTAAACAAAATCTTACTTATCCCACCACACGCGGCCATACAGGTTGTCCTGTCCGCCGAACTGGCGCTGAACTGCCTCGTTGTAGCTGGCGGCGTTGTTAAAGGATTCTGTTGCCGGGTAGCTGTTGCGGAGAGGGACCGCTTTACCGTCAGGCTCTACCAGGTTGGCAGGGTAGCCGGTGCGGCGCCACTCAGCCCAGGCCTCGTAGCCGTGCATGAACAGGTGCACCCAACGCTGTGTCGCGATCTGCTCGATGGCGTTGGCCGGGTCGTAAGCAACACCTTCCTGGCTCAACAAATCTGAAGTACCAGCTGCGCTGCCCGTCCACTGCACAAGCGACTGCTCGATAGCTTTATTGTAATTAATTTCAGCTTCTGCATCGCCACCGGCTATCCAGCCACGCTTGGCGGCCTCTGCTTTTGCAAAAAGAGCCTGCGCGTAGGTTACCAGCTGTATTTGTGCATCCTGTTTCCAGATGGCAGGTCCCATCAGCGAGTAGTTGGTTACGTTTGGCAGACCTTCCACTGTGCCAAAAGGCAGACCTCTGTATTCGCCAGAAGTACGGGCCGGAGCACCGTATACCTCCAATCTTGGGTCATCTACTGGCTTCAGCTCGTTGACAAGCGTTTCGGTCAATGCCCACCACTCCCGGTTCTGGTTCGATACCTGTCCGTACCAGTAACTCTGGTTGTTGGCATCGGCCAGGTGACGGAACACCAGGTTGTCTGCATTTGAGGTCATGATACCGGCCTCCAGGGCCTTGTTGAACTCAGCGGCACCTTTGGCTGGGTCAACTTCCGACAAGCGCAGGGCCATCAGCATACGGATGGTATTACCAAGGCGCTTCCACTTGTTAATATCCCCGTTGTACACGATGTCGTTGGAAATATTACCGGTCGTGATCTCGCTATTGGCCTGGTCAAGCAAGGTGAACAGGCTGGTGTAGATCGACTCCTGGGTGTCGTACTTCGGCGTGAAGTTTTCGGCGCCTTGCAGGGCCTCACTGTAAGGTACATCACCCCAGCGATCCGTCATGTGCCAGAAATAGTAAGCCTTCAGAATCTTGGCCACTGCCATCTGGTTATTTACCGGTCCTTCGGTCGCGCTCAGATTAGCAGTCGTCAGCACTGTTTCCAGGTTTATGAGTGGCCCCTGATAAATCCAGTAGAAGCTGGTACCGCCATCCGGGTAGAGGGATGCGCCCGGGTACTGTGTCTCGGACAAATACTGAGCATGAAACTGGGCCGAAGGCGTGGCACTCAGGCTCGACAGCGAAAGCGCCGCATTGGCGATCAGCTGCGTACCCGAGGAAGTGCTCGGCTGATTCGGGTTAATATTAATATCCTCGTCAAACTTATCGCAGCTCGCCAGCAAAAAGCACGACAAAAGAACTGCATATATTTTCTTCATTCTCATCTTCCTTATAAAGTAATGTTTAGGTTAATGCCGTAAGAGCGAACTGAATTGGTCATACCTGACTCGTACCAGCTGATGGACTGAGAACCAGTTGAAATCTCGGATGGGTCAATGCCCTTCGGAGCTTTCTGCCACAGTTGCGCTACGTTACGGGAGATCAAGGCAACACTCACTGTCTGGAAAGGCAGGCGGCCCAGCATAGACTTGTCGAGGGTATAGCCCAGGCGCAGTTCGCGCAGCTTGATGTAAGAAGCGTCGTAGAGCCACTCTTCGTACACGCGGCGTCCCACTATAGTGTTGTAGTATGACTGTGCGTTCACGTAGTTAGAGGCCGGCTGACCGCTCACATCCACACCACCCACGGTCGTGCCCGGTGCATAGATACCTTCTACTTTTACACCGCCACCTGCTTCAAGCGCGTCACGCACGTTAGCGCCACGGTCGTTGGTAGCCACCGTGATCGGGTCCTGACCGGTACGCACTGCCAACATTTTAGAACGGCTGAAGAACTGACCGCCAAACTGGTAGTCGATCATAGCAGAGAGGTCAAACTTCCAGATCTTAAAAATGTTCTGCCAGCCACCTGTCGCATCAGGCTGCACTGTACCGAAGTTGTGGGTAGCATCGGTATAGAGCGGCATGCCGTTGGAACCGATCAGCTTTTGGCCGGTAGCAGGGTCACGCTGGTAAGCCTGGCCTACAAGGCTACCATAAGGCTGGCCTTCGTAGGAGTTGAGATAGGATGTAACAGAGGAGTAAGTGGTCGAGTAATGCGTCAGCACGTCAATTTCCGGGTGAAGCTCAACTACCATGTTACGGTTGCGACCTGCATTGAAAACGGTGTTCCAGGTAAAGTTGCTCGACTGAACCGGCGTACCGGATAAGGCCACCTCTATACCTTTGTTTTCAATCAGACCGGCGTTAATAGTTGTGGAGCTATACCCGCTTGTACCGGATACCGGCAGGCGCAGGATCTGGTTTCTGTTTTTCTGCTGATAGAGCGTCAGGTCCAAACCTAAACGGCCATTAAGGAAGCGTACGTCCAAACCAGCCTCATACGAATGTGCGAATGATGGCTTTACAAACGGGTTGTTCAGGTTGTCCGGCACCGACAGGGTGTTCACGCTGGTTGCTCCTGCATACACAGTGCCCACGGTATAGAACGGAGAGGTTTCGTAAGGACCAAGGTCAGAGCCTGCCTGCGCGTAGCTGGCGCGGATCTTACCGAACGAAAGCGGCGACCAGTCGATCAGCTCACTGAATACCACACTACCAGACACAGATGGATACCAGTACGAATTGTTGTCCGGCGGCAGGGCAGAAGAAACGTCGTTACGCAGGGAGGCGTCGATGAAGTACGTGTCTTTATATCCTACAGATGCCATACCGAACATACTGCGGATTTGCTTGCGACGCAGATACTGGTTCGTGCTCGGACGGTCAATGGAGCCGTCGATGTGGTAGAAGCCCGGTGTAGCGAGTCCGCCCACCGATGCCATAGAAAGGTAGGTATAGCGGGTGTCGAAAATGTTGCCGCCGGCATTTACGTTGAGTGAGAAGTCGCCAAACTCTTTGTTGTATTGTGCCAGCAACTCGTAGTTGGTATCGCGACCCTGGTACTTACCTGTTGTGAAAGCCGGTACTCTTCTGCCACCAAAAGCCTGGCGGGTCTCGATGTTCTGGGTATAGCTGTCGTTGCGCACAAAACCGCTCACTTTCAGCGAAGGTAGGATCTGGTAGGTCAGGCCTACGTCGCCGAACACACGCTCGCGGTTATCGTTGCTGATGTTCTCGTATGCCTCGAAGTAAGGGTTGTTCCAGTACAGTGCTTTAAAGTTCGTAACCTCACCAGTAGCTGTGCTTGGTCTGCTCAGGTTCCAGTTCAGGAAAGTACCGTCCGGGTACACGTAGTTCTTCATACGCTTCATATCCACGTTACGCTGGAACCACTGCACCATGTAGCGAGCGCCGTACTCCGAGCCCTGAGAAGGACGCTGGGCATTGTTGCGGGCGTAGTTGATGTTGGTAGACACCGTCATCTTTTTAGAAAGGTCCAGGCTGCCGCTCAGTCCCACGTTGTTTCGGTTGAGGAAGGTGTTTGGTTCTACACCCTCTACGCGGGTATCGTTCACGCTCAGGCGGAAAGTACTGTTCTCGTTACCACCTGTGATAGTCACACCATTGTTCAGGTTATAGCCTGTCTCGTAGTAGTCCTGTATGTTATCAGGATGCGGTACAAAAGGCGTCAGCTGGCCGTACTCCGGATCCTGTGGGTAGAAGCTGTATACCTGACGAACGGGCGTGCCGTCCATCTTAGGTCCCCAGCTTTCATCTACAGACAAGTCCACGTATTTGTCGCCGTTTGGCAGAGTGCGCCAGGTCTGGCTGGAACCACCACCATACATGTTCTGTAGCGGCATAAAGTTCACAGCTTTTTCTACTGAAAAAGCGGAGTTAATCTGTACACCTACTTTTTTCGGTCCTTTCTGGCCTTTCTTGGTCGTGATCATAATCACACCATACTGACCGCGTATACCATAAAGGGCAGAGGCAGCAGGGCCTTTCAGCACGTTGATCGACTCGATATCTTCCGGGTTGATGTCTTGCGCCAGGTTACCGTAGTCGGCTTGGTCGGCGCCGGCAAAGTTGGCGTTGGAGATCGGGGTGCCATCCACCACAATCAGGGGCTGGTCGCCACCATTGAGGGAGTTTACGCCCCGGATCTTAATTTTTTGGGTGCCGCCCATGCTGGCGCCGGAAGAGCCTGTTACCTGCACGCCAGCTACTTTACCGGACAGGGAGCCAAGCACGTTCTGCTCTTTGGTTAAAGTCAGGTTTTCGCCCTGCACTTGCTGCGTGGCATAACCCAGTGAACGCTCACTACGCTCAATGCCCAGTGCCGTCACAACCACTTCATCGAGCTGGCGGCTGTCGGTTTGCAAACTGACACTGATAGTACTTTGGTTGCCCACTGCTACTTCCTGTGTGATGTAGCCCAGAAAGCGGAAAACAAGCGTAGCGTTGGCCTCAGGTACTCTAATTTGGTAATTGCCCTCGGCATCGGTGGCGATGCCGATCGTGGTGCCTTTGACAGCTACACTCACCCCGGGCAGGCCGCTGCCCGTCGAGGCTTCTGTCACTTTACCGCTTATTGCCCTGTCCTGGGCAATGGCGCTGGCGGACCAGAGCACCAAAAGCGGCAAAATGATGGATAGTAGTTTTTTTCCCATAATTCAACAAGTGTGTTTAAAGGTGATTAGGTTAGTTTTGTTGAATATAGGATATATTTAATTAATATAAAAGCAATATTGTTATAACATGGTGCGTATTTGTGCAGTTATAAAAAAACACCCCGCAGCAGACCGTAGTCTGAGCGGGGTGTTTATACTTGTTAAAAGGCTGTCAGCTTACAGCGAGTCGATCCATCTTTTGAGGTCGCCCTTTGCTTTGCCGGTTTTCTGCTGCAGTTTGCCGAGCCACTCGTCTTCCTTGCCTTCGTTGTAGGTCAGGTCGTCGTCGGTCAGGTCGCCGTAGCTTTGTTTGATCTTGCCTTTCATTTCATTCCAGTTTCCTCTGGTTCTATATTCAGTTTCGTTCATCGTATTCAAAGTTTAAAATTAAATAAATCTTATACCTGGGTGTACGAACGAAACGGGTCAGTGGTTCGGAATTGCACTTATACCCACTTCCGAAGCAGCCCTATCAGGTCGTGTTGCTCAAAGGGTTTGCAGAGGTAGTCGTTCATACCGGAAGCCAGGCTGTTTTCGATGTCACTGCTGTAGGCGCTTGCCGAGAAGGCAATGATCGGCGTGGTGTATTTTTCCTGGCGCAGGATGCGGGCAGCTTCCAGGCCACTGATTCCGGGCATCTGCACATCCATAAAGATCAGATCAAAATGTTTCGCTTGCACCAAGTCAATCGCTTCTTGTCCGCTGGAGGCGGTGGTTACCTGCGCACCAAAATTCTCCAGCACTGTTTCGAGCAGCATAACGTTGATCTCATTGTCATCCACCACCAGCAGGTGCTTGCCCTCAGGCACTCTATAGTTGCCATCGTCAGCTACCGCTTGCTGCTCGGGCTGACTGGTCTGCATACGCTTCATACGGATCGTGAACCAGAACAACGAGCCTTTCTGCTGACCGGGCAGCGGACTGATAACCTGCAGGTCACCTTCAAGCAATTTAGCAAGTTTCTTACTGATGGCCAACCCAAGCCCGGAGCCACCGTATTTGCGCGAGGTAGACTGGTCGGACTGGGTAAAGGACTCAAACACCATGGCTTGCTTGTCGGCAGGTATACCAATGCCCGTATCGCGCACAGAGCAGTAAAGCAGCAGCTCATCTTCGGGTAGTTGCTCAGCTTTGAATAAGACATCGATGCTACCTTCTTCTGTAAACTTGATGGCATTGCTCACCAAATTGACTACTACTTGGTTGATGCGGGTAGGGTCGCCGATGGCCCATTGCGGCACAGAAGGATCAAAAGTGCAGGCAAACCGCAGTCCCTTACTTTCGGCCAGGTGCTGGTAGGGGCTCAGATTGGCTTCTAACCCTTCGCGCAATTCAAACGGAATGGCTTCCAGGTATATTTTATTCTGCTCCACCCGGTGCAGGTCGAGTATGTCATTGAGGAGTTTGGTGAGCGTGACACCCGACGATTTGATCAGGTTGATATACTGCTTTTGGGTGTCGTTGAGGTCGGTGCCCGACAACAGGTCTGTAAAACCCATAATTCCGTTGAGCGGCGTCCGGATTTCGTGACTCATGCTGGAAAGAAAGTTGCTTTTGGCTTCGTTTGCCTCCTCTGCCTTCCGTTTTGCCTTGCGCAGCGCTTTCTCGGTTTGCTTTATTTCGGTGATGTCTTTGGCTACGATCAGTACACCCTCCACCTTTTTGTGGCTATTACGGATGTGCGAGAAAGAACAGGCAACAGGAACTTCCTGATTTTGCTTCGCCCTAAAGATCAGTTCCTTGTTCAGGCACTTGTCCTGCGAGCGACACTGCTCCATCAGCGAGACAAGAGAGGGGATCTGTTCTTTGGGTAGCAGAACAGACAAATGCTTGCCTTGCAGCTCTTCCTCCTTATACCCCAGTGCTTCTCCCACCGACCCATTGGTGGATCTGATGGTAAAATCCGGATTAAGAATAAACATCATATCTACCACACCCTGGTAAATGCTCTGCATAAAATCCCTGGACACGGTGGAGCTCTTAAGCTCCTGCCCCAGCATGTTGATGCCTGCAATCACAGCATCCATCTCGTCACCTGTTTCGGAAGTTTCGATCTGGTAGTCGAAATTTCCGTTGGCAACCTCCGTGATAAGTGTGATGATCTCCTCTATTTTTTCTTTAAGTACTTTCACTCGCTTTATTTTTTCACCGCGTGTAGCAGTGTGATACTACTCTTTTTCAATGGCAAATGTGGCGCCCATCATTTCCAGCGCAAAATTGTCCTTGCTCTGATAATAACCGACTTTTGGGTATGGTGTTGCGCCGACTTTCTTTTTTTCGATAGTGGCCGATATACCCATGTTCAGCTGTGAGCATTGCAGGGCATTGGCGCGCTTTATCACCTGGTAAAGCGTTTGCCTGTATACGCCATAAGTCATCAGATACTCATAATCCATCCCGATCAGCATAAAACTGTACACATTTGCAGCATTTTTATGGCAGAATGCTACTGATACGGGCTTATGGCTGATGGAGTACTCTTCTTTAATATAGAGTACGATAAACTCCCAGGACCTACTCTCGTTGAGCAGGTGAAACATCTTCTCCGGAAACAGGAAATTATTGATGGCGAAATTGTTATCCTTCACATTGCGGAACAAATCCATGGCGTATTTCAATTCTTCGTCGTCGAACTGATCTTTAATAACCACTTCGTAGAAGTGCTCGTTACGCTTGATCTTCTGCACAAAGTTCTCTCGTCCTTTTTTGGAGAGCGTTTTTCTGAAACCTTCCTCGTCTGACCAGTTCAGGTTTTCGACCACGCAAGATTCCGGCAAGTGCATTTTCACAAAGTCCTGCTCCACCATAAACTCGTCCATTTCCGGGTCTAGGTCGTCAAGGTCGCGCAGCAGGATGCTGCTGGCTTGGTTTGTTTCCTGTTCCTTGTTCAGTTCGGTCAACAGTGCTTTCAGTGCCTCTTTCCAGTAGGGGCTGCTGCGGTCCAGGTATAGGTGGTTGCCCTCGGTGAACAAACTGCCCAGCACGATGCCGGTGGTGGTGAGGTAGTAGGGGTTGGCCTCCCGTTCGCGCTCGAGCGCTTTGGAGATAGACGCCTGCGAAAACATGTCTTCTTTTAGCAAAGCGATAGCCGCAAAAGTCATCAGCACAACTTCTCCCTGCGGTCCTTGCACGGTATAGTAGCGGAATGCCCAGTTATTTTCCTTTTCCGGGTTGTTGCTGAACGAATCTTCCAGAAAGCGCATACCTTCCCAATCGAACATCGCCCGGTGGCCCAGGTATTTGTTCCACAAGGTAGCATCGAGCTCGGTGACAGAGGTATAGCGTTGTAGACTGACATCATTAGTAGATGCTTTTACAGTGGCCGGTGGTATGACAGGCTGAGCCAGCACTGGCATTTTAAAGGCTTTCCGGATGTTTTCCTGGGTCTGGTTCGTGACGTTCAACGCCAAGTGGAAATGATGCTGCAGCTTGCGCACCAGCTCCTCTATGTCTTCATCAGAATTAGTGAGCGAAATGGTGATGCGCACCCCAATGTTCTTGGCAGGCACCGCCGGAAAAGTAGCCAGGTTCACATAAACGCCGTCCTGCAGCAGGGCCTGCACCAGGTGGTTGCCCATTTCCATCGTGCCGGTACCGATGTAGAAGATAGGGCTTTCGCTTTCATGCACCAGCGGCAGATCCGTTTGCTTAAGCAGGGAGTTGAAATAGGCGATTTTGCGTTGCAGTTCCTGCTGGTAGGTATAAATTTCGTCACTCAAGTGGATTTTGGCAGACGCAATGGCGGCTCCAAGCGTAGCAGGCTCTATCTGTACCGAAAAAGTAAGCGGTCCACCGAAGTTGTTGACCCTGTTATACCACTCCTCATTCGGGAAAAGCGACAAACCGCCGCAGGCTCCGAAGGCCTTGCCCATATTAGCAGTCAGGATCATTTTACGGTACAGGCCTTCCGGCATTTGGCTCATGGCATAGCCTGTGCCGTTTTTTCCGGCCCAACTTGCGCCATGGGCGTCGTCCACGTACAGGTATAGCTGCTCGTATTTTTCGGCCAAAGCGATGAGTTCTTTAATGGGAGCGAAGTCGCCGTACATAGAGTACACGCTGTCGGCCATGTACCAGATGCGCTCAAACTTGCCGCGCTGCTTTTTAATGCGGTCTTCGAGCATCTCGAGGTTGTTGTGGCGCACCATCTCCACGGTCACGCCCTGACTCAGCAGTTTTTTAACCGCTTCCTGCACGCTGGCATGAACCTGGTGATCGAGTATAACAAGGTCTGACTGACGGATGATACTAGGTATAACAGTGAGGTGCGCAAGTGTACAATTTTTAGAGATAACGACCGGTGCATCATACATTTGCCTGATCAGCGTCTCCAGTTCGCTGTAAAGTGGATTGGAGATGTAGGTGCGCGACATCGGAAATTGTGTACCGTAACGCTCAATCGCATCGATGGCCCCACGCTTCACCTTGGGGTGGTGCTCCAGCCCGAGATAGCCACAGGTGCCGAAGTGCAGTACCTGCTTGCCATGCAGTGTTAAGTGCTGACCACTAAGTGTTTGGTCCTCAGCATGCAGGTGAATAATTCCTTTCTTTTTAGAAACAGAAAGTACAGAATCTACTGTATCAATGATGTTATTATGTCTTATCTTTGCCATGTGTTTTACCGGGTTCGCTATGTCGATATGGTTGAACACGCAAACAGTAGATCCAATTCAAATTTGAATGACAAATTTCGGAAAAGAATACGACAAGAGTCCAATTAAAACAAATTGCCTCGAACTTTATTTGAAGGGAGGGATTTTGTATTGTATTTATAACGAGATAAGAGAGCTAAATCTTGATAATGCCCGTGAGTGCGTCCAGGACCGACTAAACTACATTGGCGAGCAGGTTTACCCCAGTTTGTTTGACATTACGCGTGTAAAAAATTCTACGAAAGAGGCACGCGACTATTTGGCCAACGAAGGTAATGCGGGTGTTGCAGCCAGTGCAATTTTGGTGAGCTCACCAATGGTGAAAATGGCGGCCAATATTTATATACATGTGAACAAGCCAAAAAACCCCACCCGCATGTTCACGAACAAAGAAGAAGCCGTTCAATGGCTCTCACAATATAAGGGATAAACAAAAAGCCCTCCTGTTCGGAGGGCTTTTTGCTGGTTAAGGGTTATAGGTTTTTAGTTCATGCCATTGCTGTCGCCCTGTTTGGCGTCATCGTTACGGATGCTTTTCTTACGCTTAGGCGGACGCTGCTGCTCCATCTTACCGAAATTGTAGTTGAAGCTCACGCGCACACCACGGTTAAAGTTGTTGATGCGGATCTGCTGGGTATAGGCTCTCGGGTTGGTGGGCGATTCCTCCACGCGCACATCGTTACGCATGCGCATGCTCTCTCTGAACGGGTTGTCCAGGCCCAGGCTTATACCACCTTTCTTGTCGAACAGTTCTTTTTTGATGGCAATAGTATGGTACGAGAAGGCGGCAAATTCACCCAGCAGCTGGATGCGGCGGGAGTTGAAACCACCGTTAAACTGGGCTGATATACCTTTGCCGAAGGTATAAGATGAATTGGCGTTGATGTTGTACATCCAACCGCTATTGCTGACATACTTACCATTCAGGTCTACATAATAGAAGTTAGAGCTACCGCCGATGGTCCAGTTGTTGGTTGGTTTGGTGCTTCCGAACAAGCTCACGCCGTAGGTTTTGTTATTAGCGATGTTATCGAAGGTAAGGGTTGTCACGTCCACAGGCAAGCCATTGGCGTCTGTCTCCCTATCGATGGTTGCTACCGTTTCGATCGCATTATCTGTCTGGCGCATATAACCGGTCACGCTGAGCGAGGTGGTCTTGAAGAAGGTGCTGTAGCCCAGTTCGAACAGGTCAGTAAGTTCGGCATCGAGGTTCGGATTACCTTGCACACGGGTGTTGGAGGTCTGCTCTTGTACGTAAGGGTTCAGGTAGAACAGGGAAGGACGCTGTATACGCTGCGTGAAGTTGGCACGGAAGGTATGCTTCTGTTTCAGGTTGTAAGACACAGCCACGCTAGGTATAAAGTTGTCGTAATCTAGGCTGTAGTCGTTGTCTCCCTGCAGGTCAGCGTTGATGTCGGTGAACTCGTAGCGACCGCCCATTTTCACGTTCAGTTTCTTCTTGAGCATAAAGCCATACGTCATGTAAGTAGCATACACATCCTGCTCGTAGAAGAAAGCGTCAGTACGGCGGGTTTCGTCTCCGGAGCTGAGAATGTCGCGGTACAGTGCGTCACTTTCCACATCACGGAAAATAGACTTGGCACCCAATTCCAGCATGGTCTTATTGGCAAACGGATGGGTATAGTCGGCCTGGAAAGTCAGTTCTTTGTTAGCACCTTCGTTCAGGTTGCGCTTCAACAGGTATGGGTCTTCACTTTCGTTCAGGTAGTCCTGGCGAATATCGTTATCCGTGTTAGTAACTGAGTAGAGCGACAGGAGCGCAAGTTCCTGACCCGGCTTGCTGAACGTGCGAGTGTAGTCGAGGTTATAGTCGGTGCCAATGCGCTGGTTGCGGTTGCGGATTTCGTTGCGGAAGTCCTGGATCAGCATATTGTCCTCGCGGCTGCTCACCTCCTGGTCGTTTTCCATCCGGAAAGTACCACCGTTGCTGCGGATGCTGCCCGAGATGTTATTCTTCGGTGTGAGGTCGTAGTCAAAGCCGATCAGCGCGTTCATGAACTTACCATTGATGCGGGTTTTGCCATACTGGAAGCTGGTGGTGTTTCCGGCGAACAGGGTGTTGCTCATGTTGCCATGGTTGTAGAACATGTTGCCACCAAAGGTACCGTTAATGCCCAGTTTACCGCGACGAATGTTGAGGCTGGCGTTGGCGTTGCTGCCGCGCGTACCTGCTGTGGCTGCCACCGAACCAGTTACTCCCTGCAGACCACCGTCTTTTTTAGTAATGATGTTGATGATACCGGCTGTACCTTCCGCGTCGTATTTGGCCGAAGGGCTGGTTATTACTTCCACAGACTTGATCTGGTCGGCTGGTATTTGCTTAAGGGCATCAGCCACACTACCCGCCATGATCGCAGACGGCTTATTGTTGATGAGCACGCGCACATTAGCGCTGCCGCGGAGCTGTACGTTGCCGTCGCTATCCAGCGCCAGCGAAGGTACTTTCTGCAATACGTCCGCTGCGTTACCACCTGAGTTTGTGATATCCTTCTCAGCATTATACACCGTGCGATCGATTTTTTCTTCCACCAGTGGTTTCTCACCTGTGATCACTACTTCGCTCAGCTTTTTGGCGTCAGAAGCAATAGTAACGGTACCCACATTTACGCTGGCATTGTCAGACGAAACAGTCACATCCTCAACCAGCTTCTGCTGATAACCCAGGAAGCTCACCTGCAGTCTATACTTACCAACGCCTACCTTGCTGATCGTAAAACGGCCTTTGTCATCTGCCATCGCACCATCGATCGGTTTACCCGTCGCCAGGCTGATCAGGGCAACAGTAGCGAACTCTACCGGCTTTTTAGTGTCAGCATCCTGCACGATGCCTGCGATAGTGGCATTGCCACGCGGTGCGGCCATACCTGCAGCGGCTTGTTGTGGAGCAGCCTGCGGTGCCTGCGCGAGAGCCGGTACAGTGCTTAGCCCCAGCAGGGCGAGCAGCAGGCTCTTTTTCATTGTTTTTTCTAGTTGGCGTAAATGTGCTTTATTCATATCTCCGGTCTCCTGTAATTAATGCTTCAACAAAGGAAAAGCTAGTTTTTGAGTCCGAAAAACAGAATATACCAAGGCGCTGCATTTCTATATGAATAGCCTAATATAGCCTATTAGCCTTTCGTCGGGAAATAGGGGAGGTTGGTGGAGGGAAAGGGGGTTTGTAGGTCTAGCTACTGTTGTTGCAGGTATAGCAAAGCGCAACTTGTAGATGTGCATGGAGCAAGTTTGTAGCTGGAGTAGCTTACGTTTGCAGGTATAGCATACTAACTTGTTTCATAGTTTGCCCTGGCCGGGCGGGCACTCACTTTTTGTCTTGCCACAATAATCGAGGGCCCCTACCCCCACTCGCTGAACGCTCAATCAGTGGGTAGTCGTAAGGGTGCACTTGGCCTGTGTAGTTGGTTTTATAGGTTAAGTGTCAAGTTACACTTGCTATACCTGCCAGGGGTTTTTGCTATAATACTTATACCTCTGAAATGGCGATGGCGGAGATTCCTCTCTCGGGAGGGACAGGGGGGTGTTATAGCAACTGGTTAACCTCCCTTCAACTAAGATTCTTTCAGGATGACAGAGGGGAACTGATATACCCCACACTAGCCTTCCCCTGTTTTTAGGGGAAGGCTAGTGTGGGGTAACACATATTGCGCAGCGACTAACTACACAATCTCAAAAGAATGCGTGATCGTGGCAGTTTTATACAGAATCGCAGCGACAGAGCAGTATTTCTCCAGTGAAAGTTCAATCGCGCGGCTCACCTTGTACTCATCTAGTTGACCACCTAGCTTGAAGTGAATGTGGATGGTGCTGAACAGGTTGAATTCCTGCACCTTCTGACGCTCGGCTTTCACGTTGATGTCGAAGCTTTCGATCGGCTGGCGCTGCTTTTTGAGGATGCTGATAATATCAATAGCACTGCAGCCGCCCACGCCCATCAGCATCAGTTCCATCGGGCGGGCACCCTGGTTGTGGCCCCCGATTTCGGGGTTGGCATCTATGTTAATGGCGACGTTGGCCGCGCCTCTGGCTTCAAAATGATAGTCCTGGTCTACGCGGGTGAGGTTGATTTCCATGCTGGTCTTTTCGTTTTCTGATGGCCGAAGGTATAAATTTATACCCTTTGCACCAAGTCCGACTCAGGCAGCCAGCTGACTCACATACTTCACCAGCGATCGTTTGGCAATGGGTAGCAAGGCATTGTCCAGCGGGCAGGGCACCTTGGCGACTACTACAAAGGTAGCTGGGTTCGGGAGTTCCTGGTTTTCTTTGACCAGTTGTACCTTCAGGTTTTCGTGTGTCAGTGAAAGGCCACGTCGTACAGTGCGGAGTAGTTGTGTGTTTATGCCGCGGTACTTTTCATAGGTGTTCTCAAAAACGGTGATGCGGTACACGTATACCTGTGTTTCCTTGCCCGGGAAAGCGTCCAGAAACAGGTAGCCCTCATTAAAGTACATCGGCGTGATGCCCACCGGATTGATCTCCAGGTGACGCTCGATGAAATCATACAGTTCTCTGCCTTCGCTTACGGCCTCGGTAAAAAGCGGTGCAGCGTACTGAATCACCTCCTCAATCTGGGCCATGGTTTCGTCATCTTTCACGATCTTTTCATATACCAGCTCCAGCTTCTCAAAGTCGGCGCGGGTTATTTGCTGCGGGAAAGACTCGTACACCAGTTTCTTGTGCTCCCGTACCTGCTGCAGGTGGCGGTAGTGCATGATCAGGTCAGAGAAAACAGGGTAGAGGCGCTGCTGCCCAAACTCAGACCGCACAGTCTGCAGGTAAGCCAGCAGCCGGTACTTCTTATACTCAAAGTCAAGCAATCCTTCTGTCAGCCAGTTAATTGGTAAGTTTTGCATAACGTTAAACAGTGGGTGAATATGCATAAAAACGAGCCGGACTGCTGCTATGTTGCTTCTCAGAGAGTGTTTGCCTGCGTAAACTTTAATACCTGTGCTCCGTTTAATTTCAGCATTGGGATTCCGCTTAAACGGCTTCTAACACACAGAAAATACATTTAAGACAGAGCATGAACTATACAGAGAATTTTGAAGGAATAAAGATTGATGTGCAGGCTGTAGACATTTCGATCTCAGACGACGTGCAGCAGCACATCCGCAACACCATCACCAAACTAAAGCGCCACGCCAAAAAGATCGACTCCGTGGACGTGTACTTTAAAGAAGAAGCTAACCACGCCACAGATGCCAAGAAACTGAGCATGCGCGTAGGTATACCCGGCAACGACGCGTTTGCCGAAGACGATGGCGACAACTGGTATGAATTGCTGAAAAACGTAGAAGAAAAACTCAAGCGCCAGCTCGAGAAAAGATAAGCCGACAGGCACCACAAATCAGACCCGCTGCAGGATCAGGTATAGCACCGTCCGGCAGCGGGTTTGCTGTGAGGTATAGGCAGGTATAACATCATCAATCGAAGTATGGCTAGAGGCGATTACAAAGACAAAATAGTGTTGATTACCGGCGGCGCGCAAGGTATAGGCTTAGGTATGGCGCAGGCTTTCGGGCAGGCCGGCGCACAGGTCGTAGTTGCGGATGCGGACAAGGAAGCAGGACGTGAAGCCCTGCAGCGCTTGCAGAGTCAGCAACACAAGGCTGCTTTTATACCTTGCGACGTTAGTGTGGAGCACGAAGTAATTGCCTTGATGGAAAAAGTAAAAGAAGAGCATGGCCGTCTGGATGTGTTGGTAAACAACGCAGGTATAGCCGATCCGTTTGCAGGTAACCTGGACGAAATGCAAATGTCGGAGTTTGACCGGATACTGGCTGTGAACCTGCGTGGCCCGGTACTCTGTGCTAAATATGCCCTGGCGCTGCTGCGCCAGGCGGAACATCCTGCTATCCTCAACATCACGAGCACACGGGCTTTTATGTCTGAGCCGGACACTTTTGCTTACTCGGCCTCCAAAGGCGGACTCGAAGCGCTTACCCATTCGCTGGCCGTTAGCCTAGCACCAGACCGCATCCGGGTCAATGCCATTGCGCCGGGCTGGGTTGAGACAGGAGCCTGGCAAAAAGAAAAGGAACGCTACGAACCCCAGCATACCCGCGAAGACAAGGAACAGCACCCGGCCGGCCGGGTAGGGGAGCCGCAGGACATCGCCGAAGCAGCACTTTTCCTTTGCTCTGGAAGGGCCGGTTTCATTACGGGGCAGCACTTGGTGATAGACGGGGGCATGACGGTAAAGATGATCTATACCTGAACCTAAGCAACCGCATTGGGGTACAATATTTAAGGAAATGTCTATTACGCTTATGGTCAACAGTCCTTATAACCCGGTATTGCTGTATGTAACCGACCCAATGTGTGCCTGGTGCTACGGATTCACGCACGTCATCCGTCGGTTGCGCGCCTTGTGGCACGGGCGTCTGACTGTCGAAGTCATAGCCGGAGGGCTTCATCCTTTTGCACGGGAACCCATTTCGCGGGAGCAGAAGGAACGACTGGCCGTGAGCTGGCACCGGGTACAGGAGCGCACCAGCCTGCCTTTTAACTATAACCTTTTCCTGAAAGAAGATTTTGTGTATGATACCGAACCTGCCTGCCGCACCCTGCATGTGGTCCGCCGGCTAAGACCAGCCCTCACGCTCGAAATACTCCGGGCGCTGCACTCCGCTTTTTACGCCGACGGCCTTAACCTGGCAGACCCGCAGGTACTGGCCCATGTCGTGCGCCCTTTTGGCATACAGGAAAATCTGTTCTATACCTTGTTTGAGGCTGATGAAATTATCGACGCGACAGAGAAAGAATTTGAGTTTGCGGAGATGCTGGGGGTGACGAGCCTGCCCAGCGTATACATGGAGGGTGGCCTCGGACCGGAACTACTTAGCAGCGGCTTTTGCCAGCTCGACGAGCTCGAAGAAAGGTTGCTGCGGCACCTCGAAATGGTATAAACTTCATGCCAAGGTATAAGTGGTTGTAAACGATAGACTTATTTGCCTGCCTATACCTTCGGACAGGTATAATAGTCCTCTAATCGAAGTAACCACATCGTCAGATTTTTTGCATAAATATTAAAAGATATGTATGTTTAGCTGTAAATTAACGGCTCTGGCCGCTAAGGCCAATACATACCCTGTATGAGAAGCAAGATATCTACCAACCAGGTCGATGAGTATATCGACAAATTATCACCTGAGAAACAGCTGTTAGCGCAAGCAGTACGCCAGATCATCAACCAGACAGCAGCCCACCTGGAGGAGTGCGTGCGCTGGGAAAATCCCTGCTATTTCTTTTACGGACCAGTATGTTACTTCTCCTCTTCCCGTAGCGGATTGCATTTCGGTTTCTTCCGCGGAAAAGAGCTTAACGATACAAATAAGCGCCTGGTGAGCCGCAATGGCCAACTGCCGCATATCAAACTGCGCACGCTCGAGGACATAGACGAAGAATATTTCAGCGATCTGGTTCGCCAGGCCGTGTTGCTTAACCAGAATTAGGCAGCTCCGGCGTGCAGTGCTCCTGACTACATTCCTGTCCCGGCATTTCCAGCTCTACCGTTACGTGATCTATGTGCGCATCCTGCATGGTATCGCGTATGCGCTGTTTCACTTCATGTGCCTCTTCCAGATCCAGGTTATCTTCTACAACGGCGTGCATGGTCAGCACATGGCTGAGTCCATCCAAAGTCCACAGGTGCAGGTCGTGTACGGAGCGTACCTCGGGGAGTAGCTCCAGGCGGCGGCGCACTTCCTGTAAACTAATATTGGCGGGAGTGCCCTGCAGTAGAATTTGAAGGCCTTTGCGCAGGTTGCGCACTACATTGTAGAGAATATAACCCGTGATGAGTACCGAAAGCAGCGGGTCAATGATAGGCCAGTCGAAGAAATAGAGTAGGATACCGCCCACGAGCACGGCCGCCCAACCCAGCACGTCCTCCATCAGGTGCAGCATGGCCACCCGTTCGTTCAGCGACTCGCCCTTGTTAAGGCGCAGGGCTGCCACTCCGTTTACCAGCACACCCAATATGGCGAAGCCAATCATGCCTGGGGCATGCACAGGCTCCGGATTCATCAGACGCGGGACCGAAACCCAAAGCACTATACCTGAACCAAGCAATAGCACCACCGAGTTGATGACGGCCCCGAGCAGCGAAAAACGTTTATACCCGTAAGAGAACTGCTGATCGCTGCCCTTGCGCGAGAGTCGTTCAAAGTACCAGGCCAGGCCCAGCGACAGGGAGTCGCCAAGGTCGTGCAGCGCATCCGAAAGGATAGCCATACTGTTGATCCAAAGTCCGCCAAATATCTCGATTACGGTGAAGCCAAGGTTCAGGAAAAAAGCCACCTTGATGTTGTTTCCTCCGTGGTGATGGTGATGGCCGTGGCCTTCGTGATGATGATCGTGTGCCATAAACTACTTATCTTCATCTAAAATATACAGATATTGGCGCAACTGCAAGCCACCGGACGGCGCAGAACTGCTTTAATTGTAACTTGTCCGGCCAAACACATAAATAGTGACAGGAATATGAGAATACTGCTGGTAGAAGACGAACCCAAAGTAGCTTCCTTTATCAAAAAGGGCCTGGAAGAACAGTCGTATGAGGTGGACCAGGCGTATGACGGTAACTTTGGCCTGAAGATGGCCCTGCAAAACGAATACGACCTGATCATACTGGATATTATCCTGCCGCATATGAGCGGGCTAGAAGTCTGCCAGGCCATCCGTAAGAAAAAAAAACAGCTCCCTATCCTGATGCTCACCGCGCTGGGCTCTACAGAAGACAAGATTACTGGACTGGATGCCGGAGCTGACGATTACCTGACCAAGCCTTTTGAATTCAAGGAACTGCTGGCCCGCCTCCGGGCCCTCGCTCGTCGCTCAGGCGACAACGCGGGAGGGGAAAAGCTCTCGATTGCAGACCTTGAAATGGACCTGGGCAGTAAAACCGTAACCCGTGGCGGAAAGCCCATCAACCTGACAGCCAGAGAATTTGCCCTGCTGCATTATTTACTGCGCAACAGAGGGCGTGTGGTGTCCCGCGTCGATATTACGGAGAGCGTGTGGGAGACCTCTTTTGATACCGGCAGCAACGTAATCGATGTGTACATCAATTTTCTGCGCAAGAAAATAGACAAAGGCTTCCCTGGTAAGCTGATCCATACCCTGGTAGGTATGGGCTATGTGCTCAAGGAGGACGAAGCATGACCATCCGCAACAAACTGACCCTGCAGTTTGCAGGTATATTCGCCCTGATCGTGATCCTTTTTTCGCTGGTGATCTACTACTTTACCTCCATTTACCGGCAGGACGATTTTTACAAGCGCATTGAGGGGCGGGCGTATGACACGGCAGCCCATGTACTGGAGGCAGACGAGGTAAGCGATAGAGCACGCCGCAGCAACCAGATCCGCTACTACCAAGTGCTTCCTTTTGAGAAGGTGAGCATCTACCGGCACGACGGCAGCCTATTTTTTTCGGACGGAGAAGGGGAGCTGGAGGTGGCTCCTGAGGTACTCGAACGCGTGAAGCGGGAAGGGAAGGTGCAGTACGAACAGGATGAGCGCCAGGTGGTGGCAATGCTTTACGAAGACAATGAAGGCGAATTTATCGTATTCACTTCTTCTGTGGATGCCTACAGCTTACGCAAACTTCAGCATCTCAAAATTATCCTGATCGTTGGTTTTCTGGGCTCGATGGTTGTGGTGCTGCTGGCTGGCTGGGCTTTTGCACGGGAAGCTTTGCGCCCCATTACTAAAGTGGTGAGTGAGGTAGAGAAGATCAGTGCCTCGGACCTGCACCTGCGCCTGAGTAACACTGGCGGCAAAGACGAACTGTCGCACCTGGCCCAGACTTTCAACAAAATGCTGGACCGCCTGGAGATGGCTTTTGAGATGCAGAGCACCTTTGTATCGAATGCTTCTCACGAGCTGCGCACTCCGCTCACTGCCATGATAGGCGAATTGGAAGTGGCCCTGATGAAACCCCGCGAGAAAGATGAGTATCAGCGGGTGCTGGCCTCTACCCTGGAAGACGCCCGACTACTGGCAGAGCTGTCAAATGGCTTGCTGCAGATTGCCCAGGCCAGTGTGGACACCTCTAAAATCAAGCTCTCGCATCTGCGCTTCGATGAGTTGTTGTGGATGGCACATGAGCAGGCACTGAAAAGGCATCCGGGCGCGCTGTATGATATTGATTTCGACAACCTGCCCGATGACGAAGACCGCCTGATCGTGAAAGGCAACGATGCCCTGCTGCTGATCGCTATTGTGAATGTATTGGAAAATGCAGCCAAGTTCTCGCCCAAAGGAGAGTACAGTACGGTGCGGCTTTCGGCTGACCGGCGCGAGGTGGTGCTACAGGTAACTGATAAGGGTGTGGGCATTGCTCCACATGATCTGCGGCATGTGTTTGTGCCATTTTTCAGGGCGAACAATGTGCGCAACATCACGGGGCACGGCATCGGTTTGCCCCTGACAGAGAGCATCATAAAACTGCATAAAGGCTCTATATCCATTGATTCCCGCGTGGACAAAGGAACGGTTGTAACATTGCGTTTACCCCAGGCAATCGGACTAATTTCAGCAAAAAACACATTTTAATTCGTTTTTAATGTGGTTTTAATTTTCCCTTAATACCTCCCCCGTACATTTGTGAACATAAGGTGAGTATTCTGACTTATGTTCCTGCTACTGGCCTTTTGGTCAGTGCAGGGATGTGAGTTGGGAAGCCTTCTCTTACAAAATTAACATATGAAAAATACTTCCTTAAAGCCAGACTACATGGCTAGCCTCGGTAAGGATATTCCGGCTGGCCTCGTTGTTTTCCTTGTTGCCCTTCCTCTTTGTTTAGGTATTTCGCTTGCCTCAGGCGCCCCGCTTTTTGCCGGAATTGTAACCGGTGTGATCGGTGGGCTGGTTGTTTCCTGGCTGAGCGGCTCGCACCTGAGTGTAAGCGGTCCGGCAGCTGGTTTAACAGTAATTGTACTAAATGGTATTGAAACCCTGCAGTCGTATGAGGCCTTTTTGCTGGCTGTTGTGCTGGCAGGTGTGCTGCAGGTAGCGCTGGGCTTTCTCAAAGCCGGTGTTATCGGTCTTTATTTCCCTTCTTCAGTTATCAAAGGAATGCTCGCTGCTATTGGTCTCATCCTGATTCTGAAGCAAATCCCGCATTTCATGGGAGCCGATGATGATTTCTTCGGTGAGATGAATTTCTTTCAGGCGGATGGGCGGAACACTTTTTCTGAAATCCTACATGCTTTCAGTGCCATACAGTTGGGCGCCTTGATTATAGGTATACTCTCCATGGCCGTGCTGATTATGTGGGAGCAGCCGTTTATGAAGCGCATTAAGCTGTTTAAACTGGTACCGGGTGCGCTGATCGTAGTGGTTGGTTCTGTAGGTATAAACTACCTCTTTATCAACTACTTTCCTGAACTGGCCATAGCAGGCACACACTTGGTAAATCTGCCGGAGATCTCTAGTATAGGAGCGCTCCAGAATGAGCTCCGCTTCCCGGCTTTTGATCAACTGACAAATCCATCACTTTATGTGGTGGCCTTCACGATCGCTATTATTGCCAGTCTGGAATCCCTGCTGAGCGTGGAGGCTGTCGATAAGCTTGACCCACATAAGCGCCGTACGCCAAACAACCGCGAATTGAAAGCGCAGGGCGTAGGTAACATCATTGCAGGTATGCTGGGTGGTATACCAATGACGGCTGTAATCGTGCGAAGCTCGGCTAATATAGCAGCTGGCGGTAAAACGAAAATGTCAGCCTTTATACATGGTGTATTTCTGCTGCTGGCTGTACTGTTCCTGGCTGGTTTCCTGAACCAGGTGCCACTTTCTGCGCTGGCAGCCGTGCTGCTGATGGTAGGTTATAAGCTGACAAAGCCAACGCTTTTCAAAGGGCAGCTTAAATTGGGGCATGAGCAGTTTATCCCGTTTGTGGTAACAATTGTGGCCATTTTGTTCACTGACCTGTTGGTGGGTATCCTAATCGGTCTGGCTGTCGGCATCTTCTACATCCTGAAAGCGAACTACAAATCACCTTACTTCTTCCATAAAGAAGATCACCGGGATAAAGAAACGATTCGTATTAAACTGAGTGAGCACGTGTCGTTCCTGAACAAGGCCAGCATTGTGCTGACACTTGAAAAACTACCGGACAATAGCCATGTGATCGTCGATGGGGCTAACTCTGAATTTATAGATTACGATGTACTGGAGGCCATACAGGAGTTTAAGAATACGGCCCACGAACGCGGTATATTTGTAGAAGTTTTGAACATAGAAGAAGTAAAAGTGCTGGATATGCACTAGAAATAAATAAAATCATGGAGAAGATATTTGAGAATAATAAGAAGTGGGTAGAGCGAAAGCTCGTCGAAGACAAAGACTACTTCAACAAGTTGGCCAATGGTCAGAAACCACGTTACCTGTACATAGGGTGCTCGGACAGCCGCATTCCAATAAATGAAGTAACTGGTACAGGCCCAGGCGAGATCTTTGTGCACCGCAACATTGCCAATATGGTGGTGCATACCGACATGAACCTGCTTTCGGTGCTGCAGTACGCCGTAGAGGTACTGAAAGTAAAAGACATCATCGTATGCGGCCACTATGGTTGTGGCGGTGTAGCGGCGGCGGCCAGCAACAAGCAGTTTGGCCTGATGGATAACTGGCTACGCAATATTAAGGATGTGATACGCCTGCATGAGCAGGAACTGATGAGCATCGAGGATGAGACCGAGCGCCATCGTCGCCTGGTGGAGCTGAATATTACAGAGCAGGTGTTGAACCTGTCTAAGACCTCGATCATACAGAACGCCATGCAAACGGACGATCCACCTAAGCTTTATGGCCTGGTATATGATTTGAACGAAGGCCTTCTGAGGGACCTGAATGTAATGGAGCAGCAGAACTGCATGAAGCGCTACGAGCACATTTACGGCCTGCTGTAAGATTCCTGAGAATAACAAAGAGACAACTACTACCTATACCTACCGATTGATCTTGATCGGACAAAACCCTCGCATTTGCGAGGGTTTTATTTTTTTAAGGCTTTTTTTATTTCGTTTTTTATGTTAATCTGAATGTGTTCTGTCAGTGCAGAGCTTACCACCGCGATTTTACTCAGGTATAAGGGAGGGGTGCTCTGATACTAAACAGAACATCCTGATTTTTGAGACTATTGTCTTCTTATGAGATAAGTCTATGACGAGTCAGTTTAAGCCGGGAAGACTAGGTATAGGTATAGGTATAGGTATAGGTATAGGTATAGGTATAGGTATAGGTATAGGTCGGCAAATGCTTGTGCTTGGCTATACCTGTAGCCAAATTACTGGAGTAATAAAAAAAGCCCTCCGTGATCGAAGGGCTTTCAAATATAAAGTACGGTGACTGTTATCGTCCGCCGAGTAGGTAGCTTAGCATCAGGCTGAAACCAGAATTGCGGCGTTCCCGATTAACAAATGCACCTTCGTCATCTATCTTCTTCAGGCCGCCGGTATAGCGCACTTCAAGGCCAAGGCCGTTTGTGGCACGGTAACCTACAGAACCTACGTAAGCAAAGTCGATGGTATAAGGGTTGTCTGAAATGTTGTGCTTGGTGGTCACAATCTTGTCGCCATTGCTGGAGTGTGCCTCATGCACATGGCTGGCGTTGTAGATAAAGGATACCTGCGGCCCCAGATCAAAGAATACGCCGCTGGCCGATACATGGAACAGCACAGGTATATCGATGTAGTTGAGCTTGAACACCTCAGCGGTCTGCAGGTTGCTGCCTGAGTAAATTTCCCGGCGGGCACCTTTGGAAGTATACAGGGCTTCCAGTTGCAGCCCCATCATGTTGTTGATGTGCTTTTGCAGAAATATACCGCCCGTGTACCCTACCCGATACTTGTAATTGTCGGTGTCAGCGCCGCTAAACGTGGTGTAGGTTGCGCCACCTTTAAAGCCGAGTTGCTGGGCAAAGCCAGTGGCTGACATAAGTGCTACGCAGCACAGAACCAATAAGAGTCTTTTCATAGGAAATACCTGTTTTTAAGGGTTGGTTTAATCGGGGTGAAATTACAGAGAAGGGGATAACAGGTCAATAGAGGATATATATAAATTGTGCTATTTTTCTCATGCAAAAAGCCCGATCTAAGCAGATCGGGCTTTTTTTATTGTATAAAGGTTTAAATCAGGTAATCGGCTTATAAGCCGCCCACCCGGTTATTACCATTCATAGTCTCTGCGGGAAGAGGAACCATAAGAGTACGGAGGGCCACTATAGGTGTTGCCGTAGCTGGTATGTGTTCTGTAGCGGCTGTTGTAGTCGCTGTCGTGATCCCTGTCGCGCATGTCGTCCATTCTTCTTCTGCGTTCTGCCTCTTCATCGCCGAACCATGATCTTACTTCGTCACCGGCACGGTCAAAGAAACCTCTGTCGTTGTCTCTGTCTGTATCACGATCCCAATCGCTGGAGCTACGGTTGCTTCTATAATTAGATGATCCATAGCTGCTGCCGCTACCATAACCTGAGCCATAACCGGTTGTGCCTGACCCGTAATTAGAGGAGCCTGAACCATAATTGCTAGATCCGGTTCCGTATCTAGAGGATGAGCCGTAATTAGATGCCCCTGTTCCGTAGTTGCCGGATGAGCCATAGTTCGACGAACCTGAGCCTGAGCCATAGTTAGATGAACCGGAGCCAGAGCTATAACCGGAACCAGCGCCATAATTAGAGCCGCTGTAATTGGATGAGCCGCTGTAACCACGGTTTGAGCGGTAGCTGTCGCTGCCACGGTCGCGCATGTCGTCCATTCTTCTTCTGCGCTCTGCATCATCGTCGCCGAACCAGGATTTTACCTCGTCCGAACCACGATCCCAGGCGTCGCGATCGCCATAGCGGTTAGAAGAATCCCAGTCGCTGCTGCCATAGCGGCGGTTAGAACCTGATCCATAATTAGAGGAACCTGAGGAACCGGAACCGTAGTTTGAGCTTCCTGCTGAACGACCGTAAGTTGATGTGCCGCCGTAGCCTGAAGAAGAATAGGTGTCGCGGCCGCTACCGAAATCACCTGAGCGGGAAGAACCCGAAGATGAACTGCCGTACGAGCCTCTCAGTCGGCTGGTTGGATCATAATCTCCTGAATAATAATTTCTTGCGGAGCCTCTGCTCTCCGTCCTAAAGTTGTCATTGTATGGGTTTGAGCCCGAATTTTCATAGCTTCTCATAGCTTTACTTAAATTTTTAGGTTTGAAAAAAGTACAAATCAAAGGCCCTCCTATAAACAGGTGCGCCGGTAATTTCTACGGCTACAAGGCTCATAAGTTATTTAAGTAACCGATAGCGGGAGAGGCGTTCCAGAACAGCAGGTATAACACAGCCTATGTTCAAAATATTTGAAATCATAAATTGTATTAAAATATTAATAAACAAAGTGTATGTATATAGCTTAAATTGAATTAATTAAAGTTGTTGTGGTTTGTTAAATCTGTATGTGTTTATTTATCTTGCTGTAATTTAATTGATTAAGCCTTTATTAGGTAGTTGGTTATTAATGCACTTCTGATCTGTCTATTGTATATTTTGTATTTTTTTATTTTTGTAAATTACATTGATTTAGTAAATTGCAGGCCTTAAGCCTATTTTTCTCTATTACATTCTTATGAAACTTACAAAATTGCTGGCCTCAGTGGTAGCTGTCATTGCTTTGACAGCGTGTGAAGATGTGTTTGAAGATGGAAGCCTGCAGCCGGATGGTTCAAATCCCGCTCTGACGATCCGGAATCCTACTAAGAACCAAAAGCTTGCGAAGTCATCAGGGCTGCGCATCAAGCTGACAGCTTCTGACAAAGACAAAGTGAAGGAGTTACACGTGCGTGTGCGGGCTGTAGGTGGTGATGCAGATCACATCAACTTCACGACCTTGCCAGATAAAAAGATTCTTGAATTTGACACGCTGCTGAATGCAAACGTACTGCCGCAGGGCGACTATACCTTAACGATTAACGCCACTGATTTCCGTACGAATGTTTCGACGGACGAAGTGCTCTTCTCAGTAAAGTAAGGCTTATACCTGCTGGCTATACCTGCAGCCGCACTGCTGGTTAGCTCAGCAGGTATACAACCTGCCAGTTGTCGTTGATGGTCAGGGCTGCATCGAAACTGTTGCCGGTCTTGGCTGACGTAAAGCCTTTTATTTTACCGGTTTTGCCTTTGGTGAGCAAAGTACCGATCTGTTTATCGGTGAGTTGTTTGCCGCCTATCTCGAAGGGCACTACAAACTGACAGCCCTCCCGAAAGCGGCTGCAGCCATAGGCTTTGGAGCCTTTGAGCATACTGCCCTGATTGCACCGTGGGCAGGTCGCGAAAGGGTCCACCTCCGGTGTTTTCTCCGCTTTCTCCAGTACCACCTGCTTATTGCCATCCAGCTTCAGGCTGGCGTCAAAACTATTGCCCTGTTCGTCTTTAAAACCTTTGATCACCGCGGTCTTGCCTTTGCTGAGCAAGGCCGTGATCTGTTTGTCGGTTAGGGTTTTGCCCTGCTGCTCAATCGGTATCAGGAAGCGACAGCCTTCTTTATAGCGGATACAACCGTACGCTTTGGAGCCTTTCAGAATATGGCCTTCGCCGCAGGCAGGGCAGGAGCCGAGGCCTTTGCCAGGTATAGCCTCAGCAGAGGTTTTAGGTTTTTTAGCGGTGGTTTTCTCTTTCCCAGCTCCTCCTTTAGCAGGAGTAGGGTCAGGCTGGGCCTCCATGGTCACGGTGGCCTTATCGTATTTCACTTCCTGCACCAGACTCACCACAAAGTCCTGCAACTCCTGCAAAAAAGCTTCGGCTTTAAAAGAGCCGCCTTCGATCTGACGCAATTTGCGCTCCCACTGCCCGGTCATTTCTGCCGATTTCAGCGTCTGGTTGCGGATCACACCGATCAGGTCGATGCCCATTTGGGTAGGTATAATCTTCTTTTTGTCTTTGCGGATGTACTGGCGCTTGAACAGTGTTTCGATGATGGCTGCACGGGTAGAAGGTCGGCCGATGCCGTTTTCTTTTAGTGCTTCCTTGAGCTCTTCATCGTCTATCTGGCGGCCGGCTGTTTCCATGGCACGTAACAGGGTCGCTTCAGTATACTCTTTTGGTGGGTTCGTCCATTTCTTATCGAGCAATGGCGCATGCGGTCCGTGCTCGCCTTTCTCGAAGTTGGGTAGTATACCTGCTGTTTCTTCGTCTTCTTTATTGTCCTTGCCAGTATTGCTGTCCGATTTCACGTCCTCAGCACCATAAAGCACACGCCAGCCCGGCTCCAGAATCTGCTTGCCGCGCACCCGGAAGGTATAGCCAGCCGATTCCGCCATTACGGTGGTGTTGCTCACGATACAGTCCGGATAGAAAGCAGCCAAAAAGCGCCTTGTAATGATGTCGTATACATCGGCCTCCCGTCCGTAAAGACTAGCTTGTGCGCCGGTAGGTATAATGGCGTGGTGGTCGGTTACTTTGTTGTTGTTAAATACCTTTTTGCTCTTCCGGATCTTACTCTGTAGCAAAGGCGCAACCTCCTGCTGATAATTGGTGAGACCTTGCAGAATACCCGGGATTTTCGGGTAAATGTCATCTGGCAGAAACACAGTATCAACACGCGGATAAGAAACCACCTTTTTCTCGTAGAGGCTTTGGATGGTTTTGAGCGTTTCGTCGGCCGACATGCTCAGCTTGTTGTTACATTCAATCTGGAGCGAGGTCAGGTCGAACAGCTTAGGCGGACTCTCGGTACCTTTCTTGGTTTCGATGTCGGTGATGGTGAGTTCATCCTGCTGGATGGCGGCTAGTATCTGTTGGCCTTCCTCCTCTTTGTGAAAACGGCCGTTAGTGCTCGAAAAAGTCGTGTCACGGTATACGGTTTTGAGCTCCCAGTAAGCCTGCGGCACAAAGTTGGCGATCTCGTGGTGGCGATTCACGATCATGGCAAGGGTAGGAGTCTGTACCCTGCCGATAGAGAGTGTATGCCTGCCCTGCGCATACTTAAGCGTGAAAAGTCGCGTAGCATTCAGCCCAAGAAGCCAGTCGCCGATCGCGCGGCTTTTGCCGGCCTGGTAGAGCGAGTCGAATTCGGACCCTTCGCGCAGTCGGGCAAACCCCTGGCGGATGGCGTCTTCGGTGAGCGAGGAAATCCAAAGGCGCTTGAAAGGCTTGCGGTAGTTGGCCTCGGTGAGCACCCAGCGCTGAATCACCTCCCCTTCTTGCCCGGCGTCACCGCAGTTAATTACTTCTTCGGCCTTGTCGAGGAGCTTTTTGATGATGTTGAACTGCTGCACCACGCCCTTGTCCTGCATCAGTTTGATGCCATACCTTTCCGGCAGCATGGGCAGGTCGTAAAGGCTCCAGCGCTTCCACTCGGGGCGGTAGTCGTCGGGCTCACGCAGCGTGCAGAAGTGGCCGAAAGTCCAGGTGACCTGGTAGCCGTTGCCCTCGTAATAGCCATCCTTTCTGGTTTTGGCACCAATTACGTTGGCTATCTCACGCGCGACACTCGGTTTTTCAGCAATGCAGACTTTCAAGGTATAAGGGGATATTTTACGTTGACTCTAACATTCAAATTTACGCTTTTAAGGTATAAATCCCTAAACTTGCTTTGCCGTAAGCAAAGGCAGACCCACTTAAAATAGAAATATGCAGCCGATCGGGAAATACATTGTGATCGCAGGTATAGCCATTGTTGTCATAGGCCTGGTCATTTGGCTGGCTGGGGACAAACTGGGCTGGTTTGGCAATTTGCCCGGCGATATTCGAGTGGAGCGGGAGAATTTCAAGTTCTACATGCCCATCACGAGTATGATTCTGATCAGCATTCTGCTCTCGCTGTTGCTTTGGTTGCTCCGGCGGTTCTTTTAATGTATAGCCTTTCAGGGATGCAGCTGCTTTTATACCTTTGCGGCTTCTGCTATACCTGAAACCCTATGTTTTTTGTGCTCTCCAAGCTGCTGCAATATTTCCTGATGCCCATCATCTGGATCGCGGTGCTTCTTTTGCTGGCCATTTTCCTGCGATCAACCAAATGGCGACGTATCATGCTGATTTCGGCTACTGTGCTGTTGCTGGTTTTTTCCAATCCATTTCTGGCGAATGTCACCATGCGAGCCTGGGAGCTGGAAGCAGTGCCGCTGGAGCAAGTGGATAATTACGATGTAGCCATTATCCTGACAGGTGTAACACAGGCCATCGGCTTTGCAGATGACCGGGTGCACACGAATAAGGGGGCTGACCGCTTTCTGCATCCGCTCAAGCTCTACCGCATGGGCAGGGTGAATAAATTTCTGATCACGGGAGGTATAGGTACCGTCGCGCTGGACCGCCGGCCAGAGGCCGAAATGCTGCAGGAGATTTTGCTGCTGGCAGGTGTGCCACAAGAAGATATTATCATCGAAACCCGCAGTGATAATACCTACCAGAATGCGATTTTCACTGGCGATGTGCTGCAGAATCATCCTGAGATGAAGCGTCGCCTGCTCGTAACCTCTGCCTTCCACATGCGCCGCTCCAAAGCCTGTTTTGATAAAGCAGGTATAGAAACGGACATTTTTCCGACAGACTTCTATACCTCAGAAATCCGCTACACCCCCGACGAACTGTTTATACCCAATCCCGACTCCTTCCGCCTCTGGCACCGTCTCATCCACGAAATAACCGGATATGTAGTGTACAAGGTGGTGGGGTATAATTAACAATTCAACCTACTAACAGTTTAGCCAATCCAAATACTCTTCTGGTTCGTGAATTCGCGGATGCCGACGTAGGAGAGTTCGCGGCCGTAACCTGATTTTTTGATGCCGCCGAAAGGCATTTCGGGGCTGGAGGCAACCATGGTGTTGACGAACATAGCACCTGTTTCTACCTGGCGGGCCACACGTAAGCCGCGCTCTTTGTCGCTCGTGAACACAGTGCCTGCCAGTCCATACCTGTGATCATTGGCGATCCGAATGCCTTCAGCTTCGTCTTTCACCACAAACACAATGGCAACCGGGCCGAACAGCTCATCTTCGTAGGCTGGGGATCCGGGTTTAGGGTTTTGGATGATCATTGGTTTGAAGTAGGCAGAGTCCTTGCCTTCACGGCCTCCATCCAGCACTACTTTAGCGCCCTTCCGGATCGACTCCTGTACCTGCTGCTCCAGTTCCTCGGCCAGGTCTTTGCGGGCCAGCGGACCGTAGTCGCAGTCTTCGGTGAGCGGGTCGCCGGTGCGGAGGGACTGCATTTTCGCTTTCATTTTCTCCAGAAAGCTATCGGCTATACCTTCCACCACAATAAAGCGCTTGGCGGCAATGCAACTCTGGCCCGTGTTCACCATCCGCGATTTTACGGCAACAGCAGCAGCCTCCTCCAGGTCCGCATCCTCCAGAATGATAAAGGGGTCGCTGCCGCCCAGTTCCAGTACCGTTTTCTTGATCTCACGGCCCGCTTTCTCGGCTACTTTGGAGCCTGCGCCTTCGCTGCCGGTCAGGGTTACAGCCTTTACAATAGGGTTTTCAATGATCGCATCGACCGCCTTTGACTCGACCAGCAGGGTATGGAACACATCCTTCGGAAAATCGGCCCTGTGGATGATCTCCTCGATGGCCAGGGCACACTGCGGCACATTGGAGGCATGTTTGAGCACACCTACATTGCCCGCCATCAGGGCAGGGGCCAGAAAGCGGAAAACCTGCCAGAACGGAAAATTCCAGGGCATCACTGCCAATACTACACCCAGCGGTTCATAGGCGATCAGGCTGCGGCTGGCTCCGGATTCGACTTCTTCATCTTTGAGGAAATCAGCGGCATTATCTGCGTAGTAGCGGCATACCTTGGCGCATTTCTGCACCTCGGCAATGGAGTCTTTGATGGGTTTGCCCATCTCCAGCGTTATGATGCGACCATACTTTTCGGCTTCCTGCTCCAGAATATCAGCGCAGCGGTTCATCAGGCGGGCCCTTTCGTCAAAACCGGTGTTTTTCCATTGCCGGAAGGCCTTATCGGCTGCTTTCAGTTTTTGCTCCACTTGATCGGAGGTATGTGCCTCGAACGTTTTGATGATTTCGTTGGTAGCGGGGTTTATGGTTTGTATAGCCATTCGATTCAGATTTTTGGTGAGGTGTGCTGTAAATATACGGAAGTCAGGCCATTTGTGCCGCCGCAGGTACTAAGCTGATAAAAATAAGGTTTAAAAATATGTTGATAAAGTGCTATTTGCGGGATTTTGCGTATATTGTTACCTCATTCGCGAATATTCCCTTTTATATCCCAGGTTTCTTATTAAATTGCTTCCTGTTAGAGCACCGGCAGGATTTTATTCTGAAAGGCACGCGCTATATTTTAAAACCACCTCCTTGAATACGCCTCAACACGATACCGTTATTTTGCTGTTCGCCCAGACTTCTGAGCAACAGGTCCGCTATCATACGTTCACAGAGGAGCAGGGGCCAGAAATGAACCAGCAAACAGCTGATCTGCTGCTGCAGCATACCTTGTTTGTGGCCAAAGGATCGGGTATACCTTTAGTGGTTATTTATCCGGAGCGACAGGAGGGAAGAAATTTTGGAGAGCGCCTGGCCAATGCTTTTCAGGAGGTGTATTTTATGGGCTATCAGCGTGTTATCTGCATTGGCTCCGACTGTGTGGACCTGACTTCGACTGACCTGATGCTGGCACAGGAGGCGCTTAGCACAGGACGTATGGTGGTTGGCCCCGGTACGAACGGCGGCGCCTACCTGGTAGGCCTGCACATCGACAGCTTCGACCCGGAGGCACTGGCCATGCTCAACTGGCAAACCGACGAACTGCTCAGCGAACTGGTGCTCTATGGGTACCGCATGCAAGCCAGCATGGGCAGCCTCACGGTGCTCGACGAAAAGACTGAAGCAGGAGATGGAACCGACCTTTCATGCCAGTTAAACATCCTTCCCGTATACCATCATCTGCACAGACAACTCAGCGCTATTCTGAGCTAATTAAAACCCTAGTCTGTAGTTTCTTGTTACCTTTAAGGTAAATAAGCCTTTATTTTTCTATGGATAATACGTATTACAATCCGGCAGACCTGAAGAAATTCGGAAACATATCGGAATTGCAGCCCGAGATGGGCCGCAAGTTTTTCGATTACTACGGTGAAGTTTTCAAGGAAGGCGCCTTGACCGAACGCGAAAAAGCCCTGATCGCCCTGGCGGTGTCACATGCGGTGCAGTGCCCTTACTGTATTGATGCCTATACCTCCGACTGCCTCGAAAAAGGCGCCGATGAAAACCAGATGATGGAAGCCGTGCACGTGGCCGCTGCTATTAAAGGAGGCGCTGCGTTGGTACACGGCGTGCAGATGATGAACAAGATCAAGGACCTGACGATGTAGCCCATGCCTATACCTGTTAAATCGCTGAAGGCGCAACACCACCCGTTTGCCAATCCGGCTTTTCAACTGGAGGTGTTGCAGCATGCGGGAACCGAGGAAGGCGATTTTCCACTTTTTGGAGCCAAGTTGCAGGAGCACAAGCTATACCCGCTACAGCCCACCGGCACCTCTATTTTGCAGGTGAATGTGGGCAAGATGTGTAACCAAACCTGCCGCCACTGCCACGTAGATGCCGGTCCGGACCGCAAAGAGATTATGACCCGCGACACGATGCAGCTCTGCCTCAATGCCTTGGCCAAATCCCCGCAACTCAGCACGGTTGACCTGACGGGCGGTGCGCCGGAGATGAACCCGGATTTTCGTTGGTTTGTGGAGGAGCTGTCAGCCATGGGGCGGCAAGTGATCGTACGCTGCAACCTCACTATCATTCTGGCTAACCCGAAGTATCACGATCTGCCGGAGTTTTTCAAGGAACATAGGGTGCAGGTGGTATCTTCGCTTCCCTATTTTTCAGCTTCCCGCACCGATGCCCAGCGCGGCGACGGCGTATTTGAGAAATCCATTAAGGCGCTGCAAATGCTCAACCAGGTCGGTTACGGACAGGAGGGAAGTGACCTGGAATTGAACCTAGTCTACAATCCATCAGGGGCTTTCCTGCCAGCCAGTCAAAAATCGCTGGAGGCGGAGTTTAAGCGGCGACTGAAGAGTGGCTACGATATCGTGTTCAACAGTCTGTTTTGCATCACCAACCTGCCGGTCAGCCGCTACCTCGATTACCTGGTGGAAAGCGGCAACTACAGCAGCTATATGGAGAAACTAGTGACAGCCTTTAACCCCGTGGCGGCAGCTAATGTGATGTGTCGCAATACCATTTCGGTTGGCTGGGACGGCGGTCTGTATGACTGTGACTTTAACCAGATGCTTGAGCTCAAGGTACAGCCCGGCACCCCACAGCATATCCGCGACTTCGACCTGACGCAGCTTGACCAGCGGCAGATCATGCTGAACCAGCACTGCTACGGTTGCACGGCTGGCGCCGGCTCCAGCTGCGGCGGTTCCACTACCTGATCTGACTATGCGCTATACCTGGCATCATCGGCTATACCTGACTTTGTCGCTTTGCCTGCTCCTTTCAGCCTGCAAACAGCCCCCGGATGCAGCTTATCACCTGATGCTCCGGCAGCTGTATAGTCATAGCGTCGACACCATTTCGGTAGCGCGAGTGCAGCAGCAACTAGAGCAAGGTATAGCACCGCTACTGCTCGACACCCGCAGCAAAAGTGAGTATGAGGTAAGCCATCTTCCCGGGGCCAGGTATGTGGGCTATGCAGACTTTGACCTTTCTGACCTGAAAGACGTACCCCCAAATACACCCCTTGTGATATACTGTGCTGTCGGCTACCGCAGCGAAAAAATAGGCGAGCAGCTACAGGCCGCAGGGTATACCAATGTTAGAAATCTGTATGGCGGCTTGTTTGAGTGGGTGAACCACAGCCTGCCTGTGTACAACGAGCAAGGCCAAACTACAAAAGTGCATGGCTACACCCGCGCCTGGGGTATATGGCTGCGCGAAGGAGAGAAAGTATATGACTGAGAAAAACCTGTTGATGCTCTTTGTTCGAAATCCGGAGTTGGGCAAGGTGAAAACCCGCCTGGCAGCCAGTGTAGGACCCGAAACGGCGCTCGACATTTACCTGCACCTGCTCCGCCATACCCGCGACATTACCCAGCACCTGCCCATGGACAAACTGGTGTACTATTCTGAAAAAGTAGAGCAGGACGACCTCTGGCCCGCGCAGCTATACCTGAAAAAACGCCAGCACCCGGAGGGTGACCTGGGCGAGAAAATGGAGAAGGCTTTTAGAGAAGCTTTTGCAGAAGGTTATGCCTCCGTGGTCATTATCGGGAGTGATTGTCGGCAACTCACTTCCGAGATCATCAACCAGGCATTTGAAGCGCTGAAAACGCACGAAGTGGTGATTGGTCCGGCTTTGGACGGCGGCTACTACCTGCTTGGCATGAAGCGACTGCACCCGGAGTTTTTTCAGAACAAACGCTGGAGCACCGAGCACGTTTTTCCCGACACGCTCCACGACATTGAGCGGCTGCACCTCAGCCATACCTTGCTTCCCGCCCTTTCGGATGTAGATGAACTGGAAGACCTGCAGGAAAACTGGCCGGATCTGTGCTGAAACTTACTGCCCCAGCTTTACCTCCTCCTGCTCATCGTACCCATAAATATCTTCCCGAAACTGGATAACCGAAGACTCGTCGGCCCATGCCGTCATGTAGACAATAATCAGGGGCACCGGCTTTTTGAGTCGGATGAACTGCTCGTCTTTGTCAGATGCCATCACTTTTTCGATGCGTTGGTCAGAAAGGCCGCTTCGCTCCTGCAGCAGGTATAGCGCCAGGTGGTCAGGGTTTTGTAAACGTATACAGCCATGGCTGAAGGCCCTTTTTTCGAGTGAGAACAGGTGCCTGTCTTTTGTATCGTGCAGGTATTGGCTTACGCGGGTATCGAACAGAAACTTCATGTGCCCCAGTTCGTTATGCGCCCCGGTTACCTGCACTATCCTGTAATTAAAGCTCGACGTGCTCACCATGCTCCAATCCACACTCCAGGGACTTATTTTCTGCCAGCCTCCCAGTGCAGCAGGCCGGAAAAGCTCCATGTCGCGACTGGCCAGGTAGCCGGGGTTGCGTTTAAGAATTGGCAGTATCTCTTTGGAAGCGATGGAGTTGGGGATATACCAGAACGGGTTGAAAACGATGGTATGTAGCTTGGTATGATTGACGATTGTAGGCAGTTTAGGCTTGCCTACAATCGTGCGCAGGTATAGCTGCACGCTGTCCTGGTCGATCAGGCGCAAGGTATAATCCGGTATGTTGACGATAAGGTAAGGCTGGGGCAAATCACGGCTGAATGCTTCCCAGCGGTAGAGGCTGTTCTGCAACTGCCGCAGTCGCTGGAGGGGAGGTACATTGAGGGCAGCCACCGTGCGCGGGCCAACAATGCTGTCTGCCTTAAGTGCGTGCCTGGCCTGAAAACGCACCACAGCTGTTGCCAACTGGCGGGTATAGTGCGTCGCGTTTTCGGCAGTATCAGTGCTTGCCAGGTCGCCGGTCAGGAGCAGGTTAGCGCGCAGGCCGGAGGTATGGCGGCTGGAGTCGCCGGGGCGAAGCAGCAGGTTATTGGGGAAGGTATGCCAGGTATGGTTGCCTATTTCTTCGTATTGCGCAATGGCCTGGCGGAGCTGTTGTTTCTGGTCCGGCACGAGCAGCCATACCTCCGTAGAATCGGCGGCTATACCTGGCAGTGCGTATAGTAGCAGCGATATCAGAAAAAGCAGGCGTGCCATGGGCGTTGGTTCAGCGTTGTTTTTGGGTCTACGCAATCGATTAAAAGAAGGCGTATTTATCTCTTTATTAACATCTTACAGCTGCAATTGGTTTGCTCACCGCAAAGGTATAAATTAGCTTATCGGCAAAGGCTATAAACAAAGCTTCCTGCCGGGGAGTATAAATAGCCCAAGGTATCGCTGAAAGTACGACAAATTAGTCCATGGCAACAACAATAGACAAAAGCACACTGGCCTTTCTGGCCGATCTGACGCAAAACAACAACCGCGAGTGGTTTCAGGAAAACAAGAAGCGCTACGATGCCGCCCGCAAAAACTACCAGGATTTTCTGGATGAACTGATGGAGGAAATGGCTCTTTTTGAACCCGTGGCGATCGGGCAGAAGGGCAAGGATCTGGTGTTTCGTATTTACCGCGATGTACGTTTTTCCAACGACAAGCGTCCTTACAAAGATCACTTCGGAGCATATGTAGCAGAGGGAGGGCGCAAGTCTATTTTACCGGGCTATTACCTGCACCTGGCCGCCAACAATAACTCTTTTCTGGCCGGGGGGCTGTGGATGCCGCCTGCAGACTATCTCAAAGCCGTGCGACAGGAAATTGACTATAACCTTGATGAACTGCAGCGTATCATTCAGGCACCTGACTTCAAAAACCGTTTTGGAGGTATACAGGGCGAGCAACTCAAAACTACACCAAAAGGGTACGACAAAGACAACCCTGCCATTGAGTACCTCCGATTCAAAAGCTGGAACGCCACCATGCCACTACCCGATAAAGTAGTACTCAGCAAAGATTTTATGAACACTTTGTTGGAAGGTTTTAAAGCTGTGAAACCGTTTAATGATTACCTGACAGCGCCGCTGCGGGATATTGGGCAAGAGTAAAAGGCTTTGTAAAACCAATAGCTGAGTCTGAACCGAACTTACTGCCTGAGCTTCGATGGGTTCATTGTTTTTCACCTGCACAACTTATCTTTCTATTTGGTCTAAAAGCAGGTGATAAAGCTTTTTCCTTCTCAAGATAATCGTTTTAAGCTTCTGACTTGAACCGTTCTGGAGTTGCAATACAATACCGTTCGGCACGATCCCAAAGGTATTTGTCCTTCTCACCGCTGCTATTTCGCTTCGAGGAATCTCTGTGATGCTTACTTGCTTGCGAAGAAATGTCTTGACAGGAGTAAAAATGAGTTTTGAATCAGTAACGGTGATGATTCCTCCTGGAGCTAAAAACTCACTCTCCTCTATAAAAGCACCGTATCTCGACAGCAGAATGCTTTCCTTTTGGTTTTCACCTCCCTTCGTGCCTACGCCTGCTGGTTGACAAATGTCTGTGTTTATCAGAAACAGGGCAGACGTTAAAATTAAACTCGGGACCTTTGTATGCATCTTTCAATAGGAGATGAGTATCAAATTGAAATACGAAAGCTTTCATGCTTTGGCTATTGTGAAACGGACTTGGCCATGAGGCGGCGGAGCTGCGTAAAGGTGTTGTTGTACAAATTTGTTCTTATACTTCTGCTAGTCTGTTTTGATAACCTAACGCCTTAATTCTGCTTTGTATCTCTTTATCTATTTTCACTCTTGAAGTATAAAAGCCGAATGTTTGCAATGATTCTGGTATTCGCTTCTCAACTAAACTGTCAAAGTCAAGTCCAGTCTTATAAATCCATAACCTTCTGAGTCTTTCTAATTTCTTTAATCCGTCCAAAAGGGAGAAGGACTTGCAATTCAGAATAGCTACTTCTTCAAGATGATGAAGCGTCTTGTCAAAGACCAGTTCAGTTAGCTGAATCTGGTCTTCAATTCGGAGCCTCTTTAGCTTTCTAAAGCGGGTAATGTTCTTTAACTCATTGAAGCCTCTTACTCGTATGATTTCAAGTTCTTCAATCTCGTTGGCTTCAATTTCATTGATATCGCTTCTACCTCCCAATATCAATTTCAGAGTCTTTAGCTTTTTTAAGTTATTTACAAAGCCGATAGGTGATTTGCTTATTGAGTTTAGTGATAGGTATTCCAAGTTGTTAAGCTCACCGATTGCTCCAATGTTTTTGGTGTGACTGCAACAAATCAGGTACTTAAGGTTTTGATACTCTCTCAGGTATTCTAAGTTCAAGGCTTTAGTCCTTGTGTCAGAAAGCAATAGCTTTTGAAGTGACTTTAAATTTTCAGAATTTAAGATTTCAGTCTCTTTTAGCTCAAAGAAACCAAGGCTGAGGGTATGAAGATGCTTCAGTTTTGTTAAGAAAGCCAAGTTCTTTGCATGGTAAAGGCAATCCACAAACAGGGACTTCACATCTGGCAGCTTTTCAAGAATTTGGCAGTCAAAGTATCCATTATCTTCATAATGCCCATAGAACCTAATCTCGAGTAGCTCGCTATTCCTTGCGCACAGCACATTAAGCTCAGCAAGAAGCTTGTCATCATAGACTCTTTCTGAAAACTGAATGACAACAGTTTTACCATCACTCAAGTCAGATTCTATTGAGTTGGTATCGAAAGAGGCTGGATTATGTATCCTGTTAAAGAGTATCATTTAATTTTGTACTACTAATGTATAGCAGGAGTACCTATTCCCACTATCTGTACTATGAATGGCATTACTGTACACATTTCATCCTCGATCATCTTGCAATGGATTGGGCGAAAATCACCCAGTCAGTTTAGCATTGTTTCAGACTTCATCCAAACGCTTTTACCGGGTTAGGCTCTTAAAATCACTGTGGTTGTGCCACACTTTGCCGGGGCAGGTTAGCGTGCTTTTTTTGCTGGCGATACAGGTATAGTTCAGCAAGCAGCCAAAGCCCAACCAAGGTATACTCCAGCGCTACAAGCCAGAGGTTTTCGGTATAGTCGCTGGTGCGGTAGGCGGAGTAGCTGAAAATAGCCAGGCAGCTCCAAACCACTGCATAACGGAAATGGCTCAGAGTGGTAAGGGCAACCAGTGTGGTGATGTACCAGGGGTGCACCGTGGTGGCCAGCAGCAGGTATATGGTGAGGGCTGCCGCCATGTAACCGGCCAGTCTGCGCACGGAGCCCAGTTTTTTCACCGCTGCCATCGACAAAATAACGACCAGTGCCGCCAGCGAGAGCAAAGGACCGATCACGGCAATCTGGTTATAACCTGTCAAGCGGTAGCCCAGCCAGCGGAGCAGGTAGTAGATACTGGCATTGAACTCAAACCGCTGAAAATACAGATCGATGCTTTGCCAGATGTTGCGCAGCACCTCCAGCGAAAGCAACGGCAGAAAAAGCAGCACTAATACAACTACCATCACTACTCCGAAGCCGATAAAGCGCTTCAGGCCAAACTTTCGCCACACAAAAGGCAGGAACATCAGAGGCAACAGCTTACTGGCAATGGCCAAAGCAAACGGCACTGCCGCAATAAGATATCGCTGGAAATGCAATTGGTAGAGGGTGAGCAGCAGGAAAAAAATCAGCAGCGCCTCCATGTGCAGGTTGCCGGTCAACTCAAGTATCACCAACGGGTTGAGGGCGTAAATATGCACGTAGCGGTCGGGCAGGGCCATGCGGCGCAGAAGGCGCAGCAAAAGCAGGATGGAGCCAGTCTCCGCAAGCAGAATAATAACCCGCATCACGAGCATACTCCCCGTCAGGCTTTCAGGGGAAAGCGCCGCTGCCAGCCAGAAAACACCCTGCAGTACCGGTGGGTATAAGGTATAGTAGTTCGGTGAATTGAGCTGCACAAACAGTTCTGCCGTGAGGCCAGGTATAGCCATTGCCTCTTTACCCACAAACTGCGAAGGCAGGTATAGGAAGGGGTTTTCACCAGCCAGCAACAGTCGCCCGTCCCACACAAAACGGAAGTAATCGTCGGACAGCGCAGGTATAGCAAACAGGAACAGCAATCTGAAAAACAGACCGGCCCCGATGCCGTGCCATACGTTCAGCTTCTGGTTTGTGACATAAGCATATATACCGAAAGCCAGTAAAGTGAGCAGGAGCAACTGTGTGAAGTTCTCGCGTGGCGTCGCGTAGCCTAGTGCCAGGTATACCAAGGCAGATATTCCCAGCAAGGAATAAGTTGCAATGTGCTTTCGGGCGAGGGTCATGCGCGGCGGCTGTGGTTGAGCGAGTATACGAAAACGGAGCCAAAACCGAGCATCAGCATTACATGGAACGGCATCAGACCATAATCCTGCAACCGAAATCCTACCAGGATACCGTACCCGAAATAAACTGTCAGCAACCCCTCCAGCAAGGTAACCGGATGGAGACTGGTGATGGCGTAGGCGTGCTGGCGCCAGGAGTCGCGGCGGTTCTGCAAGTTGTGCTTAGGTGTTCGGATAAAGGGCGTCTTACGGCCCAGGTAGCCTTCCAGTACCGCCACCGTGTTGTGCAGCGACATCCCCATCGAAAGAGACAAAAACAGGAAAAACTCAGGTATAAAGCGCTTGGTGGTGAGCCATGCCGAGCCAGTTTGCTGATACCGGGATGTCCAGTAAAAAACCAGCAGAGCCAGCAGACTGATGATCAGAAGGGAGCCGAGTGCAAAAAGGAGTTCAAGTCCCGGCACGCCGTGTTTCAGGTATAGCATCGGTGTGCTGAGCAGGGCCGTGAGCAGCACGCAGACAAATATGCTGCTGTTGAGCAAATGGAAAACTGCGTGTAGTCGGGTAGAAAGCGGCATGGGAGTTTGCAGCACTTTGCCCAAGTGTTTGCGAGCAGTTTCGGCAGCGCCTTTGGTCCAGCGGTATTGCTGCGACTTGAGCGCTCCCATGGCAGCCGGAAGTTCGGCGGGAGCGTTCACGTCCTGCAGGTAACGGAATTGCCAGCCCCGTAACTGGGCGCGGTAACTCAGGTCCAGGTCTTCGGTCAGCGTGTCGGACTGCCAGCCGCCGGCGTCAATGATACAGCTTTTGCGCCATACTCCAGCCGTACCATTGAAATTGATAAAGTGCCCGCCGCTGTTGCGCCCAACCTGCTCTATTGTAAAGTGTGCATCCAGCCCAAAGGCCTGCAGTCGGGTGAGCAGCGAGTAGTCTCGGTTCAGGTGACCCCAACGGGTTTGTACCACGCCCACCTTTTCATGATCAAAAGCAGGGATGGTGCGCTTCAGAAAGTCAGGTTGCGGAACGAAGTCGGCATCGAAAATGGCAATGAACTCCCCGGTAGCTTGCTGCAAACCATACTGCAGGGCACCCGCTTTGTAACCATTTCGGTCAGGGCGCCGCACGTGCTCCAGGCGCAGGCCGGTGCTGGCATAGCTATCAAACTTTTGCCGGATCAGCTCGCTTGTATCATCAGTGGAGTCATCGAGCAGCTGAATCTGCAGCAAATGAAGGGGGTAGTCGAGGGCGGCCACAGCGTCAATCAGGCGCTCTACCACATAGCGTTCGTTGTAAAGCGGGAGTTGAACTGTTACCGCTGGCCAGGTATAGCTTTCGTCAGGTATAGCCTCCGGAGCAGGCATCGTTTTCCGGCGGGTCCAGAAGAGGTAAGTGAGGTGCAGCTGCACCAGGCTGTAGGAGAATATAAAGGCCAGACAAAGACCATACACGGCAACAAGAAGAAGCTGAGGGATTGTCATGTGGTGGCGCTGGTTAAGGCTACAGGAGCTTAAATATAGTCAATAAAATTTTATACCCGGCCAGCACGGAGCCTTTGACCGTACCCGATACCTTGGACACGCCGATGCGCTTACGGTAGTTTACGGGCACCTCCGCATACCTGATCTTCTGCTTCGCCGCCCGCGCCTGCATCTCCACGGTCCAGCCATAATTTCGGTCGCGCATGCCTAGCTGCTGCAGGGTGCTGAACCGGATGGCCCGGAAAGGTCCCAGATCGGTATACCGGACGCCATAGAGCCAGCGCAGCAACGTAGTAGCCAGCCAGTTGCCGAAGATCTGCTGTGGCATCAGCGAGCCTGCTTCCCGCTGTCCCAACACCCGCGAACCAATTACCAGATCGGCTTTTCCGTCCAGAATGGGCTGCACCACCTGCGGCAGTTCACCCGGGTAGTCTGAGTAGTCACCGTCCAGAAAAACGATGATGTCGGGTTGCTCCTGTGCGGGCTTGGCGGCAGCGTAGGCTATACCTTTCAGGCAGGCGTTGCCATACCCGGGACGGGGCTCGTGGAGCACGGTGGCGCCCGCTGCCCGGGCAGCTTCTGAGGTGTTGTCCGATGAGTTGTTGTTTACCACGATCACTTCCTGTACCAGTTTGGCAGGTATGTCCTTGATAACGTGTGCGATCGATTTTTCTTCGTTGTAGGCAGGTATAATGACGGAGATTCGGAACATGGTGCAAATTTGTGCAAAAAAAATATGCTAAGCTATGTAGGATCAGGTATAGCTTTTGTGGGAATAAGAATATTACCTTTGCGGATTGAACCTTTCGGCAATCGGAAGGCTTTTAGAGATTAGCACTTTTTTATATTATGGGTAGAGATGTAGTTAAGATTGGAGACAAAGCTCCTGATTTTGAATTGCAGCGATTGGATGGTGGCTTTTTCCGGCTTTACGATTTGTTGAAGACGAAAAACGTAGTGCTGTACTTCTACCCGAAGGACAGTTCAACCGATTGTACCAAACAAGCCTGTGAGTTCAGGGATCACTACGAAACGTTTAAGGAACTGGGTACCGAGGTCGTGTGCATCAGCTACGACAAGGCCGATGCCCACAAACGCTTCGAGCGGATGTATCGGCTGCCTTTTACGTTGCTGAGCGATTGCGACGCCCAGATCCGGAATTTGTATGGTGTGCCGCGCAAGTTCGGCATCATGCCGGGCCGTTCCATCTATGTGATCGACAAAAAAAGGGAAGTGCAGTATGTGTTCAACTCGCTTTCAAAGCCGGCTGAGCACGTGCAGCAGGTACTGGATGTGTTATACGACATCAACCACGATAACGTGGCCCAGTACGTCTAAAATTTGTAAAACCTTATAAATGCTAAGGCCCGGTGTTATTCGCCACCGGGCCTTTGCTATGGTATAGCTTTATTATAGGTATAGCTTCTTATTCGAAGATCAGCTCCAGTTTCCTGTCATTGTGAAACTCCAGGCTCAAAAAGCCGCTCTGCTTGTTATACAGAATGCGCTTCAGGTTGGTCACCTTGCTGGCATCGTTGTTAAGCACTTCGTATACATCGTTATACACCACACCATTTACCTCCACAGCAGGGTAGGCAGGCTGGGTATGGTTTAGTTTGTACTCCCCGAGCTTATCCACGGCTAGCGACACTTCCAGGCTATTTTCGCGCTTTAAGAAAAAGGTCATGATGCCTGGGTTATTGCTGGTGCTTGTGCTTGTGCTTGTGCTACTCCTTGCAATGTCTTGCATGACACTGTAAGCCTGTATATCAAAATGGCCGATGCAGTTATCAGAAATATTATAGCCTTCGCCGGGTACATGGTCGGCTACCAGCGCGGTGTTGGCATAGGTTACGGTGTCGCCTATCTCGTTTAGAAAGCGGACGGTGTCATCCCGTTCATAAACAAGCCATTCTACATCTTTTTCATCAAATTGGGTGGTGGTAGTTTCGCATTCTTTGCAAGAGGTAAAAAGCAGGGTTGCGAGTATAAATACGCCTGCCAGTTTAATACTTTGTGTCATTAGGGTGAATTTTGTTTGTAATGGTAAATTGTTCCTTTGTGTCAGGTATAGCTATACCTATAGGTAGGAGTCAATTTGGGGGGGAAGCGTTGCAAGCAGTTGCAAAAATAATTGTTGTAACTTAATTCAGAGGCTTAGGGTGTGGGGGGAAGCCGCGTAAGGGTACGTTTATTCAGATAGGCAACCTGCAGAAAGCCATACTCGCGGTTGAACAGGATGCGACTTACCCCAGTCGCGCTACTGTCGGGATTAACGACATCGTACACATCGCTGTAAATCACACCCTCGAGTGGGTAAGTAGCATGATCCGGCGTGTCGATATTCGGGATCGGAAGTTCTGCTTTGCCGGCTACTACCAGGCTCACGCGAATAGAGTCGGGCATGCGCACAGCTATCACTGTTAAGGCCGGAAAACGTCGGTCGCTGTGCTGCATTACGCTGGTACGGCGGGTATAGTACTGCTCAATGCAGACATCAGCCGGACCAAAACCATCGCCAGGTATAGGATCGGAGTTAACACGGGTATTCACAAACACGCGAATGGAGTCTGGTGTTGTGCCATTGTCAACCATTTCGAGGGTGTCGCCGGAGTTATAAACGGTCCAGTTGCTGTCGCCGTTTTCAAACTGGGCCACTGTAGTTTCGCAGTCGTTGCAGGAGCTGAGCGAAAAGGAGGCCCCGAACAGCGACAGGTATAGGAGTAAGCGAATTGACTTCATAGGTATGTAGGCTATACTGCAAATTAACGAACTTAATCCGTTTGATAGTGTAGAAAACGCAGATTAGTGCCATGAGGCAGGTATAAAATGAAAACAGCCGGGTATAAACCCGGCTGCTGTTCAACTAAACATCATCATATCACTTACTCGCGCACCCTTACCCAGACAGGTTCTGGTTTCGGTGCCGGTCTGATCATCAGCCAGAGCACTACGCCCAGCAGGGTACCCGTCAGAAAAGTCGGAATAATTACCAGCCATCCCATCACACCGCGGCTTTCTGCATCGTGGTAGGTCCATACCAGCATAAAGATCACCAGCAAAGAATAAACAGTAAAAGTTAGAAAAAAGAACAAACTAGCTATATCTGGCAAATACGTTTCCATTATCGAAGATTTAAGTAACACAAAATGAGAACTATAAGCCCCATGTTATTTAAACCCGGATAGCTGCTGTTTTGTTTATAACAATTTCAATACAATGATATGAATATGAGTTATATGGAAATGGTATATTGTATTTATCTGGTTGATCAGGTATAAAAAGAAGAAAATGCCAGTATCAGGTATATACCTTTCTGCTTGTGAAAGACCAATTACTAAGGCTGCTGAAGCTTGTATTGTTGTATGATCCTGCTCAGAATATCTGTGAGGTAGCTTCCGCTATGCGGCCCGTAAAAATTCATGGACCGGGTTTCATACTTCTTCATTTGATAGTGCTGGTCAGGTGTGATATACCCGATGTACCCGCCATTGAACCCGGTCACGACCACAGGTAAATCCCGTTGCTCAAGCAGAGGCAATAGCTCGCCCGAATAATCAGCCGGAACGCCCAAAAGCACCGCCTCGCCCAACTGCATACTATTGATATAAGCAGGATATTTGCCGAACAGCCGGTTAAACAGGAAAGGGGCAAAGCGATAGTTGGTATGCAGGCGCCACTGTGGCTTGGGGAGCAGCAATGAATGCCTGGCATAGCCAAGGCGGGCCGTTTGGGTCAGTTCAACTGCCGGGAGCTTCTCCAATATGGCTGCCGCCAGTTCCTGCCCCACGGCAGCTGTGCTCTCATACGTATCGCCATGCGGTGCCATCACAGCCTGACTACCCACCGCACCAGCCGCAAAAGCAGCAAAGTCCACACTTTTTTCCAGCTGGTCTACCAATTCTCCCGGATAGTCACGCGAAAGCACCGCATCCATGGAAGGAAGAATGGTGGGGTGTGCTGCAAAAGTAGCCAGGACGGCCGTTTTACAGGAATCCTGTTCTATTTTGAAGAAGCGGATGGTGGTATCTCTACCAGTTAAGGAGCCCGTCAGACGATTGCGAACTAAGTGAGGGGCATAGGCTTTACTATAACCGATTTGGGAGGGCTGCTTGTTTTGCCGGGCCAGCTGTATACACTGTACGATATGAGCGGTGGTCTGCTGCACCAGCTGCTTGCTATACCTGCCTGCCATTAGTTTTCCCACCAACTTCTGTCCCCAGCCCCCGAAACTGCTATGCGTGTGGGTTGCACTCAGGTATACCTGCCCGGGACTCAAGCCTAAGGCTGCATATTCCTTCTCCAATGCAGCAGCGACTGTCATGGGAGCAATGAGCATATCGAGTGCGACGAAAATAACTTCTGTCTGGCCGTTGTCAAACGCGAATGTGCGCACCCACACCGAGTCGTGCACGGCGCTATACCTGAGCCCTTTGCGTTTGCCATAGCCCGCCAACGGACTACCAACAGGTGGGGTGATGTTCACTTTAGCCCAGCCAACCTGCAGCGAATCGTTTTTACTCGCAACTGGAGGTTGCTTTTCGAGCTCCTGCAGGGTATGGTGGTAGTAGTCGGTCTGTGCATACGGCGTGTGGTCGATGCGCTGCACTACACAGCTCTGCATCGTGCAAAGCAGCAGACTGAGCAGCACCCACAGGCGGAATGTATTATGTATCGGGAATCTCAAGCCTGCGAAGGTATAAAAATATTTAGCAAACAGTGTGACAGCCAATTAGGGTCTCAGGTCAATTTACAAGCGTCAGATGTTTCGCTTTCAGGCAATATCGTTTAAATTTGACGTTCCTTAGGCAAACAGGTATACCTTAAGACCGGGGAAATGTGCGGGAGAATCAGGAAGGGCTGAGTTTATACCTTCCGCTGTGCTTTTTTCCGCCTTACAGTCAGATTATTCTTTACCCAAATACATGGAATTAAACGTTGACCATTTAATCAAGATTGCCACCGAGCTTTCCATCACCATTAAGCAGGTGGAAGCCACGGCAACCTTGCTGGACGAAGGCGCCACTGTGCCTTTCATTTCCCGTTACCGAAAAGAAGCCACCGGCTCGCTCGACGAAGTACAGGTTGCCGCCGTGCGCGATCGTCTGGAACAGTTGCGTGAGCTCGACAAGCGCCGCGAAAGCATCCTTAAATCTATAAGAGATCAGGAAAAGCTGACGCCGGAGCTGGAAGCGCGCATCATGGCTGCTGAGACCATGGCCGTGCTCGAAGACATCTACCTGCCCTACAAACCGAAGCGCCGTACCCGTGCCACTATCGCCCGCGAAAAAGGACTGGAGCCACTGGCGCAGCGTCTGTTTGAGCAGGAAAACATAGACGTGACTGCTGAGGCCGCTCAATACATATCCGAAGAGAAAGAGGTAAAAGATGCCGAGGAAGCCTTAGCCGGTGCCCGCGATATTATGGCCGAATGGATGAACGAGAATGCTGAGGCTCGTGCCACCATGCGCCAGCTTTTCGAGAAGAAAGGCACTTTCAAGAGCCGTGTGATGATGGGCAAGGAAGAAGAAGGACAGAAGTTCAAAGACTATTTTGAGTGGGAAGAACCGATCGAGAAAGCTCCTTCGCACCGCATATTGGCAATGCGCCGCGGCGAAACCGAAATGGTACTGCTGCTCAGTGCCCAGCCAGACGAAGAAGAAGCCCTTGAGCGACTGGAGCGCATGTTCGTGAAAGGCAACAATGCCGCTGCGCAACAAGTGAAGCTAGCTGCTAAAGATTGCTATAAGCGCATGCTCAAGCTGAGCATGGAAACGGAAGTGCGCCTGACCTCAAAGAAACGTGCCGATGAAGAAGCGATCCGTGTATTTGCCGACAACCTGCGCCAACTGCTCCTCTCTTCGCCGCTTGGTCAAAAAACCGTGCTGGCGCTTGATCCGGGCTTCAGAACCGGCGTAAAATCGGTGGTGCTGGATAAGCAGGGCAAGCTGCTGCACAACGAAACGATCTACCCGCACACCGGTCAGCATAAGGAAAGTGAAGCGGCACAGGCCGTCAGGTATATGGTGACCCGTTTTGAGGTAGAAGCCATTGCCATTGGCAACGGTACCGCCAGCCGCGAAACAGAGGCCTTCGTGAAAAGTCTGAAACTGCCGGCTTCGGTGCAGGTAGTGATGGTGAACGAAAGCGGCGCTTCTATTTATTCTGCCTCTGACGTAGCGCGTGAAGAGTTTCCTGATCAGGATGTGACGGTGCGCGGAGCCGTTTCCATCGGTCGTCGCCTGATGGACCCCTTGGCTGAACTCGTGAAAATTGATCCAAAGTCGATAGGGGTTGGGCAATACCAGCACGACGTAGACCAGACCGCCTTGAAGCACTCTTTGGATGACGTGGTGATGAGCTGTGTGAACGCCGTAGGTGTGGAAGTGAACACGGCCAGCAAGCAGTTGCTGACTTATGTGTCGGGTCTGGGGCCATCGCTGGCGCAGAACATTGTAGACTACCGCAACCAAAACGGACCGTTTAGTACACGTGCTGAACTCAAGAAAGTGCCGCGCTTAGGCGATAAGGCCTTTGAACAGGCAGCAGGCTTCCTGCGTATTCGCAGCGCCAAAAACCCGCTCGACGCCTCTGCCGTGCACACGGAAAGTTACCCGATTGTAGAGCAGATGGCCAAAGACCTGGGCGTGAGTGTGCAGGAGCTGATTCAGAAAGAAGACCTGCGCAAGCAGATCAACCTGAAAAACTATGTGACTGATACCGTAGGTTTGCCAACTCTACAAGATATCATCAGCGAACTTGCCAAGCCGGGTCGTGACCCGCGCCAGACCTTTGAAGCCTTTAGCTTTACGGAAGGCATCAACGAGATGAAAGACCTGCGAGAAGGTATGAAACTGCCGGGTCTCGTGACCAATATCACTGCTTTCGGTGCCTTTGTGGACATTGGGGTGCATCAGGACGGACTGGTTCACGTAAGCCACCTGTCAGACCGCTTCATAACGAACCCGCATGATGTGGTGAAGGTTGGGCAGAAGGTAGAGGTAACCGTGCTGGAAGTGGACGTGCCGCGCAAGCGCATTTCCTTGAGCATGAAAGGCGATCCGGCTGCAGCAAGACCAGCTGGAGGTGGTGGCAAGAAAGGTGGTGCCAAGCGCGAAGAGGAGCCAATGAATGATTTTGCAGCCAAACTGGCTATGCTGAAAGGCAAGTTTAAATAAGCTATACCTTGTAACAACTATCTTAAAAGCCTCGGTAAACGCCGGGGCTTTTTTGTGCCGTGTCCTTCCTTTTATTTATCATATAAGTGCGGCATAATATCTCGGAAGAAGATTGTCTGCAATTAATGGATAAACATTAGTTCTGCGATATATTTTGTAATGCGAATATTTATGGTGTGTTTTGCGCACATTTTAACCAAACATTTTTATGAAAATCAAATTTTTACTTTCGCTGCTATTTGCTGTAGGTATAGGATTTACGACAATGGCGCAATCTGTTTCTTTCGGACCACGTGTAGGCGCTACTTTCTCAAAGATCAGCCTTTCAGATGGAGAGGGAGACGAAATGGAGGATGAGCTGAAGTATACTCCAGGTTTACAAGTAGGTGCAGTAGCCAATTTTGGAGTAAGTGAGTTGCTTTCGATTCAGCCAGAGCTTCTTTTCACTCAGAAGGGCTACAAAATTGGTGACAGTGATGCCTACATCAAAGGTACCAGCAATTACATAGAGGTACCTGTGCTCGCTAAAATTACTTTTGGTTCAGAGCAGGTAAAAGGCTTTGTAACAGGTGGCCCAACTGCAGGTTACTGGATCAGTGGCAAAACATCCATGAAAATTGCGAGTACCGAAGCCAGTGAGAGCTACGAATTTGAGGACGAAGATAATAGAGTGGAACTGGGCGCAAGCTTTGGCGTGGGCTTGGCTTACAATCTTGGTGCAGGAGCTCTTAACCTAGACGTGCGCTACGGATTAGGCTTATCTAGCCTTTATGAAGTAGAATCTGGTGAAAGCAAATCCAGAAACCGCGTACTAGGCGTTTCTGTAGCTTACCTGTTCGGAAAATAGTCATTCCAATTTCAGAGGTATAGCACAAGGCAGCCTCTAAGAGGCTGCCTTGTCGTTTTCAGGCCCTTAACCTATTAAAACCCACTTACAGTAACTATAATAGACCCAACCCACGTATCCATAATATCAAAATAGAACAAAACTAATAAGTTATGGATACATACAACCCCAATTACTCTAAGATGCTTCACACGGAGCACATTTTCCCACCGGCTTCCGGTTCAAGTCACATCAATGTAAGCCGTCCGGAACGGGTGCTTTCGGCAGTTGGCGGTGCAGCAATGGCACTGGTCGGATTGCGTCAATCAGGTACTGCAGGTATACTAACAGCCCTGGCCGGAGGCGCATTGCTCTTTCGGGGCTTTACCGGCTTTTGCCCGGTCAACCAGATGATTGGGCGCGATACGGCAGAGAATGAAGATATTTCGGTGGACATCATTAAGACCATCACAGTAGAGCGTCCGCGCACAGAGGTATACCAGTTCTGGCGCATGCTCGAGAACCTGCCTAAATTTATGGACCACCTGGAGAGCGTACAGTCCAATGGTCCGCAGCGCTCGCACTGGGTTGCTAAAATTCCGGGTGGCGTGGGCACCGTGGAGTGGGATGCAGATATCATCAACGAAAAGGAAAATGAACTGATTGCCTGGCGCTCCCTGCCTAATGCTGACATCGACAATGCGGGTGAAGTGCGTTTCTCTGATTCTCCCGACGGCCATGGTACCGTTGTGCAGGCTGTCATTTCCTACAGTCCACCGGCAGGTTCTCTTGGAGGATTAGCGGCCAAAATGCTTAACCCAATGCTCAGGAGTATGGTAGAAAAAGACCTGCGCTACTTCAAACGCTACATGGAGACCGGCGAGGAGAAGCACAAACACCACCAGCCACTAGGGGCGACCTGATCAGCAAAAACGACAGCACACAATTGAATTTCTGAAGCAGGTATAGCAATTAGCTATACCTGCTTTTTTTATGCTATACCTGAAACAGATTATGCCAACTATTGCGTTATTTGTATATCGTTATGTTTAGCAATCAGTTAGAGATGAACAAAATAAGGAACGTAGCTTTGCTGCTCATGCTGCTGGCCGGTTTTTCCTGCAAACAGGCGCAGGATATCAGGGCGTTCACGGAGGCAAAGTACAGCCTGCAGGGCGTACGCAATACCAAGCTGAACGGCATTGATGTAGAGCAGCGCATACAGGAGCGTAGGGGCTTTTCGAACGAGGAACGGGATAGTCTGCTGGCTGCCGTAACCAGCGGCTCGCTGGAGGTAAGCGCTACCCTGGCGCTGCATGTTACCTTGCAGAAGCAGAGCGAAGATAAGCCGAATCTGACCATCACTCGCCTGAAATGGCTGCTGGAAGTGGACGGAGAAGATGCCCTGACCGGCACCATTGAAGAAACCATGGTGCTGCAACAAGGAATGAACATGCTGCCGGTTACCACACCGGTGGGGCTGGCTTCTGACGGGAACCTGCCCAACTATACAGGCTTATCCCGGTTGATCACTTTGCTGGGACAGAAAACCGATATACGGGAGCGCATTACATTCAAGATCAAACCCACGATCCAGACGCCGGTAGGCAGCATCGAGTCACCTGCCTTTATCACTGTCAGCAAGCCAAGCGGTCTGGTGGCTTTCTTTAAATAAGGTATAGGTCTCCCCTTTGATAGAACAACAAGCACAATTCTGGCAAAGTACTTGCATTGAAAGGTATACCAGCTTCCGCCTTTTTTTCGTTTTGGGTATGCTGTGTTCATCCATCTACAGAAAGGGAAATACATATGAATTGCCTGAAGAAAATAAGCCTGGCACTGCTGCTGGCCCTGACTCCCTTTTTTGGGGTAATGGCCGAAGCGCTGCCTGCTCCTGAGCGCTATACCTTTGCCAAAGCCGCACCCCGCGATGTGATCGGTGAGATCATTGATGTGATTGGACTGAAGCCCCGCTTTGAAGTGCGCGCTGCCAACATCGAGAATGCTGCCGCTGTGATCTACAACGGGAAGCGCTACATCCTCTACAACGAACATTTCCTGGACGCTATCAACAACGCGGTGCATACCGACTGGGCCGGTGTGAGCATTCTGGCACACGAGATCGGGCACCATCTGAACGGCCATACCTTGTCGCGGCAGGGCAGCAACCATGCCGATGAACTGGAAGCTGATGAGTTTTCGGGCTTTGTGCTGCGCAAGATGGGGGCTGGTCTGGAGGAGGCACAAGCTGCCATTAAAGTGTTGTCTGATGAAAGAAGTTCGGCCACGCATCCCGGGCGCAGCTACCGCTTAGCTGCTATCAGCAAAGGCTGGGACAATGCCGATGCCCAATTAGTGGCCAGCATGAACGGACACCGTGAGCAACCTATCACGAGCAGCCAGCCACCGCGGCATGCAAGAGAGCAGCTGCGCCAGCAGCCAGCCAGAGCCAACACAATCTCACAGGGGCTGGATAGCCGGCTGGTACTGCGCAAAGTAGTGTTTAACAATGCACCTGCTGAACAGTTCTTCCTGACTACACGATTGCAACTGGTGCACATGACCGAACGCGGCGCACGCATCATCGGCAAGCTGGCCCGTACCAACAACCGCGATTACCCTTTTTACTTTGAGAGCGAGTACCTGCAAGGCCTTTTTGTGACAGAGAGCGGCGTACTGGTAAACCAGCGTGGTCAGAGAGTAGGTCACTTCAGCTAAAAATTAGTGATGCCACCAAAAAATTGAGCAGACGGAGCACAGGGTTTTAGGCAGCTGCTGCGGGATTATTTAACTTGCGATCTCATTTAAGCTACATAAAACTATGAAATCTACTAATATTGGGATCAGGGTGCTCCTGATCATCCTGCCCGTACTGCTGCTCATCTCCTGTGATGAAGAATCGGATTGTATTCGGGGAAGAGGCGATGTGGAAACCCGGGAGTTTAACTTGGATGCGGTCAGCGGACTGCGTGTGAACGGAGATACCCGCGTGTTTGTTAGACGAGGAGCTACGCAACGGATCGAGGTAAAAGCGCAGCCTAATGTGCTGGATGCGATCAATACCAATGTGTCAAACGGTGTATGGGATCTCAGCTTCGACAGGTGCCTGCGCAGACACAAGACAGTTGAGGTGCACATGACTGTAACGGAGCTGAGTAGTGCCGGAATGATCGGTTCGGGGCGTATAGAGTTGCAGGATGAATTTGAAACAGATGACTTCCGTGCTGTACTCGATGGTTCCGGCTATCTCCGGATAAATGCGCTGGCTGACAGAGTAACCAGCAGACTGACCGGTTCGGGTAACATCGATATGGTGGGAGAGGCTGGCATGCAGGATATCAGCCTGTCTGGCTCAGGCAGCATCAAGTCCTTTGGCATGCCTAGTGAAAATGCCGGCGTAACGCTGAGCGGTTCAGGGAATATAGAGGTAAATGCCGCCAACGAACTGGCCGTTTCGATCTCCGGAAGCGGAAATGTGTATTATCAGGGAAATCCAACTATTAATTCAACTATTTCAGGCTCAGGCAAAGTACTAAAGCGCTGAGCAGTATAAAGCAAATGACTAAAAAGACAAATCTCCTACGTTTCGCCCTATTGCTAGGTATAGCCTTATTCGCATTTTCGTGCGGCACCAAGAGCGACGTAGATGCTTTTAAGGAAGCAAGGTATAGCCTGTCAGGTATAAATGAAGTGAAGCTGAACGGCGTGAATGTGCTGAACAAAAAACGGCCGGAAGACTTTTCTTTCAGCGAGGCCGCACTGCTACTTTCAGCTTTCTCTGACAATGACCTATCTGCCTACTCCAGCCTGGGGCTGAACGTAGAACTGGACGAAGCTAACCAGGATCGCAGCATGACCGTAACCAAACTGAAGTGGCAATTGTTGCTGGATGGTAAACAAACCCTGAGTGGCATTGTAGACGAACCTGTGGAACTGCGCCATGGACTTAACACCATCAACGTGCGCACGCCGATTCAGATAGTCGAGGAAAATGGCAGACCTAGTTTAAATAACTTATTACGCCTGGTGACCATGCTTTCCGAAAACAATGGCAACAGCCGACCGGATGTGGTGCTCCAGATCAAGCCGACCATACAAACCTCGGTAGGCCCGGTAGAAGTGCCTGCTTTTATCGATGTGAAGAAAATGTAAAGAATTAGAATACAATTAGTTGCTAACCTGAATCGGGCCGTTCTTTTGATCGGCCCGATTTTTTATAGCAGCTTTTAGCGGCTTTCAGAAGGTGTTTGGATAGATAGGTAGTTTATTTTAAAATTATTGTAACATTTGCAGCTGGTGAACGTAAGTGGCACGCTCCTTGTTTAAATCACATCTGACAACCATTTGTAAGACCATTAAAACAGGAACGAACATGGAATTCGACGTAATTGAAGCAAACGACTTGCAGGCACTTGTAACCAGAGTACAGGACTACGTTAAAACAGGCTGGGTGCTGAAAGGCGAGGTATTTGAAAAAGACGGAAACTATACGCAGGAAGTAGAACGCCGTGTAGCTGAGCAACAGAAGAAAGCCTCAGCACGCCAGAAAAGCTGGATCTCCTGGCCCGTTGTGAACAACTAGTATTTTGTAGGGGCAAGCTTGCGATTTTATAGTAAATTCGCTCAAAATTAAACCTATGAAACGCCATCTTTCCTTTGTCTTCTTATTTGTTTGTGCACTACAACTGTCGGCGTTCGCTCAGAAATCGGTGCTCGATTCGCAGGTGCTGTTACGCGACGTGCAGGTACTTGCGGCTGACTCAATGGCAGGCCGTCTGAGCGGCACGGAGGGCAACCGGATGGCGCAGGAGTACATCGAGAAGCGTTTCAACGAGATCGGGCTACAGGCTTATAACAACAACTACCGCCATACCTTCCGCCTGGAGGGTAGAAGCGTTGTAGTAGAAGAGGCCATAAACCTGATTGGCTTTATACCTGGCAAAACCGACAAAACCATCGTCCTGACGGCGCATTACGACCATGTGGGCGTGCGCAAGGGCGAAATTTATAACGGAGCCGACGACAATGCCTCCGGTGTTGGAGCACTGTTAGCGGCTGCCGCCTATTTCAAGAAAAACAAGCCTTATTATACCTTGATCTTTGCTGCGCTTGATGGCGAAGAATTGGGTCTGCAGGGTGCCAATGCCTTTCTGGAAAATCCTCCGCTTGCCCTGGATCTGATCCAACTGAACGTGAACATGGATATGCTCAGCCTGAACGATAAAGGCGAGCTTTATGCCAGCGGTGCGTACCATTATCCGGCCTTTTTGCCACTACTGCAACAGGTAAAGCCACGACAGCAGGCCAGATTGCTAACAGGCCACGACCGGCCTGAGCAGGGTAAAAATGACTGGACCAGACAATCAGATCATTATCAATTCCACAAGCGCCAGATTCCTTTCATTTACTTTGGCGTGGAGGACCATCCGCACTACCACAAACCGACGGATGTGTACGAAAATATCAACCCCACCTTTTATCCGGATGCGGCTGCCCTCGTGATCGACTTTGTTAAGTTGCTGAACAAAAAACGCCCTTCTCTTCGTGTAACTACTTCAGAAACTGGTGCTTAATGCCGGTGTTGACCATCAGTGTAGATAATACTTAACACAGGCAGGTATAGCACTGTGTATATTATCATGGCTATATTATAATGTATTCATAAATTTTAATGATCCTTTCTTTTAGCCTTGCGTAGATAGGGGAAGCAGGCCTGTAACAACCAGTGCCCGGCTGCAAGCCACACAAACCATAAAGAGAAACCTGTCTGAAGCATGAACAGGAGCAGATACTTCCTTCTATTATTATTCTCGGCCACCCTTTTATTTTGCACCACTGCCCAGGCGCAGGACAGTGTTATACGCCGCATGGGTGTGAGTAAAATCCCGGAACGCGGCCTGGTGATTCAGGCTGGCGCAGGTGTAGCCGCCGTGAAAAGCGATATATGCGGAAGCTTTGATTGCAACGACATTGGTCCGGCGTTCAGCATCGGTGCCCTGTTCAAGTATAACCCTTTCTGGTCCATTAGTGGTGAGGTGGAGTACATCAAGCTGGGTGCTTCTGAGAAAACCTTTCAGGATAATGTTACTTTCGAGTCAAGGGTGATTGAGGTGTCCGGGATGCTGGTGTACAACCTGATGGATAGCTATGCCGGTTCCAATAATTACCGCTCAACCCGTAAGCGCTTTGCCGTACCTTTTGTAAAGGGCGGTATAGGTTTTGTGTACTATACTCCGAGTTCATATCCTACCAACCGGACTCCTAACTCTGATATCACCTACGACCGTTTGCGGTCATATCCAGCCATCGCCGGGGTTATTCCATTTGGTGGAGGTATACGCTTCCGTTTTTCCGATCAGTTCAGTGTGGCACCCGAGGTTATGTATCACATCACCACCACAGACTATCTCGATAATATTACCCGAATTGAGGACAACAAAGATCACTATGGTGTGGTATCAGTCAAACTGCTGTATACCCCGATGCCTAAAAACGAGGTATTTACGAGCAAGCGACAAGGTATAAAGCCTTTCAAAAAGAAGAAGTAAGCCCCGCTATACCTAAGCGTTTCCGGTTCACGAACCTACATCACTCACCTTCCCGTAGACAAAAAAGCCAGATCAGTTGCCTGTATGCTGTGTCCGGCTTGATTTGCTATACCTGAAATTCTATGAAAACAGAACAGAAAAAAAACCTGTGGTGGCTGGCAGCCGGAGCTGGTGCTTTGCTCGCAGCACGTGCCATTACCCGCAAACTCAATGCTTATAGCTTCCGGAACAAGACGGTGCTGATAACCGGCGGCGCCCGCGGGCTGGGCTTTGTCATGGCGCGCCAACTGGCCAAAGAAGGCGCCCGGCTGGTGCTGTGCTCACGCGACGAAATGCAGCTGGAGGATGCCCGCATGGAACTGGCAGGTAATGGGGCTGATGTGATGGTGATTCCCTGCGATGTGACCCAACAGGCCCAGGTAGAGCAGATGATCGAACGGGTGCAGCAGGAGTTCGGGCAGATCGATGTGCTGATCAATAATGCGGGTATCATCACGGCGGGTCCGCTGGAGGAGATGACTGTAAAAGATTTTGAGGAGGCCATGCAGACGCATTTCTGGGGACCTCTCTATACCACGCTGGCCGTGCTGCCTTCCATGAAAGCCCGCGGCGGCGGACGCATCCTGAACATTGCCTCTATTGGTGGAAAACTGGGCGTACCGCACCTGGTGCCTTACAGTGCCAGCAAGTTTGCTCTGGTCGGTTTATCAGAAGGTTTGCGTGCAGAGCTGAAGCAGCATAACATTGTCGTTACCTGTGCCTCACCGGGCCTGATGCAGACCGGCAGTCCGCGGCATGCCAACATTAAGGGGCAGCACGAAGAGGAGTATACCTTGTTTAAAATTGCTGACTCAAGTCCGCTCACGTCCATCAGCGCAGAGGATTCGGGCAGGTCGATACTGGATGCCTGCCGACACGGAGATGCCGAGGTGGTCACGTCAATACCTGCCAAGATCGGTGCTTTCATTCACGGACTCTCACCGGAAACCACGACCGATGTGTTTGCTGTGCTCAACCGCATGTTGCCCGGACCCACCTGGGAGCAACGGGCCAAGAAAGGCTACGAAAGCGAAACACCACTTTCCATGTCTGGTCTGACGGAGCGCACCCAAAAGGCAGCCTTCCGAAACAACGAACTGTAACAAGAACATTAACCTGTACCTAAAGGCAGGCTATACCCTGGCTTTGCCTATATTCGCCCTTATGGAAATTAAAAAAAGAGAAACAGCCTACGATGGCTACTTCAAGATCTATAAACTGACGGTAGCGCAAAAGGGCCATACCTTTACGCGGGAACAATTTGACCGCGGCACTGCAGTAGCTGCCATGGTATACGACACCGAAAAGCAGCGCTATATCCTGACCCAGCAGTTTCGGGTAGGTTCTGAATCGGAGCTGGTGGAAGTGGTGGCAGGTATGGTAGACGAAGGAGAGAGCCCGGAAACCAGCATTGCCCGCGAAATAGAAGAAGAGATTGGCTACAGCGTAGACAGCCTCCAGCACCTGCATACCTTCTACTCATCGCCGGGCGGCACCACCGAAAAAGTGTTGCTGTATTACGCCGAAGTTTCGCACCAGCACGCCGAAGGCGGTGGCAAAGACGATGAACACGAGCATATTGAACTGGTCAGCTATACCCGCGAGGAACTCCTCAAAGAAAGCTTTGCCGATGCCAAGACCATTATTGCCCAGCAGTGGGTGCAGTTGCAGGGGTAATTCCTGCTGCTTAAAATAAAAAAGCGTCAGCCACCCTTTTGGGTAGCTGATGCTTTTTTATTTGTATTGACTTATCTGGCAGCTCCGGGCTTCATTTTGTCAGCAAATACTTTTCTGAACTTATCAACTTTCGGCCGGATCACAAAGCTGCAGTAAGGCTCGTGGCCGTGGGTGTTGAAGTAATTCTGATGATAGTCTTCGGCCGGGTAAAATTCCTGCAGCGGTTCTACTGTTGTCACGATCGGAGCATCGAAGGCACCGGAGGCATCAAGTTCTTTCAGGTATTTTTCGGCTTTCTCATGCTGCTCATCATTGTGATAGAGTACGATGGAGCGGTATTGCGGCCCGATGTCGTTGCCCTGTCTATTCAGGGTGGTCGGATCATGGGTATTCCAAAAGACTTCCAGGAGTTCGTCGTAGCTGATAGTATCCGGGTCGTAGGTGATCTGCAGTACTTCAGCATGTCCAGTCGTGCCGGAGGTGACTTGCTTATAGGTTGGGTTTTCCATGTGCCCGCCCGCATAACCTGATTCTACTTTCTGTACACCGGCTAACTCCTGAAACACTGCTTCGGTACACCAGAAGCATCCTCCTCCAAATGTCGCTTTTTCCATTGTTTTCGCTTTAAATTAGGTATAGACAATCAGCCAAAAACGACTGGCTATACCTGTGCAAGGTATAGCGTCTAAACCAGAAAACCCTCAGATAGTTTAATTACGCATGTTACGCACCGTGCTTTGGGCGTCTGCTGCCCCCTCCAGGGTCAGGTATTCTGCCTGCAACGCTCTGATCTTGAGCTTATCAGTGTTCGAGATCTGGTTCTCTACCTGCCCGCGGCGCTGGTTTAGTTGCCCGTAAACATTATCTACGTAGTCCCAGTCGTGCTGGGTCCAGTTGCGGCGCTTAGCCCGGATCACACCCATAAAAGTGAGGTAGGCTTCGCGCATATCTTTCGGTTCGATGTTTTCGATCTCCTTAAATTCGCGGAGTAGTTGCTCTTCCCATTGGTCCAGTTCAGCACGGTCGAGCGGCGTGTTCAGGCGTCTTTCCTGCCTGTTTTCCCAGCGTTCGTAGCGTTCCTTCAGTCGGGCATATTCTGCTTTAGAGTCGGCGGAGAGGCTGTCCAGGTTCTGCTCGATCTCAGTAGATCGTACCCGGAAATCTTCTTTTATACCTGGCATCTCGCGTTGGATGGCGGTGTCACCACGCTCTACTTTCTCGTTCATCCAGCCCCGCAGCGACTCCAGGCGCTCGCCCACGGTGCGGCCGGTGCGCTCTACACGGGCGGTGTCAGCGGGTACGTCTACGGTTATTTCTTCTGTTTCCTGTGCGGTGCGGTTTCCCTCGCAGCTCCAGAGCAGCAGGGCTACCACAAAGCCAATTATGTAGGTTGTTCTAGAATTTAGCATTTATTTTTCAAAGTTTTAGGGTTGGCGTTTCAGGCAGTGCCTATACTTGCCATCATACGCAAAGCAATCTGACAAGATACTAATCAAGGGTTTACGGCCAGCAGGGGTTTGTCTTTGCTGATGCCATGCCCGTACTGGTAGTGCTTGTTTACGGTGACGGGCAGCTTGCCACGTGCAGGTATTTTCCCAAAAAGCAGTTTAGCCGCTGCCACCTGTGCGTGCATGTGGGCCTGATACGCCAGCACCAGTACCAGGCTCTTGTGAATGTCGGGAAACTGATTCAAGGTATAGGGATTATCAAACAGCGTGATGACGGAGCGGTTGGAGCGGGCCAGGTCTGTCACAAATCCGACTGCTTCTTTGGAATAGCCCAATCGGTTGCTTGGCGTCACACTTGGTCCGTAAAGCCCTACCAGCACCAAATCGTAGCCTCGGAGTTTCTGCTTCATTTGCTTTACTTCTTTTGCAGTGGCCTTACGCGACAGTACAAAGTCAGTGTCGATGCGGGCATATTTGTTAACCTCGCGCTGGAAAATGCTGGGGCGTACCACGCCAAAAGAAAGCGTGGCGATGCGTTGGCGCTTTTTCTGGCGGATAGGCAGAAAGTTCTTCCGGTTGTTGAGCAGTGTCATGGCGGCCTCGGCGAGTGCATGGTTGGTGCTGTCTGCTATACCTGGGTTCAGGTCTTCGTACAGATTCTCCAATTCAATAGGCTTAAACCTGTCCAGGCCTACCCAGGCCTTAGCGGCCAGCATTTTCCTGCAGCGGCTGTCTATCTCTTCCTGCGAAATGTACCCCTGATCAATAGCGTGCTTTATAGCCTGGATGGCTTTTGGAACGCTGTTGAGTCGCTCCAGTACATCGTTGCCTGCTATCAGGGCGCGAGCCTCGGCCTCACCCGGGGGAAAGTACTTGGTTACGCCTTTCATCACCATGGCATCTGTAAAGACCAGTCCCTTAAACTCCAGCTGGTTTTTGAGCAGGTTGGTCACGATGGGTTTGGAGAGGGTAGAAGGCAGGTTCAGCGTCGTGTCGAGTTGTTCCATGTGCATGTGCGCCACCATGATGCCCCCGATGCCATGCTTGATCAGCTCCCGGAAAGGGTATAGCTCCAGCGAGTCGAGGCGGGCACGGTCATGCGGAATAACAGGCAGGTCGTAATGCGAGTCTACATCCGTGTCGCCATGGCCGGGGAAGTGCTTGGCTACCGCAATGATGCCATTTTCCTGCATACCCCGCATATAGGCCAGGCTTTTGGCTGTCACGTCCAGCTTGTTTTCTCCAAAAGCGCGGTAACTGATAATGGGGTTCTGCGGATTGTTGTTGATGTCGGCTACCGGTGCGAAGTTGACGTGCATACCTAATCGCTTAAATTCCTCTGCCACCTCGGCCCCCATGCGGTAAATCAGGCCGTTGTCCTCTATGGCGCCCATCATCATCTGAAACGGATACTGCACCGTGCTGTCCAGTCGCATGCCCACGCCGGTTTCAGCGTCCATCGAGATCAGGAGCGGCACTTTGGAAGCGGCCTGCAAGCGGTTGTTCAGGACTGCCTGTCGTATGGGCCCTCCCTGAAAATAAATGACGCCACCTACTTTATACCTTTTCACCAGGTTCATCACATCGGTCTCATACTTTGCACCTTTGTTTGAAAACGCCTCAATGATAATCAGCTGCGCGATGCGCTCCTCCGGACTCAGCGTTTGAAAGACAGAATCCACCCAGGGGGAGGGATTTTCGATTGCCTCCACCAGAGAGCCTGGACGTGTATAGGCAACTTCTTCCGGGAAAAACTCACGCTGTTTCTCCTCATCCCGCGCATAAGATGCTCCTTTGGTGTCGGTACTCTCGCAGGAGCTTAACAGCAGGAAACAGCAAATCAGGCTAAGGTATAGCCTGGGCATTATCGGGTGAAGCGGGTTAACGTGCATGGTACGCGTGGTGAAATCACCTTTATTACTTCTCAATATCGGATTGGGTTTAAGGCTACAAGCTTTATACGTTTCAGGGCAATGGCTGAAATGGAACTGATACGGTATAGAACGTGAAAAGTACGGATAACGCATACGAATTTTCACTGACAGCCTGTATCTTGCTACTGTGCAGGAATTATTTCATCATGACCTGGAATCCTCTTGTACGTATAGCCTGACCATAACAAAAGGAGCCTTTATACCTGCTCCAGACAAATCCTTATGATGCGAGCAACTCCTTTGCCGAACCGCGAAGACCTGAAAGCCGAAAATGAGCGTTTTGCTTACAGTTTTTTGCCGGGTACTTTGTTCGTCGGGCTGATCTGGCTCGTAGCGCTGCTCTCTTACCTGAACGATGTGAACCTGGCCTGGCTGGGCATTCATCCGCGTGACTTCCTGGGCCTCACTGGCGTTTTCATGGGGCCACTCATACACTCAGGGCTCATACACCTGCTATCCAATTCGTTTCCGCTGGTACTGCTTTCAGGCTTCATTCTTTTTTTGCATCGTTCGGTTGCACTACGTGTATTTGTGCTGGTATACGTGTTGAGCGGCTTGTTTACCTGGTTCATCGGGCGGGATGCTTACCATGTGGGGGCGAGCGGAGTGGTATACGGCCTGGCTGGTTTTCTGCTGTTCAACGGCATCGTGCGCCGTGACAGGGCCGGCCTGGCTGTTTCGCTGGCTATCTTGTTTCTGTACAGTGGCCTTTTTTATGGCTTGTTTCCATCTGAAGAACGCATCTCATGGGAAGGACACCTGGGCGGAATACTGGCAGGATTGGTAGCGGCCGTACTTTACGGAGAGCATGTCGACAAGAAGCAGCTCGCTATACCTGCAGAGCCAGCGCTTAGTCAGCAGGAGTTGTCGGCGCAGCAACAGCACCAGAGCAGCACGCTATCCGGTGCGGGCTATACCTGGCGCTATACCCTGGCAAAAAATGAACCACAGACGAGGTACGAACAAAAAGCACGGCTCAACCCTAAAACAGGTATGCTGGAGGCTTAACCCAAATAGTTTAAGCTACGTCTATACACAGAAAAGAATACCTATGGCGCAAAACACAGCTACAGAACAAGAAGACGTAAAACAAAGCAAATGGCCACTGGTCGTAACGGCAGGAATTTTTGCGCTGCTGATCCTCTCTTATTTCATCTTTCCCGGTTTTCAGGCGAGTATCAAAGAAGGCTGGGATGTGCTGTCGAGTGGGGATGAGGAACGTATTTCAGGTTGGGTAGAGCAGTTTGGCTTCTGGGGGCCGTTCTTCATTGTGCTGGCTATGGTTGCCCAGATGTTTCTGCTGGTTGTAAATGTGGTGGCCCTGATGCTGGTCGCCATCATTGCTTATGGTCCGGTCTGGGGCTCGGTTATCGCGATTGCCGCTGTGCTGGTAGCTTCTACTATCGGTTATTTAATTGGCCGTGGACTGGGCGAGGCGGGGGTGCGCAAAATTATTGGGCACAAAGCTGAGGACAAAGTCTGTGGGTTTGTATCAGACTACGGGATCTGGGCTGTGATTATTGCCCGTATCTCTCCCTTTCTGTCAAACGATGCGGTTAGCTTTGTGGCAGGTCTCACTAAAATGAGTTATTTTAAATTTATAGGAGCCACCCTGGCAGGTATAACGCCGCTCACTGTGCTGCTGGCCTGGCTCGGCGAAGATAACGATCGCCTGATGAACGGATTGATCTGGGTAGGCGGGGTAAGTTTAGTGCTTTTTGTTGGTTATGTGGTCTACGACAAATACATCAAAAAGCAGAAGCAACAAAACTAATCTATACCTGTCGTAAAGGCTCCTGCAAACGGGCTTTACAAATTACAATTTTGGATCTGATAACTTGCGGAAAACTCGTTTTTGTTAGAACATAATTATGACACTATTCTATTTTTTACTGTGATATTTTAGTGATAATTTTAAATTTCATTCTTACCCGACCTCTTGGCCTTGAACTTTAAATTTTGAATCCATTGCCTGTATATAGGGTTTTTTATGACTTAAATTTCCGTTTTTTAACTGTCCTAAATTTACCCATTTCATAAAACCTAATTTCTGTACCCGCCGTTTAAGCGGTTTATTATTATAGAAATGATGTTTCACGAAATGGATTACATATGTTTAGGGTCAAAATACTCGCAGTAGTGATTTCCATTTTTGTAACTTTTTTCGAAGAAATGGATTTCCTGAAACCCGAAGTTTCAAATCCTCCAAGTGAGGAGAAGGTACCAGAACTGATATCACCCCGATTCATAGAAAAAGTACAAAAACACCCAGATTACCCCGAATACCCGGAAACTTTTAACGTTACGGCCACTGTTTACTACCCCGAAGTAGGCCAAACCGACGGAAACCCCCTCATCACAGCCGACGGCTCCCGCATTAACCCCAAAAATCCTAAAAAACACCGCTGGATTGCCCTTTCACGTGACATGCTGGCACGCTGGGGCGGCGATATTCAGTATGGTGATACTGTGTGGGTAGATGGCATTTCAGATGACCTGGACGGGCAGTACATTGTCCGGGATACCATGAACCGCCGATTCCGAAACCGTATTGATATACTGGTGGGTCGCAAAGACAAGATCTACGGCAGATGGGATAACGTCAGAATTGCCCGATCGGAATTTCCCGCAGACCAGGAATTTGATTTCCAGCCGAGCGACTATGGCTTTGCAATGAAGGATTAAGCTTGTCAGATGCGCAGGTATAAGCTGAATTTACTACATTCGGTTTGTAAAAGCCCGTACTACTTATGACAAGACAAGAAGCCCGCGCCATACTGGAGCAAATGACTACCAGCGAGAGTCTGCTACGCCACGCCCGCACCGTGGAACTGGTAATGGAGGCCTACGCCAACAAACTAGGTGAAAATACCGATGAATGGGCCATTGCCGGCCTCCTGCACGATGCCGACTACCAGGCCTACCCGGAAAAGCACCCGAACGTAATCGTTGACTTGCTGCGCGAAAAAGGGGAGGAGCGAATTGCTCATGCCATATCAGCGCATTATACCCACTGGGGCGTACCCTACGATACCACCCTTGATAAAGCCCTGATCGCCTGCGACGAGATAACCGGTTTTATTGTCGCATGCGCGCAAGTGCGGCCGCAGCGACTGGAAGGGCTTGAGGCTAAGTCAGTGATAAAGAAACTGAAAACAAGTGGTTTTGCCGCTTCCGTGGACCGTGAAGAGGTACGTATCGGCGCCGAACTTTTCGGTGTGGATCTAAAAGAGCATATCGATTTTATCATCGGCGTGCTGCAACAGCACCAGGCAGAGCTGCAATTGGCGCCTATAGCACAGGACGAGGCCTAGAAAAACCACTAAAATCTCAAAAGCCGTGTAGGTGCATTCGCTGCGCCGGCACGGCTTTTTTTATGCAAGATAGTACTGCAGCGCTTCCATACCTTTGGCACTGTCCTCGGCCTCTACCACTTCATCAATCACAAACTGGATTTCCTGTTCGCTCCAGTTTTCCTTCTCGGCGGCTTTCACAAATAAGGCGATGGCGGCATAGCGATCCGTGCCGGCAGGTATGTGCATTCTTACTTTTTTACGGATGTTCATATAGCTAAACCTTTTGACAAGATTACGCAGGCTTTTCCATAAAATCAATGTTTGAGATAGCCTTTGACCCTGTACTTTAAGTCCAAAGGAGCTGTCTTCCGGACTATGGAGCAGGATCTTGCCGGTATTTTCTTACTTAACCCTTTGCGAAAGGCGTCGTTACTAAAGGCTATACCTGTGCACGAACGAATAGCTTATGGAGAAAAAAGTATTTACAATGGATCAACTAGCAGAGCTGGACAACATAACTATTATGCACCTGGCGGCACCTATTATTATAGCCTCTGTATTGATTGAATGGTACGTAGGCGTAAAAAAGAAGCGGAATTATTATGAAAAAAAGGACTTTATGGCTGCGCTCGGGATTGGTGCAGGCAGCGCCATCGTGGGTGCCAGTCTGAAGATCGTGTTTTTCACTGCTTCTATGATGATATACAATGCTGTGCCATGGGCTATACCCAGGTCGTGGTGGGGTTTTGTGGTCGGATTTATAGCAGTTGATTTTTTAAGGTACTGGGCACACCGCATATCGCACGAGCAGCGGCTCTGGTGGGCAACACATGTAACGCACCACTCTTCCGAGAAAATGAATTTTGCGATATCCCTGCGCACCAGCTGGACAGCGCCCATTAAGTTCCTGTTTTTCCTGCCGGTGCCTTTTCTGGGCTTTGATCCCTTCACGTTTTTTGTTTGCCATCAACTAGCGGTGCTCTACCAGTTTTGGGTGCATACAGAACTGATCCGGAAGTTGCCTGCGCCTTTTGAGTATATTTTCGTGACGCCTTCGCATCACCGCGTACACCATGGCTCAAACCCCAAGTACATCGACAAAAACTACGGATCCACTTTTATTTTCTGGGACAGAATGTTCGGTACTTTTCAAAAGGAAGAAGAAAAGCCAACCTACGGACTCACTACCCCGGTTTCGTCCTACAACCCCTTCTATCTTGTTTTTCATGAATGGGTGGATATCTTCAAAGACCTAAGGTATGCCCGCTCACTCAGGGAGGCCTGGGATATCCTGTTCAAGCCGCCCGGCACTGTTGTAACGGCCAATCAGCGGGAGCGGGATGCGCGGACAACGCAGGAAACGGAGACAATTGATGTGGCGCCAACCCTGCATGTGGCGGCTACGGCTGTACCTGCCGACCTGGAGTTGGAAGAGCGGCTAAGTCAGCCTGAAAACCGACGGGTAGGTTAAAATAAAAAAAGCATGGCGCATGCCATGCTTTTCCGTTAAAACGCTTTACTGTAGCATCTAGTAATTATTGTCGTACTGCTGGCCGGGGCCCTGGCTGGGGTTAGTTCTGGCTTCGCGTGGCACGCCCATCTTCTCTTCGCGGCGTGACTGGTACTGGGCAAACTGCTGCTCAGTAAGGATGTCTTTGATCTGCGAAAGCCTTGTCTGGCTGATCATGTCCATTTGCGCGGCCAGTTTAGGTGGATTATCACGATGCTTTTTGCGTGCCTCCTCGGCAAACTTCATGCTGTTGCGGTTTACGTCCTTCAGTGCGGTCGCTTGTTTCGGGCTTAGGCGCAGGTTCTTTACCATACCTGCCGTTATCTCATCGGCGCGCTGTTCCAATGTCGAGGGTGCGCTTTGTGTTGTACCAGCCTTTTGAGCGGGTCCCTGTGCAAATAAGGCGGTCGCGACGAAGGCAAAAAGTAAAGTGGCAAGAACTGATTTTTTCATATCTCTTTTAAAGCTAATCATAGGTGCTTTCTTCTCTATCAAATACTGTTCCGGTATTTTGGTGCAGGCTAATCAGCAACAAAGGGCGTTCAGGTATAGTTTCCATACCTGCTTGTCCGGCACATAACGCTATGACTCAGAGTGGAAGTACACCTTGTAGAAGTGCATACCACGCTCCTGATCGAAGCCGCGTTCTACATATTGCTCGCTCTGTTCCGGGTTATACCCACTGAACTTGATTTCGATCTGGGTGTCGAGTTTGATGAAGTTGCGGAACTTGCGCTTCATGTTCTTCACCGTGTTTTTGTTGATGGCAAAGTCCGTAAAGCCCTCGATGTCGCGCTCTTCGGCAAAGGCCTGGGTATAATTCTTGAATCGTTCGGCCGTTTCTGGCTGGTCTATTACGCTGCTCGTGAACTCCTCCAGATCAAAAGTTTCGCTTTTTGAAAAGTAGTCCACGGAGCGGCTGATGAAGTCGACCTGGGCCTTTTTGCTGTCGGTCTGGGCAAACACTTCTTCCGAGAAATCCTTGCAGAGGTTAAGCGCTGTCTTGGTGTTAAAGTTGGTATCCTTGAGTTCAGTGACGTGCAGGAAATCCTCTTTCCAGAACACGGCGTCGGTGCTGTTGGCATCCACGATTTTCACTCGGAAACCATCCTCAGCCTGGGTATTGAAAATTAAACAGCCTTTGTCTACACTTTTAATGTTCACCCCGAAATGGTAATTCATGCTCAGGTCATCGTCATCTTCCTGGAAGGTCAGGAACGTATCTTTGTTCTCCGACTTAAAAATGCCGATTGCGTCCACAATGTCGTCTTCCATCAGACAGCCAGACAGATGCACCACGTATAGTTCGCCGCTTTTTACTTTGGGGTGGTCCGATTGCTCGTACAGGTGGTTGAGCACATGCACCGAATACTCCAGAAACTTTTGTGGTTCCGTGAACATCAGGGCCGCATAGGCGAACATTTCGTTCAGGGCCAGGTCAGAGGTATGATGGAAACGGAAAAACTCTTCCTGCTTAAAGGGAGCCAGAAAGTAATTCGTCAGTAAGTCCGTCAGTTGCTCATCCCGCAGATCGACCAGTTCTTTTGAAGCGATCACGCCCTCTTCTTTTGCCTTGTTGCCTACTCTGTGCACAGCCAGCCTGTTCAGCCGTACCTGTCTTTTGTCGTTCATCTGCTTTGCCTTTATACCTAGTCTATACCTGTTGTTGAGGGCCTGCAAAGGTAAGGTGCAAACAGGTCGATAGCCAAACATGTAGAACAATTAAGCAAGGGTATTTTTGTGCTGTTTCCTGAGTGTATAAATTATTTTATAATCATAATTAACTGATTTTGAATTATTTATACCTGTTTATGAACTTTTTTTCATTTACCTGATTACAAATTGGCACGGTTCTTTCATATCCCTCATCAAGCAGCGCAGCTTAGAGTTTAAAAGGATTTCAACCAATAAAGGATAGGAGTGATGAAAAAGATATTTCTACTACTGGCCGTCGTTCTGGGAATGGCGGCAACTCAGGCAAATGCGCAGCAGAAGCAGCCCGTGCGCATCGGTATAAAAGCGGGTGTAAACTTATCGGAATGGCAGGGCGAAACCATCAATACTGCCCAGGATCTGATGGAGATGACCAACGGAGCCCTTAACCGTGAGATGCGGGAAGGTTTTCATGTAGGGGGTGTGGTGTCTATACCTGTCGCACCTGGTTTCGAGATTGAGCCAGGTCTGCTGTATTCTCAGAAAGGGATGCGCCTGACAGGTAAAATCCCGATGGAGCAGTTCGACTTCCTCAATGCTGGAGTTACCGTGACCAACAAAGCCGAATACATTGACATGCCGATTCTGGCAAAGATTTTCATAGGTGAGGGCTTCCATATTTTTGCCGGACCTCAGTTCTCATACCTGCTTTCTAACAAAGTTCATGTTAAGGCCGGAGCATTGGGTTTCAACGCCCTGAACCAGGAGTGGGACGTAAACAGCGGTTTCCGTGAGCTGGATGTGGCGGCAACAGGAGGTATAGGCTACCGCTTTGCCAGTGGCTTTAACGTAAGCGCCGGATACGACTACGGCCTGACAACTGTAGACGCCAACCGTAACTTCGATACCTTCAACCGGGTGATCAAAGCCTCTGTAGGATTTACTTTCTAAGAAAAGAATTTAACTGTTTGTAATAGTGTTTTGGTGAAACACACAGGCCGCTACTTCTGGTAGCGGCCTGTTTCATTTTATAACATTACCCCGTTGTGAGCGCACAATCTGTAGCCTTGCCCGTGTATGTTAATGATTTCTACTGTAGGGTCCTGGCGGAGGTATTTGCGAAGTTTGGCAATGTATACATCCATGCTGCGACCAGTAAAGTAACTGTCCTCGTGCCAGATGCGCAGCAGCGCTTCCTCGCGTGGCAGCACGTCGTTCAGGTTCTGGCAAAGCAGGCGCAGCAGTTCGGCTTCTTTTGGTGAAAGCTTCTGTATATCGCCGTTGTAATGCAGCAGGCGCAGCTTGTACTGGAAACGATATTGCCCGATAGTATATTCAGTTACTTCCGGCTTTTCTGTTATTGGGTTTCCACCCTTGCGGTGCATAATTGCTTTTATTTTGTAAAGCAGCACCTCCGAGTCAAACGGCTTGGTGATGTAGTCGTCGGCACCGATTTTAAAGCCTTCGAGCATATCCTCCCGCATCGCTTTGGCCGTCAGGAAAATGAGGGGCATCTCAGGCTCTAGTTTTTTGATTTCGCGGGCCAGCGTAAAACCATCCTTACCAGGCATCATCACATCGAGTATGCAAAGGTCAAAGCTTCCTTTCCGAAAGGCCGTGATGGCCTGGCAACCGTCGGGGCACAGCGTTACCTCGTAGTCATGCAGCTCCAGGTAGTCGCGCAGCACAATCCCGAAATTGGGGTCGTCCTCGGCAAGCAGTATGTTCAGTCCTTTGTCGCTCATATGGTGCCAGATTCAGGTATAGGCAATTCGTTAAAGATACGCTTTTCCGGTTTTTGTTGCATACAGGGTTAAGCGCTTGCAGGTATAAATATTTCAAACCGGCTGCCTTTGCCGGGCTCGCTTTGCAGTTTTATTGTTCCGTTGTGGGCTTTTACGATGGCCTTCACGTAGCTGAGTCCCAGGCCAAAGCCTTTTACATTGTGCAGGTTTCCGGTTGGCACCCGGTAAAACTTATCAAATACGCGCAGCTGTGCGTCCCGTGTCATACCCATCCCTTTGTCCTCCACAGCCAACAAAATGCCGCCAGTTGTATTGTAGGTATGTATGCGGATGGCAGGAGGACCCGGGGAGTATTTGTTTGCGTTGTCCAGCAGGTTGCAGATGACGTTATAAAAATGCACTTCGTCCAGCTCAATATCCGGGCCCGTGGCTTGCAGATCGGTTATGATGGTGCCTTGGCGTTCTGCTACCTGTAGGTATATGCTTTCAACGGCTTTGAGCACCAGAGCATGCAGATCGGTCCGGATCAGGTTCATCTCGTAGTCGTTCTTCTCGAGTCGGGCTATCTGCAACACGTTCTCCACTTGGGCGTTCATGCGTTTGTTTTCCTGCCGGATGATGCCGGTATAGTATTGTACCTTTTCCGGGCGGGCGTAAATCTTGGGATTTGAGATGGCGTCGGCGGCGAGCGAGATAGTGGCGATCGGTGTTTTGAACTCGTGCGTCATGTTGTTGATGAAGTCATTCTTCATGTCGGAGAGTTTCTTCTGCCTGAAAATGATGTGAATGGTGGTGCCAAAAGTAGCCACCATGATCAGGGTAAAGAGTGCAGAAAAGCCCAGCATCATCCATAGTGACCTGATGGCGTAGGCCTGGCTGTCAGGAAAGTATACGGCGAGGTAGTCAGATTTATCAAAAATGTCGTTGGGGAACAGGCTGGCTTTGTAAGTGGCAAAGGTATTAATACCGCTGACCGGCAAGTGGCTGGCCGCTACCGTATCCTGCTGGTCGGATAGTACCCAGTAGCCGAAATCCAGTGCGATGCCTTTGTCCTGCAGTTCGGTTTGCAGCATGGGCTTCAGGTCGTCGAAATCCATGCGTTGCTCCAGGGGAACATCTTTCGCTACATATTCCACCACCATTTTCTCAACTACATCGTTCAGTTTTTCTTTTTTCGCCTCTATTTTGGCAGGATCAGGTGTGGCCACACTGGCCTTTGCTGCATTTTGTGCAGCCTTAACGGTAGCATCAGGTATAGCGATCGGTTTTTCCCTTACCTGGCGCACTGCCAAGCGAGGGGAAGTTTCCTGCACGGACTTTTTCTCTTCCGGCCTGTGAATACTCCGGAAGATAATTTTACTCCCTGTGATAATAGTCGGGTCTGCTGCTGTTGCCTCCGTCAGGTTGTTGCTGCCGCGGGCTACACTGCCTTTTCTGAAAATGAACACGCTGTCTTTCCTCACATTAATAGAGGCTATTTCGGAGGGAGAGAGCGTTTGGCTAAAGTAATTGTTTCGGCGAAGGCTGTCTAGTTGCAGGGCAATGAACTGCAGGGTATCGGCAGAGAAGTGCAGACTGCGGCCGTTAACCTGGCGGCTATACCTGACTGTACTATCTGCCAGTCGCCTTATCCGCAGTGCGTTGTTTTGGCTCATGCGCTGGGCACGGGCCTGCATAGAATCTGCCTGTGCCTGCCAGGCCGCCATGTACTGCATATGTTCTATCGGGAAGGCTGGCATAGCGGGCATACGAATTCCGTCAGCCAGCATTTGTTGCATAGCTGAGTCCAGGGCATTAAACTCAACCCGGAATTTGTGACCGCCGGCATTGGGAAAGGGGCGGGCTTTTATACTGCTGGCCAGCTTGGGTGCTTCCGGCTGCTTTTGCGTGGCGGCTATACCTGTGGGTTTGCTCGGCGGGATAGGCTTGTTAATAGTGTGGGGCTGGTCATCAGCCTCGACCTGGCTGTTCTTAATGAAGGTTACCTCAGGCTGCGTTTTTGTTTCCGGAGCAGGTTCTGTAGTGGGCTGTTGAAGCGTAGCTATCCCGCTTGCCACCGCCGACACGGCCTCCTGCGTTTCCAGCTTCTCCACTACACGGGTTAGTGCTTCGTGTACGCTGCGGTCAAACTGCTCCTGCTTCACCTGTATGGCATCCGAAATCCAATACAGCTGAAGTCCGACCATACCTAGTAACGATATGCTCATCAGCACGATAACACCTATGATAGTCAGCTTACTCACATCACAAATTTACGTATTTCGTCTGGCTTGTCCATTACTTTAACTTTTCATTAACAGACTTTAACCTGGCTTTAACGCTTGGGAGATCCGGGCTAGCGTACATTTGTAGAAACGATTCACTAACCTCTTATACCTGATCACTATGAATCTCTTCCTCAACTTCCAACCCTTGCTCAGACTGGCCCTGGCCTTGCTGATGGGACTTCTTCCCCTGTACGGTGCCCTGGCACAGGAGTCAGGACAGCAAAAGCGTAAAATGCACATCAAGATGATCCGTACCGTGGATGGCAAAACGGAGGTTATCGACACTACCATTACAGCCGAGACGGAAGAGGCCATTGCCAAAGCCCTGAAAGCTGCCCGGCTCGATACAGCGCAATTGCGTCTGATGGACGAGAAAATAAGAGCTTATACCTTGGGCAAGGAGGGGGATGCGGTATTTAAAGCCAGAGTGCACAGCCTTAAAGCCGACACCGCTATGAGAAGAGCCATGAAAGAGGTGCATGTGCTCACTTTGTCGGCCGATAGCCTGAGCAAAGAGATGGTGAAGCGCTTCAAGGTCATACAGGGCGACTCGCTGCTGATGGGTGCTGGACCACGGGTGTTTATGCAACGTTTCCCTGATTCCGCTTTTGTTCATTTCGAAGAAATGGGCAAGGCCATCAACATCAACCCGAAAGAGATAGAGCGCATTATTGTGAGCGCGATGCCAAGCCAGGAGCGCATCGACTCGCTGATGAAACTGCACGAGAATGTGAACTTTAAAGTGATTGTAAAAGACGGTCAGAAGAAGGTATACCGCATCGATCGTGACGGAAAAGAGGAAGAGGTGACAGGCGAGGAGGCAGGTTTCCACTTTGCCAGACCCGGCCGGGCTATTTTTATTGTGCGCAAGGCCAAAGTGGAGGATGTGACGAAAGCTGATAAAGAACAGTTGAAGGCCACGGGCGCTCCCGTCGAAATGAAGTCACGGGAAGAGTTGAAAATGGAAGAGATCCACTTCTCTCCAAACCCAAACAACGGGCGCTTCAACCTGAAGTTTTCACTCAAAAACAAGGGTACCACCGTGGTGCGGGTAATGGATGACAAAGGCCGGGAAGTGTTTGTGGACACGGTAGAAAACCTGACCGGAACTTATGAACGCGACATCGACCTGACGCCTTTTGGCCGGGGCCTTTATTTCCTGCAGCTAGCGCAGGGAGACCGTTATCATACCAAAAAAATACTGGTGCAATAGAACAAGTAAACATACCGTAAAATAGATTGATTCAGTAGAGAAGCCCGGCGCCCGAAGTGCCGGGCTTTTGTATGATAACTCTTAGGGCCTACACAAAGTAAAAAGAGCTGGACCTATACCTGCGCTGATGAAAAACTTGCTATACCCCTTCTTCTTCCTTTTGCTTTTCCATTTTCCGGCTGCGGCACAATCGCAGCGGACCTACAATGCCACTCTGAGCGACTACGCCTACCGTTACCCGGTCAATTACCTGGAAGTGGAGCAGGAGGGGCAGAAGTATCGGATGGCTTACATGGATGTGTCTCCGCCCACCAGTTTCAAAAATCCGCAGACAGTGGTGCTCCTGCATGGCAAGAATTTTCTGGGAGCCTATTGGCAGCAAACGATGAATTTTCTGGCAGGGCAAGGCTATCGGGTCGTAGTGCCGGATCAGCTGGGCTTCGGCAAGTCAGACAAGGCGGAAGTGCATTACAGCTTTCATCAACTGGCGCAGCACACGCGTCAACTATTGGATCATCTCAAAATCAGGGAAGCAGCGGTAGTCGGGCACTCCATGGGCGGCATGCTCGCCACACGCTTTGCACTCATGTATCCGGAAACAACCGCTAAGCTGGTACTCGAAAACCCGATCGGGCTGGAAGATTACCGCCGCATGGTGCCGTACAAGAGTCTGGACGAGTTATACCAGGATGAGCTGAAACGTACGGAGGCAGGTATTGGCGACTATCATAAAACCTACTATACCTCCTGGAAGCCAGCCTACGAAGAGTGGGTGCGTATACCTGCCGCACAGCTGCGCAGTCCGGATTACCCGCAAGTAGCCCGCGTGGCTGCGCATACCTATGCCATGATCTACGAACAACCGGTGGTCTATGAATTCAGCGACCTGAAAATGCCGGTGCTGCTGGCTATCGGGTTGGAGGATCGCACGGTGGTAGGCAAGGCCTATATCAAAAGTGAGGAGGAGCGGAAGCTGTATGGGCAATATCCGCAATTGGGCCAGCAGACGGCCGGTGCAATACCTAACGCACGATTGCTGGAGTTAAACGGGGTGGGGCATATCCCGCACATCGAGGCGCCGGACCAGTTTCACAAAGCGCTGCTGGAGTTCCTGAAGCAGTAAGCTATACCTGATGGCTCTATTTAATGATGGTGGTGATGATCGTGGTCACCGGGCTTGCTGTTGAAATTGGCGATGGTACCCGCCCCAAAGAAAACAAACCAGCACAGGTATAGCGCATTAAAATTCTCCACTGTCTTACCGATGAACAATAAGATGACGTTCGCCAGAATGGTCATTACCAGGCCCGTCATGGCCACAAACTGGTAAGAGTTCATTTCCCGCGGATCGTATATTTTTGATAGTTTCATAAGTTTTTTTGCTGCCGGTTCTTTCTGTAACGCTATCGGGCTGCCATACGTGCCATCGGCTTATCTTATTTCGCTCAAAGATAATTGAAAGAAACGGGAGATGTATAAAAGTGATTGGTTGAATTTTTATGTTAAGTAAAAATTGTTATACCTAACTGATCTCCGGGGGGAGCGTATACACAGGTAAACAAACGAATTGAATTATGGCAACCAGAGATGAAGATATACAGAACACGCCCAACAGGCCTAAGAATGTAAACGATGAGCACCGCAAAAGCCAGACCATGGGCAACAGCCCCGATCCGTCTGCCAAGCGCAACGTAGGGTATGGAGGAGCGCTGGAGCGAGACGACCAGAAAGACAGTCTGGAAAACCTGCACATACAGGGAAACGAAACGACCGGCTATGGCGCCAATAACCCTAAGAGTACAGAGGAATTTGCCCAGGGCCCCGGTTTTGAATACGAGGGCAGCGATACGGCCATGGACGATGATGTAAACGGGATTCGCACCCGCCAGCAGCCTTTTGGCGAGAACGACACTGAACCCAACGACAGCGACCAAAGCCGCATTTAGGGTATAGCCTATACCTGAATATAGCAAAAAGCCCCGCCTCTTTACGAAGAGGCGGGGCTTTTTATGTTACGAAAGGCTAGTATTCCAGATTTCCGGATGGTCTGCTTTGACCACTGCCTTTTTTATCGCGCCAGTTTCTGCGGTTGCCGTTAGCTGAGCGGCTACTAGTGCCTGCGCTTGCTGTTGCACGGCTGTTTCCTTCGCTTCTGCCTGATCGGTTATTACCGTTTCCGGATGGTTTGTTACCACTTGCAGCACGGTTGCTGTTGCTAGAAGCTGTTTTGTTGCGGGGCTCTCTGCCAGCCGGGCCTTTCGGTTTCTTGGCATTCTCCAGGTTCACCGATAAGTGCTTCGGCAAAGCAAACGGATGGTCTGCATCTACCTTGATCTGCTTGTTGATCAGCTTCTGGATATCGTGCAGGTAATAGCGTTCTTCTTCATCGCAAAACGACAGTGCTATACCTTCGTTGCCGGCACGGCCTGTACGACCAATGCGGTGTACGTACGTTTCGGGCTCGTTTGGCAACTCGTAATTGATTACGTGCGACAGCTCCTCCACATCTATACCTCGGGCGGCTATATCTGTCGCCACCAGCACGCGTGTTGCACCTGCCTTAAAATTACCTAAAGCACGCTGACGCGCATTCTGCGATTTATTGCCATGAATGGCTTCTGCCTGTATGTTAACTTTGTTGAGATCCTTCACAACCCGGTCGGCGCCGTGCTTTGTTCTGGTGAACACCAGCACGCGTTCTATATCCTGATCAGAAAGCAGGTGACGCAGCAGGTCGCGCTTATCGTTTTTCTCTACAAAATATACCGTTTGCCCAACTTTTTCAGCTGTAGACGACACAGGAGTTACCTCTACCTTCACCGGGTTTACCAGGATAGTATCGGCCAACGCCTGAATAACAGGAGGCATCGTGGCAGAGAAGAACAGCGACTGGCGCTGCTTCGGTAGCATTGGTATAATGCGCTTGATGTCATGGATAAAACCCATGTCGAGCATACGGTCTGCTTCATCGAGCACAAAGAATTCCACATGCTTCAGGGAAATAAAACCCTGACCGATCAGGTCGAGCAGGCGGCCTGGCGTAGCGATGAGCACGTCGATGCCACGCTTCAGTTCCTGTACCTGCGCATGCTGCGATACACCACCGAAAATAACGGTATGGCGCACGTCGGTGTTTTTGCCGTAAGCGGCAAAGCTTTCATTTATCTGTATGGCCAGCTCCCGTGTAGGAGTCAGGATAAGCGTTTTGATCGTTTTGGGTGCTCTGTTTTTCTGGTTGTGCAGCATCTGCAGCACAGGTATGGCAAAGGCAGCGGTCTTGCCTGTACCCGTCTGGGCGCAGCCAAGCACATCGGTGCCCGCCAAAAGATGAGGTATAGCACGTTCCTGTATAGGCGTAGGCTGTGTATAGCCCTCTGCCTGAAGCGCCTTCAGGATCGGTTCTATTAAATTTAATTCGCTAAATGTCATGTATGATTGATTATTGCAAGCTACAAAGGTAAGTCTATTATTCCGGCTTGCTCTTATTTTATTTGTGAGCCCCGCATACCGCTAGCAGGTATAGCTGGGGTGAATAAGGCTACAACAGGAAGTGTATTGTAATAATTCAAAACAGGCGCCGGGGCGCGGCATGATTTGCAGCAGGTACCAGGTGTGGTGGGGTGATATGTTTTGTTAGATTTGCGTAGGTATAGGCAGGTATGCACCCAAGGCAGAATGTTGTTTTCAGGTATAGCTGTCCTGTAAAAATGTCAACATAGATAAAATGACACAGCCACATACATTACACATCCGCAACATGGTTTGCCCCCGTTGCCTTAAAGTGGTAACCCAGGAACTCGACAAGCTCGATTTACAGCCACTGGCCATACAATTGGGCGAAGTGAAACTTGAACAGGAACCCTCAGCCGAACAAATGCAACAACTACGGGAGGCCTTGCAGGAGAATGGCTTTGAGCTGATAGAAGACAAGAAGGCGGAGCTCGTCGAGAAGATCAAGATCGCCATCATCGAACTGATCCGCTCGGGTGAGGTGGAGAACCTGAAGATCAACATTTCGGACTACCTGGCACAGCAGCTCGGTCGTGACTACCACTACCTGAGTGCGCTCTTTTCAGCGGAGGAGGGGCTCACAATTGCACGCTACGTGGTATTGCAGAAAGTAGAACGGGTAAAAGAACTTATGGCCTACAACGAGTTGAGTCTGAGTCAGATCAGCTTTGAGTTAGGGTATAGCAGCGTAGCGCACCTGTCGGGCCAGTTCAAGCAGGTAACCGGCATGTCGCCATCAGAATACAAGAAAGCCGCAGCTCCAATGCGGAAGCCGCTTGATAATGTAAACTAAGGTATAGCAGGATCAGAAAAGATCTGCAGGTATAAGAAGCATTAAGACACTACTAAATGGGGAGAACTTCCAAAAAGCAAAAGCGCATGCTAAGTCGGTAAAGACGGGGCATGCGCTTTTGCTGCTGAAGGGGGAAGCTTACTCTACACGCACCAAAAATTCTTCTTTAATGAATTCGAGGATTTCCGGGGAAAGTGGCTTCGAGAAAAATTCTTTTACTTCTTTGTGGCTGCGGGCACACTGAATGTCTTTGCGGTCCACGGCCGAGGAAAGCATAAACAGGCTGCACTTTTGGGTCGCGTACTCCGGCAGTTTGCGGTACTCCTCAATAAAATTCCAACCGTCCATTCCCGGCATATTAATATCTAGAAAGATCAGATCAGGAAATTTGTCTCCGGTTGATTCAACAGAAGATTTCAAAAAATCAAGGGCTTCTTCAGCGCCTTGAAAGCTGAAGACGTCCTTTGCAAAGTTCTCATTTCGGATGATGCTCTCGCAAACAAAATTATTTACCTCATCATCATCAATCAAAACAACTCTTTTCAATGTATTCATTACTACAGGGTGTGTCTAAAATAAATATTAAAAGTAGTACCCACATTCACTTGGCTATCTACTTCCACTTTGCCGCCTAGCAGCTCAGTCTGGGTTTTGACAAGGTGTAACCCCAAACCCCGTCCTTCTCCGTGAGAATGGAATCGCTTGTACAAACCGAAAACCTTTGCTTTGTCCTTACTCAGATCGATTCCGAGACCATTATCTGTTACGCTGAGACAAATATAGTTAGGAATAGTGAAAGTTTTAAGCCGCAGATGCAAATTTCTGTCAGGCGATCGGTATTTCAAAGCATTTGTTATAAGATTGTACATAATACTGTGCACATAACTTCGAACACCTATAACAGTAGGCGCCTCTTCAAAGTCCCGCTCCAACCACATGTGCTCACCCAGCAATTCTGCCGGTAGACTCTCATATACTTCTTTGAACACACTCTCAAACCTCATCTCTTCCCGCAAACTGTTGAGTTCGCTCCTGATCGTGAGGATGTCATTCAGGTCGCGTATCGTTGTATCGAGGAGTTTTGCAGATTTAAACAGGTTCTCAATCACCCGGGGGTTCATAGGCGAATCGGGCTTGTGCTTGTTGTAGATGGTGGTAAGGCCCAGTATGTTAGCAATAGGAGCCCTCAGGTTATGCGACACAATGTAGGCGAACTGCTGCAGGTTCTGATTCTGTTTCAGCAACTGGTCGGTGAGTTCGTCGCGTTTCTGCTGCGCCTCTTTATACGAAGTCATGTCCGAGGCAGAGCCATCGATGCGGTACACCAGCCCCTTCTCATCTTTTCTGGGCGAGACCCGCAGCATCAGCCATTTACACTGCTTATCCTTTGTTATAATGCGCATTTCGTAGTGAAGCGGTTCCCCTCTGTTTAGGGCTGGCAGTATGTGTTGCTCCATGTACACCCTGTCTTCGGGGTGAATGGCATTATTCCAGAGGTCGGGCTGGTTTATAAATTCTTCTTCGGTATAACCTGTCAGCTCGTGGCATTGCGGACTCACATAGAGCATGCTAAGCGATGAATCTGCTGAAAAAATCATTTCCGGGATGTTCTCCAGCGTTGATTGCAGCAGATTTTTTGCTTTCAGTGCTTCCTGCTCTGTTCTTTTACGATCTGTGATGTCCTGTACAGAACCGTGAAAGCGCACCAACCTGCCGTCGGCATCATATTCTGGCTCGCCTATTTCATAAACGGTGCGCCTGGTGCCGTCAGGTTGTACAATGGTGTGTTCTACTGATAAAATCCTGTTCTTTTCAGAAGCTTCTTCTATGGCTGCCAGTAAATGTGCATGCTCAGCCTCTGGTACAAAATGCATAACATTCTGTCGCGACGGAACAAAGGACATGTTGCTGATACCGTAAATGTTGTATACGCTGTCAGACCAGGTGATTACGTCGCGCTCTATGTCAAGCTCCCAGTTGCCGAGCTGTGCCAGTTGCTGTGCCCGCGCCAGTTGCTCCTCGTTGCGCTTGATGGTTTCCAGAGCCAGCTTGCGTTCCGAAATATTGAGCACACTCAGGGCAACGGCCAGCACGCGGTTATCTGACCCGAGTACAGGGCGAAGTGCTATCTCATGCCAGAAATCGCCATGGCCGTCTTCATACAGGATCGTCTCGCCTTTCATGGCCCGTTTGTGCTGCTCCCGGAACTGCTGTACTTTTTCATCACATACCAGCTCCTGAAAATCCATACCAGCTTTCAGATCGGTTATCAGCATGTTTTGCACGTCTTTCCTGGCCACAGCATTGCACATCACAATGTGCATGGATTCATCGAGGAGGTAGATTGCCTGGGGTGAGCTGTCAAGCAGAGCCCTCAGGTTAGCCTCGCTCGCCATCAGTTTGTCCTGTGCTATGATCTGGTCTGTAATATCGATCAGGGTACCGTTCCAGATCACACGGCTTTCCTCTTTCCAGGTAGGAAGCCCATGGGTTTGTACCCATTTCCATTTGCCGGCCTGTGGCTGCCTGATCCGGAAACTTACTACTAGAGGAGATAAGTTTTGGTATGAGTCGCTGATGGCCTGCAGCAGCTGCGGGATGTCTTCGGGCTCAATATGCCGGTATAGTGCTGTCGCGCTGTTATATACCTCTTCAGGGCTTATATGGAAAAGATCCCGGATACCATCGCTGACGAACGTGAAGTGGTATTGGGACTGACTCATCATCTCCAGCTGAAAAACGGCTCCCGGTATGCTGGAGCTTATTTCCCGCAGCTGTTGCTCGCTTGTATGCAGCTTTTCAATCATCCCCAGGCGCTCGTCTACGTTTATGGCAACCACCAGCCGCGGCATACTTTCGCCGATGCGAGGAAGAGCATGAGAAATAACTTCGACCTTAAACGTGCTGCCATCGCTGCGTTTATGTCGCATCCTGCTCTGTCGCGATTCCAACTTTTCTATCTGGTCCAGCCTTAATTTTAAGAGCGGAACGTCCTCCTCTGGTCTGATATCTAATATGTTAAGCGATAGAAATGCTTCCCTGCTGTAGCTATACTCGCGCAGGGCAGCCTCATTCACATCCAGAAATTGCATGGTGAGCCGGTCATACACCCACATGGGCATCGGGTTCAGGTCAAACAGCATTTTGTACTGGAGCTGGCTGTCGAGCAAGGCTTTTTGTAGTTCCTGCCTTTTCTCCACTTCGGCATTGAGTAATTTGTTGTCGTGCCGGAGCCGCTGGATAACGTTGCGAAGCAAAAGCAGTGCTGTGATACTCATCAACACTATAATGGCCAGTATCAGCCTGTGGTTGTCGATGAACGAAGAAATGGACTGCGATGCCAGCTGACTGTTCTGTCGGGTAGCCTGGCGTAAACTTTCGCTCAGCTTGTTGAGATTTGTCTGGTGCTGCTCATATGCGGGAGTGATCACCGTGCGGTTGTAGGCAAGCGCCTCTGCTATTTTTCCGCTGCGGCTCAGCTGCAGCAGGTGCGAGATCAGGGTGTCATGCGCAGCTGCTTCAATTTCGAAATCGCGGAGTATGTGCTTGCGCTGATCGTTCTCTATCATAGCCATTAACTGGCTGATGATAGCAGCATTGTGCGGTTGTGTAGTCTGAATATCCTGCTCGTACCTGGCCTTTTCGGCTTTGCTGGCAGTGGTAAGATGCAGCAGGACTGCTTTGTGAATGGCATCGTCGTTGAACTGCAGGTCATCGATCAGCTCAAGTTCCTGGAGCGCCTGCACCACATAAGCATTGTGGCTAAGCTGAACCTGACGGGCCTGAAAGAAGGTGTAGGAAGTTAAAACAAGCAGCGTAATCAGCAAGCACGCGAATGCAAACAACACAAGATAAGTCGTGCGCGAAGCTGCATGCAGGTGCGTAGGCTGATTTGGATTCAACATAGGAGAGATGCAGGTGCTTATTGAATTACGCAGCGCAAGTACTTGGGTAGCGGATTTTGCACCGATTATTATCAGTGTTTATTTCCGAACATAATCAATTATGCAACTAAAAACAATTATTCCTACTTTTTTAATTTGTATTTGTCTGATTTTTAGGTGATTATGATGTTGTATAATGACAGAGTAAATAATTAAATCTTAATAAATGTGTAAACCTTTTAAAGATTATTGTAACACCTGGAGCATAGACGAGGCGTAACTTTGTATTAATTGGGAGATAATCCAATAACATAATATGGAAACATTAGCAAAAACAGCCTATAAAAAAGATACTTTTCCGGTAGAGGGGATGACTTGTGCCTCCTGCGCTTCAAGTATCGAGAGTATGCTGCGCACAGTGGACGGTGTGCAGGAGGCCAACGTGAACTTTGCGGGCAAGACCGTGCAGGTTGCCTATGCGCCAGCGCAAGTGAAGCCTGATCAGCTGCGCGATACTCTGCACGAGATCGGCTTTGAACTGCTGATCGGAGAGCACACTGAGGAAGAATTGGATGTGCGGCAGGAGAAGGCGCTGGCCGTACTCAAGACCAAAACCATCCTGGCAGCTGTGCTGGCATTCCCGGTTTTTGTACTGGGCATGTTTTTTCACAATACCTTTAGCTGGGGCAACTGGGCTATGCTGGCCTTTACTGCGCCGATTCTGCTTTGGGCCGGCCGTCACTTTTTCGTGAACGCCTGGGGCCAGGCCAAATACCTGCGCGCCAACATGGATACCCTGGTCGCCCTGAGTACAGGTATAGCCTTCACTTTCAGTTTGTTCAATACGGTATATCCGCAGTTCTTTCTGAGCCGGGGACTGGAGCCGCACGTGTATTATGAAGCGGTGGCCGTGATCATCGCCTTTATTTTGCTGGGCAAATACCTCGAAGAGGGCGCTAAAAGCCGAAGCTCTGCCGCCATTAAGAAACTGATGGGCCTGCAGCCCAAGACGGTGCGCGTGCTGCGCGATGGCGTGGAAGCAGAGATCCGCTTGGAAGAGGTATGCATCGGGGACCATGTGCTGGTGTTGCCAGGCGACCGGGTGCCGGTGGACGGAGAAGTGCTGTCGGGCGGCTCGTATGTAGATGAAAGTATGCTAAGCGGCGAGCCTTTGCCTGTGCAGAAACAGGTGGGCGATATGCTTTTTGCCGGTACGATCAACCAGAAAGGCAGTTTACAGCTAGTTGCCCGCAAAACAGGTGGAGAAACCATGCTGGCCCATATCATTAAAATGGTGCAGGAGGCGCAGGGCAGCAAAGCACCAGTGCAGAAACTGGTTGATAGGATAGCGGGTATTTTCGTGCCTGTTGTGCTGCTGATCGCCATACTGACCTTCTTGGCCTGGGTAGTGTTTGGTGGCGAAGCGTACGTATCGCAGGCGCTGGTGTCGATGATCTCGGTGCTGGTGATCGCCTGTCCTTGTGCGCTGGGTCTGGCTACGCCAACTGCTATCATGGTAGGCGTGGGCAAGGGTGCTGAAAACGGTATCTTGATCAAAGATGCGCAAAGCCTGGAGGATGCCTACAAAGCAAATGCTATCCTGCTCGACAAAACCGGGACGATCACCTTGGGCAAACCTGCTGTTACCGATGTGGTATGGGCCGAAGGTGTAACAGAGCAGGAGCGACTGGAGCAGCTTTTCTTTTCAATTGAGGCCAAGTCAGAACACCCGATTGCGCAGGCCATCTATACCTATTACAAAGAGCAAGGTATAGCTACGCTGGAGCCGGAGTACTTTAACAGCGTAACCGGTATGGGGGTGGAAGCAAGCTTTGGAGGAGAGAAATTCTTTGCGGGTAACGAAAAGCTGCTGCGCCAGGAAGGTATAAGCATCGGGAGCCAACTTGCTGATGCCGCCCGACAACTGCAGGAAAACGCGAAAACGGCCGTATACTTTGCCAACGGACAAAAAGCGCTGGGCGTGTTTGCGGTGAGTGACCCGTTAAAACCAGCTGCCACCGAAGGTATAGCCCGTATGAAAGAGGCCGGCCTGGAGGTATACATGCTCACCGGAGACAATGCTCAAACAGCCGCCGCCGTATCCCGGCAGGTAGGTATAACCCATTACGAAGCCGAACTACTGCCGGGCGATAAGGCTGATTTTGTGAAGAAACTGCAGGAGCAGGGCAAAGTAGTGGCCATGGTAGGAGACGGTATAAACGATGCACAGGCTTTGGCCACTGCTGATGTCAGCATTGCGATGGGGCACGGTACCGATGTGGCCATGGATGTGGCGGGTATTACGCTGATGCGCTCTGACCTGGTGCAGGTAGCGGCCGCAATTAACCTTTCGAGGGCGACGGTGCGCACGATCCGGCAAAACCTGTTCTGGGCCTTTATCTACAATGTGATCTGTATACCTGTGGCTGCCGGTTTGCTGTTCCCATTTACAGGTTTTCTGCTCAACCCGATGCTGGCCGGTGCCGCCATGGCCCTCAGTTCCGTTTCGGTGGTAAGTAACAGCCTGCGCCTGCGGGGCAAGAAACTGTAAGAATTATTATTAATCAGTTTATATATTATGTTAAATATGAAGACCTATAAATTTAAAACGACCATTAACTGCGGAAGCTGCATAAAAGCTGTGACACCTCATTTAAATAAACTGGAAGGGGTGCAGGATTGGAAAGTGGATACTGACAATCCGGACAAAATTTTGGAAGTGAACACCGACAGTTTGGATGCCCAAACCATCAAAAGCACAGTGGAGAAAGCCGGTTTCAAGGCAGAGCAGGTATAGCTAACTGCTCAGATTGAAGTTTTTCGAAAAGGAAGTGGGCAGACTGAAATATCAGTTTGCCCATTTTTTTAGTTTGGCGGTCACATGGCCCGGCGCATGGGGCGGATGCAGGCTGGTGCTTCGTTTGCTGATGATAACCAGAAGGAGCATGGCAAAAGATGCAAAAACCAGTGCCCAAAATCGGAGTGTACCGTTTACGATTGCTATACCTTGCGACAAGGCAGCTTCGCCTGGCCAGAAATAATAGGCCGCCGCTGCATAGGCTACAAAAGCCATCCACAATATAACACGATTGATTCGCTCTAAAGCTGTCGTGAAGCTAAAGATAGCAGCAGCCAGGAATATAGCGATCCAGATAGCGGCATCGGGCCCCTGGTATTGTAAAGCTGCCAACACCACAAAGCACAGACCCAACAAAAATGCAGTCAGCTGTTTAAAAGACATCTTAGTAATTTCTATTGTCTAGTAAGATACTGCAATAAATTATAAAAGTTTTGCAAAAACAAAAAGTATTTTAACAGAAATAGCGGCTTGCGGCCGCTATTTCTTTCAGACTTATGAAGTGGTATAAAAGCCGTTTACCAAGCCCACTGCGGACAAATGATCTTAGCAGTATTGCGCAGTTTTAAGCCCAGTACCACTTCGTGGCTACCAGAGTTAGTGCTCCCCAGAGGGGAAACACTGGCATCATAAGAATAGCTCAGGTCCATCAGGTAACTGATGTTTATACCTGCCATCACAGCCACAGACTCATTATGACGGTAAGAGGCTGCCGCCCAGATGCGATCGCTGTACAGTGCCTTGAGCGTAGCGTCAATCGACACAGGGCTTGGTTGCGCCATTTTCACCATCACCGAAGGTATAAGTGCCAGGCCAGGCGACACGTCTAAACGATAACCACCCGTCAGGAAATAGTGCTTCTGTAGTCGGCCACTATTATCGGTTGCGGTACCGGTAGTCAGGTGTTCGCGCTTGCTGGGCACAAGTTGTGCCCCTGCTATACCTATGTAATAGTTATAAGAGTAAAGCCACAGCCCCATGTTCAGGTCAAACTTCATCTCGTTGATCCTGCCATCGTTTATTGCTTTATCGTTTGGGTTGATGACACGCACGGCCGACGGATCGAGGTTATACTGGATCAGGCCTGGCGACACGCCCGCAGCTACACGTAAAGTGCGCGAAAGGGGCTGGTGGTAGGCATAACTCACATTAAAACTGCTGCGCTTGAGCGGGCCTGTGGCAGTTGTCATAGCCATAGCGCCCAGACCGTGGTGGGGCCTGATGCGTCGGTAGGACTTTGGTTTTTGGGTGGTAGCCTCTTTTGCCGGTGAACTGTTGCGCTGAGCCGCTGTAATAGGGGAAACTTCTTTCATGATCGGCGCATGAAATGTGGCGTAGTACGATACCGGGGCTCCCTCCAAGCCTGACCATTGCTGCCTGGTACCGATCTTCACGTCAGCATAGTCCTCTATACCTGCAATCGCCGGGTTGAGCAGGTAATTGTTGAGCGTGTACTGCGAGTACTGCGGCTTTTGCTGCGCCATGGCCTGCGTAGCCAGCAGAAGCACAAATCCTAAAGCTAAAAGTTTGTTCATAGATTGTTATTTAACAATTGTCACACTTCCTGAAAGCGGTTTTTCCTGGTTGCCAAGCTGAATGAGGTAATAGTAAGTGGCGATAGGCAGTTCCTTGCCGTTCTGGCGTCCGTCCCATGGCAATTTATAGCCTTCGGAGCTGAATACCGTATTGCCCCACTGGTTGAACACCTGCACTTTACAGTTCGGGTATTGTTCAATGTTGAGGATCTCCCACACATCGTTCACACCGTCTTGGTTTGGCGTGAAGGTGTTCGGCACGTAAACCAGCTGCTGCACCCTAATCGTAACCTCGTCCGTAGACACGCAGCCCGCTTCGTTGGTCACGGTCACGGTATAGGTCGTGGTTTTCTCGGGCTTCGCGTGTGGATTGGCGATATTCGGGTCGCTCAAGCCTTCAGCCGGAGACCAACTATAGGTTGTACCGCCACTGGCCTGTAATTGCACACTTCTGCCCAGCATCAGGGTTTGGTCTATACCTGCGGTGGCACTTGGAGCCGGCACTGTTACAGTCACCTCACGACGCTCACTGGCGCAGGACGAAGCTACTTCCTGTACATAGTAGGTGGTGGTATTGGTCAGTATTGGCGTTGTAAAGGAGCTCCCGACGAATATAGGTTTGCCGCCTGTTGCCTGGCTATACCACTCCAGTCGCCCTCCTTTACCGGTTGCTGTTAATGTGGTTTTAGTACTGTGGCAGATGGTGTGGCCACTGGCTACCGGCATGTCTGGCAGCGGGGTTACAGTAACTTTTATTGCTTCACTCACCAGGCGCTCACACGACTCCGACGTCACGATCCTCCTGAACCAGGTGGTTTGGGTAAGCCCGGCCGACTGGAAATCTTTGCCATCGTTTTTTCCAGCTGCTGTCGTAAAGCCATTGTCCGGGCCGCTGGTGCTGCTTTCCCAGCTATAGGTATAGTTGCCGCTACCACCTGTTGGCAGGGTACCAACTAACACAGATGGTGCCGTGCTAAAGCAAACGGTTTGGCTGGTGCTGATGCGGTTGTTGGCCATCGGCGGTCGCACGCTGATGAACACAGCAGAACTGGTGTCTGGCTTAGGGCCGGAAAGCACCACACGGCGGAACCAGGTAGACTGCGTGAGGGTCGCCGGGTTGTAGTCTTTGCCCGTGCTCTGGCCGGTAGCCGTCATGAAGCCCGTTTTGGCGCTCTTTGTACTGGCCAGCCACAGGTATAGGAACTGTCCGTCGCCCCCCACTGGTACTGAGCCATTAAGCATTGCTGGTTTGTTGCCCGCACAGATCACCTGATCGCTGTAGATGTTGTTGTTCGTCACGCCTTTGTGGACCTCGATCAGCACCGGATCGGATGTGGTTTCACAACCTCCTGAGAACACACGGCGACGGAACCAGGTCGATTCGTGCAGTGCCTCCGGGGTATAATGACGGCCGTTGTTTATACCTGCTGCCGGTTGGTAGCCGCCCTGCTGGGTATAGCTGCTCTCCCACAGATAGGTATAGCTGCCTGCTCCAGCGCCACCGTTTGGATTTGTGCCCGAAAGCGGAGCCGGTGTCTGGCCTCGGAAGATACTCTGGTTCATGCCGATGGTATTATTGCTGATAACAGGCGATACCGTAATAGTGACCACATTCGACACCTGCTGGCACGGACCGGACTCCACTATGCGGCGGAAAGAGGTCGTCGTGGTCAGGATGCCAACCGTAAGATCAGAAGTCACGCTTTTGTTTACTTTGCGGAACACACCGTCAGTGCCTGCCGCTTCCCAGTAATAGGTATAGCTGCCGGTACCTCCGGTAGGCTGTGAGCCTGTGAGTCTGGCCGGAGCAGTGCCTGTACAAATCACCTGATCTGCTGAAATCGTATTGTTGGCAATGACGGCATTCACCAGGATGCGCACTTCCGCTGAAGTATTGAAGCACTCGCCGGCCACTACCTTGCGGCGGAACCAGGTGGTTTCTGCCAACTGGCTTGGCTGGTAGTTCATACCGGTATTATTGCCTGCTGCTGGAGCAAATTCAGTGCCCTCAGTGCGGCTTTCCCACAGGTATAGCGGCTGCTCATTGCCGCCAGTTGGTCGGGTAGCTTTTAACTCGTCTGGCGTATCACCCGCACACACCGCATGCGATTGTGTGGTGATAGAATTATTGGCAATTATCGGCTGCACCACGATCTCTAAAACCGGGCTAACCGATTGCTGGCAAGGAACCGAGTACACCACTCTTCGGTACCACATGCGCTCGGTTAGTGGGGCAGGGGCCTGGTAGTCAGGTTGGTTGTTAGTGCCTGCAGCGGCGGTAAAGTGCTGACCATCGCGGCTGCTTTCCCACAGATAGGTATAGCTGCCATTGCCGCCTCCTGGCGCTGCACCTTTTATTTGTGGCAGCACATCGCCTGCGCAGATTGTGTTCTTCTCAACTGCAATCGTGTTGTTGCTGATGGCTGGGAGCACTTCTACTTTCACAGCAGGGCTGGTGTGCGCCTCACACGGACCAGACAGCACCACTCTCCTAAACCAAGTGGTTGTCTCCAAAGCCTCTGGTTGATAAGTAGCGGCAGTGGCGCCCGCTACTGGGCTGAAGCCAGTACCAGAACCTTGCTCGCTACGCTCCCATTGGTAGGTATAGCTGCCGTTGCCACCAGTAGGTGTCGTACCTGTCAGTACATCCGGACGTTGGCCGGCGCAAATTGGGGCACTAGGGGCTGTCAGACTGTTGCTGTCGATGCGCTTGTTGACCGTTACGGTTACAGGGCGGCGCTCGCTGCTGCCGCAACCATTCACGTTCACTGCTTCTACAAAGAAGGTTGTGGTCTGGTGCAGTACCTCTGTCTGGAAGCTGTAGCCTTCATATAGGTGATCCTGCGCAGTTTCGCTAGCGTACCAGCGGAAGGTGTTAGTAGTTTGACTGTTCACGGTCAGGGTGGCCGAGCTGCCTTCGCATACTGTAACAGGAGCTACTTCCGGTGCTGCTGGCAAGCCTACAACTGTCACTTCGATCACCTCCGAGTTGCTGATACACTCACCTGACACCACTTCACGGATATACCAGGTGGTTTGGATAAGGGCAGCAGGACTGGTGTAGTTTTGATCAGTAAATTGGCCAGGAGCCGGATTGAAAGTTGCGTTTGGTCCCGTTGTGCTATAAAGCCAGCGATAGGTATAGCTACCGTTCCCGCCTGTGGGCTGAGCACCTGTGAGGGTCGCGGCAGCGGTGCCTTCACAGATAACTGGCTGTCCGGCGATCTGGATGGTATTACCTGTAATAGCTGGCTGCACCAGTATCTGGACTTCACTGCTGACATTTTCGCCGCAAGGTCCGCCTGACACCACACGACGATACCACATGGTTTTGTCGTTGATCTGCGGGGTATAATTCAGGCCTGTGTTGGTGCCAAGTGCTGGTTCAAAGCTGCCGTTCTCGGTGCGCATCTCCCAGCGGTAAGTCTTCTGGTCAGTGCCACCCTTGGGCATGCTGCCGATGATAACAGATGGCGTGCTGCCACTGCAGATCGTGTTCTGCTGCACCGATACAAAGTTCATCGTGATCGGCTTCACTACCGTCACTTTTACGGCTTCGCTGATGTGTTCCTGGCAAGTGCCGGAAGTCACTTTGCGGCGGAACCAGGTGGATTCATTCAACACACCCGGGTTGAAGTGCTGCTCCCGGTTACTGCCGGTTGCTGCTCTAAAGCTCCCGCTGGTGCCTGTTGTGCTGTACTCCCAGGTATAGGTATAGTTGCCCGTGCCGCCAGTCGGTTCGCTGCCCATCAGGGTTGGGGCCTCTGCGCCTTCGCAAATAGGAGCAATGGCGGTGATTGTATTTTGATCGATAACAGGCGTAACTGTGACAGCAATAGGGGCAGAGGTCTGGGAGCAACCTGCTGACATGACCGTTCTTCTGAACCAGGTGGTGCGGTTGAGCATGCCCGGCTGGAAAGTAGCGCCCGTAGCGCCGGCTAATACTTCAAACCCCTCGTCAGCGCCTGTCACACTGGCTTCCCAGCGGTAAGTATAGCTGCCATTGCCGCCATTAGGAACGGAACCAGTTAACTGAGCGGGTGATTGACCTGCGCAGATCACCGCTACTTCGTTCAGTGTATTACGGTCAAGGGCCGGTAAAATAGTAACAACTGCGGCTACCACCGGGCTGTAGCAGCCGTTCGTCACACCACGCACATAAAAAGTGCTGATGCCTTCCGGCAGGTTGTGTGCCGTGAAGCTTCTGCCTGTCTCCAGAGCTTGAGTAGCAGCCGCATCAGCAAACCATTCGTAGGCGCCGGCATTGCCTTCTGCCACCAACGTAGCACTACTACCTGCCCCACAGAGGGTAACAGGAGCAACTACAGGAGCAGGAGTGGCCGGATATACCTCTACTTTGAGTGGCGTGCGCACACTCGAGCAGCCACCTTCCACTGTGGTTTGGGCGTAAAATGTTGTTGTTTGATCTAGTGCGGCTGTCTGGAAACTGCTGCCTTCGTGCAGTAACTGACCGCCGGTTGGTTGGTCGTACCACTGCACGCTGCCTTCAACCTGCAGTACCTGTAACAAGGCAGTGTTGCCTGGGCAAAGTGTCGCCACCGGCTGCACGGTTGGGGCAACTGGCAGATCATTTACCGTAATCGTGATCGTCTTGGAAACCTCGCACACACCAGCACGAAAGGTATAAGTTAAGGTATAGGTGCCAACAGCCGCCGGATTAAACTGACCATCAGCTGTTACATACTCAGAACCGCTCCAGGTGCCGCCTTCGTGCGAGGCCTGCAACTGCATGATGCCGCTGTTCAGACAGACTACTTCTTTTGGAGCGCTCAGCTCAAGCTCAGGTATAGCATCGATAGTGATTTGCTGTGTAACTTCTTCTGAGTCACCGCATTCGTTGGTTGCAATCACTTTCACATCGTAAGTGCCAGGCTCCGTGAATCGTATGGTCGGATAGGCCGAACCGGTATAGCTTCCTTCTTCATAAACCACATCAGCTGGACCATTTACTTCCCAGCGGTAGGTGCTGATCGTGCCGGACTGAGCGTCATAGAGTGGTGTATGCGCGGTATTGTTTTCTGAAAAAGCTATGGTTTGTGGTCCACAGTAAGTTTGCGCCTCAGGTAGAGTGACGAGCGGCTTGTGGATAACGATAATAGTTGTTTCCTGCTTGCTTACGGCAGAACAGAAGCTGCTGGCCAGCAGGGATACAGTATACGAGCCTGACTTGTTGAAGCTGAACACCGGATTCTCGGAGTTAGCATCCGTGCCTTCTGCAAAGCTCCAGCCTTCCTGGGCAGAAACAGTCCAGGTATACTTCAGATCTGCGCCGGAGGAATTGTTTTGGGCTCTGAAAATAGAAGGAGCGCATACGCCGCCGTCCGGTGTCAGGTCAAAAGCAGCTTTGGGCACATCGTTCACCACAATCATCTGCTCCATCACGGTCGGTAAACAGGTCGAGTTCGGGTCAAGCGGGTAGGCCGTCAGGCGGACCATGTACTCGCCCAATTCGTTAAACACCACATTTGGAGAGAGCGTCGTGCTGTTGCCGGAAGAGAATTTCCAACCGGTCTCCGGGAAGATCTCCCACTGCACACGGTAACGGTCGGTTCTGGAGGAGGCATCGTAGCCGTTTTTGGTCTTGTCCTGGAAACGGACAGGCTCACCCAGGCAAACATTACCGATCGCAAAATCAGCAATAGGGCCTTTGGAAATACGAATACCGGTGAAGGTGGCAATTGAGACGTTACACTGGTTGGTGGCAGTACCTTTCAGCGTAAAGCCATTGGGTTTGTCCTTGGATGACTCCAGGAACTCGTGGCGTAATATGCGGTCGGCAGGCAACTCATTATGCTTGAATACATAAGGGGCCGTGCCATCGTCGAACTGGAAGGTATAGACGGTGTGTGGTGAGTTGCCTTCCACACCGGTAATTCTGAAACCGTAAGATACCGGGGCACAGTCGATGTTATTGCCATCGCTGGTGATACCCAGGCCTGGGTTGCTACCAATAAAGAGTTTCTCGGTAAATGTGCCCTCACAGCCACTGGCGTCAGTGGCGGTCACGGTAATGGTGTAGAGGCCTGCGGCAGTATAGGTATGGCTTGTTTTATCGAAGTCGGTGCCGAGGGTGCTGGACTTGCCGTCGCCCCAACTGATGGTATAGCCCGTGTTAGTAGCAGCCGTCGTAGAAGCATTTTCTACCTCTAGCTTAAAAGAGTTGGCACTGCCGGTATAGCTACAATAAGTAAAGTCGTATAGCGGGTCTTTGATGGTAGCGTCAGGCCGATCGCTGATCCGGACAGGCTCTGAGGTTGCAGTGCAGCCGTCTTCTGTAGTAGTAGTGACCGTGTAAGTGTCTGCTGTTGTGACGGTAATATGCTGAGTGGTAGCGCCGTTCGACCATTTGTAACTCGCTGCTTCTGTGGCAGTGAGCGTCGTTTCCCCTTCAGCGCAAAGCGAAGATGAGCCCGTTATAGTTATAATAGGAGTGCAACTTTGTGCTACAGTTTTTGCATCAAAAAACAGCACATGAAGCAGGGTGAGCACTACAAGCGCGAGGCTCTTTTGTACCGGTTGCATAAGGGGTTCAGTATAAGTTTGCTATAGATGGATGCTTTGTTATGTAATTGACAATGGCCGGAAAATTCAATTCAGTTTCAGAAGTTCATTTAAGAAAAAAAGCGGCATGATATCCACACCTTTCCTTGGCTTTCAACAGGTTGTCAGGTCCACAGAAAAATGAATTTCGGGATTTCAATCTTTTATCACCTCTGACTGAACATTTTCATGGTCTGTCCGTATTGTGCAAAATGTTTTTTGGAGATACTTGGTTCAAATAATTGTAAATTTTTTATGAATCAGGATGCGGGTACTTCTTCCAGGTATAGTTTTTAGATAAATGTTATTCCCTTCTATTTATTCAGAAACCAGCTATTCTTTCAATTAATGGCCTTTAACTCGTGTAGTAAATAGGAAAGTTGTTCTTTATTTGTATTATTTTTATATGATATTAAACCATGTTTTGGTGGGGATTTATAAACAAATTTGACAGGTTTTCTATTCATTATAGTCCACTTTAAGAGCTTCAGGTCTGAAATGAATTTCTATTATCAGTTTGAGACTAGGCTAAGATTTATTTTTAATGAAAAACTCCATCTGATAAGTGAATCCCTCGGAGAAACAATGAGCTTGGAAGGTATCTTTTATTTAAAAAGTTATATAATAAAGATTAAAGATATAATTTTAACGTATCTCTATTTAAAAATATGAATATGTTAATATTGTCACTTCAGATTTTATTCATGATTTAGCGATAAATTAATAAACCTTAATATAAATGCAGTCGTATTTCAGTCTAAATTCTGGTTGGTAATTTAAATGCCGGATTTGACCTAGCAAGTGAGTAACTCAAATCAGGATAAGATTAAAAAGCTAAAGGTGGTTACAGACAGTAGAGTTGTCATGGATCCCCGGGCAACGTGGGAATTGGCAAAGTGATTGAAGACGAGTGGAGTAGGAAAGTCAATTAAGTGAAAAAGGGAATTATGATTCAATAAGTACAATTACAGGTTATGCACAAATACAGACACTATAATAGTTTTAATAGAATACTCTTATTAATACTAGACATCATATTAATAGCTTTCGCATTTAAGCTTTCAAACCTCTTCAGATACGGCGATCTTGAGCTTACACACCAGTACAGTATCTTTTTTGTACTGTTTGCGCTCGTGTGGTGGATCGTGTCAGGTTTCAAGAACTTTGTTTTCAGAGTTGACGCATTCCTGCCGGTAGGCAGAAGGACAGGTAACCTGCTGAATGCGTTTGCGATACACGCTGTGATACTAACCAGTTGTATTGTAATCTTCAACCTGGAGCATCTGTCCCGCCTGTTGCTGCTGTATACCTATCTGTTTACAGCCTTGCTGATCGGTGTTAGCCGTGTGGTTCTTTTTCTGGCACAGCGCTACTTCTCGAAGTCCGATATGGCTTACAGCCGCTACGTGATCGTAGGTATGGGACCAGCCGCCATCAACTTGCACCAGACTTTCAGCAGTGACGAAGCGCCGGGCCGTAAGTTCATGGGCTTCTTCACAGACAAAGCCGACGAACTGAGCAAGCACAGCAGCATGGTAAAAGGTAATGTGGCTGACCTGCAGGATTTCTGCCTTCAGAACAACATTGACGAGGTATACTACACCTTGCCGGTAAACGATAAGGAACACATCGACGAACTGACCGAGTTTGCTGATGAGAACTTCATCTACTTCCGCATTGTGCCTGATTTCAGCGCCATTGTGCAGCGCGAAGTGAACATGTACTTCTACCAGAATATCCCGATGATCAGTGTGCGCAAGGAGCCGCTGGAGCAAGTGACCAACCGTGTGGCGAAGCGTGTGTTTGACATCGCCTTCTCGTCTGCCGTTATCCTGCTCCTGTTCCCGATCGTAATGCCGATTATCGCGCTGGCCATCAAAATCAGCTCACCCGGCCCGATCTTCTTCAAGCAGTTGCGTCCTGGTAAAAAGAACAGACTGTTTGTGTGCTACAAGTTCAGAACCATGCGTGTGAATAACAGCACTGAGTTACAAGCCACAAAGAATGACCCGCGTATTACAAGAGTAGGTGCCTTCCTGCGTAAGTCTAACCTAGACGAATTGCCACAGTTTTTCAACGTGCTGCTAGGTGATATGTCCGTAGTAGGGCCGCGTCCGAACCTGGTTTCGCAACTGGATCATTACTCTAAAGTGATCAACAAATACAAGATGCGCCACTTCGTAACACCGGGCATCACAGGTTATGCACAGGTGAGCGGCTACCGCGGCGAAACCAAAGAAGTGCATCTGATGGAGAAACGTGTGGAGTACGATGTGAAATACATGGAAAACTGGAGCTTTATGATGGACATGAAAATCATATTCCTGACAGTTTGGAACATGGTGAAGGGCGAGAAAAATGCTTACTAAGGAAATGACTGAACTTAGCACCTTACCCAGAGCGGCAGCACCCTTGCAGCAGAAACGTCGCTTACTTAATTCCTACATCACCACTGGCCGTTTCGATGAGTTTGTGGAGCAGGTCTTCTGGATGACTGATAACCGGGATTCGTCTTATGTATGCTTTGCCAATGTGCACATGCTCGTAGAGGCTCACCAGAACCCGGACTTTAACCAGATCCTCAACGAGGCGGATGTGGCTTCGCCGGATGGTGGGCCGCTCTCGAAGCTGATAAAGCTGAAGTATGGCCACACCCAGGACCGCGTGCCAGGTATGGACCTGATGCCGCGCCTGATCGAGGAGGCCGCTGCCAGAGGCAAGTCGGTTTTCTTCTACGGCTCTACAGACGATGTGCTGGAAGCTGTGGTGGCAACTGCAAAAGAAAAGCATCCAGCGTTGCGTGTGGCGGGGCATTATTCACCGCCCTTCCGCAAGCTGACCGAAGCTGAAGACCAGTCGATTGTGGATATGATAAACGATGCAGGCGCCGATCTGGTGTTTGTGGCTTTAGGTTGTCCGAAACAAGAGCGTTGGATGGCCGAGCATAAAGGTCGCGTAAAAGCCTGTATGCTGGGAGTAGGACAAGCCTACATGACCTATGCCGGACTGGAGAAACGACTGCCGAAATGGGCGCGAGACCTGTCGCTAGAGTGGACGTACCGCCTGTACCAAGAGCCGAAACGACTCTGGAAGCGCTATCTCGTTACCAACAGCACGTTCGTATACCTGACCCTGAAAGATATGCTCTGGCCCAAAAACAAACATAACAAAGCCACTACCGTCTCGGTAGGGTAAATCCAAAAATGCGCTGTGCAGGTATAGAAGCCCGCAGCGCATTTTTTCGTGCCGCTCCTATACCTAAACTATACCTTGTAACACAACCTACGGTTGCTTTTCAGGTATAAGAACAAAAATCATATCGTGACTTACAAGCATATGATATCACAAGACCAAACTCAGGTATAAATCCCGCAGGACTAGACAATTGCAGGAAAATCTGCATTATCAAAATCAAAATATAGTAATTGTCGTATAGAAGACAGATTTAAAATAAACTTCACCCCAAACCCTTAGAAATTAATGAAAGCTGTAATACTGGCAGGTGGATACGGAACCCGCATCAGTGAAGAGAGTGGCATCAGGCCGAAGCCCATGGTAGAAATCGGCGGAAAACCCATTCTCTGGCATATCATGAAAATATACTCGGCCCACGGCATCAACGATTTTGTGATCTGCTGCGGTTACAAAGGCCACATGATTAAAGAATACTTCGCTAACTACTTCCTCTATAACTCCGATGTGACCTTCGACATGAACAACAACAGCATGGAGGTGCACCAAAATAAGACAGAATCCTGGAAAGTGACGCTGGTTGACACGGGGGAGGGCACTTTGACAGGTGGCCGACTGAGACGCGTACGCGATTATATTGGCGACGAGACGTTTTGCCTGACTTATGGCGACGGTGTGAGCGATGTGGATATCAGTGCTTCCATTGCGTTTCACAGGCAGCAGGGCACCAAGGCCACACTTACCGCAGTGCAGCAGCCCGGCCGATTTGGTGTTTTCACGCTTTCCGGAGAAGACACACATGTGCGTCACTTCCAGGAAAAACCTGAAGGCGGCGAGCAACCATGGATCAACGGTGGCTTCTTTGTGCTGGAACCTTCGGTAATTGATTATATTGACGGTGACCACACCACCTGGGAGCGTGAGCCGATGGAGCGTCTGGCCCGTGAAGGCGAAATGTCAGCCTACAAACACACCGGCTTCTGGCAGCCAATGGATACCCTGCGTGACAAAAACTACCTGGAAGAGCTGATCCAGCAAGGAAAGGCGCCCTGGTATAAAGTAATTCAAAACCAACCTGTAAATGCCTAAACGGCAATAGGTATACCGGAATGATGGCGCCTGCGTATAACATATCCTATACCTGACCTTTTAGCGAAACATAAGCTGATGAAGAGAGAATTTCTGCAGCAAACCTATCAAAACAAAAAAGTTTTTCTGACAGGCCACACTGGTTTCAAAGGCTCCTGGATGTTGCAAATGCTGCACTCCCTGGGTGCTGAGGTGATGGGCTACGCCCTTGCACCTGAAACCGAAGAAGACCTGTACTACCTGATGGACGGCGATAATTTGTGCGAATCGGTAATCGCTGATATTCGTGACAAAGAAGCCGTAGAACAAGCAGTATTGCGCTTTCAACCGGACTTTATATTCCACTTGGCTGCGCAGCCGCTGGTGCGTCTTTCTTATGAATTTCCGTCGGAGACCTTTGCTGTAAATGCCATCGGTACGGCCCATGTGCTGGATGCGGTGCGCAAAATGGAGAAGCCCTGCACCGTTGTGCTGATCACAACAGACAAGGTCTACGAGAACAAGGAATGGGTATACCCGTACCGCGAAACCGACCAGCTGGGAGGCTACGACCCGTACAGCGCCAGCAAGGCCTGCGCGGAACTGGTGATCTCGTCCTATACCCGATCGTTCTTCCATCCGGAGGTCTACGACAAACACCAGAAAGCAATTGCCAGCACCCGTGCCGGTAACGTGATTGGCGGCGGCGACTGGGCCAAGGACCGGATTATACCGGATATTGTGCGGGCACTGCGGGTAGGAGAGCCGGTAACAGTACGCAACCCCAATGCTGTGCGTCCGTGGCAGCACGTATTGGAGCCGCTGGGCGGTTACCTCTTGCTTGGTGCTAAACTGGCGGAAGATCCGAAAACCTTTGGCGGCGCCTGGAACTTTGGTCCGCAGGCCGGTGATAACAGCCCAGTGGAGGATCTAGTACAGAAAGCCTTACAGGTATGGGGGTCAGGTAGCTACGACAAGCCGGAGCTCAAAAACCAGCCGCACGAAGCCGGTCTGCTCAAATTGGACATCAGTAAAGCGCTGGTAGAACTTGGTTGGACTCCGAAATACAACTCAGCGCAGGCCATTGAGTGCACCATTGCCTGGTACAAAACCTACCACGAAGGTATAACCGATATCAAAGAATTTACGATGGGGCAGATCTCCGAATACCTGGGAGAAGAACAACCTGCCTTTTTAATTAAAAATTAGAAGTTAAAAATTAAGGATTTGCTGTCACCTTCTTGGTTTAGTTAGCCTTCGCTTCTGCCTGAAAGAAGCTAATGTAAATAGAATGGATGACAGGTATGGGACAACAACATTTCTAATTTTTAATTTCTAATAATCAAGCACACCAGCGAGATTTAAACACACATGATCTTTACAGAAACCAAACTAAAAGGCGCTTACATTATCGACATCAAAAAGTTGGAGGACGAGCGTGGCTTTTTCGGACGGGCTTATTGCCAGAATGAGTTTGAGCAGCACGGACTCAACACCAACCTGGTGCAGGCGAATGTGAGTTACAACTACAAGAAAGGCACTTTACGTGGCATGCACATGCAACTGGCCCCACACGCCGAAACCAAACTCGTGCGCTGTACCAGAGGCGCTATTTACGATGTAATCGTGGACCTGCGTCCTGACTCTGAAACGTACAAGCAGTGGATCGGCGTGGAACTGACTGCTGACAACTACCGCATGCTTTACGTGCCGGAAGGTTTCGCACACGGTTACCTGACCTTGGAAGATAATTCCGACGTGATGTACCAGGTAACGGCCTTTTATGCGGCAGGGGCAGAGCGCGGTCACCGCTGGAACGACCCGGCTTTTAACATTCAGTGGCCCGTGGAGCCGCAGGTGATCTCGGAGAAAGACCAGAACCATCCGTTGCTGGAGGCTGTGCAGGAGGGATCGGCTTTGTAAGTGAGTGGATTACAGGTATTGGGCACTTGACATAAAATCGACAGGATTATATACCTCGAGCTGAATTGGATCTTGTCCGAAACCGAGGAAGTCGTTTTAACAAAAGCGCATTTTAAAAGAAGAACTATGATCATTATAGATACCGCATTAGCCAAACGAGAAGCCGAGGGCAGACCTGTACGTGTAGGGATGGTAGGAGCCGGATTTATGGCCAAAGGTGTGGCGCTGCAAATCAAAAACCACGTGCCGGGTATGGAACTGGTGGCGATTTCAAACCGAACCATTGAACGTGCCCGCGAAACTTACAACGAAGCAGGTATAGCCGAAGTGGAGGAAGTCGACTTGAAAGAGGCGCTGGAAGAAAACATACGGAACGGCAGGTATAGCATTACCAACGACCCGATGATTTTGTGTCGCGCCGAAGGTATAGACGCTATTCTGGAAGTAACCGGTGCCGTGGAGTTCGGAGCGCAGGTGGCGCTGGAGGCCATCCGGAACGGCAAGCACACCATCATGATGGATGCCGAAGTGGATGGCACAGTTGGTCCGATTCTAAAGGTATACGCCGACAAAGCGGGCGTCGTGTTCACCAATGTGGACGGCGACCAGCCTGGCGTGATCATGAACCTGTACCGCTACGTGAAGTCCATCGGGATGAAACCGGTACTTTGCGGCAACATCAAAGGGCTGCACGACCCTTACCGCAATCCGACCACCCAGGAAGGCTTTGCCAAACGCTGGGGACAGAATCCTGCTATGGTAACTTCCTTTGCCGACGGTACCAAGATTTCATTTGAGCAGGCCATCGTGGCGAACGGAACAGGTATGCGCGTGGCAAAACGCGGTATGCTGGGACCTTACGCACCACAAGGGGCTAACATCCGGGAGTCTGTGAACTTGTTTCCGTTGGAAGAACTCACCAACGGACCGGGCATTGTGGACTACGTGGTAGGTATAGCCGAGCCGGCTGGCGGCGTGTTTGTGCTCGCTACGCAGGATAACCCTAGGCAACAACATTACCTCAACTATTATAAGATGGGAGAGGGGCCACTCTATTGTTTCTATACCCCGTATCATCTCTGTCACCTCGAAGTGCCACTGACCATCGCCAGAGCCGTGCTTTTCAACGATGCTGCCCTCACGCCTCTGGATCGACCGTATGTGGAAGTAGTAACTGCCGCTAAAAAGGATCTGAAAGCTGGTGAGATCATCGATGGTATCGGCCACTACATGACCTACGGTTTGTGCGAAAACGCTGACATGACCGCCCACGAAAATCTGCTGCCAATGGGTATAGCCGAAGGCTGTGTGCTGAAGCGCGACATCCCGAAAGACCAAGTGCTCACCTACGACGACGTGATTTTGCCGGAAGGCCGGACGATCGACAAGCTGCGGGAGGAGCAGCGCCAGTACTTCGCTTCGGCTTTTGCAGAGGCTAAAGACCAAGAACAGAATAAAACTGCACTGGCTTAGAAACGTCAGGTTTAAAATACTCCAACAGGCAAAATCCCGCTCTGGTCAGGTATGGCACGGGCGGGATTTCGTATACCTGCCAACATAATGATACATGCGCATACTTATCATACATAACTATTACAAACAGGCAGGAGGCGAGGATACCGTTTTTCATGCGGAGGCTGCTTTGCTGGAACAACACGGTCATCAGGTAGAGAAGCTGACCTTTTCAAACAAAGAGATGAATAGCCTTTCTGAGAAGCTGAAAGCCGCTTTGGGCGTAGTGTATAATTCGGGTAGCGCAAAAGTGGTAGAGGAGCGGATTAGGGCTTTTCAACCTGATGTGATTCATGTGCACAACTTCTTTCCCTTGCTTTCCCCGTCCGTGTTTTCTGTGGCCCAGCGCATGCACGTACCCATCGTGATGACGCTGCACAACTACCGCCTGGTTTGCCCGAGTGCTCTGCTCTATTACAACGGGAAAGTTCAACTGGAAAATCTGCATAAGACCTTCCCAATAGACGCCGTTCGCCAGAAGGTATACCGTGACTCCGCCGTGCAGACAGCCTCTGTGGTGCTCACCACAGGTATACACAAAGTGCTGGGAACCTGGAAAAGTAAAGTCGCTAAGTTCATTGCCCTCACGCCCGGAGCCGCTGAACTGTTCCGTGATTCATCCCTCAAACTCAAACCAGAGCAACTGGCCGTTAAGCCGAATTTTACCCAGGATATAGGCATAGGACATGCCGAGCGGGACGATTTTTTCCTGTATGTAGGCCGCCTGACACCAGAGAAAGGTATAGAAACTTTGCTGAAAGCACACGAATTGAAAACCTTCCCCCTGAAAGTGGTAGGCGATGGTCCGCTGCGGGAACGGGTAGAGGCTTATGCGGCGGCACATGCAGGTATAGACTACCTGGGATTTCAGAACCGGGAACAGGTACTGGAGCTGCTGAAAAGCGCCCGAGGATTGATTTTTTCGTCGGAGTGGATGGAAACCTTCGGCATGACTATCATTGAGGCTTTCTCAACCGGTACGCCTGTAGTCGCCGCCAAAATAGGCGGGGCAGAGCAGCTGGTGGAGGATGGAGTTAATGGGCTGCACTATAGTCCAGGCCGAGCCGCCGAACTGTCCGAAAAGGTACAGCTGTTGTTGCAGCATCCTGCACTGGCCTCCAAACTGGGTGCTGCTGCCCGGAAAAGCTACGAAGCCAGGTATACGCCTGAAGCTAATTACCGCATGCTGCTTTCTATTTATGAAGACGCCATCCGGGCTAAAAACAAAATTGCCTCTGCAACCTAGGTCACAGAGGCAATTTTTTATTGGGTAGCAGGCGTTATACCGCTTCTACATTCGTTTTCTTTTCTGTTTTATCACGCATCTTCTCCAGTATCTCTACTACCTGGTCTGTATTTACATGCAGGTGTTGGCGCTGGCCTTCGTCTGCATTATGCACCGGCTTGTCGCCTTTGCAGATGATGTAATCGTAGTCCAGGTCTATTTTGGTGGCAATGTCATAGAAAGGCTCTATCACAAACCCTTCATGGAAGATCTCGATGATCTTGGTGCCCGGCTTGCAGAAGAACATGCTGATCAGTCCGGCACCTGTAGCCGATACCACCACTTTGGCCTGTGAAAACATCCTGATCTTCTCCAGAATACTATACTTACTCGAAACGATCGACTTGAAATTATAGGGTTCCAACGCTTCCAGCAGCTCTTTTTCGTTCAGTACATTGCGCATAGCCGAGTCGCTGCGGCTAATGTACAGGTACGGTACCCGCTTCGATGCCGGTAAGATTTCATGCTGTACCAAAGGCAGGAATGAGTTGCGGATGTACTGACCTAGCCAGCGTGGCACCAAGGTATGGTTACCGCGCGGCGCCGTGGAAGCGATAACGCGATCGGCAGTGAGGTGATGGTATTCCATCGAGGTGATAATCTTTTCGGCAGGTATACCCAGCAACTCCAGCGTTTCGGTTTGGTAACTGTATCGCGTGTTGGGCACCAGGAACCAATCTACTTCGTCATAGAGACCACTTTCACGGAGCAGGTGCAGGCGCGGCAGCACATCCAGAAACCAGTGGCCTATGTTATTGAGCCCAGCGCCACCAGTCAGCATACTGAAGACAGTGCCTTTGAAGCGGGTCGGCGCCTGAAAATAACTTTGGGTGAAGATGTTGTTCTTGTAAGCACTTACGACTTTGCCATTTACCAGACTGAGCGACACATTCTCAACAATGCGGTTCTGCTGCGACACTATCGCTACGCTGCTTTCATTATCTGTATAGAGACGCCCGTTGGGTACTTCTACCACCACATAGTCGGTGGTTACGCTGCGCATCGGCTTCCAGTAGTCGGAGCAAGCCTGGTATAGTTGTTCTGAAATCTCAAGCGGCGTGGTCAGGTTAGGGTAGATGCTGTGCACCTTCACTTCGGACTGAGAAGAGCCATTCTCACTTTTTGTATTGACCTGGCAAACGCCGTTAGGTCTGAATCGGGTGTTATGTGGGATGATACGCCCAAGTATTTTTTTCAGGCGATTTGTAGATTTATCGTAGAATACCTTAGGTTTCATATATATATGGTGAGTAATAATTACTATACGTTTGTTATCCAATTTTGGCTGTGCTGCAGCATCATTCCAACTTCTTTACCAGATGTCGGGTGTTATTTTCTGTGCTATCTGCTGTTTGCCGCAAATGTTGCGCCAGCAGCTGGGCCGCCGCTGCTACCGCCGTATTATTCCAATGTCCATCATCGGCAGGATACAGCTTTTTCTTCTCGTTCAGGTATAAGTGCTCGAACGTTTCCTGTATATCCACCACCTGTATGTTTCTTTGCCGGAGTTCAGTCACCAGGCGGGGCAGAAAGTCTGGTTTTTGGGCAGATGGCAGCAACTGGTGGTAAATGTTTTCTTTGTTAGGGATAGGCATAAAAACAAAAGGTATACCGCGTTTTGCCAGCGCATGTTTGTAGCCTTCCAGCACATTGGCAATCTGCTTTATTTCTTCGTCAGCAAAAGTTCGGTTTGCATACTCGCCTTCCATAAAAAATTCATTTTGATAATTGATGTACTCTTTTCGGCCGAATTTCCGCTCAATATTGGCCAGTGTGCGGTGGTAGAAGGCGAGTTTCGAAATGCGGTCTGCTGTTACGGCCAGCCAGGTCAGCACCTTTGACGAGTTGATCATGGCGCCTGTCCGGTCGCGGAGCTTGTTGCCTATACCTGTGGCGCCCACGGCGGGTAGTTCAGGTATACGGCGCTCAATGCTCGAAACTACCACCATCTCAGGCGGATTTTCCTCGAAACGTTTGGTGCCCAGAAAACGGTTGACTGTGGCGGGAGCAAAGGAGTATACTTCTTTCCCCAACTGCTTTTCCAGCACTTCGGCCAGCGTTTCTTCCTGCGAGAGTTTGGCACCTGTGATATTGGAGTCTCCGATCAGGAGTACCTCTGCTTTTGTGTCGCGGTTGCGGTAGCCATAGGGGTCGGTATACCATTCCACCTGTTTTTTCTCGGCATAAGGGGTGCGTGGGGCCAGTTCGCCCTCTTCTTCCATGTGCAGGTGCATCTTCGGGTAAAATGGTCCTGACATCAGGCGCACACTGTTCACGGAAATGGTTTCCCAGATCCTGAAAGTGAAGAAGTTCATGGGCAACACAACAGCCTCTATAATAGGCCATAGCACAAAGGGCAGCACGAGCAGCAGCAGTTTCTTGAAAAGTCTTTTTACCTCATTATTTTTCGTTTCCTGTGCCATTTAGAACTGAAAATAAATGAACTCCTGGTGCCCGAATTGCCCGAAAAGCAGCACCGCCACGATGGCCGCATAATAAAGTCCCCAACGCACCACCGCAGGTTTTTGACTGATCAGCTGCGACACGCTGCCATGGCGCTGAATAAGGTGCACCGTTTCCATGATCATAATCGAAATGACAGACACGGCAAACACCTTAAAACCCTGGTCCATGAACAGGATGTGCTGCAAGTCTATACCTGCCAGCAGCTGCCGGATGTTGCCTATACCTGCCACACTACTCTGCAGTATGTATATGGCCTCCCCAATGGAGTTTGCCCTGAAAAACACCCATGAGAAGAGCACCAGCGCGAACACACTCAGTACCTGTACCCACTTGTAGAGTAACGGGCGACTGGTAAGTCCAAGCGATCTGGCCATTGCGTCGCGCTGACTTGCCGTGACGATTGCAAACACCAGATAAAAGCCATGCAACGCGCCCCACACCACGAAAGTCCAGTTAGCACCGTGCCACAGGCCGCTCACCAGAAATGTGATGAACAGGTTGTAGTACCAGCGCCACTTTACGACCCGGTTGCCACCCAGCGGAATGTACAGGTAGTCACGAAACCAGGAGGACAGTGATATATGCCAGCGGCTCCAGAACTCTGAAATACTCTTGGAATAATACGGTCTTCGGAAGTTCTCCATCAGCCGGAAGCCCATCACCTGTGCCGCGCCGATGGCAATGTCGGAATAGCCTGAGAAGTCGCAATATATCTGGAATGCGAAGAAAACGGTAGAGATGATGAGCGTGATGCCTTCGTAGTCGGTTGGGTTGTTGTATACCTGGTTCACCATCAGAGCCAGGTTATCTGCGATCATGATCTTCTTGAAAAAACCCCAGCCCATGCGTCGCAAACCACCTACAATGCGGTCGTAGCTGAATTCATGATGCGTCTTAAGTTGCTCTAACAGATTACCTGCCCGTTCGATTGGGCCTGCCACCAGTTGCGGAAAAAAGGTAACAAACAGTGCAAATACCCCCAGATGCCGCTCCGGCTTGATGCGCCCATGGTATACATCAATCGAGTAACTCATGGTCTGGAAGGTATAGAAGGAGATACCCATCGGCAGCAGCAGCTCGAAAGCCGGTACAGCATAATCCATGTTCAGTGCCGAGGCAACATCCCGTGCGCTGTCGTTAAAGAAATTGTAATACTTGAATAAGCCAAGTATGCTCAGGTTAGAGAATAATGAGAGGTATAGGTATGGCTTTCGTTTGTGTTTTTCTTCGTCGCTATACCTGCCCATGGCGCGGCCGCAGAAGTAGTCAATCAGGGTAGAGCCAAGCAGGATAAGGGTATAAGCCGGCCGCCACGAGGCATAAAAATAGTAGCTGGCCAGCAGCAGTATAAGCCATCTTCGGTTCGGGGGCGTTAAAAAGTAGAGCGTAACTACTGCCGGGAAGAATATGAAAAATTCAGTAGAGTTGAATAACATATGCAGACGCCGTTATTGATCGGGAGATGCGTGTAGCCCCATACCCTGTGGTGATTTCCCCTGGCCTGAGCCTGTGTCGGGACGAAGCCGTTTCCTTTGTTATATTAGGAGTAGGGCCAAAAGGTTTAGGATTCCGGTATATATTTTCTTGATGTATAGACACTCCGGAATAATTGTGCTGCTCTCTATACGCAACTGATTTAAAATGGCTGTTACAGCGTAACAAAAAATTGCATTAACAGGTATAGCTGCCCTAGGCATGCCAGATATTGCCGCAGGTATGTTGTGTTACTAGATCTGTGTCAGCCTTATTTTGACAGCTATATACCCCTTCTGCACATCTTTTGAAGACAAAGGCTTTGTGGACAATTTAAGTAGGCTATAAAGCCGAACATCTCAGCCGCTGCGGCGTAATATTATTGTACTCTAATACAACAGTAACACTATACTCTCCGTACAGGACAGGCGATGTTGTGAATTAGCAATTTGCTCAGGACAGCAGCTGTTCAGCTCTGGATTATACTGCAAAACAACCCGACATAAAGTAGCGCGCATAGATCAAGTGCCGCGATATAGATACTTAGTGAGCTTATATGATTGCATCAACCTTCAGGTACATTGTTCGATACCTTTTTTCATACACACAGAGCTATAAGCGCAAAATAGCCTTAGCCACCGTGCTTAGCATGCTGTTCAGTTTAGCAGTTCAGGATGTGGCACAGGCTCAGACTACCTGCCCTCCCGGTTTGGTGCATCACTTTGGGTTTGACGAAAAGATTGCTAGCAATTACACCGATTACGTGACTAACGCCAGCGCCACTTGCACTGCCTGTCCCGAGCCTGTTGTTGGCCGCTTTGCCGGCGGACAGCGCTTCAATGGTTCCGGCTCCGGTCTTCAATTCAGTGAGATACAAAATTTTCAGTGGGGACCCAACACGAACTTTTCGATGGAGGTATGGGTGCAGGTAAACCGCAAGTCCTCTAATCAGGTGATCATCGGCCGTAAATCAAGTGATGGTTTAAGTGCCTGGTGGCTCGGCGTTAACCCGGAAGGGTATGCCGTGTTCGATATGCAGGATAACTACGGCGAGCCACATACCTTGACCGATTACCTTAAAGCCGTCAACCTGTTCGACGGCAAATGGCATCACATTGCGGTTGTGCGAGAAGGAGGTCCCCAGATCACTAAGCTGTATGTCGATGGGTTTCGGGTGGATGACAGGCGGACTGAAATAAAGGAATACCGCGGCAGCATGGAGTCTTCCAGCCCTGTTACCATCGGGTATATTGACATTGACTCCAAGTATTATTTCGATGGCACAATTGATGAATTGCTGGTATACAACAACAATTTGTCGGAGCAGCAAGCGCGCGACCGTTACAATCTGGGCGCAGGCAACTACTGTGGACCAGAGGATACCAAACCAGAGATCGTTTCACAACCGATTACTTTCGGTACAGTCAAGCAGCAATACAGCTACGATGTAAATGCAGCCGGCAAACCTGCCCCTCGCTATATCCTGATATCTGGCCCATCCGGTATGACCATTGATGCAGGTACTGGTCTTATTAGTTGGGTACCACAGAGCGCCGGAAGTTTTGCAGTGGAGGTAAAGGCCAACAACAGCCAGGGAGAAAGCACTCCGCAACGTTTTCAGATCGAGGTGAGGGCCGCCACCGAAGAAGGTATAGGGATGCTACACCACTGGATGCTCAATGAAAGTTCAGGCTCTAACTATCGGGATGTGTATACGCCCATCGATGCAGTTGCGAAGGAGAGAAGCCGTCCTGCCTCGGTGAAAGGAGTAGTAGAAGGAGGGCAGCGGTTTAATGGACGGGACACAGGGCTTGATGTAATCGGCAGTCCGAACTTCGATTGGAAAGCAAACCAGACTTTCACGATCGAGCTGTGGCTCCGCACCGAAACCAAAGACGGAGCTAGCGAAGCCCAGAACCAGGTGCTGATCGGGCGCCATGCCACCGACTCGCCATCGCAGTGGTGGTTAGGCCTTGACAAAGATCGGAAAGCCGGTTTTTACCTGCCTGACATTGAGTTTAAAGGTGATTATGTCGGCTCCAGTGGTCCCAAGCTGAATGACGGCGCCTGGCATCAGCTTGTAGCGGTGCGGGATGGTGGTTCCGGAGCAATCAGGCTGTATGTGGATGGGGAACAGGTAGCCGCAGGCACCTTCAATCATAATTTTGGCTTTACCAGCCGGTCACCCGTCACCATCGGCTACTTTAATGCGAGTCTGCTCAACAGTTACCACTACGAAGGAGATCTGGATGAAGTGAAGCTTTTTGGCAGGGCACTCTCATCAGAAGAGATCAGGGAGCGCTTCGTTGAGGTATACAATAGCCTGACGGAAATCTTAAACTTTAAGGGACGCTATGTTGATGGCGCAGGGTTTAATCAGAAAAACGTGGTGCTGGACTGGAGAACCCTTTACGAGCTCGATATGGATTTCTTTGAAGTTGAGCGATCTGTAGACGGTGAGAATTTTACAACCATCGGTCAGGTAAAAGCCTCCGGTACCACAACGGCTGCCATCGACTATACCTTTACGGACGAAACGCCACTCAAAGACCAGGGTTACTACAGGCTCCGTTTGGTTCGGCTGGATGGTTCCGCTACCTACTCGAATATTATACTGGTAGAAGACCGCTCACTTGCTGCGTCCTCATTCAGAGTATATCCAAACCCGGCTGCTACAGGAGATGAAGTTACCATTGAGGTTGCCAATCTGAAAGAAAACGAGGATGTGACCTTTATGATAACAGATGCTTCCGGTAGGCAAATGCTCAGCCGGCAGGTGCGAACCACTGAGCTTGGCGAACTGTACCTCACGCTGCCAGTCGGATCACCTTTAAAACCGGGCATTTATAATCTGACAGTGGCAGGAAGTAACAAGACGCTGAATCGTAAGCTCGTGGTAGCACGCTGATTCAGTTGAATCCGTACCACACTGAAAGCAAGTGAACCACTGAATTTATGAGAAGGCTTAGGTATACCACCCGGTTTGAACATTTAAATTTTTCGTAACGTAATCAATAACAGTTATTTGTGAAAATGATATTGTGTTTATGTTATTCTTGATAAACCCTCCATAACGCAATTCGTACTAGGTGTGGAAATTACATCACATATACGCTGTTATACAAGCAAACTGATATCAAACTTAAAATTCCTTTACTTATCTAAATTTAATTTTTTATGAAAAAGCTATTGCTAATACCAATATTTTTTGCCCTCTTTCTCACTTCCTGCGACGATGACAAAGAAGAGAATCTGGAGCCACCGGTTTCGGAAATTGATGCGAAGATGCGTGGCGACTGGACAAACACACAAATCAAAAGAGTGTATTACTCAGATCAAAATGAGATCATGTTCACTGACTCAGTTCAGTATCAGACAACTTTTAGCTTTGACGGCAAACAGTTAACCGTTACAGCACCAGGAAGTAATCCGGAAGTAATGAATTATAGTTTTCCAGACCCTAATGATACTACCGTAATTGAATTACAGCGGGGAGCCGATAAGGGACAGTATACTGTAGCCACTATTTCTAATTCAGAAATGACCTGGATAGAAGAAAAACCATATGCTGGTTTCCCAGAGGAGTCACCAGATGATGAAAAAACAACGTCTCAAATGGGGGTGTATACCTGGAAATTTGTGCGTAAGCAGTAGTATAACATAAAACATCCCAAACGTTCGGGATGGCATCAATAAGAAAACCTCCTGTTCTGGAGATGCGATAAAAGCATCACCTAAAACAGGAGGTTTTTAAATGGTATACCTCTGAAGGCTTTCCATGCAGACGTTTTCTGTTGCGCTTGCTGAATAATGGGCTGCGGGAACATCCTGAGCTTGATGAGGAAGGTCCTTAGAACAAAAAAGCGGCGCAGAGAATTTCTGCGCCGCTTTTCTATATCCGGCTGTCATTAAACAACCTTTGGAATCTATTGTTTCTATACCTCAATTAAGCTCGTGAGGCTCGAAGTTTACTGGTTTGTTATACCTACTCTTTGATCAATTTGATCGTGGAGCTCTTGCCGGCATTGTCTGTATACTTCAGGAAGTAAAGACCTGCTCTAAGTCCGGTAGCAGCCAGGTTCATTACCAGCTTGTTATTCTCTACCTTCAGGTTTTCTTCTTTGTATACTACTGTACCAGCCTGGTCCAGGATTACAACTTCCTGCAGCTTAATCTCCTCTTTGCCCAGGTCGAGTGTTACCACATCGTTGAATGGGTTAGGGTATGCGCTTACTTTTTCGAAGCTGATGTTTGTATCAGTTGTCTCGGCAGAAAGTGCTGACGAAGAAGAAGCAGTCAGAGACTCAATTGGTGATAGTCTGTTGCCAGCGATCGGACGCTCCATGGTGCCGTTTGGCAGTTGCCAGCCTACAGCCAGGTTGTCGCCGCCGCCGCCTTGCAGCATCAGGGCCTCGATGTAGTAACGCTTGCCAGCCTCCAGGGTGATCTTGGCAGACTGCTGACCGCTTGTCTTAGTCCACTCACGTGGGTTAGTCCAGGTGCTTGACAGGGCGATTCTGGCTTTCTTGGCCGGATCCTCGCTTGTGCTCAGGTATAGCTCAGCCACGTCATCGGCAGCGATCCAGAAAGTATACTGGCCTGAAGCAGGAGCAGTCACATAGCCGCGGATACGCTGGCCATAGTTGTTGCCCTGGCCTGATGGGCCTTCGAATGAGTTCAGTTCAGTAGTAGAAACTGGCTTGGTGTTCACTGGGATTGCGCTGATGGCAGAACCGTGTACGTTGCTCCAGAAATCGCGGGTAATTTTGCCTACAGGAGCTGTGTTGGCAGTAGGTGCTGACTCAGCAGGAGCAGTGGCTACAGGAGCAGTGCTTCCCATTTCAGACAGTCTGTTGCCAGCGATCGGACGCTCCATGGTGCCGTTTGGCAGTTGCCAGCCTACAGCCAGGTTGTCGCCGCCGCCGCCTTGCAGCATCAGGGCCTCGATGTAGTAACGCTTGCCAGCCTCCAGGGTGATCTTGGCAGACTGCTGACCGCTTGTCTTAGTCCACTCACGTGGGTTAGTCCAGGTGCTTGACAGGGCGATTCTGGCTTTCTTGGCCGGATCCTCGCTTGTGCTCAGGTATAGCTCAGCCACGTCATCGGCAGCGATCCAGAAAGTATACTGGCCTGAAGCAGGAGCAGTCACATAGCCGCGGATACGCTGACCGTAGTTGTTACCCTGACCTGTTGGCGCTTCAAACGAGCTAATAGCGCTTGTTGAAGTTGGATTTTTCGTTACCGGGATAGCGCTTACAGTAGAGCCGTGCACATTTGACCAGAAATCACGTGTGATCTTACCATTACCAGCAGTGCTGCCAGTCGAGCCAGAACCAGTACTTGGTGCCTGGTCAGCAGGTACAGTAGCTACCGGATCAGTTGGAGCCGGTGCAGGAGCTGGTTGTGAAGGTGGAGTTGACGGAGCTGAACCGTTAGGACCCAGTACGATACCGTTTTTGCTCAGTTTAGATAACCAGGCAGTATATTCATTCTTCTCGTGCTGCTTCGTGATGTTACCGCCAACGTATGGGTTGTTCTCGTTTTTAACCAGTCCATCAGGGAAGTAGTTTTTGTCGAACAGGTTGCCCTGGCTCATTACGCCGGTTACGTTGTTGCGCATTACTGCATTGAAAGTTGCGCCTTTCTTATAGTAATCGTATCCGTACAGACCTACGTTGTGTGTGTTAACACGCGTGCCATCGTCAAATAAGCCGGAGTTTATACCACGGTTGTTGTATACCTCAATGTTGTTACCGCCTGCAATAGCATAGTTGTAGTTACCGATGTTGACAGTCTGGTTGTCGTATACCTTCACGTGAGCAGTAGCTACGCCAGCCGGATCGCCCATACCATCCTGGTACCATGAGTCAGCAATAATACCACCACCTGAGAAAGTAGTTTCTGTAGCAGGGATCGGATAAGCGCCCTGAATGTAGTTGTTGTGGATACGGATTGGAGAACCGGAAGTACCGCGTGAGTTTGACAGGTTGATGTTGTCCTCTACGAGCGACTTGTTTGGCTCGTTGATGATCTCGTTCCAGGCGATTTCGGCGTGTGGCAGGTTGCCACGGTAGTTAAATTGAGCAAACTGAGAGTGCTCACGCTGACCACCGTATACGCGTCCGTCAATGTTCTTGGCTTTATTGTAGCGGATTTTTACCGTGTTGTTAGCAGATCCGTCACCTTCGTAGCGCGTACCTACATAAATGCCGGCCGTACCTTCCAGGTAGCAGTTCTCTACTATAACATTCTTGAAGTTGTTAACTGTTAAGAAACGACGTGGTTTCTTATAATCTCTGAAAGGAGTAGGAGTAAGACCGTAGCCTTTCGTGTTTTTTACTGTGATATTGGCAGCATAGCCCCAGCTTTTTATAAGATAACCGGCACCTCTGATGTTCGAATTAACGATGGTTACAGGTTCGGAAGTACGAACATCTACAGCAGCTACCTCAGAATCTTTTGATTCCCAGTTACCTGTATAAGTACCTCCTTTTGTAATTACTAATGGCCCGCTGTAAGATTGGGCGTTAACGAAACCTGTCGAGAATAGAAAGGCTACGAGTGTGAGCATAAAAGCAGACAGAGTTGTCCCCGTCCACTTCGTCACCTTAGTGGATACTGTATTCATCTTTTTGGCTAAAAGTTGAAAAATTAAAAAATGTACTCCTTATCTGTCACCAGGCACTTACCCTTTTCTAATACAAAAGCAGCTGTGTTGCCTGGTGGTTTTTATGAAAATATTAAGCTTGGTAGATCCTTGCGACTATCTTCATATATAAGTTGTTGCAAATATAAGTAGGAATTTTTTAGAAAAACCAGACTTTTGTGATTTATTCTTATTTAAATTATAGCAACCTTGGATATTTCAATTTGGATAAGATGAAAAAACAGCGTTTAAAGGCTATTTAAAGGGGTTTTTGATTTTATGCATACTTGAAAAAAGTTACAAAAATTTTAAAAATACAAAACCAAAAATATAATATTGACACTAATTACTATGATTAAAATAATAAATATTAATTAAAAATATACAATACTGAGCCCATTTTCGACTTCGGAATCAGTCCAATGCATGAATATATAAAATATAATATATTCAATAACCTGGCTTTTTGTGTCCGAATTATAAATGGTGTTATACCTTTGAATTAGGAGATTAGGGATTTCCGGGTTCGGGGGGTAGAGTGAGGTGACAGCTTATCAGCGAGTACAAAAACCAAAGGTATAAAGGGAGGCTGTACCTTCGCTGAGCCAGTTTACTGCTTGCTGATTTGGCAGCTATTGAATGCCGCTTGATTCTTTGGATTTGGAGGGCTCTGCTAAAGTGGGGCCAAGGAGGATATTGTTTTTCGCCAGTTTTGTCAGCCAGTTATGGTACTCCGCCCGCTCACTTTGTTTTGTTATCTCACCTTGTATAAACTTGTTGCTGTGCTCACGCACTGTCCCGTCCGGAAAGTAATGGTTGTCATTTCTGCCGTCCTGCCCCATAATTCCGATCACATTGTTATGAAAGGTATTGTTAAAGGTCGAATTCCTTTTGTAGAAGTCGTAGCCGTACAATCCCTGGGTCCACATCTTAAACTTCTCACCATTTTCAAAACGGGCGGCGTTAACGGCACGGTTTTTAAAAATCTCAATGTTATTGCCGCCTGCTATAGCGTAATTATAGTTGCCCAGGTTGACAGTCTGGTTGTCGTATACCTTGACATGGGCAGTGGCGACCTCTTTCGGATCGCCCATACCTTCCTCGTACCAGGAGTCCGTAATGATGCCTCCACCTGAGAATTCCTTGCTATCGGCTGGGTAAGGGTATGCGCCCTGTATGTAGTTGTTATGAATACGGATAGGAGAGGCGGGTGTGCCGCGAGAGTTCGACAGGTTAATGTTGTCTTCTACCAACGATTTGTTCGGTTCATTGATCACCTCGTTCCAGGCAATCTCGGCGTGCTGGATGGGGTTCCGGAAATTGAACTGCACAAACTGTGACCGGTACCAGCCATCATAAATGCGCCCGTCAATGTTTTTGGCCTTGTTATAGCGGATCCTGATGGTATTGTCCGGACTGCCGTCGCCTTTGTAGGCGTCTCCAATGTAGATACCGGCTGTGCTCTCCATGTAGCAGTTCTCCACCACCACATGTTTGAAATCATTTACGATCAGAAAACGCCGTGGCTTCTCATACAGAATCCAGGGAGTGGGGGTAAGGCCGTAGCCTTTCGTGTTTCTGACGGTAATACTGGCATCATGTCCCCAGCTTTTGATCAGGTAGCCGGCTCCCCGGATGTTGGAATGCTCGATAATGACTGGCTCAGATGTTTTGATTTCCACAGCTGCAACTTCAGTATCTTTTGACTCCCAGTTGCCGGAGTAAGTGCCTCCTTTTCTGATCACGATCGGATCATCATAGCCAGCAGTTGTAGCTTTGGCGCTCCTTTTTGCACCGGGCAGGTGGCCTTGGGTATAATAATAAGCAAAAAGCATTGCTACCACCACCAGGGGAATAGCAATGCTTAATGTTTTGAGGTATGGAAAATCTTTCTTCAAATCAATTGACCAGTACATCTAATGGTTCTATCTTAAAAAATACCCGACCAGCCTGCGTGTATAACCATTTGCCAGGTGAAACGGGATATAAGGCGTAGGGCAGTTCTTTAGTGTGAATCTTGTGAAGTCCCGCAGATTACCGCCGCCTTTCAGGTCGAAGAGGTGTTTATAATAGTTTTTAAAGTTCTTTTCGCTCCTGATCTGACGTTCACCGCTTTCTTCCGGATACGTAAGCAGCTTAGCGTCATAGTTAACATACAGTTCAAACCCTGCTCTTCTGGCCGTATGAGTATAGTCGTAATCTGCAATGTAATGCGGGAAGCGGTCCTGGTCAAAGATGCCTATCTTTTCGATCACAACCCGAGGTATAAGCAGGCCTCTGCCCGGCAGGTGGGTAACTGCATGCAGACCTTTTTGCTCATCTTTCGATAGCGTCGGGAGTACTTCTTCAATGGTGTTCAGCAGCCAGTTTAAGCGCTCTCCTCCAAAGATTGGCTGTTGTGTATTGGCATCCAGCTCCAGCGCACCCAGCAGGGCTTCAGGTTTTTGTGCATGCCAGTAATACATCTTCTCGATCAGGCGCTCATCGGTGATCACGTCGTTGTTCATGGTCATGATAAGTTCGGCGCCCTGCTTCAGCGCGTGCCGTATTCCCAAGTTGACACCAGCTGTCCAGAACAGGTTGCCGCTGCCTGTGAGCACTTCCACTTCCGGAAACTCTGCCCGAAGCATGGCTTCTGTGCCGTCTGTAGAGCCATCATCTACAATAACCACTTTAAAACGCTGATCTGTTTGTTTTCTCAGCGACTGGAGGCACTCTCTGGTATATTCTTTCCTGTTGAACACAGGTATAATTATGTTGATCATAAGGTTCAGGTATAGGTCAATTTTTTGTGCACCTGTTGTTGGCAATCTGGCAACAACAGGTGCAGCTGTACTATCTACGAAAATGAGAAGGGTTGATGTTGGATAAATATTATAAATTGAAGCTTAGCAGGCTCTTAAGCTTTGAACTTACTTTGCCCTTAATTAAGTGATTAAAGTTTTTTGAGTCTGACTCAATATCGCGTACGACAAACCGGGGGTGGCGCAGTGGGAAAGCAATTTCATTTTCCGTAATCTGTGCCTTGTTATCGTGGGTGTTAAATGTGTGCGTGGCATCTTCTCCAAAGCCGATATTGCGCACCAGATTTACTTCCGGCACAATGCAAAGCCCGGAGTTGCTGTAAACTGTAAACTCCCATTGATAATCCCAGATGTCGCCGTTCGGGATGCTGGCAAACGCCTCCTCGAGCTTGCTCAAGCGGTAAGTCTCTTCAAACTTATTCAAGAACAGGCCTTTCAGGTAGCCTTTTTCCTTGAGTTCCGGGTATGCTTTCAGGTTAAAGTCGAACAACTGCCAGGCTCTTCGCCAGGTAGCCCAGCCCCAGGCATTTACTTTGTTGGAGAAGTAGTACGAATAATCGTTATCCTTGCGCCAGCCATTCAGGTAGTTGTTGCCGCTGATGTGCATAATGCGCGTGTCGTGCTTATACTTGTCCAAAAGCTCCTGGCAAAACCAGAAAAAGCTTTTGGAAGGTACGCAGTCGTCTTCGAGTATTATGCCGGACTCTTCGTGCTCAAAGAACCAGCTGATCGCTGTAGCGGGAGCAACACCACACTTCAAGTTTTTCTCCTGGAAAAGCGTCTTTACTTCACATTCCCAGTCTACTTGTTCTACGATGCGCCGTGTCTCGGCACATTTAGCTATATCTGTCTCCACACCAGGTCGAGGGCCATCGGCGGCTACATAGAGGCGCGCTGGCTTTACCTGGCGGATACGGTCGAATACTTGTTGTGTGGTATGAGCTCTATTGAATATAATTAACAGCACGGGTGTGTGCAAAGGTGTAGTAGGAATAGAATTACTCATAATATTAAGGTATAACGATATGTCTGTTTTGTATACTGATATTGCCGTCAGAAGTTTCTGCTATCAGGCGGCTGTCAGCTTGCGGTACTGCCCGACTGCTTTCGCCTTCCAGCGGGAAGCAAAATCGTGCAGGTAACTAGTGCGCTCCACGCCATCTTCTTCCATGTAAACGATCGCCCAGCCCAGTACGGCATAATAAAACACAGGCAGTACATACGAGAAGCCGTAGGCAAAGCCTGTGCTGATAAAAGCGATCAGGATGATCTGGTGCACGGTCATGGCTTTTGAGCGCAGGCCCTTTACAATAGCATAAATAGGCATGATGCAGTAAATGGCAAGTCCGACAAAGCCGGTGTAGAAAAGAATGTCTACATAGAAGCTATGAAAGTGGTGGCCCTGGCCGTCATCGAACACGGGCTCATTGGTATCGTCGCGCCAGAACTGAATGGGCAGCTCAAAACCTTCGAAGCGCATACCTACCAGCCAGTTATCCTGTATAAAAGGCAGGTACGACATCCATTGTATATAGCGCCAGCCGCCCGTGCCCTGCGAGTCGAAGTTCTCTATGTCAGAGAAGCTGTCCTGTATCTTGGTAATGATCTCTGGGTTGGTCGAGAATAAGAAGGCGCTGCTGGCTATACCTGCGATCAGAAGCACAATTCCGATGGGCATGAATTTCGCAGCGAAGTTGATTGATAAGCCAGACTTAAACCTGATCAGAAGGTAATACACAACCAATATGATGGCAGTTGATATCCACACGGTCCGGTGCTGGAAGAAAACGATGGAAACCAGTATAAAAAAAGCCATAAACAAGCTTGTTAGCTTGCTGTGGAAAATGTACTGGCTCAGAAAATACATAAAAGGTATAACCAGCATGTATACCGAAGAGGCATATACCCCCCGCTCATGTGAGGTGAACGCTCCCAGGCTGAGTTTGTCGGGATGCACCACAATGACGCTGATCCAAAAGCCCCCCAGTATAAACCAGACTACATGCGAAAACTTCAGGTGAAAATTGCCCTTGTAGAAGGTATAGACAAAGAAAATAAAGTAAAACAGGAACAGTTTCTGAAACACGTGCGGGTATACCATGGGTGTGCCATAGAAGTAATATGACTCGAACACCATGGCAAACACATATAACGTAGTGAACACAAAGGCTACCCGCATGACCGGCGACATACGCTTAAAGTAAAAGGAGCTGTAGCCAAACGAAACAACCGCCATACCTTTTAACAGCATGTTCAGCATGTTCCCCTGCGCTTCAAGGTTGTGAGGGAATGCCAATTCCGTAAAAGCGTTGTCCATGATGAGGATCATGGCAAGTGGGATAATGAATATAAAGCTGTAATTAATCTTCATGCTGTGCTTTCAGTTTAGGGCCATTTTACCTGCCGGCATTGGTCAACTAGGCAACCTGCTCTGACTTATCTGGCTGCTGTACTACAGGCTCCAGCGGCTTGCCCAGAACCTCGCTGTAGTACTTCAGGTGTTTATTTACGATCACGTTCTCAGAGAAATTCTCCTCTGCATAGGTATAGCCTTTGTGCACAAGCGTCTGGTATAAGGCATGATCTGTCAGTATGCGGCCTACTTCAGTGGCCATGGATTCAGGTGATTCCACATCACAAAGCAGCCCTGCCTTGCCATAATCAAGTAAATGGGGAATATAACCACTGTCTTTGCCGCCCACTGTCGGGGTGCGGGCCACCATCGCCTCGAGCAGCACCATGCCAAACGACTCCTCCCGTGAAGGATGCAAAAGCACCTGGGCATTCTGGATCAGCCTGAACACCTCGTCGTAAGGCATCGGACCCATAAACCGTACGCCATCTGTTAAGTTTTGTTTCTGGGCATATTGCTGTGCCAGACCCCCTTCTTCAGAGTCAACCCCCACCAGGTAGTACTCCAGGTCCGGAAACTGCTTGCGCAACAGGGCAAAAGCCTGAAGTCCGGTTTCTATATTTTTACGTTGCGTAAAGCCTTGGGCTACCGTAATGATATAGTTTCCTTTTTGGGAATTAGGGGCAAGGCGCTGCTCCAGCGTGCTTGGGTAAAAATTGTCGATGACTCTGGTTTTGGATTTGGTCCTGCGGTCGAGCTGATTGTAGGTATAGACCGAGTTGGCTAGCAGGAAATCCGCCTTGCTCACGACGATGTAGTTGATCATCCAGCGCACCATCCGGAACATGTCGGGTATTTTGCGCAGGATCTGGAATGCCACATCGTGCAGGCTCACCACAGTTGGTTTTCCGGTTTTCAGGGCCGCCCAGGCAAATTCATAGCTCCAGAAAGCACTCATGAAATCAGCCGGATGCGCTACCATCATCTTCCGGAGGTCTTCTACTTCAAACAGGAAAAAACGACGGCCGGGTTGCGGCTTCTGGCGGCTTATACATACCTTGAGGTTGCCGCTTTCCAACACCATCGGCTCCGCAATTTCGGTTGAATTGGTATAGGCAATTACTTTAAAACCTCTTTTAAGCAAAGCATTGATAAAGTGCGAGGTAAGTGGGAACGCATTAGTCGGGGGTAGATTACTGTCTTTCAGGTCCCAGTCAAGTATTCGCAATTCAACGGGCCCGGCTACTCCTATAGTCATTTGGTTTTCTTCTAAGGTAATTTTAGTATACATCAGATGCGCCAAAGCTGGCTGACGATTGTCGTTTTTTTCTGGTTATACCTTGTTTATACACGCTCTGTTTCTTTTATCAAACTCTTTCTGTATCGCATCAGCATTCTGCCATAGTAAGAGGTTGGGTTGTCCTGTACACCCAGTTTGGAAAAAATCATGTGCAGCTGCTCTTTGAGTGCGCTGTGCGGGAAGAGCAGTATCATGGCCAGAAACACAAAGCCACCTACAATCATTTGTGAGATCATAATCACCAGATGTGGCAGTTCCTTGTTACGCAGCAGGGTGCTCACTAGGTATACCACAATGGCTACCACAGCACCGTTGAGTAGACCTGGCAGGTATACGCGCAGCTGTTTCCAGTAAGAAAGGCTCAGGATTTTCTTCATCAGGGTCTGGTACATGCCAATGCGAACCAACTCACTTATCAGCAATGCAAAACCGAAGCCTACCAATCCGTAATCGCGCAGCAGGAAAAACAAGCCACTGATCACGACAATTAGTGTGATGGTGATGACGATTTTCCAGTTGAGCACAGCTTTGGCGTCGCACACAATACCGGCAAACATGGTCACGAAACTCAGCGGTATGGCCAGGCTAAGCACCTGCAGTACAGGTATAGCTTCCAGCCATTGGTCGCCCAGCACTACATGCACAATCTCGGGTGCGGCCACCATAATGCCCAGGCAGACAGGTATGATCAGGGTGGCCAGTAGGGTCGTGCTGGAGAGGTATACCTGGGAGAGTTTCGCTGTTTCGGACTGCAGTTTGCTGAACGATGGGAAAACTACCCGCGACACCGTGCGCGTCAGGTTATACATGGGTAGATTCACGAGCATGAACGCCCGGTTATAGATACCCAGTTTATAAGCGCCGAACACGCGGCCGATCAGCAGCGTGGCCAACTCAGTATAGATGAACTCAAAAAAGCTGATAACGGACATTTTGCTGCCATACGCGAGCAGCGCCCTGTAAGCCTCCCAGCGTACGACCGGCAGCAAATTGTGACGGGCCATCGCATGGGCGCCTATTGCCACCAATGCCTGCTGCACCAGTGAGGCGTATACCAAGCTCCAAACCCCAAAATCCAGCCATGCCAGCAGTATACCAACGCCCAGGTATGAGATCACGTAAGAGGCTGTCTCCACAATGCTCAGCTCCTTAAAGCGCATGTTACGCTGCAATAAACTGGTAGCTGTGGCAGACACGCCACCGATCACGAAGGCCAGTGCCATCACGCGCACAATCGGCACCACTTCGGGCATATCGAAAATTAGAGTGGCATAAGGCGCCAGTGCCCAGGCCAGTACCGTGAATACGGCACCAAGCAGGGCAGAGGAAGTAAAGGCCGCCCGGATGTTTTCAGTGGTAAGCTCTTCTTTCTGGATGATGGCCTGGTTAAGGCCCAGATTCGCGAAATAATAACCAAAGCGCAGGATAACGGCCGAAAGGGCAACCAGACCAAAGGCTTCGGGAGCAAGCAGACGGGCCATGGCCGAGGTATAGCCAATCTGCATGACGGCGTTGGCAATGGTACCAGCCGAGCTCCATTTCAACCCACTAACCGCCTTCGAAGCTAAATTTTTACTCATGTATAGGTTCAGATAATCGTGCTACTCTCAAAAAAGGTGCTGCAGGAATCTGCATCCTACAGCACCTTTAAGATCAAGCGCGCATGTATTTCTTGTTCAGGCGCTATACGTAGTAGTAGCTGCCCTTTTTCTTGTATCCGTACTCGTAGGTGTTGTTGTAGTCCAGGTCGTTGATCACCATGTAGATGTTCTTCAACTTGCGGGCTGCGTATAGGTCATTCACCTGTGTGAGCATATCCTTGCTGGTATACTTATGCTTCACTACATACAGGTTTACGTCCATGTGCTTCATCAGGATAAAGTACTCGGCTACGAACCCGATCGGCGGCGTATCGATCACCACATACTCGTACTGCTCTTTCAACTTCGCGATCAGATCGGCCATGCGCTTGTGCTCCAGCAGTTTGATGGCATTGTCAGGTATAGGGCCGCACGAAATGATGTCCAGGTTCTCGATATCGGTTTTCTGAATCACTTCCTCCAGCGGCAATCCCTGGCTCAGATACGAAGACAAGCCTGCAGCATTATGCGTGTTGAAGTACTTGCCAAAAGTCGGCTTGCGCATATCCGACTCAATCAGGATCGTGCGCTTTCCGGCCATGGCCATCTCGCTGCTCAGGTTGACAGAAGTAAAAGTCTTGCCCTCGCCGGAAACGGATGAAGTCACGCCCACTACCTTAAAGTCGGTTTCGGACATCAGGTACTGCAGGTTGATGCGAATAGACCTAAAAGACTCGGCGATGGCAGAGCGTGGGTTGTTTTTAACAGCCAGTTTGTCTGCTTTGGTGCCGTGCGCAATCACACCCAGGAACGGAATGTTGGTCACATTGTTCAGGTCATTCTTACCCTGTATGGTATTGTCCACGTTGTCGAGCAGCACGATGAGCGCCGCAGGTATAATCAGGCCTAGAATAAAAGCCAGCATAAAGATCATCTTCGGCTTCACGTTCACCGGGCCGGCTCCCCACATCGCGGCTTTGTCCACAATCTTTTTGTCGGTAGTGTTGGTAGCCAGGGCAATAGCAGCTTCGGCGCGTTTCTCCAGCAGGAAGTCATACTTTTTGTTCACAAAGTCGGCCTGGTTCTGCAGGTCCATCAGGCGTCGCTCGTGCTCGGGCACTTTCGCTATACCTGTCTCGAGCTGGCCAATGCGCTTGTCGGCGTTGGCGATGGAAATATCAGTAGAACGGATCAGGTTTTTGATGTTCGCTATAATGGCATTGCGCGTGCTTTTGATCTCACTGTCAATTACTTTTATTCTCGGGTTGTCCGCTGTGGCGCTCACACTGTAGGAGGCACGCTGCTGGTTTAGGCGCGACAACTCGGTAAAGAGGTTCGCCAGGTTCGGGTTTTGCACGCCCGCCACTGCCGGCGATACCGCCTGCGTGAAGCTCTCGTCGTCCTCAATCTGGTCGAGCACCGTCACATAGTATTGCTTTTCAGTGCTCAGTTTCGACTTCTCCATTTCCAACTGCGCCAGCTTTTCGTAGCTGATGTTGGACTGCACATCGATGTTGGCAATGCGGTTAGCTGAACGGAAAGATGAAAGCGCCTGCTTGCTTTGCCGGAGCGAGTCTGTCAGGCTGGCGATCTGGTTGTCGATAAACTCGAGCGTTTTCTGACCGTTCATGTTTTTCTCATCCAGGTCACGGGCCACATAGGTACTCATCAGTGTGTTCAGGAAGAGCATTTCTTTTTCAGGTATAGTACCTTTGGTGCTCATCTCCAGCACACGCGCCTCACGCTCAATCGGCTTGATGTGCAGGCTGCTGGCGTATTGTGCTACTAGGCTTTCCATGCTGTTGAGCACGAAGTAATGCTTTTTGGCGTCGATTTTGTCGTCAGGATTAGCACGCTCAATCGTAAAGCCAAAGTACTTGTCCTTGTACGGTTTGCCGAATTCCAGCACTTTGGTGAAATTAACCTCTGGTACGATTTGCTTCACGGTATGCGTTGTGTAATCATACAGGGGAGGAGTCTCGGCCTTTACGGTTAGTTCAAATTCCTTGTCATTCAGCACGCGTACCTCCAGTGGAATGTCCACAATTTGAAGCGAGCTGGTGTCCAGGTGTACTATGAACGGAGCGTTATCGTATTGCTCCTCTTTAATAAGGTCAAGTCCTGTATTCAACCAATGGTCGGGAACTTTGTAGTACGACACTGAGAAGTCGAGCTGTTTTAAGGTGCTGCGAATCATATCGGCCGAAGTCAGAATGCCGATCTCGTCCTCCACCTTAATGCCCTTGTTCTGGACATCGAGCAGGTTAAGGAGTTCCTGCGCCTTTTTAGAACCAGTATGCTGGTCTCCCAGCAGAAGGGTTGACTTAAAAGCATAAACGCGGGTAGAGCTCTTTACATAAACATAGGCTCCCGCCATTGCTACCATTACAAAGGCCAGAAACAGGTACCATCTGGTTCGGAACTTGAAAAGCCAACTTCTCAGGTCTATTTCGTGCGCTGTATTTTTTCGTTTCATGGGTACTATTTAAAGTAATTCAGGATTACTGCCGCCGTAGAGATAACCCCCAGGGCAATGGTGACTACGTTAAGAGACACCAGGTTGTCGCGTTTTACCTGCGCAACAGACGGCTCTACATACAGCACATCATTGGGCTGCATAAAGTAGTATCTTGATTGTACGATATTTGGGTCTTTAAGGTCGATTAGTACCACCTCTGAACCGCCAGGCGTCTGGCGCACCAGCTTCACGTTCTCGCGTGCAGCGCCGCGAGTCAGGTCGCCTGCCATACCCAGCGCGTCGAAAAGAGTTGCGCGCTCGTTGTAGACAAAGTACTGGCCCGGGCGGTTAACTTCACCCAACACGCTTACTCTGAAGTTGATGAGCTTCACCACTACGGTCGCGTTGGTGATGTAACGGTCTACGTTGCGCTGAATCAGCTCCTGCGTCTGCTGCAGGGTTAGCCCTGATACTTTCACTTTACCCACGTTAGGCAGGTTCACATTTCCTTCGTCGTCCACAGAGTAGCCGCTCAGGAACATAGTGCCCGGGTCGGCAAAACCGAAGGCGCTGGAGGGTGGTACGATGTTGTAGATATTGGAGATTTCGGGTTCCAGGCTTTGTACCTTAATGGAGAGCACATCGGCAGGCTGTAGCTGGTATGGCTTGTAAGTGGTTTGCATAGGGGTAGCCACCGTCTCTTTCAGGTTGCTGTTTTGCATGTATACAAGCTCTTTTTTGCTTAGGCATGATGTGGCGCTTATCATTAGGAGCAGGAGGTATACGACTCGTCTCATGTGTTTTGCTTAAGGGTGTTTCGAATGATGATACTCGTATGTTCGTTGTTTTTTGATGATAACGGGAGCCCATACCTGTTTGTGTTTCAGCACATGGTACCCAAAAAATTGTATCAGCCATATATACTACCGGAGCCACAAAAAGATGCTTGTTTTCAAAAATATTATGTGAATTTAATGTAAGGGGATACTATGCAAGGGTGCAAATTGTTTAAAACCAGAAAGTTATGTTTTTGTGTGGTTGGCAAAGAATAACACAAGATAACACTACTCTCTCAGATCAGGTATAGATCATTATAAATGTATTGTTGGAATAATGCTATAAATAGTATTGAAGCGGAAATGCTGGCAGCGGGTGTAGGTATAGCGTAACGGCTGCTGTTATAAGAGGGAAGGGGCTGTAAAACAGAACCACCTTCTCTGTGCACGTGGCATAAAGAAGGTGGTTCCTATACTTATATAAAGGGTATATAGTATGCTTATTATTCAATCCACTTAGTACGGCGATGTTTGGACTGGGGCGCCGGCATCTGGCGTTGTTTCATTTTATCAGACGCCTTGCGGATCAGTTGCTGCGAAAATCCGTCCGCATGCTCAATAATTCCACCTTTCAGCTTCCAGCCTTGCGGAAATAGTATGGCAACCTCTGTTGCCAGTGTCTCAAGATTTGGGGCTACTACTATATCGTATTCCATTGCAATGTTTAAATAAACGAACTATAGAACCAATATAGGGGATAATAACATAGGTTGTATGTGCAGGGCTACGAAATTTAGTAAATGAAGTTACATTCAAAATATAATTTAGCTGATTATTAAAATGATTCAATATAAGTAGAGCATATAGGGCCTTTTTGATGAATTAATTCTATTTGGCATTTTCTGTTGTAAGGAGAATTTGGAAAGAGGTCAGCCCTTCATTGTCAGATTCAAGCGAAAACTGGAAGTCGTGGCTGAGTAATATCTCCCGAATCATGGTCAGGCCAATGCCCTGGCCGGTTTCTTTGGTACTGAAGAAAGGAGTAAAGAGCATGGGGCGCACGTGCTCGGGTATACCTTCGCCATTGTCGGAAATGGTCAGGCAGAGCGGTTGCTCCTGCAGCTCCACCCAGATATTGCCATCCGACTTTACGGCTTCCATGGCATTTTTCAGAATGTTTAGCAGGGCTTGTTCTATCTGCTGTTCATCCAAGGGTATGCAAAGCGGATGGGTGGGGAGTTGCAGGCTCAGGTTGATCTGCCGTTGTTCCAATTGTGGTTGCATCAGTCGTTCAAGTCGCTTGAGTAAGGATTGTACCTCTACTGGCTTTTTAGAAGGGGCGGGGAGGCGCACCACATCTGCAAAATTGGCCATAAACCTGCTCAGGTTGGCGTTCCGGTCAATGGCTACCTGCAGGGCATAGGTAAAATCTTCCTGATGCTCTTCATCAATCTGCGGGGTATAGTACTGCACGGAGTCCAGAATGGAGTTGATGGCGCCGGTCGAGTTGTTCACTTCATGCGACATCATCCGGATAACTTTTTCATAGGCCTGCCGCTCATTTTTGATGATGGCCTCAGTGAGCTCCTCCAGCATAATAAAGGCCCGATGAAAACCCCGGTCGATGAAATGCGCCCTGTGTGCCCGGAAAGTACGGATGCCGTTCAGACGGAAGGTATAGGGCTGGCCAGCTTGTACCTGCGTGAGCTCTCGCGCCCATGTATTGGGCAGCGCTGCCAGATCGCTGCCCTGCAACGGCTGGCCTGACAGGTATAGGAAACGCTCCGCGGCAGGGTTTATACTTTCGATGCGGTTGTCGAAATCGAGCAGGATGATGCCGGCGGGAGAGGCCTGAATGATCTTTTCGAGCAGGAAGTGCTTTTCGGCCTGCGCTACACGTTCCTGCCGCAATTGCTCAATCATGCGGTTGTACACGTCCACCAGTTCGTCCAGTTCCGGCTGTCCTACCTGCACAAACTTCGTCGAAAAGTCTTTGTCGCGGATAGACTCTATACCTGCCCGGATCAGGTTGAGCGGCTTGAAAAAGGCATTGTAAAGATTCACAGTCAGTACAACGGAGAGCAGTATCAGCACCTCCATACCTAAAAACAGCAGCTTGTTTTCCTGTAGCAGGAAATAAGCCATGGCTGCGAGTAAGCCATGCACGAAAACTGCAAAAAAGATAAATTTAGTCCTGAGCTTCATATGGGATGCCGAACTTTTCGAGGCGACGGTATAGGGCAGCCCGGCTCAGGCCCAGCGCACGCGCCACTTTGCTGATGTTGTTGTGGTAATAGGCCATGGACTTTTTGATCATGGAAGCTTCCATCTCGTCGAGTGTCATGGTGCCGACGGCGGGCAGGGCTTTGTCGCCTGACTTTACGGGACCCTGCTGCGCTTGCGCCCGGAAGTCCTCTGCGCTCAGGACTTCGTCCTCGGCTACCAGCACGGTGCGCTCTACCAGGTTTTTCAATTCCCGAATGTTCCCCGGAAAAGGAAGCTCTTTCAGCCACTGCAACGCTTTGTGGCTTAGTTCCAGCTCAGGCCGGTGGTAAGTCTTCTTCATGTTCTCCACAAAAAACTGCACCAGCAGCGGAATATCGTCGGGGCGCTCACGCAGCGAGGGTATACGCACCTTGATCAGGTTAATGCGGTAGAAAAGGTCTTCGCGGAATTTGCCTTCCTCGACCATCTGCTCCAGGTTACGGTTGGTAGCGCACACTACCCGGATGTCGAGTTTGCGGGAGCGGCTGTCGCCGAGCACCTCGTAAGTACGGTCCTGCAGCACGCGCAACAGCTTTACCTGGCTGTTCATGTCCAGTTCCCCAATCTCGTCGAGGAAGATAGTGCCCTTGTTCGCCATTTCGAAGCGGCCCACCCGGTCGGCTTTGGCATCGGTAAAAGCGCCGCGCTTGTGACCAAACATCTCGCTTTCAAACAGACTGGATGAAATACCCCCCAGGTTTACCTTCACGAAAGGCTGGGACTTGCGGAGGCTGTTGCGATGCACCGCTTCCGCTATCAGTTCTTTACCTGTGCCACTCTCGCCTTCAATCAGCACGGAGGCATCGGTTGGCGCAATCTGCCCGATTCGTTTCAGGATTTGCAGCAGCTGTGGGTCTTGGCCTACAATCTGGCTGAAATCGTATTGCTGGTCCAGCTTTTTGCGGGTCAGGGCTTCGTCTTTGGTTGGTGCCTGCTGCGACAGACTCAGCGCTGTGCGTACCGCCTGAACCAGGTAGTCGTTGCTCCAGGGTTTGGTGATAAAATCCGCCGCTCCCAGGCGCATACCTTCCACCGCCAGACTAATAGAGCCCCAACCGGTGATCAGGATAACGGGCAGCTGTGGCATCCGTTGTTTAAACGTTCCCAGCAACTGTAGCCCATCCTGGCCTGTCGTGTCGATGGAGAAGTTCATGTCCATGATCACGAGCTGCAAGGGGTGCTGCTGGGCCACTTCAAGTGCCTCCTTAGGAGAGGCAGCTTCTTTTGTTTTGAAGCCGTGTTGTTTAAGCAAAATGCTTAAAGAGGCGCGAACGGCCACATCATCGTCTATTATCAGGATCATGCCCGGCATGCTGTTTTGTATGCTCTAAAGATAATTTTTTTACGCACTACTTGCTACTCTTCATGCAAAGCAATGGCCGGATGTATAGCCGCCGCTTGTCGGCTCGGGTAGAAGGCACAGCCAACCGCCAGCAGGTATATCATACCCACGGCTATACCTAAAGCGATGAAGTATACCGTCGACTCGACATCAAAAACCTGCAGCAGCGGAAACTGAATGGCAAAAGCCACACCCAGCACCAGGCCAAAAGTAGCCAGCACCAGCACCTCGCCGATGAACTGCCGGTATACCTGGCTTGAAGAAGCGCCTACTGCCCTGCGCAAACCAATTTCACTGTTGCGGCGATTGATGTTATACCAGAGCACCCCAAACAGGCCAAGCGCTACGTTTAAGATCAGGAAGCCACAGATAATGGCCAGGGCTATCATCGGGACTTTGGAAACCTTTTCCTTATTCTGGCGCATCTTTTCCAGGGTGGCTACTTCCATGGTCCAGCCCTTTCCTATACCTGATAACGCTTTTACCATTCTCTCCTCAAACTCCACGCCCATACCCGGCTTCACCCGCATCAGGATCTCTCCGTAAAACTCATCTTCATTTTCAGGCAGATAAATGCGGTTAAAGAAGGCCGGCTCTTCGGCAGTATATTCGCTGCTTGGTCTGTAGTGATCTACTACGCCCACCACCTGATAGCTGGAGGAGTCATTGCGCGGCAGCACCTTGCCTATCGGATCTTCACCCTCAAACAGCTGCCTTTCCAGGGCTTTGCTAATTACAATCGGCTTGTGGTGAGCACCATTGTCGGCCGGGCCAAACCAGCGGCCTTTGCTCACCTGCATCTGCATTACTTCAGCAAAGTCGTCCTGCACTTCAAACTGGTCAGTCTTTATTTCTTTCTGGCCATAAGTGAGGTTGGTGGTCATCTGGCTAAAGGCAAACGGTGCGTTGCTGTTGGTCAGCGATACGCTCTCAATTTCCTGAAAACCCTTTGTTCGTTGCAGTATCTGCTCCAGGGTCTGCCGATTTAGAGCAGTCGAGTCTGTGTCGGGGCGCATGGTCAACAGCCAGACGTTTTCATGCTTGAAACCCAGTGGCTTGTTGTAGTTACGTACATTATATACGATCAGGCTCAGCACCGCGAACAGCACCAGGAAGCAAAAGAAAATTTCGGTTATGAGCAGAAAGTTGCTTCTCTTCCTGTTCCAGATTAGTTTAAACAGATGGCGTATCATTTAGAGCCTCCTTTCAGTGCCTCAACGGCTTTTAAGCGTGACATTCTATAAGCAGGGTACACACCGGAAATCAATCCGAAAATCAGGCTGAGCAGCAGCCCCCAGGCAAACACCCGCAGGTTGAGCCCCAGGTTGGCATACACAATCACACCGCTGTCGTTGATGAGTTTCAGCACAGCAGCCGAGAGCGCAAAACCAAGTATACCGCCCAGTAGTGTCAGGAAGATGTTCTCGACAATAAACTGCCCGATAATATTGGAGGAAGTGGCTCCAAAGGCTTTACGAAGCCCGATCTCGGAGGAGCGCTCCATGATGCGGCTGATGTTAATGCTGACCAGGTTAATGGTGGGCAGCAGCATGAACAGGAACGCCAGGCCAGCCAGAATGACGTATAAAAACCCCATACCAGATTTTTTTCCTCCGCCAAGCAGGGTGCGGGCAAATCCTTCCAGTGTTGTGTCAGGGAATGAGGAGAGCTTGGTGCCTTTCACCGGATGCTGGCGCTCTATCTCGTGCAGCATGGCAGCGTACTCAGCTTTTATGTTGGGTATATCCGCCGGGTTCTGCGCTTTAATAGTAGCGAAATACAAGCCCCTATACCCAGGTTTATTGAAGTCCTGACTCTTGAGGGTGATCGGCACCCATACGTCAGCATAGGAGTAGAGCCGCAGGACAGGCACGTCTTTCACCACACCCACCACTTTGTACTTCACCTGGTCCACTTCAATGGTCTTTCCTACAGCCTTCCCTTCACCAAAGTACTTGTTCCGGGTAGTCTCGTTGATGATCGCCACGCGACTTGCACCTGCTACTTCCTGCTGCCCGAAAGCTCCACCTTCCAGAAACTCAAAATCAAGGATGTCCCAGAACTCACGGTCTGTATACTTGATGTCCAGGGCAAGTTTGCGGTTATTGATGTAGCTGTTCACCTGAAAGAACATCGAGTTAATTGATACCTGTTCGGGCGTTTGCAGCGTGCGGACGTTGCGGTCCAGGAAGTAATAGCTTGCAGGGCCGCTACTCGAGTAGCCTTCCGAGTGCTCTTCGCGCATCATGCTGACAAATAAGAGCTCATCCGTTTCGCGCTCCGGCATCTGCGGCCCGAAGGTATGGTCCATAAGGGAGGTGGCCACCATCAGCACCATCAGGGTAAAGCTGATGCCGAAGAGGCTGATGAAGGTGAAGAACTTGCGCCGCAAGAGCACCTTCCAGGCTATTTTAAGGTAATTCTTCAGCATGGCTATACCTTTTGATAATCGTATGCACTGGTTTTCGCATCAGACACTTGCTGACCGTCGAAGAAGCGGATGAGGCGTTCTGTTTTCATGGCCATATTCTCGTCATGGGTCACCATCACAATCGAGGTGCCGTCATGGCGGTTGAGGTTGAGCAGGATGTTCATGATTTCCTCGCCCATCACCGAGTCGAGGTTACCGGTCGGTTCGTCGGCGAGAATGATCTCAGGCTGACCGATCAGTGCACGGGCAATGGCCACCCGCTGGCGCTGTCCGCCGGAAAGCTGGGTAGGGTAGTGCTTGGTACGGGCGCTGAGGCCTACTTTTTCCAGGGCAGTGAGCGCCAGGCGGCGGGTTTCGGCAGCAGACACGCCAGTGCGGTACAGCAGCGGTAGCTCCACGTTATCGAGCACGCTCAGGTCGTTGATGAGGTGATAGCTCTGGAACACAAACCCAAGCTTCTGGTTGCGGATGTGCGCCAGTTCTTTGTCTTTATACCTGCTGATAGGTAGACCGTCAATCTCCACAATGCCATTGGTTGGCTCGTCGAGCAGGCCCATGATGTTGAGCAGCGTAGATTTACCGCAGCCTGAAGGGCCCATCACCGACACAAATTCTCCTTTCGGGATGTGCAGGTTAACGTTGTGAAGCGCTACCGTCTCAATAGTCTTGGTCTGGTAGACTTTTTCGATGTTCTTTAACGTAATCATAGTTTTATACCTTGGTTTCTAATGTCTATAAAATTGTTGAATTGCTGCATGGTCAAATTGTTGGGTGCACGATTCATACAGGTCGCTGTACATTTTTAAATTCCTCAACTCTTCCTTCTTATCTATATTTAATCACTCATTCACTAAATCGCTCATTTCAATCACCTGCTGTTGTTCAAAATCATAAAGCGTCAGCTGCCGCAGGGTATAGTGAGCTATCCAGAACTCGCTTAGCGAGGCGATGTGGGCGCGGCGAGCCTGGTCTTTTTCTGCCAGCGCGATATTGAGGTCGGTGATGCTGATGCGGCCGATCAGGAAGGTGTTGCGGGCAATTTCGTAACGCTCTTCTGCGATGGTGTCGGCTTCGGCGGTGGTGGCAATGCGGGCTTTCAGGGTGTTGTACTGGTTCACCTGCGTGAGCACAGCCTGCTCGAAGTTGGCATCTTCCTGGTCCACGGTATATTGCACCAGCTGTTTGTTCAGCTCGGCTACTTTATAAATAGAGCGTTGTCGCCCCCAGTCCATGATCGGCATGCTGAAACCGATGCGGGCCCGTTGCTGATTTTCGGGTCGGGTATAGATGTCGGTGAAGGAGGCGCCGCGGTTGGTGAGGCCGAATGTGGCAAACAGGCTGGCGTTAAATCCATTGTCGCCATGGGCTTTAGCCATCAGTGCTTCGGCTTCCAGCAGCCTTCTGCTAAAGTTGATGCTTTCTTTCCGGTTCTTGCGGGCTTGGGCCAGCGCTACCTCGGCGAGTACGGTTGTGGCAGGTATACCTTCCGGTGTCATCAACTCCAGTTGGTCAGTTTCTTTCATGCCGATGTAGGTTTTGAGGGCAAGTGCTGCGGTCTGCTGATCGAGGCCTGCCTGTGCCATGGCCAGTTCGGCATTCAGCACCGCCAGGCGCAGCTGCAGCAGGTCGTTTTTGGAGAGGCGCCCGAGCTTATACTTTTGCTGTGCGATCTGGTATAGTGTATCGTTGCTCGACTGATTCTGGCTCGCGATACGCTGGTTTGTCTGGGCGAGCAGCAGGTCAAAGTATAGTCTGGTCGCGTTCACGGCTATACTTTCGCGCTCTTCCAGGTATACCTTCTGCGACTCCTGATAACGAAGCGGCTCTATCTTTTTGGCCCAGGACAACTGATTATAGGCAAACAGGGGTTGTTCTATACCTATAATAGCCGGGTTGCCGTTGTAGCGGGTCTGATCGCGGTCAAAGTCGTCGAAGCGCTGCATCAGCGAGGTAACAAACACCCGGCCACCGGTCGGACTCACTACCTGGCTCAGACTCAGCCCAAGTTCGGAGTTGTTGATCGATACCGGTTTGAAATCAGTGGTGCCGTCGGGCTGCGTAACGGGCGTAATCGTGCGGCTGAAATCGGGAAGGGTACCGGTGAGACTGAGCTGCGGCTTGTAATCGGACTTAAAGCTGCGCCACTGCCAGTAACTGTTTTCGCGGCTGGTTTCTGCCTGCCTTGCTATTGCTGACTGCTCCTGCGCCAGGGCAATCACTTCCTGCAGACGCAAAGTGCGTGTAGCGGGCTGTGCTATACCTGGCAGACAGGGCAGCAGCATCACAAACAGCAAACAGTAAAGCTTTTTCATATTTTTATTTTGTGTCACGACATATGAATCGAGTAGAACAAATTTTATCTTCCAATCCCTCTTATTCCTAAACTCCTCAACTCGCAAACTTACTTGACTTTCACTTTGTCAAGGTGCTGGTATTCGGTCAGGTCAGAGATCACCACTTGTTCGCCGGCTTGCACGCCGCTTTCCAGCTCCACATAGTCTACATTGCTCATACCAATTTTCGCACCTCTTCTGATCAATTCGCCGTCGCGTAGCACGTATACCTGGGATTTGCTGGCCGTTCTGAAGTAAGGCCCATTCTTCACGCGCAGCGTATTTGGTTTGGCGATAGTGTGCACATACACATCCACGCGCAGACTCGGGCGCAACTGCTGATGTGCTTTTTCTTCGAGGGCTACAAAAAAGGTGACGATGCCGTTTTCGACGGTCGGTTTGATGGAAGCGATACTGCCCGTGAGGTTAGTGTCGTTGATGCGGACCGCTACGCTGCTTCCGACACTGATCTGGCTGGCGAAGGCATCTGAAATAGTAGCCTGCACACGATAGCTGCTCAGGTCAGCAAGTCGGGCGATGATGTCGCCGGCGTTCACGTTGCTGCCGATCTCGTTTTTCACCCAGGTAATCACGCCCGGCTGTGTGGCACGCACTTCGGCCAGTTCCATCTTGCGCTGCAGCTCCTCGATAGAGCGACTTTGCATGGCCAGGGTATAGCGCAATTCCTGTTCGTCGGCTTTCAGAAGCTGGCGCTCCGTTACGATTTCGCGTTCAATTTGTGCCAGTTCCTGCTGCGCGATGCGGAGGTTGAGTTCGGCCTGCTTCACACTTTCCTGTGTGCCGCCTCCAATTTTGAGAAGGTACTGTTCGTCTTCGAGCTGCGCCTGCAGGCTTTTCACCCGCATGCGCTTTATTTCCAGCTGTGACGCCAGGGCATTCAGTTTCTTTTCGAGGTTAAGGTTGAGCTGCACAGTCTTGTGGCGGCTTTGTTCCTGCTCGTCTTTGAGTTTGTCGTAGGCCAATTGGGTATAGGCTCTGTCGAGCAGTAGGATCTGGTCGCCGGGCTGCACCTGTTCGCCTGTGTTGTGCACCACCTGCTCGATGCGTGCCTGAATGGGGCTGGTGATCACCTGCTCGTGCTCCGGCACTACTGTACCCGAAGCTGTGATAGTGGCCACAACCGGCCCTTCCTCCACCAATGCTGTTCTGAGTTCTGAGTGGGCAATGCTGGGTGTAATCAGGCTTCTGAATCCGAGGATGGCAACTGCTACCAAGGCAGCGGCTATACCTATTTGCCAAATGCGCTTCCGCTTCTGGGCTTGTCTGGTGCTGGCTGATAATTCACGATCCATTGTCTTGTGTAGGGTTTTGCTCGTGAGGGTATAGCCAATTTAGATGCCAGTAATGTATGTTCTTGATTTACAGATGGTTGATTTGTAAATAGTTGATTTTTAAAGATTTGTACCTGTTCAATAATGAACAGTTTGTGCGGTTTTGTGAGAGCAGTTTGGAGAGGAGATGATTTAAATATAGTATTCTGTTGATTTTTATTAGTTTTAGGTGCGGGTAAATGTGAAGCTACCTTCGAAATAACAGAAAATCCTTCCCAAAAATATGAAAACAAACTATGTGCTATACCTTGTAGCGATGCTCTTGCTGGCTTGCAATGAACAGCCGGTGCAGGAACTTGCTACTGCTTCAACCTCAGAAGCAGCACCATCAACTGAGACTACTGCAGAGCTTACAGACGAGCAAATGGAAGCAATGCGTCAAAAGTGTGAGGCCTATTATGCTTCGCTGAATGTGCACGATTCGGTGCGGGTAGCATATCTTGACAGAATTCTGACAGAACACCCTAGCAAGCTTACCACCAAAAACCGTCGGTTTCTGACGCAGCTTAAGCAGGATTTCATTACGAGCACACCCAAACAGCCCCGCCTGACAATTGAACAGGTGCTTTTCCCGGTTTTCAAGATTCCGAACCAGCCATTGGGCATCATTGGGCAGCCAGTGCCGGACATGGACAGACCTAACGAGTTTACAGATGTTTCAGCAGAAGCTGCGTTGCTGCAGAAATGGGTTGGGCCTGACCGGGCAAACAGCGCTGGAACCCCCTTGGTGCATTATCCTGAGCTACTTGAATCTGTTTATCCTTCCGGCAAACCCCAGGTATACCTGTACACCACAAATACAGCCCGAACATCCCAAATAAAGGAGTTGGGGTATTATCAAAGCGAATGTTCAGAATATTATCACTATACCTTTGATGAGCAGGTATTGCAAAGTGGAGATGAAGTGCTTTTTGCCAGCCGCCTGCCACTCGACCTGACCTATGAAAATAATCCGGCTTTTGATAGCTGGTACAGGTCTAATCTGATTCCCGAGTGCGCCGACTGCCCTAGCAGCCACGATAAAGCTATCACTGTCGCGAAACTGACAGGCACCGATGACCTCTATTTTATGTATGCAGATGCCTTTCCGGATAACCAGGAATTACATACTCCACTTCGGGCTCTAATAGCAAAAGGCGAGAACGGGAAGTGGCTATACCTGTGGTACAGCGATATCGATAATTTCGGTTGCAGCTGTTTGTAATTTCGATTAGCTGAATAGGTATGGCAGGTCTGTTTGCTATACCTAATTTACAACTCCCTCACAGCAATTTTGTAACAGAATATGAAGATACTTCTGACACTAGCCTTCTTATTATCAGCAATTGTTGCGACAGCGCAGTCAGATATCTATCAGTCTGACTTGGGAGCACTGAGGTCACTCCTGCAAAAAACACCCTCTTATAAAGCTCAAATCAAGGGTAGTAAGCGTTTGTCTTACAACGAACTGTCTAAGCACTTAGCAACTGAACCTACGGCTGACCTGAACAGTTTTGAGCAGTTTTCTAAACTATCGCATCTGCTATTTCCAATCCGGGACAATCACCTGGGCTTTTACCAGCAACCAGATTATAGCCACTTCAAAGACTCTGTAAGCATTAGTAACTACATCACTTCGGAGGAGTTTCAGCATTACCCTAAAGTAGAACTTAACATAGACTCTCTGAAAAATGTATTGATACAGAAACCTGCTGATTCTATTGAGGGAATCTATCACTATGGTAAGTCGTATCGTGTGGGGCTTTTCAGGAGCGGCGACAAAGAATACCTGGGTGTGGTAGTGGATTCGGATGTGAAGCTGTGGAAAAAGGGACAGATAGCAGTTCGCTTATACCAGTCAGGTCCGGATTCATTCAAAGCGATCTATGGTCATCCGTTATATAAATATTATTTCCTGCAGAACAATGAAAAGCTTCGGAACCAAACCTTGTTAAATTCTCAGTTTTACGCCTACGGTGCTCATAATCAATACACCAAGCGCCAGTATCAGACTGATTTTGTAAACATACCCATTGGAGCATCTAAGTTTGAGCTGAAAAGGATAGCTGCCGATGTACAGTACCTACTGATACAAAGTTTTCAAGTCAATACTGCTACCAGGCAGAAGTCAAAGGCCTTTTATGAATCCATAAAAGATTCCCTTACAGCTGCCTACCTGATACTAGACCTGAGAAACAACGAAGGTGGTGCTCGAAAAGAGATGATAAAGTACTTTAAGCTACTGAAAGCTTATTCACGGAATGGCAACTTGTACGTGCTTCAAAATAATGGGACGCTCAGCCAGGCAGAGATAGTTACTTTAAAATTGAAGAAACTGAAGAACACCACGACTGCCGGGCAAACTACCAAAGGAATGCTGAGCTACGGCAGCAATTATGGCAAAAGAGAGAAATTGCCAAGCGGCCGATTCGAACTCTACATCACCGACATGAAGGGCAATAGGAAATTCCTCAAGTATGAAGATCATGGTATAGAGCCTGATGTTGAGCTGTATCATGCGTCAGATTGGGTAGACCAGGTGATAGAACGAATAAGGTTTAGTAAGTCAATTGTATCAGAAACCAACCGTATGCATTAGCAGTAGGGCAAGCGATCAATCGTCGTTCATACCCGCATGAAAACACATTACACCTTCCGCCAGTCATCCTCGTAAAAACAGCAATGAAAGCGACGCTGCTATACCTTCTTCTCAGTCTATACCTGAGTCAGGCTGTAGCGCAAAATCTGGTCCGGAACCCCGGACTTGAGCAGCTGAAAGGAGGTGTCATCGGATTTAAACCTATAAGTGGCACACCCGATATTGCCTCCGTAGAACATAAGGTACTGCAGTACCCACCTTACTTCAATGCCTATCAATCCCAAACACCTTCCAGGCAGCTTTCCAATATTGAATTTGGGGAAGTTTGTCTTTGCCAGTGGTTTAGTTTTGAAGCAAGTGAGCTGACGCAGTTGGAACTGTCAAGGCCGCTTCGTAAAAACCAGGAATACGTTGTTTCGCTCTTTACCATCAAAGCCTCTGCCATTGAGCCGCCGATCAATGAGATAACGGTGCACTTTATAAACAGACCTCTGCCTGCCACCAGGCAGGTATACGGACTCAAAGATCATCCCCTGACAACCGCTGCTATACCTTATACTGCTCTCAGGCCCGCAACTGCCGAACCTCTGGCTTCCCGAACAACCTGGACGAAAGTAAGTGGCAGTTACAAAGCCAAAGGCGGCGAACGTTACCTGCTGATCGGGAATTTTCTGGGCGCAAATGCCGCTGCACTGGAGGTGATGAACCCCGAAACTGAGGAAGTGGAGGAAGAGCTGAAAAGCAGCAAGATCAAAGGCACCTATTACTGCTACGACAACATCAGCGTGGTGCCGAAGTCAGACGCTGACACAGGTGCTATACCTGTAGCCACTACAACACCGGTTTGGGCGGCTGAAGCGCCTATTGCCATCGACAGCACCATTACGCTTAGCGATGTAAACTTTGCTACCGGAGACCATACCATCAAGCCTGTAGCTTTTCCGCTGCTCGATTCACTGGCTGCTTTTATGGCGTCACATGGGCAAGTAGAGATTCAAATTGTGGGGCATACTGATGATGTGGGGGATGAAGCAGATAACCTGGCCCTTTCCCAACGGAGGGCTGCCGCTGTGCAAGCGTATATGAAGGACAAAGGTATAGCTGCCAATCGCATTTCGGCCAAAGGCTTAGGAGAGTCATCGCCGAAGACAGATAACCTCAACGAAGAAAACAGAGCACTAAACCGCCGGGTAGAAATAGAGATTTTCCAAAAGTGAAAGCCCCAACTTTTTAACCAAGTATACCTGCGCTTCAGCTATCCTGTATTTCTATTTACATTCAAAATTAACCGGAAGGTAAGTCATCATTCTAGGCCCGAGACTGCGCATTTCTCCCCATCTTTCCTTAATTTGCCTCTTTCACTAAGCCACACGAACTATGAGTTATAAAGAGAGACTGGCCGCTATCCGCCAGCAGATGAAAGAGCAGGGACTGAGTGCCTACATCATTCCTTCCGCCGATCCGCACATCAGCGAATACCTGCCTGACCGCTACAAATGCATCTACTTTGCCTCCGGATTTACCGGCTCTGCAGGTACGCTGGTGATCACCCAGGACTTTGCCGGATTGTGGACAGACGCCCGTTATTTTGTGCAGGCAAACGACCAACTGGCAAACAGTGGCTTTGAACTGGTGAAGTTGCAGGCGCAGCACGCCCCGGAGTACATTGGCTGGCTTTCCGAGCGTCTGAACCAGGGCGAAGTCGTGGCCTACGATGCCAAGCTGATCTCGGTGGGTCTGGCCGAGCTGCTGGAGCAGGAACTAACCCCGCTAGGTATAGAACTGGCCTCTGACCGTGACTTGCTCGACCCGATCTGGAACGACCGTCCGGAATTGCCGGTTGCCCCTGCCTACCTGATAGGAGAGGAGACAAGCGGGCAATCCACCACCGCTAAATTGGAAGCGCTACGTAAGGCCCTGAAGAAGCAGAGAGCCGATTATCACCTGATCTCTTCGCTTGACGACATGGCCTGGCTCTTCAATATGCGCGGCTCCGATGTGAAGTGCAACCCAGTTGTTCTCAGTTTTGCGCTGATCAGTCATGATAACACGGTGCTGTTCATTGACCAGGCAAAACTGAGCGAAACAGACAAGAAAAAGCTGATGGCCGATGGTGTAGAGCTGCAGCCATACGAAATGGTAGAGCGTCTGCTGGCTGAATTGCCTGCTGGTTCTTCCATCCTGATTGACCCGAAACGCAATTGCTATGCCCTGTACAAGCAACTGCCAGCCGAGGTGCGCGTGATTCAGAACACGAACCCGACAACTTTCTTTAAGGCTGTTAAAAATGAAGTAGAGGTAGAGAATACCCGCAAAACCATGGTAAAAGACGGCGTAGCTTTGACCCGCTTCTTCAAATGGCTGGAGGAAAACCTGGGCAAAACCACCATCACCGAACTATCGGTTGCAGACAAGGTGCTTGAGTTCAGAGCGGAGCAGGAGGGGTTCATTGGCGAGAGTTTCGATACCATTGCCGGCTACAAAGCACATGGTGCCTTGCCGCACTACAAGGCCACGCCAGAAAGTGATGCGGAGTTACAAGCAGACGGCCTGTTCCTGCTCGACTCAGGCGGACAGTATACCACCGGTACCACCGACATCACCCGTGTGGTTTCGCTGGGCAGCCTAACTGAAGAAGAAAAGACTGACTATACCCTGGTACTGAAAGGTATGATCGACGGCGCTACTGCCCGCTTCCCGAAAGGCACCCGTGGCTACCAGATCGACGCCATTACCCGCAAACCGCTTTGGGACCACGCCCGTAACTACGGCCACGGCACCGGTCACGGGGTTGGGTTTGCCCTGAACGTACACGAAGGTCCGCATGTATTCAACCCATCGCCCACACCAGTAGATATTGAACTAGGCATGATCACCTCGGTTGAGCCCGGCTTGTACCGTCCGAACCAGTACGGCATCCGCATCGAAAACCTTGTGCTCACCATACCTGACGAAGCCAACGACTTCAGCGAGTTCTATACCTTCGAGCACCTCACTCTGGCACTGATCGACACTACTCCGGTGAAGAAGGAACTACTCGACGAGCGTCAGATCCAATGGCTCAACAACTACAACCAACTGGTAGTAGAGAAGCTCGGTCCACACCTGAACGAAGAGGAGCTGAACTGGCTCAAGGAAAAGGCGAAGGCTGTTTAATTGTTGATTGTTTGGCCGGCTATACCTATTGGAGGTATAGCCGGTTTTTTTTATTTCTTTAGAACCAGTCTAACGGTTTGTACCTCGTTATCTGAGATTAGTCTCAGATAATGAATTCCTTCCTTCAGTTTTCTGCTTTCTAGTTCCTGCTTTACCAACTCGCCGGCTTTGCCCTTGCCCTGTGCGACTTTACTTAGCATTTTGCCATTAGCGTTGTATAACTCGAGGCGGTAAGCCCCAGTTTCAGTAAGCGAAAACTCTACATTTGTTCTGTCCTGGAAAGGGTTTGGATAAGCCCTTAGTGCCATAATTGGTGTGCCAGCTACTGCTGAAGCAGGTGTACAGTTGCCGAGTTTGTCTCCTTTGTGATTGCGCAGGTGAGCTTCTACGGCGGCAGTTGCGATGCAAAGTGGCTTCCCATTGTGACAAACCAGCACTTTGCCATTGCCGCAACGTACATCCTCTACTGTGATCGTTACAGAAGCGATAGTAGAGCAAGTGCCGTTATAGGCTGTCAAGGTGAAAGTATAGGTGCCGGCAGCAGTAGGTGTAAAGATAGGATCCGCTAAGGTTCTGCTACTCAGACCAGTGGCTGGATTCCATTCGTAACGCTCAGCCCCACTTGCCTGCAGGCGTACCCGCTGAGGGCCATAGCCCAAGTATAGAGTTGCTGGATCACCGCCTGTATATACCTTGGAAGAAGGAATAACAGCAATAGCAGGAGTAGGTGGTGTGCAAGTGGATTCGCCGCTCAGTTTTACGATCCAATAGTCTGTGCTTTCTGGATCTATTGTAGCGTAATTGGGTTCAGTTTTATCTCTTCCTGCACCAGCATTCGAGCTACCTCCAAGGATATAACCACCGTCTAGCGTCTGTTGTAAGGATTGCAACATATCTATACCATTCCCTCCAATTGTTTTCTCCCACTCCAATATGCCGTTGGCATCAATCTTCACTACCCAATAATCATTACTCTCTTCTCCTGAAGGCTCGCTTTTCTCTCCGCTTATTCCTGATTCAGATGATCCCCCCAGTATGTAACCGTTGTCAATAGTTTGTTGCAGGGAAACCAGATTGTCATTTGAATCTCCTCCAAAAGTTTTGTCCCACTCCTTAGCTCCATTTGCGTCGATCTTTACTACCCAAAAGTCATAGTTAAACGCATCATCACCTTGCCCCCTGTTCACTTCAGTTTTGTCACCGCTTATACCTGAGGCTGAGCTACCACCTAAAATATAACCTCCATCTAAGGTTTGCTCAAGAGCAATTTGTTGCAAAGAGCCAAATACTTCATGATTGTCGCCACCATATGTTTTGTCCCACACTATACCGCCGTTTGCATTTATTTTAACAATCCAAAAATCATAGCCTCCTCGTGAGGCTTCGCTCTTATCATCGCTGATGCCTGAGTTCGAGTAGCCTCCCAAGATGTAACCTCCGTCCAAGGTTTGCTGAATTGCCTGGAGTCTATCACTATCATTTCCTCCAATGGTTCTGTCCCACTCCTTATTACCGCTTGCATCAACCTTGACCACCCAATAGTCCCATACTAATTCATCACCAGAACCCTTTTGTGCCTCGCTTTTGTCTCCGCTGATGCCTGAATCAGAAAATCCTCCAAGGATATACCCTCCATCGCCGGTTTGTTGAATGGAGGTGAAGATATCTTGCCCATCCCCACCAAATGTCCTGTCCCACTCTTTGTTTCCGGTTGCATCGAGCTTTATTATCCAATAGTCTTCAGAGCCACGTAAAGGCCCGTTTTTATCCCCGCTAATGTCAGAGTAGGACCTTCCACCCAAAATATAACCTCCGTCCTGGGTCTGTTTTATAGTTATTAGTATGTCAGAGCTACTCCCGCCATATGTTTTATCCCATTCTTTATTTCCGTTTGCATCGAGCTTTACGATCCAATAATCATAAAAACCCTTTGAGGATTCACTTTTATCACCGCTGATGTCCGATTTAGAGTAGCCACCGAGTATGTAGCCTCCATCAGCAGTTTGCTGCAAGGAAGTAAGTGCGTCATCGTCAAAGCCGCCAATTGTCTTATCCCACTCAATTTCCTGACCTTGTGCCTGCCTAGTACTGGCCAGGCATAAAAGTAAAGTAAGGCATAGAGGCAGCCATTTGGAAAGGTCAATAAGGCGCATTTTGGCGTCATGCAGTTGTAATAATGTTTTCATAGGTCTGCTATTTAGGATTCTGTTATAATTATTAATATGAGAAGTCAAATTATCCTGAGGAGAACAGTAGGAATCTTCAATGACGAAACTTACTGTATTCTTGTGGTCAATGACAGAGCATGATCAGCTTGGTATACCTGTTTTCATACTGTAGGATGTTTGAAAATGAAATCAATCAATAAGGTGACCAAGCCTATCGCCAGTTGCTGTTTAAAAACCCGCAGCAATTAGTGGTAGACCCAAAAGCACATAGTTCTCCTGCTCCAGCAATGCTGAATACATACCGTGGATCCATTGTAATGAGTGATCAAGTCTTTGTGCCAATACAGTTGGTCAAAAGACTGCGATGTAGCAGGTAAAGTGCATACCTAACGCTACTAAGGCTGTTGTGTCTGCCTAGTGTGGGTAGCGCTCTAAAAGAGTTTGGAGCAGCCAATAAATCTATGGCAGGATCTACTATGCTATACTACTTTATATTGATTTAGTTTAAATAATTATGGATAAAATTTAATTAATAACAGAGGTATTTGGAATGATGATCTTTCTAGGTGCATGATTTCTTACCTGTTTGCTTAAGCACTTATTATTTTAGCACTAGTCTAACCGTTTGTACTTCATCCGGAGTAATAAGCTTCAGGTAATAAATGCCTTGATACAGTTTTCCGGCCTGCAGTTGCTTGCTCACCAGCTTGCCGGCTGCGCTGTAACCCTTGGCTACTACACCCAGCATTTTGCCGCTGGCACTGTAAAGCTCCAGGCGATACTCCCCTTTCTTAAAAAGTGCAAACTCCACTTGTGCAAAGTCCTGAAAAGGATTGGGGTATACCCGCAGCGGAATAGACACTGTCTGTTTTTCTAAAGGCACTGAAGTGCAGCGGCCCAGTCTATCGCCCTTGTGGTTGCGCAGATGAGCCTGCACGGCTGTAGGAGGTAGGCACAGGAGGCGACCATTGTGACAAATGAGTAACTTGCCATTGCTACAGCTGACATCCTCTGTGGTAACTTGTGAATACTTGATCGTGGCATATTCAGAGTCCATGTCCGTATAATATACACTCTCATCGTCGAGATAGCTTTGCCCGGTCACATACACATTGCCTGCAGCATCTAACCCTATGGCAACAGCATTATCGATGTAATCACCCGGTCCATTGTAGGTCATCAGCCATTGCTGTACACCCTCCGGACTATATTTGATCGTGGCGTAGTCTGTATTTTGCCATTTTTGCGTCATGGTAATAGAGCCAGTAACATACACATTCCCTTCCGCATCCAAGGCGATGTCATTGCCACCGCCTCCCTGTGGTCCGCCCGGTCCATCAAAAGGTGCGGACCAAAGCACATCTCCCAGCGTACTGTACTTGATTGTGAGGAAAGCATTATCAGGGTCCTCCTCTCTGTTACCAGTTTGCCCGGTTACGTAGACATTCCCCTCGTCGTCCACAGCCAGCGCCCGGGCAAAATCGTCTCTTGAAGCAGGCTGGTAAACTGCCAGTTCACCGGAGTCAAAGAATCGGTCCCACTGCAACACACCGGCTGAACTGTACTTTAGGGTCGTGTAGTCATACATGGGCAGGTCATCAGAATCGAGCTCGGACCAACTGTAGCCGGTAATGTATACATTGCCGGCTACGTCAAGGGCAAGATCGCTAGCATAAACGCTAGACATATTCTCAGGTCCGCTGTACCTGACTATCCATACTTCATTCCCAACTGCATCGTATTTGATAGTCGCAGCGCTGCTACGGAATATGTCAGCAATATCAAGGCTAGTGCCCGTAACGTATACATTGCCAGAAGCGTCCAAGGCAAGACTGGTGGCTCTGTCAGCCAGGCCGGAAGGCCTGTTATACCGTTTTATCCATTGCACGTCGCCGTCTGTGCTGTACTTGATGGTAGCATAATCATAGTTTGCGCTGCCCCCAAAGCCTGGACCGTCCACGTAAACAGAACCCGTTACATACACATTGCCTGCGGCGTCGACCTCTAAGGCCGTAGCTTGATCCCAACCATTTCCGGGGCCATTATAATAGGCCACCCATTGTTCGTCTCCGGTTGCATTGTATTTGATAGTCACATAATCATACCTGGATCGGGGGTCACTGTCTGCGGTTTCACTGTCAGCACTGTAACCGGTTACATAGACGTTACCGGCCGCATCTAGGCCGATATCTACGGCGTGGTCTGCTCCGTTTACTGACCCGTTAAACCTTGCCACCCATAACTGCTCACCTGCCGAGTTGTATTTGATTGTGGCAATGTCCTTAGACGCCTCTGAATCGTTGACTGGTCTACTGGCATAACTGAAGCCGGTCACATACACATTTCCTGTAGCATCTACTACCATGGCTGTTGCCCCGTCCCGACTGTCTTCAGGACCGTTGTATGTGGCGACCCATTCCTGGGAAGCTTGTGTATAACCGAATGTGGGAATGATAAGAAGGACTGCCAGGACCAGCGCTCTCCCGAATATTAAAAGTTGTTCCATTAGCTTAGCAAATAAAATGTGAGGCAACAAATTGAGGCAAGTGACAATACAAAAACAGGCTTTCATAATGGTGTTACTACTGAATAGCTTAAAAACTACAGTTGCACATCGATCAGAAAATCCTAGTATCAGAGATCATATTGCGGAGCTCGGCTACGCTATAAATCGGATAGCGTCAAGTCAGTTATACTCCTGCCAATTGGCTGGCACCGGTTCGTTCGTAAACAAGGGTGTTAAAAATAAACTCAGATGAAAGGTTTGGTCTTTTATAGTACGCGTAATATTGAACTATAAAAATAAAATATAAGATGTAATTACTTTAAAATGTGTGGCTAGTGCATCTTGAGGAGTAAACGGATCGAATACACTAGGAAACGGTTGTTAATGAATACGTATGTCTTCAGAGCAGGTATCTTGTCAATTCCTGTGCATTCTCAAGAAAAAGCGTATGGGTTATATGAATAAGATTACATATGGCAATAGGAATTAACGATTTAAACGCAGGAAAGCCTGTTATACAGGAAGATTTTACCAGTGCAAATGAGTCACATAATTGCAGTAGTGATGCGTTCAGAAGGCATGCTCATGTATTAGAATATGGTTACTAACAGCTTACTTGTGGCTCTCGAAAACTCAACCTGGGTTATTTTGCATTTTTGTTTAGGTAAATTTGGAAAGGAAGTGAGCCACAATGCTGATGAATAGATTTGTTAATTGCGATTGTGGCTAACCGATTTTCAATTCCTATTTTGCGTATTGATTGAACTGAATAGCTGGCAAAAATATGAAACAAACCACCCCCACCATCCTGATGATTGAGCCGACGGGCTTTGGGTATAACCCGGAGGCGGCGGCAACCAACAGTTTTCAGCAAGAGTTGCGTGATTTCACACCGAGTCAGGTGCAGGATATAGCACTACTCGAGTTCAGGAATGCGGTGTCGGAACTACGGAACCTGGGAGTGGAGGTGATCACCATACGCGATCCTGAGAATGCAGGCACGCCTGACTCTGTTTTCCCCAACAACTGGTTTTCTACGCATGCTGAAGGGCATTTGGTGACCTACCCGATGGCATCTCCCAGCAGACGAAACGAGCGGCGGCAGGAGGTAATCGAACAGATAAAAGATGCCTGTCAGTGTGAGGGACATATAACGCTGGAATTTTTTGAAGAGCAGGAAACGCCGGTATACCTGGAAGGAACGGGAAGTATGGTACTCGATAGGGTCAACAAGATAGCCTATGCCGCTGTTTCGCCGCGCACAAATGAGGATGTATTGCGGCAGTTTTGCGACAAACTGGGCTACAAGGCTGTTACATTCGTAGCCTATGGAGCGGCTGGAGAGTTGATCTACCATACCAACGTGATGATGTGCGTAGGCGATACCTATGCCGTAGTGGCGCTGGAAACGGTAGCAGAGCAGGACCGCGAAATGTTACGAACTAGCCTCACTGATAACGGGAAGGAAATCATCGAGATCAGCAAAGGGCAAACCTACCAGCACTTTGCCGGTAACATGCTGCAGGTTGAGAACCAGCAAGGCGAGCGCATTCTGGTGATGTCGAAAGCGGCTTATGAAAGCCTGACGCCGAAGCAACAGGAGCGTCTGCTGGCACTCAATGAGCACATCCTATACCTGCCCATCCACATGATCGAGAAAGCCGGGGGCGGTAGCATCCGTTGCATGATCGCGGAGCTGTTCAGCAAACAGTAATTTTTCCGCTACGCTATACCTTATACCTGCCGCCGTATACCTAGCTTTGCGGTTTCATTTATACAGGAGCCTGCATGAGCAGTATCATCTTACTTTTTCTTTGCCTGATTGTGGGGGTGCTGCTGCGGCGGGTACCGGCTTTCCCGAGCACGTCGCCGGTGGTGCTCAACCAGTTCATCATCTATATTTCGCTACCTGCACTGGCGCTCTATGCTATACCTGAGGTAGAATTGGATAGCACGGTGCTGTTGCCGGTGGGGGTAGCCTGGATCTGCTTTGGGGCGGCTGCATTGTTTTTCTATACCTTGGGCCGCATCTACGGCTGGTCCAAAAAGCTGATCGGCTGCCTGATCCTGACAGCCGGACTGGGCAATACTTCTTTCGTTGGCTTCCCAATAATTGAAGCGCTTTATGGCAAACAGGGTTTACAGACAGCCATCCTCGTCGACCTGCCCGGCACCTTCGTCGTGGTGTCGACGCTGGGTATAGCCCTGGCCGCCTACTTCTCCAAAGGACAACCCGATTTCAGAGCTATCGGCCTTAAGATTCTCACTTTCCCGCCTTTCATCGTGTTTGTGATCGCTTTTGCCATGAACGTGGCCAACCTGCATTTTTCAGACGATCTGAAGGATGTCTTCAACCGCTTGGGCAGCACCGTGACGCCTTTGGCGCTGGTGAGTGTGGGCATGCAGCTGCGCATTGAACGCAGGAGCAAGCACTGGCGATTTCTGTTTCTGGGGCTTGCCTTTCAGTTGATTCTGGCGCCACTTCTGATTTACGTGCTGTATGCACTGGTGCTCGGTATGCGTGGTCCGGTGGTGCAGGTGAGCATTCTTGAAGCAGGTATGGCGCCCATGATCACGGCTTCCATTGTGGCTATTTCCTACGGTCTCAAACCCCGGTTGGCTTCCATGATGGTGGGCTTCGGTATTCCGCTCTCTTTCATCACACTGGCAGTCTGGTACCTGCTGCTGCAGGGGCTATAGGTATAAGAGGTTAGCTATTCCTGAAGATTTCTCGTTATTTTACAGGTATAAATACTGGCCCGGGCTATACCTGGGCCTATTCAGATTATGACACAAAACACAACCGAGGGCATCCGCCTGAATAAATTCATCAGCGACGCAGGCATTTGCTCGCGCCGCGAAGCCGACAAACTGATTGAGCAGGGGAGGGTGCTGGTGAATGGCAAATTGCCTGAAGTTGGAGCCAGGATAAAAGGCAAAGACAAAATACAGGTAGATGGCAAGACGCTGCAATGGAACCAGGTGGCACCCGTATACCTGGCGCTCAACAAACCGGCTGGCATTGAAACCACTACCGATCTTTCGCAGCGCGACAACATCATCCGTTTTGTCAATTATCCGGAGCGTATCTTCCCAATCGGTCGCCTCGATAAAGACTCTGAGGGCCTGATCTTCCTGACGAACGACGGCGACATCGTAAACAAAATTCTGCGGGCGGGAAACAAGCACGAGAAAGAGTACATCGTGACGGTAGACAAGCCGATCAACGAAGATTTTGTGCAGCGAATGAGTAGTGGTGTGTCGATCCTCGGCGTGAACACGAAGAAGTGCTTTGTAGAGCAACTGGGTGCAAACAAATTCCGCATCATTCTCACACAAGGTATGAACCGCCAGATCCGTCGCATGACCGAAACGCTGGGCTACGAAGTGCAAACCCTGCAGCGCATCCGCATCATGAACATCACCTTGGCCAAACTTCCGCTGGGCCAATGGCGTGAACTTACCGACGATGAGATTGCCACAATCCAAAGCCAGGTGGCCGATTCAGCGAAAACGGAAGAAGGCTCAGTGAGCAAAAAAAAGGCAGCGACGAATCAAACATCATCTTCACAACCAGGTCGTAAGAAGACAACTACCAGCAACCGACCAGCCCGAAAAGAGGGAGGTGCAGGCAAAAAAAGCAATTTCGGAGCAAGTGACTCCAAAGTTGGCAGAGGCCAGCGTGGCGCTTCGAAAGGGCCGGGAGCTAAAAAGTCAGGAGGAAAGAGCAGTGCAGGTGCCAGGGGAGCCAGCCGGAACGCCCCGGCAGCCAAGGGCGGCGGACGGAAGCGACGTTAGCTTATACCTTTAATTAAGAAAGCCGGTGCAGCAGGCAGGTTGATATACCTGTACCTGTTGCACCGGCTCCTTGCATTTTGTGTACTGATGTCTTTTTTATCGTAGGATTTTGAATCTGCTGCTCGTTCCTAAGGACCAACTTTTAATTTATACACGTATCGTAAAAAGGCACTTACTGATTGTCTTCCTCGTCCTCAGTATCCTCTTCCGGATAAGCGTTTAGTTTGATCTTTTCGATCTGGAGGTAGGTTTTGAATTGATGAATCAGCTTGTCCATTTCCTTTTCCTTCTGCTGCAGGGCATCCACTTCTTCATCTGAAGTTTGCAGTACCGGGCGCAGACGGTTCAGGCTTTCTTTCATCTGAGCCACAGCGTCTTCTGTGTGGTTGATTACATCCTGGTTTTGCTCGGCGGCCATGGCCAGTTGCAGCTGACCGATGTACATTTCCAGGAATTCCACCATATCCCAAGGATTATTGGGGCGGTTCCAGGTAAAGCTGGTGTTGCAGCGACGGCATTTGTAAGTATTGCATTTCCAGCCGTGCTCGTTGGTGGTGGAGCCGGTGCGTTTCAGCATATCAGCTTTGTTACACTTGGGGCACTGGGCATTGTCTTCGATGATGTTGAGCAGGCGCTCCCGCTTGTCCATGATGGCCGTGCGGTTGGTGGCATGCGTGAGCAGCTGCGTTTCCAGATTCTGGCAGGCAGCTGTCATTTGAGTATGCTCCGCGCTGAGTTCGCCTTCTTCCATCAGCTTAGCGGCACGCTTGCTGAAAAAGCGTATCAGTTTGATCAGTTCTCTCTCGTTGGGCTTCAGGGTGGCTTGTTTCATGGGCTTGTGTTTGTTCAAAGTTACAAAATCCGTGGTAAAGCACGAATTGTTGAGCGGATTACCGGGATGCTTTTGCTTCGCGGGTGCGTTTGTAGATGCGGATCGCCAGCATCAGCATGGCCGAGAAAAGAAGCAGCCCCACAATGCCCCACACCATGCTCAGTGCGTTTTTGAGAACCACTAAAAAGACAATGGCGATCAGAAAGACTGTGGCCACCTCGTTCCAGATGCGCAGTTGGGCGGAGCTATACCTGATGATGCCGTTTTGCTGTTGCTTGAAAATGCTGTGACACAGGAAATGATACACGTATAGGCACACCACAAAAGCCAGCTTCCAAACAAGCCAGCCCGGAAAACCACCGCCATACAAGTGCCACATCGTGATACCAAAAATCAGGGTGAGCACCGCCGAGGGCCAGGTGATGCCGAACCACAGGCGCTTCTGCATGATGCGGAACTGGTTTTGCAGAATGCTGCGCTCCGGTTCCGGCTTATCTTGTGCCTCTGCAAAGTATATGAACAGGCGCACGATGTAAAAGAGACCCGCAAACCAGGTAACCACAAAGATGATGTGCAGGGCTTTGATGTATAAAAATGACATAGAGCGTCAGGTTGCTGTTTCGGCAAAGGTACGTAAAACAAAATTCCGGAGGGGAAGGCCCCATCCGGAATTTTCGGGCGGTTTAAAGTAACAATAAAAGCTTTAAACCATTTCTAAACTAAACTTATCTTAAACAGATTTACTGAAAACCGGTACGGTTAACTTGCTGGCCCACAGGCGCGCATCCAGGCACATAGCAATATTGCGAACGAAAGGCTTACCGGCAGGCAGCACCTGTATGTCGTGGTTGCTGTACTCTACCAGGCCGTCGTCAGCGAGTGGTTGCAGGCGCATAAGGGCATCTACAAAATAAGGCAGTTCTTCAGCAGACCAGCTGGTGTAATCGCGGCACATTAGGTTTTGGATGTGGGTACGCAGTAGCATGTCCTCGCCGGTCAGTTCGTGGCCTTTCAGGATCGGCAGATGTCCGGTCAGTACAGCTTCTTCGTAGGCTTCTACTTCTTTGATGTTCTGCATAAAGGCCGTGCCGGTGTCAGAGATGCTGGAGCAACCTAAGCCAATCAGCAATTCGGTATGACGCGCGGTATAGCCCATGAAATTACGGTGTAAAGTTCCGTTATCGGCCGCAATGCACAACTCATCTGCCGGCAAAGCGAAGTGATCCATACCTGTTTCGATGTAACCGGCCTCTTCCAGCATGGCTCTGCCGAGTTCGTACAGACCGCGTTTCACTTCTGGTGCCGGCAGATCGGCCTCAGAATAACGACGCTGGCCTTTGCTCTTCCAGGGCACGTGGGCGTAGCTGTAGAAGGCAATGCGCTCCGGACGCAACTCTTTCACTTTCTCGATCGTCATGCGCACGCTCTCTGCCGTTTGGTGGGGAAGACCGTAGATAATGTCGCCGTTGATAGAGTTATAGCCGATTTCACGGGCGTTGTCAAAAATTTCTTTTGTTTTGGCGAAGGTCTGGATGCGGTTGATTACGATCTGCACACGCGGATCGAAGTCCTGTATACCTACGCTCAGTCTGCGGAAACCCAGGTCATATAGCACCTGCAGCTGCTCGCCATTGGTAGCGTTCGGATGCACCTCGATACTGAAAGCTGCGTCGGGTGTCACTTCGGTAGGGGCCAGCAATCGCTCCAGCAGGTCTTTTAAATTGGCCGCACTGAAAAATGTTGGCGTGCCGCCACCCAGGTGCAGCTCCCTGATGCGTGGTTTCTCATCAAAGAGTGCCAGATACTGCTCCCATTCTTTCAGCAAGGCTTCCAGGTAGGGCGACTCTACTGCGTGGTTTTTGGTGATGCGCTTGTTACAGCCGCAGTACGTACATAGCTGCTCACAAAAGGGCAGGTGCAGGTATAAACTGATGCCTTCTTTTTTATTGGTAGCACGAAAAGCCTGCTGCACATGGCTCATCCAACGGGCCTCGGTCAGGGGCTTTTCGTCCCAGAACGGCACGGTGGGGTAGCTGGTATAACGCGGCGAAGGTACATCGTATTTGGCCAGTAGTTCAGCGGGGGTGACAGCAGTTTTCATATTCGACTCTTCTTTATTCTATACCGAAGCAGACATCTGCTCCATTACGTTTACAAAGGTCGGGCACGCAGGCTACCGAAGAAATGACATTTGTCAGTCAGCGCGTTTTTTCTGAAATTTCGGGCAGGGCAAAGGGGTGATTTTTATCATAAAAATGATTTTCCTGTTACAGGATCTAGTGCTATACCTGCCACGCAACTGCCCGCTATACCTGTTAAGCCAACTACTATGCTCGACCATATCATGCAAACCACGCTTCTGCTGGACGAAATAAAGTGTCGCCATAACATCGCCATGATGGCTGAAAAGGCAGCCCGTAACAACATCCGGCTACGGCCGCATTTTAAAACGCATCAGTCGGCACAGGTCGGGGGGTGGTTCCGGGAAGCAGGCACAACGGGTATTACAGTTTCGTCACTCAAAATGGCGCGCTATTTTGCCTCTCATGGCTGGACTGATATACTGGTGGCTATACCTGTGAACATCCGGGAGATGGCGTTGGTAAATGAACTGGCCGCTAAAGTGCAGTTGCATCTGGTGGCTGTGAACATCGAAACGGTGCAGGCGCTAGCAGAACAAGTACAATACCCGGTTAACCTCTGTCTTAAAATCGATACCGGCTATCACCGCACGGGCATCCTGCCGCACAGTCACGAAGAACTCGATGCGATAGTAACACTGATGGAACAAAGCGACTTGTTGCAGTTTACAGGCGTGCTCGCCCACGACGGCCATACCTACAAACAAACCGATGCCGATGCCATTCGCACCATCCACCACACCACTGTTTTCCTCCTGAACCTGGTCCGCGACAGGTATAAGGCCCGTTTCCCGGCGCTGAAGGTATCGATCGGAGACACGCCTTCGTGTAGTATTTTGCAGCATTTCAGCGGAGTAGACGAGATCAGGCCGGGCAATTATGTTTTTTACGACCTCACCCAACAGCACATCGGCTCCTGCAATTTCAGACAGATAGCGGTGTGCATGGCCTGCCCGGTCATCGCCAAGCATCCCGAGCGTAACGAGATCATCGTGCATGGTGGTAGTGTACATTTTTCTAAAGACAGCCTGGCCACAGCAGATGGTTCGCTGATCTATGGGCGTGTGGTGGACTTGTCTGAAAACGGTTGGTCAGCGCCCCTGGAAGGTATAGCGGTGGTGTCGCTTTCGCAGGAGCACGGCACGCTACGCGCAAGCAAAGCACTCTTCGACAGGTATACGATCGGTGATCTGGTAGGTATACTTCCGGTGCACTCCTGCCTCACCGCCGACCTGATGAAAGGCTTTACCTTGCACGATGGCACGCAGCTGGAGCACCTCTCAGGTATGGGGCGTTAAGTTTTTAGGACGCGTCGCAGTGCAATTAGCCCGAATGGTATATCTTTGCTTTCCCCACAGCAAACCATGAGTACAGTCAGAACGCCCGCGCCGCTGAAACCCATTAAGTCCCCCAAGGCCCCTCAGGCCCCCAGGGTGCCCCGTGCTGCGCCAAAGCGAAAAAAAAGCAAGAAAAAACAGTCGAAACTGCCGTTCTGGATCGGGGTTGGCGTTGTGGCTGCTATTGGTTTGCTGGTGCTCTATGTGGAGTTTTTCACAGAAAAGAAGCAGCCAATCTGGCCTGAAGGGCATAATCCGCTCGGCAATACCATACTGGGTATAGACGTGTCTAAGTACCAGCGCAAGATAAACTGGGAGAAAGTGCGCGACAACGATGTGTCCTTTGCTTTTATCAAAGCCACCGAGGGCAAGAAACTGAAAGACAGCCACTACGAGCGCAACTGGGAGGGAACGCAGGAAGTCGGCATCATCCGGGGAGCCTACCACTTTTACCGGCCTAATGTGTTGCCAGAGGAGCAGGCCCGTAATTTTATTCAGACGGTGGTGCTGCAGCCCGGTGACCTGCCCCCCGTACTGGACGTGGAAGTGCGCGGCAAGCAGCCACTCAACCATTTCCGGGGCGATATCAAGGAATGGCTGGTGCACGTAGAGCGGGCCTATGGCGTAAAACCCATCATCTATACCGGTTACAGCTTTTATAAGGATTATCTGGAGGGCTTCTTTGATGAATACACGCTCTGGATTGCGCACTACAACGTGAAGGAATTACAAATGCAGCGCACCGACCGGGCTCTGCTCTCGTTCTGGCAGCATACCGACCGCGGTGTAATTGAAGGTATAAGGGGGCCGGTGGACTGCAACATCTTCTATGGTACCAAGAAGGATATCCTGAAACTTTGCATTTCGCCGAAAGAACCGACAGAAACAGCAAAGGTGCAGCGATAAGCTGCGCCTTTGCTGTTTGTCGTAGCTATACCTGTTTTCAGTCATTTGGTCAGTACTTCCGATTGCAAGATCATCCTGCTCAAGCGAAGAAGCCATACCTGACTACCAGTCGGTAGCCCAACGGTTGCGGGCTGTGTTAAATTCGCGTGGGCGCTCCTGGTTGCCGCGGTGTGTACGATTTTGATTGCCTGACTGCAGGTAGCCGCCCGAGCCGTAATCCCCATCGCCATACCTGCTGCGCGATTCGCGGTGGTAGCCGCCTCCCATGTAGTTGCCCTGGTCATCACCGTAGTTGGAACTGTAGTAATCGTCGCGCTCAAAGTCGTAGCGCTCCTGTCCGCCACGTCCCTCAAAACGGCGCGACACTTCATTTCCGTACAGGTCTTCACGGTTGGAGCCATACCTGTTATGGCGGCTATAATCCCGGCCTTCTTGCTGGTATCCGCGGCCGCCCATCGATCCACGGCCCTCGCTGCCATACCTGCGCTGCGAGCCCATGCCGCTATCGAAGGGGTGGCTTGAGTCGTGGCGGCCGCCTCTGCTGTCGCCGAAGCCCTGGGCGCCACCGTAGCTGCCCATGTTGCCGTAGTTGCGGGAAGTGCTGTAAGTATTGCTGTCGGTGATGTTTGTATTGGAATAGTTGCGTGAACCACCCCGCTCATTTCCCTGGTTGCCCCAGGTGTCCTGGTAGCTCTCGTTGCCATAGCCGCCGTGCGCTGCAGAGCCATAGTCGTCGAAGCGATAGTCTCTGTCCTGCTCCGGATGGCGATAGCGCTCTGAGCGATGGGTATGGAAACCTCCCTGCTGGCGGTCGTAATCCCGGTCTGATGAGTGTCTGTTCATAGGTATAAGTTTTAGCGTTTTACATCGATACACTATAGCTATAAACGGGAGCGGACGTCAACTGTTGGGGTATTTATGACCGGACTTACCTGGGTGTGGGCGGCATACTCACCGGAAAGGTCGCATGTGTGCCGGCGTCTGGTTTAACCGGCTTTTGGACAAGTGGCCTGTCTTGCTTTTGAGGAGTGTTATAAGGCTTATAACCAAACAGCAGGAAACTGGTCGAGACAGCCACCGAGCCCATCGTGATGACAATAGCCACGTACCGGATGCCGTCGTAAAAGCTGTGTCGTGTTCGCCAGATGGCTAGCCGGAGCGGTTGCAGGACAGGTTGCAGGATGTCGGCGTGCAAAATATTGTGGCGCACCCATTGTATAGATTTTTCTTGCCCGATTACCACCACCGTGCCCAGTATACCAATGTTCACCAGCGAGAACATGGCCATCATCTGCACATAAGGGTTGGTATAAAGGTGTCCGTACAGGTGCTGGCTATAGGCAATGGCTCCGAGCATCAACCCGATCATTAGGATATTAGGGAGACTCAGCAGCCAGTTGTTTTTCGGTTTGTCGTCTTTGGGCGTGGGTATATACGGCACTTTCACCCGGAAAATAGAGTAAATGAGTCCCAGCAGGAAGATCCACCAGGTGCCGGTGCGCAGTATGCCCCCGAACATATGGAAGCCTTTTTCATTTTTCTCATGATACCAGCGCTGCGCATAGTGCCGGATGGCGATGGAAATCAGGAAGAAAGGCGTGAACATGATCAAAAACTCACCCAGCGACACGTACCACGGGAACTCTGCCATGATCAGGGCCAGCGAAGGAATCAGGAAATCGATCAGGTTGAACATTCCGAAAAGGTAGTAGAGCGGAAGTGTGCCGTAATGGATGCGCTGCCGCCAGGTGAAGTGTTTGAACAGCTTCGGGTATACTATAAAGAGCAGTTCGAACGTGCCGCGGCTCCACTTTACCTGTTGTTTGTAGTAAGCCGAAAGCGTGCCCGGCACCAAACCACGATTCAGGATTTTGGGTACGTAAACCGATTTCCAGCCCTTGGCGTGCAGTTGCATGGCAGTGTGCATATCTTCGGCCAGACCAGCGGCATGACCGCCAATGCTGTCGAGGGCGCTGCGGCGGAAGGTACAGTTGGCACCAATGGCCTGCGCTGTACCGTGTGCATTCATCCCCATCATCATCGGGCCGTAGAAATTGTAGGTTTGCTCGGCAGCGCCATAGGCCACCAGACTTTCTTTCTGGTTGTAGTAGGCCTGCACGCACTGCACATAGCCTATTTCAGGGTCTTCAAAATAAGGCAGCACTTCATCCAGAAACTCCGGCACAGGCACATGGTCAGGGTCCAGAACGAGACAGATGTCGCCGGTGGCCTGCTTCAGGGCGTTGTTGATGTTGCCGGCTTTGGCATTGATTTTCTGGGTACGGGTAACGTGGATCACGCCCAGGCGGGCGCATTCTCTTCTTAGAAACGGATCATCGGCCTCATCGCAGAGGTAGGTGGTATGCGGGTATCGTATGCGCTGAATGGCTTCCAGCGTGTTGACGATCATCTCGTAGGGCTCGCCGGGGCAGAAAGTAGTGAGCACATCTACCTTAAATTTAGTGCGCAGTTTGGGCTTAACAGGTACACTCACATCAAAGTAATGGTACCACTCATGCAGGGTACGGAGGAGTTTGAAACCCAGCGCAGTGGTCAGCATGATGTAGAGGGGCAGGTAGCCGATATGGTCTTTGTCGATGAACCAGTATAGGAACAGCACCATCGAGATCAGGCCCATCACGATCATCAGCCGGATAGTCAGGACATCCTTCGGCTTTGGGTCAACGCCGGGAAGAGAAGCATGCTGTACTTTCGGATTACTGGCAGGAGCGTTATACATCGGGGAATGAAACGTGTATTATCTTAAGAATGGCTTATTGAACATGCAGCTGTTGTTTTGCATGCTTTATGATTATCTGGTGCAATAACATCTGAAGTTTATACTCGTATTAGCCTCAAAAGTTCTGTCGCTTCAAACTGATTTTGATTACTTCCACCCACCCTATACCTGCAATATGTTTACCCACATAATGGTTTGTTTCACCAGTAAGAGTGCAATTTTTCTCTTTTGCCTGCTACTAATCAGCTCTTGTTCTTTTTTAACATCTGATAATCAGCAATATGTCAAAATGGGACGCACGGTTGAGGTAGTGAAGGAAGGCGACAAGTATACCCTCTACCGTCACGGCAAACCTTACTTTATAAAAGGAGCCGCCGGCTACACTTATTTTGACAAAGTAGCGGCCTATGGCGGTAATTCTATCCGGGTATGGCACACCGATGAAGACACCCAACGAATACTCGACGAAGCGCACCAACAAGGCCTGACCGTGATGCTGGGGCTCTGGATGGAGCGCGAGCGGGAAGGATTTAACTATTACGATAAAGACGACGTGGCTGCCCAGAAGGAGCGTTTGCGTGAAGAAGTGCTCAAGTATAAAGACCATCCGGCCCTGCTGATGTGGGTGGTAGGCAACGAGTTATACGCTGAAGGATCAAATGTGAAGGTATGGGATGCCGTGAATGGTGTTGCAGAAATGATCCATAAAATCGACCCTAATCACCCGACTACCACCACGGTGATGAACGTACCAAATCAGGTCGTTAACCTGATTAAGCGCCGCTGCCCGGCTATAGACATTCTCTCTATCAACTCATTCGGGGCTCTTTACGACCTACCGGCAGAAGTTCGCGATACGAACTGGGATGGCCCCTATGTTATCGCTGAGTTTGGAGGGCGGGGTTACTGGGAAACCTACACCACCTGGTGGTATGCGCCCATCGAGCAGACCAGTTCGGAGAAAGCCGCCTTTGCCCGCCAAAGGTATGAGAAAACGGTGCTGGCTGACCCGGATCGTTGCCTCGGGGCCTATGCTTTTATCTGGGGGTACAAATATGAGACAACGCCAACCTGGTTCAGCATCATGACCGAAACCGGCGAAGAGACCGAAATGGCGCAGGTGATGCGCGAAATCTGGAGCGGAAAGCGCGACTTCAATCGTGCGCCGCACATTGCTTATTTATCACTGAAAGACATTTTCCCATCTGACCAGGTATACCTGCAACCCGGCGAACTCTCCACAGCCGCCGTTTTTGCCACAGACCCGGATGGCGATAGTCTGCAGGTAAAGTGGGAATTGCTACCCGAAACCGTGAGCGAAGATGGCAATGCCATAAAAGAACAAAAGCCGGAAGTGATACCTGATGCCCTTCAGAAAGCGGCAGGTAACAGCGTTACGCTCAAAGCTCCGCAGCAGGAGGGCCCTTACAGGCTGTATGCCTATGTGTATGACGGGCAAGGAAACGTTGCCACCGCCAATTTCCCGTTCTATGTAAAGGCCGGTAATACCTTTAGTTCAGCTTTAGATTTTTACTAAGGTATACAGCGAAATATTTAAACCATTTGGCTGTTTTTTGGACTTATTTAATGGTCTTGCGCTATCTGATTCTTTATTTAGTAAGTGCTACAACTAATTCGGCACTTCATCAGTAAACCACTTACCTCAGTTATAGATTTAGGAGTAGTACAATTTAGACTGTTTCCGCTAGAGGCAGTCTTCAGGCCATGCTGTCTCCTTCTGAACATTTCATAGATCCTGGAGCCTGAATGAACACATGAGCAAGCAACTGAATAATACAAAAATAAAAAAAACCCAGACGACGGAAAAAGTAACAAGTGCCTTGTCGAAAAATGGGCAAAAGCCTTCCAATAAGCTATCGGCAGAGGACTTTTACAAAGAAGCGCTGAACCTGCTAGTCAAGAGCGAGGCGAAGTATCTGGTAGGAGGTGGCCTCGCCCTCGATATGTATACCGGGATTAACAGGGCCACCAAAGACCTGGATATTTTCTGCAAGGTAGGAGAGTGCCCCCGCATACTCAAAACCTTTGCGGAAAGCGGCTACGATACCGAGATGACTGATGCCCGCTGGCTGGCCAAAGCCAAAAAGGAAGATCACCTGATGGACCTGATCTATAATAACCCGGCCAGCCTGTGCCCCGTGGATGACCGCTGGTTTGAGTACGCCACCGAAGGAGAATTATATGGGGTTAAGGTGAAGTTTATGCCGCCTGAAGAGCTTATCTGGTGCAAGCTGTACGTGCAGAACCGCGAACGATACGATGGCTCAGACATTAACCACCTCATCCTACGATGCGGCGAAAAATTAGACTGGAACCGCCTTTGGTCTTACACCGAGCAGCACTGGCAACTTATGCTGGCACAGTTCATGAGTTTTCATTTCGTATATCCTTCCGACCGCGACATGATACCCCGTTGGCTGATGGACGAACTGCTGCTGCGGGCCAAAGAGCAATACGACGTGGAAACACCCAAAGAAAAAATCTGCCGCGGCCCTTACATCGACCAAACACAATACGGACACGATATTACGGTATGGGACTACAAAGCCCTTACCATGCGCACTATTTAGGTTTTTGCTGCCAAAATTCTATACCTGTATACCTGTAGGAAATAGAATACGGCTTAGTATTTTTAGACAGCGAAGAAAACTTTAGGAGTGGATCTATACCTTAGGTATAGCGTATGTTTTAATCTACCTCCCTCAGGTATATTCCTTTTATAAATCCATACCTTGACACATAAAGCGAAAGGCCCTGTGCGTACAGGGCCTTTTGCTTTAGAACTTATTGCTGCGTCTCTCCAGCAGAATGGTGTTGCGCCATACCTCGTGTAGCTGGGCAATGCGTTCGCGGTAGCCGATCTGGCGGAAGCCGTGTCGCTCCTGCATCCGCAGGCTGGTCAAATTGTCGGCAAAAGTTGATGATTGTAAGGTCCAAATGCCATTGGCTTCGCTTTCGTTTATCATGGCGTGCATTAGTTGGTCGGCTATACCTCTGCCGCGGTGGCGGGTGGCGATGTATATACTGAATTCGGCCACGCCACGGTAACAGGCTCTGGACGACACAGGCAGCAGCGCCACCCAACCCAGCACTTCATCCTTTTCAATAGCCACTATTCGGGTATGCGGCAGGTGGTTGCGGTCCCATTCCTCCCAGCTGGGCACCTCGGTGTTGAAGGTAGAGAAACCGGTTTCCAGGCCTTCGCCGTAGATGCCGAGCACCTCGAGGGCATGCTCCGGCTGCATTGTTGCAAGCTGTATCATTGCTTATTTCCAGATCAGAATGAGAGTTCCGCACAAGATCACGCCCATGCCTAGCAGCAGGCGCGGTGTGAACGGTTCGTTCAGCAAAAAGTAAGAGAGTCCCACCGTTACCAGTATACCTGCCCGGTCGATGGTCGCTACCACCGACACATCGGCCGTTTTGATGGCTTTAAAGTATAAAATCCAGTAGACGGCAGTGCAGACGCCAGCCAGTATAAACCAGGTAAGTGTTTTGTTGTCAATCTGTAATGCCGACTTGAGTCCGCCCGCATACAGCGCATGGCCGAGCACCATCATAAACAGCACTCCTGTGCGGATAACCAAAGCCAGGTGCTCGTTGGCATTGTTATTCATTCCCATCTTCGCAAACACCATCGCCACGCCTCCTGTGAGCATGGCTATGAGTGCGTATCCTAACCAAGATTCCATTGTCCAGAAATTTTCAGGCTGCAATAGTACGACAGGTTTCGTTCTCTGCAATTACTTGTGACTTGATTTTTGCGGAGATCTACCGCTTATTTTTTGGTGAGTTGGTTGGCTAGTTTTGCCTGCTTTATTTCAACCTGCATGGCAGCCAAATCGGAGCGGAATTTTTTGCTTTTTAACTTACTGTCATTTTGTTAAGAAACTTGGTTGAAGTGAGATTAAGCTGAAGCTACTAGCAACCAAGATCCTTAAAGGATAACAAAAGAGATAAGGTGAAGCCCTACCCTTCAAAGGGGGAACTTCTGCTACTTCCTCTTCTAAGGTATAGCATCGTAGCAAAATTAGACCATTGGCAGGTATAGCAAAATTAACTTGCCCCTTCAGCAATGAAACAAATCTCCTGAGCCAGGTGCACCTAAATGATTACCCACTGTTTGAGCGTTCAGCGAGTGGGGGTAGGGGCCCTCGATTTTTTTGTCAAGACAAAAAGGAGGTGCCCGCCGCACAGGCGAAGCTACAGAGCGACGCAGGTCTCTATACCTGTAATGGCAGTTGCTATACCATATGTCCGCCCTGGCCAGGGCAAGCTGTAAAACAAAGCAATTTGCTATACCTGCAACAAGCAGTAGCAACAACAAAATCCTTTCCTATAATCTTATTACCTTAGCACCACATTGCCAAAGGCATTAAATACTCATAATTTCAACACAAGACATAAATAATCATACATGAGCACCGAAGTAAGAGCACTCGAACCGAAAGCCCTCTGGAATAATTTCGCTGACCTGAACGCCGTGCCGCGTCCTTCCAAAAAAGAGGAGCGTGTGATCGCCTTCATGATGGAATTCGGCCAGAAACTTGGTCTTGAAACCATTCAGGACGAGATCGGCAACGTCATCATCAAGAAACCCGCCACGGCAGGTATGGAGGACCGCAAAACAGTACTGATCCAGAGCCACATGGACATGGTGCACCAAAAAAATGCCGACACTGATTTTGATTTCGACACGCAGGGCATCGATATGTATGTGGACGGTGACTGGGTAAAAGCCCGCGGCACGACACTCGGCGCTGATAACGGTCTTGGTGTTGCTTCCATTATGACCCTGCTGGCCGCTACTGACATTGAGCATCCGGCTATTGAAGCGCTGTTTACGATAGACGAAGAAACAGGTATGACTGGCGCCTTGGGCCTGAAAGGTGGTTTGCTGGAAGCCGAGATTATGCTCAACCTCGACACCGAAGACGATACGGAACTGACCATCGGTTGTGCCGGCGGAGTGGATATTAACGCCAGTGGTACCTACCAGCCCGAAGGTATAAGCGGCGACATGAGAGGCTACAAAGTAAGTATCAAAGGCCTGACTGGCGGTCACTCAGGTATGGATATTTACCTCGGTCGTGGCAATGCCAACAAACTGATGAACCGTTTACTGCACCAAGCTGCTGAAAAAGTTGGGCTGTGCATCGGCACAATCGATGGCGGGGGACTGCGCAATGCCATTCCGCGCGAGTCGGTGGCTGTGGTGGCTATACCTGCAGGCGAGGCTACGACTTTCGAGAAATTTGTGGAGGTACTGACGGCTATCTTGAAGAACGAGCATGCTACCACTGATCCTAATTTAACTGTAACGGCGGAGCAAACTGAAGCCCCGGCGCAGGTGTTGCCAGCTGACTATCAGTCGAAACTGTTGCGTGCGCTTTATGCCTGCTACAACGGAGTATACCGTATGAGTCCAGACATTGAGCACCTGGTGCAAACTTCCAACAACGTAGCCCGTGTGCTGGTACAGGACGGCAACCTGACTGTGCAGTGCCTCACCCGTAGCTCTGTTGACAGCGAGAAAATGGATTTGGCGGCCGCCATACAAAGTGCACTGGAACTGGCTGGTGCAGCGGTAAGCCTGAGCGGAATGTATCCGGGTTGGATGCCGCGTCCGGGTGCCGGCATCGTGCAGATAATGAGCGACCTGTACAAAGAGAAGTATAACGGCGAAGCCCACGTAAATGCCTGTCATGCTGGACTTGAATGCGGTATCATTGGTGCGAACTACCCGGAAATGGAGATGATCTCTTTCGGTCCGAACATTCGTGGCGCTCACTCACCTGACGAAAAGGTGCAGATCAGCTCGGTACAGAAATACTGGGATTTTCTGCTGGATACCCTGAAGCGTATACCTGCAAAGGCCTAACGCCCCACTCTTAACTGAACTTTCAAAGCCTCTTTCAGCTCCATCTGGAAGAGGCTTTTTTATACCTATTTACTCACCCGCATCACCCAATCCATTTCCCGGTCCACCGCCTGCAGTGCGATCCTCGATTCCATAATCAGCAGCAGACTGGCGTAGAATAGTAGGCCGGCGCCAATCAGGCTAAGCAGCGTGATAGCCCAGGCATAAGGCAGATTGAGCACATCGAACAAGGCGATGGCGATGCTGGTGGCTACAAAAACACCCAGGGTCAGGTATAGGCACGTCATGGCGCGTTGCAACAGGCGGCAGCGGCGGGTGACGCGCAGCAAAAGATCGAGCAGGAAGCTTTTCTCTGCCGGGTCGGATTGAGAAGATACTTCTTTGCTGGTGAGTGTACTGTACTGGTCTGCCAGTTTGCGGACCCGTTCCATGCTGCGACTCAGGCGCTGGGAGGTCGTCAGGATAAGTGAACCACTGGCCATGATCAGGATGGCCGGGGTGATCATGGCCGAAAGAATTGTCAGTGCTGCTGAGAGGTTGTCCATACCTGTGCTATACCTTGTTTAGGCAACCGGCCAGGCCATCATGGTGGCAATGGCATTGGCAGTCTGTCGTGTATCCTGTCGGCTGAATTGTACCACCACCGGCACATCCGATTGCAGCACGCATGAGTAGGGTGTGTCCAAAGCTATAGCCAAGGGGTCGATCAGGTCGTTGAAGCGCACTTCTTTCATGCGCTGCGCTTCTACACAGATCGGGTAGGGGCCATTCGGCTCACGGTCCTGGTAATAGATGACCAGTTCGATGTCTGCTACTTTGCCAGAGGTGTTAAGGATGCTGAGGCTGTCGTGGCTGGTAAACTCAGGTTCTTTGCCGTTCGTGCCAAAGGGGATGTGGCCACCGGGAATGACCCATTGCTTGCTGCCTGTTTTTTGTGGTTTCATGTTGGTTGCTCTTCTTTCGATAAACTCATTCAAGGCCCATCAGGCGACGCATATAAGGTGTTAGGAATACGCCGTTCGGGTCCATTTCTTTACGCACTTTCAGAAAATTGTCAAATTCAGGGTATAGCGGCTGAAGTTCTTTGGCTGTGAGCGTGTGCTTTTTCCCCCAGTGCGGACGACCGCCGTGCTCCAGAAAAATGGGTTCGATGTCCTTGAAATAATCCCAGAAAGGAAGGCCCGCATTGTGGTGCAGCGAGATCGTAACAGAATCGGTCGGGTAGGGGCTGAGGTAGGCATCGTCCGGGGCTATAGTTCGGTATAGTACACGCCAGGCCACTTCTTTGCGATGTTTCTCTTTTACCCGTTTGCGCACCGCCTCAAAACAGGCCGGGCCATTTTCGACGGGCAGGGCATATTCCATTTCGTCGAATTTTAGGGTGCGCTTACGTGGCAGTATCTCGTGGCTCCAGCCTTCCTCTTCTTTCACGCAGGTGGCATAGGGCAGGTCAAACATGTCATTGCCGGGTTCATTTAAGGTACGGATCTTGGTCATGTCGGAGCGGGGATACCAGTAAAAGTCGAAGTTGCGGTTGTTTTCGGCCAGCTCGTCAAGGTGCTCCATGCATTGCTCTATGTGTGTGCACCACTCCCGACGATGCAGTTTAAAAGCAGGCTCCAGTTTAAGTCTGATCTGGGAGAATATCCCCAGCATACCCATGGAAGTGCGCAGCGCCCGGATGAACTCCGGATCTTCTTCAATGTGCTTGTCGATGATATCGCCGGAGGCTGTGATCAACCGGGCCCCGATGAGCATGGTAGAGAGGTTCTGTAATTTTTTGCCCGTACCGTGCGTGCCCGTACCAATGGCTCCCGACACGTTCTGCACGTCCACATCACCGGTGTTGTGCATGGCAAGCCCCACTTTATAGAGTGCCTGACCGGCATCGTGCACCTTCATACCGGCATAAATGGTGGCTTCGTTTGCTGCAGTGTCATGCGATACCAGGCCCTGCAGTTTGTCGAGCGAGATCAAGGTATCCTGCGTTTCAATGAGAGGAGAGGAGGAGTGCTGTGCACCGGTAACCCGCACATTGCGCCCTTCTTTAGCAGACTTTGCAACGGCTTTGGCTATTTCCTTTTCGTTTTTGGGGTGGAGCAACTGCTTCGGGGTAAAACACAGGCTACCCGACCAATTGGTAACTTCTTTCGCCATACAGGAATGTTGGTTTGTTATACCTGTGCAGCCATCAGGTTGGGTGCATGAGGCGCAGGTATAAATTCCTGTTCTTTAACGGGAGCGTCCGTTTGGGGTTATCTATCTGTCTGCAACGCTATCTTTTTGAGGGCCGGAACAGATCAATACCGAAATTTTCGGGAAAGAAAGGCACTGGTCTATACCTGCCTAAGTTGCTCCAAACAACAAAGGCGCATTAGCTGCGCCTTTGAGTTATTAGGTTAGATGCTCTAGTTTCTGACTTTCAAAACATTTTAAATCAATTACTTACTTCAGGTATACCCTGAACTCAGAGCCTTTGCCCTGTTCACTGTCGCATTCAATTTTGCCATCGCTGTTCTCTACGATGCGCTTCACAATGGCCAGACCCACACCGGTTCCTTCTACATGAGCATGCAGACGCTTAAACATATCAAACACTTTTTCCCGGTCCTCTGACCTTAAACCAAGTCCGTTATCTTTCACACAAAACACGGTAAAGGCGCCTTCCCGGTAGGTGTTCACTGCAATAACTGGTTTACGATCGGGTGAACTGTATTTAATGGCGTTTGAGACTAAGTTGTAGACGATGCTCCGCAGGTTTTTGCGTGAGAAAATCATGTCAGGCGCTGCAGAGAAATCTGTGTCGATTGTAGCGTCGTACTTGAAAATCAGATCCTGAATGTTGAGGGTTATATCATCGATCAGCTCCTCAAAACGCACGCTTTCGGCCGCCGTCTCATCCTGATGCTGCAACTTGGCTACTTCCGTCAGGTCCATGAGGGTATGTTTGAACCGGCTAATCGCATCCTGTATCATGGCCATGATGATATTGAGTTCATCATGGTCAGGCTCCGGACTATCTAATACCTCTTTCAGCGCAACGGCCAGACCCTCAATGTTGTTGATAGGTGCCTTGAGATCGTGGGAAGCGGTATAGACGAAGTTATCCAGGTCTTTATTCACGCGGGTGAGCTCGGCAGTACGTGCCTTTACACGCTCTTCCAGTTCGCGGTTTATTTCCTGCGTCCGTTTGTGGGCACGCTCTATCTCTTTCTTTTGCAGGTAAAAGCGCACAAAGGCCGCCACTTTGGCTTTGGTGATGGCAGGGTGCAGGGGCTTGAAGAGAAAGTCCACGGCTCCGGCCTCAAAGCCCTCGATTACATGCACATCCTGCTGGTGAATGGCCGTCACAAAAATAATGGGAACATCACGCGTCTTGGAAATGTCGCGCAGGTAGCGGGCCACTTCGTACCCATTCATGCCGGGCATCTGCACATCCAGCAAAATAAGCGCAATCTCTTCCTGCAAGGCCATCTTCAGGGCTTCTTCGCCAGATTTAGCAAACAGGTATATGGTGTTGTCTCCTTCTTCCGATAGCAGACTCGCCAGGCTGACAAGGTTTTCTTCCCTGTCGTCCACGAGCAATATCTTTACCGGGTGAGTAAGTGTTGGCAAGGTTGTAATAGGTAAGATAACGTGGTCAGTGTTCATGTAAGGTTAGCAAATATGCTTGTATGCGCTCAACATGCATGATACTACAGCCAGGTGTGCTCTGGATGGCTGCTAGCGGCATGGTGGAAATCTCCGCTTCGCCGGGATGCTGCACAATAGCAGTGCCCCGTTTTTCAAATATATACTTTAATCCTGAACTTCCATCCTTGCTGGCGCCACTAAGTAGTATCCCAACCGTATTTTTCCCGAAAACATCAGCTGCGCTGTTAAAAGTCACATCGATGGAAGGGCGGGAATAGTTCTCCAGTTCGGAATCGTCGAGCGAGAAGGTATGGTCTTTTTCGAGGAGCACGTGGTAGTTAGCCGGAGCAATGTATAGGTGGCCAGCCTCCAAAGGAACTTTGTCATCTATCTCTACCGCTTTCAAGGCCAATTTTTTGTCAAAGAGCTCCTGCATATTGCCCTCATAGTTGCGCAAACGGTGCAGCACCAGCACAATGGGAATACTGTAGTTGGCGGGTAGCCCTTGCAGTATTTTCATCGACGCCTGAATGCCGCCCCAGGAGCCGCCTATTACGATCAGTCGGGAAGTTGCAAGCATCAGGAGTTTTTGCGGTAAATGCGGTTGTTTTTATCTACGAAGTTATACTTGCTGCTGATGTCTGACATGGCCAGTGTTTCCTTTTTGCCCAATGCCAGATAACCCAGGCTCACCAGACTTTCATCGAAAAGCTGGTATACCCGCTCCTGCAAGGCCTTGTTGAAGTAAATCAGCACGTTACGGCACACGATCAGGTGAAACTCGTTGAACGAGCTGTCAGTAGCCAGGTTATGCGGGTAGAACACCACATTTTTGACAAGCGATGAATTGAACTTGGCACTGCCGTAGTTACTGGTATAATATTCAGCAAAATCGCGCCTGCCACCTGCCGCGTAATAAGCTGCAGTATAGGCCGTCATGTGTGAAGCAGAAAAGATCCCCTCTTTCGCCTGCCGTAGCACCTTCTGGTTGATGTCGGTGGCGTAAATTTTGGTGCGGCCCAGCAAGCCTTCCTCTTCCAGCAGAATCGCCAGCGAAAAAAGCTCCTCGCCCGTGGAGCAGCCCGCATCCCATACCTTGATGAACGGATACGTCGAAAGTATAGGCAGCACATTATCACGCAGCGACTTGTAAAAAGTCGGGTCGCGGAACATCTCCGTTACATTCACGGTGATTTCCTGCAGAAAATTCTCGAAGAAAAAACTATCTGTGAACAGAAACTTGCGCAGCTCGTCTATGCTGTGCAGGTGTTTCTGTCCCAGAAACCGTTTGATGCGGCGGTATACCGAGGCCCGTGCATAACCGCTGAAATCGTATCCGTACTGTGTGTGTATTTCTTTAATGAGCGCCTCTACCTCCAGCTCAAAAAGTTCCTCGTTCTCAGGCTTCATACAACCAAACCCGCATCAGGGTCAGCAACTTATCGGTATCTACTGGCTTTGGTATATAATCTGAAGCTCCAGCTTGTATGCATTTTTCTCTGTCTTCTTTCATGGCCTTGGCGGTGAGTGAAATGATTGGCAGTTGCTTAAAACGTAAATCCGCACGGATTCGTTTTGTCGCTTCTATACCGTCCATTTCCGGCATCATCACGTCCATCAGCACCATATCTATACCTGCCTCTGTGTCAAGTTTTTCCAGTGCCTCCTTGCCATCATAAGCAGCTACTACCTGCATGCCGTGCAATTCCAGCAGACTGCTCAGCGAGTAAATGTTGCGCACATCATCATCCACTACCATTATCTTTTTGCCGCGCAGCACTTCCTCGGGCACGTGCAGCTTCATTTTAAACTCATTGCCCGGCGGCAGCTTCTGGTTTACTTTGTGCAGGAAGAGCTGCACCTCGTCAAGCAGGCGCAGGTATGAGTACTCGTTTTTGATGATGATCGTGTTGGCAAACTCCTTCAGTCTCGTCTCTTCGTCTTCGCTCAGGTCTTTGCCCGAGTAAATGATGATCGGAATATCACCGAGCTTGGTTTGCGACTTGATCTTCTTCATCCACTCGTAACCTTTCATGCCCGGCAGGTTGAGGTCGAGGATGATGCAGTCTACTTTTTGCTTGGCCAGCACCTTTTCGGCCTCTTCGGCAGAGTAGGCGGAGGTAGACTTGAGGCCGTGCGCCAGCAGCAGTTCGGCCACAGCTTTGTTCTCGATCTCGTTGTCCTCCACGATCAGGATGTTCTCGATGTTCGCTCCCGATTTGTTCACAATCGAACCAAAGGCCTTGTTGAGCATCTCAAGCGTAACGGGCTTCGGCAGGTATTCTTCGTTTTCGGCATGCTCTCCGATTACTTCTTTGTCGTAAGCCGACATCACATGCACATTGATGTTGCGCAGTTCTTTGTCTTCACGTACTTTTTTGAGCACGTCCCAACCGGTCATATCCGGTAACTGTATATCGAGCAGCATGGCGTCTGGCTTGTGCTCCAGGGCCAGACGCAGCCCCTCGCGACCGGTAAAGGCCTGGTGTACCCGGAAGTTTTTGGCTTTGGCAAAGTCAGCCAGGATGTCGCTAAAGCCTTTGTCGTCCTCAACAATGAGCACCCGGATGTCCTGCTTGTCTTCGCGCTCCATGTTCAGGAAAACCTGCCCCATGCTCCGGCTTTTCTGCTGAGCTGTCGGTTCGGCGGTTTCTGCTTCGGCTGTTGCTACAGGCGTTTTGTAGGTATGTACCAGTTGCTGCAAAGGTGCAGTGGTTGGTGAAGTGCCGGTTCCGTTAGGTATACGCGGCAGGTATAGCGTAAAGGTGCTGCCTTTGCCCGGCTCACTCTCGAGTATCAGTTCGCCGCCCAGCAGGCTGGCCAGTTCTTTGCTGATGGTGAGGCCCAGACCAGTACCGCCATACTTGCGTGTGGTAGAAGTGTCAGCTTGCTGGAAGGCTTCAAACACGACATCCTGCTTGTCCTGCGCTATACCTATACCTGTGTCGCGCACGGCAAAGGCTACCACGTCTTGCGTATCGCGTAGCTGCTCTGATCTGAAAGCGGGACGCTGTGTAACCGGGTATACCTGGAACTCCACTTCGCCGCCCTCGTCGGTAAACTTAATGGCATTACCAATGAAGTTTTTCAGGATCTGCTCCAGCCGGAAGCGGTCGGTCACGATGCTGTCGAACGTGCCTGGTACGTGGCGTTCTTTGAAGCTGATCTTCTTTTTGGCGGCCAATTCCCTGAACATCGGCTTCATTGTGATCTCAGAAAGTTGCAGCTCCTCTGTTTCCAGCTTCACCATACCTGATTCGATCTTGGAGAGGTCCAGAATCTCGTTGATCAGTCGGAGCAGGTCGTTGCCGGATTTGTGGATGATCTGTGCGTGGTCAATCTGCTTTGTGGACAGCGTATTTTCCATGTTGTCGGCCAGCAGGCGCGACAGAATCAGGATACTGTTAAGCGGAGTGCGCAGCTCATGGCTCATGTTGGCCAGGAAGTCACTCTTATACTTACTCACCGTCTCAACCTGCTGTATCTTCAGCTCAATCGCTTCGCGGGCATCTTCCAGGGCTTTGTTTTTGGCTCCCAGGGCTTCGTATTGCTCTTCCAGCAACTGTGCTTTTTCTTCGAGTTCGGCATTCTTTTCCTGCAGCTCTTCCTGGTTCACGCGCAACTCTTCTTCCGATGCTTTCAATTCGGCATTGAGCTGGCGTAGTTCCTCCTGCTGTGTCTCCAGTTCCTCGGCCTGGTTCTGTGTTTCGTAGAGGAGTTCCTGGGTTTGCAGGTGTGCTTTTAAGGTATGGATGAGCACCGAGATGCGTTCGGAAGCAGAATCGAGCAGACGACGCTGCACCTCGGTATAAGGCTTGCGTGAGGCCAGTTCCAGTGCGCCGACAATGGTGCTGCCAAAGTAGAGTGGAATGATAATGACCGTGGCCGGTTCAATATCAGATAGGCCGGTGCGGATGCGCAGGTATTCTTCCTGCACGCCTTCGAGCACTTTTACCTTTCGTTCCTGCACAGTTTGCCCTACCAGGCCTGCTCCAACTTCAAACACGGGCAGTTGCGCCTTGTTTTGTTGCACCCCGTAGCTGGCGGCAGGCTCCAGTTTGCCATTATTGTTGTGCAGGTATAGCACACCTGCTTCAGAGTCGGTGTAGTTGCAGAGGTAGGAGAGGGCGTGATTGGCTACATTGTCGAGCGTGGACTCGCCTCCGATCAGGTTGCTAAGCTCGGCCACACCTGTGAGCACCCAGTTGCGGTTGGCATTTTCGGTAGTGAAGGTATACAGGTTCTCCTTCATGGTGCGGATGGCCAGGCTGAGCGTGTCTTCTTCGCTCTGAGGCTCCACATCCATGTCGTAGCGGCCCTCGCCAATGGCCTTAGTCACGTCAGAGAGCATCACCGTTTTATTCAGCACTCCTCTGAACGAAGCAGCCACACTGCCAATTTCGTCGGTGCTGTTGATGTCGATCTGCACATCGCTGGCGCCCAGCCGGATGCGGTCGGCTGCCAGCTTAAGCTTGGCCAAAGAGCCGGAAATCAGGCTGATGATGTAAAAGGACAGCAAGCCAACGAGAAGCAAAATAACCACCAGGCTCGTAAATAGCACCTGCAGGTAGCGCTCCTTGCTTCTGCTCACTTCCATAACGCCTGACCGGATGTGGTCTATCAACGCAATTTCGGCATGGCGCAGGGCCTCAATGTTGCTGGTGAAAAGCGAGTAAACTTTAAGCGGATCGTAGTGGTTTAAGTCTGTCTCGGGATTCTCCTGTAAGCTCTTTAAAATAGCGTCGCCGCGCTTATAGGCGTCCGTCACCACAATTTTCTGTACTCCGGCAACGGCATCCTGCCCGCCAAAGCGGTAAAATTCTTTCAGCGATTTGGTATGGGAGGTATACTGCTCCATAAGCTGCCCAAAATCCTGGTATGAGAGAATCCCCTCCTGCAGCGATTTCATGAGCAGGCTGCGTATGCGGGCAAGGTGCACCTTTGCTTCAGACAAACTTTTGAAGCTGGTAAGCTGCCTGGAAATTTCGACATTGTCGATCCCGATTGCGCTGTCGTCCATGCGGTCGAGCATGCCGTAGATAAAATCAGAAGAATAGCGCCGGAACTCCAGCGGGTCGAGCTTGCCTTGGTCTAATTCATTCCGATATTTCTTTATGTCCTCCAGTTTGTTGATGGCGGGGAAAAACCGGTTATGCTCACCCAGGAATTTGATCAGTTCTTGTCCGGCCGCATCGGTGATGTTGCGCTGGGCGCGGGCATCGAGTGTAAAGGCGGAGTCGCCGGTAGAGGCAGCCAAAATGCGGGCCCGCTCCTGCTGGAAGGCGTGAACCAGAGCAGAAATTTTTTCAGACTCGTCTAACTGAACCATCTCCTGTTTCAGTTTTTCATGCGCTTCGAATTCGCTCTGCACCGTGGCAGCAACAAAGTAAACGAGTGGGAAAAGGAGCAGGGCCAGCAGGAGAAGGAGTTTATCCCTGATCTTCAGGTTTTTGATGATGTTCATCGAGCGTGCGTCGGTTTAAGCAAGGGTGAAAAAGAACCTGTTGAATATGCAAGTTAGGAAAACATAGGGAATTCTGGGATACAGGTATAGGAAAAGCACAGGTATAATACTTCTGCTTATACCTGAGTTTATCCGGGTCAGAAAGTGCTGTCTGGTGCCAGCATTATCCCGGAAAATTGCTGGCTTCTTTCAGCGTGTTAGGCGTATCGGATTTTAGCGTAGGTATAACCGTTATATCCCCAGTTGATTCCAATATCATTGCATCAATCACCGACAAGTTTTCCTGTCCACCATTGCGTGCGGCAGAATTGATTTCTTCGATCGTAATACGCTCCCTTTTAAGAGCACCTTCCAAAAGTTCGCCTTTGTAGAGCAGTAATGTAGGCTGACTGGTTATAACCTGTTTGACTTGCCTGATTCGCACCGAAAGCCAGGTAATGAGGTATTGCAGGAAGATCAGTACAAAAAATGAGGTAATCCCATCGGCCAGCGATACATTCTTGTTGAGCGAAAGCGAAGCCAGTACAGAGCCCAGTGCTACTGTAACAACAAAGTCAAAAGCATTCATCTTGGAGAGTGTCCGTTTACCAGAGGCTCTTAAAAGTACGATCATGGCAATATAACCCATGATCGTAACCGACAAGGTTCTGATAATGCTTCCCCAACCATCAAAGAAGATGTTTTCCATAAAGTATGTATACCTGAGGTTCAGAAGAAGATATACGCTCCTTTTGAGGGTTTCGGTTGTACAGTTACGGATAGGTATAAACCTTCTGTTTCTACATAAAGTTGGGCCTTTCTCCTATTCAGGATATTCAACCGGAGATAAAATTACACCAAATTGATCTAGTATGATCAATACACAGCTGGTTAACCTTCTATCATGAGGAAAGATTTATCAAATTTTAATAATTATTTATTGTTTTTCGATAAATAATTATTTACCTTCGATCAATCTAAATGATGAAAGTATGAAAGCAATAGGCAAAACCAGAACTGAGCAGATTCTCCGGGTGATGTATGTCCTCTCATGGATTGCGTTTATTGGCCTGCTGGTAAAAACAGGCGCCATTATGATTTCCTTTAGTGTAAGCTTGTACAATCCGGAAGCTTCACATAATCTCTATAAAGGTTTGAGTCTGCATGAAGTGAGGGAACACAGTTTCTGGTACTACACGCAGGTCGTTTCCCTGATGATTGTCTTTTCAGGCCTGAAAGCCTATATCTTTTATTTGGTGATCAAAGCCTTGTCAAAAGTAAATCTGACAAACCCCTTCACCATGGACGTGGCAATCCTGCTGGAAAAGATCAGTTATGTGCTGATCGGCATCTGGGCAGTGGCGCTGATGTATAACGCGCAGACGGAGTGGTTCGCCAAAAGGCAAATAATAAACCTGGAGCAGTGGTCAACCGACGGCTTTTTTTTAATGGCGGGGCTCGTGTTCATCATCTCCCAGATATTTAAACGCGGCGTGGAGATTCAGGCTGAAAACGAATTAACCGTATAAGACATGCCTATAATTGTGAACCTGGATGTGATGATGGCTAAGCGGAAAATGTCTTTAAACGAACTGTCAGAAAAGGTGGATATCACGCTGGCCAACCTGTCTATACTTAAAACCGGAAAAGCCAAAGCAATCCGTTTCAGCACTCTTGAAGCCATTTGCAAAGCGCTTGACTGTCAGCCCGGCGATTTACTGGAATTTGGCGCTGATGAACGTGCAAGTTCTTAAGTTAGTGTGGTTGCTATACCTATACCTGTTGGTATAGCGCTGTGTCTTGATTATGTTTTTGAGGAGAGATAAAGGTCTGGAATTTAGCGGGTTCGCCTGATCATAAATGCGTTTTCTGCCTTCTCGAATCCCACTTTGGGGTAATAATCCATGGCGGACGGGGCTGACAGAAGCAACAGCATCGTTTGTTCTCCAATTATCTCCCTGGTCAAAGCGATCAATTGCCTGCCGATCCCTTCTTTCTGATACTCCTTCCTGACGGCAAGATCTGACAGATAACAGATATAGCAGAAGTCGGTCAGTGAGCGTGCTATACCTATCAGTTTCTCTCCATCCCAGGCCGATACAACCAGGTTGGAATTAGCGTACATCTTCTCAATACGCTCATGGTCATCAGTCGGGCGGTTTATACCTGAGCTGTTGTAAAGGTCGCTGATCAATTGCGTGTCTGGGGTGAAGTCTGATCGGTAAGTGATGTTCATGGGGTAGGAAGGGTGTTGGAATTTAGGTTAACGGGCTCGCGCATGAGGTGAGCTAGGTATAGCCGGAGTTTTACTCATGTGTTGTGTTGGCAGTAGAGCTTCTGCTCAAATTTTTTAGACCAGATTTTCTCTTTTCTCAAAATAAAAGCTGTTCCCAATCCGAATACTATGCCTGTTGCAATTCCAGCCATGGCAAAAAAAGGCTTTTCCGGTACCCTCACGCTTAATTCTGATGCAAATGCTGCATAAAGCCCTAAAACCGAATAATACATAAACCAAACATGCACAGATTTATACTTCTGGGGCAGGCTTTTTAATGACAAGGGTAACATTCCTAAAACCAATGTCAAAGAACTGATAATAGCCATGATGTGAAACACTCCAAATTTTCCAGTCAAATTGTATATGTCCAACGCAGATCCACAAACTAACACCATGGCAATAACATAGCTATACCCGACCCTTTTATGCTGCTTTGTCCCCTTTTTTGCAACCAGCACGAAAGCACCCGCAAGCATAGCTAACAAGGCAGTAACTAAATGAAACCAACCTAAAGAGGAATTTACAAAACCGTACATTGTTGACTCAATTTGAATATTATTGTGAAATCAAATTACTGCTATTATAATTTGCTTCAATACTTTAATATTACTGCCAGCGGGCCGCGTGCATGCGGAGCCTGAAACGTTAGCGAAGGTTGAGCAAGCATTGTGTTGGCAAACGCGATTCTTATTTTAACAGCTTAAAGTAGGTAATGAAGTTAATTGCGTAGTAGACTAAAAACATAGCAACTCCTATTCCTATACTTTCAATTACATCTTTGATTCCTAAGCGCATTTCGCCAAAGAATACTCCGATAAAAAGTCCTGTTGAGATACTAAGGACAAGCCAAGTATAAACAAGGTTCTTTCTACTTAAGCTACCCTGATTTGTCAGGTAACTGAAAACAGGCCTTACTAAAATAAATTGTAAAAAGGTGAAAACTACAAAAAACAGAATCAAAAGAACAACATCTGAAATCATGAATTCAGCAAGCTCTTTTAACTCTTCATTATAGCTTTCGTTTCTAATCCTGTATATAAAGCTTTCAAGTTTCAACAGCCCGTAAATCACAAGCGTGCCTACCATACAGGCAACTAAATGTGAGCCTATTTTACTTTTCATACTTTACATATTTGCCAACTTGTTCAAAAGCGGAAACATACGCTTATTGGTGCTATATCAAAAGGCCTCTTCCTAATCCTCCCGCTCCAGCACGATCAAATTCGCCGAGGCTTTGTTCAATGCAATCGGGATGTTGTTGAGTACAGCTGTGCGGATCAGCGTTTGGATGTCGTGCTCGTGGCCGTGCGGAGTTTCCACGTCGATAAAGAAAATCACTTTCTGGATCTGTCCTTGCAGCAAACGTGCGGCCAGCAGAATATCACCACCACTGGGGCCGTGTCCGAACGGCTCAATGTTCATGTCAAGGAGCTCGTTAATCAGTTTGGCAGTGTTGGTGGTGCCAATCAGTTTGTATTGGCGCAGAGCCTGCTGGTTTTCTTTTACCCAGTTCAGCAGTTCGGTTTTCTTGTTGTTGTGGGCGATGAGTGCAATTGTTGTCATAATGTTTCAGGTATAGGGTACAGGCGCAACTCAACTGCATGAAGGTTGCGCAAGTGAATATAGGTTTTTCCTATTAATAATCGGCACTCAGCAGTTTGAAAGATTATCGGGCAGCGGAGGTAAGGGTGAAAAACCAGTGGCATCCTCCATAAAAAAACGCCGCCAGTAGTACCGGCGACGCTTTTGATAACAGCCTCGGTGGAAAGGCTGCGCATTATCCCATTTGTGTAAAAGGGTGCTACTTTTTATGAATTAGCTATCGCTTTAATCTGGCTGATAGCCGCTCAGGTTCTCCATGTATTTCTGTCCGGAGCCGGTGTTGAGTAATAAAATTTCTTCATCGTACTGAATGAAGCCGGTGTCCAGCAGTTTGCGGGTAGCCATCCAAACGGCCGCTCCTTCCGGTGCTACAAACAAGCCTTCGCTGGTGCCCAGTTCTTTCAATCCAACAACCATTTCCTGTTCCGTAATGCTGATGGCCGTGCCGCCAGATTCCTGCAGTGTTTGCAGCATCAGCTGCTCGCCCAGCGGACGAGGCACTGCCAGTCCGTTTGCGATGGTCGGTTTGCCCACATAGTTCTGGGCATTGGCTTGTCTTCCGTAGAAAGTCTCTACCAGCGGACGGCAGTTCTCGGCCTGCACTGCCACCATGCGGGGCAGCTTTATATTTTCCGGCAGCCAGCCAATTTTTTTTATTTCATTGAAAGCCTTCCAGATACCGATCAGCCCCGTGCCGCCACCGGCAGGGTATAGGATCACGTCCGGCAATTTCCAGTTGCCTTGTTCGGCAATTTCATAGCCCATGGTTTTCTTGCCTTCGAGGCGGTAAGGCTCTTTCAGTGTCGATACATCCAGTAATTCGCCTTTGCTGTTAAGCTCTTTTACTTTGGCGGCGCAGTCGTTGATCAGGCCATCTACAAGCACCACTTCAGCGCCATACCAGTAGCATTCATCACGAAAAGCCTTGGGTGTATGGCGAGGCATCACTACTGTGGCGCGCATACCTGCTTTGGCACAATAGGCGGCCATAGCTACACCGGCATTACCGGCCGTAGGTATAATGCAGCCCTCTACACCATGCTCTTTGGCTTTGGATATTGCCATGCTCAGGCCACGTGCCTTAAACGAACCTGTTGGGTTCTGTCCTTCGTCTTTCAGCAGCAAATGCTGTAGTTCGTACTTCCGGGCCAGGTTTTTCAATTCCAGAATAGGGGTATAGCCTTCCCCCAGACTCACGACGTTTTCCTGATGCAGCACAGGCAGCATTTCAAGGTAGCGCCACATCGTGCCTTCCCGGCTAAGCAGCGCCTCTTTTTCAGGCATTACATCGGGAGCATAGCCAGCCAGAAGCGGTAATTGACAGCAGGCCGAAACCGTCTGTTTTTCGAAAGGAGAGTAAGGAGCGCCACAGTTGGAGCAAGTTAGGCTGCTCAGGTGACTTATAAGTGGTTGAAGCGTCGTTTTCATATCAGTATCTACGGCAAATTGCAACCATGATATGACCAAACAAAATAGCTAAAAGGAATAGACTATTCCATTTTGGAATAATAACGCTTGGTAAACTGAATGAAATTCTTGTATGGAAAATTATTCTCGGTGCCTTTGCGCTGTATAAAGTTGAAGCTCCGTTTTATGGTGAGTCCATGGATCGGCACCTGCACCAGTTCGCCTGACTGTAACTCTTTGATAACAGCCTGCCGGGGCAGAAAGGAAAGGCAGGTATCGACCCGCACAAAGTTTTTAAGAGCCTCCGTACCACCCAGTCTTATTTTGATAGGCAATTCACTTAGCTTCACTTGTTTTTGCTCCAGCGCTATTTCCAGTACAGCGAGCGTTCCGGAGCCACGTTCGCGCAGCGCCAGCGGAATCTCGTACAGGTCACGAATCTCGAGTTGCTGCTTTTTGAGCGGATTGCGCGAAGAGCACACCGCGATTACTTCATCGGTCAGGAAAGGGGTATAGGTCACGTTACTCACCTTGTTGATGCCTTCCACTATGCCGAGGTCTATTTCATGGTCGAGCAAAGCTTTAAGGATGTTCTCGCTGTTGCGGTTTTTGAGGTCGAGCTGCACGTTTGGGTTCTTCTGCAGGTATGCCGAAAGCACTGGTGGCAGAATGTAAAGCGAAATGGTGGTGCTGGCGCCCAACACCATGTTCACTTGTGGCGAGAAGTTCTCGCTGAGTTGCTTGAAATCCTGGTATAGCTCATGCTGCAGCTGCTTGGCGGACAGCAGTTTATCGTACAGGAGTTTGCCGGCAGACGTAAGCACCACACTGTTGCCGAGACGCTCAAAAAGGCCGGTTTTATAATACTCTTCCAGCGCTTTGATGTGCTTACTAATGGCTGACTGGCTGATAAAGAGCGTCTGGCTGGCTTTGGTAAAGCTCAGCAACCGCGCCACTTCCATAAAAATCTCGTGCCTGTGAGAGAGCATACCTGTCGGAACGTGTTTCTGCCAATATAACGAAATGCCGTGTAGTTTGGTAGTAGATGAGCCCGGACATCAAGGCTGTTGCACGGTGATCTGCTTCACCAACTTCTAGATAAAAGACTGAGCTTACTTTACTCCAAACTTGTAGATCGTTGTTTCGCTGTACTTCTCGCCCGGCCGGATTATGGACGAGGGGAAGCTTTCCTGATTCGGGGAGTCGGGGAAGTGCTGGGCTTCGAGGCAGAGGCCGGCATAGCGGTTATAGGCTGTGTAGTTGTGACCAGTCAGGGTGCCATCCAGGTGATAGCCCGTGTAGAACTGGATGCCGGGTTGGGTCGTGTGCACTGTCATGATGCGGCCAGAACCCGGGTCTTCTACCGTCGCTGCAATCACAAGTTTGTCGCCTCCGTTGCGCACCACATAATTCAGATCGTAGCCATAGCCCTGCAGATTTTCGATGTGCTCGCCTACACGCTGTGGTGTAGTAAAATCGTAAGGTGTGCCTTTTACTGATTGCAGTTCTCCGGTAGGTATAAGCGTTTCGTCCGTGGCCGTGAACTGGTCGGCGTGAATCTTGACAATATGGTTGAGGATATCCTTTTCCGTCCCTGCGCTCAGATTGAAATAACTGTGATTGGTCAGGTTAACCGGCGTGGCTTTGTCGGTGGTGGCCTCGTAATCAATCTTCAAAGCATCGAAGCCGGTCAGGGTATAGGTAACGACTACGGTCAGGTTGCCAGGGTAGCCTTCTTCGCCGTCCTTGCTCACGTAGGTCAACCGGATAGCATTCTGGTTTTGTAAGAGTTCCGCCTGCCACACCACTCTGTCGAAGCCGGTGATGCCGCCATGCAGGTGGTTGGGCGTGTCGTTCGTAGCCAAGGTATACGACTGCCCGTCCAATATGAATTTGCCCTTGGCAATGCGATTGGCATAGCGACCAACAATGCCTCCCAAATGAGGATCATTAGGTATATAGCCATCCACACGATCGAAACCGAGTACCACTTCGCCCAGATTGCCTGCACGGTCCGGCGTCCGGATTGACGTTACGATAGCACCATAATTGGTGATCTTCACAGTCATGCCGTTGGCGTTCGTCAGGGTATAGAGCTGCACTTGCTGCCCATTGGGGGCGGTGCCGAAGGGTTCGGATTTTACTTCCATAGCATTTGCTTCTTGTTTACCCAAAACTTGACCAGGCAGACCCGGCTTGCCACCGCAACCTGCAAGCGTCGCGACACTCAGCCAGCATATCAGCGCTGAAAAAAGCAAGGTATAGCGGGCTTTACGTTCTTTCATAAACTCGTTACAGTTTGTTGTATTTTTCTTAAAATAAGGGAAAAGTAGACCGAACGCCTGGCCGCATTGTCATTCCGTTTCGTACTATTTAACTGAATTATCAATAGGTTATTTTCGTGAAATCTGGCAGCTAAAACAGAATGGAAGACGCCTGTCAGTAGCAATAAATAAGGTATAACGAAGCCGCAAATAGCAGTAGCTTAAACTGGTGCAAGTGCAGTTTCAGGGTCTTACTTCTAAAACTATAAAAAATCCCCCTGCGCTCAAAAAGTGCAGGGGGATTTTGTCTTATAACATGTTGTTTTATTTTTTCACCACTTTGATCATCGTACCGGCGGATACCTGGTCACTTAGCTGCATGCCGTTAAGCACAGCCAGTTCGTTGTGGCGGGCATCGGGCATGTTATTGCTGCGCAGCGCCTGGGCCAGCGTAGTAGCTTTCGACACTGTGACAATACTGATGCGCTCCGGCTTGCGGTTCAACTTGTCAGGGTCCGACAATACCTTGAAACTCTGCATGCTGCCGTTGAAAACCTGAAAAGCGTTGTCGAAATTATTGGCAGTGGTAATACCCATCAGGCTGTAGATGTTGTCGCCGTGCTGAATAAAGTAGGTAAGCGTGCGCAATGGCTGTTGTTGCTGTTGTTGCTGTTGTTGTTGCTGCTGCTGTGGGTCAGCCACTACCGCAATGGCAGGTAGTCCGTTCACTGTCACTTGCTTACTCTCAATAGGCTGCAGGCCATAGCGTTGCAGCGATTGCTCGGCGGCTTCCTGCAAACTAGCTCCCGGAACTAGGGTTAATGCCATTACGGCGCTTCCGTCCTTTGGCCCCATCTGCACCTGTTGTGGTGAGTTCTGGTATTCCCAGTTGGTTGGTATGTTAAACTGGAACTTCAGCACAGGATGGTAGAAGACGTTGTTCTCAACAAAGCCCTGTTTCGGATCCTCACCGTAGACCAGGCCATCAATCATTTTGAGGTAACTGTTGCGGTTTACCTGTGCATTGGTCACGCTCTGCTTCTTTTTTTCCTCAGCTGCCAGTTGGTGCACCGTATTATATCGGTCACCCGGATCGGGGTGTGACGAAAGGAAGGAAGGTATAGCCTGTCCGCTTTCTTCCTGCTTGCGCTGCAGCGTTGTAAAAAAGTCCGCCATTTGTGAGGCATCATAACCAATCTTGGTCGAATATTCCACGCCCAGTCGGTCCGACTCACGTTCTGCATCGCGGCCATACTTGAGCATCAACAAACCAAGTCCCTGCGAAACTTCCTGACCATACTGCGCAACCGTAGGCGACAGGATCATACCGAGCAGCAGGCCGCCCTGCGCCAGTATGGACTTGCTTTGCTGCTGTGCGGAGTGGCGTGCGGTAATGTGGCCGATCTCGTGGCCAAGCACTCCGGCGAACTGCGCTTCGTTGTTGAAGTGGGCCATAATGCCGCGTGTGAAGTACACATAGCCACCTGGCACGGCAAAAGCGTTGATCACAGGGGAGTCCACGATCTTGAACTCGTAGTTGAGATTGCTGCGGTGCGAGACCTTGGCCATCTGCTGGCCTTTCTCATTGATGAAGCGCTGCAGAGCTGGGTCTTCGTATAGTCCAAACTCCGCTACAATTTGTGGGTCCGCTTCCTTGCCCATCGCAATCTCCTGGCCCTCCGACATGAACATCACGTCTTTTTTGCCCGTTACCGGGTTGGTCTGGCAGGAACTGCTTAGCAGGAACACGGATGCCAATAATCCGGATATTATGTTCTTTCTCATTGTTTTATCTTTTTAAGCCTCCTTATATCACCCCAGAACTCAGGTATATCGCAGAGACTGAATATGTAACAAGCAACGATAATACAATTTTTAAGTTGCAGCACAGGCCTGCTATGCGTTTTCAAGGGACATTTACTACCGGGTATAGTCAGGTATATTCTGACCCAAAATGATGTCTCTTTCGGCGACCAGCAAGTTATTTGCCCGGCTAAGGGTTATAATACCGTTTCCGCCCCGGTTTTGGCGTGATGCCCGTACTTGCTGCGTGAGCAAAGGGTCACCTTCAAACAGGAAATCATCCAGGTAGTATTCGTTTTTATCGGGCTCCTTTACGGTGACATGGATATGAGCAGGCTCTGTTCTGGAAGGGTAGGATCCGGGCCTGGTGGTATAGAACGTATACCTGCCGTCAGCCCCAGTCCGGATCCAGCCCCGCAGATAGCCGTGTCGCCTGGCCCAGCCTTTTTCATCTCCTTTGGTGGGGTATATACCTGTTTCGTCGGTGTGGTAGATGTACAGGATCACATCCGATGCCGGTGTTTTACCATCTTTCAGGTATACAGTGCCTGTCAGCTTGAGTTTGTTTTTTGCATCCGGATGAAAGCCTGGCAGCGTATCAGTCGGAGTGAGCTGTTTGTCGCCGTACTCGTGCAGTGCCTCGCAACCTTCGCAGGGGCCTCCTACGTGCCGGGCAGGCTGTTGCGTTTCCTGTCTGTCCTGTGCCTGGCAACTTATCACTGTGATCAGCATCAGGTATAGAAGCATTGATTTTTTCATGGATGTTTCGAGTAGGTATAACATCCTTTTTACGTGCTAAAGACCGTATAAGGCGAAGAAGTGCACCAAGCTTACACTTTGTTATTTAACACTACAATCACCAATTTTACCGCATGTATACACGGGAACAGGCTTCTAAACTCAAACAGGCATTCTGGACAGCATTCGGGCAATATATGTCACCCGTGTTGTCGGCAGAAGGTATGCCAACCAACTGGATTAACTACAAAACGGGCTTGAAGAATGTGTACTTCCGGATGCAGGCTGACAGAAAGCAGGCTTCCATTGCCATCGAAATGACGCAGCCAGACTCCGAGATTCAGCAAATGTTTTTTGAGCAGTTCGGAGCGATGAAGGAGTTGCTGCACAGCACGGTAGAAGAGGAGTGGACTTGGGAACTGCACACAACAGACGAGTACGGAAAAGAAGTAAGCCGTATTTACACCGAGCTGAAAGAGGTAAGTATTTTCAACCAGGACGACTGGCCCGCGCTTATTTCTTTCTTCAAGCCCCGAATCATTGCCCTCGATGCCTTCTGGAGCGACGCCAAGTATAGCTTCGACGAGCTACGCTAGGTATAGCACTACCGATTCCGGGCCTGACGCTTGATGGGCTCGAGCAAATATTCCAGTCCGTTGATTTTGATCTCGTAGAGGGTAGCCAGCAGCATGCCCAGCTTGCCTGGCGGAAAACCCTCACGGGCAAACCACTCCAGGTATGGGACCGGCAAATGGCATAGCAGGGTGTCTTTGTACTTACCGAAAGGCATTTTCATTCGCACCAGTTCGGTGAGCATGGAGGAGTCGGGTTGCATAGGCTTGTTCATTTTCCCAAAGATAAAGATAAGGTATAGCAGGCGGGCATAAAAAAAGCTCTGTAACCGAAGCAGAAAAGTAATTTTGACTGAGGTTTATTTTAGTCCAGCACTTCGCTCACGTGTTTGCGGATGTTGTGGCAGATCTGGTCGACGGGCAGGTCGTTGGGGTCGCTGCCAAACGGATTTTCAATCTCTTCCGCAATCAGTTCCAGACTGGCCAGCGCATACAGAATCAGGATAACCACCGGTATCACATAATAGCTCAGACTAAAGACCCAGCCAAAGGGGAGCGTCATCACATAGAAGAAAATAAACTTCTTGATAAAAACGCTGTAGGTATAAGGTATAGGTGTGTTTTTGATGCGCTCGCAGGCACCGCAATGTTCTGTCAGGGCTCTTAAGTCTTCGTTGAGCACCAGCATTTGTGCTGTGTCCAGCTTGCCCTGGGTATACATGGCGTTCAGTCGGGCGTACATACCGGTTGCCACCTGGTTGGGCAGGTGTTTTTCTTTTTTCAGATCCAGTACCGGGTCCAGTTCGCGGAAGTCTTCATTTTCGCGCAGCAAGCATTTGACGGCGAAGGCATAATTCGGAATCATCAGCCTGAAAAAGCGACGGTCTTCTTTGTCTGTGGCGATGGCCTGCAGCTTAATGGCCAGGTTGCGGGAACTGTTGGTAATGCCGCCCCAGATCTTGCGGCCTTCCCACCAGCGGTCGTAGGCCGTGTTGGTACGAAACACAAGCAGAAGGGAGATCACAAACCCCAGCACGCTATGCATCATACCTACATTGCGAATGTATTGCGTTTCAGAAAGGTGCAGAAAGTTGAGCTCTACGTAGGCTACAATACCGGCGTAAATACCGACTCCAAACATGAGCGGCAGCAGCTTCCTGAAGGTATCGGCCTTGGAGAAGCGGAAGATAAAAACGAACCAGTCTTTGGGGTTGTAGTTGATCATAAAAAAATCCGCTTAGCCCGTCCCTAAGTGAGTGGGCAGGCTAAGCGGGGTTCAGTTTGGCTAAAAGCTGAGCCTAAAGATAAGCACAAAAAAAATTAGCGTGCAAGCTCTGTTTCTTAAAAAAAGTATATTGTTTTGTATATGTAATTGGTTTTCAGTTGTATATACTTCAATAAGCTGTGTGAAATGCATTGTTGCTGAAATAATATCTCTAGCAGCACATTTTAGCCCTTACTTTTGTTCTTTCACTATGGAATACTTTGTAAAGCAAGGCAGTGTGGTGCGCGAAATCTGGGGAAAGGGCGACACGATTCTGTTTATTTTTGCGGGCGCTTCGGCCGAATTTGCCCTTAACAAGGCAGTGGACTGGCTCTACTTTACCGGACGACTACCTGCTGATCCTCTGGGGCGCTTGTTCACAACGGTAGGCTATGCCCGGCAGATCGTGTTCTCCAGTATGGAAGGCGCGCACAAAGCGATCGATACCATGGCGAAGATACATGCCGGGGTAGAGGCAAAGCGCGGCATGGCTATACCTGACTGGGCTTACCGGGATGTGCTGTTTATGCTGATCGACTATTCAATCCGCTCTTTTGAGTTGCTGGAGCGAGCGCTGACTGCGCCCGAAAAAGAAAATGTGTTCGAGGTGTTCTGGCGGGTAGGCACACGTATGGGACTGCAGGGTTTACCAGACAATTACCAGGCCTGGCTGCACATGCGACAGCGCCACTTGGAAGAAAACCTGGTACCAAGCCACTTCACGACAGACCTGTACAAGCAGTACCGCAAGCATCTGGGCCCCATCAGGTATAAGCTGCTGTTGGAAGGGCAGAAGTTGATCGTGCCCAGCACCGTAAGACAACAGCTTGGACTCTATAAATGGTCAGCACTGAAGCCGGTGCTTCGCGTGTATAAACTCAGTCGCCATTTGCGTGCCGACTGGTTGATCAAATCCCTGATCCTGCCGCCTGCTTATAAAAACGAAATCAAGGAACTGGATGTGCACCCAGCCTGAGAAACGACTTTAGATTTTAGGTTGGTTATTTATGTTAAATACAAGGTGGCTATACCTGAGAATCTCAATAGCTATACCTGCTCCAGGTACTTTTGAATTTCCGCAACCGTCTGCCGGGCGCTGCGGCCTACACCGATGAGGGTAGCGGAGGCGAAGCCGGTCCAGTTGCCGTAGCCCACCAGCCAAAGGCCTTCTTGTTGTTTTGCTCGGGTTCCTTCCACTTCAATTTTGCCTTTCTGATCAAGTATATTTAAGCGGTCCAGATGATCGAGCGCATACCCAAAGCCGGTGCACCAGATCACCGCATCCACCGGTTCCTGCTCACCATCTGACCAGACTACACCGTCTTCATAAAAGCGCTGGAAAGGCCTTACCGTATGCAACACGTTACGGCTGCGGGCTTCTTTCACGGGAGCTACCATCACGATATTGCCCACATGAAACTGCGAGGGATTTACTGCTTTACCGTGCTGCATCGCATAGTAGCGGGCTGATGCCTGATCAAAAAGCACCCGGCCGTCTACGTCGTCTGGCAGAAAAGTCACCTCATCCAGCGTAACCCAGCTTGTGTTGGCTACTTTCGATACCTCCGCCAATATCTGGGCACCAGAGTTTCCTCCACCCACTATGAGCACCCGCTTATTTCTGAACGGCTCCGGATTTTTATAGGCAGAGGAATGCAGCTGCAGGTTCCGGAATGTTTCAGCACCGGGGTAGGCAGGTATAAAAGGTTTCCGGAAAGTGCCTGTTGCGCTGATCACAGTACGCGTCAGGTAAGTTTTATCGACGCTTTTCACTTCATAAAGTCCTTCGCGAAAGCACACCTCCTGTACCTGCACCGGGCGCTCTACCGGAAAATCATAGCGCTGCTCATACCTGGTCAGGTAGTCAATTACTTCCTCACGAGATGGAAAAGCTCCCCGGCTCTCCGGCATCAACCAGCCGGGCAGACTGCTGAAAGCGGCAGGGGAGAAAAGGGTGAGAGAATCCCAGTATTTGCGCCACGAAGCACCGGGCGCTTCCTGATCATCCAGCATAATGTAGTGGAGCTTGGCTCTGCGCAGGTAATAACCACAGGCTAGTGCACTCTGGCCGCCGCCAATCACTACAGTATCGTAGATATCTTGCATCTTGCTCAAGGTATAGGGATGTTTTCGAAGATACTAAAATGGCAGGTAAGTTGGTCGATACTCTCCTTATTAAAGGCCGTTGAGTCCACTCTGTCATCTCGTCTGCAATGGGATTTCTAAAAATCTCTGTTGCCGAGATACTGTTTCAGATTTCTCTCAAAACGAGGGCCCCTACCTCCAGGTCGAAATGGCATTTTAATGTTTAAGGTATGAGTTTAGCCTATTCCTAGGCCATGTGCTTGGTAGTTTTTGAGTAGTTCGCACAAGACTGCTTTCAGCTAGACGGCCGGTTAACGCATCCAGGAGAGTGCGTCCTGTGCAGCAATTGAAAACGCTGATTCAGTGGCCAGCAAAGTTGCCAGAATAAACCTTTTGATTATAGGGTTCGGGTTGAAAGCATCTACGATAAGGAAGTAGCAATAAATATTTAATACGACTGCATGACGAGCGCCAGCACGCAGAACGCGACGATGACCCACAGCGTAGGGGAAATGCTTCGGCCTTGTCCGGTTGCTACTTTCAAAACAGCCCAGCTCAGGAAACCCCAGATAATACCTTGTGAGATAGAATGGGTGAAAGGAATCAGTACCATAGCCAGGAAAGCTGGGATCGCCTCATCCATTTTAAGCCAGTTGATCCGGACGATCGGGCGCACCATAAAGGCGCCTACCAGCACCAGCGCCGGCGCTGTGGCAATGGCCGGAATCATGGAAAGCAGCGGCGCCAGAAACAGGAAGGGCAGGAAAAGTAAACCAGCTACAACTGCTGTCAGGCCGGTGCGGCCACCGGCTTCTATACCTACCGCCGACTCTACGTAGGCCGTGCCGGGACTGGAGCCCAATAATCCGGATATGGTCGTGGATACAGCATCAGCGGTTAAGGATCGGCCTACGTTTCGGGGCTCCCCGTGCTCGTCTGTCAGATTTGCGGCTTCTGCCAGGCCTACAAACGTGGAAAGACTATCAAATAAATCCGTGAAAACGAAAGCGAAAATGACAGGAAAAACCGCATACTGCAGCGAGTTGACCAGATCCAGCTGAAAAACAAGGCTAAAGTCGGGTGCGGAGAAAAGGCCCTGCCAGCTGATGAGAGGAGCCGCATCAGTCGCCCACCAGCGCCCCAGCGGATAGGCTGCCAGCGTGGTCAGCGCTATACCTACCAGTATGGCACCCGTCACGTTGCGGGCAATCAGAATGGCCATCAAGAACAATCCACCTAAAAAAGTGAGGACTGATGGAGAGAGCGGACCCAGGCCAGTCGTAGTAGCTTCATCAGGAACAATAAAACCGGCATTGGCAAAGCCTATGATGGTGATGAACAGGCCTATACCTGCCGCAATGGCATAGCGCAAAGGACGGGGTATAGCCTTAACAATTAGTATACGCACTTTAAATACCGAGAGCAACAGGAAAACGATACCTGACCAGAAAACGGCCCCTAGCGCCACTTGCCATGTTATACCCATCCCCAACACTGCCGAGAAAGTAAAGAAGGCGTTCAGTCCCATACCTGGCGCTACAATAATTGGGTTGCGGGCATACAGTCCCATCATCAGACTGCTGAAAAATGACACCAGCACCGTAGCAGTCAGCGCTCCCGAAAAAGGCATGCCCGCCTGGCTCAGTATGGCGGGATTCACCGCAATGATATAAGCCGTTGCCAGAAAAGAAGTGAAGCCGGCAAGGACCTCGGTTCGGATAGTCGTGTTATTCTTTTTGAGCTCAAAATATGACTCCATGCTCGGATCTGGGTTATAAAGGATGGCAGTTTAATATTAGGCAATTTATACGGTCAAGCGTTAAAAATATGTTAAAGTCATGCTTCTTCGCTTGATTTTTCCTGCCTCAAAGCAACCCTCATGCTATCTCCTCTCTCTATTGCTTATACCTGCTGCCAGGGTGTGTTCAAATTCAGAACAGGGTGTTCATTTTCAGACACTTCAGAAGATAGTAAAAGGTTTAAAAAATTATTTAAGGATCAGATAACCAATATATTATGTAGCTGGCACACAATTAGAATAAGCAAAATCAAACTATGGAAAATAAATACTGAGCGCACATGAAAAATTCTCTATCTCTCCAGTCTCAACACAGTGACAAGGTATGTCTGCTTCTGCTGTTTTTTCTTTTTGTCTGCACTTCCGTTTCGGCGCAGCAGGCCACAATCGCGGGCAAGGTGATGGAAACTACGCACAAGCCGATGGGTTATGCTAACGTACTCCTGCTCAAAGCAGCTGACTCCTCACTCGTAAAGGGTACGCTGTCCGATGAAAGCGGCGCCTTCCTGTTTGAAGGTATAGCTGTGGGCAGGTATAGGGTGGTGGCCAGCATGGTCGGTTTCGGCAAATCAAAGGCCATGGAAGTGAACGTAAACGCTGAAGCAGAGGCGCTCAAGCTAAACCCAATCCTGATGAGCCAGTCAGCCACGGCGTTGAAGGAAGTAGTGATCGAAACACAGAAGCCGCTGATAGAGCAACACCTCGACAAAACAGTGTTGAACGTGGAGAACAGCATTGTGTCGGCGGGCAACACGGCACTTGAAGTGCTGGAGAAGGCGCCAGGCGTGGTGATCGACCAGAATGACAATATCAGCATGCGCGGTCGCCAGGGTGTGATCGTGATGGTGGACGGAAAACCGGTGCCCATGTCGGGCTCGGAACTGGCCAATATGCTGCGTGGTATGTCTGCTAATAGCGTGGAGAAGATCGAGCTGATTACCAATCCGTCGGCCAAGTACGATGCGGCCGGCAACTCGGGTATTATCGACATCCGCCTGAAACGCGGCAAAAGCCTGGGCACCAACGGCACGTTCAGCGCTTCTTACGGACAAGGTCGCTTCGCCAAATCGAACCAAGGGGTGCAGCTGAACCACCGCACCAAAAAATTCAACCTCTTCGGCAGCTACAACTATGTGCTGCGCAAAGACTTCAACGACCTGGACATCTACCGCCGCTTCCTGGACGAAAACGGGGCTTTTATTGGTGCTTACGACCAGCAGAACAGGTTCGATTTTACGATAAATAACCACAGCGGCAGGGTAGGGGCCGATTACTTCCTGTCGCCTAAAACGGTGCTGGGTGTGATAGCCAGTGGCTTTGTCTCGGATGTTGACCGTGGCACAAACAACCGTTCCAGTGTGATCAATGCAGGCGGGCAGGCAGAATCCTCTTTTGTGACGGGCGCCGATGTGGAGCACGGTCGTCGCAATCAGGCCTACAACTTTAACCTGAAGCACACGATTGACAGCCTGGGCCGTGAGATCACCGCTGATGTGGACTACATAGCGTACCGTAACACCGACGAGCAGAACTTCACCACCAACTACTATAACCTGAGCAACGAGCAGATCCGTGACCCTTACCTGCTCTACGGCACGTTGGACGGTGACCTGACTATCAAGTCTGCCCGCGCCGATTATCGTCAGCCCCTGGCAGGTATAGGAGGGAATTTGGAAGCCGGTTTAAAAAGCAGTCTGGTAACGGCCGACAACGACCTGGAATTCTACGACCGAAGCAACGGCGGCAATGAACTGGACACTGATAAAAGCAATCATTTTCTGTATGACGAGAACATCAACGCTGCCTATGTGAATGCGAACAAGAAGTGGAAAAAGACAGGGCTGCAACTGGGACTTCGTCTGGAAAACACCAACGCGAAGGGCAGGCAGTTGACCGACGGGCAGAAATTTGACCGCAACTATACCCAGTTGTTTCCGAGTGCAGCCGTTAACTACAGCCTGAATAAGAAGCATGACCTGGGCATGTCGGTGAGCCGCCGTATCAACCGTCCGTCTTACAACCAGCTCAATCCCTTCAAGAACTTTCTGGACCCAAGCACTTACTCGGCTGGCAATCCCTTCCTGAAACCAGAGCTGTCCTATTCCTTCGAGCTGACCCATACTTTGGATCAGCGCTTCATCACCAAGCTCAGCTACAGCCGCACCACCGATGTGATGGTGCAGGTGCTCTCGCCTGCCGAAGAAGGGGAGAAGCTGGTAGTGCAAACCTTCCGCAACCTAGCTTCGCTCGATTATTACGGCTTAACCGTTACAGCTCCCTTCTCGATTGGAAACTGGTTCAACAGCGTGAACAACGGCACCCTTTACTATGGTCATTATAAGGGCTTTGTGGCCGACACTGATCTGAGCAACGGCACCCCGACCTTTAACCTGAACTCTAACAACACGATCAAGCTGCCAAACGACTGGTCAGCAGAACTGGTGGGTGTGTACCGCAGCCGGGAGGTATATGGCTTCCTGGAAGTTGACCCGCTATGGTTTATGTCGGTGGGCGTGCAAAAGCAGTTCTGGGACAGAAAAGCAAGTTTGAAGCTGAATGTATCGGATGTGTTCTATACCAACAAAGCCAACGGCTATACCGCTCTGGCCCGCTACGAAGAGAATTTCTACCAGCGCCGCGACACGCAGGTGGCGACCCTGAGCTTCAACTACCGTTTCGGGCAGGCGCAGTCTGGTCCGTCGCGCCGCCGCACCGGTAGTGCCGAAGAGGAAACAAGAAGAGCGAATTAAGTTTGTGAAAGTGTAAAGACTGGTTTTTGTTAATTGATAAAGCGCCCGGGTTTTGCCTGGGCGCTTTTATTTTTGGTGCGTATACCTTGGTTATACCTTGTGCCCATGTCCTATACCGCTACTTTCCGGTTTCACGACTCCCTGAAAGACTTTTTGCGGCCCCGCCAGCGGCATACTGCCATCTTCTATACCTTCGCAGAGCACCAGACAGTAAAAGACATGATCGAGGCGATGGGCGTGCCGCATCTTGAGGTGAAAAACGTGTTGGTAAATGGGGAAGAATTAAGTTTTAGCCAGCGGATTCAGGCAGGTGATCAGGTGGAAGTATATTCATACGAAGGAGGGGAGGCGGAACTGCTGCCAGGTATAGCGGAGCCACGTTTCGTGCTGGATGTGCACCTCGGCTCGCTGGCCCGTTATTTACGCATGTTGGGTTTCGACACGGTATACGAGCAGCAACTGCATGATCCGGAACTTGTTCAGATCTCCAGTGAAGAGCAACGGATTCTGCTCACGCGGGATGTGAACTTGCTCAAGCACAAGGCTATACCTGCCGGCTACTGGCTGCGCTCCCAGCAAACCGAAGAGCAATTGCAGGAAGTGATCAGCAGGTATAAGTTAGCAGGTCATTTCCAGCCTTTTACCCGCTGTATGGTTTGCAACGGCCACATTGTGCCGGTCGAGAAACGGGACGTGCTGGAGCAAATCCCGCCTAAAACCAAGGTATACTTCGACGAGTTTTACCAGTGCCAGCAATGCAGACGGGTTTACTGGAAAGGCTCGCATTATGAGCGGATGCAGGAGTTGATCCAGCGAATAAAAGAGGTATAGCCGAATAAAAAATGAAGGCCTTACTAAAAGTAGTGAGGCCTTCATTTTTTTAAGATTTAGAAGCTTAGACTATACCCGGTAGCAAATCGCGTTGATGTTCATACCTGCTCCCACCGAAGCAAACAGAATAATATCGCCTTCATGTAACTCGTGCTTCTCATCCTGACCTCTGCGCACAATGTCGTAAAGCGTAGGCACGGTGGCAACGGAGCTGTTGCCAAGGTAGTGGATACTCATCGGCATGATATCTTCCGGAATGTCGCGACGGCCGTAAAGTTTGAAAAGCGCCTGTATCATGCCTTCGTCCATTTTTTCGTTGGCCTGGTGGATGAACACTTTTTTCACGTCACTGATGTCCACGCCGCACATATCCAGGCATTCCTTCATGGCCTCCGGTACCAGTTTGATGGCATACTCGTATACCTTGCGGCCCTTCATTTTGATGTAGCGCACCCGTGGGTCGCCGTCCGGCATGTAAGACTTGTTCATGTTGATATAATAGGCCTCCTCCACACTATGGCTACGGGCGCAACTGGCCAGTATACCACTGCCGTCCTCCGGCACTTTCTGGTATTCTACTACAGAAGCGCCGGCGCCATCACTAAAGATCATACTATCGCGGTCGTACTGATCGATGACGCGGGAGAGGGTTTCAGCTCCGATCACAAGCGCCTTCTTCGCCATACCTGCCTTAAAAAACGCTTCGGCCTGGATCATCCCCTGCACCCAACCCGGACAGCCAAACAGGATGTCGTAGGCCACGCAATTCGGACTCTTGATCTTGAGGTTGTGTTTCACGCGACTGGCCAGTGCAGGCACGGCGTCGGACTGTATCGTGCCTTCTAGCACATTGCCAAAGTTGTGCGCCACGATGATCATGTCCAGCGTTTCGGGGTCGATGCCGCTGCTGCGGATGGCCTCTTCAGCAGCCAGGGTCGCGATGTCGGAGGTAGTGAGGTGAGAGGCTACGTAGCGGCGCTCGGCTATACCTGTTATTTTCTGAAACTTCTCGACCACCACATGAGGGCAAACCCCGATCGGGACGTGCTGGTCTGTGTAAAAATTATGAGAGGTAAAATCCTTGTTGGTTTTTACTTCTGTCGGAATATAACTGCCGGTGCCAGTGATAACGGATCGCCACATATTGGTAGATTAAAAGGTAAGAAAATTCAGTCGGGATTAAGCCCCAACTGCCACCCAATATATTGGTTATCACTATATACGGCAAGATAAATTTACGAAAAACGATGGGACATCGGTAGCTCCCGATACCTTGCCAGGTATAGCCTAATTAATACATCGTTTTCTACTACGAAAAGCTATTTATCACCTGTTCCAATTCCTCCATGAACAAGTGTATGTGGTAGCCATCGGCCAACGCGTGGTGCAATCCTATGCTGATGGGCAGGTATACCTTGTCGCCACGCATTTCCAGTTTGCCATAGCCAATCCTGGGTACGCCCGGATCTTCGTGGCCGGTCGAGAACGCATGCTCCATCCCTTTAAAAGTGAACCAGGGCAGCGTGGTCATGTGCAGCAGGTCTGCACCCTGATGGCCATTGAACAGTTTGTTGCTTTGCTTTACGGCTGCCATGATACGGGCACCTTCAGCGCAAAAATCCTCCAGTTTTTCGTGGAAAGGGAAATGGGTAAAGGCGATCTGCTTGTTGTCTTTGAGAATGGTAGTAGACAGATCCAGTCCGCTATACCTGATCACCTGTCCGTTTTCGATGCGCAGCAGGAAGTTCTCTACCTGACGGGCAGCCTGCACGGTGGCATGCATGTAGGCCAGCGAAACCGATAGGCCGTGCTGTTTACAATACCGGTATAGCGGTGTGATATCAACTTCTGTGTGTACATTAAAAAACGGCTGGGTGAAGGTGCTGAAAAACCGGAATGTCTCTTCGCGTTCCCATCCTTCAATTGGTTTAATTTCTTTGCTGTAGCGGCTTTGCATGTAGTAGCAGGGCAGACTTTAAGCAATCTGCCATTTGTAAATGAGAGCACAAAGATAGTGGAAGGACTGCATTTTTAATTTTTTCTGCGCTTCAAATACAAAAAGTATAGGCTTTGTTATGAATATTCTTTTATATTTATAGCACCATATATGTTATACCTCCTTCTGCCTATGAACGAACTTTTACAAGCTACTTTTTCTGCCGTTAACATCCTCCCAACTGCCCTGTTAGTCTTTGTCATGCTGTACTGGCTTGCCGTGATCTTTGGCTTGCTGGACCTCGACTTTTTTGACGTAGAAGTGGAACCCGATGTGGATGCAGATGGCCTGTCGGCGGTCAGCTGGCTCAACAACGTACTGGCCTTTTTCAACCTGGGTAAGGTGCCCTTTATGGTGTTCCTCACTTTCCTGGCGCTGCCTTTCTGGGCGATCTCAATCCTGGCCAATTACTACCTCAACGATGGCTATACCTGGTTAGGCTGGCTATACCTGATCCCGTCCTTTATCGCGGCACTTTTTGTGGCCAAATTCCTGACCATGCCTTTCATGCGTGTGTTTGCCGCCATGGAAAAAGAACACGAATCGGCTGCCGCTATCATCGGGCAGATCTGCACGGTTACCTTGCCGGCCAACGGCAACGAGCTGGGCCAGGCCGCCGTGAAGACGGCCGGCGCGCCGCTCCTGTTGAATGTCAGAACCACCCAGGGCTCCGCTGTGCAGAAAGGCGAGACCGCGCTCGTGCTCGAGTACAATGCTGAAAACAAATTTTACCTCATAGAACCTTACCAAACCATTTAATTCGCATGTTAGAATCTTTATCCCTGTCTATCGTCATTATGCTGGCGGTATTCGCCATTGGCTTAATAGTCTTTGTTATCAAAATGTACCAGAAGGCCATTCAAGGCGAAGCCCTGGTGCGTACCGGTCTGGGCGACACAAAAGTGTCTTTCTCCGGCATCTTTGTCGTGCCCGTTATCCATAAACTGGAGGTGATGGACATTACCCTCAAAACAATCGTCATTTCCCGGACAGGCTCCGAAGGATTGATCTGTAAAGACAACCTGCGCGCCGACATCAAGGTGAACTTCTTTTTGCGCGTGAACAAAACGCCGGAAGATGTGATACAGGTGGCGCAGTCGATTGGCTGTAAGCGCGCTTCGGATCATTCAGCGCTGGAGAGTCTATTCGATGCCAAATTCTCGGAAGCACTCAAGACGGTGGGTAAGCATTTCGATTTCGTGGACCTGTACCAGAGCCGCGATGATTTCAAGCGCCAGATTCTACAGACGATCGGTACCGACCTGAACGGCTATGTGCTGGATGATTGCGCGATCGACTACCTGGAGCAGACCCCACTGACCCACCTGAACGAAAACAACATCCTCGATGCCGAGGGTATCAAAAAGATCATCGACCTGACGGCCAAGCAGAAAGTGCAGGCGAACCTGATCGAGCGCGAAAAGCAGAAGACGATCAAGAAGCAGGACGTGGAGGCGCAGGAGACGATTCTGGAACTCGAAAAGCAACTGGCGGAGAATGAAGAAAAGCAGAAGCGCGAGATTGCCAACATCAAATCGCGTGAGTTTGCCGAGATGGAGAAAGTGCGCCACGAAGAGCGCCTGAAAGCAGAAAAAGCCCGCATCGCCACCGACGAAGAAGTGAAGATTGCCGAGCAGAACAAAGACCGCCAGATACTGGTAGCAGAACGCAGCAAGCAACGCACGGACGCCATCGAAACAGAGCGTGTGGAGCAGGCGCGTTTGCTGGAGGCCAATGAAAAAGAACGAATTGTGTCGCTTGCTCAGATTGAGAAAGAGAAAGCCATTGAAGAAGAACGCAAGAATATACAGGGCATTATCCGCGAGCGTGTGACCGTGGAAAAAGCCGTGGTAGAAGAAGAAGAAAAGATCAAGGACACCAGGGCTTTCGCTGAAGCGGATCGTGTGAAAGCTGTGGCAATCAAGAACGCGGAGCGGGAAGCAGAAGAATCGCTGGTGAAAGAGATCAAGAGCGCCGAAGCAGCCCGTCAGGCAGCGGAGTTCCGCGCCAAGCAATTGCTGATCGATGCGGAGGCAGAGCAGGTGTCTTCGAACAACCGTGCCCAGGCGATCAAGACCATGGCAGAAGCCGAAGCAGCGCAGGCAGCCGCCATTGGCCTGTCTGAAGCTCAGGTGATGGAGGCCAAAGCGCATGCCCGTCAGAAAGAAGGCGAAGCGGAAGCACTGGTGATCAAAGCCAAAGCCAACGCGCAGGCCGAAGCTGACGAGAAACTGGGTATGGTAACCGCCAAGGTAACCAAGGAGCAAGGTATAGCCGACGCAACTGTGGTGGAAAATATGGCTACTGCAGAAGAGAAGCGCGGACTTGCAGAGGCCCGTGTAATAGGCGAGAAGTTCACTGTAGATGCCAAAGGTATAGAAGAGAAAGCCGAAGCGATGCGCAAACTGGATGGCGTGGGCAAAGAGCACGAAGAGTTCAAGTTGCGTCTGGAGAAAGACAAGGCCATCGAACTGGCACACATCAACATCCAGAAAGACATTGCCGCTTCACAGGCCGAGGTAATTTCTGAGGCGCTGAAGTCAGCGAAGATCGACATCGTGGGTGGCGAGACCATGTTCTTCGACCAGATCGTAGGCTCCATCACCAAAGGCAAGCAGGTGGACCGCCTGGTAAGCAACAGCGAAGTGCTGAACACCGTGAAGGATACCTTCTTCCAGCCAAACGCCAACGGCCACGTGGATTTCCGCGAGAACCTGCAACAGTTTATCAACCAGTTCGGTATGACCTCCGACGACGTGCGCAACCTGAGTGTTTCGGCCATCCTGCTGAAAATGATGCAGAGCAGTGCTGATGAAGGCACAATTAACACCCTGAAGCAGCTGACCTCAGCGGCCACAGCCATGGGTATAGCAGATAAGCCTTACATTTCACTGAACTAACCTCACCCCAAGCCCCTCTCCTAAAAACAGGAGAGGGGCTTTTTATACCTGTATTAGGTGGTGTTAAAAGTAAAGCAATGGTTTATAAAATTGACTTAGAAGATTTAGAGAGCTTAAACCACTTACTCTTTGACGCCAGTGTTGAGTTTGAAAAACTTGAGAATTTGAGTATAGATACGCCGATTGAAATTGAAATAGAAAGAAGGTGCTTTGAGAATGTAAAAAGGAAGAAATTTCTGTTTTGGACAAGCACCAGCTTCGGCGGCAAGACATCTATATTGAAATTATCAGGAGTAAAAGAAATTGTATTAGAAGGAGTAAATGAAAGATTTACAGACAATCACTTCATCGACAGGATAATCTTTAATCCTAAAAGTAAGGCTTTGGAAATAGCTACGGTATTTGGTTTAACTGTAAAATTTATACTTGGTAGCGGCTTTCAAGGAGAATTAGTAGACATCAGAGACAGTAATTTTGGAGCTGGCAGTTTATTTGGCTCTAAAGGCTTTACTGAAGAAGAGTGGGAAGATCATTTAAAAGGCATTACCTAGCAAAGTTCAACCTTTATGCTCGGCTTAGCCAGTCCATCGGCTATACGAGAAACGTTATACAAACCATTAGTACAGGATCTAACTGTGAAAACAATTGGCTTTAACTGAAGCCAAAAACTTACCATCATTCATTCTTAATCCTCCAACCCAAATGGAAGATACCAATACCGCCACCACACCCGCTGCCGAAAACGTGCAGTTGGAGGGTGGTACCTATGAAATCTTACGGAACCGTCTGCAGAAAAGCGGGGCCGAACTGCGTGCGCAACTAGAGCAACTGAATCAGGAGCGAAAGAGTGTGTTCGGTGCCATTGAAACGCAGCTAGTCACGACCGAGCGCATTACCACTGAGAACAACTGTGTGCCCTCGGACATGGTGCCGGTGGGCTATACCTTGCTTTTTGGCTACAACGTATACCTGGGCCTGAAGTCGGAAGTAGAGCTGTCGGATGTGTTTGGCGTCTATACCTACGAAGGCCACAGCTTCCATCAGCAGCCGCTCGATTTGCTGCAGGATAAGACCTTTCAGGACGACTTTCAAAAGCTCTACAAGTACTACAAGAACACCCAGTTCGTCAAGTTTGCGCACATCGGCAACTACCTGTACATGGTATTCCGGGTTGGCAAGGGCATCAACGATATCAAAACTTTTAAGTGGTTGCTCAAAGGCGATACCATCACCTACATCGACAACCGCAGTGATCACGAGTATGTGTTCCCGAACCAGCACGACTTCAGCTGGAAACGCACCACCCGCGAGGCGCAGCGCAAAGGCAAGCACCCGCATGTGTCCATCGAGGACAAAGTGTTCGTGGAGACGGTCGGCGGTGACCTGACCATTAAGGTAGAAGACAACACCGATTCCGGCCGCGGCATTTATTCCGAAGAGGTCGAAGACAAAGACCAGACGCTGGATGATTCGGAAATATACTACGCCGTGGTTGGCAATATTATCATCCTGAAGATCCGGCCATACCGCGAGAATAACTACCGCTATTTCGTTTACAACTCCAAGCTGCAGGAAGCCCGCCGCATCGACGCGCTGGAGCACAGCTGTGTGCTGTTGCCGGACGGACAGGGCATTATCTACGCCTATGGCTACTACCTGCAGACGGGTGAGTTCAAAGCTTTCGACAACAACCTACAGGACATGCTCTTCGAGAAGCGCATTGCTTCCCCGAACGGCGAGGATTTCCTGTATGTGTTCTACAACAAAGAGTCAAGCGTATACCTGTTGCTGTCCTACAACCTGATCACGCAGCAGATCGAAACGCCGATCGTTTGCCACGGCTATGCCATTTACGAGAACGGGGAGCTATGCTATTTCAGGGCTGACGAGGAGGCGCAGAAGCACCATGCCATTCAGATCTGGCAGACGCCTTACATCGGGCCGAACTTCGTTATACCTGTTACACAGGAGTCCTATCTTTACAAGATCGGAAACAAGGATATTGTGCGGGCGATGGCTGAGAGCAACGAGGTGCTGTCCTTGCTCCACAAAGACGATTCCTACGCCAACCTATACCTGGATCTGATCAAAAAGACGACGGATGTGCTAGACTCCTACCACTGGCTCAACCGTGCGGAAACCCACAACCTGGCTGCCCCGATTTCGGCGATAAGACAGACGGCCACGGCGGCGGTGGAGGAGTACGAGAAGGTGCTCAGCATCAAGAAAAACACGCAGGCGCAGATAAGTCAAGTGTTGGGTCAGGCCGATGTGCTTATTCAGACGCTGAAGTTCAAAAAGGCCGAAAGTATCAATCATTATGTGAAGTACCTGGCCGATTTGCGCAGTATACGTGGAGAGGTGATTTCACTGAAAGAGTTGCGCTATACCGACCTGCCGAACATCGAAAAATACGAGGCACAGCTGCAGCAATTTGCCCAGGACACCGCGAACGGAGCTGTTGAATTTCTTCTGCAACCTAACGCACTGGCGCCTTACGAGAAGAAGGTAAAGGAGATCAACACCGCCATCCAAGGTATAGCCAAGGTGGTGGAGGCCGACGCGACCGACAAAGAGATTGCGGCGGTTTCGGCGGAGTTGGAAATGCTGATCGATGTGGTGAGTAACCTCAAGATCGAAGACGCTACGCAGACCACCCGCATCATCGATACCATCTCGGCTATCTACGCCACCTTCAATCAGACCAAAGCCACCCTGCGCCGCAAGCGTAAGGAGCTTTTGAGTCAGGAGGGCAAAGCCGAATTCAATTCCCAAATAAAGCTCATGAGCCAGAGCGTGGTGAACTACCTCGACGTGTCGGATTCGCCGCAGAAGTGCGAGGAATACCTGGCCAAACTGATGGTGCAATTGGAAGAACTAGAAGGCCGCTTCCCTGATTTTGATGAGTTTATTGAGCAGCTCACGGTCAAGCGTGAGGAGATCTACAGCGCCTTCGAGTCGAAGAAGGTGCAACTGCAGGAGGCGCAGAACAAGCGCGCTAACAGTCTGCAACAAGCGGCAGACCGCATCCTGAAAGCGGTGCAAAACCGGGCCGGCAAACTGACCTCAGTGAATGAGATCAACGGCTACTTTGCTTCTGATCTGATGATCGAAAAGGTACGGAGCACGGTGAAGGAACTGCTCAAGATCGGCGACACGGTGAAGGCCGATACCATCCAGAGTCGCCTTAAAACGCTGAAGGAAGACGCTGTGCGTCAACTCAAGGACAAACAAGAGCTGTTCGTGGATGGTGCCAATATACTCAAGTTCGGCAAGCACCAGTTTACAGTGAACACGCAGCCGCTGGAACTGAGCGTGGTGCATCGCGACGACTCCATGTACTACCACCTCACCGGCACCAACTTTTTCGAGAAGATCACCGATGACCAGTTTTTGAGCTACCGCCCGGTGTGGGAGCAGACTCTAGTATCGGAGAACAACCAGGTATACCGCGCCGAATACCTCGCCTTCAAAGTACTGGAAGCCGGGCAGGACAAAGGTATAGCCGTTCAGCAAACAGAGAACAGCCTGCGCTACCTGACCATAGACGAACTGCATAAATTGACGGAGTCCGAGCTGACCGAGTACGTGAACAAGTTCATGGCCATTCGCTTTAATGAAGGCTACATGAAAGGGGTGCATGATCATGATGCGGCCCTGATTTTAGGTGCCCTGATCCGCCTGATCAAGACAGCTGATCTGTTGCGTTATACCTCCATCGACCGGTCTTGTGCGCAGCTGTACTGGAAGGTGTTTGCACCGGAAGCAAAAAAAAATACGCTCAACCACCAGCTCAAAGGTATAAGCGCCATCCTGCAGGTTTTCCCCGACACCCACGAGTTTGATGACGTGAAGGCCGATCTACAGGAGGAACTCTATACCTTTCAGCAAGAAACCGGTCTTTGCAGAGAGGCTAATGCTGCGGAAGCAGGGGAGTACCTGTTTTACGAACTGACCCGCGGCAACAATTTTGTCATCGACAGTCAAGCCGATGTGCTGTATGACGGCTTCAGGCATTTCCTGACGGAGCGCAAAGTGCTGGATCGGTTTGAAGAATCGGTGAAGGCACTGCAGGAAAATGTAGCGCACCAGTTCGAACTGATCCAGCACTGGCTGAAAGCATACATCGCGCAGACGGGGCAGCATGACAAGGCCGAGTTTGTGGCCGAAGTGGCAATACTCTTGCTCACCGATAGCTACAATCCGCTGCAGGTGGTGCACACGGTTCTTAAAGAAAATCTGCATGGTATGCAGGGCGCGCACCAGCAGGTGCAGGGACAAAGCTACCAGTTAAACTATCACCAGTTCCTACACCGGTTACGCGAATATACCTCCGGCACCGCAACTGCTTTTATGCAGTTTACGGAGCTGAAGAAGAACATGACGCAGCAGGCCGAGCAGGCGCTTCGTCTGAATGAGTTCAAGCCGCGGGTGCTGGCTTCTTTTGTGCGCAACAAGCTCATCGATCAGGTATACCTGCCACTGATAGGCGCTAATTTGGCCAAGCAGATCGGTTCGGCAGGGGAGACCAAGCGCACCGACCTGATGGGTATGTTGCTCCTGCTTTCGCCTCCGGGCTATGGTAAGACCACCATCATGGAGTATATCGCCAACCGCCTGGGCATCATCTTTATGAAGATCAACGGCCCGGCCATTGGCCACCAGGTCACGGCGTTGGACCCGAAAGAGGCCCCTAATGCCGCTGCCCGCGAAGAACTGGAGAAACTGAATTTGTCCTTTGAGATGGGCGACAACGTGATGATCTACCTTGACGACATCCAACATTGCAATCCGGAGTTTCTGCAGAAATTTATCTCGCTTTGCGATGCCCAGCGCAAGGTCGAAGGCGTGTACAAAGGTCGCAGCAAAACCTATGACTTCCGGGGCAAGAAAGTGTGTGTGGTGATGGCCGGTAACCCGTACACCGAGACAGGGGAGAAGTTCCGTATACCTGACATGCTCGCCAACCGCGCCGACATCTACAACCTCGGCGACATTATCGGCGATACCGAAGATGTGTTCAAGCTGAGCTACATCGAAAACTCCCTGACCTCCAACACCGTGCTGGCGAAGCTGGCGGCGAAGAGTCAGAAGGATATTTACGCGCTGATCCAGCTGGCTAAAACCGGCGACAGCGAAGGGCTGGAGTTTGAAGGCAATCATTCTGCTGCAGAAATAAATGAGTATGTGCTGGTGCTGAAAAAGCTGTTGAAGATCCAAGACGTGATCCTGAAAGTGAACCTGGAGTACATCCGCTCGGCTGCGCAGGCAGAAGAGTACCGCACCGAGCCGGCTTTTAAGCTGCAGGGTTCTTACCGCAACATGAACAAGCTGGCAGAAAAAGTCATGCCGATCATGAACGACCAGGAACTGCAGACCCTGATTCTGTCGCACTACGAAGCTGAGTCGCAGACGCTCACTTCCGGTGCCGAAGCCAACATGCTCAAGTTCAAGCAACTCATCGGCATTATGACTGAAGTTGAGGCGCAGCGCTGGGAAAATATCAAAACCACCTTTGTGCGCAACAACAAGCTCAAAGGCTTTGGTGGCAACAACCAGGTAGGGCAGGTGCTTTCTGAAATGGAGAATATCTCCGGCGGACTGGCAGGTATAAAGGATGTGCTGAGTCAGTTTAAGCCGAGCAAGCTGGAAGCGGCGGAGGAGCTGTAAGGTATAGCAGCTGCAAAATGATAATCCCCTGCAATCAGTAACTGCAGGGGATTTTTTTATTCTGTTATAGCCGGAGTTGGCTTGAGTTGTTGATAATAGTTAAAGGCGTAAAGGAAGCGCTTAGCTCGCCTGCTTCGGTGGCGATGGGAACATTACTGCTAGGAGATAGTTTGTCACTGGAACCTACCTTCGAGAGAATTGCCTCCAGCAGTGGTAGCATTTCATTCAGGTTTTTGGACTTGATAATAAAATTCCAGAGCGGCTCAAACTTCTTCCATCCGCCGGAGTAGAGCAGGTGCTTTAACTTGTGCTTGTGTGAGTCGTGCTGTAGGCTTGCCTTGAATATGTTGGACCAGCTGTAAAACTCATTGTAGGCCCAGTCATAGCCTTCCTTCAATTCATCGGCAGTCAAACGGGTTGTCTTATACACGACACTTCTGGTATCGTAAAGGTCCCAGTTCTGGGTCAGGATACGACCTTGACTTTCCATGTCTTTGTAGAGTTTGGTGCCAGGATATGGAGTCAAAATATGATAGGTCGATGTCGTTAGTCTATTATTAACACCCCAGTCTACAGTTCTTTTGAAAACATCCCGGTCGTCGTCGTCAAGGCCAAAAACAAAGCTGCCGTTGATCATGATGCCCAGATCATGTAGCCTGTTCACAGCTTTGATATAGTCTTTCTGCAGGTTTTGCTTTTTGTTGCTCTGCTTTAGGTTAGCGGGTGAAAAAGTCTCGAATCCAACAAACAGACTGCGTAATCCAGCCTCAGCTGCTTTTTCTATCAGGTTGCCACGAAGTATGGAGTCAATGGTCGCGGCTCCCTGAAATACCCGGTTTATGCCTTTCATTCCTTCAAACAAGCCACTTGCAAATTTGGCATTGCCCAGCAGGTGGTCATCGAGGAAATAAAGGTGTTTGCCTGGAAGCCTGTCAATTTCGGCCAGCGCATCGTCCACAGCCTGGGTATAGAAAGTTTTCCCTCCTTCAAAAAAGGCATCCTTGTAGCAAAAGTCACAGTGGTGCGGACAGCCTCTGGTCACCACAATCGAGTTGGGCACCAGGTAGCGGTTGCGCTTGATGAGGTCCCTTCGGATGGGAGGTATGCCTTCGAGTGTCCGGGTCAGGGAGGTATATACCTTCTTTGGCGTTTTGTTTTTGAAGTCTTTCAGAAACTGAGGGAACGTATCTTCACCGGGACCAAGGAAAATGGTATCTGCATGCGGTGCAGCTTCTTCAGGCAAAGACGTCACATGAAGTCCGCCGAGCAGCACATAAGCGCCCCGGCCTCTGTAGTGGTCGGCAATTTTATAGGCCCTATAGGCATTGGTAATGTATACCTGGATGATGACCAGGTCGGGAGTATCATACAGGTATAGCTCTTCCACGTGCTGGTCTTGCAAGTCTATTTCATCGTCCGGGGACAGGTATGCCGCTAAGGTGGCAAGTCCGAGAGGAGGAAACAAAGAGTACTTGATAGGCCGCCAAAAGGGACTTTCAGCTTCGGCCAGTGCCGGGAGTATCAGTTTTACTTTCAATTCTTACAGTTTTTGAGGTGGATGGAGGTATCGTTTTCAATCCTATCTATTTAGAGCAACTCCTTTTCCTTAGTCTCAGCCTCAACCGCAGTCACTAACTGCTCCTGCAGACTCAGCAAACTGCCCAGGCACTTAGTATACACCCGCTGCATGCGCTCGGCAACAGTTACGGTCTGGTTGATCAATGTATTCAGCTCTTCGCCCTGTAGCGAGTCAGCCGACATCCAAATCAGCTCTTCCTGTAGCAGGTACTTGCGCACTGACTGGTCGGTATCCATGTTCTGCAGCACTGGAAATTTAAGTGTATCCGCTTCCTTCAATAGCGCATCAAATGCATCACGTAGGCGGCAAAACTCAACTGCAAACCACTTGCCCTCCTTCTCGGACATATGATTGCCTTTGCTGATGGCAGTATCTATGGTGCTTTGCAGATTTTGCTGCTCCTGCTGCCATGCGCTAAACTGCTTCACCCAGGCCACCAGGAAGGTATAGCGCTTCAGCAGTTCCTGTCTTTGTGCCGGTTGTACTTCTGTCAGGAGGTAATGTACGGCAAACACTTTGATGTCGAACTGCTGATACCAGGCTTCGTCGGCCGGAAACTCCTGCAGCCTTTGCTCCAGCAGCGCCTGGGCTTCGTGGGGTTCGTAAGAGAAGCCATTGCTCAGGGTATAGGTCTTGCGCTTGTCCTGTTTCTGAAGGATAAGCGACAGTGTCTGGATGTCCTTATACCGGCCACCGAGTTCCTCCATTTTCTGCTGCAAACCTGCGCCATAAAGCGATCTCAGTGACTCTGGCAGCAGGTCGGGCGATACACCGGCTTTCGCAACCAATGTCTCAGGCTCCGACAGGTCCAGCTCGGTGAGCAGGCGGTTGTCATACACACCCAGATAGTGCGCCTTGAAAGTGGTTTCCTGCTGCTCGGCCTCCACAAAAGCCTGTACCTCCTCGGCGGGAGTAAACTGGATGTTCGGGTGCAGTTGCAGGTTAACACGCAGCAGGTTCTGTGTAACAGTTTCCGCCAGTTTTTCCGGCTCGTTGAACAGTAACCAGGGCGAGCGTTTGTCCTCTATACCTGCAAAGTATGTGGCTTTGGCATTCTGCTCTCTTTTGTAATTGGAAGGGTGACTAGAATACAGTCAATTTAGTCATTAGGTATCACTTTAGCATACTGAGAAGCCATCTTTTCCCTGGCCTCCTTGACTGTGAAGCTCCAGTGGATTTTTACTTGTTTCTCATTTCGTTCTTCTATCCAGGGCACT
>NZ_JAHZTC010000039.1 GCF_019599265.1 Pontibacter sp. HSC-14F20 | reverse complement strand
GCCGACGAACTGGGGCTGAAAGCAGGAATACCCGTGACCTATAAATCAGGGGACCAGCCCAACAATGCCCTCTCGCTGAACGTGCTCAAGCCCGGGGAGGTAGCGGCCACCGCCGGCACCTCGGGCGTCATTTACGGCGTGAGCGACAAGCTGATTTACGACCCGCACTCGCGCGTGAACACCTTTGCCCACGTCAACTACGCCGGCGACGAGAAGCGGCTGGGCGTGCTGCTGTGCATCAACGGCACGGGCAGCCTCAACCGCTGGATCAAAACCATTGCCGGCACCGGCATCAGCTATGCCGAGATGAACCAGCTGGCCGCCGCTATTCCTGTCGGCAGTAACGGGCTGCGGGTGATTCCGTTCGGCAACGGAGCCGAGCGCATGCTCAATAACAAGATCGTGGGCACCCACTTCCACCACATCGACCTGAACCTGCACACCAAGGCCCATTTGTTCCGCGGCGTGCAGGAGGGCATCGCTTTTGCCTTCCGTTACGGGCTGGACATCATGCGCGAGAACGGCATGAACCCCAGCATCATCCGGGCCGGCAAAGCCAACCTCTTCCTGAGCGACTCCTTCACTGAAGCCTTCGTGAATGCCACGCACGTGCCCGTGGAGCTCTACCAGAACGACGGCAGCGTGGGTGCTGCCCTGGGCGCAGGCATCGGTGTGAAAGCCTTCCAATCAGAAGAAGAAGCTTTCACCAACAGCAAGCGCCTGCAGGTGGTAGCGCCCAAAGCCATCGACCAGTATGAGCCGGTGTACCAGGAGTGGAAGGCGCTGCTGGAGAAACAACTCAACCACCCATACCCTTCCTTGCAAACAAGCTAACACTTATACCTTATGGCAAACCATACCTTATCCCAGACAGAATATTTCAAAGGCATCGGCAAGATCAAGTTCGAAGGACTTGAGTCGGACAACCCGCTGGCCTACCGCTGGTACGACGAGCACCGCGTGGTGGCAGGCAAAACGCTGAAAGAGCACCTGCGCTTTGCCGTGGCCTACTGGCACTCCTTCAACGCCGATGGCTCCGACCCTTTTGGTGGCCCGACGCTCAGGTTTGGCTGGAACAAAAAAGAGGATGTGATCGGCAGAGCCCAGGACAAAATGGACGCCGCTTTCGAGTTCATCACCAAGCTGGGCCTGCCCTACTACTGCTTCCATGACGTGGACGTGGTGGACTATGGCAACGACATCCGCGAGAACGAGCGTCGGCTGCAGACCATGGTGGAGTACGCCCGGCAGAAGCAGCAGGAGACAGGCATCAAGCTGCTGTGGGGCACGGCCAACGTCTTCTCGCACAGCCGCTACATGAACGGCGGCGCCACCAACCCCGATTTCCATGTGCTCACCCATGCCGCTGCCCAGGTGAAAGCCGCCCTGGATGCCACCATTGCCCTGAACGGAGAGAACTACGTGTTCTGGGGAGGCCGTGAAGGGTATATGACCTTGCTCAACACGGACATGAAGCGCGAGCAGGAGCACTTTGCCCGCTTCCTGCACACGGCCAAGGACTATGCCCGCAGGCAGGGTTTCAAAGGCACTTTCTTCATCGAACCCAAACCCATGGAGCCCACCAAGCACCAGTACGACTACGACGCGGCCACGGTGATCGGCTTCCTGCGCCACTACGACCTGCTCGATGATTTTAAGCTCAATATCGAAGTGAACCACGCCACGCTGGCCGGCCATACCTTCCAGCACGAGCTGCAGGTGGCTGCCGATGCCGGCCTGCTGGGCTCTATCGACGCCAACCGCGGCGATTACCAGAATGGCTGGGATACTGACCAGTTCCCCAACAACCTCAACGAGCTGACCGAGGCCATGCTCGTGTTCCTGGAGGCCGGCGGCGTGCAGGGCGGCGGCATCAACTTTGACGCCAAGATCCGCAGAAATTCCTCCGACCCGGCTGATTTGTTCTACGCCCACATCGGGGGGGCCGATACCTTTGCCCGCGCCCTGATCACGGCCGACAACATCCTGCAAAACTCCGATTACAGCAAGATCCGCAAAGAGCGCTACGCCTCCTTTGACAGTGGCAAAGGCCAGGAATACGAAGCAGGCAAGCTGACACTGGAAGAGCTGCGCAACTACGCCATCGTGCATGGGGAGCCGGAAGCAAGAAGCGGCCGCCAGGAGTACCTCGAGAACCTGATCAACCGCTTTATCTAAAAAGCTGGGAGCTAAACATCAACCCCTTACTCACTTCCTTATGATACAGCACCAAACAGCAACGGCGGAGCAGAACCTCCCCTACATCGCCGGCATCACGTTAATTGCCACCCTGGGCGGGCTCCTCTTTGGCTACGACACGGCCGTGATATCAGGGGCCGAGAAATCAGTGCAGCGCTACCTGATCACAAGCCAGGGCCTGAGCACCTGGGTACACGGGGCCACTATCTCCAGCGCTTTGATCGGCTGCATCATCGGGGGGGCCATCTCAGGGTACTTCTCCTCGGGCATCGGCCGGAAAAAGACGCTGATTCTGGCGGCTATGCTGTTTTTCCTTTCGGCGCTGGGCTCTGCCTACCCCGAGTTCTTGTTCTTCCGCCAGGGCGAGCCGACCATGGGTTTGCTGTACATGTTCAACTTCTACCGCATCCTCGGCGGTATTGGCGTGGGGCTGGCTTCGGCCGTGTGCCCGGTATACATTGGCGAGATTGCGCCGGCCAACCTGCGCGGCCGCCTGGTGTCGCTCAACCAGTTTGCCATTATCTTCGGGATGCTGGTGGTGTATTTCGTCAACTGGGGCATTGCCAGCGGACAGTCGCCCGAGTGGCTCAATGAAGTGGGCTGGCGCAGGATGTTCCTGTCAGAGGCTATACCTGCCGGCTTGTTTGGGGTGTTGCTCTTTTTTGTGCCGGAGTCACCGCGCTTCCTGAGCATGGCAGGCCGCGACAGCGAGGCCCTGCAGATCCTGACGAAAGTAAACGGCCCCTCCCGCGCCAGCCTTATTCTGGCAGACATCAAAAACACGGTGGAGCACCACTCGGGCAAGCTCCTCTCCTATGGCAAAACGGTGATCGTGATCGGTATTCTGCTTTCAGTCTTCCAGCAGTTTGTAGGCATCAACGTGGCCCTGTATTACGCCCCGCGCATTTTTGAAAGCATGGGCGCCGGCAAGGACGCCTCCATGCTGCAGACTGTGGTGATGGGCATCATCAACGTGATCTTTACCGTGGTGGCCATTCTGACAGTGGACCGGTGGGGCCGGAAGCCGCTGCTGATGGTGGGCTCGGTCGGGATGGCCGTTGGCATGTTTGCCATCGCCGGGCTCTCCTATTTTGAAGTGATCGGCATCAGCACGCTTGTGTTCATCATCCTCTATACCGCCTCGTTTATGATGTCGTGGGGGCCGATCTGCTGGGTGCTCATCTCCGAGATTTTCCCCAACAAGATCAGGGGCAAAGCCGTGGCCGTAGCAGTGGCCGCGCAGTGGGCGGCCAACTACTTTATCTCCTCTACCTACCCGTCGATGATGGAGTTCAGCGGGGCCTTCACCTACGGCTTTTATGGGGTGATGAGCGTGCTCTCGCTGCTCTTTGTCTGGAAGATGGTGCCGGAAACCAAAAACAGGTCGCTCGAGGAAATGGAGGCGCTGTGGACCGGACCGGCAGCCCTGGCGCAACACAAAACACCACCCTTGGCGGTTAAAACCAAGGTATAGC
>NZ_JAHZTC010000038.1 GCF_019599265.1 Pontibacter sp. HSC-14F20 | reverse complement strand
TAGTACAGGCAGTCTGGATAAGGGTAGGCTCTTTTTTTTCATCTTTATGTAAGGAATAAGTTTGAATCAAAAGGTAACGCTTATCCGCTGCTTTTTAAAACCAGCTACCGAAGGTTTAGTGCAACAACACCTACCCAAAAGTGTCGGCTTAGTGGTTAAATCAAGCATTGTGCTTCTACCAAAGTTTCTACTTGGTTTACAGTGAAGAGCTTCGAAATCGCCACCTGCGGGTAGCGGCAACGCGTTAAAAGCGCCAAACAAACAATAAGAATGCTAAAGGCACTGCTATTCCTTTCTCTTGCTGCTGGTGTAGGGTACTTCCTGTTCTACCCGTTTCTAAAGAATGTTGTCAACAGGAAGCTTCTCATGAAGTGGTTCTTTATTGCTTATGCCATCGCCATACTTATCTCTACGATAAACACTTATTTCCTGTAGGGTAACAAGGGGAGCAGCAGGAATATTGATGATATTGTTGGTAATGCTGGTATTGATTCACAACCTCACATGATAATAATTGACAACAAATTTTCGCTCAACTTACTACCCTTCGATATCACACATCTAATATATAAGCAATACTACCACTACCTTTTCTGCTGAAGTAGATGTTATATTGCTTGTCCTATACCCAGAAGAGATAATTGTAGCGTAAGTAATACTGATAGCGCCTTAAGATAATTTGTTGGACGAGTTTAATGTAGCCACTGCGGCTGACATTGATATAAAGCAGGTAATGGATGTGTGGGAAGCTTATTGCCTTATTCTATTAAGAAATCAAACACGTTTAGATATACTACTTATTGATTAGGTGAGTTAAGGGTTGGTGTATAGGTTGTACCAAACTTTCTGTTAATACTTTTGTCATGTTTTTTCAAATAAGTTTCTATTTCAATAGGGTTGATAGAAACTAAAGCTATGTGGTTTAAGTCTCCTCTTGCTCCTTTAAAGGTTTCTCTTAATTTTACTATATTTTGTTCTGTATTACCGTCCTTACAATTTGTAAATTGGTAGTCTATTAGAGCATTTTCTAAAATTTTATTTGCTGTAAGTAGAAGCTTTGCGTCCTTTTCCATTTCAATTTGCTCATTTTCACCTATGGTCTGTTTAAGACCTAACGTTAGGGAAGATGAAATTGATAGTACTGCAGCACCTTTATGTTGAGCATCGTTAGGTAACAACGCAAGAGTTCCGCCTGCTGCTCCTAAAGTGATTGCAGCGTAGTCAAACTTCTGCTTTTTTGCCTTGGCTTTCTTTATTTCTTCATTGCGTTCAATGAATGTCGAAATAACTGTATTTCTAAAATTGTTAATAGAAGTCACGAGAGCATTGTATTCAGTAGTTACTCCTTCGCAATCAACAGTATTTATTACAGTTACTAATACTTCTCTTTCTGTTCTTTGTCTTAATTGATTCGTAGCAACAAATTTTAATGTAAAATCTTTTTTACCACCTTCACCCTCAGATACAAAAGAAAAGTCTGGAATCCATTCGAATTCTTCTCCACATTTACTGATATCTTTTTTTATAACCCCATTGGGGGGAGGAGTCGTGTTTGAAAGTGTAATGGGTGATGTGGGATTTATACAATCTACTCGAATTTTGAGTGCTGTACCTTCATGCACTGTATAGTGATTCTGAACTATATTGATTACAGGCATTTCTGGCTCAGTCCTGTAAAATTTTACTTTAAAACTATCTGAAACTTTTTCTGCTGGATTATTAGCGTTACTCGCTGTAAATTTAATTTCATACTCATCTACAAGATTTATATGCCTTAGAAGAATGTTATTTTCAGTTGGTTTGCATCTAATAGTACCATCTTGTTCGATACTAAAGCACTGGGGTACGTTACCGTCAAATACCCAATTAATTTTATTGTTACCAGTATTTATTAATTTTACTTTATGCTCATAATTTTCTCCTACCACCAGGTTTAGAAACCCAGGATTATTTGCAATTGTTAAAGGTACCTCTGCGGTAGTTAAATTACTGACAACCGATGATGATTCCTGGATTATATTTTGTGCATTTGCACTTAATACAGCTGACAGAGTAATGACTGCTAAAACTATTGTTGTAAATAATGATTTCATAAGGCAGATTTGTGTCTTTATGGTTATTTACGTATAATTTTATATTAAGTAATAAAAAATATAAAAAAATGTTTAAATATGAATAGAATTTTTAAATATTTAATGTTTTACTAATTATAAATATAACTTTAGTTATTGATTGCCTTAAATACTTGTAGAATCTTCGTTCTTCATTGCTGCCAACATTTTAATTTGTGATAGCTTTTTGATAATTACTTTTGAGGTTGTAGCGATATCTTTCTTTTTATAGCCTTGTAATACTGAACTGTCCTTACTCCCGAGTATATTTAATATAATCTGGTCTTCTGAACCTTGCAGTTTCCAGTAATTGATGAAGCGTCTGCGATTACAGTGTGATGAAAAGAGATTATGTTTATAATCAGTCAGTATTTCTTTTTTATCAAATCTCTCTTTGGTAAAGGTTAAAGGTGTTTGATATAAGTTGTATTGCTTGAAGAATTCAGCTAATAATTGTTTAATCTCTCTATTATAAACTCCTTCGACCATATGATTCATTTTGTAATCATATCTTTCTAAAATTTCTTCAATGCGGCTGTCTAAGAAGAATGGAATAACAAAGTTTCCATCATTCTTTTCAGTTATACCTGTAAGGACTTTTTCACCATCTATATCTTTCAAAACCCATTCAGAAGCATATATATCTCCGTACCTTAAACCAGTGCAAGATTGGAATACTGTGATGTCAATTAATCTTTGCTTAGCTTCTGAAACATCATTTCTGTATTCATCATAAAGTAAATCCAACTCATTATCTTCAAGAAATATGATAGTATCCTTAGATTTTCTGAAAACTGGGTAATCTTCATAAATCAAGTTTACATTTTTAACTTTTTTGATTCTTCTACACCAAGACACAAACTGGATTAACTTTTTGACTTGACCACCAAAGGTGTTGTTAACGATATTAACCTTGCCTTTCATTCTATTGAACATAAGGTAGTTACCATACTTATTATAGAAATCAAAATCTAATTGAGAGAATAGGAGGGGGGTATTAGTTTGTTGACTAAACTCTAATAAGTTTGATATCCAAGATTTATACTGCCTATGGATAGGTCTGTTAACATACATTTTAGCAAATTCTAAAAGCAGCTTTTTAAAGAGTTCTTCTTCTTCATTAAGTTCACTTATAACTCCCTCAGCTTTATATTGCTCTAATTCCTTATCGATTTCTGTTAGACTTTTGGTGAGTGACCGTTTCTTCTCGACAGCTTCTTCAGCACTAAACAGAGTATGTAATTTTTTAGCTTTTACAATAGTTTCTTCACGCTTATCAACTGCTGCCTGCCTTTCTTCCTCAGCTTTAATTTCTTTAAGTCTTTCAACATACAGTACTTTAACTGTTTGGAATGATTTATCGGAAGACGCTGTAGCTACATCTTCAAGTACCTGTGAATGGGTTCTAATAAGATTATTCAGAGCATTATAGTTTGATTTGGTCTTTTTCATCAAACTTGAGTCTGTGTCAAAATCACTTTTTTCAACATAAATGACTTTGCCATCGGACGTTTTTAGCGTAATATTGTATGGCACACCACCTATCGTATATCTTATTGATAAGGGGTGCAAACCAATTTTATTTTTCTTAGCTGTTAGTGAACCTTTGACTGTAAAACTCATTATTGGCTATGTATCTAAATTACAACTATATAAAAGGATTCAAATATAGGTTATTTGTCACTAAAAGCCATGTTTTTTTCACTAACATTGGTTTAAAATGTGCCTTTGATGGTTATTTAAAGAGGTTTTGAGTTTGGTGTGAATCCCAGCGGGATCACAAATAAAAAGCTCCATCTTAACAGGAGGGCACTGAAAAAGTCTCCGTGAAAACTGGAGAATTAAAGGAGCAGGAATTAAGTTTTCTGCTCCTTTTTTCGTATCTCCTGGTGGAATCAGAGAGCATTCAGATGGTAGCGCAACAGCAACAAA
>NZ_JAHZTC010000037.1 GCF_019599265.1 Pontibacter sp. HSC-14F20 | reverse complement strand
TTAGTACAGGCAGTCTGGATAAGGGTAGGCTCTTTTTTTTCATCTTTATGTAAGGAATAAGTTTGAATCAAAAGGTAACGCTTATCCGCTGCTTTTTAAAACCAGCTACCGAAGGTTTAGTGCAACCCAGCGCATAGCCCTACCCGATGGGCTGCCAGCGGCGCGGCAGGCTGCAAACGGCCAGCTCGAGGCCCTGCACGAAGAACTGGTCAGCCTCATCTTCCGGGCATCCCTGGAGGGAATCCACCCGGTGCGGGGAGAGCTTGCCCGGACGCTGCTTGCAATCAGGGACGTGATCACCGAACTTGCCAGCCCGGACACAGCGGATCAGGGGTAAACCCTGGAGCGTGTTCCTGCAGCCCATGCCGATCGGGCACGCCCTTCCCCGGATTTTCCGGCGCTACTTCTATCGCTACACCAGGCGCTCCTGGCGCCTCTCTCCACCCCACCACCCGCCACACTCCGCCTGCCATGGCCTTACTATCACACCTTCCTTCCACTTTGTCATTGCCTTGCAGGGTAGCTCCTTCCGGCAGGCAACGCACCCCGGCCTCGGGCGAGCCTGGGGCCGCCCTGCCCGTGGTGCGAAGCCATGCCTGCAGGAGCGGGCGGGTCCCGGGAGAGCTTTTCCGCCGGGCAAGCAACGCCCCTTCCCGGAGCAAAGCCAGCGGGGCTGTCTTTTCCGGGAGGAGGGGCGAAGCAAGCCCGGCGGAAAAGAGCAAGATGGAACAGGACTTGCGTCCGGTTCAATCTTGCCCTGCGGGGCGAAAGTGCCCTGGCTGGCCCCAAGTGCATGATTTGCCTTCCGGCAACGCTCCGCGTTTTAGAACACGACTATAAATGCAATGCTAACGCATTGATAATCAGTAACCGATATTATAAATAAGCTTATGAAGTCCATTGGAGTACCCGAAGCCGTGCACACCCGGCTCAAGCGCTACTGCGAGCGCCACAGCCTGGGGCTGGGAGAGTACATTGCCGCCTCGCTCGCCTACTTTGAAAAGCACGGCCTCAACCCGGCCGTGCACGAGAGCCCGGCCGCCGAGATGAACCGCCTCGTCAAACGGGTGGACCAGGTCATCGCCTTCATCCGCAAACAAGAAAGCGATCTGCTGCGCCCCATGACCGAGGCAGTGAGTTTGAGCGAGGCCCGCATCGAGCAAAGCCTGGACACGGTGGCCACGGCCAGGCAAGTGCTCGAACTGGAGCAGCACCTGGCAGGCCTGGTAAAACAGCTCAGCGCCCTGGTGCCGGCCGCCACTGCTGCCAGGGCGGCTACCGAGTGTATGCTTTCTGAACACGCGCGGCGCGAGCTGGAGGCCCTCCAACTGCTGGCACGCCTGGTGGACGCCAAAAACAAGAGCGGCTTTCTGCAGGACATCACCAAACTCTACGGGGAAGGAGGTCAGCCGTGAACATCAAGATCCTGGGCGGCGGGACGGGCACCTACGCCAACCAGGGCAGTAGCGCGGCCCTGGCGAGCTACCTCCAGCACGAGGACCTGTTGCGGATGAAAGAGGAAAAAGGCCTGGAGCCCTTCTTTGACCAGGAGCGCGAGCGGGTGAGCGCCCGGGAGGTCGTCTACCGCCTTGACCACAACAAGTCGCAGCTGGGGAAGAGCGACGCCAAATTCTACTCCATCATCGTCAGTCCATCTGAAAAGGAACTGCAGCACCTGGGGAAGACGAAACAGGAGCAGGCCCGGGCGCTGAAGGCCTACGTGCGCCAGGAGCTGGCGCCGGCCTATGCAGCCAACTTCAACAAGGGGCTGGAAGCCAAAGATATCCTCTACTACGGCAAGGTCCACTACGAGCGCGACGGGCAGGCGGAGGGCGAGCAGATGCACGCCCACCTGATTGTCTCGCGCAAGGACATAGCAAACAAACTAAAGCTCAGCCCCATGACCAACCACCGCGCTACGGGGAAGGGGGCCGTCAGGGGCGGCTTTGACCGGGAGGCCTTCGTGCAGGTATGCGAGGAGTGGTTCGACCGCCACACCGGCTACAAACGGGGACAGGAAGAAAGCTTTGCCTACTGCCACGCCCTCAAAAGGGGGAACGTGGAGGCCATCCGCCAGCTGGCCAGGGAAAGGGTGGCGCTGGAGGCGCAGCGGAAACAGCAAAGGCAACAGGCGGAGAAAATGAAACAACAGCAGCAGCAAAAGCAGGCGCAGAAGGCAAGGCAACACCAGAGCCGGCAGGAAAAAAAACAGGGCCATAGCAGGGGGATCAGGCGATGAGACGGGGGCAATTAAAAGACTACAGCGGCTGCGGCTGCCTGGCCCTGCTGCTCTTGTTTTTGAGCTTTGGCCTGCTGACTGTGCTCGTGCACCAGGCACCCGCCGTGGCGGGTGGTATTGTGCTGGTGATGGGAACCTCTCTTGCAGGCATTGGCTTATACTGGCTCTACAAGCTCTTCCAGTACCTGCTGGGGCGGGTAAGCTGGATTGGGCAGGGCCTGAGAGCAGGTAAACACCCCTACAGCCTGGAGCTTTCCACCACCCGAGGGCCGATCCGGCTCTTCAACCCCTTTAGGGGTATCTTTGTGGTGGGCGCAGCCGGCAGCGGCAAGAGCGAGAGCATCGCCCTGCCCCTGATGGCGGGCTTTGCCCGAAAGGGCTACAGCGGGGTGATCTATGACTTCAAGTTTCCGGGCCTTGCCATGGACATGCATAGCTTTCTTGCCGCGCAGGAAAATCCGCTGCCCCACTACTTTCTCAACTTCCACGACCCGCTGGGCTCCTACCGCGTCAATCCCCTGCACCCGCGCTACCTGCCCAACGTGAGCTATGCGCGGGAGTACGCCGCGGCCATCGTTAGCAACCTGATGCGCGAGAGCATCCGCAGGCCCGACTTCTGGACCCGCAGTGCCACCGACCTGCTCACGGCCTGTATCTGGTACCTGCGCTCAGAGCACCCCGAGATGTGCGACCTGCCGCACGTGCTGGCCCTTGTCACCAGCCCGGACGAGAGGCTGCTCAAGACACTTAGCCAAAACGAGCAGTGCCGGCAGATGACCGTCTCTATCCTGTCAGCCATGGAGCGGGGAGCCGACAGCCAGGTGAGCGGCGTGGTGGGCACCCTGCAGGGGGCCGTGGCCCAGATCAACACGCCCGAAATCTGCTAGCTCTTTGGCGGAGATGACTTCTCCCTGGACATAAACGACCCCGCCAGCCCCATTGTCCTTACGGTGGGAAGCCACCCGAGCCTTGCCGGCACCTACGCTCCCCTGTGCAGCCTGGTGATTACCGTGGCCACCCGCCTGATGAACCAGCCGGGCAAGCACCACAGCTTCCTGCTTTTAGACGAGGGGCCGACCGTGTTCATTCCCCACCTGGAGGTGCTGCCCAACACGGCAAGGAGCAACCGCGTGGCCACGGTGTTCATGTGCCAGGACCTGGCGCAGCTGGTGGACATGTACGGCCAAGAGAAGGCAGACGTGCTGAGCGCGGCTTTGAACACCCATTTCTACGGCCGGGTGAGCAGCAGCAAGACGGCTAGATTTATGTCCGAGCAGTTCGGCCGCTACGACCAGGTCTACACCACCTCCAGCGCGAGCCGCAACTGGCGCCAGTGGCTCGGAGGCAGCGTGGGGCAGAGCGAGACGGTGCAGGAGCGCGACAAAATCAGGGCCAGCGAGTTTCTCAGTTTCCCCGTGGGTCGCTTCGCCGGGATCGCGGTGGAGAGCAATGCCGCCGGGTTCAACGCCCAGTTCAAAGTACTGAGCAGGCCCCCGCAGGTTGCCCTCTCCAGGCCTGCCACAGCGGGCAGCGCGGCGGGGTATTACCGGCAGGTAAGGCTGGAGGTGGACAGCCTGCTGGTCAGGGCGGACTCGAAGCAGGAAAATGCCGGTCAAGGACCTAAGTCCCGCTTCGAGTTGGACGTATGATTCAGGCTGTATTCACTTAAAGCTTGTCATGACGCTCCTTATGCTGCCTTATCCAGCCAGTGGTGCCCGTTGACGATGAGGATTCTCTCTTCGGGCAGCAGCAGGTAGCCATAGTCATAACAGAAGTGATAAAGGTTGCCTGTCGGGGTATGGTGCAGGTGGGTGAAGTAACGGAAGTCGAAGCCGGCCATAAGGAGCACCTCCCGCCGCAGGATCGCCTTTCCCTGGGGGCTAAGCTGACAGAGCACCTGGCGGTTGTGGCCCAGCACCCGGTTCAGGCGGCCCATCAGCTGCTGGGCCGGGTCTAGGTGCTTGCGCAGGTTCCCGGCCGCGGCCCGGCACTGGTCCGAGCAGTAGCGCTTGTCTGCCCTGCCCGAGAGGGGGGCGCTGCAATGCCCGCATTTTTCCCTGTCCTGTTCCATATTATTGCGCGGCAGGTGATAGCAGCCGTACTTAGCCGAATACTTACGCTTATATACGTTTCTTACACGGCTTATGGAGAGAATGAAGCGTAAAAAGGAGCAGACATTAGTTGTTTTTGCCATGAGCTACGCTTCCCTGCAGCCTGTCCTCTATCTTAACCCGCTCGAGCATGCCGGCAAGACTTTCATTCGCATCTGGCACAAGCCCAACCCCTTCCTCTCCAAACGACTGAATGAGGCTGGTTGGATCAAGTACAGCAAAACCTACAAGTGCTTTGTGATGCACCGCAGCAGTCAGGCCATTGAAATGACGCACCAGCACTTCCAGGGGCTGGCCAAAGTTGATACACGGTATTTATATATGCCCAGGCGCCTGCGCCCGGCGGAAGGAGCCGTTATCCTGCAGCAGGACAGGCAGCTGGCAGAGCCACTGGGAAAGGTGCCTGCACGCCCCGTTGTGCGCCTGCAGCCCCTGGAACACCAGGGCAGGCCGTATGTACAACTCAGCTACCCCTACAACCAGGAAATCTATACCTGCCTGAAGCAAAGCAAAGTGGCCAGGTGGCTGCAAGACATGCAGTGCTTTGTCATCAGCACCGAAAGCAATATCCTCCACAGGCTTCTAACGGAAGTAGAACCGGTGGCCCAGGTGTGGCTGGCGCAAACCATGCATGTAAAGGACATGGCCCTGCAGGTCCGGCTCTGGGAACAATGCTATCAGAAGGGCGACGGCTATATTGGCTGCCCGCTTCACTACGTGGAGAAGCTGTTCCTCCTGAATTACAGCCTCAGTACCATCCGCACTTACCACAGCCTGCTCCTGCGCTTTCTGAACGCGCACAAGGCCAGCGGGCTGGAGGGCATACATGCCTTTTCAGAAGAGGCCATCAACCACTACCACCGCCAGATGGTGCAGGCCGGCACCTATTCCGTATCGTTTGTGAACCAGTCTATCAATGCGGTGAAGTTCTACTACCAGCGCGTGCTGCTGCGGCACGAGGTGCAGCTGGGCCAGGTCGAGCGGCCCGAGAAGCCCGAGCGCCTGCCGCAGGTGCTCAGTAAGCAGGACGTGCTGAAAATCCTCTCCGTGACCGAGAACCTCAAGCACCGCTGCATGCTTCAGTTGCTATACGCGGGAGGCCTGCGCATTGGCGAAGTGATCAACCTGAAGCTGACGGACGTGCAGTCAGAACGTAACCTGCTGCTGATCCGTGGGGGCAAGGGCAAGAAGGACCGCACCACGCTGCTCTCCCAAAAGCTGCTTGAAAGTCTTCGGGCATATTACAAACAGTACAGGCCCAAGGTGTGGCTCTTTGAGGGGCAGACGGGCGGGCAGTACACGGTGGAGAGCATCCGCAGCGTGTTCCGGGCCAGCAAGGAGAAGGCGGGCGTGAAAGCACCCGCCACACCCCATACGCTGCGCCATTCTTTTGCCACGCACCTGCTGGAGCAGGGAACAGATTTAAGGTATATCCAGGTGCTACTGGGGCATCGGAGCAGCAAGACTACCGAGATCTACACCCACATCACCACCCATGCGCTGGATAAAATTGTCAGCCCGTTGGATAATCTCTAGCAATCACCTATATTAGCTTAACTATATAAAAGCATGCGCACTACAGCCACAAGTAACAGATCCAGCAAGCAAATGAGCGCGAATGCGCGCTGCAGCAACTGCGCATATAGTGCAGATAAGCGTATGTTGTCGTATATACTATAGTTGTAGTTTATAAGTATTAATGAATGGGTGTTCAAAGGACTATAAGAGTTAGAGTTCTCACAAAGGATAAAAGATTATCTGATTTTATAAAAAACCTGACAAATAACTTTTGGAGCTTACAAAATCCGAGTGGAGCTTACACATCCATACCCCTTGATGATGAAGGAGAATTTGACTACATAACATTTAAAGAAAGCGAAAGTGTATTTAAAATTCTGGATTTACGAGACGCTTATGAAAAACCAAATGCAGTTAACCTTTGGAATCAGGAATTAGAAGAAAGTATAAACTTATTGATTCACCCGCTTGAAGGTGATTATGATGGGTACAGTAAGCAGTATGAATTAAACTTTTCCTTAGGTATAGGACAAAGAATAAGTGGAGCAGATAGGTATACAGATTATGGCTATTATTTGAATCAGCTTATACCCAAACTTCAATTAATTAACTGTCAGGTATGTGAGTTTGAATGTCATGACTACGATTGTTGAAAATTACATACTACAACAAGACCTATAGTGCATTTAAACGCACCATAGCAAAACCGTTAGCGGTTACTTCAAAGTATGAAGAAATTTCTCAAACGATACCATGAAAACTTCTCAATAGAGATTAACCAGCCTAAGTTTAAGGTAATGGAGACTATCGCACGAGAAAAAGAAAAGAAAAGAGACTTAACAAGCATACTTGGTATTGGCTTTATCGATTACAGAGAAGTGAGGCTTACCAGTGAAAATTCAGTGGAGATAGAAGTAAACCCTAAGATGTTTAATCCCTATAGAGGCGCAGGCAAAATAAACATCACATTCAATCAAGGAAAGAGTGCTTCAGAGACAACAGCAGTAGGTGAAATAATTCCTTATACTGGAGCTTATTTCCTTGCTATCTCCATATTTATAAGTTTTCTCGTGTTTTTGACTTTGTTTGCTCTTGTTACTGATAGTGGCACTTTGGGTGTGGTTATAGTGGTCGGTGGATGGATTGTAATTCTAACATTCTTGTATCTACTCCCTTTTTGGTACAGACGCAAACTAAGGGAGTACAGAGATTCATTTCTGACTAACCTGAAAGCAAATAGAAATAAGAAGAAAAGCATCCGCTAACAACTAAGGCTTCGTTGGGTACGGAGTGCCGACAATGAAGCCGTGGTTGCACTAACCGTGCGACCCGTTATGGGTTTTAAGTCGGAAGAGGCTGGCCCCTGAACTACTTCTTGGTGCTATCTG
>NZ_JAHZTC010000036.1 GCF_019599265.1 Pontibacter sp. HSC-14F20 | reverse complement strand
ATTAGTACAGGCAGTCTGGATAAGGGTAGGCTCTTTTTTTTCATCTTTATGTAAGGAATAAGTTTGAATCAAAAGGTAACGCTTATCCGCTGCTTTTTAAAACCAGCTACCGAAGGTTTAGTGCAACCACAACTATACGGCAGCTTCACAGCCGCATAGTCCAGTCCGTATGGCATGCAAAGTATGAAAAATAACCTACAAGAGTAATAGTTACCTCTGAACAAACAACAAGTGTAATAAATCATTATTTTTACCTTTGTATTTAAAGTAAGAGTAACTGTTACCCTCGTTATTTATGGCCCCATTTCATAGAGAAGAACCCTACAATGACTTACCCTTGCTTCCTCCGGATGTAGATCTTGAGACAAAGGAAGTTATGCGAAAGACTGTAAAAGCAAGCAGGGCTTTGGCGCAGCTGAACGGAGCCATCATCAACCTGCCTAACCCAAGCCTCTTTTTAGACACAATCCATTTACAGGAAGCCAAGGCAAGCTCTGAAATAGAGAACATTATCACCACAAATGATGACCTCTATAAGTCAGTCGTGGCCGAAAAGAGGTATGAACCCACGGCAGCAAAAGAGGTTATAAGCTACAAGGAGGCGTTGTGGTACGGCTTGGAAAAGCTTAAAGAGCGGCCATTTATCACAACAAACCTCTGTGTGGATATCATGCGATGTATCAAGCAGAACACATCGGGTATCAGGGCTACTCCAGGCACGACCTTATCCAACACGCAGGGCGAAGTAATCTACACGCCGCCGGCAGGGGAAACAGTAATACGCGAGAAAATGGCAAACCTGGAGCGCTTCATTAACGAGGAAAGCACGCTGGACCCTCTCATCAAAATGGCTGTCATGCACTACCAGTTCGAGGCCATCCACCCGTTCATTGACGGTAATGGACGCACAGGAAGGATTTTACTTCTGCTCTACCTGAAAATGGAAAAACTGTTGGATGTGCCTGCTCTTTACTTAAGTGAGTATATCATCCACCATAAGGCGGCTTATTACCAGAAGCTAAGGGCAGTAACGGAAGCAGGAGATTGGGAGAGCTGGATACTCTACATGCTCGACATGATTGAAAAAACAGCCGCCAGCGGACTCCAAAAACTGGAGGAGATCATGGCCGTTATGGAGGCCACTTCAGAGGAAATAAAAGAGAAACTCCCAAAGGTGCACTCAAAAGAGTTGATAGAAATCTTGTTCAGACTGCCGTATACCAAACGCCAATTTCTGATAGACGCGAACATGGGAACACCAAAGACTGTAGGGAACTACCTGATAGCGCTTGAGCAGGAAGGGTTTTTAAAAGCAACTAAGGTAGGAAAGGAAAAACTTTACCTAAACCAGCGGTTGATGGGAGTACTGGAGAGTAAAGAAAAAGCCCGAAAGCACAACACCACCTATAGTGCATAAACGCACTATAGCCCAACCGTTGTGTGGAATTAGAAGCATGAATAAGAATATTATCTTTTCCCTACTATTCGTTCTGTTTGTATTACAGAGTTGTTTTAGTCAAAAGAAGACAGAGGAAGTGATGGGTTGCCAAGACGATAAATTTGAAGCCGGTCAAAGCTGGAAGTATCATACAAGAAGTGGTGAAGAAAATTCGACACTCACCATACTTAAGGTTGAGAAGATAAATGGTGAGACCATTGTCCATGTTGCATTGAAGGGATTAAAAGTAACAAATCTTCATAGTGAGGAAGACATTTCAGAAACTATAGACCATTTACCATTTTCTAAAGAAGCAGTAGTTGAAAGTGTAACAGAACTCCTTGGCTCAAAGAACCAGTTACCTGAATTTACGGAAGGTTATAGGCATTGGAAAGAAGCTTTTGAAACTGGGAAAGGCGGTGTGTTCACAATAACTATTAAAGAAGCAGTCGAATATGTAGAGCAGACGATGAAACAATAACTATCACACAACAACACCTAAACCACACCAAGTCGTGCTTTAGCCCAGTAGGTTACGGGAAATAAGAAATCATAAAAGGGAAGTATTTTTTTGTAATTAATAGTAACTTTTAAGTTACATTTACTGTTGAACATACAGCAGATGAAGAAGATCAGAGAAATCATCGCCTATAAAAACTACTTTGAAGATTTCTTGAAGGAGCAGCCCGTTAAGGTGCAGGACAAGATATTCAAGATTTTGGAAGCGATAGAAACACTTGAGCGGGTGCCTCAAAATTACCTAAAGCACCTGACTGGTACAGACGGGCTATATGAAGCACGTGTTCAACTTGCTTCCAACATTTGGCGCGTGTTCTGTTTTTTCGACGAAGGCAAGCTGGTCATCTTGCTGAATGGCTTTCAGAAGAAGACGCAAAAAACACCAAAGAAAGAGATTGATAAGGCACTACAATTAATGGCTGAATATTATGAAGGGAAAAGATAAAGAAAGGGAAGTTAGTTCTTGGGCAGATATCAAGAACAGAGTGTACGGAGTGAAAGGCACAGAGAGGCGTGACAACCTTGACAGGGAGTTCGAGTCATTTAAAATAGGACTTGAATTGAAAAAGGCCCGTGAAGCTCGACACCTGACCCAGCAGGAGTTAGGGGAAATCATCGATAAGAAAAGAACCTACATATCCAGAGTTGAAAACGACGGAAGTAACCTTACTCTCAAGACCTTATTTGATATTGTAGAGAAAGGCTTGGGTGGAAAAGTAAAAATCTCTATTGAGTTATAAAAGAATAATTACTACCCCGTAACCCGGTGCAGCCGTAACCCTTGCTCCGCTACGGGCATCGGCTGCACAAATCCGCTGTATTTCAAAGAATAAAGAAACTACAAAACTTTTTAGTATTAAACTTAGTGCTTACTTTTGACGTTAGTAACGTTAAAAGTTAGTATGATTATATCTTTTGGGTCCAAGTCAACCGAAAAAATCTGGAACGGGGAAAGGGTAGCGAAGCTGCCTATGGAAATCCAGACGATTGGCAGACGTAAATTAAGAATGCTTAATAACTCTCAGGATATTGCTGACCTTCGCATTCCTCCCTCCAACAGATTAGAGAAGTTGTCGGAAAATCTGAAAGAGTTCTACAGTATCAGGATAAACAGCCAGTGGAGAATCATCTTTCAGTGGCATAACGGCCAAGCATCAGAAGTAGAAATTATAGATTACCACTAAGAAGAAAAAAATGGAGCGACTACCTAATATTCATCCGGGAGAAATACTGCAAGAAGAGTTTCTTGTTCCGCTAAACATTACCGCCTACAGGCTTTCAAAGGACATTGGTATACCTCAAACCAGAGTATCTGAAATTCTGAAAGGAAACAGGCGCATTACAGCCGACACGGCTTTAAGGTTAAGCTACTATTTTGGCAACTCCCCCAAGTTCTGGCTTGGTTTGCAAGATGATTACGACTTGGAAGAAGAGAAGGCTAACAAGCAGCAAGAATTGGAATCCATAAAACGATTTGAGAAAAACGCAGCCTAACAACTAAGGCTTCGTTGGGTACGGAGTGCCGACAATGAAGCCGTGGTTGCACGGAACCAAGCGACGCATTATGGGTTTTAAGTCGGAAGAGGTTAGTTCTACGCTACCTGTCCAAGGCTCTCAGGTAGCCGGCTGGCCCATCGGATGCGGGCCTGGAGGGATAATGAAAGATACTTTCTGTTGTTTCCGGGAGAGGATTCCCGCTCTTTTCAAGGCATTTTCTGCCGGATGGGCATAGCTTCGCCAGGCCACCTTTTTGGGTGGCTTTTTTTAATTTCTTACTCGAACTCCCGGTAGCGGCGCTGTGTCCTCAGCCCTTGCGGCGGTCCCCGTTTAGCCAGTACCTGGAGGGATACTTACAAAATCTCAACATCAGGGTATAAAGCAAGGATCTAGTTGCTATTTCCTAAACTTCTGAGTATTTTTAAGCCATAGCATTTGCAGTTAGTTTGCAGCATATCAGGCGGTGAGTGATTCGGTGAGTTACTCAAATTGCAAGTTTTAAAGTGATGATAATCAGTTGGTAGTGCGGATGAAGAAAATCCCTGCTACTCCACAATCCTAAGTTAAAAAAGCCCTGCTGGCTATAAACCGGCGGGGCTTTTTTTGTTGGATTTACCATGCTCGTACAGTAGTAAATTACAATAGCTATTCTTTTTTATCTCTATCGTTGCGTTCGGTATTGATGGGACTCAGGAAGGGCAGCTGGATGTGATACCTTACTGCTACCACCCGGATCAGGATCACGGTCAGGGCGGCGAGCATTTCGGTTATTGAAATAGACAGACCATATTGGTAGCTGAACATATACACAATGCCGCCCACAATGCAAGCCAGGGCGTAGATGTCTTTCCGGAACAGGAGCGGCACCTCATTGAGCAAAACATCCCGGATAACACCGCCAACAGAGCCCGTAATAGCACCCATCATAATGCATACCCAGAAGGGTAACCCCGCTTCCAGACTTTTTCCTACTCCTACCACCGTAAACAGACCCAGCCCGATGGAGTCGAACAGAAACAGCGCCCTGCCCCAACGGAAAAGTTGATTGCGGAACAAGATCGTGGCCAGCAGAGCTATACCTGTCACGGTGAGGTAACTGGCATTCTGCATCCAGAACGGAGGCACGTTGAGCAGCAGGTCGCGGGTTGTGCCGCCACCGATGGCCGTTACCAGCCCAATGACATAGGCGCCAAACCAGTCGAATTGCTTGGTAGAAGCCCAGCGGATACCGCTCACGGCAAAAGCGAAAGTCCCCAGAAGGTCTAAAACGTTGGTGAAGCTCAGTGCCGAAAGGTCTATCATAGTTTTGCCTCCGCTATTTTTGCGGTCTGATTGGATGCCATTGCCCAGAAGATGCATACCCATTCAAACTCACGAAGATAAGGCGGTTTAGGCGACATAGCCAATCCTGTTTTAACCGCTTGCAAGGATTTCAACACCAACTTCCGGTTTCCCTATACCTGCGTGGACCACGAAAGAAAGATTTTGGGCAGAAGCACCGGTAAAGTAAGGGATAGCCGGTTCAGGCTGCTTTGGAGTTGTTTCTGTTTCAGGTAGAGCAAAGCCCGTTGCATTGCTGGTCCTGCGTGCGGTACACTGTTGGTAACACGGTTGTTTTCTTGCTTTTATGACGTTTCTTCCGTTACTTTGAAAGATTACTATCAGAACCGTGCTGCCATATATCAGAACAATTCATCTCTTTTCAGAGTCCCTTACCGGCTTTGTTGCGGCATCGCATCACGTATCGCAAAGTGATGTGCTGAATGGCTATTGTCTTTTCTTTTACACAGCCCCTAAGGCCTTCATTAAATAAGCCGGAAACCTCCGGCCCCGGGCGCAAGCCACCATCCCTTGCCACAGGTTATTCCTGTTGAACATCCTTCATTTTACATTTTCACAAGACACCTTTACGCAGCACAAAGGCTGCAGGTAAGGGAGTTTTTGTGTATTTACCTTTTTTATTCGCCTTCATGCCTCGAACGCTGAAGGCTTAGCGTCCGCCACCGGGGCCAGGCATGGCGCTATACCTGCAAGATTCTATAAAGCTTTAAATTTTTAACCTATATGAACCCGATTTATCTAACTGAAAAAGATTTCCAGCGCCTGCACAGCCTGGTACAAGCCCAGCGCCAGGTTAGTGGTGCCCATACCGTAGAAGCGCTCAGCCAGGAGCTGAAGCGCGCCAAAGTAGTAGCCTCCGAAGAAATTCCGGAGAATGTAGTGACCATGAACTCGCTTGTGAAGCTGAACGAACTGAAAAGCGGAGCCCAGATGGAGCTGACCGTGGTATACCCGAAAGATGCAGACCTGTCCAAGTTCAAAATTTCGGTGCTGGCGCCTGTGGGCACTGCCATACTGGGCTGCAAAGTCGGCGATAAGGTAGAGCGGCCGGGGCCTAAAGGCACGGTAGTGTATGAGGTGATGGAGGTATTGTATCAGCCCGAAGCCGCAGGCAATCTTAACCTGTAGTCTGCCGGCCGGATGGCGTTGTTGGAGAAGAATATTTACACCATAGAGAATGGGTTTTTTAGATTTTTTTAGAGAAGATATTGCCATTGATTTGGGCACGGCCAACTTTTTGGTCATGCAGGGCGACAAAGTGGTAGTGGATGAGCCCTCCATTGTAGCCTACAGCAGGTCGTCGGGCAAAGTGTTGGCGATTGGCCGGAAGGCCATGCAGATGGAAGGAAAAGCGCACGAGGACATCCGCATAGTGCGGCCCATGAAGGACGGTGTAATAGCAGATTTTCATGCGGCAGAACACATGATGAAGGGGATGCTGGAATTGATCAACGGGGGTAAAAGAAAATTTGGGTCCTCGTTCCGGATGGTGGTTTGCGTACCCTCAGGTATAACCGAAGTGGAGAAACGCGCTATCCGCGACTCAGCCGTTATTGCCGGAGCAAGGGAGCTATACCTGGTGCACGAACCAATTGCTGCCGCCATTGGCATTGGGCTGGATGTGGAGGAGCCGAACGGACACATGATCGTCGATATTGGCGGAGGCACAACAGAGATCGCCGTCATTGCCCTCAGCGGTATTGTCTGCGACCAATCCCTGAAGGTGGCGGGCGAAAGCTTTACTGCCGACATTGTGCACTACATGCGCAAGCACCACAACCTGCTCATCGGGCAGTCTACTGCCAACCGGATTAAGCTGGAGGTAGGCGCTGCCCTGCCCGAGCTGCAAAATCCGCCACAGGATGTAGGCATTAAAGGCCGCGACCTGCTGACCGGGCTGCCAAAACAGGTACATGTTTCGTATAGCGATGTGGCTTTTTTCCTGGACCGTTCCCTGGCTAAAATAGAAGAGGCCGTGATGAAAACACTGGAGATGACCCCGCCTGAACTCTCGGCAGACATTCACCAGACAGGTATATACCTGACCGGCGGAGGCGCTTTGCTACGTGGCCTGGATAAAAGAATTGCCACCAGAACGAAACTGCCGACGCACGTGGTAGAAGACCCACTCCGTGCCGTAGTGCGGGGCACAGGCACCGCTTTGCGAAACATCGACCGCTTCCGGTTCCTGATGCGCTGAGTTGGTTAAAATCAATCGCTGTAAGGTATAAGTTGGCCGTTAGTAAACCAGTATACAGTTAGAGCCCCGCTGGAGACAAACCGGCGGGGTTTCTTTTTAAGCGCACCCGAATTCCTGCGTGCATAATCCTTATCTGAATAGCTTTATTAACAGGTATAAGGAGCGTTCAATACTCCTAATAAAGAAGTCTGCCAGGTATAGGAAGGTTCTTTCTATACCTGGCAGACTCTCTCAAAAATCAATCAAAAAATAAAGGCCGCTATACCTTGGTTTTAACCGCCAAGGGTGGTGTTTTGTGTTGCGCCAGGGCTGCCGGTCCGGTCCACAGCGCCTCCATTTCCTCGAGCGACCTGTTTTTGGTTTCCGGCACCATCTTCCAGACAAA
>NZ_JAHZTC010000035.1 GCF_019599265.1 Pontibacter sp. HSC-14F20 | reverse complement strand
TTTGCTCACATAATGCTCCAGGTACTCTTTATCTGATTCACTCAATTTTATTTCTATCTTCTCCATGCTTCCTCCTGCTTTTAAGGAAGAAACGCAATCATTACCTACTAAGTTGACTGTGTACTAGCCCCAGGAACACAAAGACTAGTTCAGCCTGATCTTACTAATAGGGATGAAACGCTGCTACAGTACCTTAACGCCGCTGCCTCAGGCGGCCATGATTCGCAACCGGACATTTTTCATTATAACTTTAACGGGCACACCGGAAAGTTCTATATAGGAGATGATGGCCTCCCCAAAGTTACTTCCTATACTATTATTAAGATTGAACCTTTCTTTACATCTGAGGAATCAAGCTTTGTTGTTACTACGGTTGATGGTATTAAGTATTTCTTCGGAGGGGTTGGCGCCACAGAATACAGCCAGTCACTTCCTGGTGATGGCGTAGGGTGCTCAAGTGAACATTATGACAGACTTCCCAATTCATGGTACTTGACTAAAATTGAACATCCATATGGGGATCAGGTTTTATTAACCTATGAGGGTGGCAGCGTTGACTATAGAAGCGGGGTGACCCAAATGCTGTTTAGGCCTATTGGAGATACGAAGTACATTTCATGTCACACGGAAAATCAAGCGGGCATAAGGTGCCCTCAATTTGAAGATGTGTTATGTTACAGTTACTTGTCTTCTGACTTCGTCAGAGTTAAAGAGATAACGTCCTCTAGTTTCGGCAAAGTTCAGTTCAACTATGAAACTCCAGCTAACCCCGATGGCTCGCTACGAGACATTGAAGGAATGGATGGAGTTCTGTCCAGCATTGTGCTAACCGATGGCAACAACCGGCAGGTCAAAAAGGTAAAGTTATCTTATCAAATACATGGAGAAGGTGAGGCCTCTAGACCGTTCCTTGTGAAGGTAGCTGAATATGGAAAAACAGAGACTGCACCAAAGGAGCATCAGTTCTCATACAAGGACCTCCATTTACTCCCCTCTAGGCTGTCCTTCAGTCAAGACCATTTTGGCTACTTCAACGGCAAGGATAACAGCGACTTGGTGCCTTTGCCAAACAACCCGCAAGACAGGGCTTTATTTAATAATAAGGGTGGAGACAGAGAGCCTGATGCCCATTTTTCTACCATAGGTATGCTCACCCAAGTAATATACCCTACAGGTGGAAGAAGTGAGATAGTATATGAGGCTAACGATATAAATGTCACCGAAGACGTTCTCTCCCCCCCGGTTAGGATTAACTTGGTGGCTGAAGGAACTGATGAAGCGTTCGAAACATATGATCCTGTTGTGGAAAGCGCTGATCCTATTGATGTTACTGTAGAACAACAGGTGGAACTGAACTTATTCTTTGAAAACACAAATGGAGTGAATGATGAGGATCACCATATCATGATGGTTGCGACCCTAACAGATAATACCATGAATTATGAGGATGTAAGTGAAGTACTGAGACCGGGTGAATCCAGGAAAGTAATAACTAGTCTTTTTGAAGGCAGAAGCTACACTTTAAGAATAGAGGTAACCGGCTACAGTGGCTATCTTGGCAGGGCCAACTTCTCTTATGTACCCAGCAAGAGCGATAATGTAACATACAATAAAGAATTTTCAGGTGTTCGTGTTGAGAAAATAATAACCTACGACTCAGTAGATCCTACTCCTGAAGTAAAAACTTTCCACTACCGGTACCTGGATAGTTCAACAGTCTCATCTGGGGTAATACTGCCATCTCCTAATGTATACCACTCAAGGAGGCGTTCGGCTATACATTGTAATTATGGTGGTATGTCTGAAACCCAAATTTATTACTGCGACTATAAAGTTCTGCACTCCAATAGCCTAACATTAGATTACTTATTGGCTCCAAACCCAGTACTGTACGAGTCAGTCCTAGTGAGCCTTGGGGAGGGCTTTGAAGGGGGAGGAACAGAGTATAGGTTCGATGTGCAGCAAGAGTCGCCGTCTTATACCCTAACGGGGGTGGGTATAGATGACGCTCCCTATGATGTTCGTGGCTTTGATAATGGGTTGTTGTTAAATGAAAATAGCTTCAAGCTCGTAGACGGAGAGGTTGTATTCTCAAGGAAAGTAGAGAACTTCTATAAAGTAGATGAAAGGGTTCAAGTTCAAGTGCAGGGTGTCTTTGCGAGAAAAAATTTCCACATGCCCCGTGTTTATTCCCCTCCTAAAGACTATGACTTCATTCCGTTTGACGTGGCTGTATATGACATAAACACGAGATGGAAATACATCTATAAGACAGTAATAACTGACTTTGACTTAAACGGGCAAAACCCTATCACAAGAACGACCCATTACTACTACGATAATCCGCAGCATGCATTGCAGACCCGCACTACGATTATGGACAGCAAGGGGGATCAGGTAGAAGTAAAGAAAAAGTATCCGCAAGATATCGTGGCTACTGGAACAGAGGAGGCAGCAAGGCAAGGTCTTATTAATAATTACCAGCTTGCGTCTGTTATAGAAGAAAGCATGAATCATAACGGAACTGTACAAAAGAAACATACAGTGTTTAAGGAATTTTTCACCGGGAAATATTTTCCGGAGTCAGTACGGACGAATACAGGTATGAACAACTCCATGGAAGATAGGCTGCTGTTCAAGAAATATGATAATAATGGAAATTTGATTGAGGTGTCGAGAGCAGACGATATACCTGTTGTCTATTTATGGGGGTATAAGCACACTCAACCTATAGCTGAAATTAAAAATGCCACTTATGAGGAAGTTGAGGCGGCATTAGGAGGGCCTACTTCAGTGGATGAAATGAGTAGCAATACCGAACTTTCCCAATATCATTTAGACCAGCTAAATAACCTACGGAATCAATTTCCAAAGGCGATGGTTACTGTCTACACTTATGATCCCTTGGTGGGTTTGACCTCCTCCACTGACCCGAACGGGAAAACGACCTACTACGAATACGATGGTTTTGGACGGCTGCGGGCAGTGAAGGACCACGAGGGCAACGTGGTCCAGAGCCATGAGTACCATTACGCGGGGCAGTAGGCGGGACCATTCCTGCGAGCTAAAACATGTCCAGCCACTCCAGCAGAGCATGCGGACGCAGATTTCATCTGCCCTTCCTTGTGTTCTGCGGAGCTGTTCTTTTTTCAAAAGCAAGTCATTCAACCATTCATTAATGTAATGGCCGCGCCCCTGAGCCCCTAGTGGAGGAGGGCCGGGGCAGCCTATCTCTAAAGCTGACTAGATGAAAACACTTCTACGACACACTCTTTTTAATACTCTTTCCTCTCTTCCGGCAACTGCACAGGGGCGCCACTCTTTTGCTAAGAGCAAGTCCTGCCAGCTGATACTGGTCATGTTGCTGATGCTCCTGCTGTTCTCAGGGGCTCCAGTTACTGGCTTTGCCCTGGGCGGTGCCGCTCCTGGTGAGCGGCTGCAGGCGGGGCTGGAACGGCTGCGGGAGCGGCACCTGGCCCCAGTCGAGGCGCGGGCCTTCGACCGGGACGCGGAGGCGGCGGGGCGTGCCTGGGGAAGGGCCCTGCAGGCTTATGGGGCCGGGCGCGACTCGCTCCACCGCACGGCCGCAGCCAGGCATGTGGCCGATCTAATCAGCCAGCGGCAGGCGCAGGCGCTCAAAACCGAGCCCCTGTCTTTTCAGGCGATGAGTGCCAGTTCCTCGGGCGAGGGGGCGGTGCCGGACGCCGTGGAGCGGCAGGCGTTGGCAGATCTGTACAGCAGCACGAACGGCGCGGACTGGAACGCCAACGCCAACTGGCTTAATGGGACTTCGAGTGCCGACATGGCCTCCTGGCACGGGGTGATGGTGCAGGGCGGGGACGTGGTCGGTCTGGTTCTCAACGGCAACGGGCTGAGCGGCGAGCTGCCCGCCTCGCTGGGCAACCTCACGGGGCTTCAGTACCTCTACCTGCACGACAACGCCCTGACTGGGGTAATCCCAGGCTCCCTGGGTAACATTTCCTCGCTTGTCCAGCTGTATCTGAGCGGCAACGGGCTAACGGGGGCGATCCCGGCAGAGTTAGGCAACCTGACCGGGCTGACCGATCTGGGGTTAAACGGCAACGCGCTCAGCGGAGGCATTCCCGCTTCGCTCGGAGCCCTTGCCAACCTGCAGTTTCTGTTCCTCAACGACAATGCCCTTACAGATGCCATCCCCGGCTCACTTGGCAACCTGAGCGGTCTGCGCCAGCTCTACCTAGGCGGCAACAGCCTGTCGGGCATCATCCCGCCATCGCTGGGCAGTCTCTCGCAGCTGCAGCATCTGGGGCTGAATGATTGCGCCCTGACGGGGAGCGTTCCTTCCGAACTGGGCAGCGCATCCTCTCTGCTGTACCTCTACCTGAATGACAACAACCTGATGGGCGAGCTTCCGGCATCAATAGGAAACCTCTCCTCCCTTCGACAGCTCTACCTGCACAACAACGCTCTAAGCGGCGCAGTGCCTCCGGAGCTGGGGAGCCTGTCGGCTCTCTGGGAGCTGGGGCTGGACAACAACCAGTTGTCGGGGGATGTGCCGGCCTCGCTGGCTTCGCTGCCAGGTCTCTACTACCTGAGCCTGACGGGCAACGCCTTCACCGCAATTCCCAACTTCAGTGCCGGCGCCGGTGCCTCCTCGCTCTATGTGGACGCCTACGACAACCGGCTGGACTTCGGATCGATCGAGCCTAACATGTCGGGCGTAAACACCACGCCACTTTCTTATTTCGGTTACGGAACGCAGGCTCAGCTCGGGCAGGCGGAGACCCGCGAGCTTGCGGCGGGCCAGCCTCTGGAGCTGCTGGCAGAGGCGGGCGGCACGCGCAACTTATATCAGTGGCAGCGAAGTGTGGACGGCGCCTGGCAGGATCTTCCAGGGGCCAACGCGAGCACCCACACGGTTCCGGCCGCCTCGGCCTCAGACGGCGGCGTTTACCGGTGCCGCGTGACCAACGAGTGGGCAACGGCCCTGACGCTCTACACGGCCGAGGTGACCGTGGTAGTAAATTCGGAGGAACCGCTGGCCTCCTCCCCGAGCACGGAGATGAACTACGTGCTCACCAACACGGCGCAGGTCGGGGGGGTGCTGACAGCGGAGGCGCTGGCGCAGGGCACGGCGCGCGAGGTGAGCCAGCAGATCGTCTACTTCGACGGGCTTGGGCGTGAGCTGCAGACGGTGCTCACCGGGGCCAGCCCCACAGGCCAGGACATCATCACGCAGGTCAGCTACGACTCGCAGGGAAGGGAGGAGCGTTCCTTCCTGCCTTACGCGGCAGCCGGGGCGGCGGGCTCCTTCCGCCCCGCGGCGATAGAAGAGCAGGCCGCCTTCTACGACCCCTCCAACATGATGCACCCGGACGTGGCCAAAGACACGGCCCCGTTTGCCGTGCCGGTCTACGAGGCCTCGCCCCTGAACCGTGTCCTGGAGCAGGGCGCGCCGGGGGCGGCCTGGCAGCCGGGCACGGGCCGCACCATAAAGCAGGGGCAGCGGACCAACCTGGCCGGGGAGGTGCGCCGCTGGGACTATGACCCGGTTGCAGGCGCCTTCTCCAGCCCGGGCTTCTACAATGCCGGCACCCTGTACGTGACCGAGACCAGGGACGAAGAGGACGCCCTTGCGGTGGAGTACAAGGACCTGCAAGGGCGGGTGGTGATGAAGCGCCACGAGACGGAGGTGGTGCCGGAGGGGGAGACAGGCCCGGATGGGCTGGTGTGCGGGGCGGACCCGGTGCAGCACTGGCCCTTCACGCATGGCTCGCTGACGGAGGCAAAGACGGGCCTGGTGGCCACGGGTTCGGGGGTATCCGCTGTGACTGGCAGGCAGGGGGAGGGCATTGGCTTCGACGGCACGGGCGGCCTCTCGGCTGCAGGCGCGGCCTATGACTGGGGGAGCGGGGACAGTTTCACCGTTGAGCTGTGGGTGCGCCGGCAGGGGGCGCCCGCCGACAACGAGGTGGTGCTGGGCCGCGACGACGTGGAGTCGGGCGGGTCGCTGCACTGGTGGATCGGGCTTGACCCGGCCGGGCGGGCGCGGCTGCAGCTGCGCGACAACCTCGGGGCTGGGGCCTTCCTGGGGGAGAGCCCGGGAAACCCGACTATCACCGACGGGGCCTGGCACCACGTGGTGGCCGTGCGCGACGCGGCCTGGCTGAGAACCAGACTCTACGTGGACGGGGTGCTGGTGGAGGAGGAGACCGTCTCCTCGCCGGAGGGCTTTGCCAGCCCGGCGGCCCTCAACATCGGCTGGCTCGACAGAAGCCATGGCTACCGCTTCCAGGGCGGGCTTGACGAGCTCTCCCTCTACGACAGGGCGCTCTCCTCGCGGGAGGTGGCCGCCCGCTTCGCCTCGGGCAGCTCGGAGCCGGCCTGCCTTTCGGTCGAGGCTGAGCCCGGCTTGGCCGACACCCACTACGTCTATGATGACTTGGGCAACCTGCGGCTGGTGATCCAGCCCGAGGGGCTGCGCAGCCACCTTCCCCAGCCGGGAGGCGGTGGCACCCTTGCCCTTGATGAAAACTTTATAAGAGACTGGTGCTTTCGCTACGCCTATGACGGGCGCAGGAGAGTGATCGAGAAGCAGGTGCCGGGGGCCGGGCCGGTGCAGCTGGTCTACAACCGGCGCGACGAGGTGGTCTTCCAGCGGGACGCAGCGCAGGCGGAGTCTGGCAAGTGGTCCTTCACCAAGTACGACGCGCTGGGCCGCCCTGTCGTGACGGGCGTACTGGATAAGCAGATCGAACGGTCTGCGCTGCAGGACGCGGTGAGCAATACCGCGCAGCAGTTTGAGACGCGGGACAGCTCTGCCATTGGCTACTCGCTCAACGCCTCCTCCCCGGCAGGGGTGACCATCACGACCAATGACCTGCTGACGGTCACCTATTACGACCACTATGACCACGCGGCCTTTACCCAGGACTATGATTTCGCGCCAGCAGTGGGCGTGACAGCCCGCAACGAGCGGGTGAAGGGGCAGGTGACGGGCGCCCGCACCCGGGTGCTGGGCAAGGAGGACTGGCTGGTGTCAGTCAACTACTATGATGACAAGTACAGGCTGGTGCAGGAGGTGTCGGACGGCTATCTGGGCGGAGCAAAGCAAGTGGCTTCAGAGCGCATGACCACCCGCTACGACTTCGTGGGCAGAGCTCTGGTGACGCTCGCCTCCCACCAGGACGGCACCCACATGGTGCGGGACACCATGGCCTATGACCACGCGGGGCGCCTGGCAAGCCACTGGCAGTCCATCGACGGCAGGGAGAGGGTGCTGCTGGCCGAGCGTAGCTACAATGAGCTGGGGCAGGAGACGGCGAAAAGGCTGCACCGGAACGCTGACGGCTCTTTTCTGCAGCAGGTGGACACGCGCTACAACATCCGCGGCTGGCTCGCCTCGGTCAACGACCCGGGCCAGGTGAGCCAGCAGGGGGACCTGTTCGGCCTGGAACTGAGCTACAACGTGGGCATGCAGCTGGGGGCCGGTGCGCAGTTCAGTGGCAACATCTCGGAGATGCGCTGGGCCACGGCCACGGACGAAAAGCTGCGGGGCTACGCCTACGCCTACGACCGGGCCAGCCGCCTGAAGGAAGGGAGCTACCGGTCCAACGCCGGCGCGGGCTGGGCGGCCGGGGAGGAGAACTACACGGTGGAGGGGCTCACCTATGACGCCAACGGCAATATCCTAAGCCTGCTTCGCCACGGCCTAGTGGCCGGGAATCCGCTAGACCGGCAGGACGGCCAGCGTACATTCGGCCCGGTGGATGATCTGAAGTACCGCTATGTGGGTAACCGACTTTTCAATGTCCTGGACGTGGCTGGCGACGGGGGCGACGAAATATACTTCCGTGACAACGGCCATGTCATTGAGTCAGATGAGGAATACGGCTACGACCTGAACGGCAACCTTAAAAAGGATGATAACAAGGGCATCACTTCTGTTGCCTACAACCACCTCAACCTGCCTGAACGGGTGGAGGTGGCCGGCAAGGGGCATATCCGTTTTGTCTACACAGCTTCCGGACTAAAACTCCGCAAGGAGGTCTATGACATTAGTGATCAGCTGACGGGAGCGACCGACTACGCGGGCCAGTTCGTCTACAGCCCGGAGGGTACCTTCGTCCACACCCCGGAGGGGCGGGCGCTTCACGAGCCGGCAACCGACCAGGTGTGGCGCTACGAGTACCACCTGAAGGACCACCTGGGCAACCTCAGGGTGAGCTTTGCCGAGGAGGTGACCACCTCCTCGCAGGCCACCATGGAGATGATGGCCGCGCAGCAGGAGGAGGCCGAGTTCGGGCACGTGGCCGAGACGCGGCACCTGGACCGGGTAAGGGCGCGCTCGGGCTCGCACGCGGCGCTCCTGGGGGCGGGCCGCGACAGGCCGCTGGGCCCGAGCAGGCGCCTCTCGGTGCGGGCGGGCGACATCGTGAAGGCGGAGGCTTTCGGACTGTACGAGGAGGAGGTGCGCGGCAACAAGGGCCTGAGCCTGGCCTCCTGGCTCTTGGGGGCGGCCACGGCCGGTGTGGGCACGGTGAGCGAGCTGGGAGGAAGCAACGGCAAGGCGCTGCCCTACATCGGGGCGGGCATCGCGCTGGCACCTGTGGTTTTGCAGAAGGAAAAAGGAGCGCCTGCGGCCTACATTCGCTATATTGCCTATACCAAAGACTCCAGTTACGTGGACTCGGGCTACCAGCTGCTCACGCGGCGGGCAAACGGGGAGTGGGAGAGGCTGGAGCTGGAATATACCGCTGAGCAGGACGGCTTTGTGGAGGTGTTCCTGGCAAACGAGAGCTATGAGGTAGCCTGGTTCGACGACATGAGCGTGAGCCAGACCCAGCCGATGCTCGTGCAGGAGAACCACTACGACCCCTGGGGCCTCAACCTTGTGGGCATTGAGAAGCAAGGAGCGCCGGACCATAAGTTCCAATACAATGGAAAGGAGAAGCAAACGGAGCTAGGCTTGAACTGGACGGACTACGGGGCCAGGATGTACGATGCGCAGATAGGAAGATGGCATGTTGTGGATCCTGCCGCTGACCTAATGCAGGAGTGGTCACCCTACAACTATACCTTTAACAATCCGATTATCTACACCGATCCAGACGGGAGGGTGCCGGACATAACCATATATGGTAAAAACAATTCAAGTGTAACAGTAAAAACTGACCTAATAGATGTTAGAGTCGATGCCAGCTCTTTGGGTGTAGACTTTGGAGGTAACTATAGTTTTGAAGGGGCGGATGTGCTACACACAGCACTTGATGTCGTTGGCGTATTTGATCCGTCTGGTACCGCAGATATGTTGAACGCTAGCCTTTATGCAGAGGAAGGAAACTTTGGGGATGCCATAATTAGTGGAGCTGGTGTAACAGTTATTGGGGATGCAGCAAAGGCTCCAAGATTATTAAAGGGGCTGGATAAGATATATGATAGTGTTAAAAAGATTGGTCCAGCAGGAGATGCTGGAGCCACAGTAACAAAACAGATACCTTCAGATTACATTATGAAAACTAGTGATAATGGTCAGGGAACTAAATTCCTAGATCCTAAAAACCCAAGCGGTAATAATGTTAGAGTTCAGAGCGGTAATCCTAATAGTCCAAACCCTGCTCAACAGAAGCCTTATGTTAAACAGACTCAAAATGGTAAATCTGTAGATGTTAATGGAAAGCAAGTAGATCCTAAATCAAGAGAAGCACATATTCCAAGAGAAGATTTTAAATTCGATAAGAAATGATAGGAGAAAATGAAAATCTCAAAAAATGGGAAGAGAACCTTTTTAATGCAATTAGAGATGTTTCAGACTTAGAACTTCAAAAATCTGCATGGTTAGGGAACAACCCGAAGTTTATATCTTCTTTCAGCGAAATTATTTCCATTCTATACGATGACTTTGATTTGGAGAGATACCTAATATTATATAAATCTAGAAGAGGTGTGGATAGATTGTATAATCAATTAGAGACTATGAAGGAAATGATAAATGATTACAAAAAGCAAGCATACAAAATAGAGTTAGAGCCTAGAGGGCAAGAACTTATACTATCTGATCCAAGATGGCTCCAAATAACTGATAAAGCGAAAGAAGTTTGTAGGCTCTTACCCCCGGCTGGTCTAGGCTTATAGCCCTTGTTCCAGCTTGCTATCATACAAAGCCCATTGTAACTGGTATTATTAGTTTAAATCTGTTCATCTAAATTAAACTAAAGAGCCACTACTAATTATATTACAGGGTTCAGCGGGGTTTGTGCGTGTCCTCAGCCGGACTTCGCTGCGGTAAAAGCAAGGCTAAATAAAGTCCCTTCGGTCGGCCTTGCTTTTGCCTCTGCTTGCCAGCCTGCGGTACTCCCCACGGCTGTTACCTTTTTGTTTTATAGAGTTGATTAAATGCCTCCGGCAGGAAGGCGCAAAAACAAAACCCACAGCCCACGTTGTGCTCGCCTGCGGGTCAGCCGCCGCGCAGCCAGTCGCTCGCCCTCACGGGCGGCTTCCCCTGTCTGGCTCAGACTTCCGCTCGCAGCGGCTTCGCGCTCTGAAATCTTACCCCCAACCCCCGGCATCAACCGGGGGCTTTTTGTTTATTGTTAGTGCTATACCTTGTGGCAGGCGCTATACCTGAGGACCAGCTGAACTGCCAGCTGCACGAAGGCTAAGGTAAGGGGCTTTTCCGGCCCCTTCCATCCCAGGAGCCATGGCTTGTTAAAGAAGAGAGTATTTTCAATCCTTTTTTGCTTATGCAAGTTGCAGTGCAGCATGATTTATTGAAAAGTAAGCGTAATGTCCTATCTTGTAGGAATGTTACCTCCCATCCATTTTTAGGGAGCACTGCATCAAAAACCAGCTACCTTTTCGAAGAAAACAAAACTACTTTATGCGCTACCTGCTTTCGCTCCTCTTCAGATCCTGTATTTACCTTCTGCCCTTCCTGCTGTTTTCTTTTGCAACGAATGCCCAGCAAACCAAGAAGCACCTTCCGGCGGGGGTACCGGACGCAGGTGAACTGCTGCGCGAGATGATCGCCTGGCAGGACAGCTTACAGGTTATCGACTATGCCTTGCAGGACTCCTCGCGCCTGCATGCTTCGCTTGATAGCCTACGGCAGCTGGGCCAGGAGGGAGAGGCGCTGGCACGAAGAGTTGACAGCCTCTCACAGACCGTAGCGGGGCAGTCGGTACTGCCTGAAGAGCTGAAGAATGTGCGTGCGAGACTGGAGCGGCAGCTGGAGGAGGGAAAGGAGTCCCTGGCCGACCAGCTCCTGCCGGAGGAGCTCAAACAGGCCCTGCGCCAGCTCAAGGAGGCCGGGCAGAAGAGTGCTGCCGCTCGCCTGCCCCAGCCCGCCGTTACGGGACAAGTGCCAGCCTCACCAAAGGAGCTGAAGGCAAAAGCCGGGCAGGCGGCGCTGAAGGCGGCGGGGGAGCCCTTCACCGAGTCCTTCGACAAGCTGGGGCAGGCGAAAGCGGATTTTGACAAGTACAAGGGCCGGGCAAGCAAGGTGGAGAGCATAAAGGACATGCCAAAAGGTGTTCTGGGACCCAACCCGCTTAAAGGAAAGCCTTGGACGGAGCGCCTGGTGGTGGGCAGCCTTTGGCAGGCGGGCAAGCAGGAGCGGTTCTTCCTGGACTTGGGGCCGACGCTGGCTTGGCGCTTCTCGGAGCGCCTCTCGATGGGCGCGGGCGGGCAGTACCGCCTGTACCTGAGCGTGAAGGATAAGCCCTTCGTGGGCGGCGCGGCGCGGGTGGGGGGCTACAGCCTCTTTTCGGACTTCCAGATCAAGAGCGGCTTTTTTGCACGGCTGCAGTACGAAGGCTTAAGTGCGCCGGTGACGCGGACAGACCCCCTCACGCAGGAGGAAACGCTTGGTAGAGAATGGGTGCCTGGGCTATCGGCGGGGCTGGGCAAGGACTACACGCTCTACAAAAAGCTCAGGGGCTACGCGCTCCTGCAGTACAACCTGCTGCACGAAAAGGGTCGCACTCCTTTCCTGCACCCCTTGCAGGCCCGCGTCGGCTTCTTCCTCTATGGCAGCGACTTGGTGCAACACACCAACTTATCATTCTGACCGGGTTTCTAACGGGTGCACGTTGGGTAGCGTATCCGGTTGAAGCAAACAGTTTTTTTGTAGGGCCGAATGTAGTGAATACCGACACTGCCTAATGCATCTTTTGGCTTAGGAGAATAGGGGGGCAAGACCTGCTAGTTCTAAGTTAGTATACATGGCAGGTGTAGAAACACCACCCTAGGGATAGAATAATAACATTATTATTAATGTAATTATATTTATAATAAGTGACTAATAAATGATTGCTTATTATGATTAAAATGCTTGTTTAAAGCTTTTGTTTTAAATAAAAAGCGCTAGTTGTTTTTGAGGTAGTTAGTATCTGAAATTGCATTTTTGCTCTCCGATGCACAAATTTCGAATCATTTTGTGGAGGATTTTATTAAACTAAGCGGCCAGGTTAAGGCTTTACTCAGTTTTTGCCATGTACTCTTAAAGCAAGGAGAGCGAATTATAATTTGCGTCCCCGGCCACTTTTTAACTTTGGTTTAGCCTGTATCTCCTTGATGTCGCTCAGGTCTCTGGCCCTGCCAAATGCTTACTTGTTCCGGATGAACTCTCGCAGGCCTATATAGGCCACCTCCAGCTCCACCCGCTCCCTATTATATATATGCTTCCTGAAAGCTGACGCCGTCAATGGTGTTGAGGATGTCGATGCGCAGCGGGGGGTAGCCGATCTGTGTGACGTAGCCCTCTTTGAGGAAACTCTACTTTTCAAAGCCAAGGAAGGAAATTCCGAAAATTTTTAGCACTTGTAGCATACGCTGTGCATTCTCCTCTGAAACCTTAATCCAGATATCCAAGTCACCCGTGTGGCGCGGTCTTCCGTGGAAGGCGAACGTGTAGCCCCGACCACCAGATTCTCTACCTGCATCATCATATCGTTCTGCGCTGCCAGCGGGGCTACAACAAGGATCAGGAGGACCTTCGCGAGACCGGCGGCCGCTCTTTGGGAGTTTTGTAAGAATTTTCAGCATAAGCATTTACACTTTTAAATACAGTACTGGTAAGAGCGGATGTCTCCCAATTGAGACAAGAACCAAACGCTTATTCAACGGGCATATGGTCAGGCACTAATAACCGGTGGAAACAATGGCTTGCTGCTGCCCTAAGGCAGTTGCTTCCTTGCCCAGCATACCGTCAGTTACTGCCAGGCGCGTATGAAAAAGCCCTTTTGCATCCGTCCATGCCTCGAACCAGGCTCTTTCTCGATAGAAATAATCTAATCGCCGCCGTATGTTATTCAAGCCAATCCGGTGCCCTTCCTGGTGCTGATGCAGGCACAGGTTCTCCGTGGTAATCAATAGTGTCTGGGCCTCATACCGTAGCGTGATCCGAGCCGGATTTTCCGGCAGGGACAGGTTGCCGTGCTTGAAGACGTTCTCCACCAGCGTCAACAGCACCAGGGGTATGAACTTCACACCAAACAGAGCTTCATCATACTGCACTTGGACATGAAGCCGATGGTTGTGGCGCACCTGGTGTAAATAAATCAGGTTCTCTGCCTGTTCCACCTCCTCCAGCAGAGGGACTTCCTGGTCCTCATGCCCACTCTCCAGGGCATAGCGCATCATATGGGACAGGGAAAGAATAGTTTCGGCAGCCTCGGTAGAGGTTTTGCGGACGCTATTGTAAATAAAGTTCAGCGTATTGAACAAGAAGTGGGGATTTATCTGTGCTTTGAGAAAAGCATGCTGGGATCTCATCAACTCACCTTGGAGTTGCTGTTTCTCAATCAGGTGAAGCAAATGTTCCTTTTCAGCCTGATCAGCCCGACGCCTTTCCTGCAGCGTTGTGACGAGAAAATAGTAGCCTGTCCCAAAGCCCATTAGGTAAACGGCACGCCACGTGGAACGCAGGCAGTAATGGTAATCAAATTTGAACGGACGAATAAGTTCTATTCCCAAATAGTTTGTCAGGAGGTGTTCCAAGCTGTAGTTTACGGCAATGTAAGCGGTAACCTCTCCCAGAACCAACAGCGGAAGAAACCAGTAATAGAGCCTTCCTTTCTGGAGAGCCCAGGGAAGGATGACGCTGGCGTGCAGGTAAAATAAACCGATGTTCACGGCATAATGGGCGGCATTGTCCCAGAAAGAGCCAAAGCTTTCCGTGATGGTACGCACCAGGAGCATCTCATATAGAATGAAGGCACCCCAGCATATAATATGGGTTTTATGTCGCGCGATATGATCCTGTAGAACTTGCATCGTGGAAATCAGGCTGTTGGTCTAACCGTTTGTCAGGTTGGTGTAATATTTTGTCAAGCTTAAAACGTCCTTTGTAACTTACATTTAAAAAAAAATATGGAAAAGCATCAACTCACACCGCTCACTTTGAAAAAGAAGACGATTGTTATTTTTTCCGGAAACGGCGAGGGTAAGCACACGGACAGTACGGAACGGACCACCATTACCTTTACCATGACCTCCCTGCACACCATCCTCAGCAACAGGAAGTAGAAGCCTTTGCCGAACACCTAGTCTAGTACACAGTCAATTTAGTCATTAGGTATCACTTTAGCATACTGAGAAGCCATCTTTTCCCTGGCCTCCTTGACTGTGAAGCTCCAGTGGATTTTTACTTGTTTCTCATTTCGTTCTTCTATCCA
>NZ_JAHZTC010000034.1 GCF_019599265.1 Pontibacter sp. HSC-14F20 | reverse complement strand
AGGAATATAACTGCTTCCGGCCCCACAGTTCACTGGGTGACAAAACGCCAGAAGAGTGGGTGAAAAAGAATATAGAGAAACCCGAATTCTCTAATTTAGCGCTGTCCTAAAATTGGGAGGAGCTCAGATTTTAGAAAAGTCTACTTTTGAACTGTGCTGGTTTAGGGGTACTTACAGCTAAAGCTTATTAAAAATTAATACCCTTTTAAAAATCAATTTGATCAATATTTCTTTAAGAATCCATAAGTTGGATCCATCACTAGTGCTCTATCTAAAAATGAATTCATTTCCTCACAGGATGTCTCTGGTAAAAGTCCACAAGAATAACAAGCAGCTAGATTAAGACCTGCTGTGCCCTGCCCTTGCTGATCTGTATGATAGCAGATGGGATCAGAAGCACAATCCTTTGCTCTATCAAGTGCAGCTCTAATTAGTATTCCTATCTTATCCGATTTGCAGATAGATACCAAGCCACCAAAGCTACCTTCTGCCCCAGCTACAGTATAAATTAATAGACCATGCATGTTGTTGCTTACATAAAGTCTTTCCTGCAGAGAGGCTGCAGAGTAACCGCACAAGAACTCGAGTTCTTTTATAAGCAAATGGGATAATGTATGAATTAGCACAAATCTTGGTGAGATCGTTTTGTTTTGGTTCTGACTCTGAAAACTATTTTTGAAGTTGTGTGAGATTATGTTTACACGCTCCTGAACAGTTGAGTCCTGTTCCCAGATTTGTAGTAGTTCATCATTTATGTCAATGAAAATACCTTCGCCATAACTTTCGTAAGCTGGCAAATAAAATGTTCTTTCGCCAAAAGTTGTAGTGTATTTTCTTTTAATATCACCATCCAGATCCGTATTTAAATAAAGATCTTTATCAATAGGTCTCTGACGTGTGTAGGCTGTCTGCACAGCAGTTACCCGTAGTCTGTCGATCCGGTGAATACTATTTATCTCAGGAATGTTATAAAAAGCTTCAGGTACTGATCTGAATATTAAATCTTTGTGACGAAAATTGTTTTGATCGGTAATAAACTTATACTCTTCCCATCTATATTGCTCTTCACTCTTAGCTGCAGGCACAGTAGGAGCAAAATTATTATCAATGATAGCTTGAACAGTATCTTGTGTAATTGTGACACCATCTTCCTCAACAAGATCTTCCCATATTATTTCAGTAGATCTTCCTCTCTTATGTTTACTTCTAATTTTTTCAATCACTTTAGAATCAATTATATTCTCAAGTGGTAAAAAGATACTTTGTGCAATGTTAGGATAATAAACACTATTGCTGGACCGTAATACCGTTTTTAATTGAGCTGGTCCAGCTTGTATATCAGGGTGCTTATTTTCCCAAATTCTAAGATTGAAAATACCTGACAGCGTTGTAGAAGCGATTCTTTTGCCCTTTTGGTAAGCTTCAATTCTTATACCTTTTAAATCACCTAACCTTGATGATGTTTGGTACTTAAGTTCAATGTCATCTGGTACATGAATGGCATCAAGATCAAGGATGGTGATATTAGTATCGTCTTCATCTACGATAACGGTATTTTCAGCATCGCTCGTACCATGCTTCCGCATAACCCAATGTTTCCAGGGTATATCTACAATGTTTCCTGAAGGGGATGTCATCACGAAGCGTACTTGTTCCAGATCAAAAAACTTATTTTTCTTATCTGATGCAACATAACATTTAAAACACTTTGGAGGATCAAATTTATCTCTGTGGTTCTGTTGTACAGTATTCTCCCAATGTCTTCTCCAATTATCTACATCATCGAATGAGTGACAGGATGGACAATACATCCATTTAGGGAAGTAATTGGCAGATACCAGATTTCTAAGGTTCTGAGGGTAAATGCCATTAGTAAGTTGATTTTCAGGAAGTCGTACGAGATGTTGTAACTGTGGGAAATGTAGTTTTAGTCGAGCTTTAAACCTCTCATCTATTACATGATTATCTGGCCTTAAATGTTGCTTTGTGTCATAATATGGCCATTCATTAAGTTCATTGATCTTAACTGCACCATTTCTGGTTTCTATCAATGATCCAATACCACCGTAGGCACTGATTAACTTGCGGTTTTGTATTTCTTCGTATGCCATAATTCTAATTAACAGAGATTACTCCTGATGTATCTATTTCTCTCATTGAGTACATGATGTCCCATGGTTCATCATCGGATATAAGAAAATTAGCTTTCCCTTTATAATTAAGGGTAGCTTTTAATTGATTTGCAGTTTTAATTTTTTCCTTCCAATCTCTTGCAAGGTCAGCCATCTTACTTTTCATATAAGACTTTATATCTTCATCGTCAATACAATGGCTGATAATCTCTTCCAAGGCTTCCACATCACCATCAAAATAATGCGCCTCCTTTCCTTTTTTATGCCTTACATAGCAGATAAGGATGCTATTGAGCATTCTGTCTAAGGTTATTTCGGTAAAAGGAGTAAGTGATATGGGTTCTACATACTTATAAAAAGAAGTATGAAAATTAAGGTAGTTTTCGAAGTAAGATTTTTCGCGTGCTCTGTTTGCATCCAATAAGTTAAACACGATACCTGCATCACGACGAGCCACGCGGCTACTTGCCTGTATATATTCGGCGACGTTTCGCGGCTGGCCATTTACCAGCATTAAATTTAATCTGCCTACATCCAGACCAACTGAGATCATATTAGATGCAAGCACTACATCTACACTATGATCAACTTGATATGTATTGTTTACTTGATTTTTAGAAATGGTTAAATGTGCATCCAGTTCATTTAATATTGGCTTTACTTTGTTGCTAGGTATGCGACTTGTTAATTCACGGGTACGGCCAATTAGTCCCCGGTAAGTAAAATCATAAAGGCTGTTATTAAGGTAATGCCTCTGGTGAAGTAACCTTACCTTGTCATAAACTTCAGTATTAATCTTGTTATATGTTTTGCCAACATCTTTTAAGCTGTTGTAGTAACTTACAAGAGTCCAGTAATTATCAAGATACCTATTTACAAGTTCCTGATCTCCCTGCTGCGACTTACGAAGTTCAAGAAGTAACTCGGTTCTGGCAAACAGTAAGTGAGACATAATTTCTAACTGGGTATCCATACCCGTTTTGCCAGTAGGCATAAAACCAATGTATTTTCTTAGGCTATTCTTTGTAGTAAAAGCAAAGAAGCTATCATCGTGCCTGATGCCAGATGGAGGAAATACAGCTACTTCCCGATTATATAAACTTTGGATCTGTGCATCTGTATTTCGTGTAGTTGCAGTAGAAGCTATGATTTTGGGTTTAGAAGATCCTCTGGAACAAAGTTCTTCTACAATACGCTCAAACAATCCTACTATAGAACCTAAAGGACCATTGAGTAAGTGAAGTTCGTCCTGTATGATCAGATCCGGGGGAAGACAGTTATCTAAAGGGCGGCTGTTGAAAAAACGATGCCCCTCTGCTTTATGTGAAAGCATGGCAAACTTATCTACCGTAGCAAACAGCAGAGTTGGTGGGGAAGCATACAAAGCATCATCTACAACACATACCGGTATACTATTATTTTTTAAGTCTGAAAAGTGACAGTCATTATTTAAACAACTTACTTTTCCTCTATCATCAAACCCGTGAATATACTTTTGTGTGGCCGGAACAACTGAAATGGTTTTACAGCCACACCAGGCGCAGGCTTCTACCTGAAAATCATTTTTTTCATAAGGATTAGCAGCTTTCCCGTTATTAATTGCATGTACAGCATCGTCGATTTTTTTTGCAACCTCAGACGCATCTGCAAAAGTATTTGGTGTTGTAGCAGCTCCTACCCACATACCAATGGTAATAGGTTCACTACCAAATTTTGATGTCTTCGCGCGTAAGAAGTCTAGGGCACAAATCAAGCGTGAAGCTCTTTCAAATTGCTGTGCTGTAAGTAAGCGCAGCGTATAGCGCATGATAACAGATACGCCACTACTGAGTTCTAATTTATGTGTTCTACGCCATAGGATTGTAAATGCAGCAACAGCCAGGTAAGCCTCCGTTTTACCACCACCGGTAGGAAACCAGAGAAGGTCCACAATTTTCCTGTCGGGAGCCTGATCTTCAATAACAGAGCTGATATTAAGCAATAAGAACGCTAACTGGAAAGGACGATAAGCAATTGTCTTCTCTTCATAATTCTGAAAGAATTCTAGAGAATCATAGATGTCTTCAGCAGGATCAAAATCAGCAATGTCTTTATGCTTCCGGGCCATTCTGTCGTCTCCTGATATAACCATCTGGATATACATGGCAGTGTTGGCATACAGGAAACAATTAAATGCTTTCTGGTTCTCTTCTTTACCTAAGAGCTCAATGTTATGCAACAACCTGTCTCTGGCTTTTTCCTGTTTATTTATGTAGGTAACTGCGTAGGTTTCAAAGCCAGGTTCTGTTTTAGCCGATGCCTTTTGTGTTTCTATCCACTTAGAATAGGCATTAACAAACTGCTTTAACTTATCTATAATCTCTCCTTTATCTTTTAAGGCTGACCAGATGCTCAGGTTCTTCACATCTAAAATGCTTTCTAAAGACCGCTGTTCGCTTTCCTGTAGCTGAGAGATAAAAGGATTATCTTTAAAATCATTGCTGACCGTAGGAATATCAACTTCAGGGAAGAAAGTAGTATGAATGGTTTTAGAATTATTGCTCTTCTGCCAATTTACAGCGCATCCGTGGCCTATACCAAAGCTTTCTATACTTCTGTAATGGTAATTAATAAGATCAGCTTCCGGATCAAATTTATTACTTACAAAGGATGGCTTATAAGACTGTATGCTCTCATGTGTAACAGAGAGTTGGACCTGAAAAAATGATTTCAGATTAAGCTTTTTATTTGAGTTGTTGAAATGTTTCTGTGATTGTTTTTCTGATGCGTTAAATAAAAGTGCCTTTACATATTTCTTACCTGTAGTCTTATTGGTTATAATTTTGGTCAAACATTTAAGTTTTTTGTCGCCTTCATTTATAACTATGTATTCATCAATTGATTTGTTCAGGTTCAGCTCGATCTCCTTGTCGAAAGGGACTCTTTCCCAAAGCCTGTTTTCGGGAAGGAGCAACCTGTCAAGCTTTTCCAGTTCGATCCGATCTTTGAGTTCTTCCTTTTTTCTTAATTGTTGTGTAACACCAAAATCTCCACTTCTGCCACCTTTAGTTTTGCCTTCGGGTTTAGAGTTGAAGAAAAGTTTGCCGTCTTCCCAGGTTAATTTCAGTTTGAACTCTTCAGGTAAATGGGAAAAAAGAAAATCCTTTTCCGTTTCAGTAAAAGGTACGGCAACATCCTGGTGAGAGGCATTTTTATAATAGCCGCCAGTTATAATTACCTTGATGCTATCAAGTTCAGGATTAACACAAAAGGTTAAACCGCAGTTTGTCGGGAAATACTGGTTAGCGGGCACAAAACCTTCTTTGTCATCATCTCCTTCTGGTTTTCTTTTTCCTGAGTTTACTGTCTTATCCTGACTACCAGTATATTCATCATCATCCGGATCATCATCTGAGTTTCCAAATTCAGAGGCTCCATTTTCTTCATCTGGTGAAGCTACTTGGCGTTCAGGAAACAGAATTCCACTATAGTAGCGTTGCAGGGGATAGTCGCCAATTACTTCACTTTCTATAGGCGCCGCGTACACATCACAACCAGGTCCGATGAGTGACTGACTCAAGCGATCTGAAAATACTTCTCTATATCCTGACATAATTAATTTCTTTTATCAATTGCTTTAACTGTACCTCTCTTAATATTTTGCTTTAGCACTTCTACTATTTCAGGGTCCAGGCTTTCCAGTATCTTTCCTTTATTACCTGTGAAATAATAGTGCGTAACTTCATCACTTACACCACGCCCAAGTGTTATAGTTAGCGAGTGGAACTGTGCTTTTCGCTTCAGCGCATTTTGTAGTTGCTCACTTGTTGTAAAGTAGTTGCCCGATAAATTGTGGTCTAATGCTAGCTGACGTATTGCTTCCAGGGTTCTGGCATCTTGCGGGAACTTTCTGTCCTTGTTAGTATAGCTTAAAAGGGTTTGGAAATTCAAGAATATGTTTTGTGCCCTTAACTGCTTTTCAGCTGCTAAAATGTCATCATCATTTCGTCTTATGATCTCTTTTAGGGTAGAAACCCATAGATTAGAAGCTCTTTCAATCTCCTTTATAACGCCGCTATTGTCCTGCTCCAATAGAATATCATACAGTAATTCTTTTTGCTGATTCCTGTAAACTATGATGGTATCGCCTGCATTAACCTGGTTCACTGGTACCTGTACCAGGTTTTCCTTATTATCTTCTTGTTCTACTAAAATGACGCGCCTATAACCAAGCAGATTTAGATTTTCAAAATCTGTAAACGTAATACTGTATTCCGTCTCATCCTGAGGTACATAGTCTCTCTTCTCTTTATCATACTCTACATCGTCTACATTGAAAAGGCTTTCATAAAAGCTCTGATCATGTTCTTTCAGGTTATAGAATTTCCTGGATAAACCTGGTAACAGTACTTCATTTTCATCAGAAGAATACTCATTGGTTTCTGTTTCAGAGAGTGGTACATTAATGAACTCGTATGTTAAAGAAGTAAATGATGATCTGCCATTATGCTCAATTTTTTTGCAGAATTTGTTCTCATAAGCTTCCCTGATCTTCTGAAACTTAAAGTCTTCTATGTCTTCATATAGGTAGAGTTTAATGTCTCCGTTTGCTTCCAACATAGTTTCATATTGAGAGCGGTTCAGAATGAATGGGAAAATAAACTGTGTTGAATTGAGGTTTAATTCTGAATCAATGAAATAGTCGAAACCTTTCAATTCTTTTCGTGAGAAGAGCGGGGCAGCTCCTACCATGTAATCTATATTATGAAGCTCTGGTACATTGCGAACATCATTCAAAATACTATTGTGTGCTACTATATACCTGCCGCCTGTAAATTCTTCATAGTCATCAAAATTTTTTAATGAACTACTCACCTGAGCATATTTCGGGCTATACTCATAAAAGAAGGCATTCAATTTAAAGAACGCATCTTTTAATTGTGTAGAGATGTTTTGTATGATTTGCTGAGAATAAACTGCTCTTTCATAAAACAGATCTTTAAAATCTTCACTATCCAGATATGTAACAGTATCAGATTGCAGCCTTTCTAAAAAGTTTGCAGCTACAGCATTCTCATTGCCCGGTGGCAGTGTATACCGCAGGTATTCATTTACAAAAAAGTAGACCTTGTCTAGTCTTATACGGTTATGATTTTCAGAAGCTTCTGTCAGAATATTTTTGATTAAATTGACATGTTCCTGCAGCAAGGTAACTCCATTGTCTTTTCCGTTATATTGGAATGGTGCTGTCAGCTTGAACCTGATTTCTCCATGTAGGTCCTTTCGGTTGAGCAGGTTTGCTTCTTCTTTTGTCCAGTGCCATTCCGTAAAAGTGAAATCTGATTCTGGAGTATCAGATGCTATAAGTATAAATCTTTCAATAATACCCCTGTGGCAAAGTTTTATCAGATCTCTGAGGTGTTTGTTACAATGGCGATCTCCAATTACTACGATTTCCTTGTATTTATTATTTCGTACCCGGGTCGCATCGGATAAATCATAACTTGTAAAAACATCAGCTACTGGTTTGAAGCTAGCACAGGAAGCTGATGGCACAAAAGCATTGTTTTTATAGTGCTGAAATGGAACAGCATGTAACTCTTTTAGTATTTCAGCTATTTCTTTTTCATTAGAAGTAATTACCAAGATCCTGCCTTCGTCTGTTGCTTGACCCTGTTCTAGAGGTTGCACATTTACAAATTGTTTCTGCAAAGATGCCAGCCATTCATAATATGCTAGAGCGTTATCTGCAAGTATCGCTATTGCTTCATCAGCAAAATCTATTCTTCTTCTTCGTCTAACAATAACTGTGTTTTCTATTTTACGAAGAGATTGCACTGGTTGAGTAAGTTTATTCTTCGGGTCTGCTCTGTCAGCGATTAGTGCTACATCATTCTCAAGCGTAACAACTTTAAAAGCTTTTTTATCATGGTAAACTAAGTTGCCCACTTGTGGCAACGCTTTATTTACCGGCTGTAGTTTGTACTTGCTTTTTGCATAGTATAAAACAGATCGCAGTAAGCCAGGCAGTTCTTTTCTTGCCTGTAAAGTAAAGAGGGTATTTTGTTTACCAGATTTTGAAAGCAAATATGTATTCAGTCTAATAAACTCGTCCGTTATCAGTTCGCTGTCAGGTAGATATGAATTACATTCATTTAGTAAATTCTTAATATAATTAGCTAAGCTTGTTTTGTTGATTTTCATAACTGTATGTGTTAATCGTATTATTTACTAATCTGATCTTATAATTCGGATATAAGCAATAAGGTTGACAAATAAGCCGGCTTAACTTAAAATACTGTGTTTCAGTGTATTGCAGTAAATTTCATTCATTCATTAGTATCAATTATTGATACTACTTTTCATTATCTGATACCAATATTATGCTTGGATCTCTTTCTCATTTTTCACTGATTCACCTTAAAGCCACTTATTGGAATTAACAAGTTAGGTATAAAGTATTAAATATAGTAGCTTTCAGATTAAAATAATAAGCGGAATTTTCTGTTATATTCCAATGTGTATGCTATGTTATGCGAAGCATGAAGATTAGTTGTTAAATTTTGTATATGAGGAGCTGGATTTTGTATTTACTATAATAATCTGATATAGCTTAATCAGTTATTGATAGTTAGATGATTAAATATAAGGCTTGATTTAACCTTTATTCAGATCGGTATCTTTCTTGTTAAAGATCAGGATGAAAATAGGAGAGATTGCAAATGTTAGCTTGTACAGCAGCCCAATTCCATTTTTGTGTAATTCTTAAAAGGGAAAGGATAAACCCGGAAAGATGACTAAATAAATTTTAATTTGAAATAGGTGGCATAACAATAAGTAGTTTATTATATCTTTAGAACGCTATCTAAACAAGGACTTATGAATACAGATACCAGCAACTTTAACTTTTTAGAAGTCGGGTTTCCGGAGTTGGCAACAACCGGGCAACTGGCGGAAAAGTACCTGTACAGCGACCCTAATGCATCTTTGTTTAAAACCAGGGTGATGGGTGAGCTAGTTGCAAAACAGATATGGTATTTTGAAGGGCTTGACCAAATTGAAAGCGATACTCAACTTGATCGTATCAAACATCTGTATGCGAAGAGTATTATACCAACAGAAGTTAATGATCTGTTCCATTTAGTTCGCAAGAAAGGCAATCCTTCTGCACACTCTACCCATGGGACTATAGAAGATGGGCAAATAGTTTTAGAATCAGTTTTGAAGCTATGTGCCTGGTTTTATGAAGCCTATATAGACTGCACTACATTTGATTCGGGGACTGTAGTGTTCGCAGTGCCAACCCAAGAGCCAGATACTGCCGCGCATATAGCTGAAATGGAGGCTTTGGTAGAAGCGCTTAGCAAAGAGAAAACGCGTTTACAAACCGAATTACAGGAAGCGCTGGCCAAGGAGTCAGAAGAAGACAAGAAAGTGCGCCTGGATGTAGCTTATAAGGCTGCTAAGAAAATAAAGTGGACTGAAGAGGAGACCAGGAGGGTAATTGACCAGCAACTGAATGATGTTGGCTGGGAAGCAGATACACTTAACCTGCGCTTTAGTAAAGGAGCCAGACCTGAAAAAGGTAAAAAAAAGGCAATTGCAGAATGGCCATGCAGCGGCAAGTATGTAGATTATGCACTATTTGTTGGAGAAGATTTGGTTGGCTTAGTAGAAGCTAAAAAACGAGGAACAGCTATTTCTTCGGTTGTTGGAGAAGCTAAAATGTATGGTGAGCTTAGAGGCTGTTTTGATTTTATTTAGTTAGTTTGTTAAGCATGATGTGAATCATGGCCACTTTTATCATCGTCTCAGACGATTTGGTGGAGTACTCATAGTCCTTGGACAGCCTGCGGTAAAGGTTGAGCCAGCCGAAGGTCCGCTCCACTATCCATCGCTTAGGTAAAGCTTCAAAGGCTTTCTTGTGGATCTTCTTCACAATCTCCAGCCTCCAATTCAGGTGGCGGAACGTGTTTTTCACCCACTCCCACATGGCAAGCCCGCCGTAGCCCTGGTCAGCGAAGAACAGCCTCAGACGGCCGAAATCCGCCATCTTAGCTGCCGCCCTGCGCAGCAGCCACTGGGCTCCCTGCCGCTCGGCAACGTCTGCCCGGTGGACGATGAGCACGATCAACAGGCCCAGCGTGTCAACCATCAGATGCCGCTTGCGCCCCTTCACCCGCTTGGCCGCGTCATAGCCCCGCTCGCCGCCCTGCTGCACGGTCTTCACGCTCTGCGAGTCGAGGATGCCCACGCTCGGGGAGGCCGCCTTGCCATGGCGGCCCCTGACCTGCTTTGAGAGACAATCGTGGAGCATTTCCCAGCAACCATCCCGCCGCCATTTACGGTAATAGTAGTAGGCCGTCTGCCAGCAGGGCAGGTCTAGCGGCATCATGCGCCACTGAACGCCCCCCTTGACCACGTAGAATATGCCGTCCAGAATGCTGCGAAGCGGCCACTGGCGCTTGCGCTGCAGCATCTGCTCCTCGAATATCTCCGCTATTAAAAGCCATTGGGTGTCGGTTAAACTGCTTGGGTAAGTCATAAGTCTGCTAACTTTTCTTACTCAAACAACCGGCACCTGCTTTTTTATTCATTCAAATCAAAACAGCCTCTTAAGATCAACTCTATTGATAGTTGTGATTGCAACTGTTTTTCCATTCTTGCTACAAGCATCTATATTCTTCCTAAGATACACAAATAGCAATCATGGAAGAATCGCTGCTGGAAGTTGTAGATCAGTTGTTTTACTGTGAATTGAAGCGAGTTGTTAGGTAAAAAGAACTGCAGAAATTAAGAGAAATGGATAAGACGTAGCTAGAGTACTATGGTAGTTAATTCAATCGTCTTTAAGACTTAGAGCCCATTTTATGATTAATTTAAAAGAATTAACCATGCTTCCAGGTGGCGGTTGTTCTATCCTATGTCAAGTTTCTGGCCAACAGATAACACCGCTGCAAGAGGTGAACTTTGACTTTGATGTACCACATTTGATTGGAGGGAATAACTGGCTAGTGTACCTAACCATTGCCCCTTCATTCCCTGATTACAATACTTTTCTAAGGGGTAATATTGAGGAAAAGCACCCAATTCATTATCGGACAAAAATTACTGAAGAAGGTGGAGTAGTAGAGGTGGATCCAGTTGAGTTACCAAACATAGTTCTCAATAAGTCTATGGCTTTGTATGGAGACATTTTGTATTTAGGAGGGTATAGGATAATTCCTTGCCTTGATGATCGACATAAAGAAAATTGGGGGGAGGAGTTGGCCGGTTTTATTAATCTTAGTTGTGATAAACCAAAATGGCAGTCTATTCCAGTTCCTGCTGATACTAAGAGAAGAAATTTTGAGGTGTTGCTAGTTAATGATAACATGTTATGGCTGGTAAATGACTTGGAGTGCAGTGACTATATTGCTGAATTTGATGTATCCACTCCTACAATCCCACTTTTCATCAGATCTTTTAACACTAGTGTCAAGAAATTTACATCCTTTCATAGTTTTAGTTCTGTGAGGGACTGGCGAATGAGTATAGATAGAAAGTGGGTAGCAGTACATGAGTATTGTAGCGACAACTACAGTTCAACTGATAGCATACATGTTTATCAATTACCAACTTTTAAAAAAGTACTTAGTGTTTCTCAGACTCGACATAATGGAATTGAGGTTAGATTAGATGAACAGAGAAGGCCCTTTGACCTGAAAAGAGCTTTAGAAGAAGCACGATCCGATATTCGGATAGTAGATTTTTGTGTTACAGCAGACCAGCTTTTAATTGCTTGTGCCCATCATGGACTAACTATGTTTTCATTAGCTGATGCAATGAATTATTGTACAAATGAAGAAGAGCGCAAAGGTATGGAAGCTGACAAAGACCAAAAATGGAAAATAAGAAGGGAGGCTTACAAGAGCGTAAGTTTGTCAATAGCTGTAACAGAAAATAATCAAATGCCTAGAAACATGGATAGTGTTGACAGAATTATTCCTTTGCAGAACGGAGGTGTAGTAGCTATTAGCTTTGGTGAAACAGGCACTCAATTACTTTATAAAGTCTTGGCATAAAGGGTATTATCTCTAAGCTTAACATATTATGCTAAATCCAGCACTGTTTTATAATAATATTCAGTTGTTGCTAAAGAATACAGAGGATATTTTGCATTACGATCCATATTATAACTGTAGGGTAAATATCTCGAATTCTACTCTGAAATATTTGCCGTTAGGTCCTTATATAGATTTTTGGAAAGAAGTTCCAGTGAATAATGCAGGAAAAGTACTACTTACTATAGATGTTTTCAGGATAGGGCATTCCCGTGCCTCCAATCCAGCACGTGATGAGCTCATGCTGAAAAGTGGTTTTAGGCAAAAGCATCCGTTGCCAGGAATCCCTTATTTTGTCCTTTCAAATATTATGAGAAGGTATATGCAGCAGTTTCAGGATCAGACTTACCTCATTGGAGTATCAATAGAGCAGGTTATACAGGAACTTCAGGAAAGGAAGCCTTTAGAGCAGAGGCTTAGCTACGGCTATTTTAAGTTAAGAGAAAAGTTAGATTCAGCTGTGAAAAATATAACTGGTACAAACTGCTTTACTTCACGAGTAGTCCCTGCATTTCAGGAAGGCCTAGAACAGTATAATCCAAAGCGTTACTACAACTCGCCAGTTTTTTACAGGATACAACAACAGACGGATCTTTCATTTAAATTGATAATAGAATTACAAGTTCCTACCAAGTATCCTGTAGGGCGTGGAATAAAGCTTATTACTAGTGGTGGGGCTGTTGCCATAGCTGATACGATGAGGGCAGCATATGAGATCTTGGAATTAACACTAAATAAAGGTGGCTATAAAAAGCTTAGCTCGCAGGTTACGTTGCAGGAAATAGGGATTACAGGTGTATTTGAAAAACCATTGCAATTAACAGCAAATGCATTACTCGCACCTGATGACGTTGAAGAATTAAGCGTACTACTAAACAAGTTGCGAGCTGTACTTGATTCTTACTCCTTATGGGTGTCACTGCAAGGTGTGCAAGACCTAATGGACGAATCTCCTTGCAGATTTAGTTATTAAACTCACTAGTATAACTCATTGTTAAATTTAAATTGGGTTGTTGTATAGTGTTGATCTACACCAACGAAAGTAGCTATCACACCTTCACTGAAAACAACTTTGATAATAAATGCATTTAAATCTGCTCTTTTAGTAAAACTCCTCAAATCAAAGCTAGATGGACACTGTGACAGCATTCACATATAGGTAAACTAAAAGGAGCGGAAGGCTGGATAGATCTTAATACCTTTAATGGTAACAGGGAGGAATGGGGTAAATACTTATAACCAAAGTAAGTTTAAGTCTCACTTTGGTTATAAGTTATTCCAAATAAATAAAACTAACATTAAGTAAGTTATATACTCTACCTAATGAAGGCATGGATGGAATATATAAAATTTATATTTACTATTTTGTTCAAAAATTAACTTTCAACTTTCGCCAAACTCTAACTCTTTATTCTCAATGGATTATCTGAATTTCCGAAATTTCACATGCCCAGCTTGTGATAATGAAAACGCATACTTTAATGGCCAGTTTTATGAATGCCCGGATTGTGATGAAGAATGGGGTATTAGAAGCCATTTAAGGCAAAACGCATATCAAGACAACAATGACTCTGAAAGCTTTTCTGATAAATTAGAATTGATAGAGGAAGGTAGAGTAGGTGATAAAGTAGATAGAAATGCTTTAATAAAGTTATACAGTCCTTCCTGGTATTTCGAGAAGATGAACATGTATCCTTCAGAAGAAGGAGATTACGAAGATTATATAGATGATTTAATGTCTGAACTCATTAGGACGAAGTCCTTTGATGCAATAACCAAAATTATTCCACCAAAAAGTTTGAGTGAAAGTGAAGTCAGCTATGCAAAACAGTTAGTTGTAACAAATTACCTTGGCAGTCGTGATGAATTACCCCTTTATCCGACTACTGAAGATTGGGCTAATTACATAAATGCTCCAAAGGACTTTATTGAAAGTATTCTACCAACCGATATATCGGGATTGATCCAATACCTTCCTGATACTACTATGGGTGGATTCAACGCTTTATTTAGTAATAGACTGAAAGCATTGTACCTGTTGTTAAAGGAGATGGATATTCCTATGGATGATCGGATTTCATTTAAAGACTTTAAACTACTGTTTTATGAAATAATAGATGATTATGGTTATAATGATGATTACTATTACGTGTATAATGATGAAATTGAAAAGTATTTCTCAAAAGAACTTCTAGCAGTAAGAAATTACAAGCGTGCCCTTAATAATTGGAAGCAGGGTTCCTTAGATTTTCTTTTATCTGATGCCAAAGCCACTAGAATAACGAATCTGGATGCAGTTATCCTTATTCTAGAGCATTACTTCAAAGAAGTAATGGATTAAGCTTGTTCTGTTTTATTTGATTTTTAGTGATATTAAATCTTTTGAATCATCAACATCATATCCTTTACCTGAAATGCAACAACAGAATAAGAGTCAAAAATTAATTGTTATAGAAAAGTGGAGTGAATTAGTAAATGAGCTATCAATTTATTTAGAGGATGTGAAAAGTAGGGGCGGTACTATGGGCTACAAGGTAGGATACTTTTGTAAGGAGCAGAAGAGACTTAAGGAGATATTTGAAAACCTATAGCGCTTAGAGGAATGATTACTTTAAAGGAAAAGGATTTGCAGCTTAATTTCCGAACCAAATTAGCCTCAGAACTTTTGAAAATCGAAATGCGTCTTTCGGCTCTTACAGATACTTATAGTAAAATAAAAAGGGGAGAAAAGCAGTCTATAGAAGTAGGGTCAAGGGTAAAGTTTATTGATGGAGAGCAGGAAGGTAGAGTCATTAACATCAAAAATGACGGTACTATTCAAGTAAACCGGGACGGTTACAAGTCCCTCATTAATATGATGCCTGATGATTTACAAAATTTATCAGTTGGTACTGAAGGGCAGTTAGAGAAAGACATTTGGCTGCTAGAAACCAAGAAAAAAGAAATCCAGGATGTATTAACTACTTCTAAACTACCAGACTTCTTCTTTTCTATTAGGGATAACTTAGTATGTATTGTTAAGATAACCGAAGAGTATCCTTGTCAGTTTGTTGAATTTGTTCATGCTAAAGACTTGAGATCATATAGGATGAAATTACCAGCTTATGCAATTGGCAGAATAGGGTTTTATCACATTGAATGTGACGAAAAAGATATAATTTCTGTGAATATGTCCTCCGAGTTTGCCTTTAAAGAATTTTATAAAAGTAACAGCATCTAACTTGAAGAGGGATTGTAATTAAAACTATTTGATTCCTGAATTTATTTACTGGCCCTGTAGGTGTTGTGGTATTCAGACTTAGATTTGCGTTGCACATCTAGTCTGAATGCATTCTTTCCCCAGCCAGATAGTATGCCGCTGGAACGTTATTTTTTCTCTTAGCTGACGGCATAATACATGCTTCAAAGTATAAAGCGCAAAGGGAAGGTACCAGCCTATTTTCAGCTGATAATGTAAAACTTCCGCAAATTAAACCATCAGGCAGCACCCTTACGCTGTTGCTATTTCAGGGTGCTCTACCAGTTCACCATATACTGATAGGGAACACCCGCTTCATAATCATCCTCATCTATTTCCAGATCATCTCCGAGGTAATCGTCCACATAGTTGGTCATCCCGCATTCCTCAAATGTAAGGTAGCCTTTGATGTAGCCGCCTTTATCCCAGCTCTCAGCGGTACGTTTCATGTACTCCTTTTTGAGGAGGGAATATTCTTTCGGAGCGCCTAAACAATAGAAGCCTGAGGAGCATCTGAAGAACCCGTACGCCCTTTCATGGCCCCAGTAAATATCGAGGTTCTTACCGGCTATTCCCTTGTTCTTCTCTATTTCTTTTTCCAGGTTTACCAGCACTTCAATCAGGTTGTAATCGCTAAGCTCGCTTATCTCCACCACCTCTTGTAGGTGGTCAATAATTTTGCTACAGTAGGTAGGCTCACTAATAGAATGTAAGTGTGCGTTGGCTTCAAAAAACATTTGCTTAAAGTTTAAAAGTTGGAGATAGGTTAGTGTTGCCTGGCGACGGAATCGGGAGACAGCCAATATACAAAGTAGGTCCTCACTTGTTACTCAGCCCTGGCTGCTATCAGAATTACCTTCTTGAGGAGCTGAATTATAGAAGGATTTAACCCTGGTAAAAAGACGGATTTCCGCACAATGTATGAGGAGCAAAACGAGGTAGATATTCCGGTGATGCTGACCCCCAATCCGGGCATACTGACCCCACGAGATAGGTTTTGTTTTTAGCGTCCGATGGACTGACAATTTTACTGCTTTTTTCTTAAACTTTCACCTCTTAGCTCGAT
>NZ_JAHZTC010000033.1 GCF_019599265.1 Pontibacter sp. HSC-14F20 | reverse complement strand
AGGAATATAACTGCTTCCGGCCCCACAGTTCACTGGGTGACAAAACGCCAGAAGAGTGGGTGAAAAAGAATATAGAGAAACCCGAATTCTCTAATTTAGCGCTGTCCTAAAATTGGGAGGAGCTCAGCCAGATGTTGAAGTAATAACAAACGGTTCGCACTTACGAGCAGAAGTGAACTCGGTGGTCGAGAACGAAGAACGAGTATATGACCTTGTAACCAGCATCGAGGATTATCCTTTTTCAATGCAGGAGTTCATTGATTCCAAGGTAGGCAAGCTTTCAAATGAATACTCAGTACTCGTTATCTATTATGATAGTGAGTTAGCTTATTACAGCACTATGACTGTTGAAGTCATGTTAATTGAATTTGAAGGTGGCGAAGCCAGTATTCGTGACAAAGAAGATTGGCTGCCCTCTCCGCACTTAGCGCTTGACCTAAGCAATCAGGTTATTCTGAAATTTAACGACTGGAACAAGAAGAACTTTGATATAGATAGCAGATATGGTTGTGCTTAACTGGTTTGACTTACTCAAAATTCTATAGCCGCAGAAGAATCTCATAATATTTTAAAAACATAGGAATTAATAATTTTAGTTACTACATTTGTGCAATAACTACACAATTTAAGAAATGAAAATAGAAATAGATTTAGACAAATACACAACGCCTGCAAAATATGCTGAAAGGATTGGTGTCACTTTATCTGCTGTAACCAACTGGATAGCACGTGACCAGATTAAGTTTTGGTTCATCGAGGAATTAAACCTTACACTGGTGGAGATTGGCAGTGAACATGAAAAGATTAAAGAGCGAAGACGAAGAATAATCGAAGCCTTTTTAAAAGAAGAAGACAAAGAAAAAAATCTACACACGAATACAAAAAGCGAATAATGATAACAGGTAATATTAAAGCAATCAAAAAGCGCAGTAATAAGAACTCGAATGTCATAGTATTATCTTCAGAAACAACCTATGCAGATGCCGATAATTTGGGTGATGTATTTGAGTGGGTAATTGAAAAGAAGATTATAACAGGTGATTGTTTAGAATTAGACCATAAGACAAGTGGAGATGCTTATTATTTCAATATTTATGTTAAAGATAAAGGAAGCTATGTTCTTGATAAAAAACAACACCTTTATGTTGACTTCTCTATGAATTTGAAAGGTGATATAGATTATTGTATTAATATAACTTCTAATCAGTATAATCACAAGCTTAAGATTCGCTCAAGGATATCAAAGATTAATTCCGTTTTGGCATCAAGTGGTTCAAATTAAAGGTCTGCTATAAAAAGTCGTTTTTCATGTAATATTCATGCTAAAATTTTAGATAAAAGAGTTCACGATAAAGTTTAGTTTATTTTATACCATCTATGACCAAAATACCTGTCCTACTTTTCTGTCGTGTGAGCAGTGACCAGCAATCTTACAGCTACCAGCTCGAAGAACTCAGAGAGTACTGCGAAGCGAACAACTACGAGATAGTGGAGACGATAGCCAACAACATCTCGGGACGCACTGGCAATAAGCGACCTGACCTCGACCACCTCTTCAGCTTAACTAAAAAGGGTGGGTTCCAAAAGGTCATCGTAACATCGGTTGAACGGCTCGGAAGGGATGCCCGCATGATACGCAGAACCATCGACTTTCTGCACGAACGGAGAATCTCTGTGGTATTCAAGAACCAGAACTTCGAGAGCTTAGACGCCAATGGGGAAGAGACTTTCGTGACGAACATCCTTATTTCAGTCTATGCGGAAGTGAGCATGGAGGATAACAAGCAGCGCTCAGCCAAAATCAGAAGCGGCTTGGCTCATGCTATAAAGAAAGGTAAGGTGGTAGGTAGACCTGTCGGATGGAAGAAAGACAACGAAGCGTTGTTGAAAGAGCATGCAAAATTAGTCAGAGATTTAAAGCAGGGGCTATCTCTAAATCAGTGCGTTAAACTACATAGTGTTTCGAAGAACACGGTAATCAAAGTGAAAAGAGCAATTATGGAGTACAACCACAAATAGTATTTTGGATTATATTAAATTTTTACTATATTTGTGACCGTAAACGGATTTTTTAATCGCACCATCTTGGTATTGAAATAACTTTGATAAATACTTTAGTGGTATTTATGAGTTTGCTCTATACAGATAGAGTGTTTTAATCGCACCTTTAAGGTATTGAAATAGAAAGATGTACATCTGCATGATGTTAATCGAACTTAATCTGTTTACACTTAACGAGCAGCCTGTGAAAATGGGTTGCTCGTTTTGTTTTTATGTTAGCAGATTATCTGCAATATTTATGTTGCCTACTCTATTGAAGGTTATTCTGCTTTGATAAAAGCAGGTACTGCAATGTTAAAGTCTGGATAAATAATAAAATAAATGAGTAAGTATACGGTTCAAATATGTAGAAGGGAAGATGGGGCTTATAACATAAGGTCTTTCACTGATACATATGCAAATTACCTAAGGGGCGCACATACAAATTCTGATTATGGGATGCTCTTTTTGGAAACCTTTGCATATAAAGAGTGTGAGTTTAAAAGAATGTATGATAACTGGGAGCCAAATATGGAAACTGCTCATAGAGTAGCTACTCTTACTGGAAAGATTAATGATATCATGGAATTTCTATGTAAATATTTAGAGGATAGCATGCTCCCTGGTAAAATTGTAGGTGCAAAGTATTTAGAAAGCCAAATTCCTGCCAAGTATTTAGAAAAGTATAGCAAAGGTAATCTAAGTAACTTTTATGTAAAAGCTGGAGAAAATGGGCATATACTACAGAAAAAGGGTAAGCCTTTATTTAGATTTAGCGAATACTTTCTTCCAGAAGCTTTGCCAGTTAAGGACTGTGTGGAAATAATAAGTGTAGATGGCAAATACATTAATGAGTTCCAAGATGATAGCAGGTACGGTTACATTTCTGTTTCATCAGAAGTATTTTGTGTAGATAATGGAAACTTAGAAGTAGTAAGACGACATGCATACATCAAAGGTGAGGTGAAAGTGTTGAATGAGATTTTGGCGGAGTGTGCCATTGATAGCGACTATAAACTGCCTGGTCGTATAATAGTCCAGGAATATGAAGAAAGTAAAGTGCCTTCTTTTATTGAGAACGATTTCTTTAATGACTCTATTGACTATGAACAGCAAGCTGCTTATTATCTCAAACGTGGTGGGGAAGATATTGAGTTAATAAGTGAAAATTCTGAAAGAATTCTCTCATTCCCCTTATACGTTTTGCCTTCATCTACACACAGAGACCTAAATGTACAGCATATGTATAATAACAAACTTGAAGAGTGGAGGAGAGAGCAATACAAATCGGACAATGTTAGGGAGTGTATTAAAAGGGAGGAAGACTATTGGGAAGATACTTATGCATATAATTCCGAGCGTGAAGTAAGGGATTGGGATTATGGAGACGCATTTGAAAATGACCCAAGCAATCTCTGGAACATAGACTAAATACAATTCGAGTTTACAAATAACTTCCTATACTGTTACTGGTGATTTATTAAATAAATTAATAGTCTAAAAAGTCTGCTTCACCTGGTGCAGACTTTTTGTTTATATACCCCTGTCAAATAAGACTCCCCCCAAATAATTCGACTTCACCCAAACTACTTTTTTACGCTCCTGTTGCTGTCTAACCTCTCCTGTAAAATTCGACCAAACATTCCAACGTTTATTTGGTATAGCACTCTTTTAAATAGAACTGCCTTTAACAATTCATTTTACAACTAAAATTTTTGAATAGGAAGCCAGTTATAGATAGTATTTTGAGTTAGTTTATTCTGCTTTTTTAAAGTCATAACTTTAACAATAAAACAGTGGTGGAATAGTAATGGAAAACATGCATAAATAATTGTTACAGCAAAATTATTGAATCAAGGTAATAGAGAGTGTGTCCTTGATTTGGTGGATAGTAGTTCCAATAATCTTCATTCATTTGAGATGCAAAATATTCGGGGTTATGTAATGTATCAAGTGTCTCAATAAGAAGTGTAACTTCCTTTCAAAGTTCTTCCCGTCTACCAGTGAATAGTATTTCGAATTTAGCCTTGTCTTTATAGAGAATTTTTAACGTAGTCTCAAAACTAAAACCTTCAAATCTGTCCAAAATCGATAGTAGTATATTTCTACATCTTCATCTTTTTTATTGAAATTCTGTTAATCAAATCTATGATGTAGTGAAATAGCTACATTAACTTGCCAATAAAATTTAAATAGAGATAACACTAAACGCCTTTAAATCTATATTTTTATGCCTTTATATTTTAAACAAGCAATTTATGAGTGCTAAAAAATAAATATATTATAGACTATATTAATATATTATTTTTGACACTAATTATATTTTGTTGGTTCAAAGTGAAGACTAAATCTATTAAACTTTTTCCTAATGATATCACCTACACCTTCTAATTTATTTGACAATTTTAATCTTAATCCTTTGTTCGATATCTCACCTTCCGCTGCTGGAAGTGAAACTCACAATTTATTGAAATTTCTGTATGATTTAAGGGAACTCTCTAATTTACAAGAAAGGGCAATACAGAATAAAATTTTATCTGAAGATGAAGCTGAACTTCATAATGAATCTATTGCTGTTACAAAAGATATAGCTGATGATTTTTTGATGGTTGCCCCAATTCTATTATATAGGCTTATAGAGAAGTATTTAAAGCAATATTTGCTTAATCTTTATAAGCCTATTCTTGCTAAGGAATCGGATTATACTTTTAAGAAAAGTAGTTTGACGTTCTCGCAAGCTATAATGACAGCTGATATATTAAGAATTGAAGCGCTGTACAATAATCCACCTATTAATGTTGAGATGACAAAGCTTCCTGGGTATGATATTATTACCGAAATAAGAGAGTTGAATAACTGCTTAAAACATAATCATGACCTCGTGTCAGATAAACTCAATGCAGCTAATCCTTCCTGGGTAGTAAACAATATAATTACTGTTGAAAATATAGGAGAAAGAATTTCTAAATATGATGAAGCAGTTAATAGCTTTTTTCATGCCTTAGTAATAAACGCATTCAAATAAATTTCAGAATTCGATTCTATTCATCATTTTACAGAATATTTTACATAAGCAGAAGTTTGAATCTAATGAAGAAGTTAGTAGTGGAATATGATTTGGTGATTGTTATAGATGCACTTACTGAAAAAGAAAGAGGGGATTTTAAATTATCTGAGGACTTGATTAAGTTTCTTGCCAAAGAAGGAATAAAACAGATGTTATTTAACTGTGATGATAAAAAGTCAGTTAATCAGTCTCTAAGCAATATTCAAAAGGTTGCTGAATCTGGCTTGAAGTTTTGTTTACATTTTGTTAGTCATGGAAATGAAAAGGGGATTTGGATTAAAAACTCTAATGAAACAATATCATGGGAAGAATTTAGAGAAAGCCTTTACCATATCAACAGACTGCTAAGTAATACATTAATTATAAACATGACTTCATGTTTTGGATTGAACGCAATAAAAATAGTTAATGATTCTAATAATGAGAATCCATTTTTTGGTCTAATTGGTAGCAATCGTGTGTTATGGACAAATGAAGCATATTATGCTAATAGACAGTTTTATACAAAGTTATTAGCAGGTAAAGATATATCTGTAATTATTCCAGAAATGCAAAATCAGTTTCGCATTTTTGGAAAAGATAATGTAATATTTGGAGCCTCCACGGAAGGATATAAGTCAATACTTAAATATTTGAAAAGCTGATATAATATTAATTTAATATAATAAAGGTTATGAATTTTAAGGTGTAGCCTGTCTGGTTGTCTATGGAAAACCATTCAATACTCTCAGTTATTTAATTTATTGCCCTACATCGAGAACGAATTCCTATGAGTAGGAGAATTTTTTGTACTGACGAGAATACCAATATTTGAAAAGTTTTCAGGAAAACACTGGAATCTTGACTGATTGATTCTTAACAGAAGGAATAAGGGTTCATTTGATACTCTGTCCACGTTCATTGTATCAGACAATGTGGGTGATTTAATCGGCATGGAGTAAAACAACAGAGAGTACTTCTTCGATATAATCCTCTTTGTCCTATGTCTAACATAAATATGGAGTCTCGCCCAATCACTCTTGATAGCTTTATCAGAGTTAAATAAACTACCTTAGAAGCTTTATTCATCTGACAATAAATAGTTGTTCATAATTATAAAAAACCCATTGGATAAATTTGAAGCATTTGAGAAATTAAAAGAATTTTCTAAAAATCTTTCAGCAGTTTCTTATGAAGAAATTTATGATTTATTGAGAAATGGAATTAAAAATATTCCAATCCCATTAGCAAAAATCAGAAAAAAATCATATATAGACAGGGCAAGAGCAAATAAAGGGAAAGCCCTATTTAAACACATAGATGAACTTGGCTATATAAAGGACAAAAATGTTATTGAGAACCACCTCACTTCTTTTGGAAGAGCAAACTGTCCACACCAAGTAATGTTTTATGGAGCATTAGAGACCTCAAAAATAGATAAACAAAGACTTACTGCTATTGCTGAAACTTCTCATATATTTAGAAACCCAGGAACAGATTGCATTGAAGGTGAACATTATACAGTAAGTCGTTGGGAAACAAATGAAGAATTCTATGTGGTCGAAGTTGTTTTCTCAGAATATGCACTAAAAAACAACCCTGATATTGCGCAATCTTTTGAGAAACAGAAAAGATTTCTTCAAGAACATAACTTAGGTGAAAAAGAAACGAGTTTCCATTTAGAATTCCTAAAGTTTATTAGTGAAGAGTTTTCTAAAAGAGTAAGAAATGACCATGATTATAAAATCAGTGTTGCATATACAAATATTACATCATTACACCCTGATGTTAAAGGAATTGTATACCCCAGCGTTCAAACCGATTATTTTGGTGTAAATATCGTCCTCCCCCCTCAAACTGTAGATAAACATTTAAAACCAATTATTTGCAGTACTCAAATTTTATATAAGAAAGGGCAAAACAGTTTAATTGACAATGGAGAGCATTATTGTGAGAACATTGAAATTAATTCAAAGATTAAGTGGCAAGAATCCGATAAATCTATTCTTACCGATAAAGAGCAAGTACTTCGTCATCTTAAAAAATAATATCAAAATTTAATTACCCTACTAAGTTGTGACTTGAAATCACTATAGTGTCTACACTGAGTATTTATTGTGGCAAGTGTATTTTTTAACTCAGAATTATCATTGAAATACCTTCAAGATGTGCTACTGAGGCATAGGAAGGCAAGTGGCTAATAGTGTTCTTTTAATCTGCTTTGCTTGAAAGGAGTTAAAAAGTTCTCCAAGGAATGCATCAGATTCAGGAAGAGTTAAATGTGAAGATATTTGCTTCTATTACCTCTTTCAAACAATAACATTTTTGTAAGGAGCGCTTAAGCTGTCTAATAAATAATTTTAATTTCTGAAAAAATGAAGGATTATTCATCGAGACATCATTATATCCCTAAGTTTCTTATCAATGGATTTACAAATAATGAGGGATATGTTTACATCTATGATAAAGAAAAGGACAGAATTTTAGATAATGGGAGAAGCCCTAAAAGCATTTTCTTTGAATTAGATAGAAATACAATTGAGAATAGCCGTTCTGAAAAATCCTCTGTGATAGAGGATAACTTTTATATGAGTCTGGATAATAGCTCTTCAAAATTAATTCAGAGACTTCAAAAGGAAAAGATTACTTCTGAACTTCTAAATATTGAGAATCAAGCTGAGCTACAATTTTTTTTGATAAATCTTTTTTGGAGATTACCTATAACAGATTACGCTGTGATAGATTTGATAATTAGAGCAAAGATTGATTCAGATGGTATCAACCCTATTACACTCAGGAATGACAGGAATTTTACTAAAATGCAACGTTCTGGTTTATTCATACATACAGTAAATAAACTTAAAGAAAGCATACCTGAAGTTAATAAGTACTTTGCAAAGATAACTGAATTTGGTATTGACACATTCATTTTAGGAGACTATCCAATTGTTTATGAATCTACTCCGAAGGAATTTACGGACTTAGGTTATTTGGATTTTTTGTTTGCATTATCTTCAAGAAGAATCTATTCTTCAACAAAATCAGCATTTGGTGAATTTACTAAATATGACATTATATATTTTAATGTTCTGATAATTATGCAATCTAAGAAATATATATGTTCTGGGAATTTGGAACTACTGGAAACTTCCGTTAAATGCTATAAAGAATTAGTAAGATTAGGACTACATTATAATTTGGAAAAGAATCTGTTCAGTAGAGAAAATAGAAGTCCTGAATAAACAAGTTGGAGACCGAGTATAAAAATCAAAGAATAATTCACTTGAATTACATGAATGAAACAAATTTGGATGAGTTTTTAAACTTCAAAAAGTAGCTGGAATGCAAGTGTGCTATCCCTGAAAATATGCTAATCTGGAACTGAGCTTACTCTACTAACCTTATTGAAATGACTTATATAGTTGGTTTTATAGAAAAAGATTCAGTATTCCTTTTTTCAGATACTGCGATAACTGTTTTAGATAAAGTTAATAACTTATCGTTTTCATCATTTGGAGAATCTTCCTTTATTGATAATAACAAAAGTGTATATCAATCAGAATTAAAGCTATACAACTTCAAATCCAATTTAATTATAGGAGGTGCTGGCAACTCAAAGTCTATTGATGATTTTATCCATAACTTAACTACATATTTAGATTATGGATTGTCTGTTGAAAAATCTATTAACTGTGCTATAAACGAAATAAATACTAATGATTTTGACCTATTAATAGGTTATAGAGATGGGTTTACTCCAATATTGAAGATTAAGGAAAGTTATTCTCTCTCCTTACAATTAGTGAGCAACATTACTTTTATAGGAATAGGGTCCACACATCATAAGCAGTTTTCTTCTGATTTTAAAGACTTAAAAAAACAAACTTGTAATTTTAAATCTTGGACAGTTGAGCAATTATCCTTAGTGATAACTTCAATATTACAAGCTTATGGTATATGGAATTATACATTACATGAAGGAGTTGGTGGTGTATTTACTGGTTTATACATGCATGAAAATGGGATTAGTTGGCAGCCAACCATAGGCTATATTGTTTTTGATGTTAATTTGACCTCACTCAGTCAACTATCTGATGTACCACAGGCTGTTTTGCCAAGTAATTTATTTACTAACCCTACCTACATCTTTGTATCAGAAGAAGAGAATGCATTCTATGTTGCATCTCCTAAACCAAACTATACTGGCTTCCTTTTTAGAAGTATAGAAATGAAAGATGTGATATATTTAGATAACTGGTATAATAAATATGCAGACGAATTGCTCAATAGATATCTAAATTTCGAGGTAGATTTTTTAGTATTTATCTCTTCAAATACCAGAGTGATAAGCATCTTTACAAAAAATGAAATTCAAAAGAGAAATATAGCTTTAGAATTTGAGGAACAGCTTATTTTGAAGTTCAATATAGGTAATAACAATAATTTAGTTCAGACCGCTGAATTTATAAATATAGTTGCTGAACCATCAGATGAGAATATTACATTAAAGTTAATCTTCTCTTAGAAATTTGCTTAAGGTCTTTTAACCTGGTAATACTCGTTCTACAACGTCCACACTTCTCCGCTTTTCAAGCAATTCCAAATTTACTTTTAAACTGGTTGTCAGAACCAGAGGTTTCTAACGGTAGCAGCGAATGATATTGAAAGGTTTCTGGAATCAGAACCACTTAGCCGAGTAATAAGAGTTTTTAACATGTGCCTTATGAGAAAAGGCGCTACTATATACAACGGCTATAAGTGTTTTGACCTTTCAGAAGAGCTGTTGAGGCAGAGGTGGGCAAATAGATAACAGTGTTCGGGTAATATGCTCGTAAAGTGATTCTTCATTGTATATGCCATTGCAATGCATATTTCCATGTTAAACACTTATTTCTTGTAAGAAAGCAAAGTGGGGTGCAGTCTGAATATTGATGATATTTTCAGTATTGCTGGCGTTGAATCGACTTTCCTTTTCTACACTTAGTACACACTCAGGCTTCCACAATCCTATCTTAGTCATACATTATTATCTCCACCTTTCTGGTAGGACATAAGTAAGGTTACTCTTTGAGTTTCCCCAGAACTTTACATAGATTACTTAACTAACTTTCTTTACTGGTAAACTCGCTCAGTAGGCGAGTCACGATTAGTGATAGTGCTATCAATAAAACATTTGTTTTCTTTATATTACAAATGAATGCTATATAATATATTAGCATTTATATGTATGCCTTCAATCTTATGAACAAATATTCGAATCCTCTAACATTAATTAGAATGGTTACTATTAGAGGCTGCATATGCATCTTGATATTAACAACAGTACTATCTTGCCAGTCACCCACCCCAATCGCCAATGAAATTGAAGAGAATAACAGGCTCAAAGAGTTAGAAGCTGAAAAAGTTTCATGGGCTTTCTTCGAGTATAAATCTGCTATAGAAGAAAGTAATGGTAAAGCTGCCGTGAATTATATTTCTAAATCATCATTAGATTTTTACGAGCAAATGCTATTTGATATTCTTTATGCCGACAGCAGTAAAATATCAAAGATGTCATTTACAGATAAGATGAATATACTTATACCCAGGGGCAAGTTTTCTAAAAGTGAATTGGTTGGATTGGATAAACGAAAATTCACTACACTGATGTGGGAAAATGGTGGTTTGAATAGAGAAGTCAACTTGTCGATTGGTAAAATTAGATTTGTAGCAAGTAAATGGGCTTATGCTGACCTAATAGTTAACGGCAAGCAATTCTCTGATTTAGAAATTAGTTTTTCATTTGAAAATAACAAATGGAAACTTAATCTAAACTCATACATGCCTAAAATAAACGAGGTGATTGACAACGAGATAGCAAATCTTGCTTTATCAGGTGTATCAGAATTAGAAATTTTAAGTTCAGCATTTTATGAGGAAACTGGTAAAACACTTACAAATGATACTTGGCAACCTTTGATACAGCAAAACTCAACAAATAATGGTTATACCATATTAGAGAGGATTGAAACCTACTTAGCACCTTCTTATCCAGTAACAGAATATCTCAGTAAAGAGCCTTATGATAGCAGGATAGATAAAAATCTAAAGGTTCCACCAACCTTGACAGAAGTATTGGTTCAGGATATTTGGATAAGAATAATGGATGATTCAACTAACCAGGAAATTTCAAGATTCAATATCAGTCACGAGCATACCCAAAGTGCTATTAACACCTACATACTCGTTAATCACAACAAACTAAGAGGACTTCGTTCTTGGTCACATTCAAATTTTATTAATACCTTAACTGAAAACGAAAGATTATTATTAGCTAAGGAATTGGCATCATTTATTAAGCTAAATGGTGTTAATCAAAATGACTAAAATCAGCTAAAATGAAAATCGCACTATTTCTTTTATTATCCATAGTATTTGGTATAATCTGCTTATTCGGATTTATACTATTCGCTAACGGGATAATGTCGTCTAATCCAGACGCTGGTTTGCATGGAAACAGGATTGGGATTCCTACGATGCTTGTATTTGGATTCATTACAAAGTTGTGTTGGAGGAAAATCTACGTAAAATGAAAAACTACTATAAACTTTTAGATGTAGAGCCAAATGCATCACAGGAAGAGATAAAGACAGCATACAGAATATGTGCTAAAAAATTTCACCCTGATAAACATCCCACTAATTCAGATTACTATAACGCTTTGTTTGCTGAAATCAACGAAGCATACCAAACGCTGTCTAATCCTGAATTACGAGGTGATTATGATGAAAATTATTTCTTCTTCTATTTCAAAGCGAAAGACGACACTATACAAGTTAATCCTGAAGTATTCAGGCAAAAGGAAGAATTTGAAATAGTAGAAATAAAACGTTCAATACCGTTTTTAAAACATGTTTTTGAAATAAATAACCAAACTGTTCGATACAACAAACGCTTACTTGAAATTGACCACATTACGGATATAATGTATGGAGTTGCGGAAACTGGTCTCTTTTGGGGAGACATGGATTTTCATATTATTGTTAGAACAGATGAAAATGAAACTATCTCAATTCCATTCGCATCTCTCTTAACATCAGAAGCATATCAGTATTCTAAATACTTAGATATCGTGGATTTAGTTAATTACTACATTACCCCTCACATTGTATCAAAATTAATATCGAAACTGGATAATGGAGGCATGGTAACTATCAATAAAGCTGTACAGTTAAACAGATTAGGAATTCACCTTACCAAAAGCAATAAGATAATCACTTGGAAGAATTTAGAAATCAAGAAAGGGAAATGGGTAAGTTTTGCTTATAGAACCGAAAAGATTACACTTATTGACAAGCTAAATCCAAAGATAAAGCAGAAAGTAGTGCCTTTATGGTATTTGAATGCTATCACAATCCCAACGTTACATAATTTCTATATGGCTAAAACAAGAGAAGTAGTTGTTCATCATTAATAGACTGCGTTAATACGCAGATAAACTTGTTTATAGTATACATATATTTTATATCAAGAATATTCGTCATTTGCAGCCTTAGTAAATCAAAGTCTTGATTTTTATTTTCTTTTACTCGATAGATAAAGAAATCACTACTGCACAAGCTTTTAACCCATGCTTAAAATAAACGCTCTTTCAATCTTTTCACGAGCGATTGAAATACCTGTTGAAGAACTTACCATAGCCACACTAATTGAGGATAATTCAGTCTTTTTAAATCAGCTTGTGGAAAATTTAGGAGTACTACCTACTAACCCTGCATTCGAGATGCATCCATACAAAGATTTACTACCCTTGAACAATTATGGGCAGTACATCATAGGTACATTCCCACCAATAAGCTACATGCTGGATAAGCAAGAATTGGTAGATAGTGGTATACTTGCTTTGCAGCAACCACCAGGTGCAGGTGGTCAAGCTATTGGAAGACCACGGATTCCGTTCTATCATGGGAACAAACTCCAAGGAAGCATGTGGAAATACTTATTGACAGATGATGAATGGGCTGCATTAGTTGATATAATAGAAGAAAACAGCCCTAACAAACGTGTAAATGCCAGACAGTATCTGGTAGATTTCTTAAGCGGAAGAGAAATAAACTATTCAGACATTATTTATAGCACTCAAAGGAGGCTGAATGATAAGGGACGTTATGACGCAAGTGATGACAATCTTTATAACATAGGTCCAAACTATGACCTTATTTACCATTGTTTAAATAACCCAAAAGCTAAGAGCCTGCTTTTTAATACATCCAGTATTTTTGGAAAATCAGGAATAAAAACAGATGGTACTGGTTTGGTTAATGTTAGAAATAACACTCAATCTTTTGACCTGTTTGTAAGGGGGTGCCAAGAATTAGGCTACACAGTTGAAATTCAAGTCCAGCAAGGTAATCCAGCTACTCAATATAACTGGACTAATATCGTAGATTTGCTCCCACATCAGAGAAAGAATAAAATAGTCTTCGAGTTGAAGATTACTAACCAAAGCAAGAATCCAAATCAAGCTTGCGGTAATTTCCATTTTGGTGCGAGTAAGATATTTACGGTAGTTACGCCATTCAGCCCTGCTGCTGTTGATAGGGGTAAGTTGCGGTTGAATAATGTTGTTCAGAACTGGATTGGAAATGGTGGTAATACAATTCAACTACTAAACTTTGCCTATCAACGTTTCAGGGATAATGATTTTGCTCCGCTTTATAATTTAAATATGTAGCAAAGGTTTGAATGCTTACACCTACCCAAATAAATAGATTACTTCCGCTTGCCTGTGATTGGGCTGAAGAGCAGGAGAAGTTCATCTGTGAACACGGTGTTGCACTGGATGATAGTCAGAAGCGGATTGCACATGTAATTGGTATAAATGATATTGATAGCATAAGACTCTTAAAAGTCAATTATATACCGCTACCAGCACACCCTGAACTAAAAAATGCTATCGAACTAACAGGTTTTTTGGCACTTGGCACAATTGGGGTTTCATTTAGGTATGGCATCTACATTAGAGCCGACCATTGGAACAACAAGAACTTGGTTGTGCATGAACTCACCCATACCATGCAGTATGAAGTATTAGGTGGGTTCAGACCTTTCCTTGAACGCTATGTTCATGAATGCCTTAACGTTGGGTATCCAAATGGTAGTTTAGAACAGGAGGCAAAGAGGGTTGAACAAGGATTTTGTTAACCAGAATAATAGGTAAATAACCTATCGTTCGAGGGTGTAAAACTAACTGTGTCAAAGGTTTTTGAGTATTACCTTTAACGCAGAACACATGGAAGAAAAAAACGGCTTGGATCTGGACAAGATCAAGCGCCAGTTCCTGGAAGAGTTCCGGACCGGCAAACCCACCTTCGGCAAAGACGGCGCCCTTGGCCCCTTGCTGAAACACTTCTTGGAAGCCGCCCTGGACGCGGAGATGGATCTGCATCTGGACGCCGAGCAGCGGGCGAAGGGCAACCGGCGCAATGGCAAGATCTCGAAGCAAGTCCGCACCTCAGACGGCGTGATTGAAATAGAATCCTCCCGCGACCGCTCGGCAGGCTTCGAGCCGCAGATCATCAAAAAACGGGAAACGGTGCTGGCCGAAAACCTCGAGCCCCGCATCCTGAGCATGTACGGCCTGGGCATGAGCCTGCGGGACATCTCCTCGCACCTGAAAGAGATGTACGACATGGACATTTCCCATGACACGCTGGCTGCCCTGACCGAGAAGATCGTGCCCCAGGTCAAGGAGTGGCAGGCAAGGCCGCTGGATAGGCTTTACTGCATTGTCTGGCTCGACGCCATGCACTACAAGGTGCGGCAGGAAGGGCGCACCGTCTCCAAGGCCGTCTACAACATCCTGGGCATCGACCGCCACGGCCACAAGGAGCTGCTGGGCGTGTACGTCTCGGAGAGCGAGGGGGCCACCTTCTGGCTCTCGGTGCTCACCGACCTGCAGCAGCGGGGCGTAGCCGACATGCTCATCGCCTGCATCGACAACCTCAAGGGCTTTGCCGAGGCCATCGGCAGTGTTTTCCCACAGGCCGAGGTGCAGAGCTGCATTGTCCACCAGATCCGCCATAGCCTCAAGTATGTGGGCTCTAAAGACCAGAAGGAGTTCATGCGGGACCTCAAGCCGGTGTACCGGGCAGAGACAAAAGAACTGGCTGAGCTTAGGCTGCTGGAACTGGAGGAGAAGTGGGGCAAGAAGTACCCCAAGGTGCTTGAGAGCTGGCAACGGAACTGGGAGAGGCTCTCCACGTACTTTAAATACACCGAGCCGATCCGAAAGCTGATCTACACCACCAACACCATCGAGGGCTTTCACCGCCAGGTGCGCAAGGTGACCAAGACCAAGGGGGCTTTCCCCTCCGACATGGCCCTGCTGAAACTGATTTACCTGTCTCATCAGAACATCAGCAGAAAATGGGTCATGCCGCTGGCTAACTGGAGTCAGACGGCCCAGCAGCTCTCGATCTGGTTCGGGGACAGGATGCAGCTGGACTTGAAGTGAGCCGCGCTTCAAAAGTTTGGCCCTGTTGCTGTAAGGACTTACGCCAGTACACCAACAGGGCCAGTAAATTGAAATATAGAGATGACACAGTTTAGATTACACTCCCTATCGTTCTGGTAAAGTGAGGTATGGTAGCGATTCTAAGTTTGAACTCCTCAATAGTCGTCCTGCTAACTTAATGTTGTAAACTTCATCTTCGATATCTGTCTTACATAGTGTCCCAACAAATACTAATTCTTTATCGGGGTCTACCTCCAAAACTTCGAAATTAACCATAATGTAGCTATCGTCCTGTAGCACTATATCATTCCCCATATCATACATTATTGTCTTACTGCTTCCCATATCATTTATTGAGAACATTAGAATGTTAGGAATTCTTTGGTAAGCTATTCTTTCTTCATCTATGGTCTCATGAAGCAGTGTTTCCCCATTTATATTTTTGTGCAGATATGACAGTCTAATTTTAGGATAGCCGTTTGGAGTAAATAACATGGTCTTGATTAAATAAAGTATGTACTACAATGATATATTTCGGACTATAACAACCCCATCCCTACTCATGGACATTATTTTCTTTTCATCTTCCGAAAACGCTACAAAAACTACTTTCTTATGAAAGTCTTCTCTGATTGCATCTCCATGTCCTATAAATGAATCAATGATATTAAGGGTCTCAGCTTCTGCAATATGAACAGCATTGGATTCTTGATGCCCAGAACCGCCTAAGGTGAGAGGATGGTATCCTTGTTCAGAGAGAGCCACATATTTTCCTTCGGGACTGAAACACAAAAAATTCTTCCCAAGCTTAGTTAGAAGGTAGCTGTCAGATTGATGTATTTCACTATTGTTTGTGAGTGGTGTCAGTTCTCCAGCTGAAGGCTTTTTAAGTAAAAGGTCTTCTGGCTTTTTGAAAACATATGTAACTGGGTTACTGTCATAGGTAGCGAAGTATCCGTGTTTTGAGAACCCACAGACCCATGCAGCCTTATGAGGCAATCTGCTTTCAAAAGAATCTACAAGACGTAAGGTATTACTGGAATTATTAAAGTCTATTTTAAAGAGATGGATGACTCCTTTGTGGGGAGGTTTACCAACATAGCTGAAGAAGGTGTTGTCATAGCTGAAAGCACCCCAGTTATAAAATTCTACATCGGTTGGAATTTCAATGGGCAGTACCACGTCTGTACCAGTAATTCCGATTTCGATGTACTTAGTCACCTCCATAAACCGTGAAGTAGAAACGTCTTCCGCATTATGAACCCCCAGACTGTTTAACCTGGTTGTGTTGACTGCATAGTAGGCGTCTCTGTTCTTTTTCAATTTCTCGAGTATGGCAGTTTTTTCACTGGTAAAGTAACTACTTGGCATGTCAAGCTTACTGACCAAATCAGCATACTCCTTATCAGTAATATATTTCCCGCTTACATTGTCATAGTACTTTACAAGCAATGACAGTTGTGCATAAAGTTTTCCATCAGGGCTGAGATACCTGTAGTAATGATAATTGGGAGGTGTGATGTCCTCAAAAGTCAGTGGGTCAATCACCTTGGCATTTCTTCTGTGGTCAGGTTCAATAATCAGGTTGCCTTCATTTGAAAAAGCCAGGAAATTACCTGAGAAGAAGCGTTCCGATTTCTCATTCTCTAAATTGTAAAGTTCGTAATCGTTGCTTTTCTCCTTCAGCACCAGATATCTCCCGTTCGGTGAAAGAAAGGACTCACGGTAAAAAGTACCGATTAAGTTAATTTCGTGATTTTCATATTTGCTGCTCTCAGCGTTATATTGCATCAGGTAAATATGCTCACCCCTTCGTGTTATGACTTTGTTAAGGCTATCGGAATAGGCTAAGATACTGTCAAAAGCGGCATCTCTTATATTCCCATTGGCTGGGTGAATAAGGACCTTGTTGCTGGACAGGATGTAATCCTTGCCGAAGATAAAATCAGAATCAGCCTTATACTGTGAGTGCTTTGCTTCATCAATGTTTACTGCAACCTTTCTGCCAGTGGCAAGGTTGAAACCATGGAGCAAACGAGTGTCGCTTACTTTGTCCATTTCGCCAGGGGAATACCAGAGCGTTGAATGGTAAGCCAGCAGATACAAGTTATGTATGCTTATTGCTTTCAGTATAGGCGTGGAAAAGTCATCAAGGTTATATAATGAATAAGACGATTTGAATTTTGTAATCATGTATGCATGACCCATGGCAGGATAACTGATAAACCTGATGTCATTGTAAAGAGGGTATGTCTTCTTTTGTATGCCACGCAATACAAACTCTGAGCTTTCAGTCCTGACTACAAGCGTGAGGTGTTTATAAGCAAGCACTTGTAGCAGACCTGTTTCAGGGATGATTTGCTTGGAATCAGAGGCTGAGTGGAATGTTATGATATACTTATTCCATATTAACATCTTGGGTGTGTAGAGCCAGCCGCCTTGTGCATCTTTGCTCAGGTTAATTCCTTGTATAGTTCTATAAGTTATTTTGCTTACTAAGAATACCCCATCAGTTGTGGGGTATAGCTCATGGGCAGGGCTTGTAGTAAGTGGAACATCATGCTCTGGTAAGGCAATGTACTGATTCGTCTTGCTTGGGTCGGCTGCTGCAAGAATATCGGAAACGATTCCCTCTGTAAGTTCTGGTTCTATGGGCAGGGTGTCCGAATTCTTAAAGCCGCTTCCCGTAAAGAAGAGTCTGTCAGTGCGTAAATTAACATTTTCAATGTTTACACCTATGACTTGGTTAAGTGTCTCGAAACATCCTGAAATGTGAATGCCATTATCCACCAAGCTGTACACATAACCATCAAAATCAATTGCTGTGGAAGGACTTTTGGTTATTTCAGCTAATCGGAGGCTTTCCGTGTGTATGACTGCAATAGTATTGTCTGATTCTATGAATAGAAGCCTGTCATCGGTATGCTTATAGTTTGAAGTTATGAGGCTTTGATAGCATAATTTAAAAGCTCCTTCAATTATCTCGAAACAAACTATGGTTTCGCTCACTACATCATAAAGCCAGATTTTGTTTGCCAGTGAATTGTGAACAACGACTTGATACTTACTTAATAGTTCTGACTTGATGCTCAGCTTGTCTGTGTCGAAGATGCCAAAGTTCCAGATTCCGCTTTCATTGTTACCGATTTTAGTGATGAATAGTACATGTTGGTCATCTATCTTTCTAATATCAGTCGGGCTTATATCATTCTCGGTTAGAATTGTGTTTGTTTTTTCATCAAAAAGCAGCATCTTGTCCTTCATCAACAGAAAGGAATAGTCAATACTATCAAAAGTATAAGCTGCCTTGAACTCTCCCGAGCCAAGCCTGATTGCATCCTTTATCTCAATTGATTGGGAGTGTTTTACCCCATTAACTATGCATACTGCCTGGTATTTTCCTGGTTTGCTCAACTTGGTTATCAAAGTTGGATGTTCAGGGTTTGCGATGATTTCTAACTCAACCTCTCCATCCAATATAAACCGTATTAGTAGGTTGCTCAATTGGGCAGTAGCCTGAAATTGTGAATTCTTATACCCAGTGGATGGGAATATTTTGAAGGGGCTGTTCATTTATGGCGAAGTTATATTAAGCATGTTGTGAAAGTAGCCCATATTAAGCTTTACAAGAACTGGTAATAGCCACTTCAAACTCAACTTAAAAATAGGGTAAAATCGCTATATATTAATGATTTATTGTATAAATTGAATTTTAATTCTTACATCCAATTCTATTTGCCTTTTTTATACCATTTAGCATATTCATACTTTTTATGTGTATCCCCATCACGAAGTACATCACCATCATAGTTGCCTTTCTAAGCTTGACTGCCTGTACTGTCGACCATTCTCAAAATGAAGCTAAGAAGGCTCCAAGGGCTGATTTCAGTGTAGGAGAAAAATCTTACTCAGTAACTCTCAAATATGAAAACTTCATGAACGCAGATGGGCTGGTAAACAGAATATTATCTGTTGAATACCCTAACAAGGCGACAGTCAATCATGTAATACATGTTGCTCATTACAGCGATGAAGTACAACTAAAAAAGATTGAAATATCTGGTCGAGGGTATCTAATTGCTGAAGATAAGACTGGTTATACCTTATTGGACTTGAATAAGATGAAAATAATATCCCAATCACAGGATATGGAGAAGAATGATATGGTCGATGAACCAATCGGTACCGCAGAAGACTTCATGACACATAAAGCGTTAACAAATGGTGATTGGACTAAAGTGTTGAAAGTTAATAAGATTGAAGATTCTAATGTAACTCAGCTTGTATGGAAATAAACATGGAGAAAATCTTTACACCAGAACCAGGTCAGTGGGGACTAAGAGGCGACCCTTTTTTATGGGAGTCGATACGTGCTTATATGTCTGAATATGCGCTGCCTAAGGACGTGAGCGAATTCGAAACACTATTTCATAAAGCATTCAAATCCATAACAGGAGAGGACTTAGTGGCAGGGAAGGAGATTTTTATAAAAAGTTTCGATAAAGGAGGAATGTCGAGCGGTTTTGTGAGCAATGACTGGTGGCTAAATAATGGGCTTCCATTGCTTATTGGAAGATTTAAACAATTGACTCAAAATAACGAGTAACACCTATTAGTGGTATCGTAAATTCATTACTATTTATCTTCCTTGTTATTAGGCTTTTAAATAAACTATTTTACACTTTCATAAGAATCGAGTTATCAAAAAGAAGCTGTTAAAGTATGATGACTTTTAACAGGTTAGACCATAATGACCAACAGAAAGAAATATAGCCTTTTTCTTGACGACATCAGAACGGTAGACATGGTTTACAGCAACATGGCTGAATCGGATTTTTTCATTGTAAGAAACTTCGAAGACTTCAAATCTGTGATAAGAGAGAAGGGATTGCCTGATTTCATAAGCTTCGACAATGATTTAGGTTTAGATTCCGAGGGTAATGTTGCGCCAGATGGCTATGCTGCTGCAAAGTGGCTTGTGTATGAATCGGGCTTAAACTTGTCAGAACTAAAATTTTATGTTCATTCAGCTAACCCTGTAGCATCTCAACAGATTCAGGGCTTATTGAATAACTACATTAAGTTTCTTCAAGAAGGTAATGCTGGTTATTAATACTTATCTGATTTGCAGAACACTGCACAGCTAATTGAATGATTATGCTCATTCAATTAGCCAAAATAACAGTAATATCTTTCAGATTTAAATATTGAAATCAACGCATCCCTGGCGTATCCCCGCTAAAAACAGGGAATGCTCACTGGGTAACCAGATTATTCTTTATATTGTATAGGAGTAATATTATGGAAGAAGACCTCAAAATAGCCATCAAAAGCAAATTTTAGCTTTAAGAAAGAGCAGAACCACTTCAGTACATAGTGCAGATAAGCGTATATTTACGCATATCCAGTAGTTAGGCACAAGTATAAATAGAAAAAAAAATATGGGGGAAGCATAACATAGGAGTAATGCACTAAACTGGAAACAGTTTGGAGATGATGGGTTCGATTCCCATCCCCCCACTAATTTAAAGACAAGACATATGACTCGCCAGGAGATTTACGACTTATATGTTCTGCAAAGCAAAAATGTCAGAAAACTAAAAAAAGTCGAAGCAAATTTAGTTAGGACAATAAACACGTATCTAAGAAAGAAAGATAAATTTCAGGTAGAATTAAATACTAAACTCTATGCTCTTGTTTATTGTACCCTATCAGAAGCCCAATTCATACAAATTGTAAATACTCCTGACGGCTTTATGGACACTGAAATAGAAAAAATAAAGGCAGAAAAAGCTAAAAACGGAGTGGTTAAAGCTTGGGAATTATTATTTGATATGGCATTTGATAAGGTTAGTACAAACTGGAGACAAAACGCAGACTTATTAAGTAGAAGAGGTGAATTGCAGAACATAATCAACAATTTCATAAAGACTCCAAGTGAATTGCGAAATAAAATTGCACATGGTCAATGGGACTACGCATTGAACAGAGAAAATACAACGGAAAACCCTTCAAAAACTCAAGAACTTAACAACCTAACTGTTATACAAATTACAATTTGGAGTGAAGTTCATCAATTTTTAGGATTGATTTTAAGAGACCTTATCCAATCCCCGAAAAATAGTTTTCATAGAAATTATTGGATAAACTTGATTAAGCTACAGCAGTTTATAATAGAAAGTAAAAATTGGACAATGAGTAAAAGAATTGCAACATTGAGACCAGTAAAACAGAATAATACCTCTGCCTAACAACTAAGGCTTCGTTGGGTACGGAGTGCCGACAATGAAGCCGTGGTTGCACTAACCGTGCGACCCGTTATGGGTTTTAAGTCGGAAGAGGCTGGCCCCTGAACTACTTGTTTGGGCTTTCAGGT
>NZ_JAHZTC010000032.1 GCF_019599265.1 Pontibacter sp. HSC-14F20 | reverse complement strand
GGAATTGGACGTGGAAATAGTCAGACAGATCGTGCTGCTCTGCGGAGGGGACCCTGCCAAAATGGAAAAATTCGTCACTTGACAAGGTTTCGAACAGTAGTGCCCCCTACCCCCAGTAAGCAAAAAAATCAAGACGCTCCAAATCGAGGGCCCCTACCCCCACTCGCTGAACGCTCTTGACAGGGGGACCCCTTCACCCCCAACAGTGGAGCGTCGTAAAGTGCACATTGCTACTGTGATTTGCTTCGTAGCTTCAGGGGCAAGTTAATCTTGCTATACCTGTCAGTGGACATTGATACGAAGCTATACCTAGGGGATGGTCTCAGCTGAAAAGTCCCCCTTTGAAGGGGTAGGGTGTCCTCTACAAAAGGAGCGGCTAGGGGAGGTAATTCGCAGGGTACGGCAAATCAATGGGAGTACTCAAACTATACCTGCGTAGTTAACACTAAACACTCGCAGGTATGAGAGACGCTGCGGGTTTTGGCGTGACTCCGCTCGTGTAAGCGGTTGTCAGCAAGTTATACCTATACCTTAATACCTTACCCACAAATCCGCTTCTCGATCAGCAGAATCAGGATATGGATGACTTTGATGTGGATTTCCTGGACGCGATCGGCGTAGCCTTGGTGTGGAACGCGCACTTCTACGTCGCAGAAGGCAGCCAGTTTGCCGCCGTCTTTGCCGGTGAGGCCAACTACGGTCATACCTTTGGCTTTGGCTGCTGCGGCTGCTTTGAGCACGTTAGCGGAGTTACCGCTGGTGCTGATGGCCAGCAACACGTCGCCTTTGTTGCCCAGTGCTTCGATGTAGCGGGAAAATACATGATCGTAGCCGTAGTCGTTGCCCACGCAGCTCATGTGGCTCACGTCAGAAATAGAGATGGCAGGTATAGCCTGGCGGTTTTCGCGGTAACGGCCTGTCAGTTCCTCGGCAAAGTGCATGGCATCGCACATGGAGCCACCGTTGCCGCACGACAAAATTTTGCCACCAGCTGCTATGGCATCGGCCATGGCAGCTGCAGCTTTCTCAATGGCAACAATATTATTAGGGTCAGCTATAAAATTGTGGAGCGTCTGTTGCGCTTCCTGCAGCTCCTGAAGTATGGTTTGGGTCATGTATAGTATTAGTTGCTCGCTACAGCCATCTCCATACGGACAGATTCTTTGTAGCTGTTGCTTCTGTATTCCTGTTTGCGCTCATACAGATCGGCTTTCAGCTCGTTGATTTTTACCTGAGCCATGTGCCTGTCGTATTTGAGCGACGTAATGTAAAGCTTTCCGATCAATAGCTTTACCAGCATCAGGCCGGCGCCAAGTGCTCCGAGTGCTTTATAAAGTGTGAGCGCCTGCTCTTCAGTTGCAATTTCAAATATGGCTTTATGGTCCAGCAGGTTTGTTAGCAAAAGTGCTATAAACATAGCGTAGCAGAAAATGATCACATCTGAGAGTGTCTTAAGTTCTTTCATGCTTTAAGGTTGGATTTTGGTGCAAAACTGTTTCGGGCTAAACTATAAAAAAATGTGAATATACCGAAATGTTGAGGCCAATATTTAATTTAAAGCAATGGTTAGTAACACAAAAGCGTCAAATGCTTTTATGATACCAGTTGCATTTGTGTAAGTTTTGCGTACAATCCGCCCTGTTGCAGCAGGTCTTCGTGCGTGCCACGCTCCACAATGCTGCCTTGTTGTAAAACTACAATCTCGTCGGCATGCTGGATGGTGCTCAGCCTGTGCGCGATCACAACGGACGTTCTGTTTTTCATCAAATTAGTTAACGCTTCCTGCACCAGTTTCTCCGATTCGGTATCCAGCGCCGAAGTGGCCTCGTCCAGAATCAGGATAGGCGGGTTCTGCAGAATGGCTCTGGCAATGCTCAGGCGCTGGCGCTGTCCACCCGACAAACGGCTACCCCGATCACCGATGAGAGTCTGGTAACCTTCCGGTGTTTTTACAATAAACTCGTGGGCATTGGCAATTTTGGCTGCTGCCATCACTTCCTCCTCCGTTGCGTCGGTTTTGTTGAAGGCGATGTTATTGAAGATCGTATCATTGAAAAGGATGGACTCCTGCGTTACCACACCTATCTTGTCGCGCACCGAAACTGAGGTATAATCCCGGATGTCGTGGCCATCGATCAGGATGCTGCCCGCCGTCGGGTCGTAGAAGCGCGGAATCAGGTCGGCCAGCGTAGACTTGCCACCTCCTGACGGTCCGACTAAGGCCACTGTTTTTCCTTTTTCTATACTGAAGTTGATGTTCTGCAGCACCGTGTGATCGCCATAACTGAAATTCACATCCCGGAAATCGATTTCGTGACGGAACTCCGGCAATACTTTCGCATCCGGCTTGTCCGTTACCTGCGGTTCAGTATCGATCACTTTCAGAATACGGTCGCCGGAAACCAGGCCGCGCTGTATGTTACTGAAAGCCGCCGACATGGCCTTGGCTGGCACAAGCACCTGCGAGAAGAGCACAATGTAGGTGATAAATTCTTCTGCTTTCAGCTCAGATTGCTGATTAAGCACCAGGTTGCCACCAAACCAAAGCAGGCCGGCCACCACTGTCACGCCCATAAACTCCGAAAAAGGAGAGGCCAGGTCGCGCTTGTTGGCAATGGAGCGCTGCAGGTGAGCATAGCGGTCGTTTTGCTGGTTGAACTTGTCCATAATGTATGGCTCGGCATTAAAAGCTTTGATCACCCGTATGCCGCTCAACGTTTCGTCTATGATCGTCAGGATAAAGCTCAGCGATTCCTGGCCTTGCTGCGCGGCCCGCTTCAGACGCTTGGCTATACCTGCAATGAGTATACCTGAGAGCGGAAGAAGAATCAGCGTGAAAAGCGTCAGTTTAACGGACATGGTGAACAGCACGACAAAGAAGGCGATAATAGAAATGGGCTCCCTGATCACCACAGTCATCGTGTTGACCACAGAGTTTTCTACTTCCTGAATATCTACCGTCATACGGGTCATCAAATCGCCTTTGCGCTCGTTGCTGAAATAGCCCATGTGCAGCTGTGTCACACGCTCATAGGTGGCATGGCGAATCTTCTTGACTACATGTGCCCGTAATGCTCCTACTACTCTCAGTGCGAGGTATTTGAAGAGGTTCGAAAGGAAAACGGAGCATACAATGATAATACAGACGAACAGCAAAGCACCCTGCCTGCCTTTTTCCAGTATCACCTGTCCGAAATGGTAGTTGAAGAAGTCTTTGAAATACTCAAGTGAGAAACTGAATTCAGGCTTGGTGGTCACCATAGCGGCGGCATCGTCTGCGCCTACCGTGCCAAAAAGCACGCTGAGCAGCGGAATGAGGAGCGTGAAGTTGAGCAGGCCGAAAATAATGCCCAGCACGGTATAAATAGTATAAAGCGGCACAAAGCGACTATAGGGCTTTGCAAACTGCAGTATCCGGAGGTAAGTCTTCATGTTAATGGAGGCCATCCTGACCTGTTGCAGGTATAGGCGGCTGCGCCGTCTGCTGCCCGTAATGCACGAGTAGCTTGCCGGAAGTTTTTAATTATTAGTGAATTACAATATTTCTGACCACGCCATACCTGCCGTACACGCAGCCGCTGCAAAGATAAGTAAATTAGAACAGGTATGTATGACGCGCTTCTAAAACGAAAACGGGGAACCTTCATTTCTAAAGACTCCCCGCTCCAGGTATGGTTATACCTACCTGTTAAAACTCGTGTAGTCGTTGGGCGATGTTCCAGCGCAGCGCCACTGAGGAAAACACAGTGTTTTTGCTCAATGAACTCACCTCAGCATCGGTGCGGCGGATGATCCCTTTCAGGTCCACGAACAAGTTGTGCTTGAACTGGTAAGTAGCCGTCAGGTCGAGGTGCAGTTGGTTGGTACGTATACCTTGGGCAATCTCGTGACCATAGTTAAACGGCCTTGAGTTATAATCCAGGTTCACGTTGTTTCCCCAGTTGATGGTGTCGCCTTCTGCTGAGATCTCATCCTGACCGAATCGGGTAGCGATGGCTTTGCCTACCAAATGAAGACGAGGCAGCGGCTGGTAGCGGGCTATACCTACAAACTCGTATAGGTTGGCGCCCATCGGGTGGGCCAGCGGCTGGCGGTTGTGCTGATAATTGGAGCTGCCGTCGCGGTGCTGGTAGGTATAGGGGCGGATAATGTTCACCTCGCCCTGCAGGTCTAAATTGGAAAGGCCGAAGGCATCAATGTATTTTGCACCAACCTGGGCAGCCTGCTTGTTGGCCCACCAGCCTTCGCCCGATTTTACCTCGTTCAGCACAAACTCGTCGAGCACTAACTGACCGTAAAGCTGCGCTGTGTTGAAGAGATTCCAGCGGAAATCAAGGCCCAGCATGGCGTTGTCCTGGCTGCCCAGGTTGTGCTCCACGCTGCGGTAAAAAATGATCGGGTTGAGATACTGCAGTTCAAACTTGCCTTTCTCACGCCCGAAGATGATCTGCTCAAACAAGCCCACATTTAAGTTGTCGGTAATGTTGACACCCAGGCGGTGCAGGGCCATGTACTTTTTAGGAAGCAGTCGGTCGCCGCCGCTACGTCTGCGGTAGTCAGCAGTCAGCTCCTGGAAAAGGTTCATGTAGTGTAGTTTCCAAACGCGGGTGTTCAGCTTTAGGAAGAAAGCCGGTGGTGCGTAGTCGGAGTAAACGAGTGAGCGGTAGCCGTCGCCGATAAAGTGACGGTCGTGGCCCAGCTGTATCTCCACGTGCTTCGATAGCGAGTAGTTCATGTACCCCCTTGCTGTCAGGAAATCGTAGCCATCTTTCTTAAAAGTCTTCCAAAGACCTTCGTGCGGCACCACGCCATCGCGCTGGATGCGGTCCACCACATAGTCGGCAAACTTCGCCTGGTTCTCGCCAATGAAGGTATAGAAACCAAAGCGATCGTCGATGCTGCCCTCGATCTGTATACCTCTGGTGTTGACGTAGCGCATGCCGTCGCTTTGGTCGTCATGGCCTAGTTCCAGGTGAAGCACCGGATTCACGCGCAAAGTAAAATCTTCCGAATCGTAGTGATACAGGTCGGTTTTGTTGCGGTAAAAGGTGTTGAAGATCGGGCGCTCGCTGTTATTGTCGTTGGCCTGCGTGGTGTAGTTCCAGTTGTCGTTGAGCAGGTACTGGATGTTGAACATGTCGGCGTTGGAGCGCGGCTCGCCTGTGGCAGCTTCGGCCAAAGCAGCTACGTCGCGGCGACCGATCGGACGCACACTGGTATGCATCTCCGGCACTTTTGTTCCCAGTTTGATCTGGTAGCGGTCTATCAGGTGGTAAGTGTCGCGGTCGTAAGGCACGTACACGTCCTGCGCCTGCACGGCAGGTATAGCCAGCAGACTAAGTGCCATAGCGGCAAGTATATTTCTCATAAAAAGAAAGTTCTAATCAGGGGAAAGCGATTTGTAAGGTACTTATTTAGAAGTTACAATATTAACAAAAACACATGAAATTGCATGATGCCGACCGATGAAAGCAGGTATAGCTCAGTCTTATACAGGTATAGCACTTGCCCGGTTTAACGTTTTTGATCCCCAGAGATTGCCACACGACCGAAAGACTGTATCTTTAGCCTATCAAAACAGCCATAGCCATGCAAAACGATAACCTGCACATCCTCACCGCAACCCCATCGCTAGCCAACCATTTTGTAGCCGAACTGCGCGACGTTTCGGTGCAGCACGACAGCCTGCGCTTCCGCCGTAACCTGGAGCGACTGGGTGAACTGCTGGCCTACGAGATTTCCAAAACGCTGCCTTACGAAACCCGCAACATTGTGACGCCACTGTCGACTACCCAAACTGAGTTGCTGACGGCACAACCAGTGCTGGCCACTATCTTAAGGGCCGGATTACCGCTCTACAACGGTATGCTCAACTACTTTGATAAAGCTTACAGCACGTTTGTGGGAGCCTATCGGGTGGAGGAGCAAAACACGGAGCTGCAGATCAACATGGAATATTTGGCCTCAACCGACCTGCACGACAAAATTCTGATTCTGGCGGACCCGATGCTGGCTACTGGCCGTTCGCTTGTGAAGTCTTATAAAGGAATGCTGCGCCACGGCAAGCCGGTGCAGGTACATTTTGCAGCTGCCATTGCCTCGCCGGAAGGTATCGCGTATGTGCAGCAAGAGGTGCCGGAAGCACACATCTGGCTCGGCGCTATGGACGAAAGCCTGAACGAGAATTTCTACATCGTGCCCGGTCTCGGCGATGCCGGCGATCTGGCTTTCGGTCCGAAGGTATAGCTATACCTGCCAATTATGATCAGGCTTTATATCACGGCTGACCAGGAGGCGCTGCTGCAGATTTTGCGGCTCAACACGCCAACTTATTTTGCACCCGACGAGGAAGCCGACTTTGTGCTATACCTGCAAGAGCGCCGCGAAGACTATTTTGTGGTAGAGCAGGAGGGGCAGGTAGTGGGTGCAGGCGGTATCAATTATTTCGATGGCTATACCTGGGCCAGGCTGTCCTGGGATCTGATCCATCCTGCGTTTCAGGGCGAAGGTATAGGGCGGGAGCTGACCTTGTTTCGTATTTCTAAGCTGAAGGAAAAGCCCGGTATGCAATGGCTGCAGGTACGCACGAGTCAGTTTGTGTATCCGTTTTATCAGAAGCTGGGCTTTGAACTGGAGAAAGTGGAGCAGGATTTCTGGACAAAAGGGATCGACCTGTATCAAATGAAAATGAATCTGGGCGCTTAGAGCCTGTCTATACTTAAATTCGCATCAGCGTGCAGGAGGGCTAGTGGAGGAACTTCTCAAATACATGTCGGTATACCTGGTGAGCACGGTCAAGTTCATTGGCGGGCCTTTGGCGGGTGTATCGCTGGGGCTGTCTTACCTCGAAACAGTTTTCCTGACGGTTTTAGGGATGATGACCAGCGTGCTGGTGTTTTCTTATATTGGGCGGCAGGCCTCCAAATGGTATGCAGCCTACCGACGCGACCGTCAAAAACCTGTTTTCAGTCGCAGGAGCCGACGCATTATCCGGATCTGGCGCAACTTTGGAGTGGTGGGCGTCGCTTTCTTCACGCCGATTTTGCTTTCGCCGGTTTTCGGCACCGTGGTAGCTGCCGTGTTTGGTGCGCCGCGCCGCAAGATTTTCCTGCATATGCTCTGGAGTGGCACTATATGGAGCTTTATTCTGACCGCGCTGGTCTACCGCTTTGAGGAAATGGCGCTGCTATACCTGTAAATAAAAACACCCCGCCGTATCAGACAGGGTGTTCTCACTTATTTTTTCTTCTTTTTTGTCTTCTGCCAGAATGAGGCTCTCGGGTCGCGCTTGCTTTCCGGTCGCTTCTTAGGTATAGCTTTCTTTTCGTGGAAGGCGCCTTTAAAGTCCGGGTTGTCGCTGCGCTTCTGGTGGTCGATGTCGCGGGCAATGGCCTGCTGCTCCTCAAACGTAATATCGTGAATTTTTACTTCCGCCGGCATCGGCTCCTCCGGTATCTGCATCCGGATCAGCTTCTCGATCTTGCGGATGTGGTACATTTCGGCCGGGTTCGCAAAAGTGATCGCTGCTCCCACATTCTCGGCACGACCCGTACGGCCAATGCGGTGCACATAATCCTCGTACACAAACGGCACATCGAAATTGATCACATGGCTCACCATGGTTACGTCTATACCTCTAGAGGCGACGTCGGTTGCTACCAGGAAACGGACTTCACCACCTTTAAAAGCCTCCATGGAGTTAATGCGGGTATTCTGGCCTTTGTTACCATGTATAGCACGAACCTCGCCGTACTCACGACGGTCCAGAAACTTGGCCACGTTCTCAGCGTTTTTCTTGCTTCGGGTAAAGATGATCACGCGGTTGAATGTTTCCTTGTCACGGATCAGATGCTCGAGCATCGCGATTTTGGTGCGAAGGTTCGGCACCTGGTACAGCACCTGACTCACCGTCTCTACCGGCGTAGCCTGCGGCGTGACCTCAATGCGGGTCGGGAACTCCAGAAACTCCTCAGATAATTCTACCACCTTGGGGTGCATGGTAGCTGAGAAGAGCAGGTTCTGGCGCTTGCGTGGCAACACTTCCAAGAGCTGACGGATCTGCGGCATAAAGCCCATGTCCATCATTTTGTCAGCCTCATCGAGCACCAGCGTCTTTACTTCTTTTAATATAAGGTCGCCTTTCAGGTATAGCTCCATCAGGCGTTTGGGTGTGGCTACCAGTATGTCGATGCCTTTGCTGAGGATCTCGATCTGAGTTTTGGGTCCCAGTCCACCGTAGATAACAGTATGACGAAGGTCGGTATATTTGGCCAGCAAGGTAATGTGCTCCTCAATCTGCATAGCCAGTTCGCGGGTAGGGGCCAGTATGATTGCGCGCGGGTTGGTACCCTGGGCATACTTCACTTTCATCAGGATTGGCAGCAGGAAGGCCGCTGTCTTACCCGTGCCGGTCTGGGCAATGCCCATCACATCGTGCCCGCCCATGATCACAGGTATAGCTTTGAGCTGGATAGGCGTTGGCTTTTCGTAGCCTGCCTCTTCAATGGCGTTGAGCAGCTGTCGGTTCAGCTTAAAATCCTCGAACGTGCTTATTTCTTTCTCCGCTTCTTCTGCCATGTTTGTGGTACTTGTGTTTGGTGTTAATATGCAAAGGTACGGGAAATTTGCGGGAGCGGGATAAAGAGAGAGGAGTTGTTGATGAATAGTAGTACCTTGATTTTTGATACCAATGGTGCTTATCAGATCAAAGTATGTTCAAAAAGATACTCAAGTGGGTGTTTATTATCGCAGGTATAGGCTTCCTTTCTTTTGTTGGCTACGTCATTGCAGTTTTGTATGCGTTCGGAGTTTTTGATAGGGATTACAATAGGCAAGACCTGATCGAGCATTACGAATCCAGAACTGCCGAAATAAAAAACCTTAAAGCTTACTATGAATCTATAGTTCCTGCCAATAAAACTGTAAAGATTGAGTTTGATGGAAACAGGGAGTTAGGAATTTTTCACATCCTGTCTAAAGATTCACTAACGGGCAAATCAATACAGAATAGTAACTGGGATCTGAAGATTAAATCTCCAAAAGTTGACTCTATGATTGCATCGCTAGGTTGGTCACAGGAAACACTGAAAACTTTAAAACTAAAGTTAGATGAGGCCGACTGCATTTCTGTAACCAACAGTTCACCTTTTAACATAGGCTTTCAACGAAGCGGTATGGGCATGTATTTCTACAACTTGTTCGATCAACCCATACCTGACAGTTTAGTTGCTACTTATAATGATGGCTATACTTATGTGCTCTATACTGATAGGGTCGTGCTGGAGTACGGTGGCGGGGCTGTGGGGCCGCAGTGTTTTCCTGGGTTGAAGTACCAGAATTAACCCCATGCAACCATCCCGCTACAATCCGGGTCTTTCAGGTATAGAACTTTATTTTACCCCAATGTTACTCATGAGTAAAAGTGTGTTTCTCTCAGGTATAGCCCTTGTGGCGGTGAGTTTTTTTTCTGGTTGTAAAAAAGAGCTGGCAGATAACTCGCCAAACACCCGTCCGCTAACGGCACAGGAAGAAAAGACAGTGGCGAGTTCCAACGACTTTGCTTTCCGGGCTTTTGCGCAATTGAGTGAGGCAGAAGGGCCGGAGAATGTTTTCATCTCTCCATTGAGCATCAGCATGTCGCTGGGAATGGCCTACAACGGGGCCGATGGCGAAACGAAAGAAGCCATGCGCAAAGCACTCGGCTTTACACTGCCAACCGACGAAGAGATCAACAAATCCTTCAGGGACCTCGACGCGTTGCTGAAAGGTATAGACAAGCAGGTGGTATTCACTTCTGCCAACTCCATGTGGCACAGCAATGAGTATAAATTGCAGGCACCTTTCATCAAAACAAATCAAACCTACTACGACGCGACAGTACAGGGGCTCGATTTTTCCTCTCCGGCCGCCAAAGACCAGATGAACAACTGGGTGAAGAGTAAAACCAATGGCAAAATTGAGACGATCGTGGACGAGGTGCGGCGCGAGCATATCCTGTTCCTGATCAATGCCATTTATTTTAAAGGCACCTGGACCTTTCCTTTCGATAAAAAGCTGACTCAGCCGGGCCCTTTCCAACTGGAGAGCGGCAATACCGTTACGCCTGACTTTATGGCGATGAAAGACGGCAAATACCTGCACTACCAGGATGACCGCCTGCAACTAATCGACCTGCCCTACGGCAACCGGCAATACAGCATGACGATTCTGGTGCCCGGCCGTGACCGCACGGTGCAGGACGTGGTGCAGGAACTCGATGCGGCCCGACTGGCAACTTTACTGGCAGATGCGAAGGAAACGACTTACGAACTCTACATGCCCAAGTTCAAACTCGAGTACAGCAAAGAGCTGAAAGACATGCTGAGCCAGCTGGGTATGGGCGTTGCTTTTAATGGTGGAGCCAACTTTAGCCGGATGGTAGAAGGCGGTTCTAACCTGGCGATCTCCGAAGTAAAGCACAAGACTTTTGTAGAAGTGAACGAAGAAGGTACGGAAGCAGCAGCGGCCACCTCCACCGGTATAATGCTCACCTCATTGCCCCCCTCTGTGCGCATTGACCGGCCTTTTGTTTTCATGATCCGGGAGAAATCCTCGGGAGCCATTCTCTTCATCGGCAAACTGATGCAGCCCGAATAGCGGCAGGTATAGCTTTTCATTTAAGGTATAGCAATCAGGGCCTTTTTGTGCAGGAAACTTTGCTAATGTGTGTTAACTTTGTTGAGCACATACCTTAGCAGCATGAAATCTATCCTGATAAAGAACGCACAGCTTGTAAACGAAGGAAGCACTACCACCGCCGATGTGCTGGTGAAAGAAGGTCGCATTGCCCAAATCGGGCAAGGTATAGCCGCCGAAGCTGACCAGACCATCGACGCTACCGGCCTATACCTGTTGCCCGGCGCCATCGACGACCAGGTACACTTCCGCGAGCCGGGACTTACGCGCAAAGCCAGCATCGAGACTGAAGCAAGAGCGGCTGTGGCAGGCGGCACGACTTCGTTTATGGAGATGCCTAACACGGTACCCAACACTGTAACGCAGGAGTTGCTCGAAGATAAGTATAAGATCGCGGCCGAGACCTCGCTGGCAAACTATTCCTTCTATATGGGCGCCACCAACGACAACCTGGCCGAGGTGCTGCTCACCAACCCTAACACCGTTTGCGGCATCAAGATTTTCATGGGTTCTTCCACGGGAAACATGCTCGTAGACAACGAGGAGACGCTGGAGCAGATTTTCGCTAAGGCCAGGCTGCCGATAGCCGTGCACTGCGAAGACGAGCAGACAATCCGCGACAACATGGCCATCTATGAAGAGAAGTACGGCGAGGATATACCTATTAAGTGCCACCCCGAAATCCGCAACGAGACGGCGTGTTTCAAGTCATCTTTCCTGGCAGTGAAGCTGGCCGAGAAGCACAACACCCGCCTGCACATCCTGCACATTTCCACGGAAGAAGAACTGAAGCTGTTCCGCAACGACATTCCGCTCGAGCAGAAGCGCATCACCGCTGAGGTATGCGTGCACCACCTCTGGTTCGACAAAGAAGACTATGACAAGTTCGGCACCCTGATCAAGTGCAACCCGGCCGTAAAAGAGCATCGCCACAAAGAAGGCCTACTACAAGGTTTGCTCGAAGATAAGCTCGACGTGATCGCCACCGACCACGCCCCACATACCTGGGACGAGAAGCAGGGCAAGTACAAGCAGGCCCCATCAGGTGTGCCGCTGGTGCAGCACTCGGTGCAGATGATGCTCGAGTTTGTCAAACAAGGTAAGCTGACGATCGAGAAAGTGGTGGAGAAAATGGCGCATGCGCCAGCTATTCTCTTCAATGTGCGCGAGCGCGGCTACCTCCGCGAAAGCTACTGGGCTGACCTGGTGCTGGTGGATCTGAACAAGCCTTATACCGTGACCAAAGAGAACACCTACTACAAGTGCAATTGGTCGCCTTTTGAGGGCCATACCTTCAACAGCACCATCACCCATACCTTCGTTTCCGGTCACCTCGCTTTTGAAAATGGCGCCTTTGACGAAAGCAAGAAAGGCGAACGGCTGTTATTTGACAGATAGTTGCACGGTAGAACCAGAAAGGTCTAGGTATGGAAAGTGTCATGTCTTTGCAGTATAGTTGGGTAAGGGGATCCAGAGAAGTGCTTCTGCAATACTGTAATTCCCTGTCTGCGGCAGATTTTTGCAAGGAAAACAGCTCGTTTGGGAGAGGAAGCATCCGGAGCTTGCTGGTGCACATCGCCAATACTTACGAGTTCTGGATCGGGCAGCAGGCGCTACAAAAGGAGATGGTTTTTACTTCCTACGATGCTGTCAAAAATGTTGAAGAAACCCGACAGCTTTTCCATGATGTAGATAAGTTAGTGGGGGAGTTCGTGACGCATTTTAGTCGCAGCTACCTGACGAATCTGAAGGTAACAATCAACGATGTAAGCACGAAGGCCAACCCATTCAAACTGTTCACGCATGTAATCACACACGAGTACCACCACCAAGGCCAGATTCTCTCGTTGAGCAGGCATCTGGGCTATACACCTGTCGATACTGATATCATGCGGTAGTCTGAGATGGGAAAAAGGATGAAAGAAATGGACTGTTTAACAGGTATAAGCATCAAGATATGGAGCTAGAGCAATTCAAAGAACTGCATGCCCGTTTTTTCGGGAAAGAGCTGTTAGAGGAAGTGCTGCAATCGGAGGAGTACGAGTCCTATGAGGAGGCCATTCATGAAGACGAAGCGTGCTACAACTGGGCCATTACTGATAAACTGAAGAGCAAAGGCTTTGACTATAAGAACTACTGTTGCCTGATGATGGCTGACAAGGTTTGCGAAAGCCTGGATTCGGAAGGGGAGATCAGGTATGATGACCCGGAGGTGATTATCAACAAATGGGACGAAGGCTTTTATGGTATACCTGTGCACAATGGGAGCGCTACGATGGTTGTCATCAATTTCTGCCCTTGGTGTGGCACGAAGTTGAATAAGTAAATTGCAATACCTTGCAAGAGCTAAAGTGTAAGTCTAAAAGACACAACGAGATAAGTATTTTCTTTAAAAAAATGCGTTCTGCGTATTGTAAATAAGAAAACGACACGTATATTTGCATTCTCTAAACGAGACACGGTGGTTGTAGCTCAGTTGGTTAGAGCACCAGATTGTGATTCTGGGGGTCGTGGGTTCGAGACCCATCTTCCACCCGAAGCCCTTGAAGCAAACCTTCAAGGGCTTTTTTGTTTATATTGCATTGTTAAATGGTAAAGCTGTTAAATTGTTGACTAGCAGTAGGTATAAGCCAAAATCCATTTAACAATTTAATCATTTAACAATCAACAATTCAAAAATATGAGCTTAGTAGTAGTAGGTTCGATGGCGTTTGACGCGCTGGAAACTCCTTTCGGAAAAACAGACAAGATCGTTGGCGGTGCTGCCACATATATTTCACTTTCGGCTTCTTATTTTGTGAAGCCCGTGAATGTGGTATCAGTAGTGGGTGGTGATTTCGACCAGGACCACATCAGCCTGATGCACCAGCGCAACATCAGCACCGAAGGCGTGCAGGTGAAGGAGAACGAAAAGTCTTTCTTCTGGTCTGGCCGCTACTTCAACGACATGAACAGTCGCGAAACACTGGTAACGGAACTGAATGTACTGAGTGATTTCGATCCCATCATCCCGGAAGCTTACCAGAACTGCGAGTACCTGATGCTGGGTAACCTGGCGCCACAGGTGCAGCGCACGGTGTTGGAGCGCCTCACCAACCGTCCGAAGCTGATCGTGATGGACACCATGAACTTCTGGATGGACATTGCCATGGAAGAGCTTCAGAAAACGATCGGTAGGGTAGACGTGCTGTCGATCAACGACGAAGAAGCACGCCAACTGAGCGGTGAGTACTCTTTGGTAAAAGCTGCCCGCAAAATCATGGCAATGGGACCAAAATTCCTGATCATCAAAAAAGGAGAGCACGGCGCCCTATTGTTCCACGAAGAAAAAGTATTCTTCGCGCCAGCCCTGCCGCTCGAGGAAGTGTTTGACCCAACCGGAGCCGGCGACACATTTGCAGGTGGTTTCATCGGCTACATTGCCGCTACAGGCGACATCAGTTTCGAGAATATGAAGCGTGCGATCATCCACGGTTCAGCCATGGCCTCGTTCTGCGTAGAAAAATTTGGCACTGAAAGATTGAAGAAATTAGACCAGCAGGAAATCGACAGCCGCGTGCAGCAGTTTGTGAACCTGGTGGCTTTTGACACAGTATTGTCTTAAGTATAAGGAATTTGTATATTCCGGAGAAGGGAGGCGAAAGCTTCCCTTTTTTGTTTTCTGGCAGGTATAGCCAGTGGCCTGATTTGCACTAAATTGTAACAAAGTACAGGTATAAGAGGTAAGACTTAAGTATAGATTACCTTAAAACTGACGAAAATGAGCTTGAAAAACGAAAATAAAAAAACACTGGACGAGCTGAAAAAGAATAACCCAAAAGGAGAAGATACGAGCAAACCAATGGGGAATGTTGATTCTCAGCCGAACCAGAACGCATTGAATGCAGACGATACCAAAGTGCAAAACCCAAACCGAAACCTGGCAAAAGGCGGTAACAACATGCCTTACGACAAGAAGTAGCCATACGGTAATTCAATCTAACCTGGCGAATGGTAGCGAAAGCACCCCTTACTATTAGTGAGTGCGTCAGGAATGCAAAATAAGACTATGAAAATGAGAGGAAGGCCCAAGGGCTTTCCTTTTTTTATGTCCTTTTGCGGCAGGTATAGCAACAGACTCATTTTTGCTGTTTATTTTTAGCTTCTTCCACCAGAAGGATTTTATGCAGCAACACGACATTTGTATACTGGGCGCCGGACCGGGCGGTGCCTCGGCAGCTCTGCACCTGGCCAACAAGGGCATCCCTTGTGTGCTGCTTGATAAAGCCATTTTTCCCAGAGACAAGGTATGCGGCGATGCCCTGAGCGGCAAAGTAGTCAATGAACTGAAACGCATTTCTCCGGATTTGCCCCCCTTGCTAAGTCAACAGGAAGAACAGTTGCCATCCTGGGGAATTCATTTCATCTCGCCGGCCGGTCACAAGCTCAGCGTGCCTTTCAAGCCTGATTACGATGCGGCACAAGACGTTCCTTCCGGCTACATTTCCAAACGGATTGACTTCGACAACTTCCTGATCGAGCAGGTGAAGCAGCGGCCCGAGATCACTTTACTCGAAGGTATAGACATTGCGAAAGTGGAGAGGAACGAGCAGGGGTTCTTATTGACCGACAAAAGCGGCGAACACCGGTTCAGTGCCCGTCTGCTGATTGCCGCCAACGGAGCGCATTCTGCCTTTGCGCGGCACGAGGCAGGTATAAAACAGGTACCTGAGCACTACTGCGCCGGCCTCAGGGCTTACTACAAAAATGTGGCGGGGCTCGACAAGGATAATTTTATTGAACTGCACTTTCTCAAAGATTTTCTGCCGGGTTACTTCTGGATCTTCCCACTGCCGGGCGGTTATGCCAACGTGGGTGTAGGGATGCTGAGCGAGACCGTGAGCCAAAAAAAGATTAACCTGAAAAAGGAGATGCTTCGCATGATCGAAACGCATCCTGAGCTTAAACAGCGCTTCGCTGGTGCTGAACTGATGGGTGATATTAAAGGGTATGGCCTACCGCTGGGCTCCAAAAAGCGCGTGATCTCGGGCGACAACTACATGCTGGTCGGTGACGCGGCCTCATTGATCGACCCTTTTACAGGAGAAGGTATCAGCAATGCCATGATCAGTGGTCGCTGGGCGGCTACGCAGGCCGAACTCTGCCTGCAGCAGCAAAATTTCTCCGCCGGCTTCATGCAGGGCTACGACAAAGCAGTATACAATCGACTCTGGAAGGAGCTTAAGCTGAGCCGCCGAATGCAGCAACTACTGGACTACCCCTGGCTGTTCAATCAGGTGGCAAGCAAAGCATCAAAAAATCAGGCTCTTGCCGAAACGATCTCCTGCATGTTTACCGACCTGGACCTGCGCGAGCGACTCAAGCAGCCATCATTCTACCTCAAACTGCTCTTCAACTAAAACTCCTGCTTCAGCCACAGCTTGAAGTTTTGCTTTTCGGCGTCTGTCGCTTCCATTCTTTTGGCGATGCTATACCTGGTGTAGTAAGTCTGCTGGCTCGGTTGCAGCCTGACTTGACGCAGTTGCTTTTTTCTGAATAGCGTCAGTTCTATATCTTGGCTCAGGTCCATATCCGCTAATAAAGCTTGTAGGTTCTGTTCAATCTTTCGCCCGTTCACTGCCATCAACTCGTCGTCTATACTTAACACAGCACTGGCAGGCGAGTCAGGAGCGATAGCGGTTACTTTAGTCGCTTGCGCATCAGCGACTATCTTAAATCCGAAGATTCTTTCATAGAGCAAAGCATTTTCTTCTGTGCGTAGGGTACAACCTATATAGGCAAGAGCTTTATCCAAAGCATTTTCGATCGGAGCAGTGCCGTTGATATACCTGTCAAAATAATCCTCAAACTCAACGCCGCCGACACGGAGTACCAATTGCTTGTAATCATCTTCAGTATACCCAATGCCGCGCTTCCCAAAGTCTTCCCAAAGATGGCGCATCACCGTGTCCAGACTTTCCTGATTGCCGGTGGCATGGCGCAGTTGCAGGTCGAGCAGCAGGGCAGTCAGGGCTCCTTTGATGTAGATAGACACTTTGCGATCAGGTATACCTGGTTTGTAGCCATCCAGCCAGAGGTCAAACGACGAGTCGGCGACAGACATGTGGTCGCGGCTGCGGTCTGCAAAGTAGCGTTGCAATGTGGTATTGAGCTCATCAAAATACTGCGCCGCCGTGAACACCTCCGAGCGGGCCAGTATGTAGTCGCCGTAGTAAGTCGTTATACCTTCCGCCACATAGCCTGTCCGGAAATAATTCTCGCCGGTAAAGTCGTATGGCAGCATTTCCTTTGGTCGGATCTGTTTGACGTTCCACGTGTGGAAAAGCTCATGCGAACTCACGCCCAGAAACTCCTTGTATAAAGCTGGTGTCATCAGCAATTCGCCAGGACCAAGTGTGATGACAGTTGAGTTGACATGCTCTACCCCGTGATAAAAGCGGTAGGGGAGAATCTCGTTCAGGTAATGGTAATCCTGCACCGGAAAATCACCAAACACCTCCAACTGCTCCTTTGTGAAAGCCTCAAAGTCTTTTTTGATCCGGTCCCAATCCGGCCGGCAATCGCCCTGCAGCCAGACGTGGAACGGTATACCGGCTACGGTGTAAGTCTCCTTTTTTAGTGAAGCGCTGGCAATGAATGGGGAGTCCACCAACAGATCATAGTTATCGGCCAGCAAGGTATGGCGTTCAATTTCAGGCAGTCCGCAGGCGATCTGCCAGTTGTCAGGTATAGCGAGCTGAAGTTGCTGTGGTTCGTGCGTGCGGTCCTCCACGGCCATCAGGCAGTTGATGCCGTTCAGGTATAGCTGTTCTTCATCGAGCCAGGAGCCGCCGCCATCCATCTGGCGGGCATAAAAGCTATAGAGAATCTCAATATTTTCCGCGCCACCAGTCTCTACGATCCAGCGGTCTTTGGTCACCTTGCGCACAGGTATAGCCACGCCATTGGCACTGGCCGTAACACCGCGTAGCTTCTGGGCAAAATGCTGCAATTCGTAGCGCCCCGGTCGCCAAGCGGGCAGTTGCAGGTATAGCTCCTGTTGGCTGTTATCAGGTATAGTGATGGTGATATCCAGGAAGTGTGTCAGCGGATTGGTATAGGAGAGGTGGTGTCGGATCATAGTTGCGGGAAGGTATAGCGTTCGGTGTAAAATTAAGATAATCTGCATTTAACCCAGGTATAGAGCCCTCAGATAAGGCTCCGCTCCAGGTATAGCTACGCGTTAAAAATAGTACAAAGGGGTGTGCAGCCGATTTTTTCTGTATTTTTTGAAATAATATGAGAAGTGGGATTGCTATTTTAGAAAAGCTTCCCTAATTTTGCAGGCCATAATAAAACCATTGGCATCCGATGAAAAGAACATTCCAGCCTTCGCAGAGAAAAAGAAGAAATAAGCACGGTTTCAGATCAAGAATGGAAACCGCTAACGGAAGAAGAGTATTAGCTAGCAGAAGAGCTAAAGGCAGAAAGAGACTTTCTGTTTCTGACGAAAGAAGACACAAAGCTTAGTAATCTGGTTGTGCTTTGCTCAGCCCGGAGCCGTCACGCGTATGGATCCAGCTAACAACAAGCCAGCAGAGCAGCAGATTTCTTATACATATTCGAAAGAAGAACGCTTGTGCAGTAAGCGACTCATCTCGCTGCTGTTTAGCAAGGGTTCTTCTTTTAATTTGTATCCGCTCAGGTTTGTATACCACACACCTGAAGCACCTCTTTCCGAAGGTACGCAGTTGGTTATTTCCGTTTCGAAGCGCAACTACAAGCGTGCCGTCGATCGCAACCGCCTGAAGCGCCAGATACGTGAAGCTTACCGCCTTAACAAGCACTTTCTTACCCAACATCAGGGGCAGGCTCCCGGCCTCCTTGCCATTATTTACATCGGCAAGGAAAAAAAATCCTTTGATACAATCCAAAAAAAACTAATTTCCGGTTTGGAACGTTGTTTGACTAGATAGTCTTACCCCGCCCCTAAACCTGAAATTCTATGTACAAGAAGTTACTAGCTGGCATCCTCGCCGGCAGCTTAGCGCTGACCCTCTTCTCTTTTAAGTCAGAGTCGGAGCGCTATTTCGAAATAGCCAAAAACCTCGATGTTTTTGCCACGCTTTTCAAAGAAGTAAATACCTATTATGTAGACGAAGTGCCGCCTTCCAAACTGGTACGCACAGGTATAGACGCGATGCTCAAGTCGCTCGACCCCTATACCAACTACATTCCCGAAGACGATATTGAAGATTTCCGCACCATGACCACTGGTCAGTATGGCGGTATAGGGGCGCTCATTGGTAGCCGCGACAATAAAATTGTGGTGCAGATGCCTTACGAGAATTCCCCTGCGCACAAGGCAGGCTTGGTTATTGGCGATGAGATCACTAAAATAGACGGGGTAAACGTTTCCAGTAAGACTACCTCCGAAGTGAGTAAACTGCTGAAGGGGCAGGCCAATTCTATTGTTAAACTTGAAGTGCGCAGCTACGGACAGAGCAAATCACGAACAGTAGAACTTACCCGCGCCAATATTATGGTCGATAACGTGCCTTACTATGGCATGATTGATAACGAAATCGGCTACTTCCAGCTGTCAGGCTTTACAGTGGACGCTTCTAAAGAAGTAAGAACTGCCGTTCAGAAACTAAAAGAGCAGGGAGCTAAGAAGATTATTTTCGATCTGCGCGACAATCCGGGTGGCTTGCTGCACGAAGCGGTGAACATCTCCAACCTATTTGTGGACAAGGGCAGAGACATTGTAAGTACCAAGGGCAAGGTAAAGGAGTGGAACAAAACTTACAAAGCGCTGGATGAACCATTGGATAAGGAGGTTCCGATGGTGATTTTGACTAGTTCGCGCAGTGCCTCGGCCTCTGAGATCGTGGCCGGTGTAATGCAGGACTATGACAGAGCGGTGCTGGTAGGGGAGCGCACTTTCGGCAAAGGCTTGGTGCAGGCAACACGTCCGCTTTCGTATAACTCACAGCTGAAAGTAACAACTGCCAAATACTACATTCCGAGTGGTCGCAGTATACAGGCCATCGATTACAAGCACCGCAACGAAGACGGTAGCGCCGGCAAAATTCCGGATTCGCTAAAAGTAGCCCACAAAACAGCTGGAGGTCGCATCGTGTATGATGGCGGTGGCGTTAGCCCGGATGTGGAAGTTACCCGCAAGGCTTACTCTGAAATTGCCAGAACGATAGCGACTAAGGGTTACTTCTTTGAGTACGCCAATAAATATAGAGCAGAAAACCCGACTATACCTTCAGCCAAGCAGTTTAAGTTGACGGATGCCGACTACCAGAAGTTCATCGCTTTCCTGGATAACAAAGATGTGAACTACACAACCAAAGTAGAGCGCGAACTGGAACAACTGACGGAGCAGGCCAAGGACGGCAAGCATCTGGATGACATTAAGCTGGAGCTAGACGCCATTAAGAAAAAGGTATCCCATAATAAGTCGAATGACCTGATGCGCTTCCGTACCGAGATACAAGAAATGCTGGAGGCGGAAATCGCTTCTCGTTACTATTTGCAGAAAGGCTACATCGAGTCTTCGTTCGATGACGATCCGGATATTCTGATGGCTATGCGTGTGCTAAGCAATCAGCAAGAGTATGCATCATACCTGAAAGTGAAATAAGAAAACAAGGTATAAGCAAAAGGGTGATGCCGGTCTGGTATCACCTTTTTTGTTTCTTGGTCTTTCGGCCGTACTTTTGTCATATCATTTATTATAAGTATAAAGTATGCCACTACTGCTCGCGCTCGAAACTTCGTCTAACGTATGTTCTGTTGCCTTATATAAAGGAGCGGATTTACTGGGTGCATCGGAGCTGCAGATCGAAAAGTCTCATTCTTCCCATATCACGGTCATGATTTCGCAATTGGTTGAGAACTGTGGCTATACCTTGCATGACCTGAGCGCTGTGGCTGTTTCGGGAGGACCCGGTTCCTATACCGGTTTGCGTATTGGGAGCTCTACCGCCAAAGGCCTTTGTTATTCTCTTGATATTCCGTTGCTGGAAGTGTCTACTTTATATGGATTAGCGAAGCAAGCAATAGACAGTGTGCCTAATGCGCAGGACTACCTGTTCTGCCCCATGATGGATGCCCGCCGTATGGAAGTCTATACCTGTCTGCTCAGCTCCAGGCTGGAAGAGCAAATGCCTGTCACGCCAATGGTGTTAGATGAGCAAAGCTTTCAGGAACAATCAGCCCGACAACCGATCATTTTCTTTGGCAATGGTGCCTTTAAGTTTAAAAAGCTACAGGAAGGAAATGCGAATGCGTTGTTTATAGATAGTATACAACCATCTGCCAAACCGATCGGGCAGCTGGCAATGGTGAAGTACGAACAGCAGGCTTTTGAAGATGTGGCCTATTATGAACCCTTCTACCTGAAAGATGTTTATATAACAAGTCCGAGTAAGAACACGCTTAAATAAGCTATAACAATGTCAGATATAATAAACAAAGTAGCGCAAAGCGCACTCGTGACGCTAAACCTGGAAGAGCTGCTTCATCCGGGTGAGCGTGTAGTATATGATATAAAAGACAATCTGTTCCAGGGCCTGATTCTGCGCGAAAAGGATTTCAGAGCTTTTGTGAAAGAACACGACTGGTCGGCTTATGCCGGGAAAAATGTCGCCATCATCTGTTCTGTTGATGCCATCGTACCGACCTGGGCTTATATGCTACTGGCTACAAAGCTACAGGCGCACGCTAACTATTATGTGTTCGGCGATCTGGAAGCACTGGAACAAGCGCTGATGCAGGAAGCGATTGCCAAAATAGACCCGGAAGAATATCGGGATGGTAAAGTTGTGATCAAAGGATGCGGCAGTATACCTGTACCTACTTATGCTTATGTAGAGATCATGCGAAAACTATCACCTGTAGTGAGTAGTCTGATGTATGGCGAACCATGCAGTACAGTACCTTTATATAAGCGGCCTAAATCAGCATAAACGTAAACACAGAATTATTGAGAACAAAAGCCCTTTCTAAAAGAGAGGGCTTTTTCCTTTTTAGAAGAGAAGCAGACATAAGAGCGAGCCTATACCTGCCATGTGGAAGAAATAAAAAATGAAAAAATTACCCAGCGAAGAAACTATTAAAGGGGAAAACGCTGTTCCTATCTAGCGCACGGGAAACTGAGGCGTCCGGCATAGGGGAATCCTACAGATTGTAACAAGCAATCTCCTTATGCTGAAACTGACCAAACAACCTATACTTTGGAGCAATTGAAAGCTCTGAAAACAAACAAGCTCTTAGCAATGGAGGTTAAATAGCCTGTATTGCTAAGAAGCGACAAAACCCGAAAGTTTTTTGAAAATGATTTGCTGTGCTTTTCAGCAAGTTAGACGAAACCACCTGGTATCAGAGGCTAAAGTTAACACAGGGTGCTTGCAGGTTGGGAAAATTTGTAGACCTTTGCACT
>NZ_JAHZTC010000031.1 GCF_019599265.1 Pontibacter sp. HSC-14F20 | reverse complement strand
GATAGAAGAACGAAATGAGAAACAAGTAAAAATCCACTGGAGCTTCACAGTCAAGGAGGCCAGGGAAAAGATGGCTTCTCAGTATGCTAAAGTGATACCTAATGACTAAATTGACTGTGTACTAGGTATAACTGAACTGATTGTGGCGCGGTTTACCCGCTACTCAGCGCACTTCTGATCCGTCATTTGCAACTGCTCCACCGGGAAACCCTTGGCATTGGCCAGTTGCTCTAGTCTGGCGTAAGTGGCATCATCCATAGTAGGAGTGCGGGAAAGGAACCAGAGGCTTTCGCGGTCGGGTGCGCCCACCATCACGTAGCGGTATTCCGGGTCGAGCTCCAGAATCCAGTAGTCACCTTTAAAAGGCCAGAAGAACTGTACCCTGAGCTTGCTGTTGTTACTGCCCTCCACCGGAAAAGCCTTTCCCTTCACATCACTCTTTTTCCCTTTTTTCAGACAGGAGTTGTATACCTCGACATAGCCCTTTTCGGCATTAAATTTATAGTCAGCCGTGGTGCAGCGGCAGCCCTTAGTGAAGCGCTGCGGGATAGACGCGATCTCGTACCACTTGCCCATGTAGCGATCCAGGTCCACGTTAGGCACCGTTTCTAGCGGCGCGTTTGTGCTGCTGCAACTGCTGATAATAGCAGTGCCGAGCAACACAGCCCCAGCGGTTAGGATAAGTTTTTTGTTTTTGTCTAAAGCCATACTTGCAACGTGTTAGAGTTGCCTGGCCATTTTGTAATGCTGAATAGAGCCAAACAACAGGTATGTTTTTTCTACTACCTCATACCCATTGCGGCGGTAAAAGTTTACGGCGTTTTCGCGGGCTTGCAGGGTCATGGTAGTAGCCCCAAGCTGTCGGGCACGGTCCTCGAGGTAATTGATCAGCTGATCGCCGAGGCGTAGACCCTGTTTGTCACCCCGCACGCCCATAAAACGGATCTGCCCTTCCTGCGGTGTGTTCAGGTGCAGACGACATACGCCTACAGCTTCATTGTTTTCATCTACGAGCATAGCGTGTATGGCTTGGTTATCGTCATCGGCACGTTCGCTGCCCTCGGGCTGGTTCCAGGGTTTGCGCAGGGTATCGTAACGCAGTTGGTAGTATTGTTTGAATTGCTCGGGTGTAGCGGGTTCTATGACTTTCATGTGGTCGCGATTTTAGAATGCAAGTTTAGTGTAAAATATGGTGTTGTAGGTATGGGTAGAGCCGTTACAGGTATAGCGGGTTGTGTTGTTTTATAGCTTGCCCTGGCCGGGCGGGCCCTACTTTTTGTCTTGACACAAAAAGTAGGCAAAAAAGTCAAGACCCTCCAAATCGAGGAGGGCCCCTACCCCCACTCGCTGAACGCTCTTTACAGGGGGACCCCTTCACCCCCAACAGTGGAGTGTCGGTTGGTGCACTTGGCGAAGTGAGCTGTTTCATTGTCAGCGTGCGAGTGTGTCTTGCTATACCTGCCAGTGGTATGTGCTACGAAGCTATACCTGGAGAATTGGTAGTAGCAGCAACTCCCCTTTTGAAAGGGAGCAGGGGGATGTTAATAGTGCACCGCTCCTTCCCCTGTTTTGGGGGTAGGGGCCACCGATAAAAGGGCAAGGCTGGGATGAATACCATTCTACAATCAACCATTACCCCCAACAACCAACAATTTACCCATTTAGCAATTCACCCATTAGCAATCAACAATTAGATAAATAACTTTGCAGCTTATTAACCGTGTAAATCTTATCATTTAACCTAACCCGAAAACTATGGCATCTTTCGATATCATCAGCAAAGTAGATCCGCAGATTATGGACAATGCGGTGAATGTGGCCCGCAAGGAAATCATGAACCGCTACGACTTCCGCGACACCAAAGGCTCGCTGGAGTTCGACAAGAAAAACAACGAAGTGCACATCAGCATGGAAAATGATATGCGCGTGCAACACACCGAGGACGTGCTCATCGGTAAAATGGTGAAACAGGGCCTTGACGCCACTGCCCTCGACTTTTCTAAAGAAGCCTACCAGAGCGGTGCCATGGTGAAGAAAGACATCAAAGTAAAAGCCGGCATCGACAAGGAGACTTCCAAAAAGATCATGAAGCTGATCAAAGACAGCAAGGTAAAGGTGTCGGCCGCCATCATGGACGAAACCATCCGGGTGACAGGTAAAAAGATTGACGATCTGCAGCAAATAATCGCTGTTTTGCGTACAAACGCCGAAGAAATTGGTATGCCGCTTCAGTACGTCAACATGAAGTCGTAATGGTTGAATGGTTAAATTGTTTTTAGCTGACGGCAACCATTTAACAATTTAGCCATTTAACAATTCAACCCGCACCTTATGGAAATATTCGCTAATCCGGACACCTGGATAAGTCTGCTGACCCTGACCTTTATGGAGGTTGTGCTCGGCATCGACAACATTGTGTTCATCTCGATCATCGTGAGCCGATTGCCGAAGGAGCAACAGGCCAGGGGGCGTAATATTGGCTTGACGCTGGCACTGGTTTTCCGCATTATCCTGCTGATGTTCATCGCCTGGATCGTGAGCGCGAGTAATCCGATTTTCTCGATCAATTTGCCGTTTACGGAAGAGGATTTTCCGGTGTCGTGGCGCGACATTATTCTCTTTGCAGGTGGTCTGTTCTTGCTGGCCAAGTCGGTTACCGAGATACACAACAAACTGGAGGGTGAGGTGGAAGGTCACAATGCTGGCCAAGGTACAGCCACACTAGGCAAAGTGCTCATCCAGATCATCCTGATCGACATCGTCTTCTCTTTCGACTCCATTCTGACGGCTGTTGGTCTGGCGCAGGAAATTATTGTGATGATTGTTGCCGTGATCATTGCGATGGGCATTATGCTGATTTTCGCCAAGTACGTGAGCGACTTTGTGAACAAGCACCCGACCGTGAAGATGCTGGCGCTTTCCTTCCTGCTGTTGATCGGCTTTATGCTGGTTGTGGAGGCGCTGCACCAGCACATCCCGAAAGGCTACATTTATTTCGCCATGTTCTTCTCGCTGATGGTGGAAATGCTCAACCTGAAGCTGCGCAAGAAAACCGACCCGGTGCACCTGCGTCAGAACGAAGTATTGTTGCCCGAAGACGATCCGTCCCGCTAAATCAGCTTATAATTCCTTTGCAAAATCCCCGGCAGTAAACCTGTCGGGGATTTTATTTTTGAAGTCACTGGTTTTCACAAAAGCTTCCGGCAGCGGTATAGTCAAAGTTCAGCGCACGTGGAGTGAAAAGCATAAGTTTTACTTCACACAAAACATCTTGGCAGTCAAGAGAAAGTAAAAGACATACATATGAATTTACTATATTAACCGTACAGAACCACCCTATACCTAGCCATGTCTAAAAGACCTTATCTCATATCCCTCTTTTTGTTGATTTCCCTTGTGGGCTTGAGTGTGTATAGTGTAAGCTTGATGAGTCCACCTGAGGCGCTACCAGCTAATGCACGGGCCACTGAATTCTCTGCGGAGCGGGCTATGGCACATGTGCGGGAGGTAGCGAGTCAGCCCCACGCCATGGGTACGCCAGGCCATGCTGAAGTTCGACAGTATCTGCTCAATCAAATGGAGATGCTGGGACTACAGCCACAGGTGCAGGAACAGGTAGTCGTAAATCCTGTAGGCGAAACCAGCAATGTGGGCTATGTATACAACCTCCTGGGTCGATTGAAAGGCACCCAACCGGGCGATAAAGCCGTGCTGATGATGGCCCACTACGACTCGCAGCCCAACACCACCGGCGCCAGCGACGATGGCGCAGGTATAGCCGCCATGCTCGAGACAGCTCGTGCTCTGCAAGTGGGCGAACCGCTGCAGCACGATGTTATTTTCCTGATGACGGATGGCGAGGAGTATGGTTTGTACGGGGCTAAGGCTTTTCTGAAGCACCCTTGGGTGCAGGAAGTAGGCGTGGTCGTGAACGTAGAGGCGCGCGGCAACGCCGGCCCGAGCATGACCTTCGAGATAAGTCCAGAAAACGGCTGGGTCGTAGAGCAGTTTGCCGAGGCGGCTCCCTACCCATTTGCCAGTTCCATGATGTACGAGGTATACCGCCACCTGCCCAACAACACCGATTTTACTGTGTTCAGAGATGCCGGGTATACGGGCGTGAACTCGGCTTTCATCGATGGGTTTGTGCATTACCATAAAATGACCGACTCGCCTGAAAACCTGAACCGCAACAGCCTGCAGCACCACGGCAGCAACATGCTGGCACTGGTACGGCACTTGGGCAATATATCGCTCGACAATACCAAGTCGCAAGACAAGATTTTCTTCAACCCGGCAGGCAGTTGGCTCGTGCAGTATCCTGCTGTTTGGAACCTGCTGTGGGCAGCGCTGACCACGATGCTCCTGTTGGCATGTATTATAGTGGGTATTCGCAGGAAAGCTTTTTCGGTAGGGCAACTATTGGGCGGCTTTTTAGGTTTTCTGCTGGTAATAGCGATTGTGGCAGGGCTGACTTTTCCGATCACCAACTTCATAAAAGCTATGCTGCCTTACAGCCATGACGTCAACGGGGTATATGGCACCGTACGTTTCTTTATGGGCTATCTGCTGCTGGCTCTGGGACTGATGCTGCTATTATGCTGGTTGCTGCTGCGTTGGATGTCGGTATTTGCCTTAGCCGTGGGCGTTTGCCTGCACTGGTTTGCCCTGATGGTGGCGGCCTTGGTGCTGGTGCCTGCTGCGGCCTATCTGTTCATGTTTCCGTTGCTTTTCTGCCTTCTGGCCTTACTGGTGCTTTTCCTGAAAGACCTGCACCAGCAGCCGGTTGCCTGGGCGTATGCGCTGGTATTGCTGGTAGGTATAGCACCCGCCATTTTCATGCTGATGCCGCAGGTAAATTTCCTTTTTGTGGTGTTTGCCCTGCAGATGCCTGTCGCGACGGTAGCCACACTACTCCTGCTTGCCGGGCTGGCTATACCTTTGCTGATCACCATAGAGCGAAGTTTTGGTTGGCGTACGCTGCCTTTGCTGCCTGCCTTCTTGCTTTTTACCGGAGGTATACAGCTGTTCCGGGCCATTGAGGCAGAGAAACCGAGCCCCGCTCAGCCTTTGCACAGCCACGTGAGCTACTACCTTAACGCCGACGATGATGTCGCCGTCTGGGCCTCCGCCTACAAGCGCACCGACGACTGGAACCAGCAGTTCTTCCCCAACCCAACTACCGAAGCCCTAACTGAAATTTACCCCATGGCCGCACGGGAATACCTGAAAAACGAAGCTGCGCCTATACCTGTGCAGGTGCCTGTCGCCAGTCTGGTGAACGAAGCAATAGCCCCTGGCGAACGGGTACTGACCATCCGGTTGCAGTCACCGCGAGGAGCCGCCCACCTGGACCTGGTGCTGCAACCCACCGAAGAAGGCGGTATGCTGGGAGCCACTATCAACGGCGAGGCGCTCACGCTGGGCCCACTGGAGACAGCGCAAGGACCGGTATACTTTGCCAAGGTACACGGACTGCCGGACTCAAAAGAAGTGGAACTACAAGTGCGCCTGAAACAGAGCAGTGGCCTGCAGCTATACCTGTATGATGTGAGCATTGGTCTGCCGCAGCAGCTGATAAAAAAACCTCTGCCCGCCCATGTCATACCAGAGCAGGGCCGCGAAAGCAACCTGACACTGGTTCGGAAGTCGTATAGGTTTTAAACCAAGGCATTGCTGTACTTTTAAGTGTTTTCAGGTATAGGGCATAACTTGTGAGGCAAGGTATACGGTATAGCTATAGACGACACCCTGTGCACCCTTGCTTATGCTCACCGATAAATTACTCACCCTGGCCTTCGGGCTTATTTTTCTACTCATGATTGCCTGCGGCGATAGCCCCAAAACCGAACAATCCAAAACTGCCGCGCCGCCGGTTGTAAAAGAAATGAGCCGCAGTGCCGCCTTTATAGACTATGCCGCCAGCACCACCATGCTGCAGACTGAGCTGGCCCGGTTGGCCTCGGAGCGTGCTCAATCCGAAGAGGTAAAAGCCCTTGGCACCGAAATGCTGGCCTTTTACAACCAGGCCATGAAGCAATTGCGGCAGGTTGCCAGAGCCGAGGGGCTGCACACCAGCATGCCCGATTCGCTGGGGTCGGCTGACAGAATAACTGTAGATGAATTTGAGAAACTGACTGGCACTACGTTTGATGAGCGCTACAGGGAGTATGTATATACCTCGCAGCAATCGCAGTTGGATCATTACAGCGAAATGCTGTTAAAAGCAGAAGAAGAGGAAATCCGGAACTGGGTAAACGAGATGCAGTTGCAACTGCGGGCGCGCCTGCAATTAGCTGCGCAGGATGACAGTGTCAGGTAGGTATAGCAGGTTTAGAATTAGCTCCAGAGATCGGCGGCTTTGCGGGCCATCCGGAAGAAAAGATCTTTCTCCAGGCCTGCCACCTGGCGGGCTTCGCATTCAGAGTAGCCGTTTTCGGAGGCATTGAGGTAATCGTAGTAGAGCTGCGCCAGTTCCAGCGAGTCATCCTCAAACTGTTCTGTCATGCTTTCGCGCTGCAGCTGCTCAGGCTCGAAGATCTTGGAAGGGTATAGCTTGTCGAGTTGGTAGATCAGGTACTTCTGCGAGGTATTATCCGACCGCTTGCTTCCGCCGCCCAAGAGTTGTTCCAGCGGCAGGTCATCGTCGTCATCGTACTCATCTTCCAGTTCATCATCCACGGCCAGCGGCTCATACACAATCAGGTCGAAACCGGTTAGCTCCAGGTAGTCATCAAACTGTTCTTTTATAGGCACCAGGGTAGGGGAGTCGTGCTCACTGTTGAGTACGTTGGCCATGTGCAGGGCAATCTCCTTGCCTTTGTCGCCGGCGCCGATCAAAATTTGGTTGAACTGTGTGAAGTCGCAGCCCAGGTATATGAACTTGTATTCCTCATCAAGCACAGTAAAACACCACAAGGTGATGAACTCCGTATCGTCAATTACGACGGTATCAATGTAAAGCTCATTTATCTGAATATAGTATGGTGCGTACTGCGGAGAGTCCATGGCTGTTTCGGCATTTAGTGTACATTATTTGCGTATACGCAGTTTGTTTGCACATGGCAAAGTTTCTATATAGAAAATAAGCGAATGGCCTTAATCTTCGTGTCGGTAAATATAGTACAATACCCCACCGAGCGCCGTTATACCTGCCCGTATGGCCCATCCAATACCCTCGCCCCACTGGTTAACCCAGTTCAATACAAGTAAGTTAGCACCTGTGAGACCTATAACGAGCGAAACCAGCCCGGCAAGAAGGAGAAACAGTCCGATGAATTTCATAGTGGCTTTTTATAAGGTGAAAAACCCGAAATACAGAAGTATGTTATAACAAAGAAAGGCTTGTTTAAAAGGCTTCTATATAGTCCACATGAAATATAATAAATATTATTTTCAGCACAAGATTTCAGGCAAAAAAACGATGCGGGCGCTAACTTAAGGTATAGGATTAAAGCCTGAATCAGGACCAGATGCGCTCAAGAAAGCGCTGTACATTTCTAAATGCAAGTTTCTCGAGCTGAGGTTGCTGGAGCTTTTCCTGCAGCTGCTCCAGCAGGTAGGTATAGCTGGCACCCGCGTGCTCGTGTTCTTTAAAATAGTAAGGGATACGGCTCAGATCGGGCGAATCGAGGGTATAAAAATAGTCGGCTCCGAAGCAGATGCTGTCTTCAGCCCCTTTCTCAAAACCGTACAGAATGTGCTGCAACAAGGCCTCGGGCTGCTCATTGTTCACAAAAGCCCGCAAGAAATTCATGCCGATCAGTCCCTGTCGGTGAATGATCTCCTGTGCGATCTCGTCTGGCAGGTTGCGGTTGTGCTCCCAGACCGGCCGGAAGTTAGAGTGACTGGCCATAACAGGTATATCGAGTCGCTCGCGGTCGATGTGCTCGAGGATGTCGTAGGCCAGGGCATCGCTGGTATGCGAAAAGTCCACGGCGATGCGGCGGCCGTGCAGGTAGTCGAGCAGCATTTTGCCGTCGCGTGTAATGCCTCGGTCCGTCATGTTGCCACCCCCGAAGCGGTTGCCCATGTGGTGTGTGAAACTGATGTATAAAAGCCGCTCCACCGCTTCAATGATCTTTTCCAGTTTCTTGAAGCCATCTTCCAGCGGTTCGTCCTCTTCGCAAAAACCAGAGGCGTTCTCAATAGAAGCAATCATACCGATATCGCCATTGCCACTCAGGGCATTTTGTAACGATGCTATATCTGTTACTGCAGTCAGGCAGCTGCGCTCGTCTGTGGCCAGCTTGCGGAATATTTCGGCCTGCAGGTGAGCATAATTTGTACTCCCGGCCGCGGTGGCGCAATAAATAGCCATCGTCTGCAACCGTACGTTGCCCTGCGTGAGGGCAGGTAAAGAACATCCGATCTCAGCAACGTTGTTGATGGCCGAATTGGGTACATCCGACAGGTATACCAGCAGGTCGCAGTGGAGGTCTATAATCGGCAGTCGAGCGGGAGAGCGCATAAGTATAGGTTTGGTTCCGGCATAAAATACGCAGAAGCCAGGTATAAAGCTATCCTCCGTCTGTCCTTTCGTCGAAATGGCAAAAACGGTAATGAATGACTAGGAGACTGGCAGCCAAATAAAAAAGCCGGAGATTTCTCCCCGGCCTCTTTTTGTCAGTTTCAATGTGGCTTAGTTGTCAAAACCCTCGTCGTCCCCGCCGTTTTGTTCGTTTGGTCGGCGGCGTTCGCGGTTATTGCCTTCGCTGTTGAGGCGGTAGGTGAAGCCCAGGTATATGATGCGGCTCTGACGGCGGTTCTCGCTCTCGGTTCTGAACTCAGGTCCAAAACTCAGGAAGTTGAATTGCCGCGTGTTGAAGACATCCGACACCCGGAGCGAGATGGTAGCGTTCTTTTTGAGCACATCTTTTTTCATGGCTAGGTCAGCGCTGAACATCTGCTCCATGCGGCCCTGAATGTCGGCTGTCGGGGCGCGGTAGAAACCAGATAGCTGGATGTTCAAATCTTCCCACACCGTGAAAGTCGAGTTCACCTTCGAGCTCCAGCTGAATTGCGTGTTGCTCAGTTCAGTGTCACCTTGAGTGGTGTTGAGCTGCGTCCGGAAGCCGGAGATGCTGCCGTTGATGCGCCACCAGTTCGTAGCAGGGTAATTAAAGCCGAGTTCTGCCCCATAGGCTTTGTTGTCGGAGATGTTCAGGAAAGTAGTCTCGGTGGCAGGTATAGTGTCGTTGCCAACTACCACCAGAGTCCCCATCCGGAAACGCTCTATCTCATCCAAGGTATGGCGGTAAAAGACCGTGGCGTTGATGGAGGCATCGCCCCAATATCTCAGGTAGCCCAACTCCAGCGAGTTAACAAACTCCGGCTTGAGTTCAGGGTTGCCATAGTGCACACTGAAGCGGTCCGAGCGGTCCACAAACGGGTTCAGGAAACGGCTGCGTGGCCTGTTGATGCGGCGGCTGTAGCTGAACTGTACTTTGTTGTCCGGGTTGAAGTCTTTAGTGATGAAAAACGTCGGGAAGAGGCTGAAATAGTCGTTTTCGCTCTTTTTGTTTTCGGTGCGTAGGTCTGTTTTGGTCACAGTCTGCTCGGCGCGCAGCCCCACCTGGTAACTGATGGACTTATACTTGTTGCTGTAGTTGGAGTAAACAGAGTAGATGTTCTGGTCGAAAACGAAATGATTGCTCTGGTCGGTACTGTACACCAGGTCACCGGTTTCGTTGTTCCGGTTAAAGAAGCGTGAATCTTCGTCCAGTCGCTCAAAGGAGCTGCGGAAACCGGCCTCGAAACGGCTGTTCTCCGAAATAGGGTGCACGTAATCGGCTTTGGCGACTATTTCCCGGTTAGCATCGTCCACTAATGTCTGCTGCATCTCCGGAAAGCTGCCTTGCAGGCCACTCCGCTCGTTGTATAGCGCCACTTCGTCGTCAATGTTGGTGTTGTAGACAATATCGGCCGTCAGTTCCTGTCCCTTTTTCTCGAAGGTCTGTCGATAGCCCAGCGTCACATCCACAGCCTTTTCGTTTTCCTCCTCATCAGTTTCGCGTGTGCGAGTGTTCACCAGCTGGCGGTTCTCATCTTCGAAACGATAGAAGATGTTGTTATACCCGGTGTCTTTGCCAAAGCGGTAAATACCAGATGCCGACAAGGTATGGCGGGGCGTGAGGTAATAATCGGCTCCCAACCGGAAACTGTGCGAAATGTCTTTGCTGTTGCGTGTGCCTTCCTGCAGGCGATAGCTGGTGCTGTCCTGCTGCCCCAGGTCGTTGATGTGATAGTTGGTCGTAAAGCTATTGCTCTCTCCCGGCCGGGTGCGCTGCCTGAAGTCGTAACCAGAGTTCAGAGACCACTTATAGTAGCGGTAGTTTAGATTAAGCGAGGTGTTGTAGTTGTCGTAAGTACCTGCCGTGATGGACGCAGAGCCATTGAAACCAGGCTTTTTCTCCTTCTTCAGCACCAGGTTGATGATGCCGGATGTTCCTTCCGGGTTATACTTGGATGAGGGATTCGTAATTAATTCGATGCTCTCAATCAGGTTAGCAGGAATCTGGTCGAGGGTGAGGTTGGAGAGGGCGGAGCGTTTGCCGTCTACAAGTATGGTCACATTGGAGCTGCCGCGCATGCTCACATTGCCGTCCACGTCAACAGTCACCGAAGGAAGGTTCTGCATCACCTCGGCCACTGAGCCGCTTTCGGCGTTGATGTCCTGGCTCACGTTCACCACCCGTTTGTCCAGTTCGAAAGCTACGATGGGGCGTTCTGTCACAATCTGCACTTCTTTTAGCTGGGTGGCGCTGCCACGCACAGATATAGCGCCTAGCTGCAGGTTGTTGTTGGCCGCCGAAACAGAGATGTTAGGTATAAACTTAGTAGGATAGCCCACCGATGAAACACGCAGAATAAAGCGCCCCTGTGGCACACGGGTCAGCTCGAATTTTCCTTCTATGTCGGAAGTGGCGCCGGTTACCAGGCTGGAATCAAGGGCAGTGAGCAATACCACATTGGCAAAGCCGAGCGGTGCCTTGGTCTCCTGGTCCTGCACCGTACCGGAAATCCTTCCTTGGGTAGCGGCTTCTTGAGCCAGTAGCGCGGTGTTGGAGATAAGCAGTAGAAAAAGAACGAGGGGTAACGGTAACGTAATGATTTTCATAATTTCTTATACGGGTAATGCAAGAAGGTGCTTTTGTTGCCTCAGAGTGTGGAAGCAGCAGACAGGGCAGGGGTGAAAAGAAAATACCGGGGGACGCCACTGTAAGCGGTTTCCCCCGGCTCAACTTTTAGCCGTAGGTAGGACAAACTGCGGCGGCAAAGGTTTAATCGGAGCGTTTAAAAATTCTGATAAATGTAGCCGATAAACGAAAAAAGCTTCAGTATCAATTGATTAGCGGATGATTTTGCTCAGAAAATCCCAAACTACCACGCCCGTGGCCACTGAGATGTTGAGGGAGTGCTTGGTGCCGAACTGGGGAATCTCCAACACAAAATCAGAGTGGTTAATGACCTCCTGCTCCACGCCGAACACCTCGTTGCCCAGCACCAGTGCGTAGTTCTGTTCCGGTTCAGGTATAAACTTGTTAAGCTTCACGCTATTCTCCGCCTGTTCCACCGAGCCAATCTGATACCCTTGTTCTTTAAGTTGCTTCACCAGTTCCAACGTATCGGGCACATGCTCCCATTCCACCGACTCCGTGGCGCCAAGCGCTGTTTTCTCGATGTCGCGGTGGGGTGGGGTGCCGGTGATGCCGCACAGGTATACCTTACTTACCATAAAGGCATCGGCGGTACGGAAAACAGAGCCCACATTGTTGAGACTGCGCACATTGTCGAGCACCAAGACTAACGGTATTTTTTTCTTATTTTTGAATTCTTCAACCGAGTCGCGGTTGAGGTCGTCCATGGAGAGTTTTCGCATTGGATTATTGGTAATGGGTATTGGGGCAAAGGTACAAAGAAAGGACTGTCTGAATCAGGATTTAGGGATTTACAGGATTGACAGGATTCATGTGCACGATTAACATCCCCCTGCCCCTTCGAAGGGAAGTTCAGCTACTACCAGTTTTATAGGTATAGCTTCACAGCAAATACCACTGGCAGGTATAGCAAGACTAACTCGCACGCTGGCTACAAAGCAGATAGCCTTAGCCCGGTGCATAAGTGACGATTTTGTGTCTGAGCGGTCAGCGAATTTAAAAGGGTCTTGACTTTTTTGCTTACTGGGGGTAGGGGCCCTCGATTTTTTTGGCAAGACAAAAAGTGAGTGCCCGCTGCACAGGCGAAGCTGAAAGCAAGATAGGTAGCTATACCTATACCTGGGCCAGAGGACCCACCATAGTAGACACGAGCGCGGACGCTCGCGCCATACAAAACACAGTTAAGATTAACCGGGAATCTATTTCCCAACAAAGATACACAAGTATGAAAGGAGGAGACAACGGCACAGTAACCCCACTGATGAAACAATACAACGCCATAAAGGCGAAGCATCCGGGAGCGCTGCTGCTATTCAGGGTAGGGGACTTTTACGAAACCTTTGGCGAAGATGCCGTAAGGGCCAGTAAGATATTGGACATCGTGCTAACCAAGCGTGGCGCTGGCTCAAGCTCTGAGACAGCATTGGCCGGTTTCCCGCACCACTCCCTCGACACCTACCTGCCCAAACTGGTGCGTGCCGGTGAGCGTGTGGCCATCTGCGACCAGCTCGAGGACCCGAAATCGGTGAAAGGTATTGTGAAGCGGGGCGTAACCGAACTGGTAACACCGGGCGTCTCCTTTAATGACCAAGTGCTGGAACGTCGCAGCAACAACTACCTGGCGGCTGTGCATTTTGGTAAGACCGAAGCTGGTGTTTCCTTTCTGGATATCTCGACTGGCGAATTCATCACGGCACAGGGCGACAAGAACTATGTGGGCAAATTGCTGCAGAGTCTGGCGCCGGCGGAGGTGCTGTTTTGCAAGCGCGAGAAAGAAACCTTTTTCCAGAGCTATGGCCCCGACTTCCGCTTTTATGCGCTGGAAGAGTGGGTATTCAGCTATGACTTCGCTTACGAGTCATTGACGCGGCATTTTAGCACGACTTCCCTCAAGGGCTTTGGTATAGAAGGGATGCAGGAGGCGATCACATCAGCAGGTGCCATCCTTCATTACCTCTCCGAGACGCATCACCACGAAATCAGCCACATCGCGACCATCTCACGACTAGAGGAAGACAAGTACGTATGGCTCGACCGCTTTACAGTGCGCAACCTCGAGTTGGTTTACCCTCAAAACCAGGATGGTGTGCCGCTGATTCAGATCCTCGACCAGACTACTACCCCGATGGGTGCCCGCCTGCTCAAAAAGTGGGTAGTGCTGCCGCTGAAGGACGTGGTGCAGATCAAGCGCCGCCTCGACACGGTAGAGGCCCTGACCCAGCATACCGAGCTGCTAGACGAGCTATACCTGCATCTCAAACAAATCAACGACCTCGAGCGACTGATCTCCAAAGTAGCTGTGCGGCGCGTGAACCCACGGGAACTGATGCAGTTGGCAAAAGCTTTGGATGCGATTCAACCGATCAAAAAAATGCTGGCTGCCAGCGGTATACCCGCACTTGTAAAATTGGCTGATCAGTTAGCGCCTTGCGATGGCCTGCGCGAAGAGATAAAGAACATCCTGAAGCCCGACGCCCCGATGCTCACCAACCAGGGCAATATGATCAACGACGGCGTGAGCGAGGAACTGGACGAGCTGCGCCAAATTGCGTTCTCGGGCAAGGATTACCTGGCCCAACTGCAGCAGCGGGAGGTACGCAACACAGGTATCAGCTCCCTCAAGATTGCTTATAATAAGGTATTTGGTTACTATCTGGAAGTAACGCACGCGCACAAAGACAAAGTGCCTGCCAGCTGGATTCGCAAACAGACCCTGGTAAATGCCGAGCGCTACATCACGGAAGAACTAAAGACTTACGAAGAGAAGATCCTAAACGCAGAGGAGCGCATTTATACTATTGAGTTCGGGTTATTTAACGAGCTGGTGCTGCAAGCCATGGACTATGTGGGGCAGATTCAGCAGAATGCTAAAGTCATTGCCGTGATCGACTGCCTGAGCGCCTTTGCAGGTATAGCGGTGGCCGGTAACTACGTGAAGCCTGAGGTATGCGATAGCCATGTGCTGGATATTAAGAAAGGCCGCCACCCGGTGATTGAGAAGCAACTGCCGCTGGGAGAGGAGTACGTGCCCAACGATATTTACCTTGACAACGAAGAGCAGCAGGTTATCATCATTACGGGTCCGAACATGGCCGGTAAAAGTGCTTTGCTCCGCCAGACGGCCCTGATCGTGCTGATGGCGCAGATCGGCTGTTTCGTGCCGGCCGAGGCAGCCCGCATCGGTATCATCGACAAGATATTTACCCGTGTGGGTGCTTCGGATAACCTTTCGAAAGGTGAATCGACCTTTATGGTGGAGATGACCGAGACGGCCAGCATTCTGAACAACCTCTCGGACCGCAGTCTGGTGCTGATGGACGAGATCGGGCGCGGTACAAGTACCTACGATGGCATTTCGATTGCCTGGGCCATTGTGGAGCACCTGCACAACCACCCGAAATTCAGGGCCAAGACGCTTTTCGCCACGCACTACCACGAACTCAACCAACTGGCCGAAGATTTTCCTCGTGTGAAGAATTTTAATGTGTCGGTAAAAGAGGCGGGTGGCAAGATACTCTTTATGCGCAAACTGGTAGAAGGCGGGAGCGAGCACAGCTTCGGTATACATGTGGCCCAAATGGCAGGTATGCCCAACAGCGTGGTATTGCGTGCCGACGAGATTATGCATCACCTTGAAAAAGAGAAGGTGTCGGAGCATGCACCGAAGCAGCGGATGAAGTCGGCTCCCAAGAATAACTACCAACTGAGCATGTTCGAGCTGCAGGACCCGCAATTGCAGCGTGTGAAAGAGCTCATGGAGCAGCTCGATATTAATACTATAACACCTGTAGAGGCCCTTTTGAAACTCAACGAGCTCAAATTATTGTTGAAAGACAAAGGCGAAATGGTGCGCTAACAGGTATAGCCGGACAGTAACTAAAGATTTTGTGAAAATTTTCTCGCTGAAAATCAGTGTAAAAAGAAAAACTGGCGGAAAATTTTAGTGCTGCCTCTTGACTTCTGAAATTTTGTCTATATCTTTGTATCACTAAATCGCTAAGGGGGTTTAGGGAATGACTAAAAGCGGGAGTAGCTCAGTTGGTAGAGCGCGACCTTGCCAAGGTCGAGGTCGCGAGTTCGAACCTCGTCTCCCGCTCAAGAATGACAAAGACGTTGTGATAAGCAACGTCTTTGTTTTTTAAAGTCACCCCTCCGAAAAACGTTTCGGAAGGCGCCGGGATGGTGGAACTGGTAGACACGCAAGACTTAAAATCTTGTGAGCGCAAGCTCGTGCGGGTTCGATTCCCGCTCCTGGTACTGAACTTACTATATTTGGATAACCAAATGTTAAGAAAAACCCGCTTAGATGCATTCTAAGCGGGTTTTTGCTTTTATAGCCTTTCCCTAATACACCCCGCTTTTTCCCTTGTTTTGATGTTATTTGTAACCAGTTTGTAACTCGTTTGTAACTGATGTAAATATCTTTTCTTATATTGGATAAGAAAGGAATACAAAAGCTATGCAAGGGAAAAAACGAGCGCCAAAAGAACCAGTTAGGCTAAGGGAAAAGAAACTGGCAAACGGCAAACTAAGCCTGTACTTAGATTTCTACTATGAGGGGGTAAGGGAATTTGAGTTCCTGAAACTGTACATAGTGGCAAAACCTAAGGATAAGCTAGAAAAAGACTCTAATAAGACCGTTCTGGAGCTTGCACAGCGCATCAAGGCCAAACGCACAGAGGAACTGCTAACAGGAGCCCTGAACCTGAGTTCTAAGACACAGGGCTCAGTAGACTTTGTACAGTACTGGCAGGCTTACAACACACAATACACAAAGGCAGATCATAGGGTGTTGAGTGCCTGCCTGAACAAGTTCAAATCCTTTCTGAAAGACAGGTATGATACAGCCCGCCTGCCTTGCAAAGACATTACCCCAAATTTTGTACTAGCATTTAAGGACTACTTAGAAGCAAAACAGACAGGCGATGGCCCTCAGACTTACTTTACCCGCTTTAAGAAGGTGGTAAAGCATGGCATGAGGGAAAACCTGTTCCCACATTACCCACTGCCTGAAAAGGTAAAGTTTAAGAGCGGGGGCATGAATAAAGGGGTACTGAACTTAGATGAGATCAAAGCATTAGCGGCCGCCTATTGTGGTAACGAGGTAATAAAGCGGGCTTTTCTGTTTGCCTGCAATACTGGCTTAAGGTTTGGCGATATAAAAGCCCTTAAATGGCAGGATATAGGCGGCTCAGAGCTGTTTGTAGTGCAGAACAAGACTAAGGAGGTGCTCAGGCTTAAACTCAATCAGAACGCCCTTAAACTGATAGGGGAGCGGGGCACACCCGATAGCCTGGTATTCCCTTTACCATCATTTGAGGGCTCAGTTAAGACTGTTAAGAATTGGGTAGCAAGAGCGGGTATAGATAAGCGCATTACCTGGCATAGTGCCCGCCATTCCTTTGCTACCAACATACTTGTATTGGGGTATGACATTAAAACCCTTTCCCAACTCTTAGGGCACACTTCCATACAGCATACACAAAAGTACCTGAGCATTGCAGACGAGCGCAAAGCACAGGCTGTAAACGCCTTACCTGACCTTAATTTTTAATAGCTATGCAGGAATATGAATACACTTTTGAAGATTGGTTGAAAGGAGAGATCAAAAGTGAGGATCTAGTAAGTTTAGTTGAAAATAAAAGGCTGGGAGAAAACGACTTTAAAAGAATAAGGTCAGATCAAAGTTTTGCATACTCTAATTATATAGCTATGCACCTGCAATTGATGAAGCTTGCCTTTTATAGGAGATATGAACACTCCTTTGCAAAGGAAGATTTACTAAGCCAACAATTGAAAGCAGTTGAAGAAGCCTTGAAGAACTTCAAAGCTGACAACCCTATGCTTTATTGGGAAGCAATCAATGGTATAGACAATAGGTACAAATTAACACCTCCATTTATTCCATTCTATCTAATGGCTAGCCCTTTAATAGATGAATTTGAAGAGATAATGCCTACTCATATATCTTATTATACTAAATCAAACTTTTTCAGATGGCTTAAGTGGCTAAAAGAAGATGGTAAAAATGATACTGAGCCCTCATTTGATGGATTTAGTGAGGAAGCAAGAAATGAACTTGATAAAATCAACCAACGATTTGAAAGGTTAAAGCAATTGGATAGTAAAAGAATGGATGATTACATTCAGGATCTTTATAACCTACCATTTGTTAAGGAACGAGTAACAAAGCTTATGGCTGAGCAGGCAGTAAGCACATTGAGTAACTACTCTAATGAACAACCCAGTTATAATGAAAGCTCTAAAGGTGAATTTATAAGCTATGTATGGCAGGATGATCACAAAGAGGAGCTTCCAAAGCTATATAAGTTAATGAAAGATAAGTATCTGCATAAGAATACAACGCTTAAACAGTTTAAAGCTGTATTTACAGGTAAGACTACAGAAAATTTTACTCCTATCAAGTGGCATGATACCAACGCCTATGAATTGCTTTACTTTATCATGCAATTAATAGACTCAGGCAATATAGATGGAAGCCTTAAGAGGATGGATTATATAAAGCTTAAAGCTTGTTTTATTAAACCTAATGGAGAACCATTCACAACTGATTTCAAAGTTGTAAAGCAGAAGGTAAAAGAAGAGCTATCAGCTGAGAAGCAAGAGGCCATAGATGAACTTATAAGCCACTTCTGCTAATCTCAATCCCTTACCATTACCTTAACCTTCATCAAAAGTGAAGGTTTTTTCTTTCCAACCGTTGCAATCTTTGCTCTTGTTATAACGAACAAAGGATTAGCGCTAATCCATTTCTAAAACTTCAAAAAGAAAAGAAATGGAATTTCAACAACTAGAGGAAAGGCTAAGAAGCATTGAAACCCTGCTATTAAGCCAAAAGACAGTATTAAACTTTGATGAGGCGGCAAGCTATACAGGCTTATCTAAAAGCTACCTGTATAAATTAACCTCAGGGGCTCAGATATGCCACTACAAACCCCAGGGAAAGCACATCTACTTTAATAAGGTAGAGTTAGACCATTGGCTGCAAAGAAACCCTGTAACGCCTATAAACGCTGATGAGATAGAACAGCAGGCAGCAACCTATGTAGCACTTAAGAACATGGGGAGGGCTAAGTCATGATAGCGGCATACTTTAGATTTGAGAACCTACCAGGTCAGGTAAAGGCTAAGTATGGTATTAGAAGTAAAGCCCGCTTAGACTGCACAACCCACGCCAACACTAAAGGCTATACAGGGTTGATAGATTTTATAAACGCCAAAGGGCAAATGTACCTGTTTAAGATACCTGCCAGAGAGTTTGTAAAGGCCAATAGTAAACGCCTGGCAGAATGGGCACTATCCAACGGTAAACTAAACCTATCCAGCATCTACTTTGAAGATGTAGACTTTCCTGAGTATGGCTATGGATACCCCAACGCTAACAGGCTCCTGAGCAATGGCACAGCCAACCCGCTATTCCCTTACAGGAATGACTGCTATCTGTTCATCACTAATCAGGATCTAACCTTAGTAGAAGTGTTGATAATACTTAATGGCAGGAACCTTATACCTGGCTACTATCAAAACCTAATAGATGGAGCATTAGACAGCGAGATAGAACAGCTAAGGGCACAGGCTAAGCCGTTCTTTGACTATGGTATTTCCTTATAGTAAGCAGTACAGATTTATACTTTTTATAAACGCTATGTACTGTACTATAGGCCAATTCCTAGCAGTGGATATGATAGGCGGTTCTGTTTGGGACTGCCTGCCATATCTGACCAACCTATCAGAGAACTACAGGCAGGACACAGGCAAAACTTATATTACTGGCAATGCTGGTAATTTAAGGATAGGCATATCAGAGCATGGGGTAAGTATAAAAGGGAGTCTAGCTAAGTTCTACTTAGGCACTAACCTGCACACCCTAACCCGCTCAGATAGTAAAAGAGCCTTTGAACTGATGGCAGACACGCTACACCTGCCAGTATATAAGGCAAAGGTTACAAGAATAGATGTAGGGCAAAACATCATGACAGATTATAAGCCTGAGCTGTACTATCCTTACTTAGGTCAAAGCGCCTACTACACCAAACTAACCCAGCCCAAAAGCATAAGCTATCAGAACAGCCAAAGGAGCAAAAAGGCCTATAACAAGATAGCTGAAAGCAAAAAGAACAGGGTAACTATACCTGAGGTGTATGCAGGTAAGCACCTGCTCAGGTTTGAGGTTAGCTACACCGCCCGCCTGCCTAAGCAATTCAATCAGGCACTTATAACCCCTGACACCCTAACAGATGAACGGTTTTATATAGCTATGTATGACCGTTGGCATAACGAGTATGAATCGATAAACAAAGTAGGACTTACCCTAATGGATACAAGCAAGATAAACACCCCAAAGGATTACAAAGATCAACTGTTAAGGCTGGTAGTGCAGGAAAGAGGCTTAGAGGCATTCCTACACCATATTGAGGTAATGAAAGAGCAAAAGGTCTTTAAGCACAAAAAGTATTATACAGACCTTAAAAATGACCTTAAGAAGATGGTAAAGTCTCAAAGTATTGCAGAACAACCTGAGCTAATACAGGAGCTAGACAAAAAGATAGCAAACGCCAAAAGGTATTACCGCTAACATAGGCTAAACGGTAGCTCAGGTATAGGCAGGGGGGCATCAGGCAGGTTTAGTCCTGCTATGGCTATACCGCTGCATAACTCTTTATGCCCGCGTGCAACTGAGAATATTTTTTCAGGCAGGGGGTAAGTAATTATCTCTGAGCCTTATCTGGCCTATACCGCATGGGCATAAATTTTACTCACTGCCAAATTAAAGGTAAAGGGGGTAAGCCCTAAAAGAGTGCATTGTGGTAGCCAGAAATGGCCCGCTATTAAGTTGATTTACCCTGCACATTCCCTAAAGATTTAGGTTTCATTTCCAACCCAAACCCATACCCTTATGCCAAAGCCTTACACATTCCCGACCTTGTTTGATGAGGTTAAAACAGTATCCATATCTAACCTTATCAGATGGGGCTACCTTAAGCCCAACCGTTACCGATCAGGCACTATTACATGGAGCAGGAACGGCTCAGTATACAGCAGCATAGGTATAGCTGTTAGCACCCTGATAGATAACCCTTACCTGGAACTGAGTTATACCTATGGGGATAAGCCTGTTAAGTACAAAGTGGAGCTAACAACCGTTCCCGCTAATATTGGCAAAGGTGAGGTATGGTACTTTGTTTGTCCCAGCACTGGCAAAAATTGCAGGATACTTTACTCAGTTGGGGCTCTGTTCCTGCACAGGTCTGCCTGCAAAGGCTATATGTATGAAAAGCAGACATACAGCCATAAGAACAGAGGCATCATGAGAATGTATGAAAAGCTGTTCAGTTCTGACAAAGTGTATGAGGAGCTATACAGCAAACACTTTAAAAGAACCTATAGGGGTAAACCTACCAAACGATTCCTAAGGCTTATGCAGAAGATCAGAGAAAGTGAGCGCGTGCCCTATTCTGAATCTGAGCTGATGGTAATGTAATGGTAGGAGGCACTAGGTAATACTAGAGTTTTAGAAGTGTATAGAACCTGACAAAACCCAACATTGCCGCGCGTATAGCAGAACTACATAAAACTACACTTTTGGGAGGTTATAGAACCTGATAAAACCTGAAATAGATCTAAGTGAGAGCTACTCCTGAAAGGGTAGCTTTTTTTATTGTAGAAAGCGGGTTATTTTGTGCCTGCATTAAATCAAGACCTATCCTGTTAAGCATAGAAAGCGAACCAATATAAGTAAACACCGTCTGAGCAATAACAGTGAAATAACAGTAAAAGCCTTGCCTAAGCAGCCATACCTGGCAGCCTATACAGATGTTAGTAAATGTTAAGGATTTCACGCGCGCGAGGCAATCTTATTTAGAGGCTTATAGTGTATGAATTATATTAATCTCAGTAGTATCCACAGGCTCTACTCTTTTCCTGATTATTGGAGCATGAAAGAGGCTAAGCCTAAAATCAGGAGAGTTATAATGGCTAAGGATTTTAGGGAAGTAAAAGAGATCGAGGCAAAGCACTATGTACAAAAGTATGGGGATTATGCTTTTAGGAACTACCTGAGAGAGGATAAGAAGGATCTTAAGGAATCTGGCTTACAATCACTTATTACAGCTTTACAGGCTCTTTATAAGCTCAATGGATACCCTGCAAAGTATATCATAATAGAGGGAAGGTATTAGAAAACTTAGCATACCAAAGCGTGTAGCATGTAGAGAGTAACAAAACCCGTCTCAACTTGTCATAAGTTGTCATATCGGAAACCATAAAAAGGCCTGAGCTTTACACAAGAGCTTAACAAAACCTGACAAATCTGACACCTTAAAAAGGCTCAACTGTTAGACAGTAGAGTTAGACACATGAACAAAACTGAACACCCTAAAAAGGATAACATTTGACCAGAACGCGCGCGGGGTTGAAGGATAATCTATTATAGCTGTCAATAAATTTACAAATGCCAAAGCAAACAATAAACCTGGATTTGCCGCCTAAAAAGGTCATGAAAAGCCGAGGCCTACCTTTTTTATATCTGCTCCTGCCTTTAAACTTCTCTTACCTGTCTGGCAGCAAAGGAAACTCAGGATTTGATAAACAATACTATTTTTAAATAAACTTTATTAGGAATACTTAGCGATGGTTCTGTATTTTTGCGGGCTTAAAATTAGATGGGTACCAATTTGTATTCTTCTTCTTAGTTACTAATTCCAAGCTCTAAAATATATAACAGTAGTATGTTATTTAACTCTATTGACTTTGCAATATTTTTACCGATAGTCTTTATTCTCTATTGGTTTGTGACAAATAATAACCTTAGGCTTCAGAACTTGCTGATAGTCGCTGCAAGTTACTTGTTCTATGGCTGGTGGGATTGGAAGTTCTTGTCATTGATACTATTTAGTTCTGTAGTGGATTATATTATAGGACTTGGACTGGCGAAAGAGGATAATGCAACCAAGAGAAAGGCATTGCTTTGGACGAGCATTATAGTGAATCTCGGGTTTCTAGGTATGTTCAAATACTATAATTTCTTTCTAGATAATTTTGTTACAGCTTTTACATTTTTTGGTGCAGATATAAAAGGTGGTTCGCTTAATATAATTTTGCCTGTAGGTATCAGTTTCTATACCTTCCAAACATTAAGCTATTCCATTGATATTTACAAAAAGAAGCTTGAGCCTACCAGAGATTTTATTGCCTTCTCAGCTTTTGTTAGCTTTTTCCCTCAATTGGTCGCAGGCCCAATTGAAAGGGCCACTCATTTACTCCCTCAATTCTATACTAAACGAACATTTGACTATAGACTGGCAGTGGATGGGATGCGGCAAATCCTCTGGGGGCTTTTTAAGAAGGTAGTTATTGCAGATAATTGTGCTGAGTACGCTAACCTGATATTCAATAATTCTGATGATTATTCAGGGAGCACTCTGGTCTTAGGTGCGCTATTCTTCACTTTTCAAATATATGGGGACTTCTCTGGTTATTCTGATATAGCTATAGGAACCTCAAGGCTGTTTGGTTTTGACCTGATGAGGAACTTTGCCTTTCCATATTTTTCAAGAGACATTGCAGAATTTTGGAGGCGCTGGCACATATCGCTATCTACTTGGTTCAGAGACTACCTTTACATCCCGCTAGGTGGTAGTAAAGGCGGCATGTGGATGAAGGTCAGGAATACCTTTATCATTTTCATTGTAAGTGGTTTTTGGCACGGGGCAAACTGGACCTTTATCGTTTGGGGTGCGCTTAATGCTATTTACTTCTTGCCTCTTTTGTTAACCAATAATAACAGAAACAACTTGCATATAGTGGCTGAAGGTAGATATCTACCTACCATAAAGGAACTGTTCTCCATGCTTGTTACCTTTAGCCTAACTGTCTTTGCCTGGATTTTCTTTAGGGCTGATAATATGAGCCATGCAATCAGCTATATCTCTGGAATTTTTTCATCATCACTGTTTACAGTCCCACGATTTGCAGGTATGGGCGGAGCATTAAATACTATAATTTTGTTACTTATTTTTGTGGTTGCTGAATGGTTGGGAAGAGAGCAACAATATGCTATCGCTAGTTTAGGTTTAAAGTGGAAACGCTCATTTAGGTACGCTATATACTATGCCGTTATCATAGCTATTTTTTGGTTCGGCGGTAAAGAGCAAGATTTTATTTACTTTCAGTTTTAGATATGAAAAAATTTGTAACAAAGGTTGTCTATTTTCCTGTTCCACTCATAATACTTCTGTTAGTTGTAGAGTTACATATCGCCTACACCGCCAATTCGTTTAATGTTAAAGCTGAGTTTATACAACAAAACAAAGATGTGGAAGCCATTTTTCTCGGTTCCTCACACTCAATGGATGCTATCAATCCAGAATTTCTTGATTTTAAGGCAGCAAATTTAGCATATGGGGGGCAGGATTATCAGCTTGATAGCGCATTATTCTTTAATTATATTAAAGAACTCCCTCAAATAAAATATGTTTTTATTGAAGTTGATTACCACTCATTAGCAAAAAAGAACCCTGTTGACTTTTATAGGTTTAGCTGGTACAGTTTCTATCATAATATTGCATTTCCTGAAACTAAGCTAGTTGATAAGTATTTCCTTTATCAATCTAACCCCCAATTCTTCAATCAACGTCTTATTAGGCAGTTAAATCCTTTTAGCACTGATCTGCAGTTAAATGAATTTGGCTTTGCAACTAACGTCTCTGAAGGAGTATTTAAAAGTTTAAATTACAATGACGAGTTAATTCGTAAAACAGCCGTGGAAAGATTCAAGCATAAAGGTGGGGAATATTCATCCAAGCAGAATTATGATTACAATGAACGAACGATAAGTTCAGTAATAAACTATTGCTTAGAAAACAATATAGTGGTGTTCTTGCTCAAAACGCCTCTATACCCAACATATACAGAACGATATGAGGAAGAAAGGCTTAATAGGAGGAATATGTTCATTAAACGAGTGTTAGAAAATGAAAGTGTTATCTTGCTAGACTTTGAACATGATAATCGTTTTCAGGTAAAAGATTTCAAGAATGACGATCACTTAAACTCACATGGGGCAAAGAAACTGACGCTAATGTTGGATAGTGCTGTTATGGATAAGAATAGAACACTATCTAGAAACGTAAGAGTGCTCAATGAAGGAGTATAAGGACTGCAAAATGATTGTCAATTAGGTAGTTAAAACAATTAGCCTGAAATGTATTGAACACCTGCAGGCAAGCTTCACAAGCTACCTAAAGCAGAAGATTCAAGACTGCAAGAGCCTGCCTATATTAAAGCGGATTCAATATTAGGATAATAGTAGGAACCACTTAAGTAGACTAGAGTTGTATAAGTGTATTAACCTCACAAAATCTGACATACCCGCTCGTATAGCAAAACAGATAGGTGAGAGTTTGTTAATGAATGTTGAATTCCCTAAGCCTACAGGAGCTGAATTTCAGTATCCATAAAAGAGGGGTAACTCAATACCTGCATAAGAGGGAATACAACAAAAAATAAGCCCTATATTCTGATGCTTTTACTTTTTTTGTAACCAGTTTGTAACTAGTTGTAATAAAACAACTGTTAAGTTATTGGCTTTCAACATCATAATGCGAGGGTTAAATACACGCTCCTGGTACTTGAATGAAGAAAAAGCCCTTGTAACGTATGTTGCGAGGGCTTTTTGCATTATAGGCAGACTTGGAGGTAGGAATGCAATTTTGAACAGCAGCATGAACATGTTTTCCGTATGTGAGGGCTCTGAGGTTATAAAATGATAGTCGCGCATGGCTGAAGCAGAGAGCAGGAGTTTCTTTAAGACAGAAAAGACGATAGCTGATATTAGGGAAGAGCTTTTAGTGAGTTCTTTTGAAATCTGGGCAGGAGTTGTGCTGCAGAGCTCAGCGAATACTGTAATGCCGATTCTCTACTGCGACTTTGATGCCGGACAGGACAGTTTGCCAGTAAGTGTTAATTCCTCCTTAGCAAAACTCTTGCGACTTCTCTATAAAAGCACCGGTACGCGGACTGACCTCAACAAGGCCGTGAGTGCAGTTTTCTATGATACTGACTACGATACTGACCCTGCTACTTTAAGTCAATGGCAGGAGCAGGCCGTGCAGTTGCCCTACTTCCAGGAGCTGCAGCATACGCCAATCTTTTTGCACCAAGAAACTGCAGAGACCGAGCTGAACCAGTTGTTGGACGGAAAGGCTGCTATTTTCGCTTTTGTAAATCCTTTCAGTAACAGCGTTTCGCTTAAAGCACTGACTCATTTGCTGGAAAATAGTGAACTGGGGTTGTTCATGCATTTTACATTGCAGGATATGCAGGTGGCACTGAAGAGGGCTAAAAATGATGAAGCGGTCCAAGTGCTTTTTGGAGACCGCCTTAGCCAGATAAGAGACTTCCAAAAGAAGAACAGGAGTACTGATAAAAGAGAGGAATTTCTGTTTAATACCTTTGAAGGGCTTTTAAGGGAAAAAGGCTGCTATACCTTCCGATTCAGAATAAACTGGGCAGACAAGGTGCAAACCAGCCGCTATCTGGTATTTGCTTCTAAAGGCCAGCAAGCCTATACTCAACTTAAAGAGTTGATGGTCAGGTATAGCGAGGTGCAGGAGGATGGCGTACCCTTGTTTGGAGCTAATCTGCAACAGCAACAGACCTCGCTGTTTCATGAGCACTATACCTACTCCATTGCCAATTTAGTAGAGGATCTTTCTCAGCGGGCCGCAGATTATAATAACCGCACAGTGCAACATGTTTATGAAAAGCATAGCATTAGTACCTACTATACCCTGGAGAATTATAAATCCGCCTTTGAAAAGCTGATGCGACTAGGTATAGTGAAGTTTATCAATCCCAAAACAGGGCAGCCCATCTCGAAGCTGACAACAATGTCTTTGATCAGGTATAACCTCAGGAAATAGTACCGTTCAAATATGTAGTTTCTGTTCAGTCTTTTAGTGGCCCATATTGACGCTGATGTTTACTTATCCGTTGTCGGGTCTATCATTGCTCTGCTTGACTTGCTGAGCAGGACGCCACGCTCGGGAGAATCAGACAATACATTTAAAGGTTGTTTAGTTCTATATACCGGCCTCTAATCGAGTGCTATTGCCTTACCAATTCCCTGTTCCTGTTCGCATCAATTGCCAGCAGGATGAACAGCAGGATAGTGAATGACCATAGCGAGGAGCCACCGTAGCTGAAGAAAGGCAGCGGTATACCTACTACCGGCGCCAGGCCGATGGTCATGCCCACGTTGATGACGAAGTGAAAGAAGATAACTGACACCACGCAGTAGCCATAGGTACGGCCAAAGACGGACTTCTGCCGCTCAGCAATGTACACGATGCGCATCATGAGCAGGAGGAACAGCGCAATCAGAATGGTGCTGCCTACCCAGCCGTGCTCTTCGCCGATGGTGCAGAAGATGAAGTCGGTGCTTTGCTCGGGCACGAAGTCGAACTTGGTCTGCGTCCCCTCCAGAAAACCCTTGCCCCAGAAACCACCTGAACCTATTGCAATCTTCGACTGCGTAACGTTCCATCCATAGCCCAACGGATCAGCCTCCGGATTGATGAGCGCCTTGATGCGGTTTTGCTGGTGCGGTTGCAGGACGTCATTTACGAAGTAATCCACGCTGAACACCATCCCTACCACCATTACAAAAAGCGCGATCATGGTTTTGAATCGACGCATGAGTCGATAGTCGAGGAACATGGCCAGGCCCATGAGAGCGGCAATGCCGAGGAGCAGGTATAGCTTCGGTACGAGCAATGTCAGAATGAAAATAGCCGCTGCAGAACCGCCGATGATCAGGATGAGGGGCGACATCCCTTCGCGAAAGAAAGCCAGGATAAAGGCACCAAACACAAGAGCCGAGCCCGTTTCGTTCTGTAGGATGATAATGATAGCAGGAAGGAACGTAATGGCCGCCAGAATCATCTGGTCTTTCATGTTTTGCTGCCGCAGACTCACATTGCTCAGGAATTTAGAGATGGCCAGGGCAGTTGCAAATTTGGCCAGCTCGGCAGGCTGCAAGCGTATACCTCCTCCCAAATCGAGCCACGAGCGTGAGCCCGCCACCGGGTTGGCAACAACCAATGTAAAGAGCAGCAGCAGGATAATGGCACCGTAAATGGGATAGGCCAAGTGTTCGTATACCTTATAATCAACAACGAGCAGCACAATCATCAAAATAACGCCCGTACCGATCCATAGCAGCTGCTTACCAGAGTTGATATCGAAGCTGAAGATGTTTACCACATTGTCGGGGCTGTACACCACGGCGTAAATGTTCATCCAGCCCAGCGCCACCAATACAAAGTAGATAAGCACAGTAAACCAGTCCAGGTTGCCAAACACGCTGGTTGAGCTACGACGACTGCCTACCTGAGGTCCTACCCTGTTCCCGAGTACTCGCTGTTCAACTGGCATACCTTACTTCGATTTAATGTTCAAATATTCGCGACTCAGCACCCACTTCTCCTGCTCTTTGATCGTCACGGTATCGGTCAGGTACTGTTCGATCATCAGGCCCGCAATAGGCGCCGCCGACTGCCCACCCCACTTACCATGCTCCACATAAACCGCTATCGCAATTTTAGGGTCTTCCATGGGGGCAAAAGCCACAAACACGGCGTGGTCAGGGCCTTGCGGGTTCTGAGCCGTTCCGGTTTTGCCGCAAACAGTTATACCTACTTTTGCCAGACTGGCCTTACGGCCTGTGCCTGCGCGCACCACCTCGGCCATACCTTCTATAATCGGATCAAAGTGATGAGGCTTCACAGAGGTATAGTGACGTTCGTAGTTTTCTGCCAGCGGCTTGCCGTCCTCTCCAATAGAGCGGATGAGGTGCGGGGTCACATAGTAGCCTTTATTGGCGACAACAGCCATGAAGTTTGCCATCTGCAGCGGCGTTACACCCAGTTCGCCTTGCCCAATGCTGAGGGAATAGATGGTAGAGTATTTCCAGCGGTTTTTGCCGTACACGCGGTCATACAAATCCGTTGAGGCGATAATGCCTGACTTCTCGCCAGGTATATCAATGCCCAGTTTCTTGCCGAAGCCGAAAGTAAGCACATGCTCGCGCCAGTCTTTCAGGCCAAGTGATGTGTCGGTAAAGGTATTTTGGGATTTGCCCTGGTTAATGAGTGCTTTATAAGCCTGGAAGAACCACGGGTTGCAGGAGTGCTGCACGGCACCGCGCAAATCGAGTGGTGACGGGTGTGGGTGGCAATTCACCAGTGACTTGTTGCAGGCATACCTTGTATTTGGGTTTATCACACCGTCTTCCAAAGCGATCAGAGCCTGCGTCAGTTTAAAGATAGAGCCGGGCGGGTTCTGGTCGGCCATAATCGGGCGGTTGAACATGGTCTTGTCCGGGTCCTGAAGCAGCTGCATGTAGTTCTTGCCGTAGTCTTTGCCCGTGAACAGGTTCGGGTCGTAAAAAGGCGCCGAGATGTAAGCCAAGATTTCGCCGGTCTTCGGTTCGATGGCTACAATACTGCCCTTGGCTCCATTCATCAGATGTTCGCCATAGGCTTGCAAATCCAGGTCGATGGTGCTCACCATGTTCTGTCCGGCTATGGAAAGCGTGTCGTAGGCGCCATCTTTAAAAGAGCCTTTGTCGATGCCGCGCACGTTTACCATCTTGTATTTGACGCCGCGCTTGCCCATCAGATACTGTTCATAGGCCATCTCTATACCTGCTTTGCCGATATAGTCGCCGGGGCGGTAGCCTGCGTAGGTGCTGTCCTCCAGTTGTTTCGGGCTGATTTCGGCAATATACCCCAGCGCATGCCCCAGACTCTGGTGCGGATAGCCGCGGGCGGTACGGGCGTTAATGTAAAAACCGGGGAAGTCGATCAGGTTGTCCTGAATGTGGGCAAAGTCCTGCGTGCTCAGCATCTGCTGAAAGATGGAAGGTTTCACCCAGGAATAGGCTCGGGCTTTTTTGAAGCGCTCACGGGCATCCTCCAGCGGAATGTCGAGCATATTGGCCAGGCGCAGCGTATCGATGTTGCGGGCTTCCTTCGGCACGATCATGAGGTCGTACACGGGTGTGTTCTGCACCAGCAGTTCGCCGTTACGGTCGTAAATCAATCCCCGGAAAGGATACTGGATAACTGTCTTAATCGCGTTTGTCTCGGCAGCCTGTTTGTAGCTGCTGTCCACTACCTGGATGTAAAAAAGGCGCAAGGCATATACCACCCCCACCACCAGGAAGATTGCTTGTATGACGTATTTTCTGTTTTCGAGGTAGTTCATCTATTCGCTCTCTTAAGGGAGAAGAACAGTAATTGCAAAATGACCATCACAACGCCTGTGAACAACACGCTCAGCAGGATTTTAGGCACGGCAGCCGACAAACCCTCCAGACTGAAAATTTCGAGGAGGAACACAGCCGTATGGTGTGCCAGGATCAGGGTAAGCGCGTAAGCCAGAAACCAGCGCCAGCCCATGATGTGTATGTTCACGGAGTCATTCGTATCGTAACCATCACGCGGTGTGAGAAGGTTCAATATCATGGGTCTTAAATAAGCCAGCAGCACACTGGCCGCCGCATGTATACCCATCGTGTCATAAAAAATATCGACCGCGAAACCAGCAAGAAAGCCCAGGAACAGGAGCAGGACCCGGTTCATCTCAAGTGGCAGGAAAAGAAGAAAAGCAATGTAGATAAAGCTGAAGCCGGTGCCGAAAAGCACCAGATTGTCCATCAACAGTATCTGCATGGCCACAAATACCACAAACTGCAAGATATGTCTTATACCTAAGCTGTTATTCATTGGGTAGTATTCCTGCTTCTATTTCCAGGGAGTCCTGCTCTGGCCGCCGCGGATTTTCCACGACATACACATAAGAGAGTTGAGCAAAGTCAACCGAGAGTTTCACCCGGATGGTATAAAAACTTTTGTCGAGTTCACGTTCTACCTCGCTGATCGTACCGATCATGATTCCTTCCGGAAACACGGTGTTATAGCCGCTTGTCACCACGGTATCGCCGGGCTCGGGCTTCACGTGAAGTGGTATGTAATCGAGTAGGGCCGTGCGGTAGTCGCCACCTGTCCACTTAATAGTGCCAAAGGTGTTGTCCTTCTTGATCTTGGCTGAAATCAGCATTTGCGAGTGCAGCAGTGACGTAACAGTTGCATAGCGCTGCGACACGGTTTTTACGCGACCGACAGCCCCATTCGGGGAAATAACGCCCATGCCTGGTTTCACACCATCCTGGCTGCCTGCTGACAGCGTCAGGTAGTTGTTGGTGCGGCGAATCGAGTTGTTGATAACACGACCGGCATGCAGAATGAAAGGTTCTGACTTGGCAGAGTCTGTAGCTGCAAAATAGGTCCCGTCAAGCTGATCAGTGCTGTCTGCTTCGGCATCCTGCCTGTAGGACATAAGTTGCTGGCGCAGCACGGCATTCTCCTGGGCAAGCGTACTGTTTACAGACGCCAGCCGGAAGTAGTCGGTCACACCACTCTGGAACTCAAGTACCTGCCCTATATAGGTGTTGGCGGAGTTGAACATGGCCGCCCCCTGGTATGTGTTGTAACGCACGATCAGGAAAATGCACAAGGCCTCCAGCAGCACGAATATAAGGAACGCACGGAACCGGTAAATAAATGCAAATAGATTCCGCATGCGGCACTTTTAAGTCAGGAGGACGTTCTTGAAGCCTTCCAGATTTTTGATAGCCGCACCCGTACCGCGCACCACCGCTCTAAGCGGGTCTTCAGCGATGTGGATCGGCAGTTTAGTTTTGGCAGCCAGACGCTTGTCGAAACCGCGAAGCAATGCGCCACCACCTGTCAAGTGGATACCGTTGTCGTAAATATCGGCAGACAGCTCCGGCGGCGCGATTTCCAGCGCTTTCAGTACCGCTTCCTCAATTTTCGACACCGACTTGTCCAGTGCAATCGCGATTTCCTGGTAGGTTACCTTAATTACTTTCGGTATACCTGTCATCAGGTCACGACCACGGATCTCGTAGTCGGCTGGCGGATTTTCGAGTTCTGTCAGGGCAGAACCTACTTCGATCTTGATTTTTTCGGCAGAACGCTCGCCAATCAGCAAGTTGTGCTGGCGACGCATGTAATCCAGAATGTCTTTGGTGAACACGTCGCCCGCAATACGGATAGACTGGTCGCATACGATACCGGAAAGCGCCACTACAGCAATCTCCGTTGTACCACCCCCGATGTCCACAATCATGGAACCAATCGGTTGCTCTACGTCAATGCCTATACCTATCGCAGCAGCCATTGGCTCCTGAATCATCCATACCTCTTTGGCGCCGGCATGCTGGGCCGAATCACGCACAGCGCGTTTCTCCACCTCAGTTATACCTGAAGGAATACAGATCACCATGCGGTGCGAAGGCTGGAACAAACGACGGCCCGTGTCAATCATTTTGATCATACCCCGGATCATCTCTTCAGCGGCGTGGAAGTCGGCAATTACGCCATCTTTCAGCGGACGAATCGTCTTGATGTTTTCGTGGGTTTTTTCGTGCATTTGCATGGCGTTTCGGCCAATAGCAAGTACACGACCCGTGGTGCGGTCCACGGCAATGATAGACGGCTCGTCCACCACAATCTTATCGTTATGGATGATAAGGGTATTGGCAGTACCCAAATCAATAGCAATATCGCTGGTAAGAAAGTTAAATAGTCCCATTCTTATTTTTTGAAGGCGTGCGGCTGCCCAGTTATATTTTTAATATACAATATTTCTAATCAAAAACTAGCCGCAAAATTAGTGATTTTCAGCGGAATTAATAATGCTGATGCAGAAGAGGCAAAAGTTTTCAAAGTTTTTCTTTCCCATATTCCATACAATTCTCTTTGCTGCCTTTCATAACGCATCTCCAGGTATAAAATTGGATAGCAACTATAGTTTGATTTGTTCGGGCAGGTATAGGATTTGCGCTATGTAATCAGGTTGAACGAGGGGATTGCTGCAACGATAAAGGCCTCCCTTTTCATATCTGCTATACTTGCTAAGCAAGAATATTCAGACTTAAAAAAAAGCCCCATCCGGTAAAGGAGGGCACTGAAAAAGTCTCCGTGAAAACTGGAGAATTAAAGGAGCAGGAATTAAGTTTTCTGCTCCTTTTTTCGTATCTCCTAGTGGAATCAGAGAGCATTCAGATGGTAGCGCAACAGCAACAAA
>NZ_JAHZTC010000030.1 GCF_019599265.1 Pontibacter sp. HSC-14F20 | reverse complement strand
CATCCCGAACAGAGAAGTTAAGCCCGGCTGCGCCGATGGTACTGGGGTCACACCCGGGAGAGTAGGTGGCCGCCAACCCCAACAACAAACAGCCCCTGTTTCCCCAAAGAAGCAGGGGCTGTCTTGCGTTTATAGACCCCAACTACGCACGGGCTGCTCGGCTGTTAGAAAGCATGAGGCTACCCCGTTGCTGGGGCTTGCACCCCGCTTCTCATTTTGGCTGCACGTGGTCGCTTAAATTCAACGTATATGGGTTGTCTATCCCCTTGCTACGGCAGAAGAAATACGGGCATGAGTTGTTGCAGTAGAGGCTTATTGGCGGCTCATCGTGTTTGATGGTTTCGGTAGGTGGAGGTTGGCTCCCGGACAGCACATCAAAAGGCACATACGCTAGCGGATCTTTAGCTGGGTTTCTGGTGCGATCCTGACCTTTTTTATCTGTTGGACCATCATAATTCCGTTTATTCTGCGGGCCCGGAACATTTAGGATGCCTGTAATCGGTAATGGGAACAGCAAGGAGAAAAGACGGAGGTTTTCTAGCTTGACGCCTGCGCCGTGGAGAAATTGTGTTGCTGCTCTCCAACGGCAATCGTCAGAAGAATAAGCGTTACAGGCTAGGTATTATATAGGAGTTGACCTATATTTGAAGGAGGGAGTTGCCGGGTATAGTGGCCTGGCTACCATGCTTCGCCTGGCCAATCCTTAGTGGCCTGATAGTTTTAAAGGGATCAAGATAAGGAACGGAATGCAGCTAAATCTTTTCACAAAAACCAAAGCACCGGAGGAACAAACCTGTCATGTGGTGTCGCGGAGTGTCGCACCCCAGTGGGTCTTTGGCCGGATCGATAAAAAGAAAGGCCGGCAACTCTGGTTACTGAAGCAGCGTCCGGATGCTGCCGTAGTCTCTATGACGCACCCGCTCGTGAAGCAGTCCGGTGAACAAAGTTAGCTGTAAAGTCCTCAGCAGTTGTATCAGACGACAGTACGTACAGCTTCTCAGCACCTCTGTTCAGGCCGCGGTCAAATACCCGGTGCAGGATAGGGGCACTGTCATCAACCCACCCGCAGAACAGGGCAACCGGAGTTGACCGGAGGCGCTGGGCGATGGCATCATCCAGCCGGCTAGAGAACACTTCCCGGCTTACCAGTTGTTTTCCCTCTTGTTTGCTTGTACGGAGGCTGTGGCCTCTTCCGGTTCGCTGTTGTTGCACTGGGCTAGGTAGTCGTGTACGGTACTGATCTCAATGCCAATGAGTGCTGTCCGTTGCTGATGAGCCAGCCGGGGCTCCGGGGGCCACACCAGGGACCAGGTTCATGTGGGGCTATCCCCGTGTTGGTAGGGTTATTCGGCTGGTTGGTGTAATAAGTTATTGCCTTCGGATTCCATGATGTAGCTTGAAGGTAATAAAAGCATGCAGCACAGGCGTTTCCGTTCAGCCATGGAGGCCTTTGCGCAACATCAGGGTGCGAATGTGGGAAAGCACTTCCGCAAAAGAAACAGGGGCCAGGCTAACAGGCTTACCTCTTGGCCTGGCGCATGCCGGCAGCAGTGCGAGATCCCGGGATGTTCAGAAAAGAGCAGATTCCTTATATTTGAAAAGTGAACCAGGCTGCACCCGCACTCCCGGGCAGCTACCAAAGCAATGGAAATGAAAAAGCGCTGTCTGTATTACTTCCTGCTGCTCATCCTTGTCGGTTGCGGAGCCTCGGGCAGCAGGCAGGAGGCGGCGTATACCACGCTCGATTACGTGCGGGTGGGCCAGCTGCTTGACAGCGTGGAAACCCCTTATGTGCTTGATCTGGCCAAGGGGTACAAGCGGCTTGTCTTCCTTGGCTGCAGCCATACCCGCGATACCGCCTCGGTCGAATTTACCGCCATCGAGCGCTACTTCCAACAGGTCCGGCCGCAGGTCGCTTTCCACGAGGGCGGGCCGCTGGCCGGGGAGCTGCGGTACGCCTCCCGGAACGAGGCCATCCGAAAGGGTGGGGAGACAGGCTTGTTAAAGTATCTATCCGATCAGGCGGGCGTCCCGCTGCGCAACGGCGACACCCCGGACAGCCTGGAGTTCCGCCTGATGCTTCCCAGGTACCCGAAAGACGATCTTTTTCTCTACTACATGATGGAGCGGCTCGTGGTGCCCTACCTCAACAAGGCCTACGGGGAGCGGCCTTTTGAGGAGCTTTACGCCAGGGTGGTGGATGCTTGGTTTGTGAAGCCGGGCTTTCCGCTCCGCACGGAAGAGCAGCACCTGGCCTACTTCCGGCAGCTCTACCAGGAGAAGGTGGGTGCTCCCTTTGTGCTGGAGGTAAACGAGAACAACTTCGAGCGGTTTGACTACGCCAACGGCGGGGACTGCCGGTTCTGCGAAATCGGGCGTAGCTCGAAAATGGTGCGCGACAGCGTGCTGCTGTCCAGGCTGGATGAGGCCCTTGACCACCATGACCGCGTCCTGGTCACTTTTGGCCACGGGCATGCGCTGGCCCTGGAGCCGGCCCTCAGGCAGCTTATCGCCAAAAAAAGAAGATAACAGGATGCCGCAGCTTTAGCGCCCTAAAGCGATTACACAACAGGCACGATGCCTTATGCCTATCTATCTACTGCTCCCTGCCTAATGGGAGCATTGCTTATCAGGCAAAGCCTAGGTAAATGAAGTTGCTTATGAACGTATTCTGCTATTGCTATGACAATCTCCGGCGGTTCGTGGACGGCAGTCGGCTCCGGGCAGCAATACGGGGGCCTGCCTGGAGAGTCTCGAACGGCATTGAAGTCCTGCAGATCTGGCTGCTTTTGTCCTGCCTGGTGTATTATACGGGCAGTGGCAGGGAGGATCTGGTGCCCTCTTCATTACAGGCGACGGTTTTTGGTGCAGTCATACTTTCTATACCCTGATCAATTATACCGTGCTGGAGCACAGGAGGCCCTGGCGCAGGAAATGGAAAGCGGCGGACACGTGGATAGGAAAGCAGGACGGCGACAGCGCAGGTGTGCTTGTTCGCCTTGCTGGTACTGATCAATTTAACAGTCACGTCCTATTTGCCAGGCAACATGAACTGGGCAGTCTATCGCCAGCCCGACGCCTCCCGCCTCAGTCACAAGCGTTGCGCGGCCGGTGGCAGCAGGGCTTCCCGAAGTGTAATCCGGACAACGCCACGCGCGCAGCAGGTTCCGTTAAGTTTACCACAATTAAAAACACGCATATGAAAAAGAGCCTTTACGATTTGACAAAAGAGGATTGGAACACCCGCTTCCCGGTAGCACTGGTAGCGCACGATCCGGCCTGGAAGGGCCTGTTTGAAGATGAAAAGAAGCGGATCATAACCAAGCTGGGAGAAGACACGGCGCTAAGAATCGAACATTTTGGAAGCACGTCCATCGCCGGTATCAGGGCCAAGCCCTACATTGACCTTCTCATAGACATCCCGGGGGAGCTTCTCTTTGATGAGGGGGTGATCGCCAGACTGGAGGAGATCGGGTATACGTATTTCAAGGTGCCCGCACGGGATGACGTGCCCGCTTATATGTCCTTTGGCAAAGGGTACCGGCTGGATGGGGAAATAGAGCAGATCTACCATATCCATATGTGTCCCGGAAAGCACGTCATGTGGCGGCAAATCGGCTTCCGGGACTTCCTGAACGCCCATCCGGAGCGGGCAAAAGCTTATGAGGCGCTCAAGCTGGAACTAGCGGCAAAGTACCGGAACGACAGGGGCGCCTACATGCTGGGGAAAACGGATTTTATCCGGGAAACTTTGAACAGGATACCCTGGTAGAATCCAGAAAACAGCAGGCATCACACCTGAAAGCAACAGGTCCTGTCTTCCTGCCCATGGCAAACTATTCAGTTGGGCAGCATAATGTAATTTTTTTCTTTATTTTGAAGGGAAGTACATGCGGAGACGATGATGTGCGATCCTTTTATGACATGATAAACCCTATGAAGCAACACCTACTGAAAGCAGCCCTTTTCATTTGTTTATTCTCAAACCCGATGGTAATATGGGAAGCGCAGGCCCAGGACTGCGGCTGTGCAGACTCCTTCGAAGCGACGGTGGAAACGTATGAGGAAAACTACTCGCTGTTCAGCTACAAAGTGCGGGACGACAACCGGGCTTTGTACAGGGCTCACACGGATCTGATGCGGGACAAGGCCAGGCAGACGATTGGCCTGCAGGAATGCAAGGGGGTGCTCGAGGAGTGGCTTCGTTTTTTCCGGGATGGGCATACCTACGTCACCCTGGCAGCCAAGGCCGGTGCGGAGGTGAAGCGATCAACTTATTACGAGCATATCAAAGTCTCTGAAAAGCAATTCAAAGCCGACTATCGCAAGCGTAATTACCGGCAGAACCCCCTGCTGGGTATCTGGAAGAGCGGTGACTATACCGTGGCCCTTATGCCCAGCCCGAAAGGCAGCAAGCGGAAGCGGGATTATGTGGGCGTCATCCTGGAAAGCAGCAACCCCAACTGGAAAAAAGATGAGGTGAAGTTTGAATTGACCACGGATTTTGGCACGGCCTATCAGGCCAGCTTCATGATGGGGGATCATTCGGTCAGGCAGGTAGTCGGCCGGCAGCTCAATCCGGCGCAGCTTACATTTGAGGGCCTGAAGGACTGGCAGAAGGTATGGCCGGAGGTGGAGGGCGCCAGGCCAATAACAGAAATTGCGTCCAGGTCCGGCACGTTTCATATTGCCTACATGGAGGACATCCCCTATGTCCGACTCCCTGATTTCTACTCGGTTGACCGGGCCTATGTGGACAGCATGATGAAAGCCCACCATGCCAACCTGCTGCAGGCGGAGTTTATCGTGGTCGACGTGAGGGGCAACAGTGGCGGCAGCGACGGCACTTACTTCCCGGTGCTGCCCTACATCCTGAGCGGCCCGGTGGAGTTACCCCAAAGCGGCTTCTGGCTGAGTGAGTACAATGTCCGCCAGCTCATTGCCTACCGGAACGGCGGCAAAAGATCAAGCGTGGCGGAATTTACGGCCGAGGAAAAGCAGGAGTACGACACGATGATGGCCAGGAAAGGCACGGCTTATTTCAAGTATCCCGATGATTACTCTTTCACTTTCAAGCCGGACACGCTCTACGAGGGCCCAAAGCGGGTGGTGGTGTTAACGGACGCTGAAACCGCCAGCTCCGGGGAGACCTTTGTTTTTCGTGCCAGGCAAAGTGCCAAAGTAGTGGTCTATGGGCAGAACACGGCAGGCGTGGTCGATGGCTTCAATGGATTGCCCAAGAACATCGGCTGTTACGATTTGGTTTTTCCATCCTCACTCCGGTCAATGGATTTAGATAAAAATCCGATCGACCCTTACGGCATCGCGCCGGATGTCTACCTGGACAAAAAAGCAGACGCCCTGGCCTATGCGATTGCCCATATGCGACAGCTGATCAAGAATGAGCGGGGTCTGCCCTAAGCCTCTTCCCTTAAAAAAAGAGTAAGGTTGACCATGTACTTCATCTATAACTTCAGCACCAGCCTATCTATGAGACCGCCTCGAATGCAGGTTACTGGGTTTGCTGGCAGGACTTGATTCATACTATCCATAACTGCAAAACCTGTTTCAGGGATTGTAAAAATATACCATCCCTGATAGGCATACGGCTAGTTTCGCTATCAGAAGTTCTGTCAGGCTTTCCAATTGTTGGCTCATTGGATTTTTTCTCAACAAACTCAGTACACCTGCTCTTTCGCTTTGTGTTCTACCCATCATTATCGCACGTACAGTTTATCCGGAGAATTTCGGGATAACTTTACTGTTGTTCATGTAGCCGCACCTGCACAGGTTTATATAACCGGAACGAGTTAATTCTCAGTTATAAAAAGTATCTTAATAAGCACACAACACGGTTTTGCCGTTAGGCAGAGGATATCTTTATTTACCGTGAAATGGGACAAGCTGTTGCTAAACAGTCTGCCGGTTCAGTGGCAATGCCCGCTACAATAAGATAGTAGCTCAAATGAAGCCTGACTCGTCGCGATAAAGCGGACAGTTTATGCCGTTGTTTCTAGTGTCGGCTGACAACTGCTGCTTCATCCTGTCCCAATACGGCCAAAGCACAGAAGGAGCATAGCCGGCTAATATTTTATTCCCTTACGTTTTATTTGCCTTCGTTTAGCTCCTTCATAATTTCTGCAAAGAGCCTGGTAGATTTTAATCGGTCATCCAGGTTGTACATGGTGGACACCGTGATCAGTTCATCCACGCCCGTTTCTGCCAGAAATCCCTGAATCTGCGTTTTGACCGTTTGCTTACTACCGACAAAGGAATACCGGAGCATCTGCTGTAAAGTGGGATGCTGCAATATTTCTTGCAACTCTTCGCTCATTTCAGTTGGTGGCTGTAATGGGTCCCGGGATCCTGTTAACACCCCCACAAACATTCGGATCAGTGACGTGAATAGCTTTTCGGCCTCCTTATCGGTATCGGCCACTATCACATTCACCCCGGCCATGGTATAGGGTTTTTGTAAAGACGCGGAAGGCTGGAATTCCTGTTCGTAGATCCGCAGGGCGTTGTGCAAATGCGTGGATGCAAAATGACTGGCAAACGCATAAGGCAATCCCTTTTCAGCCGCTATATGCGAACTGTCGGTCGTCGAGCCCAATACATAGAGCGGAACAGCTGTGCCTTCTGCAATGGGCGCCCTTACTTTGGCAGTTTTATTTTCAATGGAGAAATACTGCTGGATCTTTTCTATTTCCCGGGGAAAAGAATGGGCAGCCTCCATAAAATCTGACCGGATAGCACGCGCCGTTGCCTGGTCGGTGCCAGGCGCTCTTCCGAGACCCAAGTCAATGCGGCCAGGGTATAAATGCGCCAGGGTACCAAACTGTTCGGCTACAATTAAGGGCGAATGATTGGGAAGCATCACACCACCTGAACCCACCCGGATGGTGGTGGTGTTTTCAGCCACGTAACCCATCAGCAGTGAGGTGGCGCTGCTGCCAATATTATCGGAGTTATGATGCTCAGCAAACCAAATGCGTTTGTAGTGATGTGCTTCCGCTTCTTTTGCCAATGCCAGTGAATTATGCAGGGTCTGCTGTATGGTTTCCCCCTGCGAAACAATGGCAAGTTCTAAAATGGAATAAGCTATTTTCTGATCCTCCATAATTTTCATTGTTAATGATATTCTGAGTCCTTTCTGTTTACCGGCTATAGCTACATATCAGCGGCCGCCGAACGATTGATGGCCACCACTTCCTCATGAGAAGGAAAAGGGGGGAAGCTTTGAAATTTCTGCATGACGGCATCCCTGGCTACTGGGCCTTTCCCTTTTTGGGCTGCAGCAAGCGCTTGCTGCAGTTCTGCTGCATTCAGTTCGGTACAATAGGCAGGCGTACCCGGTTCCTGTCTCCAGGATTCGGCAAGACTGCCGCCGTCAACGGCATCAAAACCCGTCACATCCACCAATTCAGCGGCTACTTTTTTATGCGCCGCGTTATCGCCGGCTACCGAAATAGCTATTCTGCCTTCTTCGCCGGCGGCTTTCCCTTTATGCTGCAGGGTGTACTCCATGATGTTATTGAAAACCTTGATTAGCGGTCTTCCCAAAATTTCAGAGATGTATTCACTTTCCGTCCTGCCTTCTAAGCCAGCAAGCTCCCCGTCCCGGAAAGGATAATAATTGGAGGTATCCAGGATAATAACTTCCTGGGGCACGTTCTGAAGCAGATTTTTCGGCAGGTCTTTGTACGCTTTGAAAGGAATGGAGAAAATGATGGCTTCCACATCGTTTACCACGTCCTCGATGGTGGCCGCCTCAGCACCTAATTTGGCTGCAATTTCTTTAAGTGTGGCCATATCCCGGGTGTTGGTAACCTTCACCTGATGACCTGCAGCAGAGAGTTTACTAGCAAGGATGCTTCCGATAGCACCTGTCCCTATGATTCCGATTTTCATGTTCTATTAATTTAAATATTTCTACTTGGCCGATGTGGCGATTACTTTCTGTTCAGGCAAGCCATTCTGGTAGGGTAAACCCAGGTGTTCGCGTAGTGTGGAGCCGATATACGCTGTACGCAGCAAGCCTCTCTTTTGCAGAATAGGCACTACCTGTTCCACAAAATCGGTTAGAGAGTCCAGGCCGGAATCAGGCACCACGCTGAAGCCATTGCCTACGCCGGCCTCAAACCACTGCTGGAATTTGTCCGCAATACTCTCCGGTGTACCCAAAAAGATAGGATGGTAGTTGATGGGGCCATGCGCCAGCACCTCCCGGACGGTGAAGCCCTTCTTTACCAGGTCGTAGGCATATTGGGAGCGTTGGTCCGAGGGAGAAGGATAGGCTCTTTTCAGAAGCTCAGCCGGGATAGGTTTGTCTGGATCGATACCTGATGTGGGAATGTTGAGCATATAGCCCAGGTACTGCCACCTGGATTTCGGATCGCCCAACTCATCCAGGGCGGCCCTTCTTTCCAACGCTTCTTTCTCAGAGGAAGCAATGGAAACGCCAATGCCGTTGAAAACCGTGAATTGATCCGGGTTTCTGCCGGCTTGCCTGATACTGGCTGCCATGGATTTCCAGAAGGCGATAGCATACTCCAGGGTAGGAGGGTTGCTGTACATGGCATCTGCTTTTGTAGTCGCAAACTCATACCCATAATTTCCACCACCTGCGGTGAAGATCACCGGCATGCCCTGCTGTGAGGGTGGCATATTGATGGGTCCCCTTGTTGTCACATACTTGCCTTTGTAGTTGATGGGCTGGATCAGGCTGCTATCTGCAAACAAACCAGTCTCAACGTCTAATTTCAGGGCGTCTTTGTGCCAGCTTCCCCATAGCTTCAACACTGCTTCCCATACCTCGGTGGACCGGGCATGTTTCTCGTCATGGTTCAAGATTTCTGGATAGTAATTGAGCAGTACCGGGGCAGCACCTGTGGTGACTACGTTCCAGCCAGCCCGTCCTTTACTCATCAAATCCAGCGAGCGCATCGCTCTGGCAATGTTGTAGGGTTCATGCAGGGAGGTAGACATGGTGGTGATCAATCCAATATGCTCCGTTGCCTTCGCCATCAGGGCTGTGAGCATCAAAGGGTCCAGGCTATGATGGGGAGGCATTTTGGTCATATCAACGTAGATACCCGGACTATCGGTTAGAAAGAAGCCGTCCAGTTTTCCTTTTTCGGCCAGTTGCGCTCCTTTCACATAGACGTCCTCGTTGATAAAGGCCGCCTTATCTGCGCCTGGCCAGCGCCAGCCGCCCTGCTCAATGCCTTGCCCGCTGGGTAGCTGGGCTATGATGTGCATTTGTTTCTTGTTATCTGTACTCATGGGTAATTACTATGAAATAATACCTTTAAATGCTTTAGGACGGCAATCGGTCACTTTTTGAACCGTTACCTGGCCTTTGCTTATCCGCTGTGCGAACCAATAGCTGGAATAGTGTAGCGGAAGTCAACTCCCCAGTTCCCCCTTGCATAATTGTTGTGCATCAGTTGCTTAAGCTGTTGCAAATTTACGGTTAATTACTTTCCTTTGTATAGTACTTTCCCAAAGGAAAGTGAAATACTTTAAATGGACGGCTTATGGCGAATAAAATGGGATACCTGTCCTGCCTGGACACGGTAAAGCCGGTGCGGGATGCGATCGAGGTGATTAATGGCAAATGGAAGCTGCCCATCATCATTTCGGTGATGACGGGCAATGAGCGGTTCACTGATATACAGGAGAGTATTCCCGGAGTTACCCCAAAGGTGCTGGCCAAGGAACTCAAGGACCTGGAGCAGCACCAACTAATTAAAAGGGTGGTAATAAATGACTACCCGGTGAAGATCCTCTATAAACCGGAACCCTATGCCGATACCTTAACACCGATCATCGAAGCCTTGAAGGGGTGGGGACTCAACCACCGGAAGAAGATTTTTGAAAAGGAATAATCCTGAGGTAAGCATGTTGGAGAACGCAAATTCTGTATTCTATAAATGAAGCGCTGAAAATTGAATAAGGTGATAGGGAGATGTAATTGAAGAAGTGCGATACTTAGTGGCACAATAAGGAAAATCAACACAAAGAGTTAATAATCAAACATAAAAAAGCCGCTCCATTTGATATGAAGCGGCTTTTTACTGTAGTAGTCCGTAGGGGAATCAATCCATGTTTGCAATCAGCTGTGGGGTATGGCATTGAAATGTGGTATAAAGTGATGTAGAAGGACAGACCCATGTTTGTTGAGGGATTGTAATCTAAACTGTGTCATCTCTATATTTCTATATACTGGCCCTGTTGGTGTACTGGCGTAAGTCCTTACAGCAACAGGGCCAAACTTTTGAAGTGCTTCTCACTTCAAGTCCAGCTGCATCCTGTCCCCGAACCAGATGGAGAGCTGCTGGGCCGTCTGGCTCCAGTTACTTAGCGACATGACCCATTTTTTGCTGATGTTCTGGTGGGAAAGGTAGATCAGCTTCAGCAAGGCCATGTCCGAGGGGAAAGCTCCCTTTGTTTTGGTTACTTTCCGCACCTGGCGATGAAAGCCCTCGATCGTGTTGGTGGTGTAGATCGGGTGGCGGATTGGCTCGGTGTACTTAAAGTACGTGCTCAGCTTCTCCCAGTTCCGCTGCCAGCTCTCGAGCACCTTCGGATACTTTTTACCCCACTTCTCCTCCAGCTCCAGCAGTCGCAGCTCGGCCAGTTCTTTTGACTCAGCCCGGTACACGGGCTTCAGGTCCCGCATGAACTCCTTCTGGTCCTTGTGGGCCACATACTTGATACTGTTTCTTATCTGGTGGACAATGCAGCTCTGCACCTCGGTTTGAGGAAAGACACTGCTGATGGCCTCGGCAAAGCCCTTCAGGTTATCGATGCAGGCGATGAGCATGTCGGCAACACCCCGCTGCTGCAGGTCGGTGAGCACACTGAGCCAGAAAGTGGCCCCTTCGCTCTCCGAGACGTACACGCCCAGCAGCTCCTTGTGGCCATGGCGGTCGATGCCCAGGATGTTGTAGACGGCCCGGGAGACCACCCGCCCCTCTTGCCTGACTTTGTAGTGCATGGCGTCGAGCCAGACGATGCAGTAGAGCCTATCCAGCGGCCTTGCCTGCCACTCCTTGACCTGGGGCACGATCTTCTCGGTCAGGGCAGCCAGCGTGTCATGGGAAATGTCCATGTCGTACATCTCTTTCAGGTGCGAGGAGATGTCCCGCAGGCTCATGCCCAGGCCGTACATGCTTAAAATCCGGGGCTCGAGGTTTTCGGCCAGCACCGTTTCCCGTTTTTTGATGATCTGCGGCTCGAAGCCTGCCGAGCGGTCGCGGGAGGATTCTATTTCAATCACGCCGTCTGAGGTGCGGACTTGCTTCGAGATCTTGCCATTGCGCCGGTTGCCCTTCGCCCGCTGCTCGGCGTCCAGATGCAGATCCATCTCCGCGTCCAGGGCGGCTTCCAAGAAGTGTTTCAGCAGGGGGCCAAGGGCGCAGTCTTTGCCGAAGGTGGGTTTGCCGGTCCGGAACTCTTCCAGGAACTGGCGCTTGATCTTGTCCAGATCCAAGCCGTTTTTTTCTTCCATGTGTTCTGCGTTAAAGGTATTACTCAAAAACCCTTGACACAGTTAGCATTACACCCTCTTTGTTGATGATTTTATCTCATTTTAAATGGTTAAATTTCATATGGTTTTAACTACACAAACTAATGGATAAGTTTTAAATATAAACTCAGCTCCTGGGTCTTCTTGAATATTTATTAGTATATTTAGAACTAAAACAACTCAAAAACTCTTTCCTATCACACACTTTAACTACAGATTATGAGGTTACGATCACTTACTATGGCACTGCTTTGCGGTGGAATTACGTTCTTAGCTGTTTCTTGCGAGAATGAGATGGAAGAAATGGACATGAAAGCCGTTTCATCACAGAATGCAGTGAGTCTGGCCACGGGCCAGGATAAATTCGCCATTAAGTTGCCGACCGACTTTGGTCCGATGAGCGAGAACCTGAGAAACGCTATCGTAGGCGAGGCTGTAGCCCCAAGCGAATGCTCCAATACACAGTTTGTGGCTGTTCAGCGCAAGTACGCTGCGCCTCTTGTAGCTGATCCGATAGCCTACGGAAATTACAGTTTGTATTCCACGCTTAACCAACTTTACTCTGTTTACTTGGACAGGGGACCGCAGTATTTTGGTGCCAATGGTGAGTACACACAACTCGTGACCAAGCGTGCGCGAGAACTGGCAAAGTTCTGGGGCATGCCGAACGAAATCACGGTGAATGGTCAGCATGGCGCTACGCTCAATAATCGCGACGCCCTTGCTGACATGATGGAAAATTTCATTGTTGGCGTTGATACACGTGAGATAGCTTATGCATATGCTGATATGTTGCTGGCAGATAATGCCAAGTCACCACTTCTACCGGAATCCCCATACTTCTCGCTTGATGGCTTCGCAACCAGCTATGACCAATTGATTGTGATCGGCGATGGTTTGGTGCAGCTGGTAGCTGAGTCCGGCGTAGAAGCCGACATTGTCTGGACAGGTATCTTGGCGCATGAGTGGGCACACCAGATCCAGTTTAAAAATTATGATGTATGGTACCCCAATGGAGGCGCTGCAAGCGATCCTTCAGAAGATACCCGCTATACAGAACTGGAAGCCGACTTCCTGGCTGCTTACTACATGACGCACAAGCGGGGTGCTACTTACAACAGCAAGCGTGTGGAGCAGTTCTTCAACTTGTTCTTCCAGATCGGTGACTGTGGCTTTGCCAGCTCTGGCCACCATGGCACACCAGCACAGCGTATGGCCGCTGCTCAATTAGGTTTTGAGTTGGCTGCAAGTGCCCAGAAGCAGGGCCATATCATGAGCATTGAAGAAGCGCATCAGTACTTTGTGGCTAACGTGGGCAATATTGTAACTCCGGCTACTGTTTATGTACAGTAGTTCGTGTTAAACTATAGAAGCGGCTGGCCCACAAGGTCAGCCGTTTTTTTGTGTCCATACTTGTCATTGGAAAGGAGCGTTTGTACATGCTGTATGGTTTTATCCGCTACTTCGGAACATGGGTTGGGCATGGCAGAAACAGATTTTTGATACACGGAAACAGATAAAGCCTTTATGGAATTGTGCAATATAAAGCGTTTTCGTAAGTCCGGTTCCGTTTAGCCAACCACCGTTGGGAGACTATACGGAATAAGTTGACAATTGGAAATCCAGTACTGCACGAGTGGGTTAGTATAGCCCGTTATTGGCGCCAAACATGCTCATCATTTCAATCTTGCTGAGTGGCTTGCCGTCTTGAATAGCCTTGCTGAGTTCATGCTGACCATTCTCCAGATCAACAGCTAGCAATAGTTCAGCATTACTATTTCGCTTAGTCCCTTGGCTGCATGATTTCTGCTCATAAGAGGCCAGCCCCTGAACCAGCATAAATTTTTCTCCTTCTACTCGCTCAGAAAGTCTACTGTCTCGGACTTGTACATGCCAAACTCCGGGATCCAGGCGGTAATCCCCAGCCGCACCAGAAAGTATTGGTTCGACCCATTCGATTACCCGGTATCAGCCAACAGGTCCTGCATGTACAGCCCATCAGTTAGCAGTCGGCTCTGCACCTGCTCGGTTAGGTTGGGCAGATCCGGGCTGTCCCGGCCAGGTGCAAAATCGGCCTGTATCGGAGAGATCACACCCTGTGCCGTATCTACTGCCCTGGTAGTTAAGTTTTCTTGTCTTTCCTGGCTTAACAGCGATGCGGGCATCAGGGTCATGTGGGGCATAATGCGTTTTGTTGCTAACCAACTGTGCCTTTTCCTGATTTACCCCTAAGGCTGAGCGACTTCATTCCCCAGGGAACGGTGGTAGACAAGGAACATTAGTAAAAGAAAAAAGAGATGGGACTTCTACAGGCAGCTTCTTGCAGCAACAAGGGCATAATTTAACAACAGGAAGCAAGTACACATCATTACGGAGAGGACAGATAACTTCTAAAGCGCATATACAGCGTTTCTACAAGCTACTTTAAGATGAAAGCCTCTTTAATTAGTGTATTGTTTTCATATCGATTTGCATGAGTTCCCGCTCATAATACACTTGGTCTTTGTTTAAAGGGTTTGCAGGATCAGTGCAATAGTAAATGCGTTTGGCATAACGCCTCACTTGTAAACTATGCGAAGGGTTTTCTCTGGCAAAGACAGTGGCCCCTTCCTGAAATTTATTTTCCATTAAAGTAGAATTAATTATCATTTGATCTTTTGGTTGCTTTGGCTGCTTTCTTGGCCTGGCTGTCGGCATCGGTACGGTTACGCTGGGCTTTGGCTTCCATTCGGGCTGCACGTTTCGCCTGCTTGGCGGTATAGGAAGCTTCCTTGTCTATTCGCTTTGCTTCTTTCGCATTTTCTTCTGCAATTTTAGCATCTGCTTTTGTGTCTTTTTTTAAGTCTTTGGCATCAGATAAGCGAAGTTCGTCTGCTTTTGCTCTTTCCTTGGCTTCTTCCTGAGCCTGTTTTTGCTGTTCTTTTGTAGGTGCATGCTGTGCGAAGGATTGTGTTGCCGCTAATAGGAAGAATCCTGTTACCAGCGAAAATAAAATGGTTCTATAATTCATATTTTTAGGAAAAGGTATATTCTATTATCCTGTTCAAGTATACGTGTAGGCTACCATTAAAACTATAAATACCTGAATATAAATGTAATAATTTATAGAGTGTGGTGGAGCGCTTCTGAAGGCATTCAGGCAGCGGGGAGTGTGGCTATAGTTAAGCATAAACTACTTAGCGTAACTTGATTGCTGGTGAGCAGTCGGTATAAACCTGCGAGCATAGGGAAGCTTAATAGAGATACTTTAGAGTGCAAATTCCAGTCTATTCTCCAATTTTGCTAGTATTTCAGGCTGGTTATCGGTAGGCTTCAATAGTCTCTTTGTGCTTTAAAGCGACTAGGAGTGAAATTACGAAGTACAGAAATTCCGGTCTAACACCAAGATTTCCTTATACCTGTAAGATCAGTGTCAGCTCAGTTTAATTAAAGGAGTGAATTAGTATTGGAACAAGATATTTGTTCCGTTTCGTATCCATTTTTCGAAAAAAGCATTGTCATTAAATTCTCCTCCCAGTAGCACCGATCCGGTTTCTGTTTCAGGGGTGCGAGTACTCATAAAGCTTGGCAGAACATTCTGATTGCTGGGTACCCAGTCCAACCCCTTTTTAAGGGCGATGCATATGTACTCATGGGTTACGGTATCAACTAAGTATTTTCTGTTCATCTATAGAGTATTAAGTTTTGAAATTGGGAGTATGCTGTTTAGGCAAGTATAGCAGTAACTGCCATAAAAAAAGCCTTACCACTGGGGTAAGGCTTTTTCAGAAATCTATAGTTTAAAACTATGCGCGTTTTACATTAACAGCGTTTAGTCCTTTTCTTCCTTCCTGAAGATCGAAGCTTACCTGGTCATTCTCTCTGATCTCATCTACAAGGCCAGAAGCATGTACAAAGTATTCCTGATCTGAATTTGTTTCTTTAATAAATCCGAACCCTTTCAGGTCGTTAAAGAATTTTACTGTTCCGTTATTCATATTGTGTTTGTTATTATATACCTACTACATATCTATAGGTATGTACGTTCATTATTTTCTACAATATACAATAAATATATTACAGAATTAGCATTATGTTACCTATTGAAAGCTTTTATTTCAGTAGGTAAGTTATTCTTCCCGTTATCCGCTTCCACTACTATAAACGCGCTGATTTTAAGTTTATTCATTATCATTTAGAGACAAGCTGAAAAGCAAAAAGCTGCCCATAGGTATAGGCAGCTTTTCTACTTATGAATTAACGGAGTCTTATTTACCGGGAATGAGGTCGATGATCTATAGCGCTGGCCTTCATCGTCTTTGGCCGGAGTCCAGAGTACCATGTTCACAGTAGCTTCTTTCTTCTCAACGTTGCCATCTTCTTTAGTGCCCAGCATAGTAGTTACCAGGTACGTGCCTTTCGGACGTGTGTCGTTGGCCATGCCCGCTCCTTGTTTGGCTTTGTTACGGCTGATGGTAACGTTGGTGAGTACGGGCATGGAGGCCGAGAAATAGAGGCCGCCTCCCATGTTGTTTGTGGCTTCATTCCCAATAATAAGGGAATTGGTAAGGGTGGGGCTGGAGTTGTAGCTATACAGGCCACCTCCATCGTGGGTGCCGATATTATCCCTGATGACAAGATAGCTCAGATCGGAGTAGGTGTTACTGCGGATATAAATACCTCCTCCGTTGGTTGCCCTGTTGCCTCTGATGGTAGCATGCATTATATTCGATGAAAACGCTTCGCTGTAGATCCCCCCACCCCGGTCGCTTGCCGCATTGTTCATAACAGTCAGGTGGGTGAGGCCTGGGGATACTTCAGAAATGTATATACCCCCGCCATGGCTCCGGGAAATCGGACGCGTGTTTACCGTGATACTTCCCGTGCCGTTGGCATTCCCGCCCCGTATGGTGAGGCCGTCCAACAGCATACCTAAAGCATACTCAGCTCCGAACACAACAACATGGTAGGCATTTTCTGAGTAGGTGCTGAGGTTACCGGGGATGTCATTGCCATTAAAGTCTCCGCTGAGTACGGTCACATTGACATCCGGATTACGCTGCTCAAGTTTGGTTTCGCTGCCGTTAAAGCCGCCATAGATTTTTACATAGGCTCTGAGCACAAAGGCGTTATCACGATTATGGGGTGTAACAGTATTTGGCGCATTGGCCTTGCGGTTAGGCTTGTAAGTGCCCCTGGCGACCCATATATCGCCACCAGCATCAAGGGAATTGATCATGGCCTGCAGATCGCTCGAGGCTTGGGCCCAGGAGCTGCCGTCACCTGTACCACCCGGTTTCACATAGCGGGTATGCTGGGCTGTGCTCTGTTCAGCAAGTAAAAACAAAAAAACAAAAGCAATCAAACCTGGCAGTAGCTTGGATGTAGGGAGGTGGTTAAGCAGCATTCGTGGGCGCATGAGCTATTCAATTTTTAATTTCCAATTCTGTATAGTGGTATTAAAATTTTGTATGCCTATAGTTGACAGCTTACACAGTCCCACTGATAGCCCCCGCATCCTCCATAGTAGGAAGAAAATCAAAGGAAAGCGACTTCCAAGGTGTGTAAACTGCTACATTGTAGTTTAAACATTGATAGGTGAATTGTAAAATTATCATGATTGATTTTATAGAAAGATGATTGCCTGCCTCGCTTTGTCTCCGTTTTAAATCCGAGACAAAGTTTGGCGATCCAGGCCCAGAAAGGGTTGTTCTCACTAACCCCAGCCAGGCTAGTGAAACAGACAGTGCGGGGAGTTAATGACATGTTGTTAGTTGCGGTGTGCAGGACGCTGTCTAAGGATAAGGCATTTCGGACCAACCCGTAGCGGATTTATAGAACAAGCCTAGTCTATTTTATATAGGCAGGATCCAGTTGTAATACGGGCAAGTACATGGCAACAACCCGAATGCTTTTACCGCTAAGGAGCACGCAGGATCGCCCACATTTACATACTGTATCGGCGGCATTTTAAAAAAACAAGCCCTCCAAAACCGTGTTTTGGAGGGCTGAGTGGGAAGGCTTTTAGAATCTTATAAATTGCTGAGCCAACTGTTCCTGAGCGCCAACTGTTTTGGAGTAGCATGGTCATCTAGTTTAAACTGGTGCCTCAGCTCCTCTTCTTTTTCCATAACGGTGGTCTTTATTTCCTGTTTATTACCGTTGCGCAGCACAATGTAATTATTGGCATCGCCTGGCTTGGCTGCGGATAGTTTCTTAATCTCTTGCTGGGCGTTTTCGAGTGTTATGTTTACGCCGTTGAATGCAACCAGCACATCGCCATTTTGCAGACCCATTGCCTGAATCTTTTCATCTACTTTGGAAAAAAGGATATGACCGTCTGCGAACGTGAACGCATACCCTACATGGGGCTTTATATTCCCTGCTTTAACCGATTCCTGATACTGAATGCCCAGTTTACCGAAATACTCACGTAGCGGTAATGCTTCTGCATCTTTTACATAGCGATTAAAGAAATCTTCGATCTCAGGGTAAGTTCTGGAGGCAAAGAGGTGAAAGAAATCAGCCTCCGGAAATACACCCTACCCGTTGATCAGTGCGTGATCATTTTCCAGGGAGGTGCCACACATGGCGTATACCTTGTTTTCTTCAACAGGTGTATCCCAGGTATCGGCTATTTGGTAGGTAATTCGGCGCACTTTGGCCGGCTTGCTCAGCTGCCACTGATTGGTACTTACCTGCTTTACTTCCAGTCCACGTCCTTTTTTATCGAAGGCTTTGAAATTCTGAACAAAGCGGCCGATGTCCATCGTCTGGTAAGTGCCGGGCGCAGTGGCTGCAAACTGGTAAATATTATGCTCAGCCTTCAGCCCTTCTACATCCAAGGTTACTTTTGTCATGACAATAAGAATTTATTTGGATCATAAAATGGGGCCCAGGAGGACATCAATCGGTTTTCTGGGGACATAGGCATAAATGCCCTGCCTGTACTTCGGGATGTTGTGGCGCATGATCAGGTCATACAGCGCCTTTTCAGAAATTCGGTACTGTTGCTGCTGCACCTGCGTCAAGGTATAGCAGTCCACAGGATTGAATGTGGGAGGTGCGAACTGCTCTGGAGAATGCGCTAACGGGGTCAGCTGAAACAGTTTGTCAATGTCAGTGCGCTTGATAATGGTTTTACGGGCACACAGCTGCACGGCAGGAAGGATCTTGCCTTTGATCAGGTTGTAAACGGTTTGCCTGCTGCAGTTAATCAGCAGGGCCGTATCCCGGATCGTCAGAAACTCCTTCGCCTTGATGTCTTCCAGTGGTCTGTTGCGCTTGCGTTCGGTTTCCCTGTTGCTGTCCGCCACTTTAGCAGCCTTCTGTCTGGCTTTGTAGGCACGCTTGACACATTTGTCGTCGCAGTATTGGGTGACGGTCGTTCTGGCGGTGAACTCCTGTCCGCATTGCTGGCAGATACGCTGTATTCTGATGTTTGAACTCATTCCTGATAAGTGTAGATAGAGTTAGCTAAGTGCCATTAGTGTTAAATAAGTCAAATAATCTCCCCTGCTTTCAGTAGTGGGGTACAAATACTGTATTTTGGGTACAGACGAGGTACAACAGCAGTATAAAAATATGTATATTGATAAGCAAGAAGGATGGGGTGCAAAAAAGCCTGATTATCAGGCATAATCAGGCTTTTGAAGTAATGTAATATTGTGTTATTTAAAGAATCTACTTGCCGATGCAGAACTTCGTGAAAATATTATCCAGTAAGTCATCTGTTGTTATTTCCCCCGTTATCTCGCCAAGGCTATACAGTGCCCGGCGAATATCGGCAGCTACCAGGTCGCCGCTCATACCTGATCCAATGCCGTTGAGCACGTCGTCAAGCGCTTCGCAGGTTTTATTCAGGCTGTCGACGTGGCGCAGGTTGGTTACGATGGTCTGCTGCTGAGTGTTGAGCTTGCCCAGGTTCACCTTGTCTACCAGTGCCTGTTTCAGGTCTTCCAGGTGAGCACCCTCTGCAGCTGAAATCTGTACCAATCCTTCTATACCTTCAAAAGCCGCCAGTTTATCCGGTGTGGCCTGGTCTATTTTATTCGCGACAGGCAGGAAAGGCAAATTCTTCGGGTTGAGCACCTCCAGTTCGGACAGCAGTTCTTCCGGTGTTGTGGTGGTAATGTCAAATAGGTAAATGATAAGCGAGGACTGGCTCAGCTTCTGCATCGTGCGCTCCACGCCAATAGCTTCTACTTTGTCAGTAGTTTCGCGCAGACCGGCTGTATCGATAAAACGGAACGTAACACCTCCGATGTTGATCTCGTCTTCAATAAAGTCACGGGTCGTACCCGGCACATCCGACACGATGGCTTTTTCTTCGTTTAGGAGCTTATTGAGCAGAGTAGACTTGCCGGCATTGGGTTTGCCCACGATCACGGTCGGCACGCCGTTTTTGATCACGTTGCCCAGCTCGAATGACTTGAGCAGTTCGCGTATGATCTGCTGTATGTTCAGAATCAGGGTGCGCAGTTGGTTGCGGTCTGCAAACTCCACATCTTCCTCCCCGAAATCCAGCTCCAACTCAATCATGGAAGCAAAGTGTACCAGTTCACTCCGTAGCCGCTTAATCTCTTGTGAGAAGCCGCCGCGCATCTGCTTCATGGCTACTTCATGCGAGAGGGCAGAGTCAGAGGCGATCAGGTCGGCCACGGCTTCGGCCTGTGCCAGGTCAAATTGTCCGTTCAGGAAGGCGCGCTTCGTAAACTCTCCGGCATTGGCCAATCTTGTGCCTTTCTTCAAAAGCAACTGCATGATCTGCTGCACAATAAAATCGGAGCCGTGGCAGGAGATTTCCACCACGTTTTCTTTGGTATAAGAGTGAGGCCCCACAAAAAGCGAAACCAGCACTTCGTCTATGATTTTATCACCATCGCGGAGCGTACCCAAATGGATGGTATGGCTAGGCTGCTTTGTAAGATCCTTGCCTTTGAAAACGGAGTTTGTAATGGTAATGGCCTCAGGGCCTGAAAGACGGATCACCGCAATGGCGCCTGTGCCAGACGCTGTGGCTACCGCTGCAATGGTATCGGTATGTAGAAACTGGTGCATCAAGGTATAGCAGGTGTTTTAAAACACAAAATTACGGATTAATCAGGCATTCTGCACCAAACGTTCGTCATTACTACTTTTTGGTATATTCTTCCCAGGTTTTAGACTTGTGGTGATTGTCTCCGAAATAGGTCAGAACCTGATGGAAAGTGGTCGCATCAAGATAGCCGGGAACGGGCGTGAGCATGTTAAATTTCTCGTCCAGGTATACGGTGGTCGGGTAGCTCATCTGCCCTTGCAGGAGGGCAACGGCCAGCTCGTGCGCCCGGTACTGCTCCTGATAGGTATAGGTATGGCCGTTGAGCGTGATCGGTTTTTTACCCTCGGCATCCAGCTTCACGGCATAGTAGTTTTTGTTGATATAAGCCACCACGGCAGGATCGGTGAAAGTAGACTTGTCCATTTTCTTGCACCAGCCGCACCAGTCCGTGTACACGTCGATGACCACTTTGCGTGGTTGCTTTTTGATCTTCTCAGCAGCATCCTCTATGCTGATCCAGTTGATTTTAGCTCCTTTCTGGCTGGCTGTTACTGCAGTTGTCGTTCTATGCCAGGAGGTATAGCCTGACAGTAAAAGCATCAGCACAAGCAAGGGTAGGAGGTATATTTTCTTTGGCATGATAAGTTTTTTTTTGAATCAGAACGGTTAAAGAGAGGCTTCCGGTATTCATTGCTTTATACCTTGTCTTTCAGGCTAATGTCCGACCATCTGCACCCGTTTCTGCCTGCGCAGTTTGCCATGTGTAGGCGAGAAAAGGAAAGCCAGCAGGAACTCAATACCTGTTACGGTGGCGATAGCACCGGCAATTGAACCATCCAGCCACACGGCCAGGTAGTAACCCGCAAAAGAAGCAATGATTCCCAACAAAACAGAGATTCCCAACATATTTTTGAAATCGTCGGTTAGCAGGTAGGAGGTGGCAGGCGGTGCGACCAGGAAAGCTACTACGAGGATCGCCCCCACAGACTCAAAGGAAGCGACCGTTGTGAGCGACACCGCGCCCATTAGCAGGTAATACCAAAGGGTAGTAGAAATACCAATAGCTGCTGCAAAGGCAGGATCAAAAGTGGTCAGGAAAAGCTCTTTATACCCCAGTACAATGAAAGCACCGATTAGCAGCGTGACTAGAGCCAGCATCCAAACTGTACGCGGACCCATGCTCAGGCCTCCTTTGGTAATGATCAGGTCGAGCGGCACGTACGCAATTTCGCCATACAGCACACAGTCCTGGTCCAGGTCCACCTGCCCGGCAAATACGGAAATGAGGATGATGCCAATAGCAAAGAGCCAGGTGAAGGTAACCCCAATGGCCGCATCGGCCTGCACCCGTGCATAACGATGGAAGAATTCGATCAGGAAGGTGGTGAGCACACCCAGCAATCCGGCCCCGATGAGCATCGGAATCGTGTCACGCGAGCCGGTTAACATAAAAGCGATTACGATGCCTGGCAACACAGCATGCGAAATGGCATCGCCCACCATGGCCATGCGCCGAAGTATCAGGAAACAACCCAACAGACTGCAGCACGTCGCTACTAAACTTCCCGTCAATATGATCCAGAATGCGTTCACGTTTGTTTTGATGGTTAAATGGATGAATTGCTAAATTGTTGAGTTGTTAAATGGTTTTGTGCACGATCCAGACAGGTTGTATCTACAGTTGGTTAGAATTTATACTGCCCTTGCACTGTCTGCCGTCCTAGTACGACGGTAAACGATAACGTCACTACATTTTAGCTTCCTTGCTGTCTAAAATTTTAATTATCATTCACTCACTCCTTCACGCACTTCAAACTACGGTATTCTGGCGCTGTGCGGATCGAGGTCGGGGTAGTTGAGTTCTTCAATCAGGCGCTGCTCCAGCTCCGGGGTAATGATGTGCTCGATCGTTTCGGCGTCTTCGTGCACGTGGTCGGAGGCCAGGTTCAGGTACTGCGTCAGGTATAGCTCCCACAAGCGGTGTAGGCGAACCACCCGGCGACCGCGTTTCTCACCTTCCGGGGTCAGCAACCAACGACCGTCATCTTTCTGAAGATAACCCTGCCGTTTTAACTTTTGCAAACCGCCAAGAGCTTCGCTTTTAGGTATGTTGCGCCGCTCCAGCAACTCCTCCAGACTGCGGGCGCTGCCGTAGTCCTGCCGGAGTTCGCCTAATTGGTAAAGTAGTTTGAGTAGGTTTTCCTCCAGAATCCGTGTTTTGTTGCGCCGCTGACGCAAAATGCGGGCAACCCAGCCACGACCGGGAGCCAGGGCAAAGGACAGGATCGCGATCATCGACACGATCAGCACGATCCAGGGACCGGTTGGCATGGAAGGAGCAGTGTACGAAACAAAGGCACCTGCTATACCTGAAAAAGCCCCAATCAGCGCGGCGAGCACGAGCATCACCTTCAGGTTTTCGGTCCAGAAACGAGCCGCAGCAGCCGGTGTGATCAGCATGGCAGCCATCAGCACGACGCCCACAGCCTGTATACCTACCACCACGGCAAAAACGGTGAGTGTGGTAAGGAGTAACTCAAGTCCGCGCACCGGAAAACCGATGGTACGGGCATAGGCTTGATCAAAACAAAGGAGTGTAAGTTCTTTAAAGAACAGCACCACAGCTACCAGAAGCAAAACGGCGACTACCCCAAAAGCGATCAGATCTTCCCCGATCAGCGAAGCAGCACTACCGAATAAGAATTTGTCAAGTCCACTCTGAGCGGCATTGCCGGTCTGTTGAATGGCGGTGAGCAGTAAAATGCCGATACCAAAAAACACGGAAAGCACCAACCCGATGGCCGTGTCTTCTTTAATTCGGGAACGGGAAGTTATGTAATCGATCACCACCAACGAAAGCCAGCCTGTGACAAAAGCACCGATCAGTAGAATGAACGGGTTTTTGGTTCCTGACAGGATAAAGGCCAGACAGACCCCCGGCAACACCGCATGGGCCACCGCATCACCCACCAGCGCCCGCTTGCGCAGCAGCGTAAAGCAGCCCACCACCGCCGAACTGGCAGCCAGCAGCACCGAGCCCAGCGTCACGTACCGTATGTTGGCATCCGTAAACGAGAAAAACTCTATGAAGTCCTGCATTTTTTAAATGGTTAAATCGTTGATGGTTAAATGGTTAGATTATTGATGGTTAACTTGTTAATTGTTTTATCCAGTGATGCTGTTTTAGGTAAAATAGCCTGCAAATGCGAAACTTATACTACCAATTGGTAGCCGCGGCAATTCCCTCCCTCGTAGAGACGGGGGTGGGTGTGCACCCAGCTATTAGCGAATAACCATTAACCATCAACATTTAAAAATTCAACTCTTCTCCCTGGCCGGGAATTCCTGTTTGCGGAGGAGGTCACCAACTTTGCTGAGCAGGGTGAGTTTTCCGCCATAGGTTTGCTCTAGCAGTTCCTGGTTCAGTACCTGTTCAGTAGGGCCGGAGGCTACCAGGCGCATGTTGAGCAGCACCACCCAGTCAAAGTATTCGGAGGCGGACTGCAGGTCATGGTGTACCACAATCACCGTCTTGCCTTGGTCGCGCATCAGGCGAAGCAGCTGGATGATGGCCGTTTCGGTGGCGATATCAACGCCGGCAAAGGGCTCATCCATAAAATAAACGTCAGCATTCTGGGCCAGTGCCCGCGCCAGAAACACCCGCTGCTGCTGTCCACCGGAAAGCTGCGAGATCTGCCGGTTTGCGAAGCCCTGCATACCTACTTTTTCGAGTGCTTCCATGGCGGCGTCCTTGTCAGCTTTGCGGGGGCGCTTGAACAAACCCAATTGGCCATACCTGCCCATCAGCACCACATCAAACACCGAGGCCGGAAAATCCCAGTCCACTGACTCGCGCTGGGGTACGTAGCTGATGCGGCTGTATACCTGTTTCAGCGGTTGGTCGAAGATGCGCACATAGCCGCTGCTTACGGGCAACAGGTTCATCATCGCTTTGATCAGGGTAGACTTGCCTGCACCGTTCGGACCGATCACGCCCACGAGCGCACCGGCTGGCAGGGTAAGATCAATGCCCCACAACACCGGCTTGCGGTCATAACTCACCGTCAGGTCATGTACTTCTACTACTGGATTTTCTACTTGAAGTATCATAGGATAGCCTTCTTATTTTAAAGAAGTTACAATCGTGTTCGTGTTGTGTCGCACCATGCCGGTATAAGTCCCCTCCGGCGTACCTTCTTCGCCCATGGCATCAGAAAACAGTGTGCCACCAATCAGCACTTTGTGGCCTCGTTTGCTGCAGCCCTGCACCACCGCCTCAATGGCCTTAGGCGACACCGAAGATTCGACGAATACCGCTTTGATCTTATTAGCCACAATGTATTTGACCAGTGAAGACACGTCCTGCAAACCAAACTCGGATAGGGTAGAGATACCCTGCAGACCACGGACCTCTATGCCATAGGCGTTGCCATAGTAGCCAAAAGCATCGTGTGCGGTGATCAGGATGCGCTGCTGTTCAGGTATGGAAGCAATGGTGGCTTTGGTTTCGTTGTGCAGTGCCGATAGCTCGCGCAGGTAGGCTGCCGTCTGCTCCTGGTATACCATGGCATGCTGCGGATCCTTTTTTTGTAGCTCGCTGCTCAGCTGCACGACTACCTTCATCCAGAGTGACACATCAAACCAAACGTGCGGGTCGTGACTGTCAGCAAAAGCAGCAGAATTCAACAGATCTGACTTTGGTATACCTGCTGTAGCGGCGAGCACAGTTTTGTAGCGGCTCAGCTTTTCCAGCACTTCGCCCATTTTACCCTCCAGGTGTAGGCCGTTGTAAATGATCACGTCCGCATCGGTCAGCATATTCAGGTCGCCCTGCGTCGCTTTGTACAGGTGGGGATCAACACCGCTTCCCATGATCGCTTCTACGTCTGCCGCATCGCCTACAATGTTTTCAACAGCATCTTTCAGTATACCTGTGGTGGTTACAATGCGCATGCGCTTTCCGGCTGGCACCTCGCCCCGGGTATCGACCTGGGTGCAGGCTGTTCCAAGTAGCATGACCAGCAGCAGGTACAGGAAAAGGACAGGAGCTTTCATACTAGGCAGACAGGAAAATATTACGTGCCACTTCACTGGATACTACCAGATTCTTTTTGTTCTCAAGGTTAATCTCCAGTGAGTTATCGTAAGGGATCTTATCTATCACTTTAATCTTGGCTCCCAGGAAAATCCCCATTTTGTCAAGATATTGAAGAAAGAGCGGTTGCGTGTCGTTAACGCCCACTACGGTGCCGGAACCATTCACTTCAAGTTCTGCTAACAGGCGCTGCTGCTTGGTATTCATCTCGCCGTCTTCTGTTGGAATCGGATCGCCGTGAGGGTCAAACTTCGGATAACCCAGAAACTCATCGAGTCGACGAATAAGCAGATCGGAGTTGATGTGCTCCAGCTCCTCTGCCATGTCATGGACTTCATCCCAGTTAAATTTCAGCTTCTCTACCAGAAAAACCTCCCACAACCTGTGTTTGCGAATGATCTGCAAAGCTACCCGTTCACCTTTCTCTGTCAGGGTTACGCCCCGGTATTTCACATAGTCGGCTATACCTTTGGCGCTCAGCTTGCGCAGCATATCCGTTACAGAGGCAGCCTTGGTGTCCAGCGCATCAGCAATTGCATTGGTGTTCACCTCATGGGTACCGCCGTCAGAAAGCTTGTAGATGGCCTTGATGTAATTTTCTTCGGTAAAGCTGTGCACGCGGTTAAAAAATTGAGTGAATAAGTGAATGAGTGAGTTAGTGAATTGTTAATGGTTAAATTGTTGAGATTTATAATTAAAATTTTGCCATTGTGACATCACTCAACCAAAAGTCACTCATACGCAAACCCACTCAATCACTCAATAAAAAATTACCATCTGATGAGCGCAGAAGCCCAGGTGAAGCCGGAACCGAAGGCGGCCATACATACCAGGTCACCTTCCTTGATGCGCCCTTCCTGTACGGCTTCGCTCAGTGCGATCGGTACAGATGCAGCCGTTGTGTTGCCGTATTTTTGAATATTACTCATCACTTTTTCGGCTGGAAGCCCCATCTTCTGTTGAATATAAGATGTGATGCGCAGGTTGGCCTGGTGAGGTATAAGCATGTCTACATCAGATGATTTATACCCATTCTGGTTAAGTGCTTCTTCAATCACTTCCGGGAAGCGTGTCACGGCATGTTTGAATACCTGGTTGCCGTTCATGTAAGGGTAAACTGTTCCCTCCTCAATCATCTCGTGCGTCAGGCGGTCCTTCTTGGTACTGCCCGGGTCGATCACAGCCAGTTCTTCGGCAAACTCGCCATCGGCGTGCAGATGCGTGGACAGAATGCCGCGTTCCGCCTTTTCAGAAGGAGTGAGTACTACAGCACCTGCTCCATCGCCAAATATCACGGATACGTTACGGCCACGGGTAGAAAAGTCGAGTCCGTTGGAGTGAATTTCAGAGCCTACCACCAGAATGTTGTTGTACATACCTGTTTTGATAAACTGGTCGGCCACAGAAAGCGCATATATAAAACCGGAACACTGGTTACGCACGTCCAGCGCGGGAATCTCTTTCAGGCCCATTTCGCGCTGCATCAGCACGCCGGAACCCGGGAATACGTAATCGGGGCTGAGGGTGGCAAATACGATCATGTCCACATCCTCGGGCTTCAATCCTGCCATTTCAAGGGCTTTCATAGAGGCTTTTGCGCCCATGTTGGAGGTTGTATCTACGCCCTCCTGGAAGTAGCGACGCTCCTGTATACCTGTTCGCTCACGGATCCATTCGTCTGAAGTTTCCATGATTTTCTCCAGGTCAAAATTGGTGACTACCTTTTCAGGAACGTAGTGGCCTACGCCGGCTATCTTTGAGTTTCGCATAATATAAGGTTTAGCTTTACAAATATACTGATTCTATTTAAATTTAGATTCGTCTAAAAATAAATTTTCAACTTGCCTATACTTCGGACAGGAGAGGTTTGATTAACTGTAGTATTTTTTTTTCTTCACTTTCCCAGTAAATGGTATCCGGTATACCTTGCTTGTAGAATTTGTGAGTGTTCAGTTCACTATACAGTCCCTGTACGTTTAGTTGACCAAAATCAATGGTCAGCCCGGCATCGTTTCCCTCTACTATACCTTGCCACAAAGGGTTGTCCTGGATCAGGATAGTTAGTCCGTGTGCCATGTACTCGTAAAGTTTTGTGGGGATGCAGCGAAAGGTACTGGCATTGGGTCGGTAGGGCAGTAATCCGATGTGGCTGCTCTGTATTTGCTGTAATATCTCATGGTGTGGTACCAACTTATTGCCACCTATTAGCTTAATAAAAGGCAGTTGATGACAAGCTTTTTTTAGTTTTGCTAAGGTATGGCCGTTAGCACAGTAGCCAATAATATTCAGTTTCACATCTGGGCGGATAGCCTGTAGCTCCTTTGTCAGATTGATCGCTTCCCAGATACCATATTCCTCCGCAATGGTGCCACTGTAGAGTAGGTATAGTGGCCCTGATGCAGGTAAGCTAACAGGTATAGCAGCATGTGGGGTTTTCTGGTTCGCCTTATACTTGTTCTCTATAAAAGTATAGCTGTTTCCTAAAAAGGGAAGTTCGTCGGCATAGCTGCGTTCGGCAAGCAGAAAGTGGTCAATGCTGCCGGCTGCCATTTTTTCAATGCCACGCACAGTCCCGGCAAGCAGGTGCTTCAGTGGCCAGCTATAGTTGTGCTGTGCCCGCAGGTTGAGGCTGTAGTTTTCCTGTATGTCGTATACAATCCGGATGCCGCCATACCTGACTTTGTACAGCAACGTTGGCAGTAGTAGTTCGTGTGTGCTCACAACGACCAACTGTGGTTTGATGTGCTGTAGCAGGCGGTAGTAGTCACATTGAGCAGTTAGGCGGCCGGTGCTGAGTCTCCTGAACCTAAAAATAGGGTGGAAATGCATGTTGGCAGGCGCACAAGTAGGTATAGGCGCTTCGTAACCGACAATGTGAATGCTCACTCCTGAAATATTACTCAAGGATATGCCCAGCTTTTCGTAAAGCCGGGTGTCATTTATGGGCTTCAGCAGCGAAGCCAGCAGGATTCTCTTTTCAGACATCGCCTAAATTTAATACTTTTACATTTTGATTCTCTAAAAACGAAAAATAGCATGGCATTACAGCAGATAATAGAGCAGGCCTGGGAAAACCGCGACTTGCTGAAAGAACAGCATACTATAGAAGCGGTTCGCGCCGTGATAGAAGAGCTGGACAAAGGTCGCCTGCGTGTGGCAGAGCCTGCTGGCAACGACTGGAAAGTAAACGAGTGGGTGAAGAAGGCAGTGCTGATGTATTTCCCGATTCAGGCGATGAAGACGATAGAAGTGGGGCCGTTTGAGTTTCATGACAAGATTGCACTCAAGACGAATTATGCGCAGCTAGGTGTGCGTGTCGTGCCGCATGCTGTGGCCCGCTACGGCGCTTTCCTTGCCAAAGGCGTAATCATGATGCCTTCGTATGTGAACATCGGTGCCTATGTGGATGAAGGTACGATGGTAGATACCTGGGCGACCGTAGGCAGTTGCGCACAAGTGGGCAAGCACGTGCACCTGAGCGGCGGTGTTGGACTGGGCGGTGTGCTGGAGCCAGTACAGGCAGCTCCTACGATTATTGAAGACGGCGCCTTTATCGGATCGCGCAGCATTCTGGTAGAGGGTTGCCGCATCGGAAAAGAAGCAGTGATCGGTGCAGGTGTGACCATCACCGGCAGCTCCAAAATCATCGACGTGACTGGTAGTGAACCAAAAGAGTACAGAGGATATGTGCCGCCGCGTGCCGTGGTTATACCTGGTTCCTATACCAAGAAATTCCCTGCGGGTGATTTTCAGGTACCCTGCGCCCTGATCATCGGTCAGCGCAAGGAAAGCACCGACCTTAAGACGTCACTAAACGAAGCGCTCCGCGAAAATGCAGTAGCAGTCTGACTTTTATACTTCCTTTATTTAACAGAAAGTCCCCAGCTGATAGGCAGGGGACTTTCTGTTTTTAAGGTATAGGTATAGCCTAGCCTCTGGAATGCAATGCGATGCGATTGCCTTCGGTGTCCAGAATCAAGGCCATGAAGCCAATGTCCTCTGCTATCAGGGTTTTGTCCTGCAGCAGTTTTCCGCCGGCCATTTCCACCCTGGCCAGTTCATTGGCCAAATCTCCGGTAGGAGAGGAGAAGTAAACCACGGCTCCATCGGCAGAAGGTTTGTACTTCACTTCGTGCTTTACAAGCGACCCTGAGGCACCTGTGCCCTCCTCGGACCAGGGGAACCACGCCATTTCCTCATCACCAATAGTTTGGTAGTGCAGGGTATAGCCAAACACGCTTTCGTAAAAACGAATGGCCCGCGGCATATCAGTTACCGGTATCTCGAACCAGCCTACTATATTAAAGGTCTGCGCCATGATTATTGCACGAAATGCTTTTTCTTGAATCGGTCTGCCACAATCAGTTCTTTGTTGCCGTGTGTCCAGGAATAGAAGCCCTGTCCTGACTTCACGCCTTTATGACCTGCCTGCACCATATTCACCAGCAGCGGGCATGGAGCGTACTTCGGATTACCAAAGCCCTCGTGCAGCACATGCAGGATAGAAAGACAAACGTCCAGACCAATAAAGTCGGCCAGTTGCAGCGGTCCCATCGGGTGCGCCATACCTAACTTCATAATCGTATCGATCTCTTCCACACCGGCCACGCCTTCATATAAAGAGTAGATCGCCTCGTTGATCATTGGCATTAAAATGCGGTTTGCCACAAAGCCCGGGTAGTCGTTGCACTCAGTCGGTACCTTGCCCAACTGCAGCGACATGTCCATCACCTGGTTGGTTACTTCGTCAGAAGTAGAGTAGCCCCGGATGATCTCGACCAGTTTCATCACCGGCACCGGATTCATGAAGTGCATACCAATTACCTTGTCCGGGCGGTTGGTGACAGAGGCGATCTTTGTAATAGAAATAGAGGAGGTGTTGCTGGCGAGTATTGCGTCAGGTTTGGCGAAAGCGTCTAGGTCTCTAAAGATCTTCAGCTTCAGGTCCACATTTTCAGTGGCTGCTTCCACGATCAGATCAGCCTCCTGCACACCCTGCTTCATATCGGTATAAGTGGTGATACGGTCCAGGGTCTGGCTCTTCTGCGCCTCCGTCAGGTTGCCTTTGGCCATGATGCGGTCAAGGTTTTTAGTAATAGTAGCAAGCGCCTTGTTAAGTGCCTCCTCCGAAATGTCAACCAGTGAAACAGGAAAACCATTCTGAGCAAATACGTGGGCTATACCGTTGCCCATAGTGCCCGAACCAATGACTGCTATTTTCTTCATAGAGATGTATGCGTATAGTTAAAAATCCATTACAAAGCTAACAGAATTCAGACAAACATCGGTTTTAAAAACATTTCTCTTGGAATACTTTTATTTTATGAGCTCAGATGAGATCGGTCGCCAACTATAGGGTACCGGGTATAGTTAATATTCTATACAAAATTATAGCAGTCAATTTTATTTCTGCGATAAGTGGCTTTTTAGCTGTAAATCAAAAGGATAGAGGGGTGTTTTCTGTCTGGCTGAATACCTGCTTTATATAATGTTTAAGCGAAGTATACAAAAAAATGCGATTATATACATCCTTTAAAGTATAGGCCCCGTAAAAAGCTTAAAACAAAAAAATGCAAAGCCGGTTAACAGCCGGTTTGGAAAGCCAAGCAGACGGTTTTGCTTTCAATGCATTGAAAAGGAGAAATTAAAACAAAACAACTATGGGAAATTTACTGTATATCATAGCCGTTGTGCTAGTAATCTTTTGGCTGATCGGATTCCTTGGGTTTCCTGATGCCGTTGGTGGAATTATCCACGTACTATTAGTGCTTGCTGTTATCGCGGTTTTACTGCGGCTGATACGAAGTGCTTAACCTATATAGCAGAACTACGTTAGATAGGGTAACAGACTATATTTTCGAAATTAAAATATTTAAAACTATGGGAAATTTATTGTATATCATAGCCGTTGTGCTAGTAATCTTTTGGCTGATCGGATTCCTGGGATTCCCTGATGCCGTTGGTGGATTGATTCACATCTTATTGGTGATCGCTGTGATCGTGGTACTGCTACGACTCATACGGGGCTAATACTAATACTACAAAAACAGAAAAGGCTGCAAAGAAATTTGCAGCCTTTTCTGTTTTTGTACCTTATACCTGTGCTTATCTTCTGAATGGAAAACTAAAACCTGCCCTGATGACCGGGTTAGAGTAAGGAGAAGCGTAAGAATCATTGAAGTTGTAAAGTAGCAGGATGTCTGCAGCACCCCGTTCGCCGATCCGCTGCCTGTAGCCGAGGCCGGCCATAGGTAAACCTATAAAGCGCCTGCTGAATTCATACACACCGGTATTGTAATTCATTAAAGGCAGCTCAACACTCAACTGCTCATACTCTCCGTGAATCAGGAAATTATCGAAGATCTGCTGTTGGGCGAAAACACGACCACCGTAGTTGTGCATACTCTCTCCCCTGAATCTCCGATAATGGTACACTCCGCCTATACCTAGCCAAAACGTTTCGGTGGCACGATACCCGACTACCGGCAAGAGCGAGATGTTTGTAAAGGTACCAAACTGCAGACCGAAACTCCCGCCCCAGAACATGCGGTCAATCAGCGCTTGTGGAGCTTCCTCACCCTGACGCACCACCTGTGGCTGAATAACTTCCGGCTGCGGTTGGGTAACGCGAGGCTGTTGCTGCTGTTGTGGCTCTGCAGTCGGTCTTGTAGGTAGCTCGCGTTTGCGGCGCACCGTATCAGGCTCAACTTGGGCCATGACCGCAGTGCTGCCCAGCAGGCAGCACAATATCAGTATCAGTAATTTGTAGCTATAGCGTAGCGGCATATCTTGTTTAATTACAGGTTGTCGCAGGTATATACGCTATACCTTGGCTGTGGCATACATTTTCTTGCGCAACTCCTTGATGTTATCGTCAGACAGATATTCCTCGTAGCCCATACGCTTGTCGATGATACCGCGCGGTGTCAGTTCGATGATGCGGTTAGCGATCGTGTCGACAAACTGCAAGTCATGCGAAGAGAACAGGATCGTGCCATCAAAATCGCGCAGGGAGTTGTTCAGCGCCGTGATCGACTCCAGGTCCAGGTGGTTGGTTGGTTCATCAAACACGAGCACGTTACCTGACTGCAGCATCATGCGGGAGAACATACAGCGTACTTTCTCGCCACCTGACAATACATTGGCTTTCTTAAGTGACTCCTCGCCTGAGAACAGCATGCGCCCCAGGAAGCCACGAATAAAGCTTTCGTCTTTCTCTACAGAATACTGGCGCAACCAGTCTACCAGATTCAGATCTGTGTCGAAAAATTCCTGATTGTCTTTCGGGAAGAAGGAAGCTGTTATCGTAGTGCCCCACTTAAATTCTCCTGAATCAGCCTGATCTTCCTCAAAAAGGATCTTGAAGAAAGTAGAGGCGGCGATGTCGTTACGACCGATTACCGCAATCTTATCTCCCTTGTCTATCATAAAAGAGATATTTGTGAAGAGCGGCTGCCCGTCGATTGACTTGCTCAGGTTATCCACGTGCAGGATCTGGTTACCGGCTTCGCGCTCAGGCTTGAAGGCGATATAAGGGTACTTGCGTGAGGACGGTTGAATGTCTTCTACGGTCAGTTTCTCAAGTAATTTGGCACGTGAAGTAGCCTGCTTCGACTTGGAAGCATTGGCGCTGAAGCGGCGGATGAATTCTTCCAGTTCTTTACGCTTATCTTCAGTCTTCTTATTGGCATCAGAACGCTGTTTCAAAGCCAGCTGGCTTGACTGGTACCAGAAACCATAATTACCGGCAAACATTTTGATCTTGCCAAAGTCAATGTCGGCCACGTGCGTACACACGGCGTCTAGGAAGTGACGGTCGTGCGATACGACGATCACGGTGTTCTGGAAGTTATCCAGGAAGTTCTCCAGCCACATGATCGACTCAGCGTCCAGGTGGTTGGTTGGTTCGTCGAGCAGGAGGATGTCCGGGTTGCCAAACAGGGCCTGCGCCAGGAGCACACGTACCTTCTCGCTCCCGCTCAGATCTTTCATCAGGGCGTAGTGCAGGTCTTCGCTGATGCCAAGTCCGCTCAGGAGTTCAGCCGCCTCATACTCAGCATTCCAGCCTTCCAGGTCAGCGAATTCGCCTTCCAGTTCAGCAGCACGTACGCCGTCAGCCTCAGAAAAATCTTCTTTGGCGTAGATGGCATCTTTTTCCTGCATGATGTCGAACAGGCGCTTGTGGCCCATAATTACCGTCAGCAGTACTTGAGACTCGTCGTACTCGAAGTGGTTCTGCTTCAGTACGGCCAGGCGGGCATTGGCCGGAATTTCTACCGTGCCGGTGTTGGGGTCAATCTCGCCGGAAAGAATTTTCAGGAACGTGGATTTGCCCGCACCATTAGCTCCGATAAGGCCATAGCAGTTGCCGGGCATAAACTTGATGGTTACATCTTCAAACAGGGTACGCTTGCCATAGGACAGGCTTACATTGTTGGTGCTGATCATAGATAGCTAAAAATGAGTATATGAAACGATTGCGGTGCAAAATTACGAAATAAAAACCGTCTTTTTTTCAAATTGCTGTAAACCAATAGGCTAAGCGTTTGCAGAGGGCGTGTTAATTGCTTTGAAATGAAGCGCTTCGGGATGCATTTCGAAAAATTTATGGCTCAAATCACAACGCCACGCCACATTCTCTAGTATATTGATTTAATTATATACGGCAGATTGCACCTGCTTTGAGGAGCTTCGTGAACAACAAGCTCTTTTTCATAACCAATCATGCAACTAATCTGTTCATTTTTAAAAACTAAGGATTCTTATTAAAACAGTATACATATGGCACTTTCAAAAATCACCTATCAAAAGGTATCGCTGAAGTATGGTATTTTCGTAGGTATAGCACACGTACTTTTTTTCCTGATCATGCGTCTGCTGGACTTACAGAACAGGATTGAGCTTTCGTTTCTGAGTGCGATCTTTCTAATCGTAGGTATAACGGTTGCTATTTCGCAGTTCAAAAAAGCGAAAGGAGGTAACATCAACTACTTTCAGGGCCTGGCGATCGGGGCCACCACCGGTGTGGTTTCCTCTACCATTCTGGCGCTTTTCCTGGTTGTTTATGTTACCGTATTGGACACAGCATACCTGGCCAGTCTGCAAACGAGTTCCCTGTTCCCGGTTAGTTTGTCGGTGCTATCACTTTTTGTGCTGACGATTATTTACGGTACCATCCCGGGCTTCCTGATCGCGTTTGTGGCCATGCAATGGTTCAAGCGTGCCGACCACGCTATGCCGGAGCGTATCTAAGCGAAGCGTTTCTTAATGGAATCAATTCAACAGACACTGCAAGCACCCACTATGGAAAAAATTGGCCTTAAATACGGCTTGTTCACGGCACTCTCATTAATCGGTTACTTTTTGCTGATGAAGCTCATTGGCCTGGAGCATATCATTGAGTTACGCTTTTTGAACGGCCTGATCATGGCAGTCGGTGTTACCTTAGCCATTCGGGCCTTCAAAAAAATGAGACAGGGTAATATCGGTTATTTCGAGGGCTTAGGAGCAGGCATCATTACCTCGGTTCTGGCAACCGTGCTGTTCGCCGTGTTTATGGTTGTTTATATTAAAGCCTTTGATGACAGGCTATTAAAAGTGCTGGCCGGTGAGCAGTTCTTCGGTGATCGAATGGCCATCACACCGGGTATTGTCATTTTTATGGTGTTGATGCTGGAAGGTGTGATTTCGGGCTTCATGGTTTCTTTCATCGCCATGCAGTGGTTTAAAAGACAAGACCACAAGGTGCCCGGCAGCCCCTGATCCGGCAGCATTTAAAACTGATTTATACCCGTGGTTATAAAAAGAGAGGCGGCCTGGAGTTTACCAGGCCGCCTCTCTTTTTGGATTTTATTGCCAGATCAACTTACGAGGTTGTCTGGCCGCTGTATGATTTGTACAACTACTTCATGTAAATCACCTTCCTCATCTTTAAGTTTATAAATAACCATGGGATTGTCTGCATCATGTATAGGCGTGATATTGACAACTTTACCTGCATCAAGTTTGTCTTCGAGCTGCTGCGCCAGGTCCTGAAACGCTTTTGCAAAATTAACCTCAAGCAAACTGGGATTATAATATTTTGTCTTCATGATTTTTTCACTTTGTATGGAGGGAGCCGCAATCGCGAAACCGGAAGCCACTGTTAAAAATGCTATTTTAGGAGTTTTCCTTTTATACTATTCTCGAAGTGCTTAGTTACAATATAGCTGCTTTTGAATACAAGTTATTTTTATAGTTTAATATCATCATGAAAACATACCTTTTGTTCGCGAATTTCATTGATTGATGCTATTAGAAAAATCTAAAAATTGTGTCTGTTTGGGTAGAACCAAAGTAATATAATTCCGTTCATAACACTATATAACATAAGAGTAGCCATTTGATGGCATAATACCTGAATACCATGAAAAGAATTATACCTCTATTAATTATATTAGCATTAGCTATAAGCACCACAGAAGCCCAGCGACTAAGAGCGGCAGATGACGAGCTTGATCTTAAAGTACTGGCTATCAGTTTGAGCGGCCCTCAAATGGCGCTACTAGAAATGAAACAGGAACTGCAACTGAGCGATGAGCAATTGATGCAGGTAGAACTGCTTCATGAAGAGCGGTACCAGCGCATGACCGAAGCAGGACTGACACAGGATGATCCGATTGAATTGCAGCGTACCTACCGCGAAATACAGATTGAGCTAGACAAGGTGCTGGCTGGCATACTTGACGAAAAACAGCTCAAGCATTTCCTGGATCTGGAGGGACGCCAGCACGTGAACATGCTAACCGGCAAGGAAGAAGAATAATTTTAAGACGTTACGATAAGCAGAAAGCCCACCATAAGGTGGGCTTTCTGCTTTATTTTGAGCCGGGAACAGGGCGCAGGTAAGTAATCTCACTTACCTTGCTGAGGGCATTGAAGCGTACCTCCGCCCGGTTGGCCTCCGAAAGTTTATTACGTTCGTTACAATGTGAGCCGGGCTCAAGGTAGTAGATAAACACACGCTGCCCCCGGCGCATGAGTTGCTCCGCATCGGGTTTGCCAAGTATGTCTTTTACTTCTGCTTCCGGTCGCCCGTATAGTTCACGGCGTATCGTGTCGAAGTCATTTGCCATGGCGCTTCGTTGCCCCTGGCAGCCTTTCCTGTCTTGTTGCCATTTCTCACTGTCGAAGCCTGCAATACGGGCAGGGTCAGCGCAGCCCATTAGCATGATCAAAAATAAGGTATAGAAGAAATACGGTTTCATGTGCTTTTTTCTTAACTCAAAATTGCAGCTTCCGGCTTTGGCATACAAGTAAAAGCGATAATTTATAAATAAGGAACTAGTTGAGCGTAAAATAATTTGGGGGCTTTTTATACTAACATTCAGGTATAGAATCGTTTAGAAATTGTTGGTTATCACAGAAGCTTAATGGAGTAGCAAATTGGATTAAACCGCCGACTAATGGAACAATTGTTGTGTTTTTCCCTGTTAGTACAGTAATTGCGTAAAACCTGATAAGAATACTAACCCTATGATAAGAGCTATTGTCACCTCTTTTGCCTTAAGTTTCATGCTGGTTGCCACTCCTGGCGGGGCTCGACCCGACGAGTCTGATCCGATGGCCCGCACAACCGAAACCCTTCTCACCTCCACCTCACTTGCCCGCCTGTCTTTCGCTGAAAAGAAACTTGCCTTCGACGAGCATGTGCAGCAGGTATATCACAGCGCTGGATTGCAAAAGGCCGGTCTATCTTATAGTGTATTTGAGCGTGCCTATACTGGTTATCATAATTTTAAGCAGGAGGCGTTAACAGCTACAGACAAGCAGATTCTGACAGTGGTTGATTTTACCAAGCCAAGCAATTTGAAGCGCATGTGGATTATTGATCTGGATGCCAATAAGGTGCTGTACAACAACCTGGTGGCGCATGGCCGCAACACTGGCAATGTAAGAGCAGAGAAGTTTTCGAACGAGCCGAATTCTAACATGAGTAGCATGGGCTTCTACCTGACAAATAAAACTTATTATGGCAAGCACGGGCTTTCGCTGCGCCTGTCAGGTATGGATGAGCAGTATAATTCCAATGCGATGGAGCGTGCCATCGTGCTGCACGGCGCTGACTATGTGAGCGATAATTTTGTGAAGCAGTACGGCCGACTGGGTCGCAGTCTGGGGTGCCCGGCTGTACCACGGGCTATCTCCGCTGACGTGATTGAACTGATCAAAGACAACACTGTGCTGTATATTCACAGTGCAGACAAAGCCTATACCTCCGACTACCTGAACACAGAACGGGCTGTTGAAGGTTTTGCAGCCCTGCAGGATGCACTTCCTTTGAATACCTAATTCGGATAAATATTAACACGAAAAAGCCACCTTATTAACAGGAGGGCACTGAAAAAGTCCCTCATTTAGGAGCAACCCTTAGAAGCGATCAGGTAAAACCATGTTTTTACCTGATCGCTTCTCTTATTATCAGAAGTCGTGCTGGCCAACCGAACGATCACTTGTA
>NZ_JAHZTC010000002.1 GCF_019599265.1 Pontibacter sp. HSC-14F20 | reverse complement strand
AGTGCCCTGGATAGAAGAACGAAATGAGAAACAAGTAAAAATCCACTGGAGCTTCACAGTCAAGGAGGCCAGGGAAAAGATGGCTTCTCAGTATGCTAAAGTGATACCTAATGACTAAATTGACTGTGTACTAGTACATTTTATCATTGCCTAATTTACCTTCGCCAGACTCGATCCCAATAATAATATTATCCCGATTAAAAATTCAACTAGAATTAAGCAAATATCATAGCTTTTTTCTAATACTTATCGTAGAACACTTTATACATATTATAACTAAAGCAATTTTTAATTATACAATACTCAAAAGAGTGACTATGATAATATTACTTTAACTTTATAAGATTCACACATTATTTAAGGCCGTTAACCCTCTTAAACATTTTTTTCACCAAAATTGACTCGTAAGCAACTTGGGATTTTTGTTTCCGTATTGTAATAGAACACTATTAAATTTAATTATTTTAATCTAAATTTATAAATTACCATACCTTAGTACATGAAATCATAATACCACCTTTTTTAAACCCCTTATGAAGCTCTATAAAGTAAAAGCATTTGTTTTTATCTTGATATGCTGTATTTTTTTATCCTCGTGCACCCCGACCAATCACGCAGTATATTTCGATAATGTTTCCACATCCGAAATCATAAGCAAAGCGGAAAGCCTGGAGCCAATCCTACAGCCGAATGATTTGCTTAACATAACAGTAAGTAGCCTTAACCCAACTGCAACTGAAATATTCAATGCTTCTTCAGAGAACAGCTTCAGAGCTTCAAGTGCAACGAATACGATAGCTCAGTCACCTGGCTACCTGGTAGATCCGGAAGGTTACATTCAGTTCCCATTCCTGGGCAGGATCAAAGCTGCAGGATTAACAAAAAAGAATTTTCAGGAAGGTATAAAAAGAGAAATAGAGAGCCGCAAACTGCTGAAGGATCCCATTGTGGATGTTAGATACCTGAATTATAAAGTATCTGTGCTGGGAGAAGTGTCACGCCCTTCTGTGCTCACAGTACCAAACGAAAAACTGACACTGCTGGAGGCACTCGGACTAGCCGGTGACCTAACAATATTCGCGAGCAGGCATAATGTACTGTTGATCAGAGAGGAAGCAGGCGTAAAAAAACTAGTGAGGCTTGACCTTACGACAGATGAGATCTTCACATCCCCCTACTATTACCTCCGGTCAAACGATATCATTTATGTAGAGCCTAACAGAGCCAAAATAGCCAGTGCGAGCGCTACAAGACAGTGGCTTCCACTTGTGCTGAGTTCTCTGACATTTATAGTTGTAAGTATAGATCGATTAACGAGGTAATTTGCAATACTAGTTTATGGAGAATAAAAGTTCAAATAGAGAGGATAATCTGGGGGCTGCCCTTGTTTTTAAGTTCTTACCGTTCTGGCCACTTTTCGTGGTACTCCTCGCGATATGTTCTCTTGGGGCCTGGGCCTACCTGCGCTATTATGCTGTACCCACTTATGCAATTACAGCTTCTGTTATTGTTAAAGACGAGAAAAAAGGTGTGAATGACTCTAAAATGACAGAGTCCATTGATGCATTTAATACTAACAAGACTGTAGAAAATGAGATCAACGTATTAAGTTCTCATGCCCTGATGCACGAGGTGGTAAATGATCTTAAACTTTATGCTTCAGTGTATGAAGAGGGTAAATTTAAATCGACATCAGCCTATACATCTTCACCAATCAGCATCACGCTCAAATCTCCCTATGATGTAAGTGAGCAGTCCGCCGTTTACTTTACCTACGATAGCCTCAAGCAAATGGTGAACATTGAGAATGTTACATATCCGCTAAATGAATGGGTCAAAACACCATACGGCGAAATGCTCTTCTCTGAGAATGAACACAAGAACGGTACAGCAAACTCTCCTTTATACTTTTCTATTTCGAGCCCCAAAAAAGAAGTAAGCAAACTGCTTCGTACTGTCGCTATTGAAACACCTGGCAAAATGTCCAGTGTGATAACTCTTTATATTGAGGATGAAGTACCAGAAAGAGGAGAAGATATCCTCAACTCGCTGATTCACGCTTACCAGGAGGCCATCATGACCGACCGTAAAAAAATTGCGTCTCAAACCCTGGAATTTGTTGAAAACAGGATACGCCTCATCGAAAATGAACTGGAAGAACTCGAGAGCAGCATCGTTAAATATAGATCCTCAAAAGGAGCGATTGACCTGACCGAACAAGGCAGACTGTTTCTGCAAAGTGTGGGGGATAATGATAAACGCATCTCTGAGATCAACATACAATTAGCAGTTCTCGACAAGATCGAAAAATATGTGATCTCGAAAGAAGGTATATCCGGTGTTGTACCATCTACACTAGGTGTAAACGACCCTGTGCTGTCTCAACTACTTCAGAAGTTGCAACTAGCAGAAACCCAATACCTACAACTAAGCAGAACAACCGCCGAAAACAATCCGATGTTGATTTCGGTAAGAGAAGAAATAGCCAACCTGAGGCCAGGTATACTGGAAAATCTGCGCAACCAACGCGACAACCTGCTTACAAGCAGGTCCCGACTGGCGGCGACCAATAGCAGTTATAATTCTGTCCTGCAAACAATACCCCAACAGGAAAGAGAACTGCTCGAAATCAGTCGACAACAGCTTATAAAGAATAACTCGTATAGTTTTCTTCTGCAGAAGCGCGAAGAAACAGTGCTCTCTTCTGCTCCAACTTCTGAAGACATTCGGATAGTCGACCTGGCCCAATCCTCCAGAGGCCCCATAAGCCCACGGCCACTGCTGGCGTATTTATCTGCCTTCGTTTTGTCATTAATCATTGGTATCGCGGTAGTATCCAGCAGAGAGATTCTTAACAGCAAACTGTTATTCAGATCAGAAATCGAAGCTTATACCAATGTTCCGATTGTGGCCGAACTATCCAGTGTGAAGCAGCAAAATAATGGAATGTTTATAGAACCATCAGAAGCAGCTGATGTAGAGCAATTCCGCCAGCTTCGGGTAACTATGGGGCTTTACGGACGCACCTTCACAAAGAGAAAAATAATGGTCACATCCAGTATACCCGGCGAGGGCAAAAGCTTTGTGAGCACAAATTTGGCTTCTAGCCTTGCCTCTTCTGGGAAGAAGGTAGCACTCCTGGATTTTGACTTGAGAAACCCTACTACTTCGGCACTTTTTGACACGTACAAACACCCGGGCATTATCGAGTACTTGATCGGTGACCTAAAACCGGGTGACATTATCAAAAGCACCACGATCAGTAATTTAAGCATTGTACCAGCAGGCATAGATATTGGTGATCACACAGAACATTTATTGAATGGAAAACTGGAAGTGTTCTTTTCTTACCTGGAAGAGACATACGACTATGTCATCATTGACACACCTCCTGTCGATTTGGTTTCGGATGCTTACCTGCTTTCCCAATACTGTGATATCACACTGCTTGTAATGCGGCATGCTTATACTCCCAAAAGCCTGGTACAGCGAATGGCTCAAAACAATAAGTTGGGCACACTGCATAATGTAGCTATCATATTCAATGGCGTGAAGGCCAGAGGTTTTGTTAAGGGCCAATATGGCTACGGCTATGGCTATGGCTACGAAAGCAGGTATAGCGATAAGGTATACCGAACACGAACCATCAGCACAAAAGCCTGACGTTGTAATTGGTCCTTCGCCTTTATCTGGTAGTTCCAAAAACAGCAAATGCAAACAGGAGCACTTATCCTGTATAACAATAGTATGGTTTAGCTTGAAATTTTCCCGGTCACTCAAATGGGACTGAGGTAGGCGAAGCCGTACCCGAAATCAAGATCTTACCCTTAATCAGAGACGTGATGGAAGAAAGATGGTATGCAGTTTACACAAAGCCGCGTTGGGAAAAAAAGGTAACCGACTTCCTTAACCTGAAGGATATACAGTGCTACTGCCCCCTGAACAAGGTTATTCGCCAGTGGAGCGATAGAAGAAAAGTACTGCACGAACCCCTATTCAAGTCTTATGTGTTTGTGTATGTTACCGATAAACAGTTCCGTGAAGTAAAAGAAGCAGATGGGGTTATCAACCTGGTACACTGGCTCGGGAAGCCTGCAGTAATTAAAAATGAAGAGATAGAAGCTATCAGGGCTTTCCTCAACGAGCATAGCAATGTTCAGCTGGAAAAAATACAGGTAGGCATCCATGATACTGTGAGAGTGTCCAGAGGTTTTTTGCGAGACAGGGAAGGTATGGTGGTCGCGGTTAAAAACAATTCCGTACGGGTGGCTCTGCCATCTCTTGGGTATGTCTTGTACGCAGACCTCGAAAAATCCAGTCTTACCAAAGTGACCGCTTAGCGCAGTTTTCCTTCTTCTCATTCCTCTCAGGTAAACGATGAATCCAAGTATACAGACCTTATTCCGTACATTGCACGAAGATGGTATTGGCTATTTTCTGCTAACAGACTTTGAGTCTGAATTTCGGTCTGGAGACATTGATTTGTTTGTTGCTCCTAACAGCAAAGATGAGTTTGAGAACAAATTGCGCACGTTAGGCTGGTTCAAAAGAAAAGAACCCAGCTATCATACCAATCACCACTTCTACTACTCTCCTCACTCTGACTTGTACCTGGATGTAAAGTATAGCCTAACCTTTGCCAACGGCACTGAGCACTGCTATACCTACTTCAACCCAAATCAGGCGCTTTCAGCAGCAGTTATCAACGCGAGTGGAATTTGCAGGCCATCTGGGATTGCTGCGATCTTACTGTATGCAGCACATCTGGCTTATAAAGAGCGGGGTAGAGTAGAAGAAAAACACAGGGTATACCTGAGGCAGTACATTGATATTTATCAGTCTGAATTGCCGGACCAATGTAGTGAAACTGTAGCAGGCTTGCTAAAGTGGCTCAGCCATGAGTTTCCGAATAACATGGATCAACTCAAAACACTGCTACAACCCTATTTCAGCCAGCAGCGCTTCAAAATGGTGAGAACCACAAAGTTCAAACGGTATGGCTATGGTATGAAGGTGCTTTTCCTGGGTACTGATGGAGCCGGTAAATCCACCCTGATAGAGTCTGTTGAACAAAAACTGAAACTTAAAACAAACAAGCTATACCTGGGGATGGGGGAAAACGGCTGGACGTCGTCGTGGGTAAAATCGCTCTACAATCAACGACTTCGTCCGAAGGTAGTTGACAAAGCATTCAGCTTCCTGAAGTCATTTGTTGTGCTTCCGGCCGAACTTCTGCTACGTCAGGTACCGATCAAATTAAGGGCAAGGTATAGCGTTGTGTTGATTGACAGGGTGCCCGGCGCCTACATACTCGACAAATCATTCGGTAAAAGCCTTCTTTACCGATCAATATTGCCTACACCTGATCTTGTGTTCTTTTTGTATGCATCTCCGGAAGTACTTGTACAGCGAAAACCAGAAGAAAACACCTTGGAGAGGAGCAAGATAGACCTAGAAAAGTTCAGGAAAGTAGCTGAAGTGGTTTCAGCAGGTCGGTACATCAGCATCGATACATCCAGCATTTCTGTAAGCGAGGCAACTGATAGCATTATCTCTGAAATCTATAAAAGCAGCAAAGTATACGACAATTTGTTAACAACGCAATTCAATTAGACTATGGCAATTGCTGGCATGCGGGGTAAGGTATTATCAGGATTAAAGTGGAACACAATAAGCGTGGTTGCCACTAAGAGTACTGACTTTTTGGTTATGCTTATTCTGGCCAGGCTGCTTGTTCCTGAAGCATACGGGATAATAGGTATGGCCATGCTGGTGGTCGGCATATTGGAGGTAGTTTCGGATATGGGGCTTTACAATGCTCTTATTCAAAAGAAAGAAGACGAACTGACAGATATTCGATACTCGAGTGCATTATGGTTTCTGCTTGTGGTATCGATCATATTTGTCCTCTGTTTTTTTCTGTTTGTATCTGAGGCGGGAGCCACTTTCTATAATGAGCCTCGCTTGGTACCTATTCTAAATGCACTTAGCATTTATCTGTTCTTCAATATTTCCTCAATCATCCCACGGGTTATATTAACCCGAAAACTGAACTTCAAATCCCTGGTTACACTAACTTTCCTGGGCACAGTTTTAAGTTCTATTGCTGCCGTCATTATGGCTTTGCTGGGGTTTGGGGTATGGAGTCTGGTTACCAAGTACGTAGTTGGATCGGGCGTGATCCTTGTTTCTTACTGGGTGAAAGTAGGCTGGGCACCAAAGTTTGTGTTTCGCAAAGATGTGCTGCTAGAAATGGCCGGGTATAGCGTCTACACACAGCTAAACAACATCCTGCACTTCCTCCGCAAGAACCTGGACTACCTGATTATTGGTAAGCTGGTCAGTTCTCACTTGCTCGGTATCTATACCCTGGCTTTTATGTTGAGCTTGACGCTAAAGTCACAACTCTATTCTATTTTCAACAAGGTATTCTTTCCTGTCTATAGCAATCTGCAGGATAATCCGGAAAAGATTAAGATGTACTATCTGCAAACCATGCGGATGACAGCAATTATTACATTCCCAATATCAGTCTTATTGATCGGGCTCGCCGAAGAGATTATCCTTTTTTTCTTCGGTGCCAAATGGTTGGAAGCCGCAGCACCATTACGCATTCTATCGGTGGCGGCTATGATCTTTGCCATCTCCGGCACACCAGCCGAGGTATTAAAAGGTATCGGGAAGCCTTCCGTTAGTTTTTATCTGAACACCATCAACACTTTTGTAATCGCCTTGCCACTTATCTATTTCGGACAGAAATATTTTGGGATAGAAGGTGTGGCTTATGCGGTGTGTATACATTATACAACTTCACGCATAGCTTTCCACTACTTTATGAAGAAGTACATACACATCACCGATATGGAAGTGATGTATGCACTTAAAGACCCGACTCTGGCAGCGCTCGTTATGCTGGTTATCATTTACCTGATCACGCTGGTGGGCATGGCTGTATTGTTAGAACTGCTTGTAGCAGGGCTTTTAGGCGGACTGGTTTATTTACTCTTTTTTTTAAACGATTTAAAGCAAGGTATAAGGCTGATTAAGAAGCACTAAGATCATTGACTTATCTCCTGTTGTATAGTGAAAAAATACATAAGAAGTACTTTAAACAAAATCAGGTATGGTGCCAATGCCCCTGCTCATGCCGAATTAATATTTGTTGATCCGATGCAGGTTAACCAGTATTCATTTGCATGGAAGCAGAAAGACTCAGGTCGTGTAATTGGAGGGGACTGGGACCAGCTCGAGAACCTGACTGCAATAGACTCACGCTTTAAGTATAATGCCTGTATTGAGCGGTGGAAATTGAACAAGACATGGGAAGAGACGGGAATTTATGATTTCATGCTCGAATGCATACAGCAGCGGAACGGTCCGGTAGACAAGTGCAGTTCCCTTGATGATATTCTGGCCAGGTATGAGCGGCTGGACAACCTGTTTGAAAATGTAAAATTAACAGGCAGGCTAAAAACACAGCGAGAGCTAAACCCACGCTGCTATAATGAAGAAGGGGGTATATTCATACATATAGGCAGACAAAACCAGGTGATATTCGGCGGTGGGGGCATACACCGGTTGGCCATCGCCAAAGTACTACAACTGAACAGTATACCAGGGCAACTAGGCGTAATACACCCTGAAGCACTCCCTACCTGGAAAATGTTCAAGCAAATGCCAGCTATACCTTTAACCCTTAATAGATGACAAACTTCAAAAAACAAAACGAGGAAGTAAAAGACTCGTTGGAATGGGCATTCTTCTTATTATTATACATCCGGCGAACCTGACTGAACTGGTATAAATTTTTGAATAGATTTCCTGACATAAACCTACGCACTATGCCATTCACCTTTAATTCAATATCAATATTTTTAACTTGTTACTCTTACATCTTTCATTGGAAAAACACCACTTATAAGATTTTTACTCCGTTTGGGGGAGTTGTCAAGAAAGCAGAAATAATAGGTAACCAAAGAGCACTGCAAGCAAATTTCTGGTCTGACAATGTCATTCAGATCCGCCCTTCCTCCTTTTTTCTTTCTATGGTAAAAGGAATACCTGTCTCTGAACCTGACTTGAACCAGGTAGAGAACTATATATCAGCTAAACTGGAAGAGGCGATGCATTTTAAGCTGCAACAAGCCCATAAAACCTATGACTATAAAAAGTTGCAAAAGCTAGGTCAGCAAGGCCTGGATCTACACCTTATGAAGCAGTGCCATGAACTGTTGCGCCCGCTGAAGTTACCTATAACCAGCGCCCATGGTGACCTCCACATGGAAAATATAATACTGGTTGATCAGAAGATCAGGATAATTGACTGGTCTATGTACAACAGCCATGGCAGCTTTATTACAGATTATATTCATTTTTACAATTTCGCGGAGGCCGTTAAATACGATATCAGCTGGACTATCGCTATTCTGAAAGATCAGGACTACCTCAGTTTGCTGGCCCAACGTCTAAATACAGAACCCGTTCTCCTCAAAGCGATTTACACACTCAACAGAATAACTGGAGAGGCCAGTCAGTTTGCCAACAAAAACCTGATGCCTGTTCACCAGATAGATAAATACAACGCTGTTTTAAATCACCTTGTCACTAACATCAAGCAGAATGTTTAGTATTATCATACCTCTTTATAATAAAGAAGCCAGTATAGCTGAAACCCTACACACTGTGCTCGACCAGACTTTTACTGCCTACGAAGTGATTGTAGTAAATGATGGGTCAACGGATCAGAGCCTGTCCATTGTTCAGTCATTTGACGACAGGAGAATAAAAGTATACACCAAAAAAAATGGCGGTGTATCGGATGCCCGCAACTACGGTATTGAAAGAGCGAACTATGACTACATAGCCTTTTTGGATGCAGATGATACCTGGGACAGCAACTATCTGGAAGAGATGAACAAAATGATTGAGAAATATCCTGACTGCGGCATGTATAACTGCGCTTACAGAGCAGTAAAAGGGGATAGAATTTTTATCGAAAGCCCCAATATATCGGATGGGGTTATTGAAGACTACTTCAAAGCTACCCTTACCCTGGATAACATGATTTCCTGGACCTCGGCTACCATCATCAAGAAAGAAGTTACCGCAGTATCTGGCTTGTTCCCTGTTGGTATGGTCAGCGGGGAAGACTCATTTATGTGGTGCAAAGTAGCCATGCATTACCCTGTGGCCTATACTCATAAAATAATGGCTACTTATAATATGATGATGAGTGGCGCCTTTGGCAGGATAGCCAAACCAGACTCCTGTAAAGAATCCTGGTCTGACCTATACAGTAACCATAATCATTATCTAAACAAATTCATCGCTTATAAGGCTGTGGAAAACGGTTTGCGGCATGCCTGGGCTGGACAGAAGAGGAAAAGTAGACTTATTGAACGCCAACTAAACTTTGCAAGAAAACATAATGACAGGTATTTCAAGCAACGATTTATCAGGTTATTCTGCTTAAACAGAACTCCTCAATTTGCAGTCAACATCTTACTTCTTTATAAGAAGCTAGTTACAATCCGATTTTTTGGGCCTCCCTATTTTTCTATCTGTTTATGATACTGATCGCGCTGGGAATATTGCTTATACTAGTTTTTTTGGTGAACCAAAAGCTATTCCCTATTGGTCTGGTGGTATTTTTTCTGTTGTTTGATATGTTTGATGGCTTCTACAAAGACGATCAGATTTTCGCCGCCATCCGCTATATAATTCCGCTTTCGCTTATGGTTGTATACCTGTTTGCGCACGGCGGACTTCGCAAGTCAGACAGTATCTTTCTTGTTCTCTTTGTTTACCTTGGTTTATTAACTGTCTATATTCCCGGAGATATTATACTCTCGGTTAAAACAACACTAGCTATTCTTGCAGCTTTACTGATGATCCTGATCGGGCGTGAAATTGGGGAGAAGAGAAACTTTTTGCAGGAGTTTGAAAAGTATAACCGCTATCTGCTTATACTGATTCCAGTTTATATTATTTACGCAAACATCTTTAACGTAGGACGCTCATACGCTGAGACTTTTACAACAGGCTTCCTGACTACCTCTCGCATGTACATTGCCCCCCTATTGATCTTCCTGGGCGTACATTATATTTTCACGAACAAGAACAGAGGAGCTATGATCAAGCTATTTGATATTGCCTTGATTCTGTTCAATATAGCGCTCCTGATCGTTATTACCCGGCGCACCTCGCTTGTTATGATTGTCGGAGCATTGTTTGTCTACATGCTTTTGAACAGGCAGTTGATCTTCAAAATGGTTATCCTGGTGTTCTGCCTTATTGCCGCTCTCATTTTCAGCTACCCACTTTACGAAGCTAAACTTGCAGCTCAGCTTGAGAAACGGGAACGCATACAGGACCTCGAAACCTATGAAGAAGAAGGCAGGTACCTGGAGACTCTTTTCATCATTGATTACCATGATAAGCGGGAAGATCCGTTAGAGCTCTTATTTGGAGTCAAACTGTGGGATACATTCAGCTTTGGTATAAAGTACTTTGGGAGAGATCGTCCTATTCACAGCGACATCAACATGATCTTCTACAGCACAGGCTTATTTGGCCTCCTGCTGTTTACACTGTTCTTTATCCATTACTTCCTGCTCGGTAACGCCAGGATTATACCTGAAAACCGGAAAGCATATTACCCACTTCTGGCCATGTTTGTAATGGTGCTCCTACCGGGCCGCTTTATTGGTACGTTTACCTACGCTCCGCTTCTGATGTTGCTGCTCTCGGCTATAAAACATTACAAACCTATAGAAGAGGTAAAAGAAGCTCATAATGAAAAAGAAAAAACAGTGTTTCAGGAAAAACTGCTGGAACAAAATGTTTGAGTGCAAATAAGTAGCCTTAGCTATACCTGAAATACCTATTTTTTAACCGGTACCGGGCAAGTTTGGTGTTGCCCTTCCTTACTACATTATAATTCTATGAAAGTACTTTTTGTGTGCAGCGGCAATTCTAAAAGCTTCGATATCGCGCCATTCATTAAGGCACAGGGAGACTCGTTGCAGAATGCAGGTATAGAGGTAGCGTATTTTCCAATTAAAGGCAAAGGCCTGCGAGGCTATCTGAAAGCAGTCGGGCAGTTACGCCAACACCTGAAGCATCACCAATATGATCTCATACATGCTCACTTCTCACTTTCTGGATGGACTGCCGTGTTGGGTGGAGGTGACACACCGGTTATACTCTCACTTATGGGCGATGACGCACAAGGCGACTACATTGGTGTAAATAAAATCAGGTTTAGCAGCAGGTTTTTCATTTTGTCATCTATTCTGATTCAACCTTTCGTCAAAGCCATTATTTCCAAGTCAGCTAATCTGGAGAAATATGTCTACCAAAAAAATAAATCTTATGTCGTACCAAATGGGATAGACATTACCACCTTCAATCCAAACCCTGAAGGCTATCGTGAAGCGTTAGGCCTGGATCCGTCAAAGAAACTAGTATTATTTCTAGGAAGCCAGGAAAGGGTCGGCAAGAATTATCCTTTGGCTCAGCAGGCGGTAGCCTACCTAGCACTGCCGGATGTGCAGCTCATCAACCCCTTCCCGATTCCCCACCAGGCTATACCTAAGTATATGAATTCGGCTGATGTATTGGTAGTACCCTCCTTTATGGAAGGTTCGCCCAATGTAATCAAAGAGGCAATGGCTTGCAACTGCCCCATCGTTGCTACTGACGTAGGTGACATTAAGTGGGTAATGGGAGACACTGAAGGCTGCTACCTGGCTTCGTTTGAGGTGGCGGACTTTGCTGAAAAGATAGGACGCGCACTGGAGTTTGCTCAAACTAAAGGAAGAACCTCAGGTAGGGATCGAATTGAAAAGCTGGGACTCGACGCTGACACCATCGCCCAAAAGGTGATCAGTATTTACCAGAAGCATGTGCCGCTTCCCGAGATAGAAGTAGAAAAAACTGCTGCTCAACTCACCTGCAATACAAACGCTGACAGGCTATTACATACTCGGTCTTTCTGAAAAAACCTTCTTATTATGAGGATACTTATCGACATCAATCACCCTGCCCATGTACATTACTTCAGAAATTTCTCGAAGCTTATGGTGGAGAAAGGCCACGCCGTTCTCTTCGTTTCGCGGGACAAAGAGATGGCACAAAGACTCTTGAACCTATACCAGATTTCTTTCATCAACAGAGGAAAAGGCAAGGATGGCAAGATTGGTAAGTTCCTATACCTGCTCTATGCTGATTACAAATTACTGCAGATTGCATCATCCTTTAAACCCGACCTTTTTCTTAATTTCCTACACCCCTACCCTTCGCAGGTTGCCGCCTTGATGGGTAAGCCATCCCTTGTGTTTAGTGATACAGAGCATGCCACACTTCACCATAAACTAACCATTCCTTTTGCCACCAAAGTGTTTACCCCCTCCTGCTATCGTACTGATTTAGGACAGAAACAGGTGCGCTTCAAGGGATATATGGAACTTGCCTATCTGCACCCTGCCTACTACAAGCCAAACCCTGAAATACTGGAGTTACTGCAGGTGCGGGAAGATGAAAAGTTTGTGATCGTGCGTTTTGTCTCCTGGGCAGCAGCTCATGATTTTAACCACACGGGCATGTCGCTTGCCAACAAGCGTAAAGCTGTGCTGGCGCTGTCGAAACTAGCGCGGGTATTTGTCACTTCAGAAGGCCAGCTTCCTGAGGACCTGGAGCAGTACCGTATCTCCATCCCGTTTGACAAGATGCACGATGCCATCTACTATAGCAGCTTACTATTCGGAGAGAGCGCCACCATGGCCTCTGAGGCAGCCGTTTTAGGCACCCCTTCCATTTTTATGGACAACGATGGAAGAGGCTATACAGACGATGAAGAGAGCAGGTATGGCATCGTCTACAACTTCACCGAAAGTGAAGCAGATCAGCAGAAAGCTATTGAACGAGCTGTTTCAATCTTAGAAGATGATAACAGCCAGCATAGATACAAAAAGGTTCGTGACCGGATTGTGTCTGAATGCATCAATACGACAGAGTTTATGATTGATCAGGTGCTCCAATACAACTTGAACCAATTACCTGTACCTGAAGAAAGTTTTTCCAATGTTTCCCTGACTAATAGATAAACTGTTTGCACCCCAGACCGCTAGAAAAACATGCTTAAAGAAAATGCTTACGAGAATGTAAAAATCGGACAAAGAGACAATAAGCCGGAGCTTTTTGCCGGCGAAGATGTGATGAGCTTAATGGAGGTGAGCTCTTTTCTAGCCGAATGGCATTCTCTCTATCAATCCTGCCATTGGGCCACAGTATTTCAAAGTCCTGATTTTGTCATCGCTTGGTACAAACTTTACAGGCATGCCTACAAGCCAATAATAATAAGAGAGCAGAAGGAAGGAATACTAACTGGCTTACTCACATTGGCGCTACCCCTTCAAAAGTCTAACAGCAAGTTATTTATCGTTGGTGCGGGTCATTATGAATCAGATTACCAAACATGGCTAGCCACAGACAACAATGGGAACTCGTTTATAAGTGGTGCTTTGAAAGCACTCATGCATGAATTCCCGAACACTGATCTAATGCTGCGCCACCTGCCTCCAAACACGCCCATTGAATGGGCAAAAATGGAACCGCAGTGGCAAAACTCCTGCACCCTATACCCCCTGACCCGCCCGTTGGTAGTAATGTCTGACTTCTCTGTCTCGCGAAGAGACCGGAAAAGGGTAAGCCGTATGAATCAGATTGGTGAGTTTACACAAATAACTGATGAAGCCGCCTTCAATGATGCCTTGGATGAACTATCGATTTATTATGATTTCAGGCAGGGAGCCATGTACAATAAAAACCCATTCCGTAGTGACCCAATCAACAGAGAGTTTCTGCTAGAACTATTCAGGCGCAAAATTCTTCACGTAACGGTGTTGAAAGCTGGAGATGAAATGGTTGCTTCTGTAGCCGCTTTGATAAGTAAGAACAGAGCAAATTTAGGCGGCATTAATTTTCATTCTCCATTGTTTGCCAGCTACTCCCCGGGCTATGTGCATTTCCTGATGCTTTCTCAGCAATTCGTAAACGATGGGATAAGCTCCTTTGATCTGACGCCAGGTGGCGATCCTTACAAAGACCGGCTGGCAACACAGCATGATCAGGTACATATCCTGGTTGCGACCAATTCCAGGATCTATCATCTGAAACGACAATTAAGAAAACTGATCTACCAGCGCCTTACTGAAAAGGGAATCAGGACAATGTCAATTGAACTTAGCTTAAAAAGACAATTATACTTTATAAAGGAGCGTGGCCTGACCCATGAGCTGGTTCGTAGCGTAAGAAAGCTGTGGGCAAATGATCAGGAAAAAGTCTACCATGACAAACTTAATCTGACGAAGTTAGGCAACAATTTGTCTGTCAATAAAAACTGCCTGAGCGATCTGCTTAATTATAGGATGCAGGGGAGCGTGCGCACCCGCTGGGAATTTTTGGAAAACGCGATGCGAAGCCTGGAACTGGGAGCGCAAGTTTACACAATCTCTGATCAAGGTACCTTGCTCTTTTGTGCCTGGTATAATAAACAAGTGGCACACGCTTCTGATTTCCAATTAACAGCAGCGGATTGCCAAGCATTTTACCTGCAGGATTTTTACGTCCACCCTTCAGTCGTTGCTCAGATCAGGGAATTTCTTGCGTCTGTTGCTTTTCTTATCAATATCAATACGTCAAGTGCACAGGTATACTTGTCTATACCTAGCCAAGACATACAGCTTATGAAAACCATGAATCGGGCAGGCTTTCAAATAACTAGAGAATCACCTCCTAGTGCCCATGATTGAGCTGGAGCGGCTCAACTTGTTACACACCTTATCACAAAAAAGATGATGGAAAATGTAAGTGGTGCAATGATTGCGCACCCTATTATTGAACAACCAAACCATGTGGAAATGCTGGTTGGTGATCAGGTTTATAGGCTATTAGACAACATCGAATTTAAGCAGGCCTGGACTAAACTTTATATGGAATGCTCTTGGGCGACAGCGTTCCAAAGTTGGGAATTTATCGCCTCGTGGTATCACGTGTTCAGAAGCGATTACATACCTGTTCTGTTCAAGTCAGAGCAAGAGAATAGGCTGACTGGCTTATTGGCCATGGCAATTCCGGCTTCAGACAAGACCAATGCTGAAAGCAAACAGGGCAGTGTGAGATTTGTAGGTGCAGGTGAGTACGAAGCGGAGTACCAGTGCTGGATCGCTGAACCGGCTGTATGTGAATCTTTTATTACCATGGCACTTACCAAACTTCTACAAGAATACCCGAAAGCAAAAGTTATCTTCAGGTTCTTGCCACCAGCAATACCATTAGCCTGGCTCGATCACAACCACAAATGGAGAAGTCTTAGTGTAAAGCAGTCCTTCAGGCGCCCCTTACTGGATATAAAAAGTCCTTTAGCAGAGAGGGCATTCCGAATCAATAACCAGTATAAGACCAAACTCAACCGTTTAAAAAAATTAGGTACTGTAAAGTTTGAGAAAGTGACCGAGCCTGAAGTGTTCGAGTCTGTTTTGCCGGAGCTTTCCTTGCAATTTGATTTCAGACAGGGGGGCCTGTTCAACAAAAACCAGTTCAGGGACAAGCCGCTCAAAGCCGAGTTTATGAAGGAGTTATTTAGATTGGGGCTCCTACACGTCACGCTGCTAAAAGTGAATGAGGATATAATTGGCTCTATGGTGGCGGTGGCAGATCGCGGCTGGGTATACCTGCAAGGCATTAACACACACTCTCCTTTCTATGCCAAGCATTCTCCTGGCATCCTACACTTTCTTAATCTGGGGCAGCTCCTGGCTCAGGAAGGGGCTGAAGTATTTGACCTAACCCCAGGCGGAGACACTTATAAAGAGCGTCTGGCGACTAGTCATGATCAGGTATACGGATTGCTCATAACAGGCAGCAAAGTCTTACGCCTCAAAAGGCTTATCAAGAAAGAATTGCAAGACTATCTGGTCAGAACCGGAAGGCGCCCTATGACTGTTGAGCTTCAGATCAAGAAATATCTATACCTGTTAAAGAACCGACTTAAGAAAGCTAAAAAGACTGGCTATGCCAGAGCGATCGGTCAGCTTGTAGGGAGAGATAAGAATCAGAAGCAATTATATGTCAAGCACTTAAAGGCCGACTTACCCCTTTCAGAAATGCATATCCAAAAGAACAGCCTAAGGGATATACTGAACTTTGAGAAAGACACAGAATTGACCCGTTGGGAATTTTTGGAAAATACAATGCGGCTTTTTGAAACAGGGCAGCACGCCTATACCTGGACAGAAGGAGAACGCCTGATGGCCTGTGCCTGGTTTAGCTACACAGATTTTATTCACCCCCAAGAGCCATCCCTGATTAATATACCTGCTTTAATGCATTTTTACTGCCATCCTGAGGCTAGCGATCAGTTTGAGCAGTTTCTTGAAAATGTAGCTGTGATTATCGCTCGGGATACTCACGAGCCTGAATTGTATGCAATAGATCTATCGTCCAACGAATTGCTCCTTAAAGCAGGGTTTAAGTCAGTCCCATAACCCACCATGCTTAAATACTTCGCTAAGCTTCAGTTAAAATCTTAACCTCATATCAATTTAGTATGAAAGGCACATATACCGATACAGAAAGCAACACTTTATACCCTGAAGTAGAAGATAAGATTGAGTTAAGCGCGGGAGAAGACGCGCTGAAAATACTTTTAGATGAGAATTTCCAGGTCGAATGGAATTCACTCTACCAGTCTTGCCACTGGGCTACTGTATTTCAAACCCCTAACTACACTAATGCTTGGTATAAACTGTACAAGAAGCAATACATTCCCATTTTAATTACCTCCTACAGAGGGAACAGGGTTACAGGTATACTGAATCTCTGTATGAACCTTAAGCAATTGGAGATAAACGGTGCGGGCTCAACTGACGCTTACTATCATACCTGGCTAGCCGAAGAGTATAATAAGGAATCGTTTATTAAATCAGCGCTCCATAAAGTACGGGAACATTTTCCTGGCTATACCATCAATCTGTTCCAGCTACCACCACATACCCCTCTCAAATGGCTTGAAACAGATGAGCAGTGGAGAGCATTAACGGTATTGAAATCTTATGATCGTCCGCTAGTTGACCTAACACACCCTGAACTATCAAAACTCTACACCAAAAAGCAGTTCAAGGAAAACCGTAACCGGCTTAAGCGTTTAGGCGAACTTACATTTGAGCACGTCACCTGCATTGATATATTGTCGGACATGTTTGACGAGATGATGGACCAATATGACTTTAGGAAAGGGGCTACACTCAACATGTTACCATTCAGATCAGACCCTCAAAAAAAAGACTTCTTACTGGACCTTTTCAAATTGAAAATGCTCCATGTTTCGGTACTGAAAATGAATGATAAGATTGTGGCTTCACTAATAGCTACCATCGGTAAAGATAGATGGGTTCATGGTGCAGGAATTAATACCCACGCCCCAACTTTCGCTGCTTACTCTCCCGGATTTACCAGCTTCATCATGCTGGCACAGCAACTTGCCAGTGCGGGTTACGAGATGCTTGACTTATCTACCGGAGATCAGCCTTATAAACAAAGGTTGGCTAATTCAGAAGATCAGGTTTATGCGCTTATAATCAAGAGCAAGGCTAAGTCCATTTTAAACGTGCCAAATTCCATCAAGAAACTGATCAATGAGAGCGCTTTAAAAATTGGCATTGACTATAAATCATCCAGGACCCGTTTTAGGAGAAGCAAAAAGCTTATGATGGAAAAGTGGCGTCTTTTAAGCCAGCAAGACTTCAAAACGTGGCTCAAAGAAGCTGTAAGAGATACACTATCTAGGGAAAAAGAAAAAATTTATAAAATAAATACAGATAACAATAGAATCCTTTCAAAATCTACGTATGTAAATATTAGTCAAAACAATATAAAAGATCTTCTAAATTTTACTGCAGGTCACACGCTAAAAACCCGGTGGGAATTTCTGGCAGAGGCTATGTGCAGACTTGAACATGGGGAGCATGTATTTACTTATACTGAGAACGGCACCTTGAAAGCCTGCATTTGGGTAAGCGGAGCTACTAAAAAGAAAAATCTATACGCTTCTAAGCTAGCGTACCCGACAGTTGGTACTGTCCTAAATGGACTTTATTTCCAGCCTGATTACCAAAACAGGCTGCCTATGTTTTTAGAAGCGGTTTGTGCAAAAATAAAAAGCAATCGTCCTGAGGAGCCTATATACGTGATCACAAGCCCAACAATAGCTGCATTTTGCGCCATAATGTCCAATGGAGTACAACAGGAAGAACAAAAAATAATATTTGACACGGCAAAATCTTTATAGTTAATCAACAGCTGTCAGATCTCCTATGAATACACTGCTACAGAAAAACAAAAAACAACAAATAGATGTCATTGAATTACTGACAGGAAAGGAAGCTCTGGCCGTGCTTGCTGATCAAAACTTCCAGCAGCAATGGGATAAACTCTATACCTCCTGCTCTTGGGCAACTGTTTTCCAAAGCAGGGACTTTGTTTATACCTGGTACCAATCATATTACGCAACTTACCTGCCGATCCTGGCAATAGCTAATCACGGAGATAAGCTGACCGGTCTTTTAGCGCTGGCACAAGGCAGTAACGGCCAGCTAGTTGGTGCAGGAGATAATCAGGCAGAGTATCAGGTATGGCTTACAGATAAGGAGAATAGTACAAACTTTATAAAGCAGGCCCTGACAGTACTGCTTAAACAGTTTCCACAGTCAGAAATCAGCATAAAATTCGTACCAGCCAACACACCACTTCAATGGCTTGAAACAGACCTGGAATGGCAGAGAAACTGCTTTCGGCGAACTGTTATGCAACCTTTGCTTAGTCTGGATAAGGAGAATCTGTCACAAGAGCTACGGAAGAAAAACAGAAGGGAAAAGCTAAATCGCCTGAAACGTCAGGGTAATCTTTCTTTTATCAGAATCACCGATACAGATGAATTTTGCTCGGTGTTGAATGAACTCACCATCCAGAGTGATTTCAGGAAAGGGGCCATGTACAACAAGCGGGCATTTGAGGAGGATAGCTGTCGCAAAGCGTTTCTGTATGAACTTTTTAAGCTAGGGTTGCTTCATGTCACACTGTTGAAAGTGGAAGACACCATTGTGGCCTCCAATGTTGGCGTAACCGGCCGAAACTGGGTGCATTTGCAAGGCATCAACACCCACTCTCCGATGCAGGCTAAACACTCTCCTGGTATATTACACTTTTTGATGCTTGGTGTAATGCTGGCAGAAGAAGGTATAGCAGTCTTTGATCTGACGCCGGGCAGCGACCCATACAAGGAGAGCCTTGCCACAGACTTTACCCATTCTACTGAATTGGTATTTGGCAACATGGTAAATATTCTCAACAAGAATCTAAAATTTAATTCAATAAAGTATCTCAAAAACACATTACCGAAATTAGGTATAGCACAACATCAAATCAGGCATATGAGTCACCGTGCAGCAGTTGTTAAGGAAAAAGTTAAGCTCCTCAACAGACGCAATCTTTTCCAGCTGCTAAAGAAAAATATTCAAAATATAGTCAAAACCAATGAGGTTCGAGTATTCTGTGTGCAGCCTGCCAAAGGTCAGCATCAAGGTATACCCGCCAAAAAAAATGAATTAAAGGACTTGCTTTGCTATATCCCCACTACCACCCTCGTGTCAAAGTGGGAGTTTCTGTCCGATGCTATGCGCAGACTCGAGACTGGTCAGCATGTGTATACCTGGCAGGAAAACGGGCAGTTGTTAGGTTGTGCCTGGCTAAGTGAATCCAACGTCACCAGACCATCTTTGAACTCAAAGTTAGAATTATCGGCACAGGCAGCCGTTCTGAGTAATTTTTACTGTCCTTCCTTAAGTCAGGTACAATTACAAGCCTTTATTCAGGCTATTACTACTAACCTTTCTACAGCGGAAGACCGGCCCATTTATGCTATCTCAGCTGTAGCCAATAAGCCTTTATACAAGGCTTTAGAAGCTCTATACCCTTCTTTATCATCTTCGAGCAAATAATAGAATAGATTTTCCTACGACAAACCCTTAAAGACATGTGTGGAATAGCTGGTATTATCAATTTTAATCAGGAAACGCCCAAAGAGTCTGCATTGCGTCACATGATGCAGCAGATGAAACATCGAGGGCCTAACGATGATGGCGTATTTATTGAGGATGAAGTAGGTTTTGGTTTTGTCCGTCTCAGTATAATTGATCTTTCACCTGACGGCCATCAACCAATGGTTTCTGCCGATGGACGCTATGTGCTGGAATTCAACGGGGAGATATTTAACTATGTGGAATTGCGTGAAGAGCTGCAACGGTTAGGGGTAGAATTCAAAACGAAAACAGACACAGAGGTTTTGCTAAACGCCTACATACAGTGGGGCGAAGACTGCATGAACAAATTCAATGGCATGTGGGCTTTCGCGATCTATGACCGCTTGACCAAAACTATTTTCGCATCACGAGATAGATACGGTATCAAGCCATTTTACTACATCCACAAAGCAGACTACTTTGCTTTTTGCTCCGAAATACCTCCCCTACTGAGCCTGCTCGAAGAAAAGCCAACACCAAACCACCAAAGCATATTCGACTACCTGGCATTTAACAGAACAGACCAGTCAGAGGCTACTTTCTTTGAGGAAGTTAAAAAACTGCAGCACGGTATGAAGCTTACCGTGTGCGGCAAAAACGTAAAGATCAGTCGTTGGTATGATTTGAGAGAAAAAGTATCGAAGTCAGAAAAATTCAAGAGCCCGGAAGAATATAAAGAACTGTTCACATCGGCGGTCGGATTACGACTCAGAAGCGATGTACCTGTCGGGGTATGCCTGAGCGGGGGACTGGACTCCTCCAGCATCACGTCCGTACTACTCAACAACTTTCACAAAAAAGACCTCAACACATTCTCAGCCGTCTATCAAAATGGTCAAACAGGCGATGAGAAGCAGTTTATACATGAGTATAAGCCGCTGCTAAATCATATGCATTATACCTATCCGAATGCACAGACACTGGAGAACGATCTGATTCAGTTCATAAAGACGCACGCTGAGCCTATACCTTCTACCTCACCATATGCGCAGTACAAGGTAATGGAACTGGCCAAAGACAACGTGGTAGTAACTCTGGATGGGCAGGGAGCTGACGAACAATTGGCTGGGTATCATTACTTTTTCGGCTTTTACTTTAAAGATCTGCTTCGGTCAGGCCGGATCGGAAAACTGGTCAGCGAGATATATCATTACCTAAACAATCATCGCAGCCTGTATGGACTTAAATCATTCGTTTACTTTCTGTTACCTGAGAATATGCGAACAAAGATGAGGGTCGATGAAAAAGGGTATATGCAAGATGCTTTCGTAGAAAAATACAGCCAGTCAAATGGTATAGCCGGAAACTTGTATGGCTCCAACTCTTTGAAGGACGCATTGCTCGATCACTTTGAAAATAAGCTGGAGCATTTGCTTAAATGGGAAGACCTGAACTCGATGCACTTCTCTCTTGAGGCACGGGTCCCTTTCCTGGACTACCGTCTTGTCGAAAAGACACTAGCCAGTTCAGATAACTGGGCTATACGCCACGGGATTACCAAATTTATACTTAGAGAGGCTATGAAAGGCGTACTGCCCGAAAAGATCAGGATGCGGCAGGATAAAATCGGCTTTGGCACACCACAAGACGAATGGTTCCGAGAACCCGCCTGGCGGAACATTATCGAAGGAATCCTAAAGAGTGATTCTTTTAGAAGGCGAAACCTGATCAACGCTGAGGTCGCCATACGAAAGTATAGAGAACATCTCTCAGGCAAAACCAATATAGCAAAGGAGATCTGGAAATGGGTACACCTTGAGTTATGGTTCAGAACATTTATAGATCAGGATCATCATAAGGAGACGACTCAGCCAGAAGCCGTACTCAACGAACATAGTACCGCCTTGCCTGCATAGCTGTAGGTATAAACCCTATACCTGTAACATAAGTTATGGCAATTAATCAATTAAAAGCAGGCGCTATGCTGTCTTATGCCTCTATTGGTATAAACAACATGGTCGGTCTGCTCTTTACACCTTTCATGTTGAGGATGCTGGGTAAGTCCGAGTTTGGGCTTTACTCTCTGGTAGCCTCGGTGGTAGCGTATCTCACCGTTCTGGACCTGGGATTGGGAAATGCTGTAGTTCGTTATACAGCAAAATACAGGGCACAGAACAGGCAGCAAGAACAATACGCTTTGTTCGGTATGTTTCTGGCATTGTACTGCGGCATTAGTCTGCTCGTCATTCTGGCCGGCACACTGCTGTATTACAAGGTAGAGACCCTGTTTGGCAATGCGCTAACTGCCGCCGAGTTGGATAAGGCGCGCATCATGGTGGTGCTTTTAGTCTTTAATCTTGCTGCTACCTTTCCGCTCAGCATATTTGGTTCAATCATAGTCGCTTATGAAAATTATGTTTTTCAGAAGCTGGTCAATATTGTGCGGGCATTGATCACTCCCTGTCTGATGATTCCACTATTATTAATGGGATACAAAGCAATTGGGATTGTAGTGATCATCACTGCTTTGAACATCATCAGCCTGCTTGTAAATAGCTGGTACTGCTTTACAAAACTTAAGATTAAGCTGCATTTCAGAAAGATGGAGTGGGCCGTGCTAAAAGGAATCTCCACTTACTCTTTCTTTATATTTCTGGGCGTAGTGGTTGACAAGATCTACTGGAGCACCGGCCAGTTTGTGCTTGGTATTGTGGCTGGTACTGCTGTGGTAGCCGTCTATGCCATTGCCGTGCAATTGCAGATGTACTACATGAGCTTATCAACTGCCATTTCAGGTGTTTTTTTGCCCAAAGTAACGGCTATGGTCGCACGCAACATACCAGACAAGGAAGTGTCAGATCTCTTTATCCGGACAGGCAGGGTACAGTTTATCGTCATGGCCTTCGTATTATGTGTTTTCATTCTGTTCGGGAAAACCTTTATTGTACTTTGGGCTGGTGCTGATTATGCTGATGCCTATCTGATTGCCGTTCTGCTGATGATCCCCCTTACCGTGCCCTTGATTCAGACCTTAGGCATTTCTATTTTACAGGCTAGGAATCAGCATAAATTCCGGTCTATGGTTTACATTTTGGTGGCTACGGCAAGTCTGGCAATCAGCATTCCATTGGCTAAATTATATGGGGGTATAGGTTGTGCTGTCGGGACCTCTTTGTCCCTTATTGTGGGGAATATCTTTATTATGAATATCTACTACTATAAGCGGGTTAATATCGATATACCCCGCTTCTGGAAAGAGATAGGTTCTATGTCCCTTCCGATTGTAGGATTAATACCAGTGGGAGTACTTTTAAACTATTTATCACCAATAGATACTTTTACCTCTTTGGTAACTAAAGTACTTATTTTTTCCTTCCTATACCTAAGTGCAATTTGGTGGAAAGGGCTTAACAACTACGAAAGGGAACTCTTTAGAGTACCAGCCAAGAAAGTGATTTCCAAAGTAAAACTTCACTATAACATCTAGCCAAATTATGAGCTCGCATGCAATTTTGGAACATAAAAACCTTACGCACTTCACATCAAAGCCAACAACCAACAAAATTATTTTCGATGGTTATTATGGTCAGCTGAATACAGGTGATGATGCGTTTATAGAAGTTAGCGCATGGGGAGCTGCTACTTATTGGAATACGACCAATAATTTCTTTTTAGCGAAAGCTCTACCTCAGATTAAACAGGAAGCAAGTTGCTTTCAAAAAAAAATATTCCCCGGTCAACATGTACTGGAAAAGCTAATCCAGCTAGTAAAAACGGATGCGGTTATATCTTCAGGTGGCTCAACTTTTGAAAAACCTCAGAAGATATTTCATATCCGTAACTTAGCAATTTTGAAGAAAGCTCTTTCCAGTTCGTTTAAACTAGGGGCAATTGGAGTTTCGTTGGGCCCTTATAAAAATGCGGAAGATGAAAGAGCTGTAGTTAAATATTTGAGGAGGCTGGATTTTCTGGCATTGAGAGATGAATATTCATTCCAACTTGCCTTAAGCTATAACCTCCCTTACAAACCAATAAATGCTTTTGACTTGGCAGCTTTGCTACCGATGATTTACGGCAACTCTTCAGGAGTCACTGGACATCAAACCCAGGAAAAAACAATAGGTATAAGCGCTTGTTATTTTGAAAGATATAGAGGCCTTACCGAGCTTGATAGGGAAGTGCAAAGAGAGACATACCTTAAGCAGCTATTGCTTGAGGTCACCAAAATTACCAACACGAAACTCAGATTTTTTGAGTTTAATGGCCATTCAACTGTAGGCGATAAGGTAATTACAGCTTCCATCATTAATTTTCTTAAGGCCCACCAAGTAGATAATATAGAGTTCATACCCTATAACCCTAACACATCCTATATCTATAACAAGGTACTGGAATGTAACCTGGTCATATCTGTAAGGCTGCATGCTTCCATGTTCGCCTGTTTCGGAAATGTTCCCTTCTTTTTGTTTGAGTACCATAGAAAGTGTGCAGACTTTCTGGAAAGCGTGGGATATAACGAAGCGTATAGGATTGGAGACAGCACTCAAGAAATTCAAAAAGCTGTCGAACAAATTATTACAATTCTTGATGACAGGAACAAGTATATACCTCCTACTCAGATAGTGAATTGCAAAGAAAAAGCATTAAAGAATTTTACATCAATCTCAATCTAATAAAAAGGCTATTTAACGAGCTGGTCATTCCAATAGAATATTCCCTCCTGCCTTTGCTGGTGTAAGGTTATTGGATAGCGATCCTGATAGTATCTAAAAATCAAGTAGCGTAAAACTAGAAGCTATAACGCTAGATTAATCCCCTTTAACAAAGAGAACCCAGGAAGCATTGGAGTTGCTGCATTCGTTCTTACCGATTCCTTTCATAGCTGCACCTTATGAGTGAGGTCACTTCAATGCAGAATGATCTATTCAGGACGTCAGAAGGCTTTCGCTCTTATTACTACGGTAAACCGGCGACTCAATTGTTGTATTCTCATCTTTAGCCAGTTCCGGTAATCTAAATTTAAGCATCAAAGGTTTCCAGACTCCTGTCATTCGACAAATGTTCTCTGCCAGCGATGCCCCCTCTAGCAACCCAAAACGTGGCAAACAGTAGGGGTTGCTTAACTCAGCGATGCCGATCTGACGGGGCTCACTTGAAAATGCTAGTTTATACCCAAGCTCATTAAGCGCGCGCATCTCACGCTCGCTAAAATCTCCGTTTGGATATGCAAAGTGTTTTATCTCTTTACCTGTCCATGCTTCGAGCTTTTGCTTTGACACATCAAGCTCGTTGTAAAGCTGTTCTCTTCTACAATTGACAAGGATCGGATGCGTATGAGTGTGCCCCCCTATGGTAACATATTTCGATTTAGATATCTTTTGGATCTGCTCAACCGTCATTGCCTGTCTCTCTACTTTTGCCTGGCGCTTTATTTCATTAATAAGAGCCACTCTCTTATCATTCATTATCAATTTTAGAGAAGACTTGGCAGGTATATTGATCTTAAGATCCTTGGCTTTATCGAGGTATGACCACCAATAAGCACCTTCTTCCACGGCCTCCGTGGACACAAAAATGGTGATTGGCACCTGGTGTTTATCCGCTACAGCTACCAAATTTGACTCATTATCTCTCCAACCATCATCTGCCGTTATGAGCACTGCACCTTTTGGCAGCGGACGGTTTTCAGTTATGATACTATGTAAATCATCTGGGCTCAGAAAAGTAAATCCATTAGTTTTAAGCCATTTGATACATGACTCAAACTCTTTTTTTGAAGGATTGTGAAAGTACATTGCTAAAATGTGATTTCCCTTCATCGCTCGTTTTTTAGCCCTACGAACAAATCCGCATACTATCAACAGATTTGCCAACAGACTTGTAAATACGTTTCTGATACTTAGTTCCATGGGAATACCATTATGATATTAGTAGTTTGATAAGCTGCACATATAATACGCTCAAAAAAGTCGAGCAGAAATTCAGAGCTAACACCCTGAATCATTATTTTTCATTCGCCCTATAAATTTTCTTCCACGAAGGCTGCATCGTTTCATAGGACGCCAACTCATTTCCAACCCTGATATTATCAAAGTAAATTACTCTTGTGTCTGATACAGTTCTGCTCTTGTTCCATTTCGCTTTATAAACACCGACTTTCCAATAAGGCATTTTTTTATCCTCAAAATGGTTGGGTCCATTATAAGTTACGCATTTCTGGTTATTATGCCATACCTCTAACAATGCGTCTGAACCCGCAGAATGGATGATATGAAAAACAAACTCATGCCAGACATCCTTCGTCAAGGGAGCCACCTCCATGATTTTCCACTTATCAGCATTTGAGTCGTGTCGCACACGGAGGTAGATAACATTGTCTACTGTACGTAGCGAAATAGGAGGACTTCCTTCTTGATGCCACTGGCTGATCAATTCATTGGAAGAATCCGGAGCGTAGCCATCTTTCGGAAATAACACGGCGAAACTGTACCACATCTCCTTAGCAGCTATTCTGTCGACTACAAACAACTCAGACCGCTTTCCCCTGTGTATCATTGGATCTGATGCACGCAGTTCGAACCGAGCAGCCTTGTTATTTTTGTTTACCGGATCACTTACTACCCGGATGCCATGTTCTGTGTTAGTCTGCAGATTTATAGCTGATCCAAATGGATCAATACCTTCAAACGTTTCGTCAAAAAGCAGGTAGTTTCTTAAAGACTCATCCGCCTGCACTTGCCGATATGTAATACTATTACCGGCATTTAATCTGGCTACTTGATTCTGCAGAAATGAAAAACCTATACAGTTAGGGACCTGTAATAAGGAAGGATAATAGTGACCATGTCTTAGAACACTCCACCCAAGCAGACTAACAACAATCAGCCCAATTACATATCCCCTCATCATATCCTTATTTCCCTCACTATTTCATCCTAAGCACAGGATATTTTAGTATGCACTATTATGTGTCTTTTTACTGAAGATGGTTCTATAGATTATTTTGACATCGAGCCAGAGTGACCACTTTTCCATATACCACAAATCGTGCATCGTTCTCTGCTTGCGCTGCTCGTCTGTTTCGGTTGGGCCTCGCCAGCCATTTACCTGTGCCCATCCTGTGATGCCAGGTTTGAAATAGTGTCGGATCATGTATTTGTCTACACTTTGCTGCAACTTCTGATTCAGAAAACTTCTATGGGGTCGCGGTCCGACTACACTCATGTCTCCCAGCAACACATTCATAAACTGGGGTAACTCATCGATACTATATTTCCTAAGAATGCTTCCCAACTTGGTTATCCTTGGGTCATCTTTTTGAGTAGACATGACCCCACCTGTTGCCGCATCATTCTCACGCATACTCCTGAACTTAAATACTTTAAATGGCCTTCCACCTTTTCCAATCCTGATAGGACAATAGAACACAGGGCCAGGTGAATCCAACTTAATCATGAGGGCCACAGCCATAAATAAAGGTGATAATGCTACAAGCGCAAAGGCGGAGAAAATCTTATCAAAACTGTTTTTCAGAAAGAAGGCATAAGTTTCATCTAGTGGGAGTTGCCTTACGTTAATGGCATCCAGTTCGCCATACCTTGTTACCTTATAGCTATCTCCAAATAGCTCTCGATAATCAGGTATATACTTAACACGCACACCGTGATAATCTGCGGCAGCAACTATGCTCTTGACTTTCTTAGAAACCTTTACCGGTATTGTTATGACGATTTCATCTACCGTATTATTTTGCAGGTATTCGTTTATATGATCTAGGTCCCCTACTACCTTATCCTGCGGCACCACACATTCTTCATTCCTACAATTAATAAATCCTTGCAACTTAACCTGTGACTTATTCTGACGCTGGAGATGCTTTTCAACATTGCCGGCCATATTTCCTATACCTGCTACAAGCGTATACTTGGTATTGCCGGTGTTACTGCGCAAATGGTCAATCGTATTCACTACAAGGATATTTATAGGTATACCAAGTATGGGGAAACCCAGCAAAATAGCTGCTACTATGTTCTTAGTCTCAATTGAAAATGGAAGGAATGTATAGAAGGCAACAACAAAACCAATTAGCAGGATATAGATTTTAATATAATTCACTACCTGCAGGTTCATCCTATTATATTTATATAGTTCAGATTCCTGCAACCTTACCCAGTAACTAATTAAGGTCCAAGTAAACACGGAACCAATTAGCACAACCCAGGCCGTTTGCTGATATTCCTTATCATAGATAAAATAGAAAACGATACATGATATGAGCACGATTTTGAACATATCCGCCCCAAGATACAGTAAGGGAAGTCTTTGTTTCGATTTAATCATAATCTTAAACTAAAATCAAATGAGCAACATACATGTAGGCAGATTTCTCTACAATAATTAGGATGCACTATGTCAGTGGTGAAATTATTGGGGAAGCAGGCAAGCTAAGCTACTTTGGAATGTAAGTTCTTCTATTCCACTGCCTTTTCAACTGCCATTATAAACTTGTATTGATTATGTGTCCTTAAATACCCCATACTTTTAGCGTGTAAAAAATGGTTCTGTATGAGGCACTAACTGGTATTGTAGGTATATTCTTTTCCATAGACTTAACAACGTAATAGTTAAACATTCCTCAACTCTCAGAATTTAAATCTTCTAGGCTTAACAGCTCTTTCTATATATATAAGTAATTATAGAATAAATGTTACATCACAAATAATATTATTAATTATTATTTTATATGAATTTTATATTGAGTATACTTAATTCTAGAGATTTGGGTGCTAACTTTTCGTTTTTATTAGCGAACAACCCTTTTTTAAGGGTGAACGATATTTGTAAAATAAAATGAGTAGATATTTATTTACGAAGCTCTTTCTAACAAGAAAAAAGAAAAATTAGAGTTTTAGAGCCTAGAATTTGAATTATAAGCAGGTCGCCATCTAATCTTGCACTTTAAGAAGCCTGGATACAGATAACATTGCGTAAAGAATATAGTCACTGATGTATAGTGAGCAAAAAGAATAGATCTAAACATACTATATCGAGCACAACTCATAAAAAAAAGAGCAGTCAGCAAATAAGCCAACTGCTCTTTTATAATAGTGCCTGAATCAGGCATTATAGCATAGTATTAATTCTTGATTGAGAAACTATATGTTACCGGCGTACCTACTGTTCCTGTGCCTTTGCTTCCTGAATAAGGAGTAGCAGTCAAGGTATAGTTGCCTGCTGGCAGCGTCAAGTTTCCATAGTAGTAGTTACCTCTTCCATCATCTCCAAAGAGGGCATGTGGTGCAGCGTTATCAATGTAAGAATGCGACTTAGCACCTTTCAAATCAAACTTTACGCTACCTACGCCAGACTTCAAATCAGCGCGGAAATTCAACTTCGTCGTACCCAAAGCACTAAAGCTAAAAGCAGCACCATTTGTCAACTTCATCAAATCTCTTTCTGTACTAGCATTTACCAACGTGATACCAGCAACCTGAGAAGATGTTATAGCGCTTGGATCAGTTGGCGTTGGAGCAGGCTCAGTTGGCTGCGTTGAAACAGTGGTGTTGCTACCAGAAGAGGACATCTCGTTGAAGGAGGCCCGCTCATTGCCCACGCGGATGTTGTCAAAGTAAAGTACACGCTTGGTTGTCGAAGTGGAGCCGCTGTTCCAGGAAGCGCGGTAAATACCAATCTTCCAGTTCGGCATCTTCGTGTCGTACATGTTTCCGCCCTTGTGAGTAAGGATCTTGGTACCATTGCGCCAGATCTCGATCAGGCCGTCAGAGCCGTAAGAGTGAATAAAGTGGAAAACGTATTCCTGCCAGCTGTCTTTGGTAATCTGGCCTAAATCAATATCTTTAAGAGAGTTGGCGTTATTACCGGTGCGCAAAATCAGGCGGTCCTGACGAACGCGCAGCGAGGTAGCCTGCGTGCTACTTGAGGTCTGCCACCACTGGCTGATCAGCTCAGAGCCTGAATCAGAGGCATAGTCTTTGGCAGGGAAGTAAGCCGCAAAGCTGTACCAGCGATCCTTGTTGGTGGCCGGGTCGGCCACGATCACCTCGGCACGCGTGCCGTTGGCTACTTGTGTGTCCGAGCTACGCAGTTCGAAACGACCAGACTTAGCTCCCCGAAACACCGGGTTAGTCGCCATCTGGAAAGAGTAAGAGGTGGAGGCGAATTGGGTGTGGCGTCCGGAGAAGGCTTTACTTCCCTCAAACGTCTCTTCGAATATGTGGTTGGCCGTCGCATTCTGCGAGGCTTCAGCGCTTAGGGCTGCGGAAGGTGAAAGCTCTTCCATTTCTTTTTTCTCGCATGAAAAGGCTAGGGCGCCTGCCAGCATTGGCAGCATCATGTTGCGGAATCTCAATTTCATCTTGTTTTGGCTAAAGTTGAAAATTTAATTGGCTAAAAGTTTAATTAATCCTGGTACTTTCTTTATAAAATCAATCGTTACAATCCTCTTTTGGCTATTAACACTCCTTTAAAATCAGCGAGATCAAGCAATAGTACTTAAACTAACCTCCAATCTCTTATGATCACTCTCGTATTAAAGCATATTTATTTAATGATCAATATTTTAAAGCTCTTATCCAATAGAAAGCAAAACGTTTATTAATTGGATATTTTTCTCAATCGACAGTCACAAATGTAAAGGACTTTTAGCAACTTTTGAAAGCGCTTATACTCAAAAAAAGTGCTTTTCTTAATTATTTCAGATTTATAATAATTTAAATTATATAAAAACACTTGTTTTGCATGTAACTTTATATATTTAAAAAAACAACTATTGAAAATCCATATTGAATTATTGTTTATTAAATTTTAATCCTTTCCAATTCTTTAATGCTTGGTTTCTATATTGAAAATTTCAAAATAGGCTTTCTGAAATAGACAGAATGTTGAATTTTACTCTCCCTTAAGCACAGCCTATGTTAAACATTTGTGGTAACAAAACCTGTCTGTTCTATATAGCAGTTACCAAGATTGGACTTTTCAAAACCATGACACCATATACATTAACTCACTGTCAACTATACATTTATAAAAAAAGCAGCTGACCTTCGGCCAGCTGCTTTAAAGTATTATACCACTTCAGGTATTATTCTGAAAACTCTAGTTCTTAACAGTGAAGGAATAAGTCACTGGTGTACCTGCAGTACCCGAACCGTTGCTGCCTGAATAAGGCGTAGCTGTCAAGGTATAAGTTCCGGCCGGCATAGTCAGGTTACCATAATAGTAGTTACCTCTTCCATCGTCACCGAACAAAGCATGTGGTGCGGCATTATCAGTATACGAGCGGTTCATTGCGCCTTTCAGCTCAAACTTCACGCTTCCTACACCAGACTTAAGGTCAGCGCGGAAGTTGAATTTCTTTGTACCTAACGCGCTGAAGCTAAGTGAGGCACCGTTAGCCAGCTGCATCACGTCTTTCTCAGTATGCGCATCAACCAGTGTCAGACTTGAGATCTGTGAAGAAGTTGAAGTGCTTGGAGGAGTTGTTACTGGCCCAGAAGGAGTTGGAGCAGGTGCTACTGGAGAGGTCTCCGCTGTCGAACCTGAACCAGACTCAACTATATTGAAGCTTACTGTTACCGGAGTACCGGCAGTACCTGAACCATTTGAGCCAGAGTAAGGTGTAACTGTCAGGGTATAGCTACCAGTTGACATAGCGGTGTTACCGAAATAGTAGTTACCTCTTCCATCGTCACCAAACAGCGCATAAGGCGCAGCATTATCAGTATACGTGCGGTTCATTGCGCCTTTCAACTCAAACTTTACGCTACCTACTGTAGTGGGATCAACGTTAGAGCGGAAGTTAAACTTTCTGGTGCGCAGTTCACTAAAACTAAGCGTAGCACCGTTTTTAACGGTCATCACATCTTTCTCTGTTCCAGCATCAACCAAGATGACGCTGTGTGCTCCAGTAGCTGGCACACTTCCAATTGGGTTGGTTTCAGGTGAAGGAGACGGAGAAGGGGTTGGCTCGGTTGGAGCTGTTGGAGTTTCAACTGGAGCAGTAGTGTTGCTACCAGAAGAGGACATCTCGTTGAAGGAGGCCCGCTCATTGCCCACGCGGATGTTGTCAAAGTAAAGTACACGCTTGGTTGTCGAAGTGGAGCCGCTGTTCCAGGAAGCGCGGTAAATACCAATCTTCCAGTTCGGCATCTTCGTGTCGTACATGTTTCCGCCCTTGTGAGTAAGGATCTTGGTACCATTGCGCCAGATCTCGATCAGGCCGTCAGAGCCGTAAGAGTGAATAAAGTGGAAAACGTATTCCTGCCAGCTGTCTTTGGTAATCTTACCCAGATCGATCTCCTTGAGGGAGCTGGCGTTGTTGCCAGTGCGCAGAATCAGGCGGTCCTGACGAACGCGCAGCGAGGTAGCCTGCGTGCTACCTGAGGTCTGCCACCACTGGCTGATCAGCTCAGAGCCTGAATCAGAGGCATAGTCTTTGGCAGGGAAGTAAGCCGCAAAGCTGTACCAGCGATCCTTGTTGGTGGCCGGGTCGGCCACGATCACCTCGGCACGCGTGCCGTTGGCTACTTGTGTGTCCGAGCTACGCAGTTCGAAACGACCAGACTTAGCTCCCCGAAACACCGGGTTAGTCGCCATCTGGAAAGAGTAAGAGGTGGAGGCGAATTGGGTGTGGCGTCCGGAGAAGGCTTTACTTCCCTCAAACGTCTCTTCGAATATGTGGTTGGCCGTCGCATTCTGCGAGGCTTCAGCGCTTAGGGCTGCGGAAGGTGAAAGCTCTTCCATTTCTTTTTTCTCGCATGAAAAGGCTAGGGCGCCTGCCAGCATTGGCAGCATCATGTTACGGAATCTCAATTTCATCTTGTTTTGGCTAAAGTTGAAAATTTAATAATTGGTAATTGTATTTTTACTGCTAAGTATATTTCCCTATAAAGCACTAGCAGCCAGCACTTTTAGTAAGTTCAACAAAAATTTTATCTGGCAATTATCAGTTGCCTACTTTTAAAAGTCTTATCATACACACCCTCCATTTAAGGTTTTACGTCCTCTTGTAGCTAAATCTTAACGAACTTATGACCTTCATTCATTTTGAATATTTTCGTTAATAGCGATTGACAAATGTAAAAGACTTAATCCCAAAAATGAAAACGCAACAACTCTAAAACCTCTAACTTCTCTTAAGTTTCTTGTAAAATATTAGTTAAGCACAAGAAAACGTGTAACTATTTCATATACACTATATAAAACCATTTATTTAACCTCGTCTTAATTTATAACTTTTCAATTATAAAATTTATCAGATAATTAAATATTGACTTATATGTATAACTAAATCAATCTGTTAAGAGACATCATGGGTTTTAGATTTAGAATACCTTATATCATGAAAACAAACTAGATATTTTAGTGCAAATCACACCCTAATCCATAACATAAGATAGATTAGGACTAAACGAATAACTCTTCCGGGTTATTATAGTCAGTGGGGAATCTTTTTCGGATTGCTGATTCAAATTATGGAGGTAGCCCTCTTAATAATGTTCAGATAAGTCTTGTAAAAGGTGGTTTTAGCTATACTGAAAAGACAGATAGGGTAATCCTTTACAGTACATAACAAACCTCAAGAAATTATAGAAGGCTTATCTGAAATAGTCAAGGCTAAACAGAACATTTTGGTCAAATCAGAGTAACAATAGTTATATTATTATAAAAATTTGAAATATGCCTATAGCTACGCAGGAGTGGGAATGGGAGATTGGTAGCAGAACCAGCATATGGAATCATAGTCTTAAGGAGCTTTGGTCATATCGTCATCTGCTTTTTGGTTTAGTAAGGCGCAATTTTATACTCAACTACCAACAAACAGTATTAGGACCTATCTGGATCCTGTTTCAGCCTGCACTGACACTGGTAACATTTGTAATCGTATTTCATAAAATTGCCGGCATTTCTACTGGCACTCTACCGCCTGTTCTATTCTATGCTGCAGGTATAGTGCTTTGGAACTTCCTTAGCGACAGCTTTATCGGCACGGCCAGCACATTCAAGGAAAATGTTCAGGTTTTCAGTAAGGTCTACTTCCCACGTATCATCATGCCTATATCTGTCATTGGCACGCAGTTGCTGCGCTTCGCTATGCAATTGCTTATGCTTCTGGCAATTGTCTTTTACTATAGCATCACGACTGATTTACAGCTGCAGACAGGGCTCTGGCCTTTAGCTTTCCCTGTGGCTATCCTGCTTACGGCAGGCATCAGTTTGGGTATGGGTTTGCTGTTCTCCATTCTCACAGCCAAATACCGCGACTTTTCAAATCTTGTGGCACTGGGCATTCGGCTTCTTATGTTTGTAACTCCGGTTATCTACCCCCTGGCAGCCGTACCGGAGAACATGCGCTGGTTAGTCGAGCTAAACCCTATCACCCCTGTCTTTGAACTATTCCGATTGTCTATTCTGGGGGAAGGCACCCTAACGCTGGTTCATTTCATCTATAGCCTGTCCTTTACAATTGTGTTACTTACAGGGTCTATGCTGCTTTTCAATAAGCAGGGAGATAAACTGATCGATGTAGTCTAAACCTGCGCCACATGCCTGAAACCGTCATAGAAATAGAAAACCTGTACAAGATGTATCGCCTCGGCGTGATCGGCACCGGCTCGTTCAGGCAGGACTTGCAGCGCTGGTGGACTGCCAACATACTCCGAAAAGAAGATCCATTCTTTCAGGTCAATCATGAATACCTGCACAAAGCATCGCCTGATACCATCATGGCATTGCAGAACATCAACCTGGAGGTGAAACACGGGGAGGCAATCGGCATTATTGGCAAGAACGGGTCTGGTAAGTCCACCCTGCTCAAAATAATCTCCCGCATTGTACGCCCCACCCACGGTACGGTACGAGGCATGGGCAAGGTAAGTAGCTTGCTGGAAGTGGGCACGGGTTTTCACCAGGAGCTAACCGGTAGAGAGAACATTTACATCAGTGGGTATATATTAGGCATGAGCAAACCTGAGATCAGGCGCAAGTTTGACGAGATCGTTGCCTTTTCAGGGGTAGAGCAGTTTATCGACACCCCTGTTAAGCGTTATTCATCGGGTATGTATGTGCGACTGGCATTTGCTGTTGCAGCCCACCTGGAGCCGGATATTCTGATCGTGGACGAAGTATTGGCGGTAGGTGACGCTGACTTTCAGAAAAAGTGCCTTGGCAAAATGCGGGAGGTCTCTCAGGCAGAGGGCAGAACGATCCTCTTTGTGAGCCACAGTATGCAGGCCATCAAAAACCTGTGCGACAAAGCAGTATGGTTGAACCAGGGCAAAATGCAGGCATTTGGTCCTTCTGCCGCCATAGTGAACAAGTACCTGACCAGCACCCAGGACGCCCACCTGATGCAGGTATGGCAATCACCAGACGAGGCACCGGGAAATGAACTGGTGCGTATCCGGTCTGTGGAGCTCGAGCCACAGCTTGCATCCCTAGACGCGCCACTGGATATACGTACACCACTTACGGTCAGGGTTCAATTCTGGAACATGCAGGAGGAGTCCGTCCTGAGTATTGGCGTTCATCTGTTCACAGCTGGCGGCGAATGCATTTTTGACCTCCCCTCCCCGGCTGTTACCTGCGCCAAAGGCCTTGTTGAGGGAGAGTGCACGATACCCGGCAATTTTCTAAATGACGGCTCCTATTACGTTTCCATTATCATCGTGCGCGACACCTCCATTTCGCTTTACTACCATGAAGAATGCCTCAGGTTTGAGCTGGAGGATTACCGTGAAAATATTCAGTGGTATGGCAAATGGTGGGGCACTGTGCGCCCTCAGTTTCCCATCCAGCTGCGTCAGGCAGAGATCATGATTCCGCAAGAAGGCATTTAAACAACATCCCTATGCGTAACCATTTACCCTATCAGATCAGCCACATCTACCTGCATGAAGGACTTTCAGCTCCTTCTCTGACCACCCATGATCAAGGCAATTACCTTGTTTTTTGGTGGCATGACAGGGCTTTGGGACATGTTTTTACAGCCCCGCAGCAAAGCTTAACAGAGACAAGCTACCACGACAAACTGATTAAGGCGATTTCGCCTGCCATAGCATTTTATGAGAATCAGGCGAATATGTCTCCAACTGCCTGGAAAGAGGGGATTTATCAAAAAGATTTACACACTTTGGAACCATGGCTGAACAACCTGTTCCCCCCGGTTTCAAAGGATGCTATACCTGATAGGGTGCCAATAGCAGCAGTTATTTGTACCCACGACAGACCTTCTCAACTGCAGAACTGTCTGCGCATGCTGCTGAGCCTGCCTTGCCGCCCGGTAGAGATCATTGTCGTTGACAATGCCCCTTCAAATGATGCATCAGCAGAGGTTGTAAATCAATTCAGGGAGGTAACTTATATAAAGGAGCCCCGCCCAGGGCTTGATATTGCCAGAAACACGGGCGCTAGAGAAGCGCAAGCTCCGATCGTTGCCTATGTGGACGATGATGTCACGGTTCACCCCTTGTGGGCTTTCCAAGTATGGAAGACCTTTCAGGAGCCAGGTATAGCAGCTATGACAGGCCTCGTGATCGCATCTGAATTAAAAACCGAGGCGCAGTTTATTTTTGAAAAGCACTGGAGTTTTAACCGTGGCTACACCGACATCTTTTATACGCCTGATTTTATTCAAGCTACTTTATCGCAGGGTCCGCCGGTCTGGGTGATCGGCGCCGGGGCAAACATGGCCTTCAGAAAAGAGATATTTGAGCAGGTAGGGTATTTTGATGAGCTCCTGGATGTGGGCGCGGCCGGTTGTAGTGGCGATTCCGAGATGTGGTACAGAATCCTGCTCAAGGGGTATACCATACACTACAACCCTTGGGCGATCGCTTATCATGAACACCGCAGGGAGATTGAAGGTCTGAAAAAGCAGATTTTCTACTACATGCGTGGGCACGCCGCCGCTGCCCTGATCCAGCAACGCCAACAAAAGGCGGGCTACATCAGGCACTTGTTCTGGCGATTGCCCAAGCAGTATGCACAACTCTTAAAATCAGGCTTCCCTAACTACCGCTATCGTCACAAAACACTCTTTGTAGAGATGCTCGGTGTTTTGTCCGGACTGAATTATTATTTCAAAAACAGGCAGCAATTCAGACAGTAGGTATGAGCAATACAGGCTCTCAGTTAAATCCGTTGGTGTCCGTTGTAATACCCTGTTACAACCAAGGACACTTTTTGGCTGGAGCAATCGAGAGTGCGCTCACCCAGGACTATCCAACTGTAGAGGTCGTGGTGGTAGACGACGGATCTACTGATATTACGAAGGAGGTAGCAGACTCCTACCGTGCCGTCAAGTATGTACACCAGCCTAACCAGGGGTTGTCTTCAGCCCGGAACACAGGTATAAAGAACGCTTCCGGGGACTTCCTGCTTTTCCTGGATGCAGACGATTGGCTCCTGCCAGGCGCCATAACGACCAATATGTCGTACCTGCAGCGGCATGAGCAACTTGCATTTGTGTCAGGAGCCCACCGTAAAGTGTATGAGGAGGAAGGCCTGGTCAAAGAAGAGGCGTCACAGGTCAGCACAGACCATTATCTGCACTTACTCCAGGGCAACTACATTGGCATGATATCGACCGTGCTTTTCCGTAAATGGGTGTTTTCGGAGTTTCAGTACGATACCATGCTGCGGAACTGCGAAGACTATGACCTATACCTAAAGATAACCAGAAAATACCCGGTTTTCCATCACCAGGAAAATATCGCGGCCTATCGCATTCACACGGCTAATATGTCAAACAACATCTTGGCTATGCTGGGAGGGGTGCTGGACGTACTGGATCGCCAGAGAAAAGAATTGAAGTCTGAAAGTGAGCAGAAGGCTTACCTACGGGGACAGAAAGTATGGAAAAGCTACTACTGCTCAGAATTATGGAAAAGCCTTCGTCAACCCAAAGGCAATGTTTCCGCTGAAAACCTTCAGCTTTTGAAGTTGTACAGACGGCCTCTTTATTATAAGTACATCCTGAAAAAAAACACAGTTATGTTCAGAGCTCAAGTTAAAAAGTACGCGCCAGCCTTCACACTCAGAATGCTGCACAGCTTAGGGCTGTACAACAACCATGTTCCAGCTCCGGGTGCCGTGGCATTGGGGGACTTTGATAGAGTAACACCTTTCAGCAAAGAATTTGGCTATGACCGGGGAGGCCCCGTGGACCGACATTATATTGAGGGTTTCCTTCGCAGCGAATCTCAGCATATACAAGGTAATGTGCTCGAAATCGGCGACAATGCCTATACCTTGCAGTTCGGAGGAAAGCAAGTCACGAAAAGCGATATACTGCATGTGGATTCGACCAACACAACCGCAACCTATACTGGTGATATAAGCAATGCCCCACACATACCTGACAGTACGTTTGACTGCATCATCCTTACCCAGACCTTGCATTTGATCTACGACTTTAAAGACGCAATCCGTACCTGCCACCGGATCCTGAAATCGGGAGGTGTCTTGCTACTGACTGTACCGGGTATTACTCCGATTGATCATGGCGAATGGAAGAATACATGGTACTGGGCTTTTACAGACAAATCAATGCGCAAAGTCATGGACGAAACGTTCCCGGAGAGTCAAGTTAGTGTAGGCACTTTTGGCAATGTGCTGACGGCATCCGCTTTTCTGTATGGTATGGGCCTGCAGGAGGTCCCGCCATCCAAATTAAACTTCCACGATCCGCACTACCAGGTGATCGTGACTGTGAAAGCTCAAAAGATATAGCGCATACCTATGATCCGCCACTTCATACAGAACTACCTGGAGCCGAAAGCGCTTGTACTGATGTACCACCGTATAGCAGCACCGGAAACCGACATCTGGGACCTTGCTGTCAGTCCCGCAAACTTTGAGGAACAGCTACAGGTATTAAGTCAGACAGGAGAAGTCGTGCCCCTGCATGAGCTCGCCGCCAGAGCAAAAGAAAAAAGACGCCGGAAGCGCCTGATCGCACTGTCATTTGACGACGGCTATAGCGACAACTACGAAACGGCAAAGCCGCTGCTGGAGAAATATCGGTTGCCGGCTACCTTCTTTGTGACATCCTGCAACGTAGGAACAGCACGGGAATTTTGGTGGGACGAACTGGAAAACCTTATACTTTACTCAGCGCATCTGCCTGCGACATTTGTCATGGAAGTAAAAGGGGGGCTGATAAAAACAGACCTGAACCAGGAAACTGAAATGTCGGAAGAACTACAGCAGCAGCACATGCACTGGAAAGCATGCCTTACCCTACCGACCACCAGGCGCAGCGAGCTGTTTCTGACATTATGGACGGTAATGCGGGTACTTCCGGACAGCGAAATCCAGGAACTGCTGCAACAGGTCCGGGACTGGACAAAATCGGAAGTAGCACACCGGCCTGCTTTCAAAAGCATGTCAACAGGCCAGCTTGCTGAACTGGCAAATCAGCAGCTTTTTGACATTGGAGCGCATACCGTGACGCATCCTGCTTTGGGGCATCACGGCTTAGATTTTCAGAAGGCTGAAATGGCAGATAACAGAGATTTACTTCAGGAACTGACCGGTAATCGCATCTCACTTATGGCCTACCCCTATGGGCATTACAATACGGCTACCTTACAGGCGGCGGAAGCTGCTTCTTTTGATGCTGCATTTACCACGGAAGGCAGCACGGTTAACAAGCGAACGCACCAGCACCGCATCGGCCGATTCCAGGTGAGCGATATGAAAGGAGTAGCATTTGCAAAAACGCTCCAGAAATGGGTACAAACTTAACACAGCTATGCATACAAACCCTACCCCCCTTGTCTCAGTGATCACAGCTTTCCTCAATGAAGAGAAGTTCATAAGTGAAGCCATCGAGAGTGTCCTGCAGCAGGAATACACGCATTGGGAATTGATCTTAGTTGATGACGGTTCAACTGATCATAGTACCGCTATGGCACAAGCGTATGCAGCACGCTATCCCGGTAAGATTTTCTATCACGAGCACCCGGAACATATCAATAAAGGCCTGAGTGCCAGCCGCAACGCAGGCATAGAACAGGCCCGAGGTAAGCTGATCGCATTTCTGGATGGCGACGATGTCTGGTTCCCCCGGAAACTGTCACAACAGGTCGCTTTATATCAAAAAGAGGATGGGATTGCCATGGTGGCAGAAGCCTCATTGTACTGGTATAGCTGGGAGCACCCGGATCAGCAGGACATTCCTATACCTGTCGGCGCACCTCAGGACAGGGCTTATGCACCCGGAGCGCTCACCTCATACTTGTACCCACTTCACACAGGCGCTGCGCCATGCCCTTCAGGACTTATGCTAACCAAAGAAGCTATTGTGCGGGCCGGAGGTTTTGAGGAGTCATTTACGAAAGAGTTTCAGCTGTATGAAGACCAGGCTTTCCTTCATAAAATATACCTGCAGGAGAAGGTATACATCTCATCTGCCTGCCAGAATATGTACCGGCAGCACACTGGCTCTATTGTACAAAAGGTAAAATCTGATGGTCATTACCACACAGTTCGTCGCTATTTCCTGGAATGGTTGAAAGACTATCTGCACGAGTCGCAACGAGAAGAGAGCACGACAACACGTTTGTTGGAGAAAGCACTTATACCTTACCGCTATCCGCGCCTATATTTTGCAGCGGTCACCTTTCCCTCCAAAGTAAAAGGGGCTGTTAAGAATAGATTAAAGTCAATTGGCAGATGATGTTACCAAAGCTAACGGTTCTGATGCCGGTGTATAACGCCGGGAAGTTTCTGGCAGAAGCTATCGATAGCATTCTGCAACAGACATTCAGGGAATTTGAGTTCATCATCATTGACGATGGCTCAAACGATAACAGTGTGGCCATTATTCAATCCTATGATGATTCCCGCATCAGGCTATACCTGAACGAAGCGAATATCGGCATCTCGGCTACCCTGAATAAAGGTATAGGCCTGGCCAAAACCAGCCTTATAGCCAGAATGGACGCTGATGACATCAGTTATCTGAACAGGCTACAGGTGCAGTATACCTACATGCTGGCCAATCCGGATTGCGCCCTCGTATCGTCCATGGTCAAGGTGATAGGAGAAGACGGCCATTTTATCAGGCAGGACAAGATGAGGAGTGAGCATGTTTACTATAACCTGACTTTCATCTGCTGGTTATACCACCCCACAGTCATGTACCGGAAAGAAGCGGTGCAGGAAGTAGGTCTCTATACTGCTGCTTACTCCGAAGACTTTGAGCTCTTCTGGCAACTCACCCGGCAGTACAGATTCTACAACCTGCCCGAAGTCTTGCTGGACTATAGAGTGACTGATCAGAGCCTGCACCAAGTATTAAAGAAGGAAGAATACGAGTCGGCGCAGCAGCAGCAGGTACTACGCAATCTTCGCTATTATGTAGGCGACCATTATACAATCCCGAGCAGTTTTATCCAATGCTACAGGCATAACTTTGCGCCACTCATCGCAGAGCAGGACTTGGGCCAGTGGTTAAGCTGTATCCGGGAGCTCGATTATATAACACAGTGTATTTTGAAAACGCAAAATCCTAATCTGGAAGTAGAAAGCGTGAAACTGGCAGCTAGGTATAAACGGGAGTTCATCATCAGAGTTCTGATCCAACACCTTCCCCTCCATAGTCAGGTATGGTTTCGAATGAGAATTGAACCAGTGCGCAGCTTGGTAAGGAGCATTAAATCTGTACTCAAAAGCAAGCTCAGGTATAGAAATGCACTATTGCCCACTAAAAACTGAGTATTTAACTAAAATATTCATATTCTATCTTATTAGATTTCACAAAAACACGTATTACCATAACATTAGGGAAGTCTATTTACATTACCATTACTTTTTTATCTGATGCTTAGCATACCTACTTCTCCTCCCCAGATCGCGCCGCTTCAAGGAATACACCACAGACCTACCTGGTCAGTGATGATACCGGTACATAACTGTGCTATCTATCTTAGGGACACTTTAAGCAGTGTACTGGCACAAGGTATACCTGAAACGGAAATGCAGATTGAGGTAGTAGACGATGCCAGTACGGATGCAGATATTGAAAAGCTGGTTGCTGAGGTTGGTCAGGGACGCATCAAATACTTCAGACAGGCGCAGAATATTGGTAGCCTTCGAAACTTTGAAACCTGCATTAACCGCTCAAAAGGAAAACTTGTGCATCTCTTGCATGGGGACGATAAGGTCAGACCAGGCTATTATACCAGGATAAAACAGCTCTTTGAGCGCTTTCCAACAGCAGGTGCTGCCTTCAGCGGCTATTGCAGTATCAACGAACAGGGTCAGGTCGTATCGCAAAAGAATCCTGAAATGAAACAGGATGGTATATTATCAGACTGGCTGGCGAGGATCGGTGAAAAACAATTGATTCAGTATGCTGCCATGACAGTGCGCAGAGAGGTATACGAGCAGCTAGGGGCTTTTTATGGCGTGAATTATGGAGAGGATTGGGAGATGTGGGTCCGGATAGCGCGCCATTACCCGACGGCCTACACACCACTTACACTGGCAGAATACAGGCAACACACTACTTCTATCACCAACAGCAAGTTTTTGAAAGGGGAGCACTTGCAGGACCTCTACAAGGCCATGCTACTCATTCAAGACCATCTGCCAGAAAATCAGAAGCATTCCATCCTCCAAAATTCAAAAAAATATTATGCTACTTATGCGCTTAATATAGCAGCACGGCTGTGGCACAGCCTGCACAACAAGCAATTGGTTGAAGCTCATATCAAGAACGCACTGCAGTTCCACACTAGCCCCCTTATTTACCTGATGGCAGCAAAACTTTATTTTACTTTAAAATTCTACAGGAAATGAGGTTAGGTATTACGATTGTGATTTGCACTTACAATGGGGCGAAGCTTCTTCCAGAAACGATCCGTCACATTGCCAGCCAGCGCATAAGCTCATACATAAAATGGGAAGTACTGGTCGTCGACAATGCCTCTACTGACAATACCTCCGAAGTTGTACTTGAGGAGTGGGAGAAACAGGGCCAGCCCACCCAACTGCACCTGTTCCACCAGCCGAGGCAGGGCCTGACTTATGCCCGCGAACTCGCATTGAGCCATTCGAAGTATGAGTTCGTTTTGTTCTGTGACGATGACAACTGGCTTTGTCCTGATTACCTGAACCTGGCCTATCAGCTCATGCTATCACATCCGGAAATTGGGGTGCTGGGAGGAAACGGCGAACTAGTGTTTGAATCACCTCCTCCTAAATGGGCGATCGGGCACGGCTTCTTTGCAAATGGCCCGCAGGCGAAAACACCGGGTCCAGTAAGCAGGCAGTTTGTGTATGGCGCAGGTTGCGTCATACGGAAGTCAGCCTACGAAACGTTATTGCATGCGGGCTTTAGGCCTTTATTAACCGACAGAGTGGCTGGTACCTTAACAGCCGGTGGAGACTACGAGCTATGTTATGCCATCGCCATGGCAGGTTATAGCATCTGGTACGAAGACAAACTTAAATTTAAGCATTTCATGCCCACAACTCGCCTGAACTGGGACTATTTCACTAGGTTTATATCTGAGGGCTCTAAGTGCTTTGAAGTAATCATGCCCTACCGTATACATGTAAACATGGGATGTCGCAGCAGTATTACCTTCTGGCTGATGTGCATGCGTATAGCAGGTTCGTACTTCATGAAGTCCCTCCCGCTTCTTGCTACCAGGCTGTTTTTGCCGGCAGATTCGGAGACAGCCAAGTTAAATGCCATCAAACTGGTTTCACTTAAAACAAAACTTTATAGTTTCAAAAATTATAAAGTCATGAAACTCAATTTTGATAGTATTATAAAATTTCATGAAGAAAATCTTCAAAAAATAAAGCGGCAACAGCATATTGGTTCCCTCTTCAATGTGCAGGCTACCAGATGTGCTGACAGTGACCTGAATCATTTACTTTTAGTACTAATAAATATTTATATAAAAATATCCTGAACCACGAATTTAATACCCACTTAATACAACTTATTTAAATAATTACCATATATACTCTATTAGGGATACTCCCGAACAGGGCAGCCTATAAATGCATCATGCGGGATTGATAGAATTCCAACGGGACAGCTGCAATTTTTATAAGCAACTGGGTATAAGTATAGTATTAAGCGGCAGGGTAAGTTCCTTCAAACTACTTATCCTATACTGGCTGTGAGTATATCGGGGATTTTATGAATAGATTTACTACTTTATTATTTTTATTTGCATCCTTTTTATCTCTAGCCTTGTCTGCGCAGGAAATACAAGGCTTAAGTTCTGTAAATCAACTTACCAGACTTGCTGTAACCAAAAACACGGGTGAGAAACCTCAGTCTAAAGTATGGAGCTACGCCTGCACACAATGGACTGTATTGCCCGACACAAGTGGCACGCATTTGTGGCGCCTCGATGATGATAGTTGGACGCGAGTGCTAACATTATCGCCCAGCACGGTGACTAAAGCGGATTGCAAGGTAGAAAATGAGGTTGTGCATGTATTACTATTTGAGGAAGTCACCCCGATCACTAACATTGTGGAAGAAGCAGAGGATTCCACCATGTCTCTCAACAACAAAGCATACCTGGTTTCGATCGAATATGATGAATCTCAACACACCTATAAACGCTGGTCTAAGAGGCCTGCCCCCAGTGAGATACAGTTAGATAATGGAGTAGAAACTGCCTCCATCGATATTGACAGCCGAGGCAGAATGTGGCTAGCTTCTGATGCCGTCAAAAAGATAAACGTACGCTGGAGCGATGCCCCTTATACGACTTGGAGTTCTCCTATTACACTGGCTTCAGGAGTTAAAAACGATGACATTACAAGTGTAGTAGCGTTACCTGGAAAAATAGGCGTTTTCTGGTCAAATCAGAATGCGAAGAGGTTTGGGTTTAAAACTCATCAAGATGGCGCCTCCCCCACGCAGTGGTCAGCAGATGAACTACCAGCTTCCCAATCAGTTTCTGATGTCGGCAAAGGTATGGCGGATGACCATATCAACTTCGCTGTAGCAAGCGACGGTACATTATACTGTGTGGTCAAAACAAGCTATAATGTGCCACAATACCCCACCATAGCGTTATTGGTACGACGCCCCTCCGGAAAGTGGGATAATTTGTATGGTGTTTCAGAGTTTGGGACTCGGCCCATCGCACTACTTGATGAAACACTGAACAGGCTTTTGGTTATATTTTCCTCTATCGAGGGTGGAGGAGATATCTTATATAAATCAACTTCCCTATCCAATATAAACTTTGGCCCCCAACAGACATTAATGACTGGTAGGTTTGACAATGTTACAAGTAGCAAAGCATCTTTTAAGTCAGAGATTGCTATTCTAGCTTCCAATAAAACCCATGCGTACGGAGTAATTATAAGTAACGGAACTCCTTCTTTAGTCAAATGTCCAAATCTGGAATCGTCTTTCAGGTCCTTCGTAGTCTACCCTAACCCTTTCATTACTAAAACTACTATATACTTCACGCTTCAGGAGGATGACGAATATGAGCTCCTGCTTTATGATAGCAAAGGTGCTCGTATTGCCAAGCTCAGTCAAGGAAGAGCACTGGCCGGAGAACTCAATACAATAGATTTAAAAGACTTATCTCGTGGCCTATACATGATCACATTGCAGACAAATAAGTCTGTAAGGTCCCTGAAAGTAATTCAGGAAAGGTAACTTCAGGAAGAAGGTAACTACGCCGTCACTCTGTATGATTCCAAAGGAATGCTAGTGGCCACACAAAAGCAAGGCAGTACCCTTGCAGGAGAAACCCACAGGCTTGAGATAGATGGCACCTACTTATCAAAAGGAATGTAGTTTATAAAGCTACAAACCAATACCCTGAACAAATCGATTAAGCTGATGCTAGCCAAGTAAGGTCCGTTGCACAATGAGAAGGAGGGCATGTACAAGCGTGTCCTCTTTTATTTTAAACCATGTTCCTGTTGGAGCACCATCTCCATCTTCTAGGTTTAGAGCGAATACAGTATGTTTCTAATGTTCCCTCCATACGTTTTACCACCTAAACCCCGCATTCCCGTATTACCCCATGTGAATACATGGGTTCTATGAGTATACCGGAAACAAACGGCATTTTTGCGACACATTACTTACTGAAGGAGCAGCTAAGCTCGGGAGCGGTTGAAGAGGTCTGGAAGGCAGAAGACTGGACGTCAGAAGGGGCTCCGGTAACGCTGAGGCTGTATGCGCCTCACATCCGGCTCGACCATCACAGTCTGGAGTTGCTGCAACGGGAACAGGAACAGCGGGCCTTGCTGCAGCACCCTCATCTGCTTATACCTTCTAATTTCGGCGTACACCAGGGAATTCCTTTTGAAGTAGCACCGCTACAGTCACAATATACCCTGGCGCGGGCTGCTACGCTCCCGGAAAGAGAAGTTGCCCGGCTGATCTATCAAGTAGGTAGTGCGCTGGAGTACCTGCACACACAACAACCTTCTGTGTCACACCGGAAGATAAATCCGGACAACTTTATACTGGATGCGCCGGGAAATTACCTTTTAGCCGTACCTGCATTGAGCAGCCAACTTCGTACCCTCCTGCACCGCGCCACCGGTACGCCACTGGCGCAGGATACCGCCTACGCCGCTCCGGAATTATTTGGTCCTCACCCGGTGCATGCTGGTGCCAGCGACATATTTGCATTCGGTGTGAGCTTGTATGAGTTGTGCACCGGCGAAACACCGTGGCTGGGTAATGGGGGATTAAGCCTGAGTCAGGGAGCGGAAATCCCGATCATTCCTGATCCCTATTCCCGTATTTTGAGCAACCTGGTGCGGGCATGCCTGCACCCCGATCCGGAGAAGAGACCCACAGCACAAGTGCTCGTAGAGGAAGCTAGTTACTATTTGGAATATGGCAAATGGAAATCATACGGCACCTTTGGCAATGTCACGGCTGAATCGATTGTGTATAAGAAAAGGTCCTGGCTATGGCCTATTTTGTTTTTGCTGATTCTGGCCGCTGCCCTGGGCACTGCTTATTACTTTTTGGTATGGCAGGCACCTGACAAGGAAGTGGCTGCTGAATCCGATTTACCTACCAACGTCCCGGGCAAGCCTGTCATCACAGACTCAACCACCACCGCGAACACTCCGGCTGTGACCAAACCAGATACACCAACCAACAGACCGAGCACCCAAAAAACGAAAACAATAACGCCTCCAAAACATATCCCACAGGCTACTAAACCCGCTCCATCACGTTCGGTGCAGCCTGCTTACCCTCAGCCAACCAGTCTGGAAGGATACCTGAACGGCCTGCTTAACGAAGAAATACCGCTGCAGGTACGCGACCGCTGGCGAACACCTATCCGTAAATACTTCTCTCCGGATGCCATCATTTATGCCCGCATGCACGACGCTCCTTTAGGAAGTTTCGGGGTAGGCGAGTTCATTGACATTCTTTTAAGCACTGAAGAAGGAAACAGCATTGTGATCGACAAGATAATCTATGACGAAGAAGAAAAAGGGGCTATAGACGAAATCAACGTGAGCATTATCGCTGTTCAATAATTTCTTGCTGCCTGGGTACATGGGGCTTGGCTTTTTAAGGTTTTTTTAGAATATTTAAAAAGCTATTTACCCTATACCTTATGTTTGGAACTCTCCTCAACCTGCAGTGGAAGCAGGCCCAACGATCCCCGGCTTTTCAGAAAAGCCTGGTGGTGAATATTATACTCGGATTCCTCATCGTTTATTTTGCCCTCGTCTTTATCGCCCTTGGCTTTTTTAGCCATAAGATACTAGCCGAGCTTTACCCCAACCAAAGCCCGGTAGACTCATTTAACAGCTTTCTGCTCTTCTATTTTCTGATAGACCTGGTGTCTCGCTTTATGCTGCAGGACCTGCCGGTGCTGGCCATCCAACCCTACCTGCACCTGCCCCTGAAGCGGGAAAAACTTGTTCACTTTGTGCTGTTACGCTCCATACCGAGTGTGTTCAATCTGCTCATGCTGCTGGTGTTTGTGCCTTTTATGCTGCGTTCGGTGGTGCCGACACATGGCATAGGTATAGCGTTGGTCTGGCTGGCTTCCCTGCTGCTGCTCACCTTTACCAACAATTTTATCCTGATCTACTTTAAGCGGCAGCTAACTTCAAACCCGAAAATCACACTGCTGCTCGCCCTTGTGGTGGGGGGCCTTATTTTACTCGACTACATGCAGGTGCTGTCACTTCGCCAGGCTTCTACTGTGGCTTTTGATGCTCTGCTGCAGCAGCCCTGGCTTGTGCTGGTGCCATTGCTGGGCCTGACAGGCGTATACCTGCTCAACTTCCGGTACCTTATGCAACACCTTTACCCGGAGGAAATATTCATTAAAAAGGTGTCTTCGGTAGAAGGAAACGACATGGCTTTCCTGAACAGGTTCGGCGATATCGGCAAGCTGATTGCGCTGGAGTTAAAGCTGATCTGGCGAAACAAACGACCGAAATCCATCGCCACGATTTCGTCTTTCATGCTGTTCTACGGCCTCATCTTCTATACCAACAAGGTATACCTGGAGGGCTGGGGTATGCTCATTTTTGTGGGCATTTTCGTGACGGGTAGCCCGATGTTCAACTACGGTCAGTTTGTACCCGGCTGGCAAAGCAGCCACTTCGATGCCCTGCTTACCAGACCCATTTCGATGTACCAGTACGTGAAAGCGAAATACCTCATGTTTGTGCCTTCCGTACTCCTGGTCACCGTACTCACGCTCCCTTATGGCTTTTTTGGCACAAAAGTGCTTCTGATCAACCTGGCAAGCTGCGTCTTTAACATTGGCGTGAACAGCATCTTGATCCTTTACTTTGCAGCGCTCAACAAAGAACGCCTCGACCTGAGCAGTGGCTCTGCCTTTAACTGGCAAGGCGTAGGGGCATCCAAGTTTGTGATGATGCTGCCCATGGTGCTGGGGCCGATTGCTATTTTCCTGCCTTTCTCGCTAATGGATATTCCGCAGTGGGGAATTTTTGCCATCGCTCTCATTGGAGCTCTGGGCATTGCCTTCCACCGCCAGTTGCTTCGTATGATGGCCAAGCGACTCGAGGACAGAAAATATATCCTGGCCGCAGGCTACAGACAGCACTAATAATTAAGACAAAAAACATTCAGCTATACCTGAAAAGAAATGAATATGATTGAAGTAAAGGATCTCGTAAAAGCATACAGCGACACCACCGTCGTGGACATAAAAACACTGCATGTGGCGCCCGGCGAAACGATTGGGTTGGTGGGAAACAACGGAGCTGGCAAAACCACCCTGTTCCGGATGCTGCTGGACCTGGTGCGCCCTACCACCGGGGTGGTTACCTCCAAAGGTATGCCGGTAGCGCATACCGATGCCTGGAAATACTATACCGGCTCGCACCTCGACGAGGGATTTCTGATAGACTACCTCACGCCAGAAGAGTACTTTAAATTTATCGGCGACCTCCATGGCTTATCTACCGGCGACATACAGGAGCGGCTGCAACCATTTATGGACCTGTTCAATGGCGAGATTCTGCAGCAGCGCAAATACATCCGCGACTTTTCGAAGGGAAACCAGAAAAAAGTAGGTATAGCCGCCGCCGCACTCTCGCACCCTGAACTCCTGATCCTGGACGAGCCCTTCGCCAACCTCGACCCCACCTCGCAGATCAGGCTTAAGAATTTGCTTCGCAACCTGCACGAGCAACACGGCATGACCATGCTTATATCCAGCCACGACCTCAGCCACGTAACAGAGGTTTGCAGACGCATTGTTATTCTGGAAAAAGGAAAAGTTGTGCAGGACATGCAAACCACCCAAGACACCCTGCAGGCACTGGAAGCCTACTTTACGGTATAGCAGACCGAATATCCTCAGGTATAAAAGCCACCGGTCCCCGATCTGGTGGCTTTTGCTTTTTAGTAATAACAGTACCGGCGGTTGATCTACTTATCCGAAAACTTTACGTTTAAGCTTACAGTAGTATAACGCAGTGAAGTTTTAGTTTAACGAAACAGGTATACCCAAACGCCCCTCCCCCATGAAAGCTTACTTCATACTCTTGCTTCTTCTCCTGAACCTATACCCTGCTTTAGCACAGCAGCCCATTAGCTCCCGCGACCGCGAAGTAGTGTTTCGGTCCGTAAACATCATTCCGATGGATAAGGAGCAGGTGATCGAGGACCAGACAGTGGTGGTAAAAGATGGAAAGATAACAGCCATTGGAAGTCCCGGCAAGGTAAAGCACAGCAAAAATGCGCACATCGTGGATGGCACCGGAAAGTACCTGATGCCCGGCCTGGCCGAAATGCACGCGCACGTGCCCCCTGTCGATAATATGGAGCAGATGAAAGAGGTACTGCAGCTTTTTTCGCTGCACGGCATCACCACTATACGGGGTATGTTGGGGCATCCGCGCCACCTCGAGCTGCGCAGCAAATTACAATCCGGTGAACTGATCGGTCCCCGCTTCTATACCTCCGGCCCCTCGCTGAATGGCAACAGTGTTAAAACCCCGGAAGCCGGTGTCGCCATGGTAAAACAGCAAAAGCAGGCAGGCTACGATTTCCTGAAACTGCACCCAGGACTCACTCCCGAGACCTTTGCCGCCATCGCCGGCACAGCCAACCAGAGTAGGATGCCTTTTGCGGGCCATGTGTCTTACGAGGTAGGTGTCTGGCGGGCCATTGAAGCGGGCTACGCTTCCATCGATCACATGGATGGTTTCATCGAAAGTCTGGTGCCGGGACTGGAGGCTATAGCTGAGCAGGAGGCTGGCCTGTTTGCCATGTACATAGCAGACCAGGCAGATACCACCCGTATACCTAAACTGATGAACGCTTTGCGGGAAAAAAACATCTGGGTAGTGCCTACACAGGCACTTGCCGAACGCTGGATATCAGCAGCCGAGTCGCCTGAAGTATTGGGCAAAAAGCCGGAGATGAGATACATGAACCCTAAAACCGTGCAGAACTGGGTGGCCTCCAAACAAAAACTAATGGCCGATCCGCGCTACGCTGCTGCTGCGCTTGACAGGTATGTGGAGCTCCGCCGGAAACTCATCAAAGCCTGCAACGACAATCAGGTTGGTTTGCTGCTGGGCTGCGATGCGCCGCAGGTGTTTAACGTACCAGGCATTTCCACGCACAAGGAACTGGTATACCTGGTAGCAGCCGGGCTCAGCCCTTATGAGGCGCTTAAAACTGGCACGGTTAACGTAGGCAAATTTCTGAAGCGCGATGACATTGGTGTGCTGAAAGTGGGTGCTGCTGCCGACCTGCTGCTCCTCAATGGCAACCCTTTGCAGGATGTTTCTCATACCCAGCGCATAGAGGGTGTGCTCATCGGCCATACCTTTCTGCCCAAAACCTACCTGACCAGTGAATTAAAAAAACTGGAAAAAGCACAGTAAAAAGGTTCTGTTAAAACCAAAGGCCCGACTACCTGTTACGATTCCTTTAAAGCAAAACGAAAAATTAACCGAAAAAATTAAACCTATGAAATTAAAATCCATGCTCATGCTGGCAGGCGTACTGCTGTTTTTAAGTGTGCAGGCGCAACAAAAAAATAGTCCCGATAAAATTGAAACGAGCAAAGGCCCGGTCACCATTCAGCCCGTATTGCACGGCACTGTAGCCCTGACATGGGGCGGCAAAACCATTTACGTAGATCCCTATGGCGGAGCAGAAGTATTTACAGGTATAGCCACACCCGATCTTATCCTTATCACCGACATCCACGGCGATCACCTCGACATGAAAACGCTAGAGTCGCTGAATACCAGCAAGGCAACCTTTGTAGTGCCACAGGCCGTAGCCGACAAGCTCCCTGCCAGTTACAAAAACCGGGTGGTGGTGCTGAATAATGGCCAGAAAACCGAGCAGTCAGGTATAGGCATCTCCGCTATACCTATGTATAACCTGCCCGAAACCGAGGACGCCCGCCACACCAAAGGCCGTGGCAATGGCTACGTGCTGCAGTTCGCCGATAAAGCCGTCTACCTGTCAGGCGACACCGAAGACATACCCGAGATGCGGGCTCTCCGCAACATCGACATAGCTTTTGTCTGCATGAACCTGCCCTATACCATGGACATCGACCAGGCTGCTTCGGCGGTGCTCGAGTTTAAGCCAGCCATCGTATACCCGTATCACTACCGGGGTCAGGACGGGCTGAGCGATGTGGAAGCTTTTAAACGAAAGGTAAACGAAGGAGATAAAAAGATAGACGTACGCCTGCGCAACTGGTACCCGGAAACCGACAAAAAATAATACCTCACATGCACGACTTTCGGCTGTACATAGAATACGCTGCCCGTGCCATCGAAGCAATTGGAGTCCTGATCATAGCGATCGGGGCTGCCATTGCGCTTTTCCGCTTTATTTTTCCGCTCCGCCACAATTCCCACCGCTCCTACATTTTGTTGCGCCACGAACTCGGCAAAGCAATTCTGCTGGGGCTGGAAATACTGGTTGCCGCCGACATTATTGCCACTGTGGTGACAGAGCCTTCCCTGGAACGTGTGCTCACACTTGGCCTGGTCGTGCTGATTCGTACTTTTCTGAGCCTGTCGCTGCAGGTAGAGCTCGAAGGGCGTTTCCCCTGGCAACCCAGAAAACCTGAAGCCGAACAACCGCGTTAGCATTCCCTCTGAAAAAACCGTATATAACTATACACACCGCATCATGGTCCGCACCATGCCATACCTGCTGCTATACCTGTATCGGATTTCTCATCGCTGTGCATGCGCACAAAGCTCCTTTCTACTAAACAAACAATCGTACTGCTAGCAGGGCTCTTATTGGTGCTCTACCTGGTATTTCAACATTTTACGAGCTACAACCGGCTGCGCGGGTATTATACTATCGGGGTGATCCTCAATACAATCGAGCTTAGGGCGGGCGATACAGATGTTGTGAAACTGATCATCAGCAAAAAACTGGAGCAGGTAAACCGGCAGGGCGGTGTGCAGGGGCGCGAACTGCGGGTAAAATACCTGGATGACAAGGGCAGTTCTGAAACGGCCCGCCAGGTAGTGCGCGAAACCATGAACGACAAACACCTCATCGGTTATGTAGGTTGCTGGAGTTCCACCCGTTCCAAAGCTATCTCAGAGCTAGTTGGGCCAGCGCGTATTCCTTTCGTCGGCGGTTTTGCCCTTACCCCACTGTTCAGCGAGTACCCTACGATGTATACAGCGGAACGAAGTATCGTAGACGTGGCTTCTGTGTTTGGGGAGCTGCTGGCAGATTACGATCGTCCGGCATTTGTTGGCAAGGCAGCAGATTTATACTCGATCGCGATTTTCGGTAAAATGCAGGAAGTAGTGAGTCAGAACCTGGATAAGGCGCTTGTGCATGAGCAGTGGTTTGCAGGAGACCACCACTATACCGCTGCTGACATCGACTCGCTTAGCCAGGCACTGCGTACCGATAACGCTGATTTTCTGGTGCTCTCTTTCGAAAGCGGAATTACCTCATACCTTGTACAGGAACTCCGGAAGAGTGGCCTCACCATGCCCATCTACACAGCTTTGGGCGACCTGGGTTTTGTGGCTTCCCAAACCGACGGGCAGCAGGCCGGCGAGTTATATGACCTCAACGTAGTAGGTATACCGGGTACCCTGAACCTGCGGCTGCAGGAGCAGATTCCGACTTTTCAAAAAGAGATCAGGTATGGACAGACCCTGGAATTGCAACTCAGTTTTGGAGCCCGCCTTGCTGACAGCATCGGTATACTGGTGGAGGCTGCCCGATCGGCGGGTGCAGTTGACAGTGTCAATATACCTATCAGAGAGCTCATAAACCAGGGCATGCAGCAGTATATGGGAGCCGGGCGCATCTACAGGGGCTGGTTCGATGACTGGTACTTCACGCCTGAAAAAGCCATTGCCGGAGATGTGCTGCTTGCCTGGAAACCACCCAATGCGTCACAGCATATTCTGGCGCCAAGGCAGTACATGTTCCTGGAAGATACCCTGCACAACATACCTGTGCTCTATACCCACATGGACCTGGTGCAGATCAACCGGATAAGCGATATCGAAGGGAGCTTCTATGCTTCATTTTACCTGGAGGTGACCTCAGCAGCCCGATTCTCGGTTGACCAGCTGGACTTTACGAATGCTGCCCGCAGCGAAACCAGCCACGACTACCTGCTGGATATTAAACTGGTGCGTCAGCGCAGTGTGCCCGGCGATATGGCCCTGTATAATTACCTGTACAAAATATCCGGCAAGTTTATTTTCGAGCCTGACCTGCGCCAATACCCGTTTGACAGACAACGCTTTTCTATTTCGTTTCAGCCGGCCAGCGCTCTGCAGCCTTTTCTGGTGCAACCCTCCCATCCCGCCTCCCGCGACACAACATTCCAGGTGAAAGGCTGGAATTATAATGCCCATTACGTAGGATTCGATCATGACATTATCAGCTCTGTCAACACCTTTGAGCTATCGCGCCACACCATCCCTTTTTATAAATTCAACTATACCTATGTGCTCTCCAGGGCACGTATCGATTTTTTTCTGAAGGTCTTCACCCCACTGCTCGTCATCCTGATCATCACTTATTTTTCTGTGTTTATACCGCTGCTCCGCTTCGAAACTCTCGAGGCAATACAGGTCACGTCGCTGCTCGCTTCCATTGCCCTCTACTTCTCAGCCTACAAACCGGAAATGGAGTTCGCCACTATTTCAGACAAAATCTTTATTTTCACTTATGTCATGATCACCTCCCTGATCGGCACTTCTATTTTGCGATTTGTCAAGCGCAAGAAGCATAACACTGAAAGCCGCCTGGCAAGCATTTACCAGCATTATATCTTCCCGATTATCGTGCTGGCCTTTACGCTGGCAGTAGTGTGGTAGCCCCTTGATCATCCAATTACATCTAACACTCAGAACTTTAACAGAATGGCGCGTGTTAACCCTGCATGAAAAGCCAACACACGCACACGACCGGCCGTGCAACAGGTCCGAGCTTTTTGAGAGCATTTTGGCAATAAAAGATAAACTTTTGAAGTTAGTGTAAAAAGGTTTTTGGATTTACAGCATAAAATCAGCCATTCGACTTTCTTAAAAAAATATTATTTTTATATTTACCGCAATTCAACTTTTACCATTATTCAAAAAAACATGAAAGCATTCTTTCTTTCCTTATTGATTGTGCTGACTACAGCAGCACCAGCAGTGCAGGCACAGGGAACGGCTAAAAATGAGAACAAGTCTGCTGCCCCTTTAACCGGGCAGTTCAACGATCTCAAAAGCAAATCCAACTCCTACATGGAAGGCAACAGAGAGTATAAGGTAGTGAATGTCAGCCTTCTTAACTCATTCTGGCAAAGTGTGCAGGCCACGATCAAAGATGTGGAGCAAAAGCAAGTGAAGGAACTGAACGCAACCCGTCAGGATCTGGAGACGGCGCAGGCACGAATTACCGAGCAGGAAAAGGAAATTGAAGCCCTGAAGCTCGATAACGCTCAAAAAGAAGCTGCCGTGCAGCAGAGTGAAGATGCAGTGAACAACCTGCACGTGCTGGGCATTCCGATTCACAAGCAGATTTACGTGATCATCAACACAGCTATTATTGCCCTGTTACTTATTGCACTGGGTGTGGTTTATACGCAGTTTAAGAGCAGCAAGAAGGTGACCGACCAGAAGAAGAAAGAATTTGACGACATTGACCGCGAGTTCGCCGACTTCAAGAAAAATGCCCGTGAGCGCGAGATCAAGATCAAGCGTGAGCTGCAGACAGAAATGAACCTGGTGGCAGAACTGAACGATCAGGTTGCTGCCCTGCAAAAGAAAGCACACGTGTAAGCAGCGCCTAACAGCCACCAATATGCAGAACAGGCTGCCCTATACCATGGGGCGGCCTGTTTTTTTATGGCCATAAGTGATCGTAGAACTTCCTTTTGCGCTTGTTCTTTCTATCCCTGCCGTACATGTAATATACAAAGTAGCCAACGGCATAAAGGATGAGTACCGATGCGATGATAATGATCTCCATGTATTTCTATACGTAAAATCCGCAATAAGGGCACCCTGCCGCTGAACACGTCTATCTTATGTTTTGTGCACCTGTCAGGTATACCAAGCTACATATACCCTTTTACTCAAAACGGGATAGCGGGTACTGGTACCATCCGACCTGCTCTTTCAGGTATAGATTGTCAGGAAGATCGACTTAATTGATCCGAAACAGTTGCTCTTGATTTAACAGATGAGCAGACGTACACCTGACAAGGTATATGCATCAATCTGTTTGGAGTGCTAAAACTCACATGGAAGTTGCCTGGCTTGGTCCTGGGCACAAACGTTCCGGTATTTTGTAATATATATACCAACACATTCACTTCCTTTTCCACAACCGGAAAGCTTCCTCTCTTTGCCAAAATTGATCGGGTTATACCCGAAACTTGCATTTAGCAGCATATTTTATCACTGTTGCTTTCCTATATCTGCGTATTCATCTTCTAAAAGGCAACTTTTTTATAATTTATTCATATAACATACATTAATAAACCAAGCCATTTTAATTAGCTAACTAACTGTAGCCCAAACCCTGGTAACACCAGAGAAATGTCACGAGAGACTATACCTGACGGATTATCATAAACGGGCTGGTGCTGACTTAAACTGCCCGATATCCTGACTACCTGAATGTCATTGCGCTTTAAATAAATTATAGGATGCACTAAATGTGATCATTATGAAGAACACCTTTACACTCATTTTATTGATGCTATTTGTGCTTGGCGCCACAGGTGCCTGGGCACAGCAGCGGCAAGTCAGCGGACGCGTAACCGCCTCTGACACAGGCCAGGGTATGCCGGGCGTTAGTGTAGCCGTAAAAGGGACCACCACCGGCGTGGCTACCGACTCCGAAGGCAGCTATCAGATCCAGGTGCCCGACAACAACGCGACACTCGTGTTTCGCTTTCTGGGTTACCAAACCACAGAAGTGACCGTGGGCAACCAATCAACAATTGATGTGACATTGAATACCGATGCACAGGAACTCGGCGAAGTAATGGTAACAGCCCTGGGCATTACCCGTGAAAAGAAAGCCCTGGGCTACGCAGCGCAGGGTGTGCAGGCCAAGGAGCTAACAGAGCACCGGCAACCGAACGTATTGAATGCGATGCAGGGCAAAGTAGCGGGCGCCACCATCTCGAGTACGGGGGGTGCGCCGGGTCAGGGTACCAAGATCCAGATCAGGGGCATTAACTCTATTGACGTGAATAAAAGCAATGAGCCACTGTTCGTGATCGATGGCGTAATTATGGACAACAGCACGTCTACCTTTGGGCAAAGTTCCGAACTGCGAGGTATGAGCAACCGCCTTACTGACCTGAACCCCGATGATATAGAGAGCATTAACGTGTTGAAGGGTGGCGCTGCCACTGCCCTGTACGGCCTGCGCGGCGCTAACGGTGTAGTCGTGATCACAACTAAAAGCGGACAGCAAGGAGAGTTACGCGTTAACTATACCGGCACCGTAGGTATAGAGGAAGTGAACAAGTTTCCGGAAATACAGGACACGTATACCCAAGGATATACCGGTGTGTACGATCCTGTCAGCTTCTGGCCTTCCTGGGGACCAACTGTGGAGGAAGGCCGCCGCCTGGACCCTACCCACCCGGAGAAACTGCACAATCACTTTAAAGATGCTTACGAGTCGGGCCACCAGTACCGCAACAGCCTCTCCTTCTCGGGAGGCACCGAAGCCATCACGTTTCTATCATCGATTTCGCATTTCCGACACGAGGGGGTGCTACCTTTTACCGATTACGAAAACTTCTCTGCCCGTCTCAACACCGACTTCAAGATCAGCGACAAGGTACGGTCCGGCGCTAACTTCAACTACATCAACTCAGGTGGTTTCCGCTACAACGCCGACCGTTTCAATGAGAGTCTGAGCTACTGGTCGCCGCGCTGGGATGTGCAGGACTACCGCAAGCCGGATGGCACCATGCAGAGCTACGGCAACGACAACCCTGTGTATGGCGCTGCCACCAACCGCATGGAAGACGATGTGAACCGTTTTATCGGGAGCTTTCATGTGGGGTATAGCCCTGTTAGCTGGCTGGACCTGAGCTACCGTATCGGCCTGGACAACTATACCGACGACCGCACCCGCACAGCACCCGGCCCCAGAGGAGTTGCTGACGAGCGGGTATATGAAGACAACGAACAGGGCTTTGTATACGAGTATACTACCAAGTTCCGTACTATCAACTCTTCGTTCCTGGCCACTGCCAACACCAAGTTCGGTGAGGATTTTAACGCTACTTTCCGATTAGGCCATGAGTTGTACGACAGAAGAGTGAAGGGCTTTGGCGTGGAGGGTGATAACCTGACCGTGTTCGATTACTTTGACCTGCGCAACGCCCGGCTTCTCCGCTCCACGCAAACGCAGTCTGACTACCGCCTGATGGGTGTGTTCGGGGAGGCGTCGGTGGACTACCGCAATTTCCTGTTCCTGACCCTGACTGGCCGTACAGATATTACATCAACCCTGCGCAAGCCAAACAACTCTTTCTTCTATCCATCGGCGAGTTTGAGTTATGTCTTCTCCGACCACCTTCAGTTGCCGTCTTTCATCAACCAAAGTAAGTTGCGCCTGTCGTATGCAGGTATAGGTAAAGACGCCATCGAATATGCCACCTCTTCCGGCTTTGCTCCTTACACAGGTTTGCCAACCGGCTTTACAGGCTTTACGAGAGCAGCCCTGCTCGGCAACCAGGACCTAGAACCTGAATTTACCAATACCTTCGAAGCGGGCCTGGAGATGGCGTTCCTGGACAACAGACTGGGCTTTGACTTCACTTACTACCACTCCCTCAGCAAGAACCTGATCATCAACATCGATGTGGCTTCGTCCACTGGCTTTGTGCGGGCGGCTGTGAACTCCGGCGAAATGCGCAACAGAGGGGTAGAACTGGTGCTGAACGCAACTCCTGTCCGCACAGAGAACTTCACCTGGGATGCCAAGCTGATCTACTCCGCTAACCGCAACAAGATCCTGAGCATCCGTGAGGGCCTCACCGAGATTCCGTATGCCTCGCAGTTTGGCTATGTAGGTTCTACCGTTACCATGAAACTTATACCTGGCCAGCCCTTCGGCAACATTTACGGATCGCACTGGCAGCGCTACTACGGTCCCGGAGAAGAGCCTGATCCACTGTTTATCGACAAAGACCGCCCGATCGTGATCGGTGCAGATGGTTTTCCGGTGCGCGCGCCACTTACCAGCCAAAAGATTCTGGGCAACTCGCAGCCTGACTGGATCGGTGGCCTTACCAATACCTTTACTTATAAGAACCTGAGCTTAACCAGCTTGTTTGATGCCCGCGTAGGACACGAACGCTACAACCAGATGGACAACTTCTTCTCCGCCTTCGGTATAGCCGAGTATACTGAAAACCGCAACGAGACCAAGGTGTTTGAAGGCGTGCTGGCCGACGGCACACCCAATACCAAACAGGTATGGCTGGGTCAGGGCATGGGTCCGGATGGCGTGAACTACGGCGATGGCTTTTACCGACGATTCCATCGGGGCGTTTCTGAGAACTTTGTAGAGGATGCTACCTGGGTGCGCCTGCGCTCGCTCACACTGAACTATACCTTGCCAAACAGCTGGTTTGAAAACACTTTCATCCGCAACAGCTCGGTGGGTCTCACCGGTAACAACCTGATCCTATGGACTGACTTTTTGGGTTTTGACCCGGAAAACAGTGCCACCCCAAGCGGCAGTAACGTGGACGGCTTTGCCGGCTTCACTTACCCGGCTGTGAGAAGTTACCTGTTTACGCTCAATGTCGGATTCTAAACCCAAAAATGATCATGAAAAAGCTATATCGATATGCAATGGCGCTGCTCCTGACAGGGGCTTCGCTTGGACTCCAGAGTTGCGAAGATTACTTTGACCTGCACGACAACCCGAACCTGGTGTCGAGTCCGCCGCTCAATGCCATGCTCTCCACCACAACCCACAAAACCGGCCTCAACAGCCAGCGTGTGGCGGCTACCACTGCTTTTTATGTGCAGTACCTGGCCAGCTCCGTGACAGGCAATGCCACCGATACCTACCAGATAGTAGACCTGACGGGTTCCTGGGACGCGATTTACCTGGCCATGGCTGACATTTACGATATGAAACAGCGGGGCCAGGATGAAGGCGCCTCTGATTATGTAGGTGTTGCCAACATCATGATGGCCTACCACCTCAACCTGATTATAGACCACTGGGGCGATGGTCCTTATTCGCAGGCCTTTGACAACAGTACGCTGACCCCTGGCTTCGACTCATCGCAAGATCTGTATGCTGAGGCACTGCGATTGCTCGATGAAGGTATAGCAGAACTGAACAAAACCGATTCGCGGGTGGAATTAAGCGCAGAAGATGACCTGATTCATGGGGGTGACAAAACCAAGTGGATCCGGACGGCCAATGCCTTTAAGGCTCGTTTACTCAATAAGGTGAGCAAACAACCTTCCTACAATCCGGGGGCTGTGCTGAGTGCTGTTGAAAATTCATACCAGTCCAACGAAGATGACGCAGAAATGGCGGTGTTCTCTGACATAAACCCATGGGCTGCCATTGCACGCAGCAATGCATCCCTTGTGCTGGGTGGCTGGTTATCGGAGCAATTTGTCAACCATCTTAACGGCACCACCTATGGTGTGGTGGACCCGCGCCTGCCACGCATCACTGACCGTACTGACATTACTCTATCCATTGACCCTTACATCGGCACACCCAACGGTGTGGGCAACGTAGGTCCGCGGAACAACACGGTACGCGACGAAGTATACATTTCCCGCAACTCTCCCCTCACCGGAGATCTTTCGCCTGTTACCATTGCCTCATATGCCGAGATGAAGTTTGTTGAAGCAGAAGCAGCTTTCAGAGCAGGTGACCAACAGCGGGCTTATACGGCTTACCTGGCAGGTATACGCGCGCACATGGACAAAGTAGGTGTGCCTGCCGCAGAGCGGGATGCCTACCTGAACAACCCCGCTGTAGGCGTGGGCGCTGCCAACCTCACCCTGGACCTGATCTTCAAGGAGAAGTATGTCGTAACGTACCTGAATGCGGAGGCCTGGACCGATGCTCGACGCTACAACTACCAGTACGCCGATTTTGACCTGCCTGCCAACGCTGATCTGACGACCTTTATCCGCAGAATCGCTTATCCGCAGGGAGAGACCAGCAAAAACCCGAACACACCTGCTTCGCCTGCCTTGTCAGAGCCACTGTGGTGGGACCAGTAGAGTTTGGGAATTAAAGAATTTGGGAGTTTAGGGCTGACTTAAATTTCCGATAGTGAAAAAGCAGTAGTTGATCGGGGTGGATCGGCTGCTGCTTTTTTGTGTTTAGAAATGGTCGGTAAACTGAATGACTTTACTGAAGCAACATTTACCACAATGGATGATCGCTATACCTGGCAGGGCTTTTACCGAAAACTCTTGTGGCTTGCTTTTTACACCGGAGAATCAGGTATAGCCCATCAGTATTGCAGCTTGAATTTGTCGAGGTTGGGGAGGTATTGCTTTTTGCGTTTCAGTTCGTGCTCGTAGAAGGCGCGGCCGAGGTGCTGCATAAATGGATAGCCCACTGTTTCGTACTCGTACTTGCCATCGTTGAAAATCCCGTTTTCATTCACCAGAATAACGGCAGTCAGCATGAATTCTACCTGTTTGTCGAAGTCCACGATGTAAGCGTTGTCGATCAGGAAGCCATAGGCATTGCCAATTTTGTTGAAGATGCGGATATTTTCAGGTATTCGTGCTTTTGAGTTGCCATACAGCAGGAATTTCACGTAGCCATCCGGGTATTTCTTCGGATCATAAGCCGGAAAATCGCTCTCCCGTGGCATCATACTCATGTATTTGTAAAGGAAGGTATAGTCATCATCTGTCAGGTGGAAGCGCTGCTCCGCTGGCATTGCCTCCGGAAACAACACACTCTTGAGGATACCTTGCAGGGTTTCTATGGAGATATAGTTCTTAACCGTGAAGTCCATCGGGCCGTCCACCAACTTGTCGCCTGCAATGTGCCCTTTGCCCAGCATTTCATCAAATTTCGCCTGCGTGAAAGGAGTCTGGTTACTGACCAGGGGCTGCTCATAAATTACCTGTCCGTCTTTATAAAACCTGAACGGATTGGTGTGGCGGTTTTCATCAGGGCTCAAAGAGATGCTGAGCCGATGCACCAGCTGCACATCTTTAAAACCCTTCGCATGTAGCGACTGATTGAGCTGCTGTTGACCAACAAACTCATACAACCGGTTATAAGCATCGTTGTCGCTCACCAGGAACAGCTTTTTGATATAGTGCGCAATAGTGGCCTGTCCGTCTGCCGAGGTGCTGTCCTCCCGCACCGGGCTTTGCCCTTGATAGGCGCTGTCGGCCTGCAGGGGCGTGTACTTGTCGAGCCCGTCTATACCTAGATCGTTGAATTTTTCGAGCGCCACCACCGCGCCCGGTAGCTTGACGGTACTGGCCGGATAAAAATACTCCTGCGGGTTAACACGATAGGTATAGGAAGTGAAGTGCGGCTGGTTCTGCTCATCGCGGTCGATCTGGGTGTAGAGAATCTGCACCCGGTACTGCTCCGGATTGTTGAGTATATGTTTGAACCGCCCGGGCTCAGATGCAAGTATCTTTTCGATCATGTTGGTTTGTGTGCCTGCTCCCTGTCTGTTACCGGCACAGGAAGTTATGGTTATGCTTCCGGTTAAACTCAGGTATAGCACCAGTTTATACATGAGGGGCAGAAGTGTTTTTTTCGTGCTGGGCTTGATAGTAACTGGCTTTAAAATAAACTGTTTTTCCCGGATTGCCGTGCAGGAGCAGGGATAATTTGGAACATGTCTGCTGAAAGAAACATAATAGATGGCACTTCCTAAGTTATCGAATCACAAATACATAGAAAATTTCTATATTTAATGGCTACATCTCCTACTCCATAGGCTTAGCAGTAACATATTTTCCACTTTTATACCTGACTTATGAGCAAATACGGTCTGCACGGAAAACTAGAGGCGACAGCCGGTAATGGCACACAACTTGCCCGGATTCTCCTGGAAGCTTCTAGGCTGGTTGCAAAGGCAAAAGGCTGTCGGCTATACCTGGTAAGCCAGGAAAGCGCCGGTTCTGATGCCGTTTGGGTCACTGAGGTATGGGACAGCAAAGAAGAACACGACATCTCCCTTCAGGTGCCCGGTGTGAAAGAACTCATCGCACAAGCCATGCCTCTGTTGGCTGGCAGACCCGAGAAAGGCCAGGAACTGGAAGTGCTAGGTGGATATGTTTCTAAATAAACGTTAACCATTACTTCATGAGGTTATTTTTACTATCGCTTATCTTCAATTTTATACTTATCGGCTTTTGCACTGCCCAGGTTCGGCAGCCTTCTACCGCTTACACTGGTGTCGGGCTAAAGGGTGGCTCAAGTTTCTCCTCGTTTAGCTTCGATCCTTCTGAAAACCAGGGTTGGGCAACTGGCTATACTGCTGGCCTTTTACTCAAGCATGCAGTACGGGTGAATGAGAATGAACCAATGATGGGGATACAGGTGGAGCTAAACTGGGTACAGCGTGGTTGGTCAGATAAGATTGACTCTGCGACTACCTATACCCGGTCACTCCATTACATCGAGCTACCTTTTATGACGCATGCTATATGGGGGCATAAAAACACTAAATATCTAGCCAACTTTGGTCCTGCTATCAGCTATCTTGTTTCGAACCGTGACAGCATACCAGCTATCTCAGACAAGGAGCATGATGGCTATTACCAGAATGAGATTGAAAAGCCTTGGCTCGTGGGTCTCACCTTAGGGGCAGGCCTGCAGCACACCTCTGCACTCGGCACCTTACAGTTAGAAGCAAGAATCACACAGAGTCTGAACAACATTATGACTAAAAGGCAACAGGTTGTCTCCGCCAGAAATACCAATATCACAATTACATTAGCTTATTTGCTAGAACTCCGACCTAAATAAGTGAGCACTTAATTTTCCAATGAATAGTTTTACTGCCATTCAACTATTACTCTCAGGCGATTAATCCACATCAGACAAGAACAAGCAACTACCCTCTGCTCATTTAGATCTGATCGAGTGGGCATTTTATGAGGAGCTATATTGTATGATGAGACATATAGTGACCATTCGAAACAATTTCTGGCAGGGTGCCTGCGCAAGTTAATGCGTTTATACCTGAGCTATCGCCTGTGTCTACCTTAATCAGGTATAAATGACGAAGCACTAAATTCTCCTCCCAATCCATTGTTGGGAAATTTTCCCTGGCGCTTGCAACCTCTGTTATAAAAATTGAATCTTCCAGATAACAGCTATACCTAAAAAGGGATTAACTAGCTAAAACCTCCAGGAGATTCAAACGATGCCAGAAAACAAACTGACCCGACTGTTTATCACGTTTTTCTTGCTGCTCACAACCAGCATCACTTTTGGACAAGGCTTTCAGATAAGTGGTACCGTTCAGAGCGCCGCACAGCAGCAGGCTATACCTTACGTCAACATCGGCATCAAAAAGAAGAACATCGGCACGGCAACCAGGCCGGACGGCAGCTTCAAAATTAATCTGAAAGAAGAAAACAGGCAGGACACGCTCACTTTCTCTGCTATTGGGCACAACGAGCTTTCGCTACCGGTTTCTTCTATCCTTTCTAACCGTAACACCCGCTTCGAGCTCACCGAAAAAACCACCGCATTGCACGAAGTCGTCATCAGCAGCAAAGCGCCTAAAATAAAAAAAATCGGTACTACTTCGCGCAATCCGTTTCTCTATGGCTCTGCTGAAACTGTTCACTCAGAGGACATATCCGAACTGGGCAAGTTTATCAAGCTCAACAATAAAACTTCCGAAATTCTGTCTGCCACGGTATACCTGCGCAGCATCAAACTCGATTCTGCTACTTTCCGCATCAATCTGTATAAGAACACAGCAGGTATGCCGGGCGAGCGATTGGTCGAGAAGAGCGTCATCAGGCGGCTGCCGCTTACGCAGGGCTGGGTCACGGTTCCGCTTGAGCAGTATGGCCTGGTGGTGGACGAGGATTTCTTTTTAGGTATAGAGTATCTGCCCGATTACAGCAAGCACGAGAAATACATCTTTATTTACGGGGCTGCGTTCGGTGGCAGCTTCTACTCCCGGAAAGCCAGCCTGGGCGACTGGGAAAAAGGTCTAGGTGGCCGGTTGGCGGCTTATGTCACGGTGAGGCAGTAACGGTTCTGGCTATACCTGCGCACTATGAAAAGAAACCTGGTTGTCTCCGCTGCTACTTTTTTGTTGTTACTTCTGGCTAGCACTGCAACACTGGGGCAGCACAGTCTGCCTATAGACAAACAGGTGATTCAGTTCTCAGGTATGGTATATGCAAGCGATAGCGTCACAGCTCTGGAAGGCGTGGCCGTGTATGTACCGGGCACCAAAAGAGGGACGTATACCCGCAAAAGCGGTTATTTCTCAATGCCAGTTGTGGCAGGCGATACGGTAGTTTTTGGTGCCCTCGGTTATGAAAAGCTATACCTGGCTGTTCCTTTGGAGACCACTGAAGGCCAGCTGACGCTAAAAATTGTGCTCGAAAGAAAAGAGAATAAGTTGCCTACTGTGGATGTGATGCCCTGGGCAACAGAGTATGATCTGAGACAAGCCGTTTTGCGCACCAAACTTCCTGAAGATCCTAAAGATCAACTACCCGTTATACCTCCTCCTTTCGTTTACAAATCGATTAGGGATATGCCCGCCATGGATGCTAAAGCCAATTTCAGGTATGGACAAAAAATATTGCAGGATCAGCGGGAATCGCGCTACAGGGTGCCGGATATTCTGAAGATCTTTTCAATTCCCATAAACTAGCAATAAGTACCGACAGGTATAGCCTAGGCTTCCTGTTTTTCGAGGTTAAACAGTGCGCTCAATCCTTCCAGCAGGGCCTCCGACCCACCACGCTGGCAGGCTGCTTTCAGCTCCAGGGCAGGCAGTTTTACGATCTTGTTGAGGATGTTTTTGGTGATGGCTTCCACAAGCTCTTTTTGGTCATCGCCCAGTTTCTTGGTATAGCGGGCTAACTCCTGCTGACGAATTTCCTCCAGACGATTTTTGAACTGCTGCAGGGCCGGCGACATGGCCATTTCGCGGGTCCAGGTGCTGAACTCCGCCAGCGCTTCTGTTATAATTTCCTTAACCTGAGGAATGGCAGCTATGCGGATGGCCAGCGCCTCGGTGGCTCGGTTACGAATATTGTCTACGTTGTATACCCTGGTGTTTGGCAGGGCTTCGATCGCGGCATCGATGCTGCGCGGCATGGAAAGGTCTACAAAGAACTGGGGAGCATTTTCACCTAACTTCGCCACATCAGTCTGTCCTATAAAAAAGCAGTCGCCTGGCACAGACGAGATCACCACATCCGCATTCGCCATTTCTTCCCAAACATTCTCCCAGTAAATAGCACGGGCATTGGTTTTCTGCGCCAGTTCCAAAGCTTTGTGATGCGTACGGTTGGCGATGGCCACGTTACTGATCTTCGACTTTCCGAAGTTGTCGCACACATTGGCGCCGATCTCCCCTACCCCGATCATGAGTACACGCGGATCAACCATCCCTCTGGTAAGCTCCTCTACCAACTCTACCGTAGCGTACGATACCGAAGCAGCACCATCAAAAAAGGCGGTCTGGTTGAATACCTGCTTATTGGTATAGAAGATGGTATGCATCAGCCTGTGCAGAAAAGGACCGGCCATATCAGCATCGGCTGTCCACTGGTAGGCTTTTTTCACCTGATTCAGTATCTGCATATCGCCCACCACCTGCGACTCCAGCCCCAGCGACACATAAAATAAGTGCTGTACCGCCTGCTGGTGATCGGTGATGTGCTGGAAATAAGTTGAAATCTCTTTTGTTGCGATAAAGCCCTTCTCAATTGCGATCAGTTTGATGATTTCGCGGGAAAGGTCTTGTGCAGCGGCGTAGTAGACCTCCGTACGGTTACAGGTAGAAAGCACCATCACATCCTGCGCATTGGTAAACTCGCGTATCTTATCGAGCAGATTACGACAGCCGATTTCGTTGAGCGATACGGCTTCACGTACGGCGATAGGTGCTTGCTTGTAAGATAATGTAAGGGCTTTAAACTGGTTTTGCATGTCTTTCTCTCAGATACAATGCAAATTTCTTAAAACCTGGGTTCGGAAAGTATGACTTTCGTCACTTTCAGGCAGGAGAAATGTCAATGTTTCTCTTAATTCCGCATCCGCTCCAGTTTCTGTGCATTCAGAATGGTGATCTTGCTGCCGCGGGTGTCGATCAGGTGCTCGTCTTTAAAATCAGCCAGGGTACGGATCACCGTCTCTTTGGAAGCGCCCACAATACTGGCCAGATCCTCGCGCGTGATCGATACTTCTGACTTGTAGTTCGGGTCTTCTTTGTATTGCCTTTCTACGAACAGCAATGCCTCTGCTACACGCTTGCGCACCGAGTTGTAGGCCAGTTTCAGCAAACGCTCTTCCCGATCGGCCAGGTTGTCTGACAGGATCTTGATGAATTTGCCCGCTACGTCGCGGTTCTGGTAGAGCAAGGTATAGAAATCCTCGCGCGGAATAATGTATACCTCGGAATCCTCGAGCGCCATCGCCGACTCGCGGTAAGCTTTCTCTTCCAGCAAATCGAGGTAGCCGATAAAATCACCGTCTTTGTAGAGGCAGGTGATGTACTCCCGGCCTTCCTCGTTCGATTTGTAGGTCTTGATCTTGCCCTTGTTCAGGAAGTACAGGTTACTTGGATAATTGCCTTCCGAGAACAGATGCTGCTTTTTGCGGAACACCGTCACACGGCGGTTTTCAGAAATCAGTTTGTTGAGCTCTTCATACCCTTTTGCTTCCTGTATAAAATTGTCGAGGCCCTGCACGTTACGCTGAAACTCAGCCTTCAAGATCTCATTTTTCTTCAGGCGCATCTCCACCACGTCCAGCAACTCCACATCATCGAAGGGTTTTGTCAGGTAATCATCCGCTCCCAGGTTCATGCCTTTGCGGAAGTCTTCTTTCTCTGATTTGGCCGTCAGAAAGACAAAGGGAATACTGGCCGTTTCAGGGAATTTGCTGAGCATGTGCAGCACGCCATAACCGTCGAGCTGGGGCATCATGATATCGCAGATGATCAGGTCCGGGTGTTCTTTTTTGGCCAGGTCAACACCCAGTTTGCCATTGGGAGCTTCGAGTACCTGGTAGTTGGCCAGCGACAGGATCTCGGCTGTGTTCTCCCGTATCTCCTGATTATCTTCAATCAGTAATATCTTTTTCATATCTGTGCGGTATATGGCAACATGATGGTGAAGGTGGTGCCGTGGCCCAGTTGGCTTTCATAGCGCAGCTCGCCACCCATTATTTCTACATATTTTTTAACGATGTTGAGCCCCAGACCCGTTCCCTGTATGTTGGTGACGTTCTGCGCTCTGAAGAAAGGCGTAAACAAGTGCGTTTTGTCTTCGTCAGGTATACCGATGCCTTCGTCGCGCACTTCCAGGGTAATAATCCCTTCCTGGATGGATGTCGTAAACCAGATCGTACTATCCTCTCCTGAGTATTTGCTGCCATTGGAGAGCAGGTTGATCATGACATTGCGCATGAGCTGCTTATCCAGGTATACCGTCTGCTGCGTACCTTCGTGCCGGTAATCAATGCGCTGCCCCTCTTTCAGGAAGCCCTGCATTTCGTCGACCACTTCTGCCGAGAAGCCCTGCAGATCAAAGGTACTTGGCACGTTGTTGATCTTCCCCTCCTCCATCCTGCTGATCGACAGGAAGTCGTTGAGGATATTGGTCAGGTTATGCACCGCCGACTTGATCCGCCCCACGTGCTTCAGGCGTTTTTCATCGTCTTCGGCAGTTTTATACTTTGTAATGAGCGATGCGGAGGAAAGAACCGTGCTGAGCGGTGTGCGGAACTCGTGCGAGGCAATGGTCACGAAGCGCGACTTGAGTTCGTGCAGCTCCTTCTCCTTTTGCAGTGCCTTGTATATTTCAGTCTGTGCCTTTTTTAGCGTCCGGTTCGCCTTCTCCAGGTTTTGTATAGCTGCGGCCAGTTCCTGTGTGCGCTCCTCAACACGCTGTTCCAACTCGGTGTTCAGCTTCTGAATTTCGGCCAGGCTCTTGGCGTGTTCAATACTATACCTGATCGAACGCTCCAGATCGTAAGGGTTGAAAGTGCCCTTTACAAGGTAATCCTGGGCGCCGGCCCGCATGGCTTTCTCGTCGGTTTCGCGGTCGCTTTGCCCTGTAAGCAGAATAAAGGGTGCTGCTATTCCTTCATTCACGGCCTTTGTGATCAGCTCCAGTCCATCATGCGCACCCAGCCTGAAATCGACCAGGTATACATGGTGCCGCTGCTCCCTGATAATATCGATTGCCTTGCTAAAGGAAGGCGCCCACTCGAGCACGTAGTTGCGCCCGGGTATATCATCCATAATATCCCGCGTAATGATGAAATCATCCTCATCATCATCCACCAGCAAAACACGTATTCTGTCAAGCATATTATGAGTTTGGGAGTTTGGGGGTTTGAGAGTTCTGAGTTCTGAGTCTCGAGTTCTGAGTTAAAAAACTCGCGACTCGTAACTCGCGACTCAAACCTACGGTTTGGGCAGCTCTACAATTTCAAACCAATACTTGCTCAGGGTGCGCATCACGTCCACGAGCGAGCTGAAAGTGACCGGCTTGGTGATGAAAGAGCTCACGCCCAGATCGTAGGTACGCAGAATATCCTCCTCGGCCTTGGAAGTAGTGAGTACCACCACGGGCAGCACGCGCAGGTGTTCGTCGGCTTTTATTTCCTTCAGCGCCTCGCGACCGTCTTTTTTCGGCATGTTCAGATCAAGCAGAATAAGGCCCGGTGTCTGGTATTTTTCCTTATCGGTGAACCTGCCGCGGTTGTGCAGGTAGTCCATCAGCTCTTCGCCGTTTTCTACAAACTGTATCGCATTGCTCAGTCGGTTTTCGTCCAGCGCCTCTTTAATGAGCATACGATCTTCGGCGTCGTCGTCGGCTATCAGTATCACAATAGGTCTATTCGATTTCATTGGCGTTTATTCCTTCAGGTGAGTTTTTGCTAAAGTAACAATAAAATGCGTACCCTCGCCCGGCTTACTTTTGGCTGTGATGTCTCCTCCGTGCCGGATCGCAATTTTACGGCAGATGGCCAGCCCTATACCGGAGCCCTCATACTTCTGCCCTTCCAGTCGTTGAAAGATATTGAAGATCCGGTCCAGGTACTTCTCCTCAAAGCCAATGCCGTTGTCCTCTACATGCAGCTCCACCAGTTCGTCGCCCGGCGTGGAGGTCATATGCGCTTTTACCTGCACTTCTTTGGCGTATACCTTCACCACAGGATCCACTTCATCTTTGCGGAACTTGATGGCATTGCTGATCAGGTTCTGCAGCAGCTGGCGCAACTGCGTAGGTTCTGCCTGAATGACCGGCAGCTGCTCTACCTCCACTTTGGCATGTGAGCGTTCTATGGCAATTTCCAGATCCGAGATCACGTCACGCGCAATCTGGTTCAGGTCTGTTTTCACAAAAGGCTTGGACTTGGAAGTAACTCTTGAAAAAGTGAGCAAGTCGTTGATCAGGTTCTGCATCCGGCTGGCTGCGTTGAGCATGCGATCCACATAGTCCTTGCCCTGATCGCTCAGGTTCTCGTACTCCTTCATTTTGAGTCGGTCACCGAAGGCCTGAATCTTGCGCAGAGGCTCCTGCAAATCGTGCGACGAAACGTAGGCAAAATCCTGCAACTCGCGGTTGCTTCGCTCCAGTTCGGCGGCATAGCGGCGCAGGCGCTCTTCGGTTACTTTCTGTCGGGTGATGTCGTGTATGAAGCCGGTGTATACCTTGCGGTCGGCCAGGTATACTTCGCTGATGCTCAGGTATAGCGGGAAGATGGTACCGTCTTTTTTGAGCCCGGTTACCTCGCGGCCTATACCTATAATGCGCTTCTCGCCCGTCTCGTGGTAGTGGTGCATGTAGTTGTCATGCAGACTCTTATCCGGCTCTGGCATGAGCAGGTTGATCTTGCGGCCAATTACCTCCGACTCACCATAGCCAAACAGCCTGCAGGCCGATGGGTTGATCATTTCAATCACACCGCGTGTGTCGATAGTAATGATACCGTCTACAGCAGTCTGGATGATGGAATTGATGCGGCTTTCGCTTTCGCGCAACGCGGCCTCTGTTTTTTTGAGTTCCGTGATGTCGTGTATGATACCGGTAAAGATCTGCTTGTCGTGCAAGTTCACTTCGCTGATGCTGAGCAGAAACGGAAACACAACGCCGTCTTTCTTTTTGCCCAGTACTTCGCGCCCTTTGCCGATGATTTGCCCTACCCCGGTGCGGTGGTAGTTGTCGAGGTATTTGTCGTGCAGACTATGGTCTGGCTCCGGCATGAGCATGCTCACATTATTACCTATTATCTCTTCGGGCTGATAGCCAAAAATATGCGCCGCCGCCGGGTTAACGGATTCTACAACGCCCCTGCGGTCGATGGTGATGATGCCATCGATTGCTGTTTCGATAATGGCTTTCAGTCGAGACGCATTGTCTAAAAGCTGATTAGATGAATTTTCGTACTCTTCCAAGTGTGTTTAATTTCCTAAATATAAGCAGTACGGCCCTATTCTCAAAAAAGTGCCTGTATACCTGTTTCAGAAATATCTTTTAAAACTGCTCTGTACGGAGTGCGATTTTTGTCAGGACGAGTATTCGTGACGAAATGACCACCCACACTCTCCTGTCTGGCCAATGCGGCTTTGGTTATGAGTTCGGCTACGGTGATCAGGTTCTGCAGTTCCAGTACCTCCTGTTGTATACCTGTCAGGTAGGCTATACCTCTCCCCTTGCGCTGCAAATCTTCGAGTTCGGTCTGGCATCGCTGCAAACCCATTGCTGATCGAACAATGCCGGCCTGTTCCCATAGTAGCTTTTGCAGTCTGTTGCGATTTCGCGCTATCTCTTCCCGCATCCCATACCACAACTCGCCCACGTCATTTTTTTCTAAGCTTACAGGTATAGCTTCCAATTTCTTAGGAACCAAATGCGCTATATGCCCTGCGGCACTCTGCGCAAATACTACGCCTTCCAGCAGCGAGTTACTGGCCAGCCGGTTTGCTCCATGCAGACCCGTGCAGGCCACTTCTCCTATCGCATAAAGCCGGTCAATGGAGGTCAGCCCACTCAGATCTGTTTTCACGCCGCCACACTGGTAATGCGCCGCCGGTACAATTGGTATAAGCTCCTTTTCGACATCAATACCAATAGTGGTACACTTATGATAAATAGAAGGAAAGTTTTCGGAAACCTTGCCGGCAGGTAAATGGCGTACATCCAGGTATAGACAGGGACTTTGGTGGCGCTGCATTTCGGTGAGTACGGCGCGGGCAACAATGTCGCGGGGGGCCAAAGAACCCAGCGGATGATACAGGTGCATGAAGCGGCTGCCGTCCGGCAAAACCAGCTCCGCTCCCGCTCCCCGCAGCGCCTCGCTGATCAGGAAAACTTCGCCGTTGGGTTGATATAAAGCAGTCGGGTGAAACTGGAAGAACTCCATGTGCTGGATATCGGCTCCCGCACGGGCAGCCATGGCCAGTCCGTCGCCGGTGGCTATACCTGGGTTGGTGGTATATTGGTATACCTGACCGGAGCCGCCAGTGGCCAGCACCACCGCTTGTGCAGGTATAGACCGCACCTCCTGTGTGTGCAGATCCAGCACCTGTACGCCATAGCAAAACGTACCTGTACTGCTGGTATCGGTGAGTAGTTCTATACCCATCTGATGTTCCTGCACGAAGATGTTGGGGTGACGCCGCACCGCTTTTCCCAGCGCTTGCTGCACGCTGCGGCCCGTATGGTCTTTTACATGCACAACGCGGTGATGGCTGTGGCCACCTTCCAGCCCGAGGGCCATATCGCCTGATGCTGCTTTGTCGAAACCTACGGCTATACCTTGCAACCAGCGTATAGCAGCCGGCGCCTCTTGCACCACATAACGCACAGCTACCTCGTCACAGAGTCCGGCACCGGCCTCCAATGTGTCCTGCACATGCTGCTCGAAAGTGTCGGTTGGGTCGAGGACGACGGCTATACCACCCTGCGCGTAGGCAGTGTTAGTTTCGGAAAAGTTAGCCTTGCAGAGCACCAGTACGCGGCCATGGACAGCGGCCTGCAGGGCAAACGTGAGCCCCGCAACACCACTGCCTAACACCACGAAGTCAAAATCCGGTGCTTTCATTTTCAATTAGGTAAATTTCAACATGCGCTCAATCGGCAGCAAAGCCCGCTGGCGAATGTCCAGGTCTAAATCCACGGTATACATACGCTCTGCCTCTGTGCCGATGGCCCGCAAGGCCTGCAGCGTACGCTGTACCGTAATCTTTTTCATGTGCGGACACTTAATGCAAGGCACGATGAATTCCTTCTCCGGATACATACCACGCAAAGTAGCACCCAGGTCGCACTCCGAGCCCAGAATGAACTGCCGTGACTTGCTTTCACCCACAAAATGAAGAATGTCTGATGTGCTACCTACTACCCCACCTGCACCGGTCAGGGCATCGGCTACGGTATCGTCCGGCACTTCCCAGTGCACGAGCACCTGCGCCTCGGGGTACATCAGTTTAAGTCCGTTGATGCGCTGCGGCGTGAACTGTTCGTGCACCTCGCACTTGCCTTCCCACAGGATCAGTTCCTTGCCGGTCTCGGCTTTGATGCGGGTCTGGAGGTTGCGGCCCATGAACAGGTCTGGCAGGAAAATCAGGCGGTCGGAATCAAAGGAACGGGCAATGTCCATTGCATTACGGGAGGTGCAGCAAATGTCGGCTTCGGCTTTGGTCTCGGCGTAAGTATTAATGTAGGCCACCACCGGCACGCCCGGGTACTGCGCTTTGAGTTTGCGCACATCGGCACCTGTTATACTCTCCGCCAGCGAACAGCCTGCCTCAAAACTCGGCAACAAAACCTGCTTGGCCGGATTCAGGATTTTGGCGGTTTCGGCCATAAACTTCACACCACAGAAAATGATGTTGTCGGCTTCCACGCTCTTGGCGGCTACGCTTAAACCGAGTGAGTCACCCACAAAGTCGGCTATACCTCCGTCGTTGTGGTGCACCTGCAACTCAGGCGACATGTAGAAGTGCGATAAGATCACCGCGTTCTTCTCGCGCTTCAATTCCCGGATCTCTTCTACCACCTCCTGCAGGGCGGTAATCTCTTCGGTTTGGGCAAAAGGGTGCATGGCTCTGAATTTTTCAGAGAAGGCACCCTGTGTCAGGGACGCTGTCATTGTATGTTTCAGGGTTGTTTAAGCGATGCCGCGGGCTTGGCCGTTCAGCACTTCTTCGGGTTGATTTTTAATAAAATATTTTCCGGTCTGCACATCATCTACCAGACTCTGTATCGTTTTCTCGCGGAATACCTGCAACAGGTGGTTGCGGTATACCTTGATTTCGTCGTGCAGGGGACAAGGGTGCTTGTCGGAGCATTGTTTCATACCCATTCCGCACTTTTTAAAGGCCTCGAGTCCGTCTATTATGCTTACTACTTCCAGTATGCTGATTTCATTAGCCGGACGATGCAGGAAAAAACCGCCATGGGGGCCTTTGACAGAGGCAATGACGCCTTTGCGCACCATATCCTGCAGGATCTTGCCTATAAAATGGGTGGGCAGCTCCAGTTCGTTCGCTATTTCTTTGATGCCTACACGCTTGTTTTCCTGGTCAGCCATCGCAATGTACACGATGGATCGCAAGGCATATTCTGTTGTTTTCGAAAGCATAACCTTATCTTAAAACGGAACGCAAAACTATCAGGTATTTCCTAATTGTCGCATGCCTTCCTCACTTATCATATCCGGCGTCCACGGCGGAAGCCATACCAGTTCTACTTCTATATCCAGGTTCGGGAAGCGCTTGTCTAGCATTTGCCTGGCTGCTGTCGTGATCGTACCACTCATCGGGCAGCCCGGTGTAGTGAGCGTCAATTCTACCTGCAGCTTCTCCTCCTCTTCCTTCAGGGTCACTTTGTATACCAGTCCGAGGTCGACAATGTTTATGCCGATCTCCGGGTCGATGATGTACTTGAGCGCTTCATACGCTTCGTTGACGAGCTCCTGTTCCTGCGTTTTCATAAGTTCATTGAGTTCTGAGTCCCGAGTTCTGAGTCTTGAGTTTTCATTAATTTGCTCCTTTTGCTGCCTTTTCATAGCCGAATGGTTTTAAATCTTTCACCTTGTGCAACAGCACTTTAAACACGTTGCCGGCATACAGCACCGCCGCAATACTCAAGAGCACCGCCCCCACCAAAATAATAGTCTGCTCGGCCAGCAACACACCAGCCAGTAAACCCACCAGCCCGACAATATAGGCGATATTCTGCCAGCGCAGCAATGTTACGCTATACATGTCCTTCGGCATAGGTGTTTTGAAACGGCCCACATAATCTTCGTAACTGTGCATCCAGACGATAAAGGGAAGCGTTTTAAAGGTCTGCCCGAGTATCAGCGCCGACACGAAGCCGAAGAAGATGGAAAGCCCATACACCAGGTATAGCGCCGACAGCAGGCGTTGCGGCAGTCCAAGCTGCAGCGTCACTACAAACACGAGCACGATGGGCAGGATCAGCAGCGTCAGGGCCACAAATGTCTGCTTCATACCTAAATCCAGGTCGGGCCGTTTTCCAAGGCATTTAGCCTGGTAGAGGAAGTAAAGGAAGCAGGCTATACCTGCTACAACCATAAGCGCATAGAGCGCATAGAAACCGGTGTGTAGAAACAGGTGATCCAACGCAAAAAGTACCAGCCCGCCATTAATTAGGTAATAGCTCCAGTTCAGGCTGCGGGTATCTTCAGGGTGGGCCAGCAGGAACATAGGGATCAGTTTAGAGCCCACGCCTACGATCAGGAGCAGGAACCAGCCCGCCATACCTATGTGCGCATGCAGTTGCAGATAATGCACATGGTCCTGTGGCAGAAAAGGATATTGAAAGTTGAAAACCATCAGCACGCCCACCAGCCCTGTGGCTACGAGCCATACCACCGAAGTGACCATAAAATCGGCCTCTATCCCCCATTTCTTCACCTGCCGGGCAGTTTGCACAACGTTACAGGCAAAGAGCAGGAACGATATGAACAGCAGACAAGCCGCTATGTGCATGATGGTGCCTACCCAGAAATTCCAAAAGGAAATGGTGAGCAGGATAGTACCGGTTGATAGTAAAGCAAAGGCCCAGGTTCCTAGCTTTTCACTGTATAGCCGTACCTCCAGCACCACTGGCAGCAGCTGATAAACCGATCCGAAGATGATCATGGTTGCCCAGCCCAGCGCCGCCACGTGCGTGAGGGTAAGCAGTTTCGGGTGGAAATAATGCCCGCCAAAAGCATCGGTTGAAAAGACCAGCAGCAGGCACAGCACCACAAACGACACCGCCGCGAAAGCGTAGTGCGGCAGCACAAGCCATTTGGAGGGTGAATTAGAAACAGTTGCGGCGCTCATGCGTATGGTTGTTGGTTGTTAGTTGTTTCACTTCTTTCATTGTCATTTCGCATGCAATGAGAAATCTGAAAACATTAATTCCTGTTCACAATATCCAGATTTCTCCCGCTGGTCGAAATGACAAAAGTCATTTAAATTGACAGCATTAATACACCACAAGGCCTACCTGTATATCAGCAAATTCACCTCGTTCGGCCCAACTTCTTTTATACTTACCTTAAATCCTCGCTCCGTTAATTGCGGCAGCAGAAACTGCGGAACTTTGCGGTGATGCACATACAGCGCCTTGTCCTTCGGCAGCGTTTCCAGGGCACCAAGTATAGACACCATCGGTTGCGGCATCTCCATCTGGCGCACGTCCATTGGCTGCAGCTTGCCGCTATACCTGGCCAACAGTTCATCGAAGTTTTCCTCGATAACGGTTGGATTTACTTTTACCTCTTCCCCTGCGCTTTGTTTCTTAAAGTATGTCTTCACCAGGTGAGGCCCCAGCGTTTCGGTATAGTACTCGAAGCCTTTGGGGCGGATGATAGCGATCAGCGGAATTGGCTCGAAGGTATTGACTATGCAAAGCACCTGTTCGGGATTTAGCTTGTTTACCGCGTCCATGATCTGCAGAAAAGGGTCGTCGCCTTTGGCGATGGTGTCGCGAACGTCCAGCACAAGGGTATCTTCCTGCTTCAGATTCGCCATAAAAGCGGGTCTTTCCAAAACATCGTTTTCCATAGGTATAGCCCTTTTGCTGTGAGTTGGTTTTGATGCGATGCTGAAGCCCAGCGGTTCCAGCTTTTCATAGAAATCCTCCACCCGGCACTTGCCAATGCGGGCAGCATCGGCGATGGTCACCCGCGAAGCCAGCACCTTGCGCAGCACGGGGTTCCGCAGCTTCTCAAAGTGCTTGTTGATCGACACGATGGCCTCTATAGCCGCAGGGTTCTCCCGCAGTATAGTTGAGATTCGGGTGGTAGCAGACAGTTCCATGATTAACTTACCTTTTTATTTTCCCAGAAAGCAGGCAAAAACTCGTCCAACGGCTCCTGCAGGTCATGCTCCAGCAACCGGCCCACATCAGCCAGTTCCTCCGGATCGGCCACCGTCTGCAGGTAGGGGAACAGCTCGCGTTCTTCCCAACGGATGTGGTCGGTCAGGTCCTGTTGCAGCGTTACAATAAGAGAGGTATTCAGATTCTTTTGCTTATTGATCAGGCCGATGATGGCTTCGATTAGCTGATGCTCTTCATGTATTCTGATAGAGTTCACATCATCTTTGGGCAAAAGTCTTTTCACGATCACTTCCTCCTCCTGGCAGTGTGCTTTCAGAATGTTTTTCCAGAAATAATCGGTGTACTGGCGCATCAGCTCAAAAGAAGTGCCGTTGGCCATACCTTGCTTCAGTTTCCAGCAGAACAGCAGTCCGAAGTGGTGTTCGCGGGAGAGCGGCACCAGGCTTTTGTCTCGTTTCAGTGGTTTGGTTGCAGTTGTCATAGTTGTGGTGGGCTTTGCCCGTAGGGGTAATGGGGCAGACCACGGTTCCTTCCACAGCCTGCCCTGATATCCTTGTTACTTCAACACTTCTTTCTCCAGTTCCAGCGCTTTCGGGAACAGCACGTTGTTCTCCAGGTGGATGTGGCGGTGCAGGTCGTTCTCGAATTCCTCTAGTTTTGAGAACATTACTCTATACGTGGCGCAGGCGTCGGCTGGCAGGGTAAAGTCATCTGTCAACTTGCGGATAGCTTCCATTTCGCCACCGGCTGATTCGTGCTCCATCTCCATCATGTTGATCGGGTTCTGGATGCTGCCGAAGGCCGGACGGTCCAGCTTCACGCCATTCTTCTTCGCTTCTTCCATCTGCTTGATGAACGGGAACAACACGCGCTCTTCTTTCGGCATGTGAGATTCCAGCTCGTTGGCTACGTTCACAAAGTGCTTGGCTACTTCGATCACCTCGGGGTGACGGGTACCGTGTACACGGGCTACTTTGGTAGTATATTCGTACAGCGCAGGTATAGCCTCGCGCACATAGCTATGGTGCATGTTTACGATGTAGTCGCCCAGGAAGCCCAGCTCCCACTTGTCGTATTCGTTACCGCGCGAGGTCTCGGCAGTTTTCTCTGGCATGGCGTTGAGTTCGTACTCCAGTTGCTCCTGGCTGATACCTTTTTCTTCGCAAGCCTGCTTCAGTGATTTTTTGCCGTTGCAGCAGAAGTCGATGCCATATTTCTTGAACACCTGCGCCTTGCGGTAGTCTTTGGCTACGAGTTCGCCTACTGTCTCTCCTTCTTCAGGAGTCAGTTTCGAGATTTTCACTTCCCATATTTCCGGTCCCTGCAGCAGGTACTCCCACTTAAAGATATTACCGCGCTCACCTAGCAACTGGTAGTACAGTGGCTTCGGGTCGTGGTCGTTGTGAATCACAAAAGCTTCGCCGCCATTCAGTTTATCAAACCACTGGAAAATGGTCGGGTGTTTCATGCGTGGTTCCAGTACAGTTACGTCTAATTTGTCTATGGTTTCCATGGTGTTTTTTTGTTGAATTGTTCTGTTATAAATGATTGCCGATGTAAAGGTATATACAGGCAGAACAAAATAAAAGATAAAAAGGTCTTTTTTTCTTAAATATTTTTCTGATATATTTATCAAACCATTTACAGCAGCTTCTGACGAAAGTTAAGCAACTGAGAATCATACCTTTAACCCAACAACTATTTTATGAAAAAAGAGCAAGCAAAAAGCGATGGCCTACCGGTCCATCGCTTTTTTACTCGGCAGGGTGAGAGCCCCTATACCTTGTATGACTATGAAAAAAGGTCCTCTACTATCCGCGACCCTTCCGGCGGCATCGTAGCTGAGATAAAAGACGTGGAGGTGCCCGCGAACTGGTCGCAAATTGCAACTGATATACTTGCCCAGAAGTACCTGCGCAAAGCGGGTGTTCCGCAGCCAGATGGCAGCACGGGAGCAGAAAAATCGGTGAAGCAGGTGGTGCATCGTCTGGCCGACTGCTGGAGAAGCTGGGGCGAAGGGAATGGCTATTTTAAGACACAGGAAGACGCGCAGGCTTTTTACGACGAACTAGTGTACATGCTCCTCGGGCAGTATGCCGCGCCTAACTCACCGCAGTGGTTCAATACGGGCCTCCACTCCTCTTATAAATTAACCGGTAAAGCACAGGGACATTATTATGTAGACCCCAAAACCGGGAAGCTGAAAGAATCGACTTCGGCCTACGAACGTCCGCAGCCGCATGCCTGTTTTATACTGGCGGTGGATGATGACCTGGTGAACAAAGGCGGTATCATGGACCTGTGGGTGCAGGAAGCGCGCATCTTTAAGTATGGTTCCGGCGTGGGCACCAATTTCTCCAGCATCCGGGGCAAAGACGAAGCGCTTGGCGGCGGTGGCAGCTCTTCTGGCCTGATGTCCTTCCTGAAAATTGGCGACCGTGCGGCAGGAGCGATTAAGTCGGGTGGTACGACGAGAAGGGCGGCCAAAATGGTGTGCCTCGACCTCGATCATCCCGAGATTGTGGAATTCACTAACTGGAAAAAAGAAGAAGAGAAAAAAGTGGCGGCCCTGATTGCGGCGGGTTACCCTTCGGACTATAACGGGGAAGCCTACCACACCGTGTCGGGCCAGAACTCGAACAACTCGGTGCGTGTACCGAACTCCTTCTTTAAGGCCTTACAAAACGACGAACCGTGGCACCTGCATGCCCGCTCTACGGGTAAGGTGATGCAATCTATACCTGCCAGCGAGTTGTGGGACCAGATAGCCGACGCGGCCTGGTCCTGCGCCGACCCGGGACTGCAGTTCGACACGACTATTAACGAATGGCATACCTGTCCCGATGAAGGACCTATCCGCGCCTCGAATCCCTGCTCGGAATACATGTTCCTCGACAACACAGCCTGCAACCTCGCCTCGCTCAACCTGATTCGCTTTTTTGATGCTTCCACGCAGACATTCGATGTGGCCGCTTACCGCCACGCCTGCCGCCTCTGGACGATGGTGCTGGAAATTTCGGTGCTGATGGCCCAGTTCCCCTCCGAAGAAGTGGCGCAACGCTCCTACGATTACCGTACCATCGGGCTCGGCTATGCCAACCTCGGCGCTTTGCTGATGGTGCAGGGACTGGCTTACGACAGCGACGAAGCCCGCACCGTAGCCGCCGCGCTGACCGCAATTATGACGGGTACCTCCTATGCGACTTCTGCCGAGATGGCCGCTGAACTGGGGGCTTTTCCGAAGTATAAGCCTAACGCAGATGCCATGCTGCGCGTCATCCGCAACCATCGTGCGGCTGCGCACAACCAGCCTGAAGCCTACGAAGGTTTGGCTATACCTGCGCAGCCGCTCGACCCTGCCCTTTGCCCCGACTACCTGCACCAAGCCGCCTGCGCTGCGTGGGACGAAGCCTTGGAACTGGGCCAGAAACACGGCTACCGCAACGCACAGGCCACGGTTATCGCCCCGACGGGTACTATCGGTTTGCTGATGGACTGCGACACGACGGGCGTAGAGCCGGACTTTGCGCTGGTGAAGTATAAGAAGCTGGCCGGTGGCGGTTATTTCAAGATCATCAACCAGTCTATACCTGCCGCGCTGCGCAAACTGGGCTATACCGAAGCCGAAATGCAGGCCATCGTGAACTACGCCAAAGGCCACGCCACGTTCAAGGGCGCTCCTCACATCAACGAGACGTCACTAGCTGCTGCAGGCTTCACGCCAGAGGAAATCCAGCAGCTGGAAGCGGGCCTGTTGACAGCCTATGATGTGGCCTCGCTGTTCAGTGTGTACAATCTGGGAGAAGCTTGTCTGCAGCGGCTTGGTTTTGTGCCCGAACTCTACAACCTGCCTGACTTCAACCTGTTGCGCGCGCTGGGCTATACCTACCAACAGATAGAAGAAGCCAGTGACTATATCTGCGGCACCATGACTACTGAAGGCGCCCCATACCTGCGCGAAGAACACTACCCGGTGTTTGACTGCGCCAACCGCTGCGGGCACAAGGGCAAGCGTTTCATCAAGCCCGAAGGACACATCCAGATGATGGCCGCCGTGCAGCCGTTCATTTCCGGGGCTATCTCCAAGACCATCAACCTGCCCAACGAAACCACCCGCGAAGAAGTGGCCCGTTGCTACCACCTGTCCTGGGAACTGGGCCTGAAAGCTTGTTCGATTTACCGTGACGGCAGCAAGCTTTCGCAACCGCTCTCGTCGAGTAGCCAAAAAGCTGAAACCGACAAAGCACCAGACACGGAATTACCGCAGACCGACAACAGCATTAGTGCCGAACAAGTGTTGCAGGCGGCCAAAGCCATTCTAGAAGACGCCGCCAACGAGCCGTTCCGCAAGCAACTCGCCCACATGGTGGAGCGCCGCAAGCTGCCGGACAAGCGCACCGGTTTCACCCAGAAAGCCAAGATTGACGGCCATACCGTGTACATCCGCACGGGCGAGTATCCGAACGGTGAGCTCGGCGAAGTGTTCATCGACATGTACAAGGAAGGCGCTTCGTTCCGCTCCATCCTCAATTGTTTCGCTATTGCGGTGTCGCTGGGGCTGCAGTATGGTGTGCCGCTGGAAGAGTTCGTGAACCGCTTCACCTTCACCCGCTTCGAGCCGGCGGGCCGCGTGGAGCATCCCAACATCAAGTCCGCCACCTCGGTCTTCGACTACCTCTTCCGCCTCCTCGGCTACGAGTACCTGAAGCGCGAAGACCTCGTGCATGTGCCGAGTGAGAAGAACTTGGAACCGGCCACGCCAGTCGCCCCGGCTATACCTGCCGTTGCCACGCCAGCGGCCCAGCCCGAGCCGGCCACCGATGTGAAAACCAATGGCTATACTCTGATGACCCAAAGCCGCACCGTGCTGATGGAGCAGACTCAGCAAGTGCTGGCCAGCATGATGGGCGACGCCCCCATCTGCAACGTCTGCGGCCACATCACCATCCGCTCCGGCACCTGCTACAAATGCCTAAACTGTGGGAATAGTTTGGGGTGTAGTTGATTGAATTGAGTGGAAATGAAACAGGAGCGTCTGGGTATAGGCGCTCCTGTTTTTTTGTTTAATGTTTGAACGTGGCTATTATAAAGAAAGAACTATATTAGCTTCGTTAAATACATTCAGGGTACAACAGGAAATGTATTGAAAATTAACTATCCCAGTCAAGAACATCTTCTTATCTATGGTAGATAAACATTTGAGTGGATTCTAAGTAGCAGCCACTAGCAACAAAAGTTAACATGCTCCATCCATTTGCATATAGTCCAGATAAAAGTATTGAGGTCTACAATAAGACAAAAGAATTTATTAACCTCAATCCAGATACTAGGTATAAAATTGAAGAACTTTTATGGATGTACTATTCTCTTCACAATGTAATTCCAACAAACATGGAGAGCTTCTGGTCAGGTCATAATTTCCCTTATGAAGAATCTTGGGATGAGTTACAGATATCCTTTAACCTAATATGTTTTGGATTCTATAAGCAAGCAATGGCTTCTTTAAGAAGTGCGCTTGAGCTAGGTCTTTTATCAGTTTATTACAACATAAATGATGCAGGACACATAATTGTAAAGAAATGAAGGTCTGCTGATATAAAAGAAGCAGATACACCAAGAATACAAGATATTTGGAAAATACTTGTCAGACACAATAACATTAAAAAATTTTAAGACGAATTAAATATTAAAGAAAGGTTACTTAATCTTGCGTATTTGCACAACTACGTCCATACTAAAGGATATATCTACACTAATAGAGATAGGTTGACCCAATATCTCCCTGATGGTTATTTAAAAGTTTTAGATGAAATTTCCTTAAATGATACTGAAACTAAAAGCTTCCTTGAGTGGGTAAATAACCACCCTGACTTGAGTGAAGAAGATATAGAAAACCAAATTATTGAAATGGACAAGTTTCAAATAGAGGGGCAGGGATTTGAAAATTTCAAGAGGCAGAGATTAACTATCTACCATGCTCAGACCATTGAGCACTTACCAGAAAAGGTAAAGCTAAGACTTGAGAAACTCCAAAGTTGGGCTACCGAAAAAGGTTTAATTGAAAATAAAGAAAGCTTCTAACCCTAATTAACCCAAGTTGCGAGCTAGTCAATGACCTGAGCTAGGGTATAGGCGAAGATAAAGAGGATGAGCTTTAGGATGAAACCTTCGGCTGTGACGGCATGGATTTTCTTAGGGAAGAAGCCGGTAATGCCTGAGAAAGTGGTTTCAATACGCTTTCGGTAGTAATCCTTGAGAAAGGTTATATGTGGTTCGTCCTTGCGCTTGCTGTTGGATTTGCGGCAGCAGCGGAGCTCAATCTGCTCGCATTCCCCGAGCAGGTCCTCCACCTCATAGCAGGTGTAGGCGGCATCGGCATAAAGTTGGCTGTCCTGGGGCAGGTCCAGTTCCATGGCTTTGAAGGCGGTGATGTCGGCAAAAGAGCCGGCATGAATGTAGAACTGGACCGGCACCCCGTCCAAGGTGGTGATGACCTGGATGCGGAAACCATAGAAGTAGCATCGCTTGCTGACGCACTTGCCCCTATAGGCCTCTGACTGGAGCAGGTGACAGCAGGGGATGCGGATGTTGTCGCACACAGCCACCGGGAAGGAGTCGATCAGGTAAGCGCAGGTGGTGTTGAGCTCTTTCAGACTTTGCCCCAGGGCTGAGAAAAGGGCCAGCAACTGCTCCTTGAGGCCGTGCAGACGGCGGGTAAAGCCCGACTTGTCGATCTTTCTCACCCCGTGGTGGGCCTACATGTAGCCGTAGGCCGAGCACAGGTTGCCATGGAAGTAGCGGGCTGAGAGCAGAGCCGTGGTCAGGAGCTCGGCGTCATTTATTTTGCAATGCGCATCATCTTTTCTGCCAACGGCATGGAAGAAATCGTCGATGAAGCAGTATATTGTAATGGTCTGTTCTGTCATGGCTGTTACGGTTTAGGAGGTTCGCAAACTTTAAAACGTACAGCAGCCGCTGGCAGAACAGATTTTTTTATAACCCGTGAAGTATCACGCAACTTGAGTTAATTATATAACATACGTTTTCTAGTAGGTTATTCTAAAAGAAGAACGCTCTGTATTAAGATTAGGACAATCACCCCACTCACCTTCAACCCCCGCTGCCCCAGAAAGAACAACCCCAGCGGCATCGGCACGCTCGCCCAGAACATCAGCCAGTTGAAACTCGGCAAAGCCGTCAGCCCCAGCCAGAGCAAAGTGCCTTGCCCGAACAGCATTAATTCCGTAGAAAAGAAGCCGACCAAAAAAAGCGACAGCCCAATACCGCCATACCTGCCGAATCGGTAGAGGCCTTGCTGTAGCAGGAAAGCCAGCATGAACAGCGACACAAACCGAGTAAGGACAGGTGCAGGTAGCCAGTTATTTTGGTAAGGCCAACACCCACTAAGATAAAGTAAGTGCCTCAGTCTCCGGCTGTAAGTACTTTTCAGTCTATTGTGCAATATGGGCTTCCTTAATCCTGCACATTCATAGGTTTCATCACATTTTTAGGGTATTTAATCACATTTAGTTGTTGCTATTCTAAATCATTCATATTCTTACTTCTACAAACCCATTTACTTAAGTCTGAAGGGGCATAAAGCATAGTATTAGCGAGATAAGCTTATAAAAGTAACACCAAATTGAGAGGGATCTCCTTTAGTATGTAGCCTCTTTTCATTCAAAACATTTTACGTCGTGATAAAGGATAATCTAAAAATCGCCATACGGATACTCTGGAAAAACAAACTTTTTTCATTGGTCAATATCCTGAGCTTGTCCCTTAGTATGGCGGTTGGTGTTGTTCTTTTTACAGGCCTAAAAGCCACTTACGATACAGACCATTTTCATCCGGAATTAAATCAACTAGTAAGGATACTCACGCAGGAAACAAATGAGGGAGAACAAACCAAATGGGCAACAGCTCCATTGCCGTTGGCACCTCAAGTGGAAAACGTCTCCTTTGTTGAAGAAACAGTAAAAGTACGCCTGGCAGGAAAATATAACCTGCAAACTGACGGTGGTGATGTACCTATTGACATAAAATTTTCGGAGCCTTCTTTTTTTGATGTTTTTGGCTTTAAATTGTTGTCAGGTAATGCACAAAGCCTTAGCAATAAACCCACTTCACTTTTTTTAACTGAAAAAACAGCGGTAAAGATGTTTGGCAACGCCAATGCTTTAGGACAAACTGTTCAATTTGAAAATTTAGGCTCCTATACCGTTGAGGGAATTATCCAGGACCCGCCTTTAGAAACACATCTACCCATTGAGGCAATGCTTTCTATTAATGCTACTGTAATGCTTGAAAAAAAAGGAGCAATCCCTGATATTTCACAAAATTGGGGAGACTTCAAGAGTGTCGCCATTTATGCCCGCTTAAAAACAGAAGATGATTTAAGGCAGCTCAACACCACGCTCCAAAACTATAATCGGAAATTGGATAAGAGCAATCTTCAATTTCTGGCCCAATCCATAGAGGCTATTACCCCCCGAAACAAAGATATTAAGAATGACTACAATGCGGGCGTCGATTGGACGGGTATAAAAACACAGCTATTTTTAATTCTAGCCTTAACCCTTTTATCTGCTTTCAACTACATCAGCTTGACATTGGCGCGTGCCTTCTCCCGAGCGCGGGAAGTGGGTATTCGCAAAACGATAGGCGCAACAAGAGGCCAAATTATTGGTCAGTTTTTAATAGAATCGACCCTTGTTGCCCTGTTTGCTTTGTTGTTTACAGTGCCATGTGTTGAAATTTTAATGCACTACCTACCAGAAATGGATATAGCGTTTTCTTATGATCCATACTTAATATTAGGCTTATTAACCTACGCTGTCATCACAGGCTTAGTCGCAGGGGCACTTCCATCATGGCTATTGTCAGCGTTTCAGCCTATACAGGTTTTGCGTAAAATGAAGAATATTAAGCTGTTTCAGAGTGTTGCCATTTACAAAGCTTTGATTGTCGTACAGTTTTCAGTGACTATCATGCTAATGATATTGGTTGTCATATTAGCCGATTATGAAATAAAAAACCATGCAATCATTAGCTCAACCCTGTCACCCAATGTCCTGACACTTGATTTGAAAGGTGAAAAATATGAAAACCTGCAAAACGAAATAAGCCAGTTAAGCCAGGTAGAAACGACCTTGGCTACTAACTGGTATTATAAACCGATGAAAATGGGCAAATCTTCTGTAACATTAAAGGATAAAATTCTGGAAATGAATTACGTAAGTATTGACCCAAAAACAATTGAAACAGAAGGTATCAGCTTGAAATCGGGGCAGAATTTCCCTAAAGATATACCCCAAAGTACTGAGCAATATGTATTAGTGAATGAAGCTGCCGCAAAATTATTGGAGTCTGAATCGGAGACTTTAGTGGGGCAAACGCTCGCATTGGATTCTGCCTATGTACAAGTCATTGGCATCATGCCCAATGAAATTATTGGCGAGACAATCCCTTTAGTGTATCGGTATTTGCCAAATGAAATAGCCGCTTTGACCATTAAAATAATTCCAAATACAGAATTGGAAGCGACCCAAGCCATTCAATCCTTATGGAACAACCATTTTCCTGAGAAAACAGCAAATCTTCAGAATTTAAGAGATGATTATTCAAGCAGTGGAGAAAGAATAAGCTTTTTCGGATTCTTTGCCCTTATCGTGATGATAATCGCTGGTTTGGGCATTTTAGGTATAGCAAGTTACTCCGTAGAAACACGAACTAAAGAACTGGGTATAAGAAAAGTAATGGGAGCGAGCAACATAGAACTGGTTTGGACAGTTACCAAAAATTTTGGCATTCTTATTTTTATTTCCGGACTAATTGGTGTTCCGGCTGGCTTGTTTGGCGGTGATTTAATTAGACAAGATTTAGGCAGCAGTCTTGTTGAATTAAGTTTTATAAATGTAAGTCTAGGCTTTGGTTTGGTTGCCATAGTCGGGCTTCTGACTGTCCTGTCCCAAACCATTCGAGCGGCGCACATTGAACCTGTAAAGGTTTTAAAAGTAGAGTAAAAAAGGTAAAACATTCATGGGCAGGTTATGACGATGGCGAGACAATTAATTCTACTCCGCGACACCATAGCGACAATGTAACGACCGACCACATTTGTGAGAAGAAGGGCTCATGTTGCTAACAAAATGTTTATGCGATAGTGCGGTGAGGTAGTTGTAGCCCCCGCTGCCCCAGAAAAAACAGCGCCAACCCCAGCGGCATCGGCACACTCGCCCAGAACATCAGCCAGTTGAAAGACGGCAAAGCCATTAGCCCCAGCCAGAGCAAAGTGCCCTGCCCGAACAGCATCAATTCCGTACAGAAGAAGCCTGCCAGAAAAAGCGTCAACCCGATACCGCCATATCGGCCGAGTTGATAGAGCCCTTGCTGCAACAGGAAAGCCAGCACAAACAGCGACACAAAACCGAGTAGCGACAAGTGCAAATAGCCGATGATGAAGTAGCGCAGTTTATAGGCCAGGTCCGCCATGTAGGGAAAGGCAGAAGCGGTTTGTAGGGCCAGTTTCAGCACAAAAAATACCAGTGCCATACCTACCAAAGCACGAACCCAGGGCTTGAGCAAAAGCAACGCCTCCACCCATACCTGCCGCACCACTTTTGTCAGGTATAGCAAGCCCCCCAGTTGCATCGCCACAGACACATACCCGATGGCGTATACCCAGTCCGCCGGTTTGGTCCACAGCACCGAGAGCGCATAGGCCGGCAGACAGGCCAGCGCCAGTAACCAGAAAGCCCGCATGGCCCAGCTGCGGTTGAAGTATACCTGGTGGTGCTCCAGAAACCAGAACAAAAGCCCGAGCACGGCAAAGGTAAACCAGCCGTTGTACTGGAAATGCAGGTAGAAATAGATGGCCGAGTAATAGAGTTCACCGCCAATGGTGCCCTTCGCCATAATCGGCCCCATGGCCCAGGGACCGATGGAAGACACGACCATAAACAGCAGAGCCACCCCGATGTACTTCAGGGAAGTGGCGTGTGTGCCGGTGTCGACGTTAAGTTGCACATGCTTCCAGTAGCTGCGGGCAAACCAGTAACTGAGTAAAATGTGCATCGTCGAGAAGATGATGGAAAATAGCGCATAGCCCTGTACCGGAAAGGTAAACAGCATACCCAGCACCGATACCTGCGTCAGAAAGAACTGCCATCGGAACGACTTGCGATCAGCAGAGGCAGCCACCGGAAAAATGTAAAGCAAGGCAGCAAAAAAGGCGCAGTAGAGCCATCCCAGCAAGGCCACATGCGAGTGCGCATGCAGGAAATATTTAAAGTTGACGCCCGTCACAGGCGACACCATCAGCCAGCGCAAAAAAAGCCCCAGCATTGCCACTAGGACAGAATACCCCAGCGCGATGCGTGCCCGCACCAGGGTATCCTGTCCTGTTTGTGGTAACTGCTGTGGCTTTTGACTGACTTCGGTCATCGTTTATTCAAAGTACTGGTTGTATTCCTGTAGCCGCGCACTTACACGCGCAAAGGCTGTTTCAGATTCGTGCTCATCATTTTCAGCGAGCATATTCACATCCTCCACCAATGGCATCAGGTATACGTGCAGCATGTCGTGAGCAGGGCCTTTCATGCGGCAGTCTTTAAAGAGTTCCTGCATTTCTGCTTTCATCGAAGTACCCAGATCGTTATAAGCTGCTGCCGAATTGTTTTCGGCCTGCAAGTTAAACTCCTGCACCATACCCTGCAACTGGGCCATGTGGCGGTTAGTTGGCTCGTCGGCTTTCCAGCGTTCGGTACCGTTCAGGGCCAGGACCTGTTCTTCGTGCATCACTTCAGTATGTTCTGTTTCCAGGTCGCGCTCAGTGCCGCACATGGAGGTTAAACTGGCCAGGAAAATAGCAATGATCATCAGTTTCATAAGACGTTTATTTATTGATTGACAATGGATTTTTTTGACAAAAGACAAACGACGCTAATGTTACCTGACAAAGGAGATTACGGTTTATAGACTGTACGCGAGGTCTAGCTCTTAATCATACAAACTGAGTCCATTGTCGAGAACGCCTTTGTCAGGTATACTTCAAGAAAGCACCTGCTCCTCCCCTTTTGCAGGTATAGCCATCTGCACCAATCGCAGCAGGTCCTGCTGCAGCGACTGGCTGCGGTCTTTGGCATACAGGGTATGCACCAGCGTACCTATTTCCTCTTTCGTCGCATTCTGATTTTTTTCCTTAAACCGCAGCACCTGCTCGAGTATGGCCAGCGGCCTTGGTCCCCAGGTAAAGAGGCGCTCGTTGGTTTCGGCATCCAAGCAGATCAGCTTAGGTATAGCGCGGCTGCCATTAGTGAGGCAGGTATCCATCCAGGCCGGATTTTCATCACGTAGGATAATCGTCAGCTCGATGGTAGGAACCGCCTCTGCAATGGCTGCAAATGCCGGTATTTGCTGCGCGCCATCCCCGCACCACGACTCCACCAGCACCACCCAATGCCACTCCGAACGCGGCTGTTGCAGGGCCGCCAGCAGTTCAGGATCGATCTTAAATTGCTTCTCCACCCGCTTCATGCGCTGCTGGTTGAGTTTGGTATAAGCAATGCGTTCTTCGGTCTGCTCAGGGCCTGTCGTCTGGTTTTCTGCCACGAGGGTATCCACCAGTTTTTTAAAACTCTGATAAGTCAGCGGGTTGATCAGTTCGGGAGTAAGTATATCTGGGGTGTTCATATGACGAGTAGTTTAATTTTACTGCAAGTCTAGCCATACCTACCACATTATAAAATGACTTAAGTCACTCACATACAATATTTAACAAGACAAATACCTGCTGTAAAAACAAATACACAGAAAATGATCTATGTCACTATTTAGACTAACGATACTCATTTCCGGGGTGTAGTAACAGCACTAACTTGTGCCTTCAACTAAGCTCAAATTTACCTGCCATGCTGCACCGGATATTTGGTAGCCCTCACGCACAAGCTGGCATCTACGCCAGCCTTTTTATAGCCTTCCTTTTATTCACTGGTTTCGTTTATGTGGCCGATGTGCCTGCTGTGCCTTTGGATGGCAAACAGGACCTGGCGATTCAGGGAAAAGGGCTCTGGCAGCAACACAACTGTTCTTCCTGTCACCAGCTCTACGGACTGGGCGGCTACCTGGGTCCTGACCTCACCAACGTGATTTCGGAGAAAGGCGCACCCTATGCCAAAGCCATTATGCAGGGTGGTACGGGCACCATGCCCAACTTCAAACTGAGCGAAACGGAACTCACCGCACTGGTTGCTTTTCTGGAGCACGCCGACCAGACGGGTAAAGCCTCCCGCCAGCATTTCCGGATAGACGGCTTCGGACAGATTCACCTGAAAACCACCAATCATGAATAGGCGACTCGGCTCCCTCTTTCTGGCTACGGGCCTGGTGTTTCTGCTGGCCGGCGTATTTTTTGGTGTGCTGGGTGGCCTGCTATACCTGTTTCCGCAGGAGCTGCGCGACTTGCTGCCTTTCACCAAGCTTCGCCCGCTGCATGTATCATCGGTTGTTTTCTGGATACTTTTTGCCGCCATTGGCGGACTCTATTTCTATACCTCCGGCTCTTCCAAAACCATCCGAAGCTATACCCTGGGGCACCTGCATTATCTGCTTTTGTTTACGGCCGCGATTACCATTATGGGCTGTTACGTGGCGGGTATTTTCGGGGGGCGTGAGTACTGGGAGTACCCGCCTGTGCTGGCTATACCTATCGCTATTTCGTTTGTGCTGCTGGGTGTGCATTTCTACCGCCATATCAAAAAAACAAAAGGTCCCTGGCCGATCTACCGCTGGATGTGGTTGTCGGGAATCGTGTTTTTTATACTCTCTTTCACGGAGTCCTACCTGTGGGTGCTGCCTTACTTCGGTGACCACCTGGTGCGCGACATGGCTGTGCAGTGGAAGTCCTATGGTTCGCTGGTGGGCTCCTGGAACATGCTCATCAACGGCGGCGCTTTTTACGTGATGACCCGCCTGAGCGGAGACGACAGCCTGGCCCGAAAGCCGCTTACCTTTGCTTTCTTTTTCCTGGGGCTTTTCAACCTGATGTTCAACTGGGGCCACCACATCTACGCCCTGCCCGTGAGCAGCACCATCCGCTACACCGCTTATATTGTGAGCATGACCGAGCTCCTGATCCTCGGCAGGATTATCTGGACCTGGCGCAGCAGCCTTTCCGAAGCCCGTAAAAACGCCGCCCTCCTGCCCTACCGTTTTCTGATTGTAGCAGACGGCTGGATTTTCCTGAACCTGTTTATGGCCATCCTCATGTCGGTGCCGGCTATCAACCTCTATACCCACGGCACGCACATTACGGTAGCGCACACCATGGGGGCTACCATCGGCATCAACACCATGCTATTGCTCGCTTCGGCCACTTATGCCTGCATTCGGTTTTACGGCCGTTTCAGCACTGCTGCACAAAAGTCGATCATGCGCGGGCTATACCTGAGCAACGGGTCATTGGTGGTGTTCTGGGTGGCTCTGATCGGAGCTGGTTTGGGCAAGGCAGTACTGGAAGTGCAGTCGCCTGAGATGCCGCATGCACAGATCATGCAGGCGCTACAGCCCTGGTTTGTGGCCTTTGCGGTGTCGGGCACAGGTATAGCCGTGGGCGTTGCGCTGATGGCTGTACCGATACTCCGCACTTTGCTGGCTAATCAAAAAGCTATACCTGAATCAGAAACACTTAAATCCAAAGAATTGCAACATATATGAGTACGACAATCATACAACAGACAAGCGTTTTCGACCCGAACGACCTGAAGATCGCTTTCAGCAACAAGACGGACAAAGAGCTTAAACTTGCGCATTTTCTTTTCAAGATGATGGGCAAACCCACTTTGGTGAAGCTGGGCGGTATGGCCTCGGTCTGGGCACTCAAGCTGGGACTCCCGATCAAAGGTCTGGTTAAAAAAACAATCTACAGCCACTTCTGTGGGGGCGAAACAGCACAGCAGGCCCAGCGCGCCATCCGACGCATGGCCAACGCCAGGGTATACACCGTGCTCGATTACGCCGCCGAAGCCAAGGAAGACGAATCCGGTTTCGACCATGTGCTCGATGAGATCATGCGTAATATCCGGCTGGCAAAAGTAACCGGTGAGATTCCCTACATCAGCGTAAAGCTGACAGGTTTAGGCTCCCGCGAGATTTTCCAGAAAGTGCAGGAAGGCGAAACACTGACTTCAGAAGAACAGGCCGCTTTCCTGCGTACCGAAAACAGACTGAACCTGATCTGCAAGACCGCTTACGAAACCAATATTACGGTATACCTCGATGCGGAAGAAAGCTGGCTGCAGCAACCCATGGACGAGCTGGCCGAAAAGATGATGCTGCGCTACAACGAGCGCCGTGCCGTCGTGTTCAACACGCTGCAAATGTACCGCACCGACCGTATCGCCTACCTTACCGATCTGCTTAAAAGAAGCGAAGGATATGATGTGATTCTGGGTATAAAAATCGTGCGCGGAGCTTACATCGAAAAAGAGCAGGAACGTGCAGCCGAGCATGGTTATCCAAGTCCGGTCTTCCACATCAAAGCCGACACCGACCGCAGTTTTGACGGGGCCATCGATATCTGTCTGCAAAACCTGCACCGCGTTGAACTGTGCGCGGCCACGCACAACGAGGCCAGCACGCGCTACCTTGTCAACCAGATTAACCGACAAGGTATAGCCGACCACCACAAGCGCATTCACTTTTCTCAACTCTACGGCATGAGCGACAACCTGACCTACAACCTGGCTAGCGCCGGTTTCAATGCTTCCAAATACCTGCCTTACGGCGATGTGGCCACTACCCTACCTTACATGATTCGCCGGGCGGAGGAAAACACCTCGATCGCCGGGCAAATGGGCCGCGAGCTGAGCTTGCTGGAGGCGGAAATGAAACGGCGGGGGTTATAAACTAACTCTCTACAGTAGAAATGACCGAAAGCATATAAAGTAAAACAAAATCAAACCGATACAGCACTTTCATTCATGATTAAAAACACACCGCACACTTTCCACATCCCGGTTATGGGTTTGGCCTTTTCCATCGACTCGCCTATGAAAGTGGCGCAGTATGGAATCTCTTCTGTAGTCTCGCTCAGCGATGACACCCTGATTGAGCAGATGCGTGAGTATTACAGCCAGGTATACCAGGAGCCGTTCACGCCGATCTCGCAGAAAGAAGAAGACTACCGCGCCCGTCGCATCACAGCCTACCTGAACCTGGCCGACCGCATTGTAAAATTCCAGGTACAGTCGCTGAAAGAAGAGACCTTTGATTCGGAGTCGCGCCTGACCAAATATTTTTTGTTGCTGCCCGACAATGCACCATTGAAAGCGATGTACAGAAAAATGCTGCAGACCAGCAATCCGGAGCTGAAGAAGATCATGCAGGATGAGTTGCGCCAAGCCGTGGTGCCCGGAAGCATCGATGTGAACATCATGACCAAGCTCGACAAAACCAATTACGACAAAGACGGTAACCCGCTGCCGACCGAGTACTCCGACGCGCTGGCCGCGCTGCGTGGATTTGCAAAAAGCACGGTGCACGCTTCGGTTATTTTCTCAGCAGGTATGAACATGCGCCTCTACAGTTACCTGGAGCAGTTCCCGTGCTTTTTCCCGGACAAGAACGGCTACCTGGAAAAACAGGTGGTGATCAAGGTAAGTGATTACCGCTCGGCATTTGTGCAGGGCAAGATACTGGCTAAAAAAGGCATCTGGGTATCGGAGTTCCGCATTGAGTCTGGTCTGAACTGTGGTGGCCACGCTTTCTCAACGGACGGTTATCTGCTCGGCCCAATCCTGGAAGAGTTCAAGCAAAATCGGCAGGGGATGCAGGACGAGCTCTATACCTTGTTCAGCAACAGCCTTGCGGCCAAAGGCAATCCTATACCTGAAAAAGCGCCTGTTACACACATCACCGTGCAGGGAGGCATCGGCACATCAGATGAGCACAACTTTCTGCTGGAACATTATGGTATGGATGCTGCCGGTTGGGGCACGCCGTTTTTGCTCGTACCCGAAGCCACGACAGTCGACGCCGAAACCATGGAGAAGCTGGCCCGTGCGAAAAAAGAAGATCTATACCTGAGTCCGATCTCGCCGCTTGGTGTACCGTTCAACTCCCTGCGTGGCACCAGTTCTGAGGCACTCACGCTGGCGCGCATCGAGCGTGGCAAGCCGGGCAGTCCTTGCGAAAAGAAGCACCTGGTTTCAAACACAGAGTTTACCAAAGAGCCGATTTGCACCGCCTCCCGCAAATACCAGCGCAACAAACTGGTGGAGCTGCAGGGATTGGGGCTGACAGAAACAGAATACAAAGCAAGAGAAGCCAAAGTGCTTGAAAAAGAGTGCCTCTGCGAAGGCTTGGCTAACACGGCATTGGTAAAATTAGGTATAGCCCGCAAAGCTGTTGCGTCTCGTCCTGTTGCCATTTGCCCGGGACCGAACCTGGCTTATTTCTCCAACATTTTTAAACTGCAGGAAATGGTCGACCATATCTACGGCCGTGTAAATGTGCTCAACCACACCTATCGCCCGCATGTGTTTATCAACGAGCTCAACATGTATGTGCAATACTGGAAAAACAAGAAGGCCGAGCTGCAGGAAACCATGACGGATAAACAGGAAAAATACCTGCAGAGTTTCTGGCAAAACCTACAACAAGGTATAGCTTATTACAAAGAACTCGTGCCGACGCTTTTCAAAGATCAACTCGAGAAGCGTGTGCTGTTACTGGATGAATTATTGGAGGCCGAAGACCAGCTGCAACTGGCAAATCAGAAGATATAACAGCACATGAGCAGAATACGATTAACCCGTCTGTTTACCTTTGAAGCCGCACACGCCCTGCAAAACTACCAGGGCGGTTGCCGAAACATTCACGGACATTCTTACCGGTTAGAAGTAACGATTATCGGCACGCCCATCGTGGACGAGTCACACCCGAATGATGGTATGGTGATGGATTTTAAGAACCTGAAAAAGATTGTACAGGAAGCACTCATCGACCCGATTGACCATGCGCTCCTGCTACGCCAGGACGCGCCGCAGGAATTGGTTGAGGCATTGCGCCAACTGGATCATAAACTGGTGCTCACGCCTTTTCAGCCGACCTGCGAGAATATGCTGATCGATTTCAAGCAGCGGTTAGGGCACTTATTGCCGGAAGAAGTGGCCCTGCACAGCCTCAAGCTCTGGGAAACAGAAAAGTCCTTTGCAGAATGGTACGCAACCGATAACGCGTAATTTCAGTTCGCTCTAATTCAAAACCGCCCTGTCCCTGGCCTTAACCAGTCGGACGGGGCGGTTTTTTTATGCGTTTATCACAAAGTTGTATCTGATTATCAGCACTATAGTTTGAAACGAACACGCTTTATACTCGTTTTAATGACTTTACAACAATACATACGACTATGAAAAAGACACTTATAATTTTTGCCGGCATATTCTTCTTTTCCTGCAACTCTGACAACACCACGCGCGACACCGCCCGGGAAACAGACACGCGCAACACCGAAACGACGGATGAAAGTGTAGAGATTGGTTCAGGCGAAGAGATAAGCCCCCAACTCGACATGCAGGACGATACAGCAGCCTTCGAAGTTGACACGATATCGACTCCGCAACAGTCAAATCAGCAATAGCATAACAGCAACAAAAATCCCCGCCTTGCGCAAGACGGGGATTTTTGTTGTATACATTCCCGGTCAATACATTGCTATACCTAAAGATCTCTTTTCTGGAAGACCCTTCTGGCACTGAGCAGCGGAAGCAGCACCCAGAGCACCATCACGGCAAAGGCGATGGCAATGCCCCAGCCACTGCCAAAGATGCTCTTGTAGAGAGCCCCTGTGTAACCCATCATCGCCGATACGTCCAGGTTGAGCAGCACCAGCACCCGCCCAAGATCCACCGGGTTGAGGGCTGTGAGCACCAGGGTCGCCTTCTCCAGCGGATAGTCGCCAAAGGAGTAGAGGACAAAGAGCACCAGCCCGTCGTAGATCAACGCAAAGTAAAACCAGAGCAGCAGCGCTATACCGATGCCTTTGGCCTTGTCGCGTGTAATCACAGAGGCCAGAAAGGCCAGGGCCACAAAAATGAAGGTGACAAAGATGCCCGTGAGCAACAAGAATAAACCGGTGGCGCCGGGAGCAAACAAGAGCACCGGCACGCCTACCCCGATCCCAAAGGCAGCCGAAAGGGAGAGCGACACGCCCAGGTACTCACTCAGAAAGATCTTGCTGCGCTTTATAGGTTGGGAGACCAGCAATTCCATGAACTCGTAGGAGTTGTAGAAGTGGGTGGTGCCAAAGACGATGCTGATCAAAGGCACCGTCAGAAGCACCAGGTTCAAAAGGCTCAGCAGGCCCTTATCCGGACTGCCGCCCAGGTGAAACAATCCGATGGAGAGCAGCAGCAGAAACAGCGTATAAGCGACAATGATCTTGTTGCGCACAATGTCGTAGAGCACGTACTTGATGAGCTTGTTCATGGTTTGTATCCCTCACGCATTATTTTAGCGACCGCACGACTTAGGCGGGTTTCCTGCGTCTGTGCCTTCAGTTCAGAGATCGTTTCATAAAACATCACATTGCCGTCTACCAGACACATGACTTCGTCAGCCACCTCCTCTACTTCGCTCATAATGTGCGAGGTGATCAGGATCAACTTGCCTTTCTTTTTCTCTTTCAGGATTTTGCCTTTCAGAATTTCGGCTGCAAATGGGTCGAGGCCGGCGGTCGGCTCGTCCAGAATCAGTACCTGCGGATCGAAAAGGAAGGCAAGGGCCGCACTCACTTTCTGCTTCGTCCCACCCGACAGCGCACCCATCCTTTTATCATACATTTCTTCCAGCCTGTACAGACCAATCAGCTCATCATCAACGGCAGACTTTTTGCGGATATCGCGCACCATTTCAATCACCTGCCGTATTTTCATATTCTCGGGGTAGCGGCCAATCTGGGGCATGTAGCCGATCTGGCTGCGGTAAGCGTGCTTCCTGAGCACACTCTCGCCGTTAAATTTGATGTCGCCGCTGTCGGGCAGTACCATCCCCAGAATGCACTTGCTCATGGTGGTCTTACCTGCCCCGTTCGGGCCTATAATGGATATTACTTTGCCTTTATCGAGCTCAACGCTCACGCCACGGAGCACTTGCAGTTTGCCGTAGGTTTTGTTTAAATTCTCTATTGTTATCATGATCTATCTTCTTCATTAGCGGGTGCTCATCCACCAGGTTTTGTGGGATTATACTCGGCAATACTCTTTCCATGTTGTCCAGCAGGTCTACCATAAAGCTACGCATCAGCATAACTGAGGGCGGCACCCGTTCGATCAGCATCGAGTACAGACTCACCGGCCGGTAAGGCACATCCCCTACACCATCTTTATCGAGGTCGTAGCCCGTGTACTTGTCCCAATAGTTGTGCTCAAAGTAGTTGTGCTGCGCATTTCCGTTGGTGCTAATGTCGAAAGAGTTGCCGGTAAAGTTATTCAACCGGAACGTATCGTCTATACACGTGGTCATTAATTTGATCGCCCAGCCGTTGCGCTCGAAATCGTTGTTTTTGATATCGAGGCGGCTCGAGCTCTCCATGTGGATACCGGTGGTGTTTCGCCGGAAAGTGTTGTTGTAAATGACACTGTTGTTGATCTCTTTCAGAAGGAGCCCATAAGAGGCAGCCCCCCAGTTATCCTCAAAAACGTTATACTCCATCCGCACATTGGTGGTATACATCACCGCCACACCGGCCCCGTTCCTGCGGAAGGTGTTATGGGTATAGGCGTTGCCGTCCGAGAACATAAAGTGCAGGCCATAGCGACTGTTCTGGTGACTGGTGTTACGCTCTACGGTACTGTTTTTCACGGTTTCCAGGTATATCCCGTCGCGGTGGCCCTGCACGTCATTCCCGATTATCTGCACATCATCGGTATAGTACACGTGGATGGCATTGCCCAGCGACGACTCTGTTCTGCCAACGTTCTCCCCTTTCACCACATTGTCTTTGATGATGATGCCGTCCGAGTACTGCAGATATATTCCGTAGTAAGTCTTCAGGATGGTGTTGTTGAGGATCTGGATGTTATTCTGCTGCCTGACCCGGATGGCAGCATCGTCGCGGGTATAGCTGGTGGCCACGTTTTGCAGCGTGAAGCCCTGTACCGTTACGTTGTCGGAAGACACCGTAATGATTTGCCCGCTGTTATTGCCGTCGATCACGGGGTTATTTTGCCCGATCAGGCGGATGGGTTGGGTGATCTCTATACCTGACTCCAGGTATACGCCGCCATCTACGAGCACCACATCGCCGGCTTTTGCCTGGCGCACGGCCTGTTTCACAGAGGTATAGGCGCAGGTTGTACAGACTTTCAGTGTTCCACCAAAAGCCTGCAGGCTCGTCAGCAGCAGCACAAATGCGCATGCCGGCCACACTACAATACGATTACTGAGGTTTCTCATTATTTCTGACAGCTTCTTTAATCTCTTCCCAGTTCAGGAGGCGGCCTCCATACTCCTGCTGCATTTTGGTGGCAGTAGCCTCATCTGCCACAGCCGTCAGGAACATACCCATGGGGCTGGCCAGCTCCTTGCTCTGCAGGAAATGCGCCTTCTCTACCTCGATCAGTGTATTCGGATTGGTAAAATCTGTTACTAAAAGGTATGCAGCCTTATCACTTACTTCAGGCTGTTCTATTACGTAAGATGCCAGGCACTCGGCCGCATCGAAGAAAAACGGTTTGCCTTTGTCGTTGACTAATTCAGCGCCATACCTGTTGTCTGACACGGTCATCTGGCAATGGGTGCAATTCGCCTCACCATAGGGCACAGGTTTTGGCTCCACTGAGCAAGCTGCCGCTCCAAGAAGTACAAGTAGGAGGCTCAGTGTGTAAAGGGTTGTTCTGTTTATCATGTCAAAGATTGTTGGATTAAGTGGAATTGACTTTGCGCCTGCTTAACAGGTATACGAGTCCGCCTATTACTAAAGCCAGGAAGACGCCCAGGCTCCCCCAGGCCGGCAACGACAGCGCGTTAAAGTTGAGCAGTTCCTTGGGCCCAATCAGTGGTGGAATATAGGTCATACCCGGCACCTTGATGGGAGCATTCGGACTGAGGTTGGTACCATACTTGTGCAGCCAGAGGTAGAAGTCAGCGATTCCGACAGCACCCGCTATGGCCAGCAAAATAACCCAATACAGCACCAGCTTTCTTTTACCCAGCAGCCCCACAATCACGCCCGTCACCATAAAGAATATAACAATATAAGGCATGTATTTGAGTTCGGCAAAAGAATCCGGATTAATGGGCTCCATCCCGATATAATGATTCAGGATATTGAAGTTTTGCAGTACGCTCTCAGAGCTTCCGCCCAGTTTGTTTATCCAGATGTGCAGCTCCAGTCCCTCGGGATATTGTGGTGCCTCCAGGTATATCTTCCACATCGGGAAGAAAAACAGTGTGCCGAGTGACAATGCTGCCACTACCATTAGTACTCTCAGGTATATGCGCATCCTTTCTGATTAGTTTGAAGGTATAAAAAGAACAGCGAAGCCTGGTTTTAACAAACTCCGCTGTCCAGTTGTATCAGCTGATTTAGTTTACACTTGCCTGAGCCGGAGGAACCGGTCTCTTCTGGCCGGTCGAGAATTTTATAGGAACGTTAGATCCTCTCGGTGAAACCCGCACATAGCCCTGCATTTCCTGGTGGAGTGCAGAACAGAAGTCCGTACAGTAGAACGGATACACACCGGCTTGCTTCGGTACCCAGCGCAGCGATTGCGTGGCGCCGGGCATGATCAGGGTTTCAGCATTGTTGGCCCCCATCACCGCGAATCCGTGCGGTACATCCCAGTCCTGCTCGAGGTTGGTCACATGGAAAATAACCGTATCACCAACCTGCACCCCTTCAATATTATCTGGCGTAAAGTGGCTTCGGATGGAAGTCATGTTCACTTTCACTGTCCTGCCCTGCCGTGTCACACTCGCGTCAGCCTCTTTCTTCACAGCTTCCGGGTGGGTGTTCTCATCCAGTTTGAAAAACTTAACGCTGTTAGGTGCCACTTTATCTGCCTGAATAGCCTGTGCGTAGTGCGGTTCGGCCAGGGTCGGGAAGTCGAGCAGCATCCTCATTTTATCGCCGCTGATGTCAATCAACTGGGCGGAGTGCAGCAGTTCTGGTCCGGTTGGCAGGTAACGGTCTTTGGTAATTTTGTTCATTACCACCAGGTATTTGCCATCCGGCTCTTTTGTATCTCCACCCGGAATCATCAGGTGACCCGGCGAGTAGTATACCGGCATTCTATCCAACACCTTCAGGTCCTTCACATTCCACTTCACCACTTCAGATGAAACGAACATAGTTGAGTAAGCATTTCCTCTGCCATCAAACTCGGTATGCAACGGTCCTAAGCCGGGTTCCTGTACTTCACCATAGAGTACAGATTCGTACTTGAACACAGGTATACCGTTTACTTCACCATCAAAATCCTTGTTTTCAATAGCCTGCTGCATTTTAGAGAAAGAGAAAACAGGGAGCGTAGCGGCCAGCTTTCCGTTCACTACCATGTACTCACCGGTTGGGTCTACGTCAATACCGTGCGGCGACTTTGGTGCCGGAATCAGGTACATCATACCCGGACATTCTTCCGGCAGCAGGTAACGCACCTTTTTAACCACGTTAGATTTGGCGATATGAGAATTGTGGTCCATCGTGTTGTGGTAATAGTTGGCCGGCATCTCATGTGTTTTGCCCTCGGCAGCATACTTGGCTGCCAGCTTCCAGTTGATCGCGGCCAGGTAGTCGCGGTCGTTCTGAGAGGCACCCAGTTCTTTCAGAGTGTTTGCACGCTCTGTGTTGTAGGTCGTGAAAAATACCCAGTCACCGGAAGGTCCTTTGCCACCGTTTGCCAGGTCATAGTCAAAACCAGGTACCAATATCTGGAAGTCCAGCTCCATGTGGCCATCATCTTCATTTGTTTTGATGAAAGAAATTGAGCCGCGGAACTTGTCTTTATAATCTTCCATACTTTCTTCGGCTATACCACCTTTCATGTCCAGAGGAACAGAAAAACGGGTACCGGCAAGAATGTATTCGTTGTTGTTGGTGGGGTATGGTGAGCAGTGGTTACCAGCAGAGTTCGGAATCTCCATGATCTCCACGGTCTCAAAAGTCGTCAGGTCTACCTTCGCCACCCGAGGCGTGTTGTTGCCGTTCACATACAGGAACTTGCCATCTGCCATGCCGTCGGTGCGCGACAGTTTCGGGTGGTGCAGGTCATCCCAAGGTATAAAACCGTGCGATGTCATCAGCATTGGCTTTGTTTCTTCGTTATAACCATACCCGTTTTCAGCAAACTGGGTAAATACAGGTATAACCTTCAGTAGCCTGCCCGAAGGAAGACCATAGACGGAAACCTGCCCGTTAAAGCCTCCGGATAGAAAAGAATAATATTCATCGTGTTGTCCTGGTGGAACATATACTGCAGCAGCGGCATCAGAATCAACTGTGTCCGATTTCTTACTCTCGTCTCCTCCTCCACATGCTTGCAGTACCACACCTGCAATAAGCGTCAGCATAAAGCCTAGCCGGGGTGCTATTGCTTTTAATTTCTGGTTTAGTACTTTCATGATATTTGGGGTTTAGATTATTTTCCTTGTGCCTGCAGGTCATTCTGGCGTAAGAACTCCAGTATAGCTCTGGCATCGGCCTCGTTGATGTTCTGGTTGGTCATCTGAGTTAAGTGTTCCGCCAGCAGCTTTTTGGCGGTCGGATCTTTCTTGGTCATTTCTTCGGGGTTGATCACCATGTTCATGATCCATTCCGGCTTGCGTTTCTCTGTCACGCCCAGCAGGCCAGGTCCTACAATTTTCTGGTCAGATAACTGGTGGCAGGCGGAGCATTTGCCTTCAAATATCGTTTTTCCCTCAGCAGCCAGGGCTTCATCTATATCTGCACTTACTTCAATAGAAGAAATAGGGCCTATACCTTTGCCGTCATCTTCTACAGGCGCTTGCTCCTGCTGGTGCGCCAGGCCGGTTTGTTCTTGCGACTCGGCAGTCTTATTTTCATTGTCTCCTGATGAACAGCTAAAAAGCAAAGTGCCGCAGAACAAGGCTGCTATACCATATCTGACAGACTTCGGTAGTAGACCATGCAGTAATGTGTTTAATGGTTGGGACTGATTTGCCATAGTTTTTGGTGCTTAAGGTGAGTATTGTTAAACATTCTTGGCTTGTGTACGCACCGTATCCTATCCGGTTTTTTTTAGGCGCGGACAGTGAAGTATATACCCATTTTCAATGCTTTCCATTTTTTGTATAATTCTTAGCTATGGTAGCGCGCTGTGGTTGAGCACCCGTTCTTGTCGCCGCCCGAAAATCCTGACTCGTAAAAGCAAAAGAGCGCAGGCCGACTGACCTGCGCTCTTTTGTTTATAAAAATAGCAATGTTCCCATCTACTACGGCGGACTGCTATACCTAAAGATCTCTTTTCTGGAAGACCCTTCTGGCACTGAGCAGCGGAAGCAGCACCCAGAGCACCATCACGGCAAAGGCAATGGCAATGCCCCAGCCACTGCCAAAGATGCTCTTGTAGAGAGCCCCTGTGTAACCCATCATCGCCGATACGTCCAGGTTGAGCAGCACCAGCACCCGCCCCAGATCCACCGGGTTGAGGGCTGTGAGCACCAGGGTCGCCTTCTCCAGCGGATAGTCGCCAAAGGAGTAGAGGACAAAGAGCACCAGCCCGTCGTAGATCAACGCAAAGTAAAACCAGAGCAGCAGCGCTATACCGATGCCTTTGGCCTTGTCGCGTGTAATCACAGAGGCCAGAAAGGCCAGGGCCACAAAAATGAAGGTGACAAAGATGCCCGTGAGCAACAAGAATAAACCGGTGGCGCCGGGAGCAAACAAGAGCACCGGCACGCCTACCCCGATCCCGAAGGCAACCGAAAGGGAGAGCGACACGCCCAGGTACTCACTCAGAAAGATCTTGCTGCGCTTTATAGGTTGGGAGACCAGCAATTCCATGAACTCGTAGGAGTTGTAGAAGTGGGTGGTGCCAAAGACGATGCTGATCAAAGGCACCGTCAGAAGCACCAGGTTCAAAAGGCTCAGCAGGCCCTTATCCGGACTGCCGCCCAGGTGAAACAAACCGATGGAGAGCAGCAGCAGAAACAGCGTATAAGCGACAATGATCTTGTTGCGCACAATGTCATAGAGCACGTACTTGATGAGCTTGTTCATGGTTTAGTCCTCCTCGTTCATAATTTTGGCAATTGCGCGGCTCAAGCGCTCCTCGTTGGTGTGGTGTTTGATACCGGAAATTGTCTCGTGAAACTTCACTGCTCCATCCATCAGGCACATCACTTCGTCAGCCACCTCTTCTACTTCGCTCATAATGTGCGAGGTGATCAGGATCAGCTTGCCTTTTTTCTTTTCTTTCAGGATTTTACACTTCAGGATCTCCGCCGAAATCGGATCAAGGCCGGCGGTTGGTTCATCAAGGATGAGCACCTGCGGGTCGAACATGAAAGCCAGTGCCGCACTCACTTTTTGCTTCGTGCCGCCCGACAGCGCACCCATCCTTTTATCATACATATCTTTCAGGCCATACAAGCCTATTAATTCTTCGTCTATAGAAGCGGCACCTTTACGGATGTCGCGCACCATTTCAATCACCTGGCGGATTTTCATGTTCTCGGGGTAGCGGCCGATCTGGGGCATGTAACCGAACTGGCTGCGGTAAGCGTACTTCCTGAGCACACTTTCGCCGTTAAATTTGATGTCGCCGCTGTCGGGCAGTACCATCCCCAGAATGCACTTGCTCATGGTGGTCTTGCCTGCCCCGTTAGGGCCAATGATGGACACCACACGGCCACCTTCAAAGTGTACCGTCAGGTCTTTCAGCACGGTCAGCTTACCGTAAGTTTTGGACAAGTTTTCTATCGCTATCATGATCTATTTTCTTCATTGAAGGCCGTTCATCGACCAGACTCTCAGGTATAAAACTCGGCAGTACCCGCTCGATACTATCCATCAGGTCAACCATAAAACTGCGCATAAACATAACCGATGGCGGCACCCGTTCTACCAGCATCGAGTACAGACTCACCGGCCGGTAGGGCACGTCTCCTACTTTGTCCTTGTCGAGGTCATAGCCGTTGTATTTGTCCCAGTAGTTGTGCTCAAACAGGTTCATGGTAGGGCTGCCGTTGGTGCTCACATCAAAGGAGTTGCCGGTAAAGTTGTTGAGACGGAAAGTATCCTGAATGCAGCTCGACAACAGGCGTATGGCCCAGCCATTGCGGTCAAAATCGTTGCTGGTGATGTCGAGCCGGCTGGAGCTTTCCATGTAAATGCCGGTGGTGTTTCTGCGGAAGGTATTGTTTAGGATAACGCTTTGCGAGATATCCTTCAGCAGCAGTCCGTAAGCGGCTGCGCCCCAGTTATCTTCAAAGGTGTTGTGCTCCATCCGGATGTTGCGGGTATACATCACTGCCACACCGGCCCCGTTTTCCCGGAAAATATTTTGGGTATACACGTTGCCGTCCGAGAACATAAAGTGCAGCCCGTAGCGGTTGTTGCGCTCGCTGATGTTTTCGTGCACCTGGCTGTTGGTTACATACTCAAAATAGATGCCGTCGCGGTGTCCCTCTACCCTGTTGTTACTAATCTCGGCACCGTCAGTGCGCCACACATGTATGGCATTGCCCAGCGATGATTCTATCTTTCCGGTGTTCTCTCCTTTCACTATATTGCCTTTCACCACGCTGTTGTCGGCGTTTTGCAGGTATATGCCAAAGTAGGTGTTGAGCACCGTGTTGTTCAGTATCTGGATATTTTGGCGGTCGGCCACCCGGATGGCAGCGTCGTCGCGCATGTAGCTCACGGCCACGTTTTGCACTGTAAAGCCTTCCAGTTTCACGTTGGAAGATTTGATGGTAATGATCTGGCCGCTGTTCTGGCCGTCGATCACGGGGTTGTTGCGCCCGATCAGACTAATAGGCTGGGTGATCTCTATACCTGATTCCTTGTACACGCCGCCATCCACAAGCACAATGTCGCCGGCTTTCGCCTGGCGCACGGCTTCTTTCACGGAATGGTACTTACAGGTGGTGCATACCTTTAGTGTGTCGCCGAAAACAGCAGGGCTTCCCAGCAGGCACACCAAAGCATATGCGGTGCAAACTATTAGAAATTTACTCAGGTTTCTCATTGCTTTTAACGCTTGTCATGGCCTGTTCCCAGTTCAGCAGGCGACCGCCTACTTCCTGTTGCATTCTGGTAGCTGTGGCTTCATCTGCCACGGCGGTCAGGTACATGCCCATCGGGCTTGGGAGCTCTTTGCTCTGTATAAAACTGGCGCTACGGGCATCCATCAGTTCACCGGGTTTAGTGAAATCTGTTACCAGCACATAGGCCGCTTTTTCTGCCTGATCCGGATTCTGGTCCAGGTACAGGGCCAGACACTCGGCTGAGTCGAAGTAAAACGGTTTGCCTTTGTCATTGATCATCTCAGCGCCATACCTGTTGTCTGATACTGTCATCTGACAGTGGGCGCAGTTTACCTCGCCGTAGGCGATGGGTTGTGGCTCTACCTGGCAACCTGCCAGCAGGAGCACAAACAACAGCACCAGGCAACTCAGGTATAAGTTTAGTGATTTCATGCCATCACTTTTTTTGCACTTTTCACTTGCACTGTACTGCGGCTGAAGAAGTACACCAGACCTCCCAGTAATATTGCCAGCCCTATGCCTAAGCTACCCCAGGCAGGCAGCGACAAGGCGTCGAAATTGAGCAGCGTTTTGCTTCCGAGCAGTGGCGGAACGTATGTCATACCCGGTACTTTGATCGGGGCAGTCGGATCGAGGTTGGTGCCGAATTTATTGAGCCACATATAGAAGTCGGCTATACCTACGGCGCCGCTTATCATCAGCAGCACAACCCAGGAAAGAACCAGTTTTCTTTTGCCCAGCAGGGCTACCAGTATACCTGTCACCATAAAGAAGATGACGATGTAAGGCATGATTTTAAGTTCGGCGAACGAGTCTGCGTGGATTGGCTCCATACCAATGTAGTGGTTTAGAATATTGAAGTTCTGGAGCGCTCCGTCCGTATCACCTGAAATTTTGTTTACCCAGATGTGCATCTCCAGCCCCTCGGGATACTGGGGAGCCAGCAGGTAGATTTTCCACATCGGGAAGAGGAATAATAAACCGAGAGACAGCGAGGCTATCATCATCAGCACTTTGAGGTAAGCTTTCATCCTTGTTTATTTTAAGGTGAAAATTAAAAATTAAGCGGAGGCTGCTTTGGGCAACCTCCGCTTTTGTATTGCCCGGCTTATCCCAGTTGGTTAAGCGGCAGGCTTCTTTTTGCCTGTTGAGAAGGAAATTGGTACAGGAGAGCCTTTAGGAGATACTCTGATGTAGCCTTGCATTTCCTGGTGGAGTGCAGAACAGAAGTCGGTGCAGTAGAATGGGAACACACCGGCTTTCTTCGGTACCCAGCGCAGCGTTTGTGTCGCGCCCGGCATGATCAGGGTTTCGGCTGTGTTGGCGCCCATCACCGCGAATCCGTGCGGTACGTCCCAGTCCTGCTCGAGGTTGGTCACGTGGAAGAGTACGGTGTCGCCTACCTGCACGCCTTCGATGTTATCCGGGGTCATGTGGCTACGGATGGCCGTCATTTTCACTCTTACAACATTCCCTTCGCGGGTCACGCTGGCGTCAGCCTCTTTCTTCACCGCATGTGGGTGCTTGTTCTTGGCCAGGTCGTAGAATTTCACACTGTTAGGCGCTACTTTCTCCGCTTTAATGGCCTGTGCGTAGTGCGGTTCAGCTACGGTCGGGAAGTCCAGGAGCATGCGCATTTTCTCGCCGCTGATATCGATCAACTGGGCAGAGTGTGCCAGTTCAGGACCAGTTGGCAGGTAGCGGTCTTTGGTGATCTTGTTCATGGCTACCAGGTATTTGCCGTCCGGTGTGTGGGTGTCACCACCAGGGATCATCAAGTGACCAACTGAGTAGTAAACCGGCATTCTGTCTACTACAGTGAAGTCGCTCAGTTTCCATTTTACAACTTCAGAAGACACGAACATAGAGGTATAGGCGTTGCCTTTTCCGTCAAACTCGGTGTGCAATGGTCCAAGACCTGGCTCCGGCACTTCTGCTTTCAGCACAGACTCGTATTTGAACACTGGGATACCGTTGATCTCACCGTCAAAGGCCTTGTCTTCGATCGCCTTTTGCATTTTAGAGAAAGAGAACACCGGGATGGTGGCAGCCAGTTTTCCGCTTACTACCATGTGCTCGCCGCTTGGGTCCACGTCGATGCCGTGTGGTGACTTAGGTGCCGGAATCAGGTACATCATGCCCGGGCAATCTTCCGGGAGCAGGTAGCGAACCGTCTTCTTGATAGTAGACTTGGCAATGTGTGTATCCTTGTCCATTTTGTTGTGATAGTAGTAAGCTGGCATTTCCTTCGCCTTGCCTTCTGCGGCATACTTGGCAGCCAGTTTCCAGTTCACAGCAGCCAGGTAGTCGCGGTCGTTCTGCGATGCACCCAGTTCCTTCAGGGTACCGGCACGCTCTGTGTTATAAGTGGTGAAGAACACCCAGTCAGAAGACGGGCCTTTGCCACCGTTTGCCAAGTCGTAGTCAAAACCAGGTACCAGAATCTGGAAGTCCAGCTCCATGTCGCCTTTCTCCTGGTCAACTTTAATAAAGGAGATAGAGCCGCGGAACTTGTCCTTGTACTCGTCCATGCTCACGTCAGCTGTACCGCCTTTCATGTCGAGTGGCACAGAGAAGCGTGTACCTGCAATCACGTACTCGTTGTTGTCAGTTGGGTATGGCGAGCAGTGGTTACCGGCAGAGTTTGGAATCTCCATGATCTCTACAGTCTCGAAAGTAGACAGGTCGACACGGGCTACACGCGGGGTGTTGTTACCGTTGGCAAACAGCCAGCGACCGTCTGTCATACCGTTTGTACGGGACAGTTTGGGGTGGTGCAGGTCATCCCAAGGGATAAAACCATGTGAAGTGTTGAGCATGGCTTTCGACTCTTCGTTGTAGCCGTAGCCGTTCTCACCGTGCTGCGTGAACACCGGGATGATCTTCAGCAGTCGGCCGGAAGGAAGTCCATACACAGACATCTGTCCGTTGAAACCGCCAGACAGGAAAGAGTAGTACTCGTCATGCTTGCCCGGTGCTACATACACTGCCTGCGCAGCGTCTGAGGCAACACCAGCAGCTGTGGCACTACCTTCGCCAGGTCCGCTGCTGCAACCCTGCAGGGCCGCGCCGCCGGCCAGTGCCAGCGTAAAGGCCGCGGCAGGAGCCGCTTTTTTGATGGTTGAGAATAATGATTTCATGATGATTATAGTTTTTGCTGTTTTTTTTTGATTAAGAATTTTTGTCGTTCTGACGTAAGAATTCCAGTAGAGCTCTGGCATCGGCCTCGTTGATGTTCTGGTTGGTCATCTGAGTTAAGTGCTCTGCCAGCAGCTTTTTGGCGGTCGGATCTTTCTTGGTCATTTCTTCAGGGTTGATCACCATGTTCATGATCCATTCCGGCTTGCGTTTCTCTGTCACGCCCTGCAGGCCAGGTCCTACAATTTTCTGGTCAGACAACTGGTGGCAGGCGGAGCATTTGCCTTCGAAAATGGATTTACCTTCAGCAGCCAGTGCTTCGTCTATTTCAGCTCCAACTTCTACTGACGAGATGGGTCCTATACCTTTTCCGTCATCTTCTACAGCAGCGGGAGGTGCCTGATGGGCCAGGCCAGACTCCGATTTAGTTTCAGTAGTGGTGGTGTTGTCAGAAGAGCAGCTATAGAATACCAGAGCAGCCAGGAAAATAAAAGCAGCGGTTTTGATAGATTTCATAATGGTTGGATTTTGTTTTTTGAGTTAAATGATGTTTATCTGTTTAGTAAAATAGTAGTCCGTTCCCTGTGTTAGCCTATGGTTTTGTGCTCTCATTTCCGGGTGCCGAACTTCTGTTTAATTGGTATTGTTTGGCTTTCATTTACAGTACAAAGGTATTCTCTGGGTGTTCTTCAATAAAAGACCTTTATCTCTTTTAATAGTGACCTTCGTCATCTTTTTTGCTTCCGCATGGCAGCATGCCATTGCCCTCTAAATTCTTTTAAGTTTTTTACTTCGACTGAACACTTGCAGGAAGCGGAGACACCGTCAGCAAAAAAGCTGTCTCTTCAAGCGCCTCTACACTATGTCGCACATGCGCCTGCAGTGTCAGCATTTGCCCTTTGCTCAGTTCCACAGACTCGGCTTCCGTGTTGAAGCTGATCCGGCCTTCGATCACCTGAACACTGATGGGGCCCGGTGCCTGGTGGGCTTTAATTTCAGAGCCTGCCTGCATCACGTTCAGCAGGATCCGCAACGTGTCCGACTTAAAGATCGTCCTGGAGCCCCGCCCGATTTTTTGCCAGTTCTCTTCCTCCTTCAGCCCGCGGGCTAAGGCTGTAAGATCCGTAGTGAGCAAAGCCTTGTCACTGGCTTTATCATGCGAACTACCGGATTGCTGCGATTTCTCTGATTTATTCATGAATTAATATTTAATGAAACTCTATATATAATAATGAGAGTGTTTCAGGTATAGCTTGCATGGCATTTCCTACCCTGCACAAAGATATTTCCAGCTTGTATTTTAATAGAAGACTTTTGTATCTTTTATTAATGACCTATGTCATTTTTCTACTTGCTACCCGGTAAGACCTTTGCGATGGTCCAAAAATCAACGAAGCGGAAATGGCATGGAACGGCTTGCTGGTATAATGTGTGTGTGCTGGGGCAACCGCTGAGCAGGCAGGGCATGGTGGAGCATGAACCTGATAGAGCTTTCATCGTCAGCGAGCTTTCTGAAAATATGACTATTCAGGCCACACTTCTTGAATTTCAATTTTAACTCTACATAAACCACTCAAACTTTTACCTTTTATGAAATACAGAAACTTATGGCTGGGGTTCATTGCCGTGATTGTCGGCTCCTTCGCCGTTCTCGGATACTACGGTATCGAGATATACAGAGAGGCGCCGCCTATACCTGACAAGGTAGTCACCACATCCGGTAAAGTGCTTTTCACCGGAGATGACATCAAAGACGGGCAGAACGTATGGCAGTCCACGGGCGGCCAGCAATTAGGATCAATCTGGGGCCACGGGGCCTACATAGCACCAGACTGGAGCGCCGACTGGCTGCACAAAGAGGCCATGTACTTCCTGGATTACTGGGCGCAGCAGGAAAAAGGTGTGCTCTATGACGACCTGGACGAAGAGACAAAAGCCATGCTCGAGGCCCGTCTGCAGAAGCAGATCCGAGCCAACACCTACGACCCGGAGACAGGTATACTGACCATCTCGGACCTGAGAGCGGAAGCAATCGCAGAGGTGGGCATGCACTATACTGGTTTGTTCATGAACGATCCGGCGCTGGCCAAACACCGCGACGCCTATGCCATGAAGGACAACACCGTGGAGGACCCGGTGCGCATGGAGAAGCTAAACACCTTCTTCTTCTGGACTTCCTGGGCCTGCGTGACGGAACGTCCGGGCAAAAAAATTACCTATACCAATAACTGGCCTGCAGAGAAACTGGTAGCCAATGAACCCAGCTCCGACCTCATTATCTGGACGGGTTTTTCGGTGATCATCCTGATCGCGGGGGTAGGGATGCTGGCTTACTACTATGCTTCTAACAAAGAAGAAGAGATCGACCACTCCAAACTGCCGAAGCAGGACCCCTTGCTGGGACTAACCGCAACCCCTTCCATGAAGGCTACGCTGAAGTACTTCTGGATTGTGACCGCTTTAATTCTGGTGCAAGTGACGCTCGGGGTTGTTTCGGCGCACTATGGTGTGGAAGGGCAGGCGCTTTACGGCTTCCCGCTGGCGGAATATCTCCCCTACTCCATCACCCGTACCTGGCACGTACAGCTGGCCATCTTCTGGATCGCGACTTCCTGGCTGGCTACTGGTCTGTACATAGCTCCTGCCGTGTCGGGTCATGAGCCAAAGTTCCAGAAGCTGGGTGTAAACTTCCTGTTCGTCTGCCTGCTTATCATTGTGGCGGGTTCATTGGCTGGTCAGTGGTACGGCATCATGCAGAAACTAGGCTATACTGAGAACTTCTGGTTCGGTCACCAAGGCTATGAGTATGTGGATTTAGGTCGCTTCTGGCAGATCTTCCTGCTGGTGGGCTTGTTCCTGTGGCTGGCCCTGATGGTACGCGCCATCCTGCCTGCCTTCCGCAACGACGTAGAAGGACGCCACCTGCTGGGTATGTTCCTGATCTCATCAGCGGCCATTGCTATTTTCTACGCCGCTGGCCTGATGTGGGGGCAACACACTAATCTGGCCATTGCCGAGTACTGGCGCTGGTGGGTCGTGCACCTGTGGGTAGAGGGCTTCTTCGAAGTGTTCGCTACCGTGGTAATCGCCTTCCTGTTCGTACGCATGGGCCTGCTAGACACCAAAATGGCTACGGCTACGGTACTGTTCTCGACCATCATCTTCCTGTTTGGCGGTATTATCGGTACTTTCCACCACTTATACTTTAGCGGTACACCGACTGCGGTAATGGCCTTGGGTGCGACCTTTAGTGCGTTGGAAGTAGTGCCACTGGTGCTGATTGGTTTTGAGGCTTACCATAACCTGCAGATCAGTAAACTCACGCTTTGGATCAAAGCTTACAAATGGCCGATCTACTCTTTTGTGGCCGTGGCTTTCTGGAACCTGATAGGCGCCGGTGTGTTCGGTTTCGTGATCAACCCGCCGATTGCGCTCTACTACATGCAAGGCCTGAACACGACTCCAGTGCACGCCCACACCGCCCTGTTCGGGGTATACGGTATGCTGGGTATCGGTTTGATGCTCTTCGTACTCAAAGGCCTGTCTGCCCGCCGCCGCTGGAAAGACGGTGTGATCAGCTTCGCTTTCTGGTCCATTAACATCGGTCTGATTTTGATGGTGTTGATCAGCGTGTTGCCAATCGGTCTGATGCAGACCTGGGCGAGTGTAGAGTACGGCCTGTGGTATGCCCGCTCCATGGAGTTCATGCAGACCGACACCATGAACATCCTGCGCTGGCTGCGTGTGATCGGTGACACGATCTTTGCGGGTGGTGTACTGGCCCTGGCCTGGTTTATCATCGGCCTCAAAACAGGCTGGTCTTTGGAAGAGGACGAGGACGTAACACCACTGGTTGAAGGAGAAGCACCAGCAAAACAAGCTCGATCTTAACCTACATTCCGCTATACCTGAAGGTAGCGTTCCGAGCATCTCTGATTATACCTAAACCCTTCCCCTGCAAGCCCTTCTGCCTTTGGTGGAAGGGCTTCTTTTTTGCCTCCTGCTGCTGAAACAATAGACTCATAACAGCGTATTTATTATAGTTATTTGAATAGTATTTTAAACTATTCAAATATATAGTCTGATATAAGTATACTGTTGAAGTGGTGGTATGATGACTATAATAGAACTGCCGCTCCCTACGCTCCTACCCTGACCGCTGTCAGGTATAACACTGGCAATACGATGCCCTCAGAATCGCCGGTATACGTTTTGCACCTGCCTACATACCATTACGATTACCCCTAATTTTTACCTTATGAACAAGGATTACACACACAGCGTCTTTTCCAGAGGCTGCTCCCGATTGCGTCTGCACATCAGGTATACCTCCTCCACTCTACATCACTTCAGGTTTTACACCATCAGCCTATACCTGCTTCTTTCGCTACTAATCTCAGCCACACTGCATGCCCAGCCTTCAGGCTTTACCAACGTGCAGATAGGTGGCACCTGGGATGCTGCCGTAGGCCTCACTTTTTCAAAAGACGGAAACCGGATTTATGTCTGGGAAAAGGCTGGTAAGGTATGGATCGTGGAGAACGGGCAGAAACTTCCTGTGCCGTTGATCGACATCAGCGAAGAGGTAGGCAACTGGGTGGACCATGGTCTGCTGGGATTTGCGCTGGACCCCAATTTTGACTCCAATGGCTATTTCTACCTGCTTTATGTGGTCGACAGGCACCACCTGCTCTACCACGGCACCGGCAGCTACAGCGCTTCAGCCAATGAGTATAACAACGCCACCATCGGTCGCCTGACCCGTTACACTGCCCGCTCCTCAGACAACCGCAAGACAACCGACCTGAGTACCCGCAAGATCCTGATCGGCGAGGCCATCTCCAGCGGTATACCTATACTTTACATGGGCCATGGGGTGGGATCTCTGGTATTTGGGGAAGATGGCTCCCTGCTGGTTTCGACCGGTGATGCGGGCTCGGCTGGCTACGTAGACACAGGCTATGACCCCGCCAACCCTAACGACACGTATGTGCCCCAGGCGCTCCGGGACGGCATTATAACAGAGCGTGACAATATTGGCGCCCACCGGGCACAGCAGGTCAACTCACTCAATGGCAAAATTCTGCGCATAGACCCGGCAACCGGTAACGGACTATCCTCTAATCCTTTCTACAATTCTTCTGCCCCACGGTCTCCGGCCTCCCGGGTATGGGCGCTTGGTTTTAGAAACCCTTTCCGTTTTACAATTAAACCAGGCTCAGGCGGTGCTGGTAATCCCGGCACGCTGTACATTGGGGATGTGGGCTGGTATAACTACGAAGAGATAAACGTTGCCCCAAGACCGGGCATGAACTTCGGCTGGCCCATTTATGAGGGGCTGGAGCAACAGGAGTGGCACTACCACCGGCTGGTATATAACACGCAAACGGCCCAGAACCCACTATACGGGCAGGGTAGCTGTACCCAGCCGTATTTCCTGTACCGGGAACTCATCCTGCCACCCAGACGCACCACACAACCCTACTTCGGCAACCCCTGCAACTGGAATGTAACTATACCTGCTTCCAGCTTCAGGTTATTTGTACATGCCCGTCCGGCTTTTGACTGGCTGCACGTGCAAAAAGGCGGTGGCTCCCGTACCGGCACTTTCACAGGCGAGGATGCCACGGTGGTGAACATCGGTGCGGCGAACTCTCCTGTCTCCGGACCGCAGTTTGGAGGTGGCTCTGTAACGGGGGGCATCTGGTATACCGGCAATGATTTTCCGGCGCAGTACAAGAACACTTATTTTTTTGGTGATTATGTAGGGGGCTGGATCAAGTCCTCCACGTTTGATGCATCAGATAATCCCAAATCGATCAGCAACTTTGTTGATAACGGAGCCGCTGTGGTAGCCATAGCCACTAACCCGGTATCGGGTGGACTTTACTACATCAACTACGCGGCACAATTGCGCAAGATCAGCTACGGCGCGGGCACCAATCAGCCTCCTAAAGCAGTGGCTTCAGCTGACAAACTCTTTGGTCCAAGTCCCCTCACCGTCAGGTTCAGCAGTTCGGGCTCTTCCGATCCGGAGGGACAGGCGCTCCGGTATGAGTGGAATTTCGGGGACGGAACCGCTTTCTCTACAGAGGCTAACCCGAGCCATACCTTTAACGCATCTGGCCTTGCCTCTTACCAGGTGGTGCTGAAAGTGACAGATGCAGGAGGCCTGAGTACCACAACCAATCTGAACATCTCGTTGAACAACACACCGCCTACCGTGCAGATCACCAGCCCAGCCGCCAGCACAAAATACCCGATGACGCAAAGCACGGTATACAAGCTGACAGCCAATGTAACAGACCGGGAGCACACGGCAGCCCAGTTGAAATACGAGTGGCAGACGGAACTGCATCACAATACCCATACCCACCCCGAAGCAGTCGACACCAACCCGTCCACCTCTGCCACCATCACACCGGTTGGTTGCGACGGGGAAACTTATTTTTACCGGATCAACCTGAAGGTAACAGATGCTGCGGGGCTGTCTACTGCCACTTTCGTTGACCTGTACCCCGACTGTGGCACCTCGTCGATCAGACCAGTTGCTATTTCGTCGCCTGCCAACAACTCCTCTTTTGCAGCAGGCAGCAATGTGGAGCTGAAAGTAACTTTCACAGACCTGGCCCGCACCTGGACGAAAATTGAGTACCTGGCCGGCAACACTGTCATCGGCAGTTCCGGCACACAACCTTTCAGCTATACCTGGCGGCCCACAACGGCGGGCAGCTACAGCATTACGGCAAAAGCCACCGATAATCAGGGGCATACTTCCACCTCCAACCCTGTGACGGTCAACATTACTGGAGGCAGCGACATCCCCGGCTCCGGTAAGATCACCAGAGAATACTGGGCAAACGTACACGGCAGCAGCGTGGCGGCTATACCTGTCAGCACCACACCTACCAGCGTGAGCGAGATCATCAGCTTTGAAGCGCCTGCCCATGTGGGTACAAACTATGGTCAGCGTGTCAGGGGTTATGTGACAGCGCCGGTGTCGGGTCAGTATACCTTCTGGATCGCAGCCGATGACTTTGCAGAACTGTGGCTGAGCACAACAGACAATCCTGCTCAGAAGGTGCGCATTGCCACCGTTTCCGGTTGGACCTACGAGCGGGAATGGGGCAGGTCGCCGGGGCAGCAATCGGTTAAGATCCCTTTAGAAGGAGGTAAGCGCTACTACATTGAGGCCCTGCACCTGGAGGGTGGCGGCGGTGACCATCTGGCCGTTGGTTGGCAGCTCCCGAACAGCACGTTAGAGCGGCCTATACCTGGCAGCAGACTCTCTCCTTTTGGCAGCACGCCGCCAACAACTGCCGGTAAAATCACACGCCACTATTGGGCGAATGTGCATGGCAGCAGTGTAAGTGTAGTACCGGTCCACACTGCCCCGACCAGTACCTCGGAGCTCTCTGTTTTCGAGGCGCCGGTTAATGTAGGCACTAATTACGGGCAGCAGATCAGAGGCTATGTGACCGCTCCTCTAACCGGCCAGTATACCTTCTGGATAGCGGGAGATGATGTGGCCGAGCTATACCTGAGCACATCCGAAAATCCGGCCCAAAAGGTGCGCATCGCTTCGGTGCCAGGCTGGACGTATGAGCGCGAATGGCTGAAGTCGCCGAGTCAGCAGTCTGCTAAGATCACGCTTGAGGCTGGCAAGCGCTATTACATTGAAGCAATCCATCTGGAGGGTGGCGGCGGTGACCACCTGGCAGTAGGTTGGCAGCTCCCGAATGGTACATTCGAACGGCCTATACCTGGCAACAGGCTCTCTCCTTACGTTGTTTCAGGTATAGCCACAGCCTCGGCTCAGGCAATTTCAGAAGTCCGGGATGCACCGCTCAAACGGGAGATCAGCGCGTACCCGAATCCTTTCCGAGACGAGCTTACACTACAACTGCCGCAGGGTATGACAACTGTTCAGGAGCTGGTGCTCTACGACATGGCGGGCAGGCTCGTGTACAGGACAAGTACAATACCGGAAGTCTCAGAGAACAGCCTGCACCTTGATTTCAGGGATATTAAACTCAACAAAGGCATCTACATGCTGTACTGCACCGACGGCCAGGGAAGGACCGGCAAACTAAAACTTTCCAAATATTGAGCTGCGGCAGGAGTTACACAAAACAGAGCGCTACCTAGAGCAGGTGGCGCTCTGTTGCTTTTATCCGGGGGTTGAAAAAATGTCATCTAACTAAAGAAATTTAATGCAGTCCTCCTGCTAAATATGGCGGGCATCACGTATATACCTTGTTCAATTAACACGGTAAAATCGATCTGATTATGGGTATCAAGAAAATAATAGATAAAGTAAAAGAAGAAGTTAAAGTATTGAAGGGCGAGGAAGCCAAGGATAAAGTCTACCAGAATGAGCAGGACTACCCGGACGTGGCCAGTGCGCAGGCGGCTTTTGAGGAATCAAAAAAGAAGCTTTTCAATGTGAACCTCTGGTCTAATCTGGAGGGCATCAATTCCACCTTCGAACTGCATGACGATCGGGGGCGGAAAACGACGGCTGTGATCCCGGAGATGGGCTATTTCGTAAAGATCACGCTGCCTGCCTCTAATGTAACGAACTGGGTAAATATATCCAGCATCCGCATAGAGGATAACCTGGCTGAGTTTATGGTACATCCCAGCGAGAAACCCAACCCGCCTACAAACAAAGAGGAAGTTACCGAGCATTTTTTCACCAAAGAGGCCAGCAGTACCTTTCGGGTAGAGTTGCAGGGCACCAGACTGATTGGCTCTGAAATCGGGAAGAACGAATACATCAACAACCAGGGCGAAGAATCCGGCGACCGTTCCGTGCTCAATACCCTGATCGCAGAGGGTGGCTGGGCCGGTTTTCAGGGATTGCAGTGGGACAAACTGACCAGCTACCTCGTGCATCAGGAAGAAGCCAAAGCTGAGTAACATATGCGCAGATTCCCACTGAGCAAACGCCAAACAGTAAGGGCATGAAGATGCTGAGTCTGCTTCTTTTTCTGTTGCTCCTCACGATACTGACCTTGATCCTGCGCAGAATGGAGCATCGTAAAAATCAAAAAAAATAACCGCATACCGGCCTACCTATACCTGTAGACAAGGTATAGGGTAGGCGCTATGCTGCATTTCTCTTATATTTGGTGACACAACCAATCTGATCTGAATGAAACGCTTTCTGATTTTAGCTCTTTCATGTGGCCTCCTGCTGCAAGGGAGCGCCTCCGCCCAGTCGCTGGCACTCGACAAGCCTGCCGAAAAATCTCTTAAAAAGGTAAAGACCAATGACATAAAAGCCCACATCAAGTACCTGGCTGATGATCGGCTGCAAGGTCGCAAGCCCGGCACCGAAGGTTACCAGATGGCTGTGGATTATGTAGTGGAGCATTACCAGAAGGCAGGTATAGAACCCGGTGGTGAGAATGGCACTTATCTGCAACTGGTACGTCTGCGCCAGTCATTCCCCGGCAAAGAGGCCAGCATGACCATTGCCGACTCCACAGGGAGCGAACTGCAACTGACCTATGGCAAAGACTTCTCCATCTACCCGCATGCCGAAGAGCCGGAGGTGCGTGTGGAGGCTCCGCTTGTGTTTGCCGGCTACGGCATCAGCGCACCTGACCTGGGTTATGATGATTACGCAGGTATAGACGTGACCGGCAAAATTGTGGTGGTCATGCGCGGCGCTCCTGCCAGTTTCCCTTCTACTGTGTCGGCCTACAGCCGCGACATGATGACGGTGTTAAAGATCGCTGCCGAGAAAGGCGCCGTGGGCGTGATTGTGGCAACGGACAACCCGAAAGCTGGTGTCGCAAACCTGGCGCGCGGTACGTATAGCGTCATGGACCCGAACGGTAAAGTGGCTGTATCACGCAACTATGTTTCTGACAAAATCCGGGTACTGGGCAATATCAACGCAGCCACTTTTGAGCAACTGCTAAAAGGAACAGGTATAGAAATGGCTAAGCTTGGCGAGCAGCTGAAGCAGGGTAAACCTGCCTCTGCTCCACTTAACCGCACACTGCGCACCAGCTATACCTCCAACTACAAAGATTTTGAAAGCCACAACGTTATCGGCAAAATAACCGGATCTGACCCGCAGCTTCAGAACGAGTATGTGGTGCACAGCGCCCACCTCGACCACGTAGGTATAGGTCGTGCCGTAAACGGTGACTCCATCTACAACGGCGCCCACGACAATGCCTCCGGCGTGGCCAGTGTGCTCGAAATCGGGAAAATCTACTCCAGACTAAAAGAAAAACCGAAGCGTTCTGTACTGTTTGTTATGGTAACTGCCGAGGAAATGGGCCTGTTGGGTTCCGCCTATTTCGCCCGTTACCCGACCGTGCCGGCAGAGCAGATCGTGGCCAACATCAACACCGATATGCCAACGATCATTGCGCCGCTTTTGTCGGTTGTAGGACTGGGAGCGAACCACTCTACCCTGGAAAATGAAGTAGCCACAGCTGCGAACCATTTAGGTATGACGGTTGAAGATGATCCGGAGCCAGAGCAAATGCGTTTTATCCGCAGTGACCAGTACAGCTTTGTGATGCAAGGTATACCTGCCCTGCACATTAAGTATGGCAACAAGACCAAAGACGGACAAAACAACCTGAACAAGCAGGTAGAGCAATGGCGCAAGGTACACTACCACCTGCCACAGGACGAAATCACCAGTACCTTCGATTTCAACGCCGGCAAAAGGTATGTACAGCTGAACTTCCTGATTAGCTACCAGGTAGCCAACGCAGCGCAGCGACCAAGCTGGAAACAAGGGGACTTCTTTGGAACCCGATTTGGCAGATAATTGGAATCAGACTTTTTTTGATAAAGGAGTTTTTAGACAAAAGACCTTTTATTCCAATATGCAAAAGAGCTGCTCTGGTATAGAGCAGCTCTTTTTATTCATCAATAGACTATAATCCTTTGTCAGGTATTCCTTTTTCTAAAAATCAATTAGTACATGAGTTCGTAGTATTGATGCGCCATCCGATCTGAGTCGAAAAACGGCATCACATCGCGCATGCTCTGCTTCACAATGTTCATCCACTTGCCCCGGTCCTTGTAATAAGTCGGTATCACCTCATTCTCGAGAATGCTCATCAGATTTTTATGATCAATCTCATCCTGCATGGCATCCGACAGACTATTGTCCACTATGGGCAGTACAAAGCTGTTTTCGCCGTGTCGGGCAAATTCCGGTAGCCAGCCATCCAGCACCGACAAGTTCACGGCACCATTCATGGCAGCCGTCATACCGCTCGTACCAGAAGCTTCGCGCGGACGGCGGGGTGTGTTCAACCACACATCAGCGCCCTGCTTCAGTTTGCGGGACAAGCCGATCTCATAGCCCGTCAGCACGGCGAGGTTCTTGCGTTGGTACGAAAGGTTTACCAGACTATTAAACACGCTCACAGCACCTTCATCAAACGGGTACGGTTTACCGGCCCAGATCACCTGCACCGGCTGGTCTGTCTGCGAGAGCATGTCAAAAAACCGCTCAATGTCGTGCACCAGTAAGTCAGCACGTTTGTAGGCAGCAAAGCGGCGCGCCCATACCACTGTGAGCACATCTTTTCGGAACAATTTGCCGGTTTGGTCTGCCACGGTGTCAAAAAGCTCCTGTTTCATATCTGCCTTTCGCTGCACCAGCGCCTGGGTATCATCGCGTTCCAAAGCCTGCCGCATGCCACTGTCCATCCAGAAACGGGCGTTCTGGGCATTGGTGATCGCCTTGATCTCGCACACATTGCCACTCTCGTACCACATACCACGGGCCACCTGGCCGTGCAGCTGCGATACCCCATTGGCTACTTTTGCAATGCGCAGGGCTGCCAAGGTATAATCGAAGAAATTGCCATGCATCCCCGTCATACGACGCGCCTCTTCCAGTGATGTGTTGTTGAAGAAAGACATGTTGTAGAGCAGGTGAATGTCGTGCACTTCGTTACCGGCTTTTTCGGGGGTGTGGGTCGTAAACGCAATGCGCTTTCGCATATCATCGGTGTTTCCGAATTTCTCGTGCAGGTGAAAAGCCAGTGGTAAGGCATGCCCTTCGTTCATGTGATAAATATCGGCACCACCCAGTTCTTCCACCACCTTGGCACCGGCTATACCCAGCACTATGCTTTGCGCAATACGGGTCGATGGTTCTTTATCATAGAGATGAAAGGTGATGGTTCGGGCCAGGTGATCATTCTCAGGTATATTTGTCGTCAGAAAATACATAGGCACCGTGCCAAACACTTCGGGGCGCAGCACCAGCGCTTTCACTTTTACCGGATGGCCGTTCACCATTACAGTCACCATAATGCCCGTGTCCTCGAGGTAGGTATAGTACTTCTTTTGAAACTGCACGCGCATGGTCTGGTCATCGTTGCGAACCTGATCATAGTAGCCGTATTTCCAGAGTATACCTATACCGATCATGTTCTGGCGCAGATCGTGGGCGCTGCGCATGTGCGAACCCGCCAGAAAACCAAGGCCACCCGAATAGGTTTTGAGCGCTTGGTGTATCCCGAACTCCATGCTGAAATAGGCGACACGTTTCTGATACTTTTCGTTGATCTCGTATGGATGATACCACTTGCTGTATGCTTTCATATGTAATTGCTACTGGTTTATGATTCTGCAGGATACTGATAAGCAATTCTGCTGCGTAGTACAATAAAAGCAGTGAACAACGAAATACACAATTGTTAACGTATCGCCTGTTCTACTGCTTATATGCTGCTTTCGGTCGGTCGCAACCACAGTGCTCTATCCTAAAAGGACTGCACCGGGTTACCCGCTCGAAAAAGCTTAACTACAATATACTTATAACATAGCCAAAGTGATACAGTTTATTTCCGATGTACACGCCGGATAGAAACAAAAACGGCCCTCCCAGGTAGGAGAGCCGTTTTTATAGCGAATCTACTCATCTTCATTTTGTCCATATTCTCCATTTGCAACACTTCTGTCAACCTTCCCGGACAGGCCTGCTCCATTGAATGATGTACGGGTGAAGTCACTTTGTGCGGAGTGGTTAATGGCAATTACTCGAACAGCATCCCCATCTTACCCATCTGGTAATCCCGCATAGCCTGCATGACTTCGGTCTGATTATTCATCACAAAAGGTCCGTGCATGGCCAGTGGCTCATCCAGCGGCTTTCCGGAAAGGAACAACAGACGCGTGTCTTGGTGGGCGGTTATGGTGCAGGTTTCGCCATCTTGGTTCAGGAGAGCCAGGTTTAGAGCATCAACCAGACCGTAGCCTTCGAGCATAACCTGACCGTCCAGCAGGTATAGCATGGCGTTGTGATCAGCAGGTATAGGTATAGCACACTGGCCTCCGGCCTGCAGCGTGAGGCGGAGCGCCATCACGGGGCCTGGGGTGCTAACCGGCCCCGTAATGGCTTTGTAATTTCCAGCCACCACTGCAATCTGCACGCGACCTTCATTTTCCGTAGTGGTGGGGGTGTCTTCAGCTTGCAAAGCAAAATAAGCCGGCTGCTCCATTTTAAGTGCCTTTGGTGTATTCACCCATACCTGCACGATCTCCTGCACACCACCCTGCTCCTGCATTTCAAGCGGCGGGCGTTCACTGTGCACGATCCCGCGTCCGGCATTCATCCACTGGGTGCCACCGGCATATACCACACTATCGTTCTCCCTGGAGTCACGATGGTGCACGCCGCCCTGGTACACGAACGTAACCGGCGAAAAACCACGGTGCGGATGCGGGTCTACCCCTAATTTGTATAGATAATCTGACTGCAGGACGGTAGTGGTATGGTGATGCAACAGCAGAAAAGGATCGTGCTGCTCTACCTGACCGGTGGGCAAGGGCTGCCGAAGCGGCATGCCGCCCATGTCTATTTCTTCAGCATACAGCAGTCGTGCGACGCTTCGGTTTTGGTTCATGTGCGCGATAGGGCTATGGTTTCATTTCAAGATACGAAATTACCATAGCCCGCGTGCATTACAAGAACCGAAAGATTTACCTGACAGTTGAGTGCCTTCTGATAAATGCGCCTGCCTGATGTCGTGACGTTGACTGCTTATGCTATCAGGCCCCGCAGCAGGGCAAACTTGATCAGCGCAGCCGTATTCCGGGACTTGGTTTTGTCGAGCAGGTTTTGTCGGTGAGTTTCGACAGTGCGTTTGCTGGTAAATAACCTTTCAGCGATTTCGGCATTGGTATAGCCCTCCCCGATCAAAGACAGCACTTCGAGCTCACGCTTGGATAGCTCCCGGTGCTCATCCCCGTTTCCGTTTGGGGATTGCAGGTGGCCTGGCAAGTGTTTTATTTTGCGAAGCAGTTCCAGTGTTACATCCGGGCTGATGTAGCGACATCCATGTGCAATGAGTTGCAGGGCACAGTGCAGTTCGTCCTTACCTGCGTTTTTCAGAATATAACCCGATGCGCCGAGTTCCATCATGCGGTTCACGTATTTTTCGTGGCTCAGCATCGAAAGGACTACTATTTTGAGTTCAGGGTAGCGTTTGAGAATATGGGCAGCCGTATCGAAGCCATCCATACCTGGCATGCTGATGTCCATCAGTACAATATCGGCCTCCACCTGAGGCAACAGATCAAGCAATTCGCTGCCACTGGCAGCTTCACCTACCACACGCACGGCACTGTGGTCCTGCAGCAGTGCTTTCAGGCCATCCCGTACTATTTTATGGTCATCAGTGATTATTAGGTTTATCATGTTTTAAGTTTGGTTCAAAGGTTATTTTTACTAACCTTTCTGTCCGGCAATTCCAAGGTTAAGGATGGGAGCGAAAAAACCGGATACGTTGTAAAGTAGTCATCATGTAGTGCATCCGGTGGAATGGTGATTTAACTTATCGCACCCACTTGTCAACAATTTTCATCATAAATAACTGAATGTACAATCGCACCTGACCTACATTTAACTTAAATTTGATGCAATAGTAAAAATTCAGTATTTACTACTGATATGTATACGTATTTACTACGGAACTAACCAGAAACAAAGGACAAGATGTACTAGTAAAAGTACGCAAAGCTTATAGGGACAGATTTTCTTATACCTTTAGAAAGGCACAACCCCCTGAAGCAGGACAGCCCGAATTGCATTTTTGCGTATGAGAGGCAATAACAAAATCAATGTTCTCTGAACGGACACAGGAGCCCGGAATACGGAGATCGGTAGAACAGGAAAACAACGATAGATGGAAACTTTTAACGCTACGACAGATACAATTGGCAAAGGAGCATTGCTTCGATTCAAGGGAGAGCTTGATGCCAGTTCGTCTGTATATGCCGACAATGCACTGGAAGAGGCAATTGCTACCTCATCGGGCTTTGTGCTGATTGAATGCAGTGAGCTAACCTACATATCTTCGGCTGGGCTTGGTGTGCTGCTGGCCGCTTTCCAAGCCTGCAAACTAAAGGAGATGGAACTGGTCATGGTGAACATGCCTCCTAAGATCCGGAACGTATTTGAGATCCTGGGCCTGGACCGCCTGATCAGGTCAGCGGACACAGTAGAAGACGCCAGACAGATGATAGCCAAGTAAACCAAAAAGGGACCGCCTGCAGCGGTCCCTTTTTGGTTTAATATAAGCGTAGTTTGCTATCTGTTCCAGTCATTGCCGTAGCTTTGGTCTGACTGCCCCCGGCGCAGCTGCTCCTGTCGGGAATATTCGTAGTCGGAGTTGCTGTAGCCGCTCATGGAATCACTTCTGCTTTGGGTGCTTTGCCCGGAACTGCTGCCAGAACCACGCTGCTGACTGTAGCCGGCTGTGCCAGTGTCTCCGTAAGGTCCGCCGCTCCAGGGTCCTGCCCCACTTCCGAAGTAACCGCCTCCCATAGACCCGGAGCCGCCATTGCCATAGTCAGAGCCGCGCGGGAAGCCCATGGAACTTCGCCCGTAGCCTGCAGATGTATCTCCGTAACCAGATGAGCTGCCGTAACTGCGCTGTGCATTGCCTTGGTTTGGATACGAAGAAGCGCCAAACTCTCCCCCGCTGGAACCAGAGCCGCTGCGCCCATAACTGCCATCCTGCGATGACGCCGAGCCATACCTCTGCAAACTACCATAACCACTTCCGCCCCCTGCCTGGCCACGCTGCTGAGATGAGTTTCCATAATCAGACATACGGCCGCTGTAACCACTGCTGCTTCCACTTTGTCCGGATGAGTAGGGGCCGCCGTAGCTGCTGTCTTCAGAACGTTGCGGGCTATATTTGCCTAACTGTGACTGCCCATACCGACTGCCCTGCTCATGGCTTCCCGTAGTGTCCGAGCTGTAGGGCGAAGAACGGTATCCCCCACGGTCACGCTCCCCTGAATAAGGCCGATGTGTATTGCTTCTATAACTCTGAACGTCCTCATCTCCGGTTATCCGCTCCCAGGCGCCGCTGATCTTTTCGCCCATACGGTTAAAAAAACCACGCTCCACGTGGTCAGGGCGGTCACGATCTTGTGAGCGGAACCCCCCTCTGCCATAGTCATCCTGATAATCTCTTGCCATAGCTTTAAGCTTAATATAATAATATGATTTATTGAATATAATTTTATACAATGAATGCACTAATTAAACGATGAAGGTGAAGAAGGGTTCTTAGGTTAACGGGCTCAAAACACTCATTAACTCAAAAAAGCGTACTAATACGGTAGGCTAGTAGGTACTTATCTTTTGTTGCACCAGGTAGGCGTAACTACTACTCATATTTAAAGAGATAAGTGTTCATTTCATCCTCCGGAGTTCCCCCAAACCACTGTTAATCCGTACTAATCTTATGCATAGCCCTTGTGGCCTGCGACCTGTTGACACAGGTTCAAACCTGAAGTGTGAAAGCAAATGAAAATACTAGAACTGAGGATCATGCGTGGACCTAACTACTGGTCTATCAAGCATCCTAAAATTATTGTCCTGAAGCTCGATCTGGAAGGGTTACAGGATGTACTAACCAATGAAGTGCCAAATTTCCAGGAGCGATTGGAGAAGCTTTTTCCGGGTATGTATGAGCATCGCTCGTCAAAAGGAACACCCGGCGGCTTTTTCAGACTCGTTCGCGAAGGCACTACCTTTAGCAAGGTAGTGCAGCACATTGCCCTCGAACTTCAGACGCTGGCCGGTATGGACAGTGGTTATGGCAGGCGCTATGCCGGGCCAGCACCGGGTGTAGATTATGTGCTGTTCTCTTACCAGCAGGAGCGGGCCGGAGAATATGCCGCCCACGCCGCGGTACGCATAGCTGAGCTGATGGCCAAAGGCAAGAAACCCAGCATAGTGCAGGACATCGCCAGGCTTCACCAGATTCGCGAGGATGAGTACTTCGGTCCAAGCACAGAGGCCATTGTGTCGGAAGCGGTAAGCAGAGGTATACCTTATATCAACAATCACCGCAGCGGTCTTATCCAACTGGGGTATGGCATACACCAGAAACACATACAGGCGGCCATGACCTGCCGCACTTCTTTTTTCGCTGTAGAGAATGCCGGTAACAAAAACGCCACCAAGCTCATTCTGGAAGATGCCGGCATACCGGTTCCTCAGGGCAGCATTGTGAGTGACGCCGATGAACTTGAAACTGCGGTAAATGAGCTGGGCTATCCGGTGGTCGTAAAACCGCTGGACGGTAACCAGGGAAAAGGTGCTACCGTCAATATCCATACCTGGAAAGAGGCGCAGCGGGCGCTGACAGAAGCGCAACGCTATTCTAAAAAAGTGATGGCAGAGCAGTTCATCACAGGCGACGATTACCGCCTGCTCGTCATCAATGGCAAATTCATTGCGGCCGCCAAACGCACACCGGCCATGGTCACCGGCAATGGCATCTCCACGATACAGCAACTGGTTAAAGAAGTCAACAAGGACCCCCGGCGAGGTATAGGACATGAAAAGGCGCTCACGCACATCAAAATAGACAGGCATACGCGCAGTCTGCTCAAAGAAAAAGGCCTGACACTACAATCGGTGCTGCCAGATGGCGAAGTGCTATACCTGAAAAGCACGGCCAACCTCAGCACCGGCGGTACTGCCACGGATGTAACAGACATCGTGCATCCCTACAATGTGCTCATGGCAGAGCGCATCGCGGGCATTATCGGGCTGGACGTATGCGGTATTGATGTGATGACAACCGACATTGCTATCCCACTAACAGAAACCCGGGGAGCAGTGATCGAAGTGAATGCCGCTCCCGGGCTGCGTATGCACATCTCCCCTACCGACGGTTTGCCGCGCAACGTAGCCGAACCGATCATCAACATGCTATTTCCGCACGGCAACCCGACCCGTATACCTATAGTGGCCATTACGGGTACCAACGGCAAAACCACTACCACCCGCCTCGTAGCGCACATGCTCAAGTTCAAAGGCTACCAGGTAGGGTATACCACCACCGACGGCATCTACATACAGGACAAGAAAATCATTAAGGGTGATACCACTGGTGCCTACAGCAGTGAGTTCGTGCTCAAAGACCCAACGGTGAACTATGCGGTGCTGGAGTGTGCCCGGGGCGGTATGCTGCGCTCGGGCCTGGCCTTCCGGCAGTGCGACATCGGTATTGTGACCAATGTTTCAGCGGATCACCTGGGGCTGGGTGACATCAACACGGTAGAGGAAATGGCTGAAGTAAAGGCGGTGATTCCAAGGACGGTTTGTCAGAACGGTTTTGCGGTACTCAACGCGGACGATGACCTGGTATTTGAAATGGCTACCGGTCTTTCCTGCAAAGTAGCTTTCTTTAGTCTGGACGAATACAACCCACGTATTTTGCAGCACATCAGCAAAGGCGGACTGGCGGCCGTGCTCGAGAACGGGTATATTTCCATCTTCAAAAACACCTACAAGATCAGGGTAGACCGCGTGGCGGACATTCCGCTGACCTTTGGTGGCCGGGCACGTTTCAATATTCAGAATGTGCTGGCTGCTACGTTGGCCGGGTATATCAACCACTTCGAAATAGCCGAGATCAGGACGGCGCTGCGCACTTTTATACCTTCTGCTGAAACCACGCCGGGCCGCATGAACCTGTTTAAACTGCCCCGCTACGAAGTGCTCATCGACTATGCCCACAACATCGCGAGTATGGAGGCCATTGCCGATTTTATAGACAATGTGCACGCCAGTTATAAAATTGGCATCATAGCAGGTATAGGAGACCGCCTCCCAGAAGACACCGTGCAGATTGGGCGGATTGCCGCCGAGACTTTCGACGAGATTATCATCCGGCAGGACAAGGACCTGCGCGGCAAATCCGGACAAGAGATCAACAGCCTGATCAAGCAGGGCATTGTGGCTGTGAAGCCGGACATGAAGCTCATGGAGATAAACCAGGAAACGCGCGCCCTGGCACATGCTATGGAATATGCTCCGGAGGGAGCTTTCATCGCGCTTTTTTCGGAAGACATTCCGGAGTCAGTAAAAATGGTGGAGAGTTTTCGCATTATCGAGCATAGGCGCCAGTCTTCACTGGAAGAAGACACTTATTAAAAATACAAAACCTAACAGCCGTTCCGCAATTCCCGTAGATGCCTTGTGCAGAACGACTGATTTTGCAAAACTTACTCAACAACAGAACAGCGATGAAAAAATTTGCGATAGCCATACACGGTGGCGCAGAATCTATAAAACACAGCGAGCTTGACCAAAAAACCGAAAAACTGTACAGACAGGGGCTGGCAGATGCCCTGAAGGATGGGTATGATGTGCTGGAAAAAGGCGGTAGCGCCCTGGACGCAGTAGAAGCGGCTGTCAACAGCATGGAGCGCAACCCGGTGTTTAATGCCGGGCGTGGCGCCAGCCTGACGCAACGCGGAGAAAACGAATTTGACGCCGCCATTATGGACGGTAATACCCTGCGGGTTGGAGCTGTTGGCGGTGTGCGTTATGTGCAGCATCCTATTACCCTGGCAAAAGTTATCCTGCAAAAGTGCGACCACTGCCTGCTCGTAGGAACGGGTGCCGAAGAATATGCCCTCGCTAACAACCTGCCACTAAAAGGACCGGAGTATTTTGTGACACCGGAAAAAGACGAAGCCTGGCGGGAGAAACAGCATAAGAGATTAGAGGTCAAGAAGACCATGCCCGGTTCCATGAGTGACACTGTGGGCGCTGTCGCCCTGGACATAAACGGAAATCTGGCTGCAGCTACCTCCACCGGTGGCCTGACGGACCAACTCAAGGGCCGTGTGGGCGATACCCCCATTATCGGCGGAGGCACCTTTGCAGCGAACAAAGTATGCGCCGTCAGCTGTACCGGCGAAGGCGAGGCGATTATGCGCGGCGTACTGGCCCACGAGGTATACGCCATGATGAAATACGCTGGCAACTCCCTGCATGCGGCCACTGACAAAGCCATTGAGTTACATGCCGATAAACTGAAGGGAGACCGGGGTATCCTGTCGATGGATGCTGCCGGCAAGGCGGCTTTTGGCTTTAATACCGGCTTCATGAAAAGGGGTTATTGGGCTGCAGATGAAGAACCCTTCGTGGCCCTATGGGAGTCAGAAAAGGGCAAAAAAGCAGTTAAACAGAAAGAAATGGAGAAATAACTATCCTCAAAATTCAGGCTATACCTGCACGGCATTGACTGTATACCTGAGTGTATGGACAATGCCTCTTACTTTCAGGACAGGTATAGCTGACTCGGGCAGCTATAGTTTTTTTGAGAGGGACAGCTGATTCGAATTTATCAATCCGAATTTAATAGAGGGCCCCTACCCCCAACTGTTGCGGGACTCCAGACCCGCGCGAATCGCCTAGTAATACACGGGGTTGTGGACATCAACTATAGAAAGCTTCGTGATTTGGATGTCTAAAAGAGCAGCTAGGTGTGGTCATCCCTAAAACTGTTCCTTCGGACATGGTGGTCGCAGGGAACATCGAAAGCGCATTCATACCACTAAACTCCCGTTTTGCTATACCTGACTGAGTAGATTTCCAAATTACAATATCTTATCTCCCAACCAATTTTACAGCCCCTGAGCAGAAATCTTACTACCTGGTATATATTTTAAGAATATATTTAGCCTCAGGGCTTGACTTTACGTAAACCCGTATTAACTTTGAAACTCAAAGTACTTTACAATGAATCAACAGCAAGACCAGTTACAAGCCCTGCACGAGATCCGCAGCATCATGGATCGCTCCTCCCGCTTTATCTCCCTGAGCGGATTGTCCGGCGTATTTGCAGGCTTGTCGGCACTTGCCGGTGCGGCTTTGGTAAAGTGGTACTTTACGCAGCACAACATCAATTATTACAACGATCTGGCCAGTAAATTCAGTCGTGAGAATATCTTTTTTGTGTTGGCGGTAGCGGTTGGGGTATTGGTGCTGGCCTTTGGTACCGCCACTTATTTTACGGCGCGCAATGCCCGCAAAAAGAACCAACGCACCTGGGACAACCAGTCGAAGCGTTTGCTGGTGAACCTGGCTATACCTTTGGCTGCTGGTGGTGTTTTCTGTACTGTCCTGCTTTACCATGGCATCTTATACCTGGTAGCACCTGCCATGCTGGTTTTTTACGGCCTGGCCCTGCTCAACGGTAGCAAGTATACCTTAGGTGATATTCGCTACCTGGGCATCATACAGATTATTATCGGCTTGATTGCCAGTGTATATGTCAGCTATGGCCTGATGCTCTGGACCGTGGGTTTTGGCATGTTGCACATAGTGTATGGCGCGCTGGTGTACTTTAAATACGAACGCTAGCAGACCGGTGAAAGAGTATCTGGAAAATATAAACAAAGCCTTCGAAAGCAAGGCGCGACTGGGCATTATGTCGGTGCTGCTGGTGGACGACAGGGTGGATTTCAATACCCTGAAAGAAACCTTGCAACTGACCGATGGCAACCTGGCCAGTCACCTGCGGGCGCTGGAAGAAGCCAGGTACCTGCAAGTAGAAAAACAGTTTGTTGGCCGTAAACCCAACACCACCTACCACGCAACGGATGCCGGTCGGGAAGCTTTCAAAAGTCACCTGGATGCTTTGGAACAATTGATTTTAAACAACAGACAGAGCGATTAATTTTTTTTGTCGCTTTACTTTGAAGTTCAAAGTACTTTAATAACTAATAAAAAGAAGTATAAACTATAACACAGCAGTAACATGGTACAGCAAAATGAATATCAAAACCAACCTGCACAGCCCGCTGCAGCAGGTAGACGCGCCCTGACAGGCGCCGCCTTCGGATTAGCCCTCATCGCACTTTTTCTGGCGGGTGTCCAATCTCCAGACCCGGCCTGGGGGAAGTTGTGGATGCTGCGGCCACTCTTCGTTGTTACAATGGCTGGTGCACTTGGCGGCTTTATTAACTACATGCTCCTCCATTATCACCGCAGTCTCGGCCTGCACAAGGGCATCGCAGTGGTGCTGAGTGTGCTGATTTATGTGGTAGGTCTTTGGCTCGGCTCTGTACTAGGTTTGGCCGGTACGCTGTGGGACTAGACCTTTTCACTGCATTTATTCCGATAAAAAACATTACAGGTATAACCCTATGAAAGAGCAAATACTATCGCACCTTGACAACCCCGGGCAGCTGGAGAAGCTGTACCGGTCCAACAAGACAGGATTTAAGCAGGAGTTCAGCGGCATTTACCCGCAGGTACAGGATACAGCGCTGGCTGGCTTCTGGCACGAAAGACTGAACTACGAAGCAGAGGATGTTTTCTGGCGCTTCAACCGGGAATTTTTGTTTGTGGTGATTGCGGCGCTTGTAGCAGGTATACTCGTTAAGCTGCCCGCCATTTTCCCGATCAGCGAAGCGTTTTACTACCCGCGTAACCTCAGCTTTTTTGTGCTGCCGCCCCTGATGGCCTACTTCGCCTGGCGGAACAACCTACCGGCGAACCGAATCGCTTTTATCGGTGGCATCACGGCCGTTTGCCTGGTTTACATCAACTTACTACCCGACAACCAGAGCGACACCCTGGTGCTGGGTTGCATTCATTTGCCTTTATTACTATGGGTCCTGTTGGGGGTTTCATTCACCGGCAACGAACTTCACCTGGCCGACAAGCGCCTCAGCTACCTGCGCTTCAACGGCGACCTGGCAGTAATGTCGGCGCTGCTGGTGATAGCCGGTGGCATGATGACAGGTATAACGATTGGCTTGTTTGCGCTGATCGGGCTCCGGATCGAGGAGTTTTACTTTGAATACATTGTAGCCTTTGGTTTGCCGGCTGTTCCCATCGTCGCGGCCTACCTGACCCAGAACAACCCGCAACTGGTGAACAAAGTGTCGCCGGTGATTGCCAAGATTTTCAGTCCGCTGGTGCTGGTGATGCTGATCATCTACCTGGGGGCCATCATCTATTCTGGCAAGGACCCTTACAACGACCGGGAGTTTCTGCTGTTGTTCAACGTGCTCCTGATCGGGGTGATGGCCCTGATTTTCTTCTCGGTGGCTGAGAGCTCAAACCGGTCAGGCAATGCTTCGGGTGTGTGGGTTTTGCTGCTACTCTCAGTCGTGACGGTGGTCGTGAATGGCATCGCGCTGTCGGCTATTTCCTTCCGGATTTCGGAATGGGGGATTACGCCAAACAGAGTAGCTGTGATGGGCGGAAATGTGCTCATGCTGGTTCACCTTCTCATCGTTACAGTCATGCTCTTTAAAGCAGCCACCCGAAAGGCTGCCATTACCGAGGTCGGGCGTTCCATTGTGCTCTACATTCCGGTGTACTTTATCTGGACCATCTTGGTCGTGTTCCTCTTTCCACTCATTTTCGGGTTCGAATAAGCAGTCCTAAAATTCTCTTCATCATAACACCAAAACACCTTATGGAAAAAACATTGCATATCGGAAGTATCTTCAGCTGGCTGTTTGGCTTCCTCTTTCTGGCGATCGGTTTTATCAATACTTTCTGGGGCAACGATGCCGGCTATGGTCTGTTTATTATCCTGCTATCACTTGCCTACTTCCCTCCTATGGCTGCTGTTCTGAGAGAGTCAACGGCCTATACTATCCCATTGGTTGTCAGAATCTTCATAGGGATTATTATCATCTGGTCGGCGCTGGGTGTGGCCGAACTTTTTGATAAGATCGACCTGATGCTGCTGGACTTTTAACTTTTCAGAATTCAGAAAAACAAAGCATTTTCATCATAAACAAAAACAGATATGGTAACGCAAAACAAAAGATTAATCAGCATTGTGCTCACAGTAGCGTTTCTGCTCCTCATCCCGTTCATCGCCATGCAATTCACCAACGAAGTAGAATGGGATCTGCGTGATTTTGTAATCATGGGCATCCTGTTGCTTAGTACCGGACTTATGGCTGAGTTGGTGATCCGGAAAGTTAGAAATACCGAATCCCGGCTCGTCATCATCGGGCTCATTCTACTGGCCTTCTTCCTCATTTGGGCAGAGTTGGCTGTTGGTATTTTCGGAACCCCATTTGCAGGAAGTTAAACAATAACATTATGAGAGCACATACCTTAAATTATTCCCTACTCGGCTGGTTTTTCGGCCTGGTAGTCGCAGCAGTTGGTGTCCTGAACCTGGTGCTGGTGCACCCCGTTCCCGGTCTCGTATACCTGTTGCTCTCGCTGGTCTATCTACCGCCTGCTAACCTATACCTGAAGCGACACCTGGGCTTCGCTATACCTGTGGTGGTTAAAATCATACTGGCTGTCGTACTGTTCATGTTCACCTTAGGCGTGAGCGACCTGGGCGATATGCTGGACAAAGCACTTATTTGATCACATCTGGTTCTGCAGGAATGGGGCGGTTTACGGCTGATGCTGTGAGTCGCCCCATTTTATAATAGAAATTGCTATGGATGCTTAACACAGGGCCGTATCTTTACGGTAGAAAATTGATTGATCAAAAGACAATTTTAAATGGACAGAATAACAACTGATATATGTATTGTGGGCGCAGGTCCGGTGGGCCTGTTTGCTGTATTTGAGGCGGGTCTGCTCAAGATGCGCTGCCACGTGGTAGATGCCCTGCCAGTAGTAGGCGGACAGCTAGCCGAGATATACCCTAAAAAACCGATCTACGATATACCTGGTTTCCCGTCGATACTGGCCGGTGAGCTGGTAGATAACCTGATGAAGCAGATCGAGCCTTTCCACCCTACTTTCACATTGGGAGAGCGTGTGGAAGAACTCGAAAAGCAGGAAGACGGATCATTCATTGTGCGCACATCCGAGGGCACTGAAATTGCCTGCAAGGTAGTAGCCATTGCTGGCGGACTAGGTTCTTTTGAGCCGCGCAAACCAGCCATCGAAAGCCTCGAAAGCTTTGAAGGAAAAGGCGTGACCTACATGGTGCGCGACCCGGAATTGTTCCGCAGTAAAAAAGTGGTGCTGGCCGGCGGCGGCGACTCTGCCCTGGACTGGGCGATATACCTGGCTGGTGTGGCTGAAGAACTGACGCTCGTTCATCGTGGCTCTACCTTCAGGGGAGCTCCGGAATCTGCTGAAAAAGTGCTGACCCTGGCTGAAGAAGGGCAGATAAAATTGCTGCTGAAGTCGAACGTGACGCAAGTGCAGGGTAATGGCAAACTGGACGGCGTGACCGTACTCATCGACAACCAGACCGAGCATCAGATCGAGACCGACTATTTTATTCCGCTTTTCGGACTGGTGCCGAAGCTTGGTCCGCTCGAGAACTGGGGACTGGAACTGGAAAAAGGCGCCATTGTGGTGAACACCGTAGACTACTCTACCAATATACCGGGCGTATACGCCATCGGCGACATCAACACTTATCCGGGCAAGCTTAAGCTTATTCTGTGCGGCTTCCACGAATCGGCATTGATGGCTCAGAGTGCTTACAATGTTATTTATCCGGACAAGAAGTTTGTGCTCAAGTACACCACTGTAAACGGCATACAGGAGCTAAGCTAATGGAGGAACTGATTAACATACACGTGGAGCTGCCCGACGGTAGCCGCGTGACGCTGGAGGCACCTACTGACATGGGCCTTTCGGTGATGGAAGTGATGAAAGCGAACGAGCTGGACGTACCCGCCATTTGCGGTGGTATGGCCATTTGCGCCACCTGCCACGTGGAGGTACTGCAAAGCGGTGAATTACCCGAGCCTGGTGACGACGAGGCCTATATGCTCGAAACGTTGCCACACGTCACCCCAACAAGTCGGCTCTCGTGCCAGTTGCGCATAAAATCCGACTTCGACGGGATGGTGGTACGCCTGATGCCGGAAGCCTAGATGCTATACCCTATACCTGAGTAATTGAAAAGCCATACCTGTAAAGGGTATGGCTTTTTTGTTGGGCTATACCTGAGCAGGTGGTCTTATACCTTGATTTTCTTAATTTAGTCCGGCCTTCCGGACATACGTTGAGCGGACCGGTAACAAGGCTAAGGTCACACCGCACACACTCTGGTACTTTTTTGCCACACATCTTTTGGAGCAGGCAACAACCTGAGGTATATCCGGACACTGCTCGGGCACAGAAGCAGCAAGACTGAAGAGCATGACACTCGTGTGTCGGACAAATCGGGAGCCCACTAGATAATCAATAGCAAATCCCTATATTAGCTAGATAAAAGTAACGGAGGCTCATTATATTCTGCCCTGATTCAAAGGCAAACACTACTCTAAACATAGCGCAGATAGCAGGAGTAGGTACTCCTGTTATACACTTGTCAGGCCTAATTTTAAACAAGAGAAATGAAGAAGATATCTAACTTTCCTCAACTAATAATTACTCTCTCTTTTCACTTATCTGTTTGGTTAATTGAGCGCTTCAGTAATATTGAAAAATATCAGAAGAAAGTAGATAAGCTTCATGAGTTAGAAAAAGGGATGCTAGGAAAGGATATTGCCGAGTGCTTATCCAAAAATAAATTAAGGCTTGTCCCTGGTTATGAATCTCACGATCTTAAACACGTGCTTCTGGACTACAAAATGAGTCCGGTTGACGAAATAAGAATGCAGGCTTTTATGATAGGCAATGGTAATATCTCAATCCCAAGTCTTGCTATCTTCTAATACGGATTCTTACTACTTCCTCATAAATGGCAAACATTCTATAAAGACTTCAAAACTGGATTTGCTTCTCAACCGATAAAGAACTGGCAAATCGACCAGTATGCGAGATTCAACACGGAAGATTTAAGAAAAAAAGTAGTGGGAACAAGAAATGTAGAACAGATTATACAAATGAAAATGAAGAAATTAGCTTTGATTGGCTCTTGTATCTCAATGGCTCTAGGAGCATTAGGAATGCTTTATTGCTTGCCATTTTTGTTTTCTCCACTTCTTGAAGATATAGTCGGGGCAGGTTTCCCATTTGTAGGAGGTGCAATATTATTTGCAGCGGGATTAATTAGCTGCTCTATAAATAATAAAAAATTGCGCCCAGCCCAGCCTATAAGTTATGCTTAGTCTCTACCTCGTAAACCTTATTAGGCAAAGCCGTCAGCATGTATTGGAATCATGAATAGACAACAAGAAATAGAAGAACTGTTTTCAATGTTTCACGACTTAGAAATAAAGAGTGTGAGCAAAGACAGGGAAGCTTTGACTTTGGAGTTTGTGATTCCTTGGGGACAGGTATGGAACCCTGCCGTATTGGAATACCAAATAAAAGTTGAGTTGTCAGGGTGTAGTAATCTACAGTGTGAGTACTTTCTGTTCAAAGATGATGAAGCCAGCAAATTGAAGCCTCTTGCACTTCGAGAAACTGAGAAAAGAACAACAAACGCCCCTCAGACAATGGGGAAGTTGGGGCTTGAAGTTCAAAGCTATACCTATTCCCGACCAGTTACTTATGTGCTTCATTGCAATAGTTCTAAAGAAATTGCTGGTGGTGAATTGACTTTAACAGCAACAGATTACCAAATCTTTGATTGCAATGATGAATCTCTAACACTTGACCAGTTGAAGCAATGGGCTACTGAATGCTGGGGCCGGATTCAGGAAATGTGGGACGGGCAAAAAAATAAAAACAACACAAACTCCAACCCAGTTCAGCCTTAACCTTGCTACGCTTCGGGCTTCTGCTACATTAGTAACGTTGGGCGTTAGTTCCTCTAAATTTTACCAATGAGCTAAAATCATCAAAATGAAGAAATACAAATCCGCAATTCTGACGATTCTCCTAATTACCTTATTCAGCTGTTCAGAAATGAGTGGAGAGTTTAAATACATGAATCAACTTAAAAAATCTATCGCTGAAAAATATAAAACAGCGGAAGTTGAAATAAACATCAAAAACAATAATGAATTGACTGTATCACTAATTGACCCAAAATTTGATGACTTAAGTCCAGCTAAAAAAGAGCAAATTGCAAGGGAAATTGGAAAGCTAGCGCAGGAACTTAGAGAAGATGAAAGAACAATAAAATCAGGTGTGGTGAACTTCCGGGATGACGAAGATTATGGTGTTGCGAAAACCAGCAGCACAGAAACTTACCAGATGTACAAATAGATAAGCCTAGGCTTAACCATAAATAAAATTAAAAGCCGTTATAAAGTATAAAACAACTCACCTCTATACCTAACCTCACTACCCTATGCACCCCATCCTTCGCAACATCCTGGCCATTATGGCAGGCATCGTAGTCGGCAGTATTGTTAACATGGCTCTGATCTCCGTGAGTGGCACTATTATACCACCTCCAAACGGGGCTGACGTAACCACCTCTGAAGGGCTGCAGGCGACTATGCATTTGTTTGAGCCGAAGCACTTTCTGTTTCCTTTTCTGGCCCACGCGCTCGGTACGCTGGCAGGTGCTTTTCTGGCTGCCACAATTGCCGCAACACATAAGTTTAAGTTTGCCATGGCCATCGGGGTATTCTTCCTGGCCGGAGGTATAGCCAGCGTGTTCATGCTTCCCTCCCCTGTCTGGTTTACGGTGCTGGATCTGACGGTAGCTTATCTCCCGATGGCTTTTGCAGCACACCTGCTTTCCCGACGGTTTACTTTTGCCTGATCGCTCAATTGGCTGATGCTATACCTGGCCGGGGCTTCAGAAATTTCGTAAGTTGCACCTATGAATCACAGATTACCAGAGATCAGGACCGTGAATGTTGTCCGCTACCTCACGCCTTTGCGTGAAGGAGGCTCCTTGCCCGCTATTGTGGAGGCCGATGACGAGTTCCTGTATGTGCTCAAGTTCCGGGGAGCCGGACAAGGTATAAAAGTACTAATTGCCGAACTGATCGTGGGGGAAATCGCCCGGGCACTGGGCTTCCAGATTCCCGAGATCGTGTTCATGCACCTCGACGAAGCCTTTGGCCGCACCGAGCCCGACGAAGAAATACAAGACCTGCTGCGTGCCAGCGAAGGCCTTAACCTCGGCTCACACTACCTGCAAGGCGCCATTACCTTCGACCCTGTAGTGACGACCATCGACGCCGACCTGGCTTCACGCATTGTGTGGCTCGACTCTCTGGTGACCAACGTGGACCGCACGGCCCGCAACACCAACATGCTCATGTGGAAGAAAGAACTGTGGCTGATCGACCATGGCGCGTCCCTCTTTTTTCATCACTCCTGGGACAATTGGGAAGAGCAGGCCAATCGCCCGTTTGCCATGATCAAGGACCATGTGCTCCTGCCGCAGGCCAGCGAACTGGAAGCAGCTGACAAGGCCGGCCGTGAAACACTCACCCCTGCCCGCCTGCAGGAGATCCTGGTCCTTATTCCTGATGAGTGGCTGACTGGTGTAGAGTCGCCGTTTGAGACAGCCGAGGAACATCGTCAGGCCTATGCCCGCTTCTTCGAGATTAGATTAGCCCATTCTGATAAATTTGTGAACGCCGCCCAGCATGCAAGAAAGACACTTATTTGAGTACGCCGTGATTCGGGTGGTACCACGGGTGGAGCGGGAAGAGTTTCTGAATGTGGGCGTTATCCTGCTTTGCAGTTCCCGTGGCTTTTTGCAGATCCGCTATACCTTAAACGAAGCGCGCCTGCAAGCTGTTTTCGGTAAGCTTGACATGGAAGAGTTGCGGGCGCGCCTGCAGGCTTTTGAGAAGGTATGCGCCGGCCGACGCGAAGGCGGCCCGATTGGTCAGTTGGGCACGGCCTCGCGTTTCCGCTGGCTTACGGCTAACCGCAGCACCATCTTGCAGACCTCGCCTGTGCATCCCGGCCTATGCCTCGATCCTGCCCAAACCCTGGATAAACTGCACCGTGATCTAGTGGTATAGGCGATTTAGCTGCAACTCAATTTGCCCCGCTTTTTGTTATACCCGCATAGAACACACGCCCCTTATGAACATCTCCCGCATCATCACCATCGTCCTGACTATCGGTGCCATCGTGTTTGTGGTCCTGATCCTCTCCGATCCTTATTTTTTCGCTAATACCAAAAAAATGCGGAAGAATGCGGAAGCGAAGCTGGAGGAAGGTATAATGGGCAACCCAAACGCGTTTAAGGAAGCCAGCTATTTCTTCAATTCCCTGATCGATCAAGGTCACGGAGACCACCAGACCCACGACCTCCTTTACTGGAGCTACCGTTACGACAAGAACTTCACACAAGCCGAAGAAGCCCTGAATGAGGCACTGGAAGTTTATCCCGATGATCTGGGTTTTCTGTATCACCGCGCCGAAATGCGTCTGGAGTTAGGCAAGTATGAAGAGGCGCTGCATGATTACAACGCTGTTATTCCTGCTGCCAATGACAAAAGCTTTTATTACGATGCGCTTTACGGGCGTGGCGCCGCCAGGTACAAGCTTGGTCTGAAAGAAGAAGCGGAAGAGGATAGATTGAAAGCGCAGGCGCTGACGCAGGATACCTTGCAGACGTATGCGGTTTATTTTAAGAAGTAAGATTGTTGTATAGTTTTGCCTCGCAGCGGGATGGTTTGTAGGTATAGCTACTGCTATTTGCAGGTATAGCGGATTGTATTGCTTTGTAGCTTCGCCTGTGTGGCGGGCCTTACTTTTTTCCTTGATGGGGGTAGGGGCCCTCGATAAAGAAAAAAGTAAGAAAAAAGTAAGCAAAAAGATCAAGACCCTCCAAATCAAGGGCCCCTACCCCCACTCGCTGAACGCTCTTGACAGGGGACCCCTTCACCCCCAACAGTGGAGTGTCATTTAGGTGCACCTGGCTAATGCTGTCTGTTTCATAGCTTAGGGGGACAAGTTACTCTTACGATACCTGCCTAGGGCGCGTGAATCCTTGCTGAAACTACAATGCTATACCTAAAAAATCAGCAATGGCAGAAACTCCCCCTTCGAAGGGTACAGGGAGATGTTAATTGTGCACACGAAACCGCTGCTATAACGCCTATACCTGAGAAATAGCAGCGGCATGCACTTTATCCTGTTTTTAGGGGAAGGTTGGGATGGGGTAAAATTTACCTCCTTGGGATAGAGGCCTCTTTTAAAAAAGCAGAAGATGACAGTAGTACATGAAAACCCTTAACCCCTACTAACCCTGTCCCCTTCTCAGATATTTCTTAATGCAATGCAAGGCGCCGGATTTTTCAGCGAAGGGATGAAAATCTTGTAATTGAATCACTTTAAAACCGAGCTGCTCCCATACCTCTTTATTGGCTTCGTCTGTTTTTTGGAGGTACTCCCAGTTGCCATGGCCGTAAGTGGGCAGCCAGACAGTTTTATCGGTTGCGCTTTTGATCTCTACTACCGCGTTGTTGGAAGTGGCATAATACCAGTCGCGGCGTTTTTCTTCCGGGTTATCGACGTAAGTGAGGGGCAGCGGATTCCTGATTACTTCAAAGCCTTGTCGCTCCAATAGGGCAGCCACATCGTCAAACACGTGGGGCATCCCGTAATAGGACAAGTTCTCTCCCAGCAATTCGGAGGCCATCCGGGTGTCCCCTACCAGTACCTGGTATTTACCCGCCCTGTTTCGTCCGGCCAGGGTAATAAACATGTCGATGTGAAAAAGAGGCTGCACGGTACCTTCGACGTTTTTGGTATGAAAAGTTTCGGTCCAGGTTTCGCCATCCATTTCAAATTCCTGTTCTTTTTCATGGGGCACATACAGCAGGCTGCCTACTGTCAGAAATTTACGATCGTGGTCCAGATAGCGGCTAAAGAGCCTGGCCAGTTCCTCCGTAGCCAGCGTTTGGTCCTCCGGAAGCAGCACCCCTTTCAGGTCGAGCATGGAGTCCACGATGTAGTCGGCTCCCATCAGAAAGAAATCGTCACCCACCAGTAAATTGCCTCCCTCAAAGTATAAGGGTGTCTTAACACGATTTAAACCCAGTGATTTGCTCAGGAAATATCCTGTATAGTCGTCGGCAGCACGACGATGTGAGTGCGGCTGCACCAGGGTATAACGGCCGTTGGCTTTGTGCTGTACTATTTCATAATCATCTTCAGCCCATATCAGTAATTTGATGTGTTCTGGTACTTCATGAAATTGACAACGCTGCAGCAGGCCATGGTCTTTAAACCAGGATTCCAACTGTTGACGCGTATTGCCATCGTCTGGCACCAGTAGATGAAACTCGGTATAGGTGGGCAGTTTCAGAAACATGTCGCTGTATACCTTCCAGAGCGGGTTGTCTACGTGCCGCAGCACATAAGCCGGAATCGTAAAAACCATGGCCTCGAGTGTTCCCTCAGCGCTGGGCACCAGGCTGGGCTTATCGGGCAACTGGCTGTACTGCTGCAACAGGGTCATGGCGATGGCGCGACGGCGCATACCTGGCTCGGGCAGATCCTGACGCGACTCATTGGCAAGCTCTTCTATGAGACGGTAGTGTCGGGTACGGATGGGGCGCGTGTTCTGGTGCATAAGTTTAATGTTGCTGGCTGCTGTGTTTACTTGTAGATGTTACCAGCCCCCGCTGCCCGGCCCAAAGCCAGAGCAGGATCAGAATCAACTCGCCTACCGCATCGAGCAGGTATACGTTCCGAATCACATCGTTTAGACTATAGTATACATCCACAAAACCCAGCCCGGCTGCACTGCCTATACCCAGCCACCTGATCTCGGGCGTTATGCGTTTTTTTATACCTGCCGCCAATAGTACCAGCCCGATCACCGAGATCAATACCCCGACCGTTCGCACCAGCCAAAGATCATCCTTTGGACCCGTTACCCAAATAAAGCTGGGCATGTGCACGAGCGGCCAGATACCGGTAACTGCCCAGTAAACGCCCTGTATTTTTGATATAAGCGAAAGTCTGTTCAAGCACTTACAATTGTTTACTGATTACTGCTAACTACTTAAATATGTAATTGATCGTAAGTGGGCAAGGTATACGTATCACCTCCTGCCAGCAGGTGCACTTTAATATCTCTCACCGAAAAGGGCTCACCTGTTTTGATCTCGTAAATATTGGTTTCTGTGATGCCCAGTCCATCCACGATCGTTACCAGGCCGGAGCCGAGTACTTTTACTTCGGAGCCTTTGGTTACGCAAATAGCGGTGTCTTCTTCCAGCCCGATACCAATACAGCCTGGGTTGGTGGCGATGCACTGCGACACCCGGATAATGCGTCCGCGCTGGATAAAGTGAGTATCAATGGCTACGTTTTTAAGAAACTCGAGTCCGGTGGTGATGCGCACATCTCCTTTGATGTAGCCTCCCTGCGTTTCGCCCTCGTAAATCATGGGCGTGGACATGGCGGCGGCTCCTGCGCTGGTGCCGGCTATGATAAAATCCTCATCGTAGGTATAGCGCTCCTTCATGAGCTGCAGCACCGGCGACCCGCCCAGTATAGAGGTGAGGCGAAGCTGATCGCCCCCCGTGAACATGATGCCAGCCGCCCGCTCCACCATGTCCAAAAATTCAGTTTTTCGCGCATCCAGGCGACTACGGATGTCCAATACCTCTACATTCTTTACACCCAGTTTGTGGAACTCTTTGATGTAATCTTTTGAGATTTCTTCGGGATCGGTAGAGGCTGTTGGCACCACAACCACCAAAGGATCATTGCCTTTGAGCGTGCCCACAAAGTACTTCATGATCTCCTCGCTTTCGAAGTCTGCATTTCTGCTCTGTTCTTCTGACAGCTCCTTGTCGCCTTTGTCCTCACGGCCCCCTATGGCCAGCAGGCAGCCTTTAGGTATAGGAGCCTCTTTGTGATGCTCATGCCGGTTAGAAACTTTTTTCTTTGCCATGCTATTTATTTTATTTTAAACTGTCTCATCAAGGTCTCTTGTAACTCACCACACGGGCCAGCAGCGTATCGGCACTAGCCGGATCATCCTTAAAATTCACCCAGCCCTCCCGCTTCGATTCTTTTGGCGAAAAAGCAATACTAAGCCCGGCTTTCTCTACTTCCTTTCCTCCACTTTCGGTGGAGAGCTCCACCTGCACCTCTTCTGCGGTTTCACCGCCCTTGTTGTGCACCACCACCCGGTAGCGGTATGGTGCACTGGCGGAAGGGTCGTGAAAATAGGCTACGGTCAGGTCTGGTGTGGATGATTTGTGGGTATAGGCCATATAACTCAGGTATACCAGAATGGCCAGCACCAGCAGCAGACTGATACCAAACACCATCCACTCCAGGGCATTTTTATCATCGTCATCTCCTGCTCTGTTCGACTGTTGCTTTTTATGTGTATCGTTTTGTTCTTTCATTTATCCGGTTACTTAATAAGCAGTCGGCCAGCCGAGGCACCCAGACTAGCCAGTACGCCCAGTACAATGCATTGGGCAAAGGCCATCTCAAAACTCACCCCCTCGAAACGCCCGAAGAACCAGAGTAGAAACGCCGAGGCTGCCAGTGCTGTGATATAACTCAGACAGGTGTCGAGGGTAATGGCGAAGGCCAGGTTACCTTGCTTGTTATGCCCTGTGCCTTTAAAATCGCTGAAGTATACCACCACCATGCTCATAGCAAGCGAGAGAACGGCCATTAACAAAATGTGCACAGGGCTGGCCCCAACTGCCAGCACAACTACTTCCTCGGTAGGGGCAACGTTGCCTCCCACAATGATGCTACCACAAAGCGCAAGCACCACCAGGCTGACTTTGCTGCGCAACCCGGTACGCCAGCCTGCTTCCTTTGCTTCTGTCTGCACTTCATTCTCTTCTTCCGGCTCATCCTCTGCAGCTCCCAACTGCGCCGTTCCAATGGATACACCGATCGATACGGCCATGGCCTCAATAATGATTTTTCCCATGATCTCATCAATTGACATCTCTCCGAACTGAATGCGGTTGAGCACAATAAGTACTACAAAGGCCAGCACAATGCCGAGGCCCATCTCCTCCACCGAGTCGATGAAGACGCTTCGCCACGAGACCCCTGGCCGCATACCTGCGTAGCGGTTATACCCTAGTAACAGCAGATAAGTGACGATGACCATCATCAGCAACTGAACGGGAGAAGCGATAAAACCCGCCCACCATACCTCCATGGTATAAAGCAAAGGAAAACTAAACAGAAGCCCACCCGCTATACCTCGTGCATACTCTTGCAGCGATTTCCGGACAGGTCTTATCTTTTTGTTGTTGGCCATACCTGCTGCATTTTAACGGGGCAACCGAAAGGCCAGACCTGTGGTAAAAAAGTAATGTGGTGCCGCTTTGTTCAGCCTCCTCCCAGCCGCTACATCAAACTGCAGATTTGGCAACACCAGGTATAATATTCCTACATCAGCCTGATGTTCTGCAGTTTCACTTTTTTCTTTACTCCCGAAGACCTCCAGGTATAGCATCAGTTTATCGATAAATTGCCGGGTAAGATTAGCACCATAAGATCGCACAGGTTCGCCATCAGTCCAGCCGTAGCCCAGCGTATAGGTAAGTTCCAGTTTCTCGGAGAGTGCATTGCTGAAACCCAGCCCAAGCTGCGGCTCAGGGTTATCGGGCTTAAACACTTCGCTTGCAAGGGGCAGCGTCAGCATGGCGCTAAGGGCAGCCTCCGGGCGCCAGCCTTTTTCTTCCCAAATCCGCACCTTGGTCCCGACGCTCAGCGGCCCCCAACCTTTAATATGGCGCTCTGTTCCGTTTTCGATAACGGAATCTTTTACGGCACCCTGCACGCGCAGCTCGACACCTTCCAGTAAGCCAATGCGCAGGAGTGCTGTGGGGTAAGCATACGTTCTGATATTAGCGTTAAGCTTCTGGTAGTTGTAACCCGCCTCCAGCTGAACATAGCCCCGGGATATAATACCGGGCCCCTGTGAATTGTCGGGTCTGTCTGCGCTTAGTTCTTCCTGCGCCTGTGCCGGTAACAAAAGTGCACAGAACAGAAAAACAAGCAGTACCGGCACTAGTGCTTTCTTTATTTTCATAGCATTGAGCGTGTACGTGCATTCGTTGCGCTTTATACGCTGAAGTGTGCTGTGGGTAGGCTATCGTCTGCACAAATACCGTTTTGCACGTAGCAAGGCCGTTTTATACGGCAAAGCGCCAACAGAAGACTGTAAAACGCTGGCAAGCCAGCCACCAGGTATAACTTCGCAAATGATCTGGCCTTCGGGATGATGAGTTGAAACAAAAAGAAAGTAAGAGAGGGGAGGGAAAAAAGGGAGCCGGTTCCAACCGCCTGCCTAATAAAAAAACAGATACCGGCTCCCTTATAAACATGTGCGAACCGCTAAACGCACCCCAGATAGCGGTAAGCCCATGATCAATTTAAAAACAACGTTCGTTTCGGCAGCAGACTCACCAGGAGTAAAAACTAATGGTTCAACCAACCTAAAACCAAAGCTTCAAACTGCCTTTCGTGTTTTGTATTCTTATACGCCAGCATTTCGGGGAGGTGAGTCAGAACGTTACGAATTGGTTATTTAAAAGCCAATTTCAGTATTACCAACCTAAGCGATAGGTGTTTTTACGCAGGCAGTAAAAAAAGCTATAGACGGGGCTGGGAGCGCTCACTTTCAACCACTACTGACTCTTTTAGAGAATACACGCAAATGCCCCTCCAAATGAGCTGCAACGTAGGGAGAATACAGTAAAAAGGAATGTGCTACAGTTTGGCTTCTCGAGCATGAACCTGAACTTTGGGATCTCATACCACCTCGGAAAATAGAGATTCTCCATACCTGTAAACGAGCAACGGCCTCACCCTTTCTAGAGTGAGGCCGTTGCCTTATACCTATACCTGTAGTTTATACCTTACCAGCCACTGGCCAGCACATCAGCAATGTGCATGGTTTTAATGGGCTTTTTGTTTTTCTGGATGTAGCCATTCAGGTGCATCAGACAACTGCTGTCGGTGGAGATGATGTAGTCGGCGCCGGTTGCCAGCGCGTTTTCCACTTTCTGCTCGGCCATCGCTACTGAAATGGCTTCGAACTTCACGGCGAAGGTACCACCAAAACCGCAGCAGGTTTCGGTGTCCTCCATCTCGATCATTTCCAGTCCGTGCACCCCTTGCAGCAGCGCACGCGGTCCTTCCTTGATGTGGCATTCACGCAGGGCGCTGCAGGAGTCGTGGTAAGTGGCTTTGCCGTCGAGGCGAGCGCCAGGCACCTGCGTCACTTTCAGCACATCAGTCAGGAACTCGGTCAGCTCAAACACCTTCTTCTGCATGGCGCGGTACTTCACCAGTTTAGATGACTTCACGAAGATGTCCTGGTAGGCATTACGCACCATTCCAACGCAGCTTGCTGAGGGCGCCACAATGTAATGAGAGGTTTCGCTTGAGAAATCGTCGAGAAACTTGTTGGCTACTTCGCGGGCTTCGTCAAAAAAACCAGCATTGAAAGCTGGCTGTCCGCAGCAGGTCTGGTTTGGGTTATAGTTAACTTCGCAGCCCAGGCCCTCGAGTACTTTAACCATACTCATACCTGTTTCAGGGTGCAGCTGATCCACGAAGCAGGGAATGAATATATCTACAATTGTTCTTCTTGCCATAATCAGGAGAAAACAGAGCCTGAAGCTGCCAGTGCAGCAGCAAAAGCCTCTTTGTCGAGCTTCAAATTTAAGCCATTATTTTCGAAGTAGCTGATCAAATTTTCAGTCGCCATGTTGCCCACCAGTTCATCTTTGGCCATCGGGCAACCACCATACCCACGCATGGCTCCGTCAAACCGTCGACAGCCTGCCCCGTAAGCAGCTTCCACTTTCTCGTGCCAGCTGGTCGGTGTAGTATGCAGGTGCGCTCCAAATTCAATGTGCGGGAAAGAAGGCACCAGTTCGCTGAACAGGTAGGTGATATTCTCCGGATTGGAAATACCAATGGTATCAGAAAGGGAAATGATTTTTACGCCCAGTTTATCCAGTTCCTCCACAAAACGAATGACTGTGGCGGCATCCCAGGGGTCGTTGTACGGATTGCCGAAACCCATGGAAATGTATGTAACGAGCATTTTGTCCTGGCGCTGGCAAATGTTCTGTATCTGGGCCAGCTGGGTCATGGCCTCGGCGATGCTTTTGTTGGTATTGCGCTGCTGAAACGTCTCTGACACCGAAAGCGGAAAGCCCAGGTAATCGATCGCTTTGTGTGTTGCCGCTTCTTCTGCACCCCGCACATTGGCAATAATGGCCAGCAGTTTGGAGCGTGTGCTGCTCAGGTCTAACCCGGCCAGCACGTCGGTGGTATCGGCCAGTTGCGGGATGGCTTTGGGCGACACAAAACTACCGAAATCTATCGTGTCGAAGCCCACCTGCAGCAGCTGGTTGATGTAGTCAATTTTGGTCTGCGTAGGTATAAAATCATGCAAGCCCTGCATGGCATCGCGGGGGCACTCTATTATTTTGATGGTATCGTCCGTCATAGAGAAGCGAATTTGGTCGTTCTGCCAAAGATACAAATAAGCGTAAGTCTGCGCGGGGAAATACCGGGAGAATTTATACCTGACAAGCTTAGCAAGATTGATGGCATAACACCTAAGCAGCCGCCCGACACACAACCAAGAATAGCCTGGCCTTGTTTATAATTTATTTGTATATCTGGCTGAGGATAAAAGCATAACAATTTTATTTATGATCTTATTCTCCTATATTATGCTTGCGAAATACACATAATATTAAAACCTGCTCGATGACCAGCATAAAGAAAAGTACAGTGCTCATAACAGGAGGCGCTTCGGGCATTGGCAAGCTGATGGGCAGCAAATGCCTGCAGCGCGATGCCAGCCGTGTACTGGTATGGGACATTAACCCTGCTGGCTTGCAACAGACTTACCAGGAGTTCACTGAAGCTGGTTACGAAGTTCATACCTGGCAGGTTAACGTTGGCGACGCAGCGCAGGTACAGCAGGCGGCTGAAGACGTACTAAACTGCTTCGGTGCACCAGAAACCCTGATCAATAATGCTGGCATTGTGGTAGGCAAACCTTTTGTGGAACACAGCATGACCGAAATTGAGCGGACGCTGCAGGTAAATGTGCTGGATGCCATGCTGGTGACACAGGCTTTTCTGCCGGCTATGGTAGCGCGTGGACAGGGTCATATCGTGAACATCGTTTCGGCGGCGAGCCTGCTGCCCAATCCGCGCATGAGTGTGTATGCGGGGAGCAAATGGGCAGTGCTCGGCTGGTCTGAAAGTCTGCGACTGGAACTGGAACAAATAGGGCCAAACCTGAAAGTAACTACCGTTATGCCCAGCTACATCGACACCGGTATGTTTGCCGGCGTAAAGGCGCCGCTGCTCACCCCGATCTTGCAGCCCGACACGATCACGGAAGCCATTCTGAATGCCATTAAGCGCAACAAGATCCTGCTTCGCAAACCTTTTATCGTGAATTTACTCCCCTTGCTTCATGGCATTTTACCTACCCGTGTCTTCGATACGGTAACTGGCCGCTGGTTTGGGGTCTATACCTCTATGAATGACTTTACCGGCCGGCCGGCTGTCGGACAAAAGCCGGCTTACGCAACTAAACCCTAACCCTTCACCCGCTATGAACACAACAAACACTTATGTAACCAGGGTCAGCCCCACGCCGGAAGCAGACCCGCAGGCCGTGCTGGACCTGCTGCAACAACAACGCGCCTATTTTGCCGGTGGCCATACCTTGAACATTAACTTTCGGAAAGAGCAACTCCGACGACTGCTGGAGGCCGTGCGCAGCCGCGAACAGGAATTGATCGATGCCATGTATACAGACTTCCGGAAACCAGCTTTTGAGTCCTTCACCACTGAGATTGGCTTCGTTGAAAAAGAATTGCAGCTGGTAATCAAAAATATTACGCGCTGGGCCAAACCAAAATCTGTAGGTGAAACACTGCTCAACTTCCCTGCCCGCAGCTACATTTACTCCCAGCCCTACGGCGTGGCCCTCATCATTGGCCCCTGGAACTACCCGCTGCAATTGGCTTTAAACCCACTGATCGGTGCCCTGGCGGCTGGTAATTGCGCTATCATCAAGCCATCAGAACTTACCCCTGCCACCTCAGCGGTCATTGCACGACTTGTTGGGGATACATTTGATCCTCGCCTGGTTGCCGTGGTGGAAGGTGGCGTTCTTACTACGCAGCATTTGTTGGCACAGCGCTTCGACTACATCTTTTTTACAGGCAGCACCCAGGTAGGGCGCGTCGTGATGAAAGCTGCTGCCGACCACCTAACCCCTGTTACGCTGGAGTTGGGTGGTAAAAGCCCGGTGATCGTAGCTGAAGATGCTGACCTGGGGCTGGCAGCACGCCGCATTGTCTGGGGCAAGTTTATGAACGCCGGCCAGACCTGCGTAGCTCCGGACTACCTGCTGGTGCAGGAACAGGTAAAAGACGAACTGATCGAGCGGTTACGCATTGCAATCCAGGAGTTTTATGGGGATTCGCCACGACACAGCCCGGACTTTGCCCGCATCATCAACGACCGGCACTACCAACGCCTGCGCAGCTACCTGCAGGATGGCGTGGTGCGCATAGGCGGACAGCACGATGCGGATAGCCGCTTTATTGCACCAACTGTGCTGGACCGGGTAAACTGGCAGCACAGCGTCATGCAGGACGAAATATTCGGGCCTATACTGCCTGTGCTCACCTATACTCATCTGGATGAAGCCATCCGGGATGTAAACTCCAGAGAAAGGCCGCTCGCGCTTTACTTTTTCTCATCTGACAAAATGCAGCAGCAGCAGGTACTGGAGCAGGCACACTTTGGAGGCGGCTGCATCAACGACACCATTTCGCATCTCATCAACCCGAAACTGCCTTTTGGCGGAGTAGGCGAAAGTGGTGTGGGCAGCTACCACGGGAAAGCCAGTTTTGAGCTGTTCTCGAACCAGAGAAGTGTCGTGCACCGCGGCACCTGGCTCGACCTTCCGCTGCGCTACCCGCCTTATGGCAACCGCTTGGCTTTTATCAGAAAAGTATTCAAGTGGCTATAAGGTATAGCTATACCTGAGGCAGGCATGTAGCCGGTCCATAGTACTTCACGTATGAAAATAAATGAGGGCTTTACCGTATAGGAGCTATACACCCTCATATACCTGATAAAACTATGGAAAACGTGATAGAATACCTGGACGAATCGCTTGTTCCGCTGGAAGAAAAAGTAAAAGAGTACCTGCATGTAGAGCGCGATATCCGGCTGCTGGAAGTGGAACTGCTGTCGCTACAAAGCATGAAACCTGACTTTGATCCGGAGCAAAACACGGAGCACCAGTTGACCAACCAGCAACCGCAGAACGCCCTGAACGATAAAGAGCAAAAGCTGAACGACCTGCTCGAAAAGTACAAAGGATTACAGCAGGAGGTAGTGGGTATGCTGCCAGAGCAGAATAAATTTGTGGAATTGAATTTAGGCTATGGTCCAAGTATGGTGGGTTATTTTACAGTGGACCCTGAAACCCGCACACCGCTCGAAGAACCTGTGCTGCGCGTGGTCCATTAATTTTAGTATCTTTGACGCCTTAATCTTTGAGGTCCTTAATTCAGGACTGTCAGAGACTAATCTAAACCGTAACCACCTGCATGGGCCTACTTTTCTTTTACCTTTTTTTATCTATTGTATTATCTTTCATATGCTCTTTGCTGGAGGCGGCTCTGCTTAGCATCACGCCCTCGCACGTGAGCATCGCCAAAGAAAAAAATCCGGCGCTCGGCAAGCACTTACAGGAGTTTAAAGACAACATAGACCGGCCGCTGGCTGCTATTCTTACCCTCAACACATTTGCGCATACCATTGGCGCAGCCGGAGTAGGTGCACAGGCTCAGGTCTTATGGGGAGACCAGTATCTCTCCCTGGTTTCTGCTATTGTCACCATTATCATCCTCATATTTTCTGAGATCATCCCTAAAACACTCGGTGTCAACTACTGGAGGCAACTAACCCCTTTTACGGTAACAACGCTGCGCATCATGATCTACTCTCCTTTGTATCCGCTCATCCTGCTTTCGCAGTTTATTACCAAGCGCCTCAAGCGTGACAAAGACAAAAGTGTGCTGAGCCGTGCCGACTTTACAGCCATGGCGGAGATAGGTATAAAAGAAGGCATTTTTAAGAGAGGTGAATCCCAGATACTGCGCAATGTGCTCCGTTTTAACCAGATTCTGGTGCGCCACGTGATGACACCCCGAACCGTTATTTACGGCGCTCAGGAAGACATGCTGATTGTTGATTTTTTCAAGCAGGCCAAGACCCTGCGCTTCTCCCGGATACCGGTTTACCAGAATAGTCTGGATGATATATACGGCTATGTGCTCAAGGACGAGGTGCTCTCGAAATTAATCGACAACCAGGGCAACCTGCCTTTGAAAAGCATTAAGCGTGATATCGATGTTGTAACCGAATACATGCCTATACCTGAGCTGTTCAGCCGATTGCTTAAGGAGCAAAACCATATTGCGCTGGTAGTGGACGAATATGGCGGCACGGCCGGCATCGTCACCATGGAGGACATTATCGAAACGCTGTTAGGTATGGAGATCATGGACGAGATGGACAACGTGGAAGACATGCAGAAATGGGCCCGCGAAAACTGGGCGAAAAGAGCCAAAGGCATCGGGTTCAAAACAGAGTAAACAGCTGCTCTGAATATATCAGACTCAAAAAAACTCCCTGCCATCTGTCAGACAGCAGGGAGTTTTTCTTTATTTATTGAGTCAATCTTAATGAAACTGTTCTTCTTCCGTAGAGCCCACCAGCGCAGCTGTAGAAGCCGTACCTGACGTGACAGTATTCTGGATAGCATCGAAGTAAGCCGTGCCGACAAAAGACTGGTGCTTCACAGCCTTGAAACCTTCTTTCACCAGACCAAACTCCCGCTCCTGCAACTCAGAATAACCTGCCATACCACGTGCTTTATAAGCCTTGGCCAGTTCGAACATGCTGGTGTTGAGCGCATGGAAGCCGGCCAGGGTGATGAACTGGAATTTGTAGCCCATCTGCGCCAATTCTTCCCGGAATGTTTCCATTTCTTCCACACTCAGTTTGGCAGCCCAGTTAAAGGATGGTGAGCAGTTATAGGCCAGCAGCTTGCCCGGAAATTTGGCATGAATGGCTTCTGCAAATCTGCGGGCCTGCTCCAGGTCCGGCGTAGACGTTTCCATCCAGATCAGGTCGGCATAAGGAGCGTAGGCCAGCCCCCTTGCTATACCTTGTTCGATTCCGCAATTCACGTGGTAGAAGCCCTCGCTGGTGCGTTCTCCGGGTATGATAAACTCATGATCGCGCGGATCGATGTCGCTGGTGATCAGGTTGGCGGCATCGGCATCGGTGCGGGCAACAAGCAATGTCGGCACGCCCATTACATCAGCTGCGAGTCGGGCTGCCACCAGTTTGTTGATGGCCTCCTGCGTGGGTACCAGCACTTTGCCGCCTAGGTGTCCGCACTTTTTGGCGCTCGACAACTGGTCTTCGAAATGAACACCGGCAGCCCCGGCCTCGATCATCATCTTCATCAGTTCAAAAGCATTCAGGTTACCACCGAAACCAGCCTCCGCATCGGCCACGATCGGCACCAGCCAGTCAATTTCTCCCTCGCCAGTCACGCTTTGGATCTGGTCGGCACGCAGTAGCGCGTTGTTGATCTTTTTGATCACTTTCGGTACGCTGTCGGCCGGGTAGAGGCTCTGGTCGGGGTACATTTGTCCGGCGAGGTTGGCGTCGGCAGCCACCTGCCAGCCGCTGAGGTAGATGGCATTGAGGCCTGCCTGCACTTCCTGTACTGCCTGGTTGCCCGTCATCGCACCCAATCCGGCCACATAGTCCTCGGTATGCAGCAGACACCACAGTTTCTCTGCCCCGTTGCGGGCCAGGGTATACTCAATTTTAACGGAGCCCTGCAGTTTCACAACTTCATCGGCAGTATAGGGTCTTTTTATACCTGCCCAACGCGGATTTACGAGCCAGTCTTGCTGGATTGCCTGAATTCTTTCGGTCTTTGACATAATTATAGGAGATTGAGAAGTAAGAGTTAATAAGTTTAAGTGTTGTGAAATTTGGTTGTCAGGAGTTCCGGGTTCAGACTCTGAAGTGTAGGATTGAGAAGGGATCAGCTTCCATTTATGATTCGTTTCAATCCTCAACTCCCAAACTTCAATCAATGTATTTATAGGCTGGTAGCGTCAGGAAATCGACAAAACAGGTAGAGAGTACGAGCTCGGAGAAAAGCTGGGAGGCGCGTTCGAAGTGACAGTTTTTAAACATGGCTAATCCGACTTCTGCTTTGATGTGTTCGGTCTCTTCCTTTATCAGTTGCAGCATACGTGCCTCGGTGATGGGCTCGCCTTCGGCGGTACGGGTGTCTTTGTGGTGCAGCCACTGCCATACCTGCGCCCGGGAAATCTCGGCGGTAGCAGCATCTTCCATCAGGTTGTGAATTGCCGCTGCACCGGTGCCGCAGAGCCAGTTGCCGATGTAGAGAATGCCGACGTTGATGTTGAGTCGCAGCCCTTGTTCTGTGATTTTGCCTCCTGTTATCTCGAAGTTGAGCAGATCTTCCGCCTTCACATTCACATCTTCCCGTAGCACTTCCTTCTGGTGCGGTTTCTCACCGAGCACTTTATCAAATGCCTCCCGTGCGACAGGTATAAGATCCGGGTGTGCTACCCAGGTGCCGTCAAAACCATTACTAGCTTCGAAGTTTTTATCGGCTTTCACTTTCTCAAAGGCTGTTTTGTTCACGGCTGGATCGTGACGGTTTGGGATGAAGGCCGCCATACCCCCCATGGCATGCGCGCCGCGTTTATGACAGGTCTGCACAAGCAAATCAGTGTAAGCTTTCATAAAAGGCACTTGCATGGTGATGGCCGTACGATCCGGGAAAACGACATCAGGCTGGTTGCGGAACTTCTTGATAGCGCTGAAAATGTAATCCCAGCGGCCGGCGTTGAGCCCGACAATATGCTCGCGCAATTCATACAGAATTTCATCCATCTCGAAGGCAGCCAGGATGGTCTCTATTAGCACCGTCGCTTTGATCGTACCGACAGGTATAGCCAAAGCCTCCTGCGCCGCTGCAAACACATCGTTCCACAAGCGGGCTTCTAAGTGACTCTCCAGCTTGGGAAGGTAAAAGTAGGGCCCTGAGCCACGGGCAAGCAGCTCTTTCGCGTTATGGAAGAAGAAAAGGCCGAAATCAAACAAGGCAGCTGAGATCGGCTTGTCTCCTATCAACAGATGTTTTTCAGTCAAGTGCCAGCCTCTGGGGCGTACCTTCAGCAGCGCTACTTCTTCTTTAAGCTGGTATACCTTGCCGTTCTGATAGGTGATGGTGCGGCGCACGGCATCGTAGAGGTTTAGCTGCCCCTGCACCACGTTTTCCCAGGTAGGAGAATTTGCATCTTCAAAGTCAGCCATGAACACATCAGCCCCGGAGTTCAGCGCGTTGATCACCATCTTGCGGTCCACTGGCCCCGTAATCTCCACGCGGCGCATTTGCAGGTCGTCAGGTATAGCACCTACTTGCCAGTCACCTTCCCGGATCGCTCTGGTCTCCGCCAGAAAATCAGGTTGCTCGCCGGCATCTATCCGCTGTTGCCGCTCTGCTCTTGCTTTTAACAGTTCTACTCTTCGGCTGTCGAAGCGCTCGTGTAGCATCACAAGGAACTCTGCGGCTTCAGCTGTCAAGATTTGCTCTGCACCATTAACAGGTACTCCTTTCACTTGGGCTATGTTCTCTACTAACATACTTGTAAATTTGAGATGATAAAATGTGGTTTGAAAATCTATACGCGAACATTTTACTTTTGGCGAATTTTCGCTAAATAAAAATTTTATGTTTTTAGGAAATAATCGCAAAAGCACGTTTATTAGCATAAAGACTAAGAAAAATATTTTTGATGAGGCTAAAGGAAGATGTTATCCGGCTTATACTCGGACTGAAAATCAAACAGTTAAGAGCAGAAAAGAACATCTCGCTGACCGACCTGGCCACGAGCACAGGTATATCGGTGTCGTACCTCAATGAAATAGAGAAGGGGAAAAAGCATCCCAAGCCCAGTAAAATTGCCATTATAGCGGATGAACTGGGCGTGACCTACGACTACCTGGTGTCGCTGCAGTTGAGCAAACGCCTGCAACCGGTGGGGGAACTGCTTCAGTCAAACATCCTTTCGGAGTTGCCACTGGAGCATTTTGGTCTGGATGTGAGCCGTTTACTCGACCTGTTTGCCACGGCTCCGGCCAAACTGAGTGCTTTTGTGAATACTTTGCTGGAAATCTCCCGCGCCTTTGATCTGCGGGTAGAGCAATTCTATTTCTCAGCCCTCCGCTCCTACCAGGAACTGCACGACAATTACTTCGAAGAACTGGAACTTGAAGTGGAGCGCTTTATGGAGGCGCATGGCATCAGCCCTGAGCATACGCCATCCTTCGCGCAGCTGGCAGGTATAATGGAAAATTCATTTAACATAAAATTAACAACAGAGACATTTAATCAACACCCTGACCTGGCCCCGCTTCGTTCTATTCACATACCTGGTGGGGCCCCTGTGCTGTTGCTTAACCCGAACCTGACAGAGCAGCAACGCGCTTTTGCGGTGGCCCGTGAGATTGGCTTTGAGGTGCTGCAGCTGAAGCCTAGGCCCCACACCTCCACCTGGGTGAAAGTGGGTTCGTTTGAAGAAGTGCTCAACAATTTCAAGGCCTCATACTTTGCGGGAGCTTTGCTGCTCAACCGCGACCGCCTGGTGCAGGACATGCAAACGTTTTTTTCGCAACCGACCTGGCAGCCAAACCTCCTGTTGCAGCTCATGGAAAACTACAGCACCTCGCCCGAAACACTGCTGCATCGCCTCACTTCGCTCCTGCCACGCTTTTTCAATATCAAGCAGCTGTTCTTTCTGCGCTTCTACCACGATATAAATTCTGACAGCTTCTCGCTCACCAAAGAGTTGCACCTTTCAGGGCTGCACAACCCCCATGCCTCTTTCCTGAACGAGCATTACTGTCGCCGCTGGATCTCACTTACCCTGTTTGAAGAGTTGGAGAGGCAGAAACTAGCCGGCAAACTCGATCAGCCGCTGGTAGGTATACAGCGTTCTTCTTACATTAACTCCACCAACGAATACCTGGTACTCGCCCTGGCCCAACCAACAGAAAGCCTGACCGGCACGATCAGCATTGGCCTGCTTCTCAACGAGAACCTGCGCCGCAAAGTCCGCTTCCTGGACGACCCGGCCATTGTGCACCGCTACGTCAACGAAACCTGCGAACGCTGCCCCGCCCCCGACTGCCTCGAACGCGCTGCCCCACCCGTAATTCTGGAGAAGCAGTTGTGGCAGGAAAAGGTAATGCAGACGCTGGATGGGTTAGAGGGATAAAGTAGGGTTTATAGTTCTATTTGCAAGATTAATATCCCCTGCTCCCTTCGAAGGGGGAATTGTTGGTACTGTTAGTTCTTTAAGTAAGCTCTGTAGCTAAGGTTTCGTGTGCACGGCTAGCCTGCCCCTTCCGAGAGGGGAATCTCTATTACTGCCAGTTGTTAGGTATAGGCTTCGTGGCACATACCCCTGGCAGGTATAACAAGACTAACCTGCACGCTAGCTACGAAGGTATAGCTCAGCCAGGTGCACCTTTTGACACTCCACTGTTGGGGGTGAAGGGGTCCCCCTGTCAAGAGCGTTCAGCGAGTGGGGGTAGGGGGCCTTGATTTGGAGGGTCTTGACTTTTTTGCCTACTGGGGCTAGGGGCCTCGATTTTTTTCTTTATCGAGGGCTCCTACCCCCATCAAGGAAAAAAGTAGGTGCCCGCCGCACAGGCGAAGCAATGAAACAGCTCAGGTAAGATATAGCCAAAGGGTGTCTAAGCCAGGTATAGGTATAGCCATTCAGCTAGCTATACCTGATAAAAGGGCCAGAGGCCCCACTATAGCAGACAAGAGCGAGAATGCTCGCGCCATGAAGCTATACTGCAACAAACCTGTATCCATCCCAAACAGCAACCATTTAAAGGAAAATCCGATATCGCTCTAATCAGATTTCACTCAAAAACCCTATCTTCGGGATTAGATTCCTCACCCTGCCCATGGCCCAGTTTATTTTCAGCCAGACTACCGTTACACAGGAGTTTCATGCTCCGCTTTCGCTCTTCGAGCTGCACCAGCAGATTCGGGAGGAACTGGAGCTGGCGTTTCCGGAGAGTTACTGGGTGGTGGCCGAGATATCGCAGGTAACGCCGGACCGGCGCAAAGGCCATTGCTACCTTAACCTGGTCGATAAAGGCGATAATCCACGCGGCGCCATTCAGGCGCAGGCACGTGCTACGATCTGGAGCAGCCGTTTCCAGATGCTGGGGCGCTATTTTGAGGAGAAAACCGGGCAACCGCTCAAAGCCGGACTTAAGATCTTGTTTCAGGCGCAGGTGCGTTTTCACGAACTTTACGGACTGAGTCTTGATATTGTCAACATCGACGCTAACTATACCATAGGCGACTTGGCACGGCAGCGACAGGAAACGCTGAAGCGACTGGAGGCGGAGGGATTGCTCACAGCCAACAAAGAGCTGGAAATGCCATTGGTGCCGCAGCGACTGGCCATTGTATCGTCGGCGACGGCGGCAGGTTACCAGGATTTTATCCACCAACTCGAAAACAACAGCTACGGCTATACCTTCGACACACGCCTTTTTCCGGCTACCGTGCAGGGTAATGAGGCGCCAAATTCCATTGTTAAAGCCATGGACCTGATTGCCAGGTATAGCCACCTGTTCGACGCCATCGTGATCATTCGCGGGGGCGGTTCGCAAACGGACCTGGGTTGTTTTGACGATTATAAGGTAGCTGCTGCCATCGGTAACGCTCCACTGCCCGTGCTAACAGGTATAGGGCATGAGCGCGACGAAAGTATAGCCGACCTCGTTGCCCATACCCGCCAGAAAACGCCAACAGCTGTGGCTAATTACCTGCTGGATAAAGCGCTGGCTTTTGAAACAGAGGCTGAAGGATTGTTTGACAGTATTTACATGTTTGCCAGCCAACAGCTTCGTTTCACAAGCGACAAGTTGGAGCGGCAGAGCCTGAAAATATCGAACCTGACCAACAGCTTGCTGCAGGAGAACCGGGAGCAGCTGGAACATTTTTCCAAAAGCCTGCTGCTCAAGCCAAAAAGCTTCCTTGAGAACCAGAAACGCCAGTTGCTGAACTCGGAGAGGTTGTTGCAGGCCAACACCAAAGACCTGTTGCACCTGCGCGGAAAGGAACTAAGCGAGCTGACGGTTTGTGTGGAAGGTATAGGCCAGCGCTGGCTGCACATGAAGGAGCAGGACCTGAACAAGCTCGTACATTGCATTGAAACGGAGGCCAAGGATAAGCACAAATGTAGTCAGCTTAGCTTTGTAAAATGCAGTGACCGTCTCCAGTACAGTGTCCAGAAAAAACTGAGCTCCGACAGCCACAGGCTCGACATGCTCGAAATGCGCATCCAGGCCAACGATCCGGAAAAGCTTTTGCTGCGCGGCTATACTTTAACATTGATCAATGGCAAGATCATCAAGCACCTGGGGCAGGTAAAAGAGGGAGATGTGATCGAAACGCGCCTGCAGGACGGCAGAGTGCACAGTTTAGTTGTAACTACAGACAAAGATGAATAACAAAGACATAAGTAAAATGACTTACCGCGAGGCCACTCAGGAACTCGAGGAAATCCTGCGGGCCATCGAAAGCGACTCCGTAGACGTGGATGAACTCACCCAGAAAGTACAGCGCTCTTCCCTGCTGATCAAATTCTGCAAAGACAAGCTGCGTCATGCTGAGAATGCCATTAACCAGGTATTCAATGAGGAGAATTGCGAAGAACCGGCATCGAAACCTGAGAAAGGCGGCTCTGGCGGTGGCACTTTATTTCAGTAAGGTATAGCAGACCAACCCATGAAAAAGTCTGCCCTCATCCTGATCGTCCTACTGATCAGCTTGATCATTTACAACGTGACCAACATTGACTTTTCGGACTCGCTAACTTCTGTACCTAACCAACATGTGTCCATACGTTTGGTCGCCAATGTGCTGGTGCTGTTTTCGCTGGTTTACAGTTACCGCAGGTATAGCAGAAGAACCGAGGACAGCTGACAAATTACATTAGCGCACCCAAAACGAAAATCCCCGGACTGTAACGCAACAGCCGGGGATTTTTTGCTTCACTATAACTCAGATTACAACAATTCTTTCGGGAGCTTTTTCTGTTTTAGCCCTACCAACCTCGAGAGTAGTTTCCGGGTTTCTTCGCAGCTATCGAGGTGGTATTTTGCCACGGAGTGCGTATTGCCGATCTTCACGGTATAAGCTTCGCGCGGCATCGCTTTGAAAATATCTTCATCGCCCCAGTCGTCACCAATAGCGAGCACAAAGTCATGCGGGAACATGTTGAGCCAATAGCCGGTGGCTTTGCCTTTGCTTACCTCTTGGGCTTTCACCTCCACAGCCATTTGTCCGTCGAGCACCTGCAGGTTGCTGTTGGTGGCCAGGAAGTTAAGGTGGCTCACGAGTTCGCGGGCACGCAGTTCACCCAAACCGGTTTCCACACGGCGGTAGTGCCATACCAGGGAGTACTCTTTCTCTTCGATAAATGAGCCCGGCGTGCGGTCCACGTATAGATCCAGGATCAGGCGGATATCGCTTTTCCAGTCATCGATCAGGCTGGTCATGGTTTGCCAACCGGTGCCGCGCTGCTTTATCCAAACGCCGTGCTCAGCTATGAGGTCGATGTTCAGGTGGCCCAGCCAACGCTGCATGTTGTCTTTCTCGCGGCTGCTTATCACCACTACCCTATTTTTGGAATTGCTGCTCAACACCTGCAGTAGTTCCAGTAAGTCTTCGTCAGGCGCGGCCATCAGCGGACGATTGTGATAGTCGACCAGAGCACCGTCATACTCCAGGAAGAACAGGCGCGAACTGGCCTCCTCGTAAGAGTTGCTTAGCTCTTGGTAAGTGGCCTCGTCGAGGTAAGTCGTCGCCATGGACAGTTGCTTGATCTTCACGTAAGAGAGGCGGTCCATGAACATGCTCACCCAATGGTGGATGTTATACCTGCGCAGCGATTCCTGCATGTTCTGCATGTGCTGCTTCTGCACTTCTTCCGGCATAGTGAGGGCCGTGTGCAGCGTTTCTACCATCTGGTTAATATCGTTGGGGTTGATCAGAAGCGCCTCGGAAAGCTCTTTGGAAGCGCCCGCCATTTCGCTCAGAATCAACACCCCGGTTTGTTCAAGCTTGCTGGCCACGTACTCCTTGCAGACCAGGTTCATACCATCGCGCATGGGCGTAACCAGCGCCACATCGGCCATGCGGTAAAAAGCAGAAAGTGTTTCGAGCGGATAAGAGCGGTAGAAATATTGTATCGGGTTCCAGTTCATGTGGCTATACTTGCCATTGATGCGGCCCACCAGCTCGTCCACTTCCTCTTTCAGCTCTTTGTATTTCCCCACAGCATCGCGCGACGGCACCACCAGCATCACCAGAGTTACCTTTTCGTGGAATTCCGGATAACGCTCCAGGAACAACTCAAAGGACTCCAGGCGCTGCGGTATACCTTTGGAGTAGTCGAGGCGGTCGATCGAAAGCACAATTTTTTTGGAGTGCAGGTTGTTGCGGAAGATCTTCTCCCGTTTTTTTACTTCCTCGCTGTCAGCCGTCTGCTCGTACTTTTCATAGTCAATCCCCATCGGGAATGAGTCGACGAGCAGAGAGCGTGTACCTGTATTGATCCAGCCATGCGTGCTGCCGTGGCCCACCAGGCGGTTGACCGAGCTCAGGAAGTGGCGCATGTCGTCGTAGGTATGGAAACCGATCAGGTCGGAGCCCAGCATACCTTCCAGCAGTTCCTTGCGCCATGGCAGGAGTCGGAAAACTTCATAAGAAGGAAACGGAATATGCTGGAAGAAGCCGATGGTGCTCTCCGGTAGTTTCTCGCGCAGCATGGAGGGTAGCAGCAGCAACTGGTAATCGTGTACCCAGATTGTGTCGTCGGGCTCGGCCACTTTCATCAACTCGTCGCAGTACTTCTGGTTTACCTCTACATAGGTTTCCCAAAGCTGCTGCTCGTAAATGGCATACTGGCTGAAATAGTGGAAAGTAGGCCACAGTGTTTCGTTGCTGAAGCCCTCATAAAACTCTTTTATTTCTTTCTCGGTGAGAAATACAGGGTGCATGTTCTGCGCGTTCAGGTTGTCGACGATCTGCTGTTGCTTCGATTCCTCTTCGACTACCATGCCCGGCCAACCAATCCAAAGGTTATTCTTTTTCTTGTAGATAGAGCCTAATCCTGTTGCGAGGCCACCCTCGCTCGGTTTAAAATCAAGCCGCCCCTCATGTTCCTGTAGCTTCACAGGGAGACGGTTTGATACAATAATCAGTTTCGCCATGCGATTATACCTTATGTCTGGCATCTGCGGCAGCCAACCCAGGGTGTGAGCAGGCTGCATTCAGGGTCCGGATTATAAAAAATATGCTTTGTCAAATTATGGTACTGGCAATCTTTATAGCATACGGATATAATTGTGCGCACGTTTTAGCTATATAGTAAAATTAATATGAAATAAAATCACTGCCTGACATTGAAGTATTTACCATACGGCGTAATCTCCTTCTCTATACCTCAAGCTTTGGGCATACCTGTAATTGCGTTACCATATCCCCGAAAAACTTACTATCTTTATACAGGAGCATCACCCGGAAGCTTTGCGTAAGGTTCGGGTATCTCCGGATCAGGAAACCATTTCTGGTCGCACGCAGTAACAGCTTACACATTAGCCAAAGAACAAACCGCCCCATGGATTACTTCAAAGGAATTGACCCTGAAATTGTCAACTGGGTCATTATACCTGCCCTTATTTTTCTGGCCCGCATTATCGATGTTACCTTAGGTACACTCCGAATCGTTTTTATCTCGAAGGGCGACAAACTGGTTGCCCCGCTTCTCGGCTTTCTGGAAGTATTGATCTGGCTGGTGGCCATCACGCAGGTGATGCAGAACCTGAGTAATTTCGCATCCTACTTTGCCTGGGCGGCCGGTTTTGCTACTGGTAACTTCCTGGGGCTGCGCATCGAACAAAAATTGGCGCTGGGCCAGGTGGTGGTGCGTGTCATCACCGTCGACTCGGCCGAGCAACTGATCGATCGCCTGGCTGGCCGTGGCTACCGCCTCACCGCCCTCGATGCCAAAGGCACCCGCGGCAAAGTGAACCTGCTCTTTATGATCGTCAAGCGCAAAAAACTAAAGGAGGTCATCCAGATTATCCGCGAATATAAGCCCAACGCCTTTTACTCGATTGAAGACGTACGTTCTGTTTCCGAAAACACAGTACCCAACGACGAAGGCAAGCGCAAGCTGAATATCTGGAAACATTTTCCGCTGCGGAAGGGGAAGTAGGAGTCTATACCTGCGGATGTCAGGTATAGACTCGTAGTCGATGTAGTTTCTTTGGTATACCGGGTCCAACCACCCCTACCTCTCCTTGTCCAAAGCGGGGAGCCTGTAACGGTTATTTCTCAGGTATAAGCGTTATTGTTTCAGTTTTGTCACGAGTCAATTGCAGGTATAGCAAGACATCCTTGCACGCTGGCTACGAAGGTATAGCTCAACCAGGCGCACCTAAATGACACTCCACTGTTGGGGGTGAAGGGGTCCCCCTGTCAAGAGCGTTCAGCGAGTGGGGGTAGGGGCCCTCGATTTGGAGAGTCTTGACTTTTTTGCTTACTCGGGCTAGGGGCCCTCTATTTTTTCATCCAGAAAAAAAGTGAGTGCCAGCCGCACAGGCGAAGCTATAAAACAAAACTAGTTGCTAAAGATAAAGCTGTTGCTACAGAGCAACACAGGTCGCTATACCTGTAATTGCAGTTGCTAAAAAGCAAAGTAACTATACCCTCCCATACCTGGGCGAGAAGCCCCATGAGCGTGGACCCTCCCGCCATGTAGCTATATCCGCCATCCAAGCAATAACAAAAAAGAGCGCCTATCCATACCTGAACAGACGCTCTCTTATCGAGGAGATTCCCCATCAAAGAATATACTCCAAACGGACTACACCGGCTGATACTTAAAATACACCACCGCCATTGGTGGTAACTTCAGCACGATGGAGTAAGTGTGTCCGTGGAAGGAATCAGGTATAGCCTGCAGCGTGCCGTGGTTATGGAAGTTGCTTCCACCAAAGAGACTGTCATCGCTGTTGAATACCTCAACCCAATTGCCTCCCGTCGGCACACCAAGGCGGTAGTTGTCGTGAACACCAGGGGTGAAATTGCAAACCACCAGCAACTGCTCGTCAGGCCGCTCCCCTTTGCGCAGGAAACTGATCACACTGTTATGGGCATCATTAAAGTCAATCCACTCAAAACCTTCCGGGCTGAATGCTTTGCCGTAAAGAGCTGGCTCTTCCCGGTAGGTATGGTTTAGTGCGCCGATAAGCTTTTGTATACCTGCATGGTAACCGTACTCCAGCAAGTGCCAGTCCAGGCTGCTGTCGTGGTTCCACTCGCTGCTTTGTGCCAGTTCGCCGCCCATGAACAGGAGTTTGGCACCCGGGTGGGCGTACATATAGGTATAGAGCGCCCGCAGATTGGCAAACGCCTGCCATTCGTCTCCCGGCATCTTCCGGATCAGAGAGCCCTTGCCATGCACAACTTCATCGTGCGAGAGCGGCAGCATGAAACGCTCAGTGAAAGCGTAGATGATACTAAAAGTGATGTCGCCCTGGTGATGTCTACGATAGATCGGGTCTTTAGAAAAATAGGTGAGCGTGTCGTGCATCCAGCCCATCATCCACTTCATATCGAAGCCCAGCCCGCCGTCTGCAACTTTGCCCGTCACCTGCGGCCAGGCCGTGGACTCTTCTGCAATCGTGAGTGTTTCCGGGAACTGCGTATGTACGGCCTCGTTGAAATCCTTCAGGAAGGAGATCGCCTCCAGGTTCTCACGTCCGCCAAACTCGTTCGGGATCCACTCGTCGTGTTTGCGGCTGTAGTCCAGGTATAGCATAGAGGCCACGGCATCTACACGCAGGCCATCTACGTGGTATTTATCGAGCCAGAACAGGGCATTGCTGATCAGGAAAGAGCGCACCTCGTTGCGACCGTAGTTGAAGATGTAGCTGTTCCAGTCCGGGTGGTACCCCTTGCGCGGATCGGCGTGCTCGAACAAATGCGTACCATCGAAATAAGCCAGACCGTGCTCGTCTGAAGGGAAGTGAGAAGGCACCCAATCCATAATCACACCTATACCTTCACGATGCAGGGCATCAATCAGACACATCAAGTCCTCAGGAGAGCCATAGAGACTGGCCGCTGCGAAATAACCTGTGATCTGATATCCCCAGGAACCGCTGAAAGGATGATACATAACAGGCATGAACTCCACATGCGTAAAGCCCAGGTTTTTGACATAAGCAGGCAGCTCCTCGGCCAGTTCGCGGTAGGTCAGCGGACGGTTATTGTCCTCTGGCTTTCGGCGCCAGGAGCCAACATGCAGTTCGTACACAGAGTAAGGCTGAGGCTGCCCGTGGCGGGACTTGCGTTGCGCCAGCCAGTTCTGGTCCTGCCAGGTGTGGTGCAGGTCGTGCACGACCGAAGCGGTTTGTGGCGGCTTTTCGCGGCGCAGCGCAAAGGGGTCGCTTTTCTCGACATGGTACATGTGGTAGCGGGACCTGATATGGTATTTGTAGAGCATACCTGCGTTCACATCAGGAATAAAACCTTCCCATATACCTGAGCCGTCAGCACGCACCTGCAACTGGTGGCTTTCGCGGTTCCAGGAGTTAAAGTCGCCCATCACGGATACCTGCTCGGCATTAGGCGCCCATACCGCAAAGTAAGCGCCTTTGGTACCCTGCCGCTCCATCAGGTGAGAGCCCAACTTTTCGTACAGGTTGAAATGGCGGCCTTCGCGGAACAGGTAAACATCGAACTCAGACAGGCGGCTGATGTCGTAATAAACCGGTCCGGTTTGCTCCTGCTGCATCTGTTCCATTACCGGAGCAGGTGTAGTCGCCAGCCCCATCTCCTGCGCCTCCTTTTGCTGTGAAATTGACTCCGTCGATCTACCGCGCTTTGCTTTGGCTTCGCTTTGCACAGGAGTTGTATTGGTTGGAGTAGCCTGCGTTGCACGTCCCCGCTTTGGCTTCACCATTACTTCCTGAGCTGCAGTTCCTGGTTGGTTGTCATCCGTTTTGCGCGGCCTCCCCCGTTTGGTGGGCGCTGCGGCAGCCCCCGACTGCACTTCTACAGTGGCTATACCTTCGGTCTTACTGCTTTTCTTTCTTCCTCCGGTTTTGGTTGGCTCCGTGCCCTCGCTCATGGCTGCGCCGGTACCGGTTTCCATACCTGACAGAGGGTTCTGCTGTTTGTTTTCCTGTTCCTTTTTCTTAGCCATTCTGATATTTCCTCATGATGTACTTTATGCCTCTGATCGGGATGAGTACCCAATCCGGACGGTTATTCAGTTCATAGCCCAGTTCATAGATCGCCTTCTCCAGCAAATAGGTTTCCATCAGTACCTGCACATCTTCTTCGTTTTCAGGCACCACACCGGTACTCTTGGCTATACCTAAATAAGTGTGCATGAAGAAACCGCTGGCGTAATGGTACCATTGCTCGGCCCATTGCTCTAGATAATCGCTGTCTTCTTTGCGGAAGCTATCCTGCTGGAACAGGGCATTGTAGGCGGCATAGTGGAACGATCGGATCATGCCCGCCACGTCGCGCAACGGAGAACGTTTCAGTCGGCGCTCACTGAACGAGCGGGCTGGTTCCCCTTCAAAATCGATGATAACGAAGTCGCGACCCGTGAAGAGTACCTGCCCCAGGTGGTAGTCGCCGTGGGTTCGTATTTTCAGGGTATCTATCTTGCGTCGGAAGATCATCTTGAGACGCTCCAGCACCTGCTGGCGCATTTGCAGTACCTCCTCCGCCTCTGCCCGCACGCTATCCGGCAAATTAGGCAGGTGCTTGCGCAGACTGTCAAAATTGCTGCGTACCAGTGAGGTAAGCGACGAATAGAGCGAACGTTGGTAGTGGAGCGAGAACTCTTCGGGTGTAAAGTCTTTGGATTCTGTCATATCGGCCAGCGCCAGGTGCAATTCGGCAGTGCGCTGCCCAAGTAGCTCGATGCGCTCCACAGAGGCGCCTCCCAGCTGCAGCTGCATGTGCTCCGGCGCTTCCGAAAACGGAACAGGCTGTGATAATGTGCCTGTTGTTTCGGCAAGCGGCTCCCTGTCTTTGTGTGTTTGCAGTCGCTCAAAAAAGCGCTTGAGTGAATCCTCCATGTATACCCAGGCATCGCCCTGGTTCGGTACCAGCTCCTGCAGCATCACAAGCACCATGGGCGGCTTGCCGCTTTCCTGGTGCTCCACCGAACCTAAATACATCGGCACGTTCGGGAAGTCCCTGTCGGTGAGTGCCTGCACGATCTCCACATCCGGATTTTGGGTGCGGTCGAGTTTACGGTATACCTTCAGGAAAAACTGGTTATCGTATAGCACCGACGTATTGCTTTGTTCAGCACCCAGTATCTTAGACGTCAGCGGTTGGCCTATTTCTTTTATTTTATTGCCAATGCTGCGGCTGCCGGTACCCACCAGCTCAGTACTATCTACCTTAATGCTCTTGCGTTTGGCCATCAGGTTGAGCAACAGCTGACGGTAGTCCTCAGAGTAAACAGCATCGTATAAAATGCCCTCTTTGCCATCCATGGTCACACGGGCTATTACGCTGTTGGGCTGGGTGGCAATCAGTTCCTCTTCCAGTTCGCCGCTGGCAAATGCAATGGGTAACTGGTAGAGTTCTGGTAATCCTTCGTTGTAACTCACCTCAATAAACAGCAGCGAAGCAGCAAACCGGCCAGCCGTCATCGGCGTGTTGCTGACCACCTGCATGCGCTGTATCGTACGGGCCTTGCCACCGAACCAGCGACGGTTAATCACGTAAGGCGGCAGCACTTTGCTTTCGAGCGTTTTGAGCGACCGGGCAGGTATAGCCTGGCTAAGCGGCGGCAACTGCATGGCAGGCTTTTTCATGTCAAGCCCTTCGCGGCCGCTTACTTCCTGCGGCTGCAGCTCGAACCAGAAATAGCCGTGTGTCCCCAGCGTGAGCACGTAGTGTTCATCTTTTATCTGCGGGAACTTGTTTTTACTGAATACCTCTACCGGCACATAACCTCTGAATTCCGGCAGGTCCAGCTCCACCGCCTCCGGGAAACGCGACAGGTTAGCAACTACCAGTATATTTTCGTCCTGATATGAGCGCACGAAGGCCAGCACTTTAGCATTAGACGGATTCAGGAAACGGATCTCGCCACGACCAAAAGCCTTGTAACGCTTGCGCATGTTGATGACGCGGCGCATCCACCAGAGCAGCGAGTTGGCGTTATGCTGCTGTGTATCCACGTTCACTGACTCATACTTGTACTCCGGGTCGATAATGACAGGCAGGTATAACTTTTGCGGATTAGCTGTTGAGAAGCCGGCATTGCGGTTATCATTCCACTGCATGGGCGTACGCACCCCGTCGCGATCACCGAGGTAATAGTTGTCGCCCATCCCGATCTCGTCACCATAATACACAACCGGTGTGCCACGCATCGAAAACAAGAGCACGTTCATCAGTTCGATCTTGGCGCGGTCGTTGCCCAAAAGCGGGGCCAGGCGGTGGCGTATACCTAAATTGATTTTGGCCAGCGGGTCGCGGGTGTATACCTTGTACATGTAGTCGCGCTCCTCGTCGGTTACCATTTCGAGCGTGAGTTCGTCGTGGTTGCGCAGGAACATGGCCCATTGACAGGTTTCAGGTATAGCCGGCGTCTGGTCAAAAATATCGATGATCGGGTAGCGGTCTTCCATCTTCACCGACATGAACAGGCGCGGCATGATCGGGAAGTGGTAGTTCATGTGGCACTCGTCGCCATCCCCGAAGTAAGAAGCCGAATCCTCCGGCCACATGTTTGCCTCTGCCAGCAATAGTTTGCCTTCATACTTGCTGTCCACATGCGCTCGTAGCTTTTTCAGGAAGTCGTGGGTCTCGGGCAGGTTCTCGCAGTTGGTGCCGTCGCGCTCAAACAGGTAGGGCACAGCGTCCAGACGGAAACCGTCCACGCCCATATCGAACCAGTAATCGAGCATCTTAAACACCTCATGCTGTACATCCGGATTGTCGAAGTTAAGGTCGGGCTGGTGGTGGAAGAAGCGGTGCCAGTAGTACTGCCCCGCCACGGGGTCCCAGGTCCAGTTGCTTGGTTCGTAATCCGTGAAGATGATGCGCACATCCTTGTACTGCTTCGGATCGTCTGTCCAGACATAGTAGTTGCGGTACTTGGAGCCCTTCTTGGCGCGGCGTGCCCGCTGGAACCAGGGGTGCTGATCGGAACTGTGGTTGATGACCAACTCGGTGATTACCTTCAGCCCACGGCGGTGCGCCTCTTTCACAAAAAGCTTAAAATCCTGCATGTTGCCATAGCTCGGATTGATGCTGTAGTAGTCGGCAATGTCGTAGCCGTCGTCTTTGAGAGGCGATGGATAGAAAGGTAAGAGCCAGATGGCCGTTACGCCCAGTTCTTCCAGGTAATCGAGTTTTTGCATCAGGCCTTTAAAGTCGCCAATGCCATCGCCGTTGCCATCCATAAAAGCTTTGATGTGCAACTCGTAGATGATGGCGTCTTTGTACCAGTGGATGTTGTCGTCGAGCAGGGTGTTGTCTTCTGCCATATAGTTTTTTCGTTTTATTCGTGTTTGCCGTGTTCATCGGGCAGCCAGTTGTCGTCCAGACTGTCGTGGCCCATGCCAGGGTTTGCGGTTTCTATTCGGAACACGTGCACCGGCATTTCATGTGGCCGAAGCTCCACGAAATTCCATTCACTGTTCCAGGTATACTTGTGTTCGGTCATCAGGTCGTGCACCATGTACTGCTGGTTAGCATCCATGAGCAGGGCATGCAGCGGCACCTGCACCCAGCCACCCTGCGTGTTGTGGGGGTCCAGGTTCACGACCATCAGCATCCTGTTTCGCCGTTCGCTATCCCACTTGGCATAGCACAACAATTGCGGATTGTCGGTATCGCCAAAGGCGATGTTCCAGGTGGTTTGCAGCGCAGGGTTGACCTGCCGTATCTTATTTATTTTGGTGATGACCTCCCGGATCTTGGTCAGGCGACCCCAGTCCCAGTGCATCACTTCGTATTTCTCCGAATCCCAGTATTCTTCCTTGCCCTGCACGGGTGTGTTGATGCCAAACTCATACACAGGTCCATACATACCATAGTTGGACGAAAGTGTAGCCGCCATCACCACGCGGGTAATGTGCGCCGGTTCGCCACCAGACTGTAGTTCGTGTGGCAGAATATCGGGTGTGTTTGGCCAGAAGTTCGGTCTATAGAAGTCGCGCATTTCGGTTTGAGTGAGCTCGCGCAAGTACTCTTTGATCTCAGCGGCCGTGTTGCGCCATGTGAAATAGGTATAGGACTGCGTGAATCCGATCTTGCCGAGCCGTTCCATCACACGCGGACGGGTAAAGGCTTCTGCCAGAAAGATCACCTGCGGATATTGCTGTCGCACCTCCCGGATCATCCATTCCCAGAATGCAAAGGGCTTGGTGTGCGGGTTATCGACCCGGAAGATATAAACTCCCTGTTCAATCCAGTGAATAACAATGCTCTTGAGTTCGCGCCACAGGTTCTGCCAGTCTTCTGTTTCGAAGTTAACGGGCAGCACATCCTGGTATTTTTTGGGTGGGTTTTCGGCATACTGCACCGTGCCGTCAGGTCGCCATTTAAACCACTGTGGGTGCTCCTTTACGTACGGATGGTCCGGCGAACACTGAATAGCAAAGTCCAGCGCTACCTCAATGCCGTGCTCGCGGGCAGTCTGCACAAAGTGGCGGAACTCATCGAGGTTGCCTAACTCCGGCAAAATACTTTTATGTCCTCCACTCTCTGCGCCGATGGCCCAGGGTGATCCCGGCTCTCCGGGCTGAGAAGTCACTGAGTTGTTCTTGCCTTTCCGGAAAGCGTAGCCAATCGGATGGATAGGCGGCAGGTAGATCGTGTCGAAGCCCATTTCGGCGATGCGGGGCAACAACCGCTCGCAATCCTGAAAGGTGCCGTGGCGACCTGCTTCCTGTGCGGCTGATCGTGGAAAGAATTCATACCAGGTGCTGAAAAGCGCTTTCTGACGTTCCACTTCTACCGTTAGTATTTTGTGATAAGTGGTTACGTTCTGGCGATTGCAGCAGGCGTGCATCAGGTCCGATACGTCTTCGCTGGTAGCCAGTGCGACGGCGTCGGCTACAGATACTGGTTTGTTCAGTTGCTCGGCCCACTTGCGCAGGCGTTTTTGCTGTCCGGGCTTCGCAGTGAGTGCTGATTCTTCCATTAGCTGTGCACCTATCTGCAACTCGACCGTGATATCCTGATTGGCTTCAAATTTCTTCTTGAGTCCTTTCTGCCAGGTATAGAAATGATCAACCCAACCCTGAAGGGTATACTCAAAGGTGCCCATACTCTCGGGCGTGAAAGTCACTTGCCAGTGGTCATTTCCCAGGAACCGCATCGGCACTTCACTCCACTTTTTCTTTTTAGCATGACGGTAGAGCAGCACAGCTTTTACTTCATCATGGCCATCTCCAAACACATCTGCCGTCACTTCAACCTCCTCTCCCACCACCCGTTTGATTGGATACTGCCCACAGTTTACCTGTGGCCTCACGTTCTCGATGACAACCCTTTTGGTTCCTTCCAGTGCTTCCATGTATGCTTTTTTACTGATTTGATGAAGAATAGCTAATAGGTACTGTATGCGCGCGCAATAGGTTTCGGTGCAGAATCTGTCGTTATACCTACAACTTATGTTAAGTGAGCTATAGGATAACTTTGGAACCAGAAAAGATGGAATTGGCCAAAAAAGAACAACCTAATGCCGTATATGCCAGTTAGAAATCAGGCATAAAAGGTTACTTTATGAGCATAACACGAGACTTAGGAGCACATTATACCCCCGGACGAGGCACGCTGTTCACGGTGTGGGCACCGACCGCCGGACAAGTGGATGTGTTGTTAAAAGATAACGATAAGTTAATACCGCTGCAGCGGGAAGCTTTCGGCTACTGGACTGGGCTGAGCGAAGAGACGGGCCCCGGCGCACGCTATACCTTGCAACTTGACGAGGAAATGGAGCGACCCGATCCTGCCTCCCATTTTCAGCCCGATGGGGTGCATGGGCCTTCGGTCGTAGTCGATCATACCGCTTTTCAATGGACTGACAGACACTGGAAACCGCTGCCGCTGGAGCAGTATATTATTTATGAACTGCACGTAGGTACTTTTTCTGAAGAAGGCACTTTTCAGGATGTTATCGAAAAGCTTCCTGAGTTGATTGATTTAGGTATAACAGCCATTGAGCTGATGCCGGTGGCGCAATTTCCGGGGAGTCGTAACTGGGGTTATGATGGCGTATACCCTTCGGCGGTGCAGGAAAGCTACGGTGGTCCGGATGGTTTGAAAAAACTGGTTGACGCGTGCCATGCTGCAGGTATAGCCGTGGTGCTGGATGTGGTTTACAACCACTTGGGTCCGGAAGGCAACTACCTCAACGAGTTCGGCCCATACTTCACCAACAAGTATAACACGCCCTGGGGCAAGGCGCTTAATTTTGACGATGCCCACAGCGACCATGTGCGCAACTTCTTCATCCAGAATGCCCTGCTGTGGCTGCGGGATTACCACATCGATGCCCTGCGCCTTGATGCCGTGCACGCCATCCTCGACACGGGCGCCAAGCACTTTTTGCAGGAGCTACAGGAGCAGGTGGAGCATCTGGAACAGCAGTTGGGCCGTCCTTTCATCCTGATTGCCGAAAGTGACCTGAATGATGTCCGCATCATCAACCCCATAGAAAAAGGCGGTTACGGACTGGCAGCCCAATGGAGCGATGATTTTCATCATGCCGTACACGCGCTGCTCACCGGCGAGGACTCCGGTTACTACAGCGATTTTGGCAAGCTGGAGCAACTGCAGAAAGCATTGCTGCATGGCTTTGTGTATGACGGTATATATTCTGAGCACCGCAAACGCACCTTTGGCAGCGATGCTACGACTAACCCCGCCCGGCAATTTGTAGTCTGCTCCCAGAACCACGACCAGGTGGGCAACCGCATGCTCGGCGAGCGACTGACCAAACTGGTTTCCTATGACATGCTCAAAGTGGCGGCAGGACTGGTGCTCCTCTCCCCTTTCACCCCCATGCTCTTCATGGGCGAAGAGTATGGCGAGGAAAATCCATTCCTGTACTTTGTGAGCCACTCCGACAAAGACCTGGTTGAGGCCGTGCGCAATGGACGCAGAGAAGAGTTTTCGGCTTTTGCCTGGCAGGGAGAAGCGCCGGACCCGCAGTCGGAAGAGACGTTCAACCAGTCGAAACTGCAGCGCACCTACAAACACAGCGAGAAGCACCGCCAGTTGCGCGATTTCTACAAAGCGCTGATCAAGTTGCGTAAGTCAGCACCTGCGCTGTCCCACCCGGACAAAACCCACCTGCATGTTTCAGCCGACAGCCATACTCAGGTGTTGCACCTGATTCACTCAGGCGAGAGTCCTTATCTTTATACCTTATTTAACATAAATAATCAACCACAAAAAACAAGTATGGTCAAGGAAGTAGGTGCGGCCTGGAAGCAGGTGCTGAGTTCGGCTGAAAGCAAGTATGGTGGCGCAAGTATGGACTTGCCGCAGGAACTCCATGCCGGTCAGGAAATAGAGTTGCCAGCCGCTTCTGTTACCGTATTCCAAAGCAATATTATTCTATGAAAAAGACAGCAGCAGGTATAGCCTTTACCAACAGCGGGCCTGCCCGGCTTATCAGCTATACCAGTCCTTCTAGTGTCCTTTGTCAATAACGCATTTGCCCCCTAACGTATGAACAAGTACATCTGCATTCACGGACACTTTTACCAGCCTCCCCGCGAGAATCCCTGGCTCAATGAGGTAGAGTTGCAGGAGTCGGCGCACCCTTACCACGACTGGAACGAGCGCATCACCGCCGAATGCTACGCCCGCAATACCGCCTCCCGCATCCAGAATGGCAAAGGCCAGATTGTGGACATCATGAACAACTACGCCCGCATGAGCTTCAACTTCGGTCCGACCTTGCTGGAGTGGATGGAGAAAAAAGCGCCGGATATTTATCAGTCCATACTCGATGCAGACAAAGAGAGTCAGAAACGCTTTTCGGGGCACGGGGCTGCACTAGGGCAGGTATACAACCACATGATCATGCCGCTGGCCAACGAGCGCGACCAGCACACACAGGTGATCTGGGGCATTTATGATTTCCGGAAGCGCTTCGGCCGCGACCCGGAAGGCATGTGGCTGGGCGAAACGGCTGCCAACACCGCTACGCTGGAAGTGCTGGCCGAACATGGCGTTAAGTTTACTATTCTCTCCCCTTACCAGGCCAGGCGCTACCGCAAGATAGACCAAAAGGAGTGGCACAATGCGGAAGGTGCTAAAATTGATCCGCGCAGGCCCTATCGCTGTACCCTACCTTCAGGTCGCACCATTGCGCTGTTTTTTTATGATGCTCCGGTATCGCAGGCCATCGCTTTTGAAGGTTTGCTAGAGAGCGGCGAAAAATTTGCTCACCGGCTCACCACCACCTTCGACGAGAACAGCAACGACCCGCAGCTCATGCACATTGCTACGGACGGCGAAACCTACGGTCACCACCACCGCTTCGGCGAAATGGCCCTCTCTTATGCCCTGCATCACATCGAACAGGAACAGCTGGCCAAGATCACCATTTACGGAGAATACCTGGAGCTATACCCGCCCAAATACGAGGCCGAAATCATTGAGAACACTTCCTGGAGTTGCATGCACGGCGTGGAGCGCTGGCGCAGCGACTGCGGTTGCCACACCGGCGGTCACGATGACTGGAACCAGGCCTGGCGCGCACCGGTGCGGGAGGCCTTTGACTGGGTGCGCGATCAGTTGGAGCCGCTCTACGAACAGGAGATGCATAAACTTGGTGCTGACCCGTGGCAGACCCGCAACAACTACATTCAGGTGATCATGGACCGGGACGAAGAGCGTGTGCGTGAGTTTATGTATTCGCAAACCAACAGGAATCTGAGCAAAGTAGAGCAGATCAAGTTTCTGAAATTGCTTGAAATGCAATACCACGCCCTGCTGATGTATACCAGTTGCGGCTGGTTCTTTGATGAAGTGACAGGTATAGAAACCATGCAGGACATTTTGTATGCTACCCGTGCACTGCAGCTGGCCAAGGACCTGAGCGGGGAGGATTATGAAGTACCTTTTGTGGAGTTTCTGAAGCGGGCCAGGAGCAACAACAAAGACTACGGCAACGCCTCCAAAGCCTATTACAAAATTGTCCAGCCCACGATGCTGGACCTCTTGCGGGTAGGTGCTCACTATGCTGTGTCGTCGCTATTTGCTGACTCACCAGATGAGTTGCCGCTCTACAGCTACAAGGCCACCTCCGAATATTACGAAATGCTGGAAGCGGGACGGCAGCGACTGGCCATCGGTAAGGCCTTTATCCGTTCGAGTGTGACCTGGGAGGAAGTAGATGTATCCTTTGCTGTGCTGCATATCGGCGACCACCAGTTGTTTGGCGGCGTGCGCAAATACGTGAGTCCCGATGCCTTCGCTACCCTGCACCACGAGCTCAGCACTGCTTTTGAAAAAGGCAACATCACGGAGGTGATCATGCTATTAGACAAACATTTCGAGTCGCACAACTACTCATTCTGGCACCTTTTCCGCGATGATCAGAAGAAAATTCTGGACCAGGTGCTGGAGCAAACCATGCGGGCACTCGAGCACGATTTTCAGCAGGTATACGATAACAACTATCCACTTATGGCTGCTATCAAAAGTGTGGACATGAACCTGCCCCGCCCGCTGCAGATTACAGTGGACTACATCGTGACAGGCCGTTTGCTCGAAGCCCTGCTGTCCGTACAAGCGGATGTCGACACCATGCTCAAGTTGCTGAAAGAGGTGGAGCGTATGGGTGTGAAACTGGACGAAGATGCCGTAAATTATGCGGCTACTACGCATGTAGAGCAGGCCATGCACCACTTGGAGGAAAACCCCGATGATACGGCACACATGCGATACCTGACGGAATTGCTTACCGTACTCAACGGCTCCAAGCTGCAACCAGAGTACTGGCAGTCGCAGAACATCGCTTTCAGGATGCGGCAGAGCACTTACGAAACCTACAGTAAAAATCAGGATGAAAAAAACGGGAAAGCCGAGACCTGGTGCAGGCAGTTCAAAGACCTCTATGAGAGCCTCAACCTGAAGCTATAAATAGCCAACTTTCTAGGTATCAATTCGGATATAGATGAAAAATAACCTACAAATGGAATTACTCCGTTTTAGCCACCATATAACGTACAGTCATGTTCTACTCCGGCGCACTTGAATTAGTAAATGGCTCCCTCAAAATGCCATCCAACACAAATTTCAGCAGCTAAAGTCCGCCGTATAAAAGTGACCACACCAGCTAAATGATGACCAACAATCTCTGAAACAACATGATATACATACCTTCCTCCACCTACCGGGTTCAGCTCTCACCTCAGTTCACACTGCGGAACCTGAAAAACATACTGCCCTACCTGCGGGATCTGGGCATCAGCACGATCTATGCAGCTCCTTTTTTTACGGCCCGACCGGGGAGTGAGCACGGTTATGATGTAACGGATCCGCATCAACTCAGTCCGGACGTAGGGACGCTGGATGAACTGCAGGAAATAGCCGAAGAACTGAAAGCCCACGGTATGGGCTGGCTGCAGGACATCGTGCCGAACCACATGGCCTTCCACCCCAACAACGCCTGGCTGATGGATGTGCTGGAGAAAGGACAAAAGTCGCGCTATTATACCTTCTTCGATGTCAACTTCAATCATCCTGATTTTAACGGCCAGCTGATGGTTCCTTTTCTGGGTGAGCCGCTGGAGGAAGTGACCGGGCAAGGGCAACTTAAAGTCTCTTTCGATGAATACGGTTTCCGGCTGCATTATTTCGACAACATTTATCCGGTCAGCATCGACAGCTATACCTATCTGTTGCAGCAAGTGAGCGATAAACTGCACGCAGGTGGAAGCAACGCTATACTTGCAGAGCAGGTGCAAAAGCTGGAGCAGCTAATGGCGCAGGACACGTTGGAGCCCATTGACTGGAATCAGGCGAAACAGGCGCTCTATCATAAAACGCAGGAGCACCCTGCATTGCAGCAAGGTATAGCCGACGTGCTGAAAGGTATAAACGACAACCAGACAGCGATGCAGGAATTGCTGGAGCAACAGTATTATACCTTGAGGCACTGGCAGGAAACTGAAAAGCGTATTAACTACCGCCGCTTCTTCACCGTCAACGACCTGATCTGCACCGCCATGGAGCGGCAGGAGGTATTTGATCATTACCACCAGTTCATCAAAGAGCTTTGTATGCGGCAACTCGTGCAGGGCTTGCGGGTTGACCACGTCGACGGCCTTTTTGACCCCGACACCTACCTGGAGCGGCTGCGCGAACTGGCCGGCGAACAGGTATACCTGGTGGTAGAGAAAATTCTGGAAGGCGAAGAAAACATGCCCGACCACTGGCCGATACAGGGCAACAGCGGCTACGATTTTCTGGCTTGGGTGAGCAACCTCTATACCTATGCCGAGGGCGAGCGGGAACTGACGCAGGTATACCGCCGGCTCGTGCCTGATGCCCCCCTCGATTACGAAAAACTGGTGTATGAAAAGAAACTGCTGATACTCGAAAACTACATGCAGGGCGAGCTGCAAAACCTGCTGCGTTTGCTGCGTGATTGCGAACTTATACCTGCTTCTTCAGAAAACAATAACTGGCACCATGCCCTGGCCACGCTGCTGGCTGCCTTTCCGGTATACCGCATTTACGGCCATACCCTTCCGCTGCCGCCGGCCGCCCTGGAGGTAGTAGAAAAAGCTTTTGCCATTGCCCACGAAAAAGCGCCCGAAGCCAGGGTCGAACTGGAGCACCTGCGTACTTTCTTCGAGTCAGGTGAACAGGACAGTGAAGAGCAAAAACGCAACAAGCTATACTTTGTGATGCGCAGTCAGCAATTCACAGGCCCGCTGGCCGCCAAAGGTGTCGAAGACACCACCTTCTACAATTATAATCGCCTGCTGGCGCTCAACGAAGTGGGCAACAGCCCGGCCGTGTTCAATCTCGACCGCCGTGATTTTCATGAGCGCATGGCATACCGGATGCAAACTTATCCGCATTCCATTAACGCTACTGCCACGCACGACACCAAACGCGGCGAAGGTTCGCGCATGCGCCTGCAGGTACTCAGCGAAGTGCCCGAAGAATGGGAGAAAATTGCGGCAGACTGGATGCAACTGGCACGTCTGCACATTAAAGATGGCGGACCTACGCCAAACGATCTCTACTTTATCCTGCAAACCCTGCTGGGCGTTATGCCGATCGACGGCAAGGTGGACGACACGCTGGTGGAGCGGGTTCAGGAGTACCTGGTGAAAGCATTCCGGGAGGCCAAAGTAAACACCAACTGGTCGGAGCCGCATGAGGCTTATGAAACGGCGACGAAAGACCTGGTGAAAAAACTGCTGCTGGAAGACGAGGCCTTCATGGCTTCGTTCCACCCTTTTTTCCGGAAGACAGCGCACTTTGGCTGGATTTATTCGTTGTGCCAGACGCTCCTCAAGACCACCTGTCCGGGCGTACCGGATGTGTACCAGGGCTGCGAACTCTGGGACTTCAGTCTGGTGGATCCTGACAACCGCCGACCGGTAGACTATACCTTGCGGCAGGATTTTCTGGAGGAAATCAAAGCGGCTGATGACGAAGAGACGTTATTGCAGGAAATGCTGGCATCGCCTGAAGATGGCCGCGTGAAGCTATACCTGCTCCATAAAGTGCTACACCTGCGCACTGCACGAAAAACACTTTTCGACCGGGGCGAGTATATGCCACTGCAACTTAAAGGGAAGCACAGCAAACATGCCATAGCCTTTGCCCGTCGCTACAAAGATGACTGGTGTCTGGTGGTCGTGCCTCGCCTGCTCACGGGCATCCTGTCTGAAAACGGACTGCCACTCGGTGAACAGGTATGGGGCGATACCGTGGTAGAATTGCCGGCAGAAGCGCCTCAAAACTGGCAACAGCTTTTGGGTGGAACAGCCTTACAAACGATCCAAACTATACCTTTAGCTGCTATTTTCAAGTCATTTCCAGTCGCACTATTAAACCCTTCGAAGCTATGATCATACCCAAGCGAAGCAGCGGCATTTTACTCCACATCACCTCGCTCCCATCAGCATATGGCATCGGTGACCTGGGCTCCGAGGCCTACAAATTTGCCGACCTGCTGGCGGAAGCGGGCCAGCGCTACTGGCAGATCCTGCCGCTCAACCCCACCGAGATTGGCTCCGGCAACTCGCCCTACAGTAGTCACTCGGCCTTCGCAGGTAATCCTTTGCTGATCAGCCCCGAACGTTTGGTAGATGATGGGCTACTGGACAAAAAAGACATCCGGGCCGGGGGTGGCTTCGACAAGGCCAAGGTAAACTACCCGAAAGTGGCAGACTATAAAGTAAAGCTGTTGCGACAGGCATACGACAACTATAAAGACGGTCGGGCCAGCAAGTTGCAGGGGGAGTTCATCCGCTTTCAGGAAGCGCACAAGGTATGGCTACCCGACTTTACCAGTTTTGTGGCCTTCAAACAATACTACAACGGCAAGGCGTGGGTAGAATGGCCCGAAAAAGTAAAAACACGCCAGCTCCATGCCATCGATGCGCTATCGGCAGAGTTGTCCGTTGAAATAGAGCGCGAGGCTTTTCTACAGTTCCTTTTCTACCGTCAGTGGGAGGCACTCAAAACGTACTGCACGTCTAAAGAGATCACCTTTATCGGCGACATGCCCTTTTATGTGAGCCACGACAGCGCAGACGTATGGTCGCATCCGCAACTATTCAAACTGGACCGCCAGAGCCAGCCCACTGCTGTGTCGGGTGTGCCACCAGATTATTTCAGCGAAACAGGTCAACTCTGGGGCACCCCGGTTTTTGATTGGAAGGAGCTCGAAAATCAGAACTTCGACTGGTGGCTGCGGCGCATTGCCCATAACCTGGAGCTGTTTGGCTTGCTGCGCCTCGACCATTTCCGTGCTTTTTCAGCCTACTGGGAAGTACCTGCCGGAGAGAAAACCGCCATCAACGGCAAGTGGGTTAAAACACCGGGAGCCGAATTGCTCAAAGCGGTCAAAAAGAAATTTCCGGCCATGCCCATCATTGCCGAAGATTTAGGTGAAATTGATCAACCCGTGCGCGACCTGATGGCGCAATTTGACTTGCCGGGTATGCGGGTGCTCCTTTTTGCCTTCGGCGAAGACCTGCCGCAAAGTATTTATGCCCCGCACCACCACAGCCAGAACTCCATTGTGTACACAGGCACACACGACAACAGCACCGTGCGGGCCTGGTACGAGCACGACGCCAGCCGCGACGATAAGAAGCGCCTGAGCGACTACAGCGCTCAGCGGCTGTCAAAAGAAAATGTGAGTGCCATTATGGCGAGGCTGGCTTATATGTCGGTGGCGCAGTTGGTGGTGCTGCCAGTGCAGGATGTGCTGGGGCTGGGCAAGGAGGCGATCATGAACAAGCCCTCCACGGCCAAGGGCAACTGGCAGTGGCGACTTCAACCGGGTCTGTTTAGCAAAACGGTAGCGCAGCGTTTGAGGCAGGAAGTAGAATTGTATGGCAGATAGTTAAATACTCATTTTCCTGTGTATATTGTTAGCACAATATTACTTATACTCACCTTAATCCTGAAAAATGAAGAAACTTACCCTTTGCTTTGTGTTCTTTTTGGTGTACACTACTCCCCTGCTGGCACAAATAGGTGATGCTACACAAGTAACGCAGACAACTGTGATCGAAAAAGGTGTCGGGTTGGGCGCCGTTATCGCTGTGGTGGCCTCCTGGTCACGCAATCAATCTATCCTTTGGGCGATACTGCATGGCATCCTGAGCTGGTTCTATGTTCTTTATTTTGCGATTACAAGGAGTTCAATAGATTAAAAGGACTGCAAGGGTTTATGAGTCTCTCGAAAAGAAAATCAGCAGCAGCCCGGTCTCTGTTGTTTTTCTTTTTTAATTCCCACAAAAATCTTACATTGATTCAACATTCAGGTATAGCCTGAAATAAGTCTCTCACCTAATCTACAGCACTATGCCATTAGCTTCCAAAGCATTACCACTGGGCACTGTAGCACCCAATTTTGCCCTGCTCGACACGATTTCCGATAAGCTTGTCTCGCTGCAAGACGTCGCCTCTAACAGAGCCACGGTCATTATGTTTCTGTGTAATCACTGCCCCTATGTGCAGCACATCCTGAGTGAACTGGTGCAGGTGGCCAACACGTATCAGCAAAAAGAAGTGAGTTTTGTAGCCATCAGTGCCAACGATGCCACGTTTTATCCGCAGGACGGACCACAACAAATGCGCGAAATGGCGAAGGAGAGAGGCTTTCCGTTCCCATACCTGTATGACCAGACCCAGCAGGTAGCCCGCACTTACCAGGCCGCTTGCACGCCCGAGTTCTTTGTATTCGACCGAAACATGCGCCTGGCCTATCACGGTCAGTTTGACGACGCCCGGCCTAAAAACGAAACGCCTGTAACAGGTCGTGACCTGCGACAGGCGCTTGATACGCTGCTGGCCGGCGGTCAGGTAAGTGCTGACCAGAAACCAGGTATAGGCTGCGGCATTAAATGGAAAATTCAGCCGGAGGCAGTAGATTAGGCTGCGTGCTGGCGACATAGCCGGCCACAGCGTTGGCATGGTCCAGGTAGTGCGAGGTATAGCTTTGGTCACCGGAGTGGATGTAAAGCGCCGTTTTGCCTTTCACAGAGTCGATGATGCTCTCATGCTCCCCCAACGGCACGGCCGGGCAACCCAAACTGCGTCCTAGCCGGCCATACTTATTCATAAAGTCTTCGGTGGCGTACTCGGCTCCGTGCATCACTACGGCACGGTCGCGGGCATTGGAGTTGAATGCTTCGTCTAGGCCGTCGAGCCGGAGTGATTTGCCGTGCTTGCCAAAGTATACTTCATCGGTCACATAAAAACCGACGCTGCTCATAAACGATTTGTGCTCGTTGGAGAACTCCTGCGCCGTTACTTCACCAGAATTTCTGCCATGCGCAACATAGGTATTGTGCAGCACCTGCCGGTTTTCCAGGTCGAGCACCCAAAGCCTTTTTTCGTTGGAGGGTTTTGTGAAATCCACGATGGTCAGGACACCTTTATCTGACAAACGCCCCTCGTTGTACATGCCGTAGTAGCCCATCAGGGCATTGTTAAACACATCGTAACTCAGGTCCGCAGCGCTCAGGTTCATCTGGGTATAAAGGTCAAAAGACACCTGCTCAAAGCGCACCACGGAAAGTGCGGTCACACTTGTTTTTGCTTTATCTAATTTGTCTAAAGCGACATATTTGCCAGCACCTATTGAGGCGGAGGGTGATAGTATAAGCGGCGCGAAAAGAGGCAGCAAACGTCTGCCCATTTTCTTTTTGCGTTTCCGCCACCGTTCTTTTATGCTTTTCTTTCTGACGTTCGTTCTCACAATCCCATCTTATTGGTACACCTGTTTTTACGTGCCTGCCCGTGCTCTGTTCGAATTTGACAAAAAGGTACAACATTGCGCCTAAATCATTCTATATCAATATCAAGGAATCAAACAGGGTATCATATTTGTATAGAAAGGGATACACTTCTTAAAATCCGGAAACGAAACCAAGCATGAACAGAAAGCCGATCAGCTCTTCTCCTTTCTTATACCTGATACTCTTCACCCTCTTCCTCTCCAGCTGCGGAAGCCGCGAAACGCTGCGCGGCGTTTTCAAAAAAGAGACGCCCTACGAGGCCTATGTAGCATCTCTGAAAACCGCTAAACTCGATGAAACTGCTGTGGGGCAGGACTGGCTGGCAGAAGGGCAAACAGCTTTGCAAGCGCCCATACCTGTCACGCTGCCGTTCAAGGAAACAGGTTATTTGCCGGCCGACAAACCCCGGGCACTCGGCTACAAAGTAGCAGCCAAACGGGGTGAGAAACTGGTGGTGAGCCTGGAGATGAAAGCCCGCCAGACCATGCAGGTGTTCATGGATTTGTTTGAGGCCGGCACTGATCCTGCAGCCGAACTAGAACGCGTAGCCTCTGCCGATACTGCCGCCACTACCCTGATCTATGTGATAGACGAAGACATGGCCCATTTGCTGCGGATACAACCTGAACTGCTACGCGGCGGTACTTATACCATTACCATAGAAACACAGCCTACTTTGGCTTTTCCTATACCTGGCAAATCGAGCCGGCACATAGCCAGCATCTGGGGCGATCCGCGCGACGCAGGTGCCCGCAGCCACGAAGGCATTGATATTTTTGCACCGCGCGGCACACCCGTCATCGCTTCGGTTGACGGTATAGTGTCGCGGGTAAACGAGACGCCTCGTGGCGGAAAAGTGATCTGGCTGTCGGATCGGAACCGCGGGCAGAACCTGTATTATGCGCACCTCGACCAGCAGCTGGTTGCAGCCGGTCAGCGCGTCAGCGTAGGCGATACGCTGGGACTTGTTGGCAACACCGGGAATGCAAAGGGAACTGGTCCGCACCTGCACTTTGGGATATACCGCTACGGACGTGGCGCTACTAACCCCTATCCTTACGTGCATCAGTCTGCGGCCCCTATACCTGCCGTAAAAGGAGATGCCACGCACATCGGCAACTGGGTTCGGGTTTCGTCTAAAATGGCTAATGTCCGAACCCAGCCTTCGGCGAAAGCTGTGCTACATACCTCCCTCAGCAAAAACACGCCCTTGCAAGTGGTCGGCGCTGCCAACAACTGGTACCGCGTTCGCCTGCCCGATCACTCTGAAGCGTATATCATCAGCTCTCTTGTGGAAGGTATAGCCAAACCAATTGCCGTTAAAAAGCTACACCAGGAACGTCCGCTACTGGATGAAGCGCATCCCGAGGCCGGGCAGATAGACAGCTTGCCGGCAGGAGCCGCTATACCTGTGGTGGCCGTCAGCGGGCAGTTTGACCTCGTTCGTCAACCAGACGGCAGGCTTGGTTGGGTGCAGGCTGCGGAATAAAATTGACCTGTCTACTCTCTATTTTGATGGTTTAGAGACTTTCTGCGTACAGCATTTATACTTATATTTGGCTTTAAAACGCTTGTTGTACGCTCTTAACCGGATCATATTTGAAGTTAGCTGCTATTGATATCGGTTCGAACGCGGTGAGATGCCAGATCTCTAACGTTCTGAATCAGAATGGAAACGTTATTTTTAAACGGGTAGAATACATCCGGTATGCCATCCGGTTCGGCGAGGATGTGTTCAGCAACGGTTTTATCAGCGAGCACAAAATTCAAAAATTCATCAAGCTACTTCACGCTTTTCAACTGCTGCTCGACGTGCACGACGTGGACCACTACATGGTGTGCGCCACCTCAGCTATGCGAACATCCGAAAATGCTCCTGAAGTGCTGGACCGTGTGCACCAGGCGATCGGCATGGGTATTCAGGTAATCGACGGGGTAGCGGAGGCTGACCTGATCAACAAAGTCATCGTGAACTTCCTGGACGAACGCAACTACCTGCACATTGATGTAGGTGGAGGCAGCACCGAGTTCAACATCTATGTCAACCGCGAAAAAATGGCTTCTCAGTCTTTTGAGCAGGGTTCCATCCGCCACATGCACGGGGTAGACTCCCAGGAGCTTTGGCACAACATGCGGATCTGGATTGAAGAAAACGCAAAGAAATACCACCTCACCCGCGCCATCGGCACCGGCGGCAACATCAACAAGATTTTCGATATGTCAGGTAAGGCTGTGGGCAAGGCAATTTTCCGTAAGCAGATTGAAGAGATCACACAACGGATTGCCGCAATGACCATGGAGCAACGCATCACGGAGCTCCTCCTCAACCCCGACCGCGCTGATGTTATTCTCCCCGCCGCTGAGATATACCTTTCCGCCATGAAGTGGGCGAAATTAGAGAGTATGCTTGTGCCTGCCGTTGGCCTTAAAGATGGGATGATCCATGCCTTGTATGAACAGCATCATCAGGAGCGGTTTGTGATTAGTCAGATTAGCCGGTAGTGGGGTTCCATACGCTATGGCGCGAGCGTCCTGGCTCGTGTCTGTTATAGTAGGGCCTCCGGCCTAGGTATAAGTATACCGCAAGTTTACAACTGGCGTAGTAACTGCTTATCTATACCTTAACTTGTTTACTTTCATTGCTTCGCCTGTGCGGCGGGCACCTACTTTTTCCCTTGATGGGGGTAGGGGCCCTCGATAAAGAAAAAATCGAGGCCCCTAGCCCCAGTAGGCAAAAAAGTCAAGACCCTCCAAATCGAGGGTCCCTACCCCCACTCGCTGAACGCTCTTGACAGGGGGACCCCTTCACCCCCAACAGTGGAGTGTCATTTAGGTGCACCTCTAGCACAGCGACCTGTTTCATAGCTTTAGGGGCAAGTTAGTCTTGCTATACCTGCCAGTAGTATTTGCTACGAAGCCTAAACCTAACAACTGGCAGCTACAGAGATTCCCCTTTGAAGGTGGCAGGGGAATGTTAATCGTGCATGGGTTCCCTCCTCTGTTCTGAGCGGAAGGCTGGTATGAGGTAAAATTCCCCTTTACAAAAAGAAGGCGCTAGGAAGGTAACTCAATCCTGAAAAATCCTTTCTAACCCTCAAATCCTGATTCAACCAAAAGCCCCCTCCTGTTATCAGAAGGGGGCTGAGATTATACCAACTCTACTTCCTGCGCAGCATCCTCAAAAACCTTCTTGTAAAATAGTTTATGCACGTCTACGATGTCTTCGCTAGCGGCTGGTTTTTTTCGGGAGTAGGTGCCTTCTTCGCGCATGATGTAGGAATTCTGGTTGTCGAGCAGGTTGTAGTACAGGATGTTGATCGCCTCTTTCTTTAGCTCTTCGTTTACGATCAGAAAAAGTGCCTCGACCCGGCGGTCAAAACTGCGCACCATGATGTCGGCGCTGCCACCGTATACTTTCGAGTCTCCGTTGTTGTGGAAGTAAAAAATGCGGCTATGCTCCAGGTACTCTCCTACAATCGACTTCACCGATATATTCTCACTCAGTTCTTCACGCCCTGGTCGCAGACAGCAGATGCCGCGCACGATCAGTTTGATAGGCACACCCGCCTTCGAGGCTTTGTAAAACTCATCGATCACTTCCTTGTCTTCCAGCGAGTTGATCTTGATCACGATGCCGCTTTTCAGGCCTTTCTTGGCATTGCGCGCCTCATTCCGGATCAGTTCGATAAGCTGCGACCGCATCGCTTTGGGTGAAGTAAGCAGGTACTTGTATTCATTCGGTCTGGAGTGACCTGTGATAACATTGAAAAACTCTGACACGTCGTGCGCATACACCTCATTAGTGGTTAGCAGACTGATGTCAGTATAGAGGCGGGCCGTCTGCTCATTATAGTTGCCGCTGCCGATGTGCACGTAGCGCGTTACCTTCTCCCCTTCCTTACGAATGATCATGAGCATTTTGGTGTGCGTTTTATACTTGCTGATGCCGTAGATCACAAAACAGCCTGCTTTTTCCAGACGCTCGCCTTCCCGCAGGTTTTTCTCCTCGTCAAAACGGGCCTTCACCTCAAATAAAACCGATACGTGCTTGCCATTTTCGGCGGCTTTCAGGAGGGCGGCCGTTACCCGGGACTGATCAGCCAGGCGGTAAATCGTCTGCTTGATGCCCAGCACATAGGGGTCTTCTGCGGCCCGTTCCAGCAGTTGCACCACCGGGTCCATGTTGTTGTAAGGGTGATGCAACAGCACGTCATGCGCCTTCAGATACTCAAACATATCCACCGACTCGGCTGGCAAACTAAGGGGAATAACCGGTGCGGGTTGCTTAAAGCCTTTGTCCTTGAACTGCCGGTGATTGATAATCTGCCACAGGCCCCGCAAATCGATCATAGTTGTGATCGTGAAGACATTGGCATTATCGATGACCCAGCGCTCCTTCAGCACCTTCATCATAAACTGAGATGGGTTGCGCTCAATTTCCAAACGCACCACACGGCCCTTCTTGCGTGTCTTTAATTTCGATTTGATCTCCTGCACAAAATCCGCTTCAATGTCGTCCGACTCCTCCAGCGTAAAGTCCCCGTTGCGGGTAATGCGGAATAGGTTTGCTGATACGATGTCCACGTTACGGAACAGCTTTTTGATTTTCCAGCGAATGATTTCCTCGATTGGTACGAAAACGATTTTGTCCTTACGGTTGATCTCGTAAAAACGGGCCAGGTTCTGCGGAATCTGCACAAAAGTCACGCGGTCCTGCGCCTTCTGCTCCTCGGTGGTCCGGGTGACCACGCCAAAAGTCAGCAGTTGGTTCATGAGCAGCGGAAAACCGTGGTAGTTGTCGAACACCATGGGCGTGAGCAGCGGGTAGATCGTATTTTTGAAGTAGCTGTCAACCTTCTTCTGCTCAATTTCGGTCAGGTCACCTACTTTCAATATATCAAAGCCATTCTTCTCAAACAGCTCGGCCAGTTCGTTATTGAACGTCAGGTACTGGTCGTTGACGAAACGGTGGGCGTAGTCGAGCAGTTTTTTGCGGAAAGGCATTTCGCGCAGACCCGAATAATCCAGTCGCTCTTTGCCGTAGTCGATGTAGTTGTACAAGCTGCCTACCCGAATCATAAAAAACTCGTCGAGGTTGGAAGCCGTGATGGCCATAAACTTGAGCCGGTCGAAAATGGAGCGGCTGGTGTCGCGGGCCTGGTCGAGCACGCGGTAGTTAAAACGCAGCCAGCTCAGGTCGCGGCTGATGTATTTACTACGTTTTATTTGATCAGAAACCTTATTGATCAGCATGTTTTCAGGGGTTAAAAGAAATCCCGAATCGGGTCGGAGCAAAAGGGCTTCCGGACAGACGCAGGTATACGAACATTGCCAAAGAATACTCAACTGCTAATATAAATTTTGTAAGTGAATTTGTCATGCCTTTTGAGGAAAGCTTGCATAAATGTTTATTAAAAGCATCTCCCGGCCCTGAAAACACTTCGCTATACCTTGTACTTCACCAAAATCTCAAAACCAATCGGCCTGTGCCCGGTATAAAACAGAAGCAACTGAACGAAGCCATGCCACAGAATCCTATACCTGATACCAGCGAATTTGAGCTTCCTCCTCTGCCCCTGGCGGAATGGGAGGCCACCAAGGACACACTGCACTTATACCTGCAGATCGTGGGCAAGATACGCCTGACACTCATGCCTCCGCTCAACCATTGGTGGCATGTTACCCTGTATGTGAACGCGCGCGGGCTCACAACGGGCCCTATACCTTACAAGTTCTATACCTTCGAGATCGACTTCGATTTCATTGACCACCAGCTCCGCATTAATACAAGCACAGGTGCCCAGGAAGAGATCAAGCTGCAGGACGGGTTAAGTGTTTCAGAGTTTTATACCGCTGTCATGAAATCGCTGGATGTGCTGGGCATTAAGGTAGAGATTCTCGCCAAACCATACGACAATAAGAGCGACATCCCTTTTGCTGAGGATCATACCCACGCGACATACCATGCAGATCAGGTAAACGCTTACTGGCGGGTGCTGACCGTGACAGATGAAGTCATGAAGGAGTTCAGCGGACACTTCTACGGTAAAACCTGCCCGGTGCAATTCTACTGGCACCACATCGACCTGACCGTGACCCGATTTTCAGGCAAAAAACTACCTGTTCGGGAAGATGCCAGCTTGGTAGAACGTAATGCTTACTCGCATGAGGTGATCAGTTTCGGTTTCTGGCCCGGAGATGACAAGGTACAGTTTCCGGCCTTTTATTCTTATACCTACCCGTCGCCGGAGGGTATAGACAAAGAGCCGCTCAAACCGAAAACGGCCTCCTGGGTTGATTCCAACGGCAGCCCGATGGCGCTGCTGCCCTACGAAGACCTCCGCAAAGAAGAAAACCCGCGCCAAGCCCTGCTTCACTTCCTGGAAAGCGCCTACCAAGCCGGCGCAAAACTGGCGGACTGGCCAATAGAAGATTTAAAGGTGAGGTGAGCCTATTCGAAGAAATTTAATAAAGATGAAAGAGGCAGGACGCTTTCATATCAACTCTTTAACATCCGCAGTTCTGGTCCTGTTGATGTTATGCATGCCGGTGCCGGCTAGCGCCACCCTGCAAAGCGATTCCTCCCGGGCCGCGATCAACATCGGTCTCACTGGCCACACAGGCTTTATCATTCCGCACTCGAGGGACATCCGGGATATTTCCGGTTCCAATCCCTGGGGTATAGAAGCGGATATGAGTTTGCACTTTACCAACGAACGTGCCTGGCAGTACCTGCAAGGCTACCCCAGGCTGGGTGCCGCACTTGCTTATTACAACTTCGATAATCCGGATATTTTGGGCAGTGCCTATATTTTGCTCCTGTATGTGGAGCCTTTCCTTTCGACGCACCGTCGCTTCAGCCTATCCTTCCGCTTCGGGGCCGGGCTGGCTTATATGGACAATATCTATGATCCTGAAACCAACCCGGATAATCTTTTCTACAGCACGCGGATTAGCTTTCCGCTGGAGTTTAACCTGCTGGGCAATTACCGGCTAAGTGAGCGCTGGATGTTACGGGCAGGCGGCACGTATAAGCATATCTCAAACGGGGGACTGAGGCAACCGAATAAAGGCATCAATTTTCCGTCGGTTACACTGGGGCTCAATTATGCTCTTCGTCCCGCCGCTTTCCCTGTAAGGCAATTGTCAGCGGGTATGCAGGAGCTGCAGGAGCGCAATTTTCTGGTGGCTATGTTTGGCACAGGCAAAGATCGCCGCGACGAGCCTTCAAGCAAATTGCCACTGCTGGGTATAACGGTCTACGTGAGTCAGCCCATTGGCCGCATCAGCGCCCTGACCGGCGGGGCAGAATGGATAGCAGACTATACCTTGCGAAAACAATTGCAAAACGAAGAAGATAGGCGTAATTTTCAGCGTGGTGCATTGCTGGTGGGGCATGAGCTGCGCATCGGGCGCTTCCGCTTTAATCAGCAACTTGGTGTCTACGTATACTCCCCCTACAAAGCCCGCGACCCGGTGTACCAGCGCTGGGGCCTGGAATACCACACCAACGGGCGTATGTTCTACGGGATCAACCTGAAGGCCCACCGCCATGTAGCTGATTTTCTGGATGCCCGTATCGGGTTTAGATTTTAAAAAGATGAAGCACTTTACATTCGCCCTTCTCCTTTTGTTCTGCACTGCTTGTGCAGGTATAGCACAATCTTCCCAGTCGGCGCAACTTGTCACAAAACCGAGCGCCTACAGTATGGGAGAAACGCTGACTAAACTTCGAGCGGCCATACAAGGAATGGGCATCAACCTGATCGCGGAAGTAGACCACGCCAAAGCCGCCGCAGACAAGGGCCTGGAACTCAGACCCACGCATGTGCTTATCTTTGGCAATCCGCTTGTAGGCACCAACCTCATGCAAGCCGACCAGCGTACCGGCCTGCACCTGCCTTTGCGCCTGCTGGTATGGGAAGATGAAAATGGCCTGGTACACCTGAGCTACCGCCACCCCAATGATTTAAAACGAGATTTTGAGTTAAGTAAGCAGCAAGCCGTGCTCAGTAAAATGGGGATGGTGTTAGAGAAACTGAGTGAGGTGGTAAAGGAGTAATACACTTCCTCTGAATTTGCGCTCATTGACAATAAAACAGGTTGTCTGTCAGGGTTGTAAAACGCATACCTTGCCACCTAAAATTTACCCTTCCTCACATATTGTAAGTGCTTACAATTTAAATTATTATTGCGGCTTGAGGGCTCCTAATGGCTCTTATCACTAGCAATGCTTAAACGTAGTTTACTCTCATTCCTGCCTGGGTTTCTACTCCTCTTTGCCATCTACCATTTTCCCGAGTTTTTCTCTTTCTTTTGGATAATGGCTGTATTCAAAATCGGGTTTTTAGTGGCTGCTTTTTTCCTGGCGAAAGCGCAGGGATGGCCGGGACTCGGAGGCTATGGTTTGGGGCTGAAATCCAATTGGCTGGGGCAGCTCATGGTGGGGCTATTGCTGGGTCTGATATTCTTTGTGCTGTCTTTCTATACTTCAATTTTCCTTGAGTATGAAAGTATAGTTTCCAGCACCTCCATCGCAGCTTTTGCCGGACAGCTGCCCATGCTCCTGCTCATGACCGCGATTCCTTCTATCGCGGAAGATATTTTAACGCGAGGCTACCCTTATGCCCACCTGCAAAAGTACATGAAGCCAGCCTACTGGGTGCTGCTTTCCGCTTTAATTTATGTTCTAAATCACATCTGGCGGTTAGGTGATGGTGTGGCAGTCCTCTCTTATCTTACGTTACTAGGTCTGGTCCTTGCCTATGCGGTCATCATCACCAAATCACTCTGGCTTGCCTTCGGCATACACTGGGGTGCTAATATCGCTTACGAATCAACCAGAACCTTATTTACCACTACTTCCACCTCTGGTGATGCCAGCACCTGGATACTGGCAGGTTGTTGGGCCCTTTTGTTGGTTCTATTAATTTTATGGGAGTCCTACAGGAAGCCTCGTGAAGTCAGGTATAGCACTGGTGTCTGATGTTTTTATACCAAAAATTCGAGAATAAAAGAAACAGGAACGGCTGCTTTCGGAAAAAGGCAGCCGCTGCTGTATAAGCATGTCGAATGTCTTGGCTAAAGCACGCATAGTGTGTTTTAGCTCTTGTTGGCATTTGCTTTGCTTTTATTGAAGCTGCTTTGCTTTCCACTCTGAGTCAAACTCTTTCGCTTGTGGGCCAATGTTACCAAAGTCAAACGTGACTGTGTTACCGTTGTCATCACTGCTGTGTTGATTATCGATTATCAAGCAAAACCTGATGATAAGCTCAACGTTGCTATCATCATCTGCAACAATTCTGTAGTTGTCCCCCTCAAACCAGGAAACCATCTCCTTGTCCCACCAAGCTACCTGCACATCATTTTTGTAAACTGAATACTTACGACCCTTATGCCCATAAATATCATACAGGTCACCACCATCCTGGCACTGGTAGTGAAGCCTTCAGAATGACGCAGATGTGAAGTTGATACTTCCTCCATCCCACAGTCCAATTTTATACTTAGTCTTGAACCATGACATCTTCTTATCTATGGTTAATCTAGTGGAAGTCTTATTATTGTTGAACAGGTATATTGATGGGAGAAGGCTTATTATTGCTGTCGAGGCAGAGAACTTCTGTTCTCCGTTGATGTATATTCGATACTTGTCCCCGAAGGCAATCTTCTTCTGATTTATATCAATGACCATTCTTCAATAATTCAAGTTAATGCCAACTACCAGCTAGCAGGAGTACGTACTCTCACTATCTGCACTATGTGTGGAGCACTGCCGCTTGTAACGGAAGCTCCATCCTACACTCATAAACTTATCTTCTAATGTACACAATTCGCCTATACCTTTCATAAAATATGAACGGAAAAGCGGCTGCCCTCTTTCGAGAACAGCCGCTTTTAAAATATGATAGTCTAATAAGATTACACGTCTACACGGGCGTACTTGGCGTTGCGCTCAATGAAGTCACGGCGAGGACCTACCTCATCGCCCATCAGCATCGAGAACAGGTGGTCGGCCTCTGCGGCTGACTCAATCGTTACGCGCTTCAGGCTGCGTGTTTCCGGGTCCATGGTCGTGTTCCAGAGCTGCTCCGGGTTCATTTCACCAAGACCTTTATAACGCTGTACGCCTACACTTTCTTCTCTGCCTTTACCCAGTTCAGCGATGGCATCGATACGGTCCTGCTCACTCCAGCAGTAGCGCTCTTCTTTGCCTTTCTTCACGAGGTATAGCGGCGGCAGGGCAATGTAAATGTATCCTTTCTCGATCAGCTCTCGCATGTAGCGGAAGAAGAAGGTCAGGATCAGTGTACGGATGTGCGATCCGTCCACGTCAGCATCCGTCATGATGATGATGCGGTGGTAACGCAGTTTCTCCATATTCAGTGCTTTCTCGCCCTCTGACGTTCCGAAGCTCACGCCCAGCGCCGTGATCATGTTCTTGATCTCTTCGCTTTCGTAGATACGGTGCTCCTGCGCTTTTTCTACGTTCAGGATCTTACCACGGAGCGGCAGAATCGCCTGGAACATACGGTTACGACCCTGCTTGGCAGATCCGCCCGCTGAGTCACCTTCCACCAGGTATATCTCGCAGTTTTCCGGGTTATTGTCAGAGCAGTCTGCCAGTTTACCTGGCAAGCTGGTGCTGGAAAGTACGTTCTTACGCTGCACCATTTCGCGGGCCTTGCGGGCTGCGTTACGGGCCTGCGCAGCCAGAATCACCTTCTGCACAATAATGCGGGCTTCCTTCGGATTCTCTTCCAGGAACTCGTTCAGCATTTCGCCTACAGCCACGTCCACAGCGCCACCCACGTCGGAGTTACCCAGCTTGGTTTTAGTCTGGCCTTCAAACTGCGGCTCCTGCACTTTCACCGAAATTACGGCGGTCAGACCTTCGCGGAAGTCATCACCGGCAATCTCGATCTTCACCTTGTCCAGCATACCTGACTTGTCGGCATAAGCCTTCAGGGTACGGGTAAGGGCGCGGCGGAAACCACCTACGTGCGTACCACCCTCAATGGTGTTGATATTGTTCACATACGAGAAGATGTTCTCGGTATACGACGTGTTGTACTGCAGCGCAATTTCTACAGGCACCCCGTTTTTCTCACTTTCAATATGGATCGGCTCCGGGATCAGATTCTCACGCGTCTCGTCCAGGTAAGCCACAAACTCTTTCAAACCACCTTCTGAGTAGAATGAGTCGGAAAGCGGCTGTCCGTCTTCGCTAGTTTCACGCAGATCCGTCAGGTTAATGCGGATGCCCTTGTTCAGGAAAGAGAGTTCGCGCAGACGGCTGGCAATCGTGTCGTACTTGTACTCTGTGGTGGTAAAGATCGAAGCGTCCGGCTGGAAAGTTACCGTCGTACCGGTTTTGTCAGTCGTACCAATCTCACGCACCGGGAAGGCAGGCACCCCAATGTTGTAGTGCTGCTCGAACACTTTGCCGTTGCGGTGTACGGTTACGTGCATGTCGGTTGAGAGTGCGTTCACGCAGGAAACACCCACGCCGTGCAAACCACCGGAAACCTTGTACGTGTCTTTATCGAACTTACCGCCGGCGTGCAATACCGTCATTACCACCTCAAGGGCCGAGCGGCCTTCTTTCTGGTGGAAGTCGGTAGGTATACCACGGCCATTGTCAGAAACCGTAATGGAGTTGTCTGTATTGATAGTCACATTGATCGTGTCGCAATGACCGGCCAGGGCCTCGTCAATGGAGTTGTCCACAACCTCCCACACCAGGTGGTGAAGCCCTTTTATACCAATGTCGCCGATGTACATGGCAGGACGCTTACGCACGGCCTCGAGTCCTTCCAGTACCTGAATACTATCTGCTGAATAATTGTTATGCAATTGTTTTTCTTCTACTTCACTCATGTGTGTCATTGGGTAGATTGAATAGGTAAAATTACCAATTTATTTCGTTTTATCTATGCTTTTGGGCCGAGTAATTATGCGGGCATTCGCCCACAGCGCTCCAGTCAAAATCCGGCCCGACTGCATACTTTATTTAAAACAAAACTAAACACGCATTAGTGCCTGTTAATCAGGCCTCTATACCTACAAAATACAAAAAGACCGCCTTACAATAAGGCGGTCTTCCTGCTTTTTCGATTGCAAATCATATTGGCAAAGTTCAGCGGCCTGTAACCAGGTATAGGCGCTTGTTCGTTTGCCAGATGGAGTGGCCGCTGGAGCCGCTCCCTTTTTTCATAGCTTAGTCAGGCATTGCATCGTGTATAAAACGAGTTTACTGGATTCGAATTGTTAAGGTTGCTGAAAATTTATGCTGTCATGAATGCGCCATATGTTAAATTTCGGCCATGAAAACGATCATCCTCCTCCTCATCTCCAACATCTTCATGACCTTCGCCTGGTATGGTCACCTCAAGTTCAAAGACACCGTGCTCTGGAAGGTCATTCTGGTCAGCTGGTTCATCGCCTTTTTCGAGTATTTGTTCCAGGTTCCGGCCAACCGCATCGGCCACGGACAGTTCACTGCATTTCAGCTTAAAACAATACAGGAAGTGATCACGCTCGTGGTATTTGTGGCCTTCTCGGTGCTATACCTGAAAGAAGAGGTGAAGTGGAATTACATCGTCGGGTTCATCTTTATTCTGCTGGCCGTGTTCTTTGTGTTTAAGAAGTGGTGAGGCTTTAATTATTGATGGTCAAATTGTTATTTGTTTAAAAAGCTTATGGCAAGGTATAGTTTTCTTAATCCTGAGTTGTTGCAGGGGCTTTTCTTCATCCCTTGCGGCCGGACGAAATCTGCTGGAAGGTGATAATGCCACCTATTTGCAGTTGCTCGATGGCCTTAATCTGCAGCTGGAAGTGACCCTAAACCTGGTGTATCAGTTGGCAGAACGGTTTACCCTCGCCATGCCTGACAACTACGACTGGACTAAGACGAAGCTGGTTATAAAGCAGGTGTAGCATCCAAACTCGCCAGGTATGACTTGTGTCAGCTGTACTTCTGTTTACAATTGGACTAGAAGCTATACCTTTGCAGCTATACCTGTATCTTTGCAAAAGCTGCACAGCACCAAAGTAGGCAGCGCTGATTTAAGAAACCTATACCTATTATGAAAAAGTGGTTGCTATACCTGAGTCTGCCCCTCACCCTGATCGCGTGTCAGGGAGGTGCCAATGAAGCTGAACGCCAGCAGACGCTGGAAACAGAGGTAATGGACCTGCACGACGAAGCGATGGCCGACATGAGCAAAATCTACCGCCTGCGCCGCAACCTCACCAGCCTCCGCGACACCCTGCAGGTGCAGTCATCCGACACGGCCACCATCAGCCTGCTCACGCGCCGTATACAGGAACTGGAACAGGCCGATGAAGCCATGATGGAATGGATGCGCCAGTACAAAGCACCCGACACCCTGGCCCACCAGCAGGCCATGCTATACCTGCAGCAAGAGCATGAGAAAATGGCCCGCGTGAAAACACGCATGGACAGCACCATTGCCAACGCCCAAAAAACCTATACCCAGCATGAACAAAAATAACCTCCGCCTATACCTATCCGCTGCCCTGCTTGGCCTTGCGGCATTCGCCTGGCAGTCCTGCTCATCTCCTGCCGAACAAGCCGGCGGCCTGCCCTACCTAGGCGAACGCCAACTAGTGCAGCGCGAAGTAGATGGCCAGCAGGTAACCGATACCGTTTACCACCGCATACCTGACTTTGCTTTCATCAATCAGGACAGCCAGGTGGTGACCAGCCTCACCGTGCAGGACAAGGTATACGTTACTGATTTTTTCTTCACTACCTGCCCCACCATCTGCCCTAAAATGAAGAGCCAGATGCTGCGCATTTACGAGGCTTTTGAAGATGACCCGCGGGTGATGCTCCTTTCGCACACCATCGACCCGAAACACGATACAGTGGCTGTGCTGCGCGACTACGCTGACCGCCTGCAGGTGAACAGCGACAAGTGGCAATTTGTAACCGGTGAGAAAGACAGCATTTACAGCATTGCTCTGCAATACATGGTATCGGCAATGGAGGATGAAGAAGAACCCGGCGGATTTGTACACAGCGGCGCCTTTGTGCTCGTAGACCAGAACCGCCACGTACGCGGCATTTACGATGGCACCGACCCCGTCCAGATCGACCGGTTGCTCCGCGACATACCGACTCTGCTGCCTAAAAAGAAAAAGAAGGATGCTGGTAAAAACTAAATTCCTGCTCTATACGGCCGGTATAGCCGCCCTGCTCACCCTGACCCGGTGCTTCTACTCAGATAAGCAAAACGAAGGGGAGCAGCTCTATACCCAGTATTGCGCCAATTGCCACATGGACGACGGCAGCGGCCTCCGCAACCTGATTCCGCCCCTGGCTGGCGCCGATTACCTGGAGAACCACCGTGACGACCTGGCCTGCATTATTCAACACGGGCAAACGGGCAACATTGTCGTGAATGGCAAAAACTACAACCAGGGCATGCCGGGTTTTGAGCACCTGAGCAAAGGGCAGATCACCAACATCCTCAATTACGTGCAAACCAACTTTGGCAACAAAAATCCGCGCTTCTCTATACAGGAAGTGGAGAAGCAACTCTTTAAATGCCGGCACTTGCTGGAGCATTAACACGAAAAAGGCGCTATAAACTGATTACAGCGCCTTTTTTATACCTGTCGTATACCTGGCTTATCTTCCGAAATCATCCTGTACGCGCACAATATCATCTTCGTTGGAAGGGTTGGCAGCATCAGTGTGTTGCCAGATCTCGGCCAGCACGCCCCAGTCATCCAAGCCTACCAGCCGGTGGCGCTCTCCCTGGCGCAGAGTAATCAGGTCGCCCGGTTTTAGCACTTTCAGTTCGCCTTCTTCATCTGTGTCGCTGGTCACAACACCTACGGTTCCTTTCACCACTTTCCAGATTTCGGCGCGGCGATGATGGTACTGCCAGCTCAGTCGCTTTTGCGGTGCCACCAGTAATATTTTAGGGCTGAGTTTACCCGATATCTTTAGTTGATCGACCGGTATGCTGTCGAAATACGCATTGGCAAAGTCCTGCGCCTGCGCCTCGTCAATCACAAAAAAACCGCCCCAGGGACGGTCCTGATCCTGGCTGCTGATGGTAAAATGCTGTTGCTTTAGTTGCTGTTCTACTTCTGAGAAAAGTGTTGTTTTATCAATTATATCCGTTGTCATGTTCTGTTCAGGCTTTAAGGGTGTTAGCGTCATACATGCAGGTATATGCTAACGGAAAAAGCAGCGTGCCTGTTGAGGCGGGTCGCAAATTTAGTATAATTCTTCAAAAATCAAGTCTGGGCTATGAGCCATATCGCTTATACCTGATCCGGGGCTCGTCAATCTTAATTTCCCTTGCCCGTTAAAATGCTTTGAAGGAAATGCTCATAGCTTTGTTCAGGTCTCTCATTTAAACCAGTGGTTGGGTGGTTGGGTGGTTGGGTGTCCGGTAAGGGTAGCGGTCAAAGGTATACCTGACCGTTTGAAGTGTATCAGTTGTCTGACCTATTCCTGCTCATACGTTGTGCCGTTCTGGTGACTTATTTTAGAGTTAGAAGATGCGAGTTTAAAATACCTGAAACCTGTATCGAGTGTCGAATTCCCTTCCTGTGCTTGCAGTTTGTTGTGCAGCAAGAGCAGGCGTTTTCGGGTAATTTCAGAAATGGTTCTGTAGCCCTGCTGGTAGGCTTTTGTAGTTGGGGAGATCTGCTCGTCGAGCTGCACGCAGATGTACTTCCGGTTGCCGCCATCCTGCTGGTTCATTTCGAGCACGGCCTGCGCAGTGGCTCCCGAACCGGCAAAAAAGTCCAGAAAGATACCATCCGGATCGTCGGAAAAGCCCAGCAGGTACTTGATCAGACTGGGCGGTTTCGGAAAATCAAACACTTTCGCTCCAAAGAGGCTTTCGAGTTCAGCACTTGCATTTTCGTTTGTACCAACCCCGACTTTAGAATTGATCAGGTTTGGCGGTACCTCTTTGTCGTATACCAGTTTTTCGTACGAGGGGCTCAGCTTGATTGTAAGTATACTGATGTTGGTGCCCTTGCTTATCTCCTTGTCCAGTTTAGGCTGCGACCACTTGAATTTAGCCTTCAGCACAACAGGCTTCACAAACAGCCCGTTTTTCACCTCGGTATCAGCCAGCAGCTCGATAGCATAACTATCAGTTCCGTAGCTGCCTTGCTGTAGCAAGCCGTCCTTCAGTCGGGTGGTGACTACATTGGCAGGAAAGGTGAGTGTGGCTGGTTTATTCATCTGGTTCAGCAGTCCGTTGGAACTCGTGCTGTTTTTCCGGATTCCCTGGAATTTCTCGTTGTTTTTGTTTTTCTGGTAGCAGAGCACATACTCCACTACTTTTTTGCTCTTTTTGGACAGGTTGGCCGGTGTCTCGGATTTTGCCCACGAGAAGTAATCAATAAAGTTCTCTTCCCCGTACACCTCGTCCATCACCAATTTTAAATTAGCCAGCTCGTTGTCATCGATGCTCACGAAAATGATACCATCTTCCCGGAGCAACTGGCGGGCGAGGAACAACCTGGTCAGCATCATGCTGAGCCAATTGGAATGGCTATTTTGCTTTCGGTTAGCCTGAGAACGGACACTTTTTTCTGCAAAGTTATCGGCGTAGATAAAGCTATCGGAACCGGTGTTGTACGGAGGATCGATGTAGATGCCTTTCACCTTTCCCTGATAGTTATTCTGCAGCACCTGCAGCACCTTTAGATTATCTCCTTCAATGAACACATGTTGTGTATGCTGCCAGTTAACAGACGCTTCCGGCACTGGTATAAACGTTTCAGTTATAGGCGCCTGGACTTGTTTATAGGCAGCAGCTTTGCCAGCCCAGGTCAATTGGTATACCTCCGGTTCAGTGTATACCTGGTCACCCAGCAATTCCTTCAGAATCGCTAAGTTCAGCTTGTCTTCAATAAAGGCAGCCGGCAAGATCTCTTTCAACTTTAGCAGGTCCTCGGAAGTAGGTATTGACTCGCCATTCATGGTCAAATCTTCTGTAAATCTGAATTATAATGTGTTGCCAGGTATAGCAACCAAGCTACTTTTACGGTGCGCTCTAGGAAACATAATAGCGCTCATGTGCTGCTCATTCACAGGACTTATACCTTGTTCGGGGAAATTATCTGGAGCGGGTTTACTGCAGCTACACCTTGGAAAAGTTGAAGATAGCTACTAAAGGAGAAATGCAAGGAAGTACATTCCAGATCAAACTGAATTCTTAAGATGCAAATCCTGCCGGCAGACTATGTACTTTTTAATAGTTGCGGCACAGGTATAGCAGTCCGGCTCAATCTTCAATCGCTTCAATGCCCTGCTCCTTCAATCGCGCCAGGTGGTCTTTCATAGCCTGGAGTTGTTCTGGGGCATGTCCCTGCCATTCTGCCACCTCGCCGGTTACCCGAAGTGCGTGTTTGGTCCGGTAAGATTTTGTTGGGTTACCTGGGAATTTCTTGTCTGTCAGATTGGGGTCGTCTTCTATCGGGCCGGTCGGTTGCACAATGTAAATTCTACCGGCTCCTTCGCCCACGGCCAGTTCAGCGCCCCAGACAGCAGCATCCAGCGTAGCGGTCAGGTATACATAAGGGGCTTTCTTGCGCATACCGTAGTTTGAGTTGTAACCCGGCTCAATCAGGTCGCCCTGCTTCAGACTAGCCTTTGTGCCGTGGTAGTATAGTTGTGCATTCAGATTGTTGGTCGCCTTTGTTGGCTTGTCCTCGCTGCTGTTCGATTGCATTATCCTTCCTTTTTGAGTTCAGCTATTCTTTCTGGCTATAACAGATACGTGATTTTGAGGGTACTGGTCAAGCTCCAGGTGCCTGCATTGGCAGTTGCATGCAGCCAAAACTCTCAGATTCTCGTCTATCCCGATCGGGCTGTAGCCAAACTTTTCACCAAGCCAGGTATCTTCATGCGCTCCAACTGCATCGCCAAAAGTGTATACCAGTATACCCAGCGGGTTTAAGAAATTGCAGAGCTTCCTGACCACAGGTTCTTGGAATTCCAGCGGTAAATGAAAAATACTATCCCACGCGACAATTAGATCAAATCTATCATCTGTTTCCCATTCGATGATATCTGCTTTTTCAAAAGTCAGCTGCGGATGATTTTGCTTTGCCAAAGCTAGCATACCTTCCGAAAAATCGATAGCGGTCAGGTTAAATGCGTTTTCCAGTAGTTTGTTTACAATGCGGCCACCGCTCCCGCATCCTACATCCAAGGCTGTTTTCTTCTCGGCACAGTTTTTTATGGCCCGGTCGATCATCGTGATGCCGTAGTCGGACCCGATCATATCGGCATTCCACTGCGAAGCAATTTTATCGTAGCTTTTGGCAATTTGGGAGGGATTCATTCCTGTATAAGCCACGGGCATTATATTTTTCTTGCTTTCTGCAGGTTATCAGCCAGAATTTTTGTGAGCGTCTGTTTCCCATATTCTTGGCAGGTTCATCTATCTCCTTTGATTCGATTATTCCATACTTGCCAAATTCATTTTCTACAGCATCAGAATCATAGAAGAATAGCTTCACACCGTGCTTCGTTTCAAATCTATCCTTGCTTACTTCTTTTCCATCCCCATACATAGCATCATTTTTTGAAATGGCCACAAAAACCATATACCCATTAGGCTTCAGTTGCGTGTAACAATCACTGGTCAGTTTAATCCGCTCTTTTTCATTTAACAAGTGGATTAAAGCGTAACAAAAAATCCCATCGTATAATTCGTAGTCAAACGGCATCGCACTAACAGAACCGTGATGTACTTTTACATCATCTCCATAGTGCTTATGGGCAAGTTCAATGGCAGTTTCTGAAATCTCTATTCCTGTTACCTTGAAGCCGGCATCGGTAAAGATCTTTGCATTTCGGCCGTAACCAAACCCAGGTATTAAGATTTTATGAAGCCTGTTTACTCTAAATAAGTTTAGAGTTGCAATGGCGGAATCTGCAGGTTCAAAACCCCACATCGTTTGTTTATCTCTAAAACTTGATTCCCAGAATTCTGCCATACTATTTTCTATAAATTCAAAATGAGAAGATATTTTTCTTCACTTAAGATAAACGGAATTGTGCAGCTAAAGGGCGAAGCGGAGTAAAGTGTCTGTGCAGGGCTAGGTAATGTATTTTTTATTCGTACTGGCTTATTTGATACAGAAGATGATTCTTCATATCTGTTGCCGATACATGTACAGTATTGAAGTCTAAGTTAGGAAAGCCTGCTAATTCTGTGTTTTCCTTATCTAAATTGTCTAACCAGTCCATGAAATCATAGATAGAATATTCTACCACTTTGTACTCTTTCCAATCATCTGTTAAGAACAATTCTGCAAACTCTTTCTCGGGCCAAACAGGTATAACACTGACTTCCTCTGAACCAATCATCACATATTTGTCTTCATTGTCGGCAATCAGGTATATCGTTTCAAAATCTGCAACTTTCCTAAGCAGATAGCCATACCTTTCCTTTGAGTCAAGGGCAAAAACGTTCTTTATTTTTTGTTCATTCATTATAATTATTTTGCCCAACTACCACGAAAGCATGAACCTACCCTTATCGCACTATGTGCAAAGCTATAGGTTACCATACTTTAGCTCCCACCTTACCATTTCTCAACACTTCCACCCATTATATTTTCCTCAGCTAATATATACCTTACTCCCACAATAATCCAGTGGACTTGTGCATTTAATTCCTTTTCAGGCGCCATGCCTTTCTCGTGAAGCGCAATAGCAGGTATAGCGCAGGGTCAAGATGCTGCACAGGTATAAGTAAGACAGAAAATCACTATATTGTCCGATGGAAAAAGTGCACGCCTACACCTGTTTTTCAGGGATATTTTATACCTGCTTCAAGGTAAAAAACCAGCATGCAGGCATCCTACAACGTAAATCATATACGGCGCGTTAATCGCTTTCCCAATCCCTACTATGAATATATTACAAGATCACCCCGCTCCGCTTCAACATCTACTCAGAATCAGTTTGCTGCTGTGCATACTTTGCTTTTTCAGCTGCCGCAGCAACAGCGACGAACTGCGCTTGAAAGGCAAGAACTTTGAGCAGGAAATAGCCCGGGAGCAGAACCTGGTATTCACCTTCGATAAAGATTTGGTCAGTGATTCGCTCCTGAACCAGTGGGACACGATTCCATACCTGAGCCTTACGCCAAAGGTGGCCGGAAAGTATAAATGGACAGCGCCGAATGAACTGGTTTTTTCCCCTGACAAGCCTTTCGCCCCGACCACCAACTACAAAGCAGAACTAACCGAAAACCTGCTCCGCCACACGGCTGAGAAGTATACTATACCTGCCGGGCAGGGTATCACCTTCCATACCCCCTACCTCCGGCTGCAGCAAGTGAAAAGCTATTGGGTGGCCAATGAAAACAGCCCGAACCAGTTGGAGGCGAGTTTGCAACTGGATTTCAATTATCCGGTGCTTTTCCAGGAGTTGCGGGAGCATTTGCGGGTATACGCCGGTACCAAAGAACTGCCAATTGAGCTGGCCAGTGGCAACCGCGACAACATCACCATTCGCGTAAAAAATGTAGAGGGGCAACAGGACAAGGAGATTCCGCTGCGCCTGCATATTTCCCAGGGCCTGAGCGTGGCCGGCAGTACCAACCAAACCGACCAGACCATAGAGCAGGATATCCTGTTGCCAAGCCGCCAGCGCATGATGGTGACAGAAGTAACAACCGCTTTGGAAGAAGGTCAGGAGCGCATTTACATTCTCACCACACAACCTGTTACCAACAGCAACATCGGCAACTTAATAGAGGTCAGTCCGAGGCGTGAGTATACCGTCGAGCGCCTGCAGAATGGGTTGGTACTGAAGGGTAATTTCAACCAGAGCAGTACCTATACCCTGACCCTCTCCGGCGACCTGGCAGGTATGGAAGGCAAACCGATGGGCCAGCCCTACCGGCACAGTGTTACTTTTGCTGATACACAACCCGGCATCAGTTTCGCCAACGCCAAAAGTATTTATCTGAGCAGCCAGGGCGCCCGTAACATTGCCCTTAACCTGAACCAGGTGCCGCGCATTAAAGTGAGCATCAGCAAGGTATACGAGAACAACATTCTGCACTACCTGCGCGAGGGCAAAATGTACGATGGCTACTACGACGAAGCGACGGAAGAATACTACTCCAGCTCCTACTACGATGTGAATGAGAACAACGGCAACACCCTTTTTGAGCGCGAGTACAGCACTGAAAGTCTGCGCAAGCAAGGCAGTTCTTATCTGCTCAACCTCAACCTGCACGACCTCGATTTCGACAGTCAGTTTAAAGGTTTGTATGTGATCACTGTGGCCAGCACCGACAAAAACTGGCTGAAGGATTCCAAAATTGTATCCGTTTCGGATATTGGTTTGATCGCCAAACAGGGCAAGGATGAAGTAGTGGTTTTTGCCAACTCTATCCGCGAGGCGACAACGATGGATGGGGTGGAAATTCACTTCATCAGCACGAACAATCAGGTGGTGCACAAAGCCACTACTGACAAAGATGGCGTAGCCCGTCTCAGCAACACCAGCCAGACAACGCCGGATTTTAAGATCGGGATGATCACGGCCCGCAAAGGAGATGACTTTAATTACATGCCTTACAGCCAGACGCAGGTGAATACTTCCCGTTTTGAGGTGGGCGGCAAACGCCTGAACGAACTCAACTACGATGCCTTTATCTACGGCGACCGCGACCTCTACCGCCCCGGCGACACCATCCATGTCAACACCGTGGTGCGTACACCGGATTGGAAAACAGTGGCCGGACTTCCCATCAAAGTAAAACTGCTGCTGCCCAACGGCAAAGAATACCGAAGCACCAAAGGTAAACTCAACAAGCAGGGCGCCAGCGAAACCAACTTTATACTGAACGGGGCCGCTGTGACGGGTACCTATACCCTAGAAGTGTACTCGGGAAACGACGTGCTGCTCAACGCAAAGAAAATAGGTGTAGAAGAGTTTATGCCCGACCGCCTGAAAGTGACTGCAGCCCTGAACAAGGAAACTTACAACGCAGGCGAGAAACTTATCTTGAACCTGACTGCGCAAAACCTATTCGGTCCGCCGGCTGCCAACCGCAATTACGAAACACAGCTCAGCCTCAAAAAGAAAATTTTCGAAGCCAAACGCTATCCGGATTTTACATTCGACATCCATACCTCTGGCTCCATCAACATCCAAACCAGCACTCGCCAGGGCCAGACTGATGCGCAGGGCAAAGGACAAGAGGTGTTTGAGCTGGAGAATTTCCAGGATATCGGCTTGCTGGACGGTTCACTCTATACCACGGTTTTTGATGAGACAGGTCGCCCGGTAAACCGCCTCAACAAATTTGACGTGAGCACGCAGCAGGCCTTTTTCGGTATCAAGAACTTCGATGAATACGTGAGCACCCGCCGCGCCATGAACATTCCGCTGATCGCGCTTAACCGTGCAGGTAGTCCCATTAATACCACAGCCCGCGTGCAACTGGTGCGCTATACCTACGAGTCTGTGATTGAGCGGCGCAGCGACGAATACAACTATAAATCGCAGCGCAAAGAAAATGTCATCGTCAGCCAGAACATCGCCTTACCTGCCACCGGAGCTACGTTCAATTTCACACCTGTTTCCTCCGGACAATATGAAATACGCGTGATGCGGCCGGGTGCCCAGAACTATGTGGCGCAGGAGTTTTATGCCTACGGCTGGGGCGATACCGAAAGCACCTCCTTTGCCGTGAACACCGAAGGCGAAGTAGACATTTCGCTGGACAAGGAAAAATACGAGGTAGGTGACGAGGCAAAAGTGCTGCTCAAATCCCCATTTGCAGGCAAGATATTGGTAACCGTGGAGCAGAACAAAGTGCTCAGCTACTACTACCTTAAAACCGATAAAAAAGCCGCCTCGCTTACCCTGCCGATCAAGGACGAGCACCTGCCAACAGCTTACATCACCGCCATTGCGCTGCGCCAGGTAAAAGACAACCAGATGCCGCTGACCATTGCCCGAGGATTTAAACCTTTAACTGTTACCAGGAAAAGTACGCAGCTGGCTGTTACTATACTTGCTCCTGAAACTTCCCGCTCCAGCAAGGTGCAGCAGGTTAAGGTGAAAACGGCTCCGAATGCAGAAGTTACGCTGGCTGTGGTAGACGAAGGCATCCTGCAGATCAAGGATTACCAGACGCCAGACCCACATGGCTTCTTCTATCAGAAACGTGCCTTAGAAGTTGCCGGCTACGACCTATACCCATACCTGTTCCCGGAACTGGGCGGGCGCTCCAGCACCGGCGGCGACGGCTACGATCTGGCAAAACGCATCAACCCGCTCACCAACAAAAGGGTAAAACTGGTATCGTTGTGGAGCGGGCAGTTAAAGGCAAATGCCAATGGCGAAGCGACTGTAAACGTGCGTATACCTGAGTTTTCAGGAGCGGTCCGTATGATGGCCGTTGCTTACAAGGACAATGCCTTCGGTTCTTCTGAAAAGATGATGCGTGTCTCGGATCCGGTGGTGATCAGTACGGCCCTTCCTCGTTTTGTGAGTCCACGCGATACGATATTGGTGCCGGTAACGCTAAGCAATACCACCACTACCAAAGCCACTGCCAGCAGCACCATTTCGGTGACAGGCCCTTTGCGTCTAGTTGGCGAAACCAGGAAATCAGCAGGTATAAATCCAAACGCAGAGGCGCAGGTGACTTACAAACTAGTGGCCACACCTGCCATTGGTCAGGCTACGGTGAAAGTACAGGTCAATGCACTTAACGAGACTTTTGCCAGCAATACTGACATCACCGTTCGACCTATCGCGCCGCTGACCAAAGTAACCGAGGCCGGCAGTGTAAAAGACGGCGCCACCGCTGACATCAAACTAGCTAACGATTTTATACCTTCGTCGGTATCGGCTAAGCTGGTAGTGAGTCGTTCGCCGCTGGCACAGTTTACCGATGACATTACCTTCCTGCTGCGCTACCCGCATGGTTGCCTGGAGCAGACAACTTCCACGGCTTTCCCGCTGCTATACTACACTGACCTGGCCCGTTCGCTGAACCAGGACCAGAAGAGCCGCACCTTTAACCCGAACTACCTGGTGCAGGAGGCCATCACTAAAATTGAGCTGATGCAGCAGTACGACGGCGGCTTTACCTATTGGCCCGGCGCCACTTATACCGACTGGTGGAGCAGCACCTACGCCACACACTTTTTGCTGGAGGCCAAGAAAGCCGGCTTCCCGGTAACCCAGGAGGTGCTCGATAAAGCCCTGCGCTACCTGCAGCAAAAAGTAAAAGCCAAGGCCATGGAAGAATACCGCTATTACGATGCCAGTCGCCAAGTGCAGAGCAAGTTCATCGCAGCCCGCGAAACCACCTACTCGCTGTATGTGCTCAGCATCGCCGATAAAGTGGATTGGTCCACGATGAACTACTACAAAGCCAAACCGGAATTGCTCTCTTTAGATGCCCGCTATTTGCTGGCCAGCACTTACGCCCTGAACGGCAGCCGTGAAAGCTTTAATCAGATCCTGCCCCGCTCCTTCTCCGGGGAAACCTCTGTACGTGCGCTCGGTGGCAGCTTTTACTCACCGATCCGAGACATGGCGATCTCGCTGAACAGTTTAATAGAAGCTGATCCGGAAAATCCGCAGGTTGGAACGATGGCAAGGCACTTATCGGATGAACTACGCTCCAAGCGCTGGTACAACACCCAGGAACGTGCTTTTGCCTTAATGGCCTTAGGCAAGCTTTCGAGCAGAAACCAGGGCAGCCAGACAGCGCAGGTATACCAGAATGGCAAAATGATCGGCACTTTCTCGGGCAAGGACATGACGCTGTCTAACAACATCGGCAGCGGCCCGATCAGCATTCGTGGTAAGGGAACAGGCTCTTTATACTATTTCTGGGAACTGGAAGGTATCAGCCAGAGCGGTGATGTGAAGCGCGAAGACAATTACCTGCAAGTGCGAAAAACCTTCTTTGACCGCAATGGCCAGGAGATCACCAACAACACGTTTAAGCAGAATGATCTAGTGGTGGTGCGTGTGGAACTGCAGTCGCTGGATGGCAGAAGTATGCCGAACATTGCCATCACAGACATGCTACCCGCCGGTTTCGAAATAGAGAACCCGCGCCTGATGACTGCCCGCGAGTTTGGCTGGATAGAAGCCCAAAAACCCGCCACCCCGGACCACATCGACATCCGAGACGACAGGATCAATCTTTACGCCACTGCCAAGCCGCAGCCGCAGTATTTTTTCTATCAGGTGCGTGCCGTGTCGAAGGGTACTTTCCAGTTAGGACCAATTGGGGCAGATGCCATGTATAATGCGGAGTATCATAGCTATTCGGGAGGTGGAGTAGTGAGAGTGAGGTAAGTAAATAACCCGACATGCCAACACAACATCCAAGGTACAACCCAAGCCATCGGCTGCTAAAGTATAGCAAGCCCTGGCTCCGGTATACGCTATACCTTATGTTACTGCTTTGCCTTGCCTTTGTTACTCTCAACTATCTCTACCCGCTTAAGGTAAACATCCCTTACTCCCCTGTTATCACTGCTTCGGATGGCAGCGTGATTAATGCTTTTCTGAGCCGGGATGATAAGTGGCGGATGCAGCTGGAGCCGGACGAAATAAATCCTGTCCTCAAAAAAGCGGTGCTGCTGAAGGAAGACAAATACTTCTATTATCACCCGGGCATTAATCCCTTCGCCATCACGCGGGCGCTCGCCAACAACATTTTTCAAAATAAGAAAACTTCCGGTGCTTCCACCATTACCATGCAGGTGGCCCGGCTGCTATACCCGCAGCAGCGTACCTATGCAAACAAGCTGATGGAAATGTTCCGGGCGCTGCAATTGGAGTGGTATTACAGCAAAGACGAAATCCTGCAGCTATACCTGAACCTGGTGCCTTTTGGCGGGAACATCGAAGGTGTGAAGGCGGCTTCTGTTTTATACTTCCAGCAATCGCCCAAGCAGCTGAGTCTGGCGCAGGCGGTCACGCTGACGGTTATTCCGAACAAGCCTTCCTCGCTGCGGATTGGTGAGCAGAACGAGCGCATAGTGGAGTTTCGGAATAAATGGCTGCGTTATTACCTGGCGCAACAGGCTTTTCCGGTATCGGATATTGAAGATGCCTTGCTGGAGCCGCTGGAAGCACGTCGTCTGGATGCTCCGAAAGTAGCACCGCACTTTGCCTACCGCATGTACCGCAGGTATAAGAATCAACCCATCATCAAAACCACGCTTAGCCTGCAGGTGCAGGAAAAAGTGGAGCAACTGGCCTATAACTACATGCAGCGGCTACGCTACCAGAATATTCACAACGCGGCGGTGCTGGTCATCAATAACCAAACCAAGGCAGTAGAAGCCTACCTGGGCTCTGCCGATTTTAACGATTTTGCGCACCACGGACAGGTAGATGGTATTCGGGCAGTTCGCTCACCGGGCAGTACCCTGAAGCCATTTCTTTACGCCACCGCCTTTGACAAAGGCCTCCTCACCCCAAAAGCTGTGATCACCGACGTACCTGTGGACTATGCCGGGTATCGCCCGCAAAACTACTTTGGTAATTATAATGGCAACGTCACCATAGCCCACGCGCTGGCTACTTCGCTCAACGTGCCTGCCGTAAAAGTGCTTGACCTGGTGGGTGTGGATGCTTTTGTGCAGAAGCTGAAACAGGCCGAATTTTCGGAGATGAAGCGAAAGGGTAACCAGTTGGGCCTGTCGTTAATATTGGGAGGATGTGATGTAAAACTGGAGGAGTTGACCTTGCTGTACGCCGCTTTGGCCAACCAGGGAAGGTATAGTCCCGTCAAGTGGCTGCAGCAGGATTCTACCCAACAGGAAGCACAAATTCTGTCGCCGGGGTCGGCCTTCATGGTCAACCAGATTCTGACGCAGCTCACGCGACCTGACCTGCCGCATAACGCTCATAACAGCCCGAACCTGCCCAAAATCGCCTGGAAGACTGGAACCTCTTATGGCCGCAAAGATGCCTGGAGCATTGGCTACAACAAAAAGTACACAGTGGGGGTTTGGGTTGGCAATTTTTCAGGAGAAGGCGTACCCGAACTCAATGGCACCGACTCGGCCACTCCCCTGCTTTTCGACATCTTCAACAGCATCGATTATAACTCCACTGACGGGTGGTTTCAACAACCTAAAGACATTGGTTTAAGAGTGGTTTGCGCAGAGAGCGGCAGCCCCGTTAACAGCTTCTGCAAAAATCAGGTACTGGATAACTTTATACCCGGCATCTCGTCCACGCAAAAGTGCAGCCACCTGAAAAACATTACCGTGTCCGGAGACAAGCGGTATAGCTACTGCACCAGCTGCCTGCCACCAACAGGTTTTGTGCAACAGTTGTACCCTAACCATGCGCCGGAGCTACTCACCTTTTACGATGCGGAGCGCATACCTTACCAGCAGATTCCGGCACACAACCCCAGTTGCCGCCGCATCTTTAAAGAGCACGCTCCGGTTATCACCTCGCCGGCTGCAGGTATGGAGTATCTGCTTGAGCAGGAAGAACGCCAGCAACTGATGCTGCACAGCAACACGCACAACGAAGTTAAGCAAGTATACTGGTATATCAACGATAAATTTCTACGTGCCACACCCGCTAACGAGAAGGTTTTTTTTGAGCCACAAAAGTCCGGCAGGTATAAGATTTCCTGCACCGATGACCGGGGAAGGAACACGGACAGTTATATCACTGTGAGGTTTCTGTAGGTATACCGTTCAGGCGTATTTACACGTAGAGCAGGCGTTCGCCTTTGTTGTAAGCTTTGTTGTGGAGGTAAAAAAGGGTTGTGATTATGGCTTTTCTGCGGTGTGCCCCGGATGCGCATAAAAGGAGATATCTAACGCTGATACGGAATGGTGCAAAAGTGTCAAAAAGCCCGAAAACAACAACGCCAGACCGTTTTTGACGATCTGGCGTTGTGTGAAAGTGATCCCGTTTGGATTCGAACCAAAGACCTACTGCTTAGAAGGCAGTTGCTCTATCCAGCTGAGCTACGAGACCAGCGTCCTTAGGAGAGCGTTAGCTCTACCCTTAAACAAAAAATTTCGGAATTGCTTCCGAAATTTTTTAAGTCGGGGTGGCAGGATTCGAACCTACGACCTCCACATCCCAAATGTGGCGCGATACCGGGCTACGCTACACCCCGAACTATGCTTCCAACTCCGGTCAGCGATTGTGTCGCCGTTAATGTTGAACGCGGTGCAAAAGTAAGCGAAGAATTTAAATTGTCAAAACATTTTCAATTTATTTTTTCCGCTTGCGGAGGAGGGGGGATTCGAACCCCCGGTACCGTTTCCAGTACGGCAGTTTAGCAAACTGCTGGTTTAAGCCACTCACCCACCCCTCCGGGTCTCTCCCTGCTGAAGAGATTGCAAACATACTACATTAAATTTGCTCACACAATAGCATACCCCAAAATTTTAGCAAATAAACCCGCCTGGTATACCTCTAAACTCCCTTTTCTAAAACTAACTACCTGATTCTATTTAGCTTTCTGATGCCAGATTTTTTTTAAATAATTTAACCTGACACCCTCTTTTCACTACGCCACACGGCATCTGCTCCGCCACCTATACCTGTATCTGCTTTCTGCGCCACGCAAAAGTCCTGTACATTGGCTTTCCTTTCTTATATTTGTCATCGGGCAATTGCCTGATTCTGCTCAACATGACCTGGTACCAAACGCTAACACTGCTCGAAATCCTGTTCGGCATCCTCTTCCTGGGGCTGTACATCGGGTATCTGTGGCGGGTACAGAGGGTATCGGCTTTTTTTGGGCAGCGCCCGCATGGTGTCTGGGTGAAGTTCGTGCTGCGACACGCCTATGTGGTCCTGCTCATCATTGCCATCCTCGGGCCCTCTTTTGGAGCCATGAAAAAAGAGATCAAAACGATCGGCAAGGACATCTACATCGCCGTGGACCTTTCGGCCTCTATGGATGCCAACGATGTGCAACCCTCCCGCCTGGAACGGTCCAAACGTGATATCATACGATTGATCAGCCGCTTCAATTCCGACCGAATCGGACTGATCGTATTCGATTCGGAAGCTTATCTGCAAAGTCCTCTTACCTACGACCAGCAAGCACTCACGCTCTATACCCAAACCTTGCGCACGGGTCTGCTGCCACATGGCGGAACCAGTTTTATACCTGTGCTGGAGCTTGTATCCCAAAAATTCGGGCAAGCCGCTTCGCCGGGGGCAAGTGAGCAAAAGGCCCGCATTCTGGTGCTCATCAGTGACGGAGAAGATTTCGGAGGTCGAACCTCCGACTGGGCTGACAGGCTACGTGAACAAAACATACGGGTATTTGCCCTGGGCATCGGCACCACAGACGGTACGCAGATTCCGGTTGGGACATCTTATAAAAAAGATCGGGAGGGCAATCCTGTCATTACGCGTCTGCACCCCGAGGGACTGGAGCAACTGGCAGATGCGACCGAAGGCGAGTACTTCGAGGTAAATGGCCGCATTAGTGAAGTCAGCCGCCTAATCAACGCCATCAACAACATAGAAGGGGAGCTGCGCGAAAGTAAAACCATTGATGTAACTGCTAACAAATACATTTACCCACTGGCCCTGGCCCTGATCCTCATCCTGCTTGATCTACTGATCACTGTTAAACTGATCAGGATATGAAAGCGTTTGTGGCAGTTATTCTGTTTATCGGGTTTCTGTCGGGGGGACTGCGCTCTATCTCGCTCATGAACGAACACGCAGACCTGGCTGCAGCGGCTTATAAGCGCGGCGATTACATTGAAGCGGTGGCCTCGTACGAATATCTGCTCGAAGACCTCGATGTGCAGGATGACCAGGTACGGCTTAACCTGGGGCATGCTTATTTCCGGATAGGTGAGCTACAGAAAGCGCAACAGCAGTATACCTTGCTGGCCAACCATGCCACCCGCCACATCAAAGCGGTTTCACTTCTACAACTGGGCGCCATTTCCGCACAAAGCAAAAAGTACAAGCAGGCCCTCTCCTACTTTCGCCAGACGCTGATCGTGGAGCCGGGCAATGAAGCGGCCAGGTATAACTTCGAGCTGATCCAGAAACTACTGGAAGAACACCCTGAACTGGCCCGGGCAGATGCAGAAGACGAGGACTTGCCTGCTGATCAGCAAGCGGCCCAAAACCAACCGAAGCCCCAACAACAGAAACCCGAAGAAGTAGAACAAGTGGAACAGCCCCGCAAAAACCCCGACAGCGAAGGCGACCAGGAGGCGGAAGTAGATAAACCTGAGCAAGATGACCAGGGGCAACAGCAAGAGCAGGGAGGAGCAGGTCAGGAGCAGGATGGAAAGGAAAATGGTAAGCCGGCTGAGAAACAGGAGATCAGCGGTCAGGAGCCCGGTGAGATGCAAGGGATGAACCCCGAGAGCAACTTCGACCCGAAACAGCTGGAACGGAGCCGTAGCGCGGAGCCGCTTTCTGATGCAGAACAACGGGCACAGACCAGAAACAACCGACTGCAACAGCACAACATCAACCCCGAAAAGGCCCGTCTGATGCTGGAAGCCATGCGCAGCGCAGAACAACAGTATATCCAGCAGCTACCCAAAAAAGCGACCCGAAAACCTGATCCTACCAAACCGGATTGGTAAGCTCCAATTTGGAAATAAAAAACCGCTTGGTTTATTTTGCGTATTCACAAGCATGATGGATACAGCTTTATCTAAATCGGAACGCACACGCCAGCTTATTATAGCACAGTCAGCTCCCCTCTTCAACCAGAAGGGCTTTGCCGGCACGTCCATGCAGGATATTATGGCTTCCACCGGTCTGACGAAAGGAGGAATTTACGGGCACTTTGAGAGCAAAGAGGAAATTGCCTTGGCCGCTTTTGAACATGCGTCCGGCATCATTACCCGTATGATCGGAGAGCGAATTGCAGGTAAAGAAAGTGCTTCGGATAAGCTGCAAGCTATTCTGCAGTTTTATAAAACTTACCTTTTTTCCCCTCCTGTGCAAGGAGGTTGCCCTGTTTTGAACACATCTGTTGAGGCTGATGATACCAATCCCCTGCTGCGGGCAAGTGTTGTCAAAGTGCTTAATAGGCTCCATAAAACCGTCGCCAATATTGTACTGCAAGGTATAGCGAGTGGTGAATTCAGACCGGAAGCGGACGCACACAGATTTTCCATTCTGTTTGTAAGCATGATTGAAGGCGGCGTGATGCTTTCTAAAGCCTACGGCGATAACAAATACCTCAACACGGTTATTTCTCAGCTGGAGCACATGCTAGATTCTGAACTGAAAATCTGATTTTTTTTAATCTAAAATAAACCAATCGGTCTTTTTTAATCACTTTTATATATGGAAAAAGCTTATAACAAAATACTGGAAAGTAAGGCACTGATCCGCTTCGAGGACTGCGACCCATTCGGCCACCTGAACAACGGACGCTACATAGATTATTACCTGAATGCCCGGGAGGATCAGCTGCGCGACAACTATGATCTGGACATTTATGCGATGGGGAAAACGACAGGCAAAGCATGGGTGGTCACGTCCAATCAGATCGCATATCTGCGCGAAGTGAAGTTTATGGAAACGGTGACGATCAAGACCTGCCTGCGCTGGTACAGCAGTTCTGATCTGATGATGGAAGGCCAGATGGTTGACCCGGAGACAGGCGCCATCATCTCCATTATCTGGACACGATTTGCCTACATCGACATCCGAAAAGGTCAGAAAGCAGAGCACAGTGAGGAGCTCACCAACCTGTTTGGCAGCGTCGCTGTACTTGGAGAAGGAAAGCCTGCCGAATACTTTGAAGACCGCGTGAAAGAACTGCGAATATCATCGCTGGTACTGCCGTAAAACCAGGTATACCGGCTAAACAGAAAGGCACTTCAACAATAATTTTTGTGCTAATCACAACATAGTTTTAGCTAAGGAGTATAAGGAACTCATAGCACAAAATATAACTATGAAAACGGGCAGCTAGAACTAGCTGCCTTTGTTTAGCACAAAATATAACTATGAAAACGGGCAGCTAGAACTAGCTGCCTTTGTTTTTTTCAGGTGTTTTAAAGCCTGGCCTCAGGGGTATAAGCCACCTCCAGCACGAAGCCATTCGGATCACGAAAATCGACGGTATAATAGCTTGCGCTATAGTAATAGTACGGCATCTCCTGCGGACCGCGTATAATCTCAGCATGTTGCCTCTGCAGCCACTCCCCTACCTGATCAACCACTTCCCGACTAACGGCATGAAAACAAATATGCCGGACGCCCAGGCTATCATAAAATGCGACAGGCATTTGCCTGAAAAAGATTTCGTGCTGCCCGCAGCTAAAGGATGTTTCGTTGAGCGCGTACCAGCCGATCATCGGAAATAACTCGCCATAGAAAAGCACCGATTCTTCCAGGTTTTTACCCAGAACTCGATATGGTTGATGCCGGGGCCGTAAGGGTTTTTCATCTTTAAAGCTGCTTTGCTCAAGGTATAAGATCTAGCTGTTTTCCAGAATTTCCTTTAGTTTTTTCAGATCCTTGACATTGGCTTTACGCATCATGGTTGCCATAAAGGGAGCAAACACTTTAGAGAACCCGGACGGCTGCCCGGCATTGCGCAGGGTCATGTGTGTACTGCCGGAATTGATCGCCTCCCAGGTATAGGTGGTTTCCATCGGAAATGGTTCTTCGGCCGTTCGCATCACCATTTTTTGCCCCGGAACATAGCTTATAATTTCGTAGGTATAGGCGAGATTTTGACCCAGAAAGTGCGCGACGAAAGCGACCTGCGAACCGACAACCAGGGGCTTCGACTTCTTCCATTCCACCGACTTGATATTATCGTACCACACCGGCGCATTATCCGGATCTGCAGCATAAGATGACACTTCGAAAAGTGGTCTGTTAATATCTATTTCAGTGACGATATCTACCATATAATTCTGACGCCTGCCCGCCTATTTACACAGCCTGATTAAGCTTTTCTTACAAACTCAGACTTAAGCCCCATAGACCCAAAACCATCTATCTTGCAGTCGATGTTATGATCACCGTCGGTTAGGCGAATATTCTTCACTTTTGTTCCAGCTTTCACTGGTTTCGGCGCACCTTTCACAGGCAGGTCTTTTATCACCACAACCGTGTCGCCGTCCTGCAGTTGGTTACCGTTCGCATCCACTACTTTTAAGCCTGCTTCTTGTTCCTCTTCAGCCGGATTCCATTCGTTGCCGCACTCCGGACAAGCGTAAAGTTCTTCGCCCATGGCGTAACCGTAAGGTGAACTACATTTCGGGCACTGTTTCAATTCTTCTGACATAACCGTATTGTGTTTTTATTCTTTTATGCTTGTGTATAGCGAGTGAATGATAAAAAAGGCAACTCCTTTCCCCATCCATAACAATTTATTCAGCTATATCTGACAACAGCTAATATACTAACAATCCTGCAATCCCTGCCTTTTCTTACTCCCATAAAAGTTTAATTGCCTAATTCGCATTGCGTATACTTGCACAAAAAACACCGCATGTCTACTAAACCCGAAGCACATTACCGGAAACTGGAAAAGCTATACCTGAGCGCTAACGTACAACAACTGTTCAGTGGCAGCAGTATTGAGGTGTCGCATAGCAGGGCTGAAATCAGTTTGCCTGTAGACCCGAAGTACTTCCACGGGGCACAGGCTATACATGGCGCTACCTACTTCAAACTGCTCGATGATGCCGCCTACTTTGCAGTCGCTTCACTGGTAACAGATGTGTTTATTGTCACTTCTTCTTTTCAGATCAACCTGCTACGGCCGATAAACGCAGGTATACTGAAAGCCGTTGGCACAGTGCGTTCTGTTGGCAAAACTCTTTTTGTGGCAGAGGCTACTTTGTATAATGAAAAAGGGAAAGAGGTCGCTTTCGGGACAGGGCAGTTTATGCGAACCACCCAGCGCTGGGACAACTTGCCGGGCTGGGAAACAGACTCACAGGTATAACAACTCTGCAGGTATACAAATAAAAAAGGAGCCACCCGTAGGCAGCTCCTTTCTTGTTCAGGTATAAATTTTTCAACTACTCTTTCGGAGCGGAAGAAACCTGTGGTTCGGTCAGTTCAAAACCATAGTCTTTTCCTTTGAGCAAAGTCGGCACACCCTGATCAAGCCACTTCGGAGCCGGAGCGCCTTTCAGGTAATGGTCGAAGAACTGCGACATACGCACCGACAAATCTTTTCGGTTTTTGCGCTGCATCAGGTTATGGTCTTCTCCATTGTACACGAGCATCCACACCGGTTTCTCGAGACGACGCAGCGCCATAAAAAACTCGATGCCCTGGTACCACGGCACAGCACCGTCCTGATCGTTGTGCATAATCAGCAAAGGTGTTTTCACACGGTCAGCAAAGAAGAGCGGTGAGTTCTCGATAAACTGCATTGGCTTTTCCCATAGTGTACCGCCAATGCGGCTCTGCGTACGCTCATACTGGAACTGACGGCTCAGGCCTGTGCCCCAGCGGATACCGCCGTAAGCACTCGTCATGTTCGACACCGGCGCACCGGCCATTGCAGCCTTGAACATGTTGGTGCGCGTCACCATGTAGGCGATCTGGTAACCGCCCCAACTCTGCCCCTGTAGCGCCATGTTCTTATCATCCACGAAGCCCTGCGACACAATGCTCTGCACACCCGGTATGATACAATCCATGGCGCTCTCGCCCGGATAACCTTCGGTATACACGATGTCCGGCACAAACACGAGGTAGTCGTTGCTCACGAAGTACGGAATGTTGATGGTAGAGGCGCTTGGCGCCGGCACGCGGTGGTTGTGTATACCGTCAGAGGAACGCTCATAGAAATACACCATCATCGGGTACTTTCGCTTCGGATCAAAATTCTCCGGCTTATACAACAGGCCTTCCAAAGGTATACCATCCGTTGATTTCCAGCTTACCAGTTCTACATTGCCCCACAGGTAGTCCTTCATCTGCGGGTTGGCATCGCTCAGTTTCTCCACATTAGCAAAGCTCAGGTCGGAGGTATAGAGATCGTTGTACTCCCGGAAAGAACCCCGGCGGAATGTGGTGCGGTCGCTGTTTTTGGCCTTTTTGAACGATGTATAACCGTTTGGCGTCATCACCAGTTTCTCCGGCTGCATTATTTTGCTCACATGGTCGCGGAAGAAGCCGGCTGACTTGTCGGTGTGGTTGAAAGCACTCAGGTATAGCGTTGCATCGGCAGGTATAAACTTCTCTTCATTGTCGAGTTTTTCGTAACGCAGGCTCAGCTTGTTTGTACGGCCATATTTGTCGGTCAGGTTCTCAGGCGCTTTTTTGCCGCTTGGGTCCAGCTTCCAGATGTCGAAACGGTCATACACCAGAAAAGCATTGTCTTTTTCTACCCATCCAGCCGTGCCGTAGGAGCCTGGCAAAGCGGGCACGTCGTTATCCTCTTCATAGAAAGGCAAGCCGATGCGCTTGGTCAGGTTGATATTGGCGCCGCCTTTGGTGGTCATGGCATGCCAGCTGCTGTCAGTAGGTTCGTACCAGTATACATACTGCCCCTGGGGCGACAGACGTGGCATACCTCTCGTCTCGGTCAGAATCTGCTTTGAAGTTCCTTTTTTCAGGTCGATCAGGTAGGAGTCTTTGCGGGTTGGGGTGTCATACCCAATGGTTACTTTATACTTCTCATCGCTCACACCTAGCGCTACGTCTGCCTGGCCATAAGCGTCCAGGTATACGTCAGGCATTTCGAGGGTGGCAAGCTGCTGCATTTTCTTGCCGCGCAGGTCATATAACGCCAGGAAAGAGCGCTTCTGATCACGGCTGAGTTGCTTGATCTGCATCGGTTGAATCAAGGGATCTTTGTAACCCCAGATGTCGAGGTTCACCTTTTCTTCTTCCAGCTTGGTGGTGTCTTTTTCGAAGCGGGTCGGGCGCGGGAAAGTGCCAAAGAACAAACGGCGGCCATCTTCCGAAAAGCGCAGGTTGCCATGTTCGCTCACCATCCAGGCCGCAGGCATTCCTTTGGTTACCGTATCGGCCAGCGTAACTGCTTTATTATCTTTCTTGTTCCAGTGGTAGAGGTTAAAATAACGCAGCTCCGCTCCTACAGTGTCGGTGGTTGCTACATAGGCCAGTTGCTCACCTGCCTTGTCGGTGCTGATACCTTTGTAGGTCACTTTGCCCGTGTCGATCGGCATTACTTTAAAGTCGGCGGTATTGAAAGCGTATACCCCGGCTGTGTGAAGCGAGTCGAGTTCGTCCTTTACGAAATAGAGCATATTACCCTTCTCGGCGAACATGTAATCCACTACGCGGTTAAAGCGATGCTCCTTTCCGGTTTGCAGGTTGCGCAATACCAGCTCCGTACCTTCCGACTTTTTCTGCTTCGGCTTGGCAGCCGGTTTCGCAGCAGTTGCTTTTGAAGCCTCAGTTTTCGGGGTCTCAGGTATAGCAGGTTCTGTTTTGGCTTCTCCTTTTTTAGTTGTCTCTTTTTTCGCCGGAACCGGCTTCTCCAGTTGATAGGCTACCCAGTTGTTTCCCTCTTTCGGCAGCTTAAAGGATTTCACGCGCGGCACTTTCACCACGTTCATGTTCTCCAGTGCCACAATGGCCAGTGAGTCTTTTGGCAGGTCGTCGCCTTTTTTCTTTTTCAGTTTGAGCGCACGCACTGTGTTATACTCCGGCTTGATCTGGAACACGGCATAGCGACTGTCGTTGGTGAACTCTGCTTTGGTACCACGGGCAAACTCGCGCATGGCCTTGCTGGCGTAGTTTTTAATAAATAAGGCACCATCGCCTTCCTGCGGGTCAACGTTGAAAAGTACATACTGGCCGTTGTTGGAGAGTCTGTCGCCACCAACTGCCTTCCAGCTGTCGTATACGTCGTGGGTGAGTGGTTTTTTGGTGGTTTGCTGTTGTGCCTGTGCCTGCGTAAGGCCAGTACCAAACAGCGCCATCAACAATAGGAGTTTCTTCATTGTAAAAGTTTTGGCTATCGGTTAGCGGATTTGATTGGTTCTGTAATGTACAAATTATTTTGCGGCTGCCCGCGTTATACCCTTAGAGGCAACTCCAGTAGGAAGGTTTAAAGGCCGCTGGTCCTGCCAATGCATTAATATACTTGCCAAACCCGACCTTGCCACCTAACAATTTAACAATTAAACCATTTAGCCTTTAGCAAACCATTTACCTAACGATTGTTTGGTTTTCAGCTCGAATCCTGATAATTTCACACTATAAAACTATTACACACAATCTTATGCAAACGAAGGAAGTATATATTATTTCGGCTGTGCGTACCCCGATCGGAAGCTTTGGCGGCGCTTTAGCCAGCCTTTCTGCCACCGAACTGGGAGCAGCCGCCATCAAAGGTGCGCTCGAAAAAGCCGGTGTTGACAAAAATCTGGTGCAGGAAGTAATCATGGGCAACGTACTTTCGGCCAATGTTGGTCAGGCTCCTGCCCGTCAGGCTGCCATCAAGGCGGGTCTGGGTTACGAGGTGGAGTGTACAACGGTGAACAAGGTATGCGCATCAGGCACGAAAGCGATCATGTTTGCGGCGCAGGCGATCATGCTGGGTCACAAAGACGTGATCGTGGCAGGTGGTATGGAAAGCATGTCGAATGTGCCTTACTACCTGGACAAAGCGCGTTTCGGTGCCAAATTAGGCCACGGCCAGATGACCGACGGACTGGTAAAAGATGGTCTGTGGGATGTTTACAACGACTTCCATATGGGCAATGCCGCTGAAAACACGGCCCGTGAGATGAAGATCACCCGCGAAATGCAGGATGAGTACGCAATCAGCTCTTATAAGAAATCAGCAGCTGCCGCCGAGGCAGGTATGATGAAGGACGAGATCGTGCCGGTAGAAATTCCGCAGCGTGGCAAAGATCCGATCATGGTATCAGAGGATGAAGAATACAAAAAAGTAAGCTTTGATAAAATAACCGGACTACGCCCTGTTTTCGACAAAGCAGGTACGGTGACAGCCGCCAACGCCTCTACTTTGAATGACGGTGCCGCTGCCCTGGTACTGATGAGCAAAGAGAAGGCTGAGGAACTGGGTGTGAAGCCAATCGCGAAGATCCGCGGTTTCGCTGATGCCGAGCAGGACCCGATCTGGTTCACCACAACACCAGCGTTGGCTATACCTAAGGCATTGAAAAATGCGGGTGTATCAGCTGAGGAAGTTGACTTCTACGAGATCAACGAGGCCTTCTCGGTAGTATCTATTGCCAACAACCAGAAACTTGGTCTGGAAGGCGGCAACGTGAACGTGTTTGGTGGGGCCGTATCATTGGGTCACCCACTCGGTGCTTCCGGTGCCCGCATCGTGACCACACTTTGCAACGTGCTCGACAAAAAAGGCGGTAAGATCGGTGTGACCGGTATCTGCAATGGCGGTGGCGGTGCCTCTGCTTTGGTGATCGAAAAAATGTAATTGCCTGAACAGGTATATTTTTTGCAGGAAGCCTTACGTTATTTCGTAAGGCTTCTTTTTTTTACTTGGGCTTGACTAAATTAAAAATTAGAAATTCAGAATTAGAAGTGGCGAGCAAGGCTACCTATAGACTAGCTGATCTCCCTTTTTGATTCAAAAGCTCAAAATGGTGTAGCGCTGAACCTAAACATTAAACTGTTTACTGTACTTTTGGTGTTTATGCATTTTAGATTGATATGTCGTTAAAAACCGAACTGGCCAAATTTTGGGAATGGGCCAACATGACGCCCGACACTTACAACGATGAAAGAGGATTGGGTGAATGGGAAGCCGGGTATCCGGGTTGGGATGCTTTGTACAAAGCGGCCGACGAAGCATTGGTTCAGCTCAACCGGGAATTCAACCATGATCTGGCACAACTGCTGGTGTATGCGCTCGCCATCGACAACGAAGCAGGTATAGTGCTTAAAAGAGTGGAAGAGAAACTGGAGAATAAGCTCCGTTTTGTGCGAAAGGCCGTTTTTTCTGATCAACCACAGGCAAGGTGGCAAATGGCTGAATTGCTTGGCTATATTGATGTGGAGGGCTGCGAAAAAATGCTTCTTCACCTGATCAACAGCGAACCCGACAAATATGTAGTCCGTCGCGCATTGCTGAGTTTGAGCAAAGTCAACAATGCCAAGGCGGTGGAACTGGCTCAGAAATATGTAAGAGACACCGACCCGTTTATGAAGCTAGTCGCTAAGGAAATTACCAAAAAGAAGGTATAGGTATATGTAGTCAAAAGCCTTTTTGACAAAGGACCTCTTAAATCCCTTTACGCTTGATTTGTAATGTATACCTGCTTTGTGGTGGCGCACTATTTATTCAAATGCTGAAAGAAGCAACATAAGTTTGAATTAAAATACACCCGAAATTCTACTGTCTTTTGTCAGAAAATCATCTGCCCTGAAACCTAACCATAATTAACAGTCACATTTAGTACCCATGTCGAAATTGTTTTTAATCTTACCTGCTGTTTTGCTTGTCAGTGCTTCTGCTTACGGGCAGTCCACGCGCAAAGTAGTGACCTACCACGACCAGTCTATGGCGACGGTGAAAGAGGTATACTACATGACGCCAGACTCGGCGATTGTGGGCTACTACAACCGCTATTACCCGACTGGTGAGCGGGAGGCCTTTGCCAAGTTTGTAGAAGGCAAAAAGGATAGCGTGTTCACCGAGTACTACCAGAACGGACAGCCCCGCATGCAGGTAACCTATGTGCAGGATCAGAAGCAGGGACCCTTCAAAGCGTTTCATCCGGATGGCCGCTTGTTGCAGGAAGGCAACTACGACAAAGACCAGCAAAGCGACGTGTTCAAGACATTTTATGCCGATGGCAAAGTGCGTAAGGAAACGTCTTTTGTAAACGGTTTTCCGGAGGGACTGGTACGCGAGTTTTATCCGAACGGCAAGCTTAAATCGGAGATTACCTACCAGAACAGTCAACAGAACGGTCCGGCCAAAACTTACTACGAGAACGGCAACCTAGAGACCGAGGCCACTTACCGCAATGGTATGCTGGAGGGCTCTTACAAAACCTATTTCGACAATGGTCAGTTGGAGACAGAAGTGATCAATGTGGCGGGTCAACGCAATGGCACGTTCAAGAGTTATTACCGCAGTGGTAAACTGAGCACCGAGGGAAGCTTCGCGTCAGGTAAAATGCACGGACCTTCCAAAGCTTACTTCGAGAACGGCAACCTGCGCAGCATGATCACTTACCGCAACGGTCAGGTTCAGGGGCTTTCGCAGGTATACTTCGAAGATGGCAAACTGAAAGAAGAAGGACAATACAGCAACAACGGTGATGACCGCAGGATCACAACCTACTACCCTTCCGGCAACATAAAAGCCGAGGAGCAATACAAAAACAAACTACGCACCGGAAACTGGAAAGCTTACTATGATGCACCCGGCAAAAAAGTAGAGGTAGCTGAAACCTACAACGCCGACAAACTGACGGGCGAGCGCATTGTTTACTATGAAAATGGCCAGGCCAAAGCGAAGTATACCTACGGCAAAGGCGACGGCAAAATCGTGAGTAGTCAGGAATTCTATGAAAGCGGCAAGCTAAAGTCTGAGACAAGTTATAAAGACGGTCTGCGCTTCGGACCTTACAAGCAGTACTTCGAAGACGGCAAAGTGGAAGTAACCGGTCAGCACCGCAACAACAGAGCCACCGGCACCTGGAAATACTACAACGCAGAAGGCAAAGTATACAAGACCAGACTTTACCGAAATGGTGAGGTTGTGGAGGAGAAAGAGAAGTAAGGTATAGGTATAGCTACAGGTATAGGAAAGTCCCCTGCTCAGTGTGAGTGGGGGACTTTTTTGTTTGAACTAGCTCGCTTCAACTTATTGTCCTTATAGCACATGCAGTTTTTTAGCTACAATGTCTATATTTAATATCGTAAATTAAATCAGAAATTCACGTCATAAATGCAGGTATACAAGACGGCAAAGGGGCCAGCAATTTTCGTTTTCATTTTTGCTCCACTCATCATATTGCTGGGTATTTTGAGTCTAATTGTACCCTTCATGGAAGACAATAACTTGCCACTCATTTTTTTATTGTGGCCAATGGGTTTGTTCATGATTGGATTCTTTACAATCGGATTACTTAATACGATTAATGGTAGAATTATTGTACATGACGATAGAATTCAGGTGATTAAAACATTTTCTGATAGAGAACTTTATTTTGATGAAATAAAGGGATTTAAAGTCACAATTAATAATATTATCATTGAATCAGCCACATCGGATAAGAAAAGCCTTAAGTTCTATTCCTCCATTAAGAACTTATCTGAACTAGTGGATTTACTCACCAGATATTACCCTAACCTCGATGATCTGAAAATAGAAGCGGACACACAGCAGATCTTATCTAATGAACAGTACGGGCACACGCTTGAGGCAAGAGCGGCTAAATTTCGATCAGCTCAAAAGAAAGCTAAAATATTGAATTGGACAGGCGGATTGGCTGGTGTCTGGACATTTTTTTACCCAATTCCATACGAATTCGCTATACTCACTTCCATTGCCATACCTGTTCTAACTCTTATCAATTTAAAATTCTCAAGTGGGCTTTTCAGAATTGACGAAAATAATGAGAGCGTTCATCCATCTTTGTCTTGGGCTATATTTGCCCCTAGCTTCGCGCTTGGGTTAAGAGCACTTCTAGATTTTAAAATTTACGATTTCAATAATGCAGGGCTGTTTACCTCAATTTTAGCTGTCGCTTTATTGAACATTATTTTTTTACGCAATCGTGAGTTTAATTTTAAAAAAGCGAAAGATTACCTAGCCGCATCCAGCATTTTAATAGCTGTGGTTTGTTATAGTTATGGTGCAATCATTACCCTGAATTGCTATTACGATAAATCAGATAGCAAAATATACAAGGCAACCATAGTAAATAAACGCATCAGCACGGGCAAGAATACTTCTTATTATCTTGAACTTACAAACTGGGGCACCCAAGACAAAAACGAGGAGGTGTCCGTAGAACAAGAATTTTACAATCAAATTGAGAACGGAGATCAAGTAACCATATATTTTCAAAATGGTTGGTTCAATATTCCTTGGTTCTTCGTTTCCGATTGATCCATCTCATTTCACCCATGCTCTTCCGCAAAGCCACAACCTCCGACATTCCTCAACTCCAAATCATCCGCCACTCGGTAAAGGAAAACATCCTCTCCGACCCGACATTGGTAACCGATGAACTCTGTGCGCTATACCTGACGGAGCGCGGCAAAGGCTGGGTGTGTGAAGTGGAAGGACAAGTCGTGGGCTTTGCTATCGTCGACCTGCAAGACTATAATGTATGGGCCTTGTTCCTGCTGCCGGAGTTTGAAGGACAAGGTATAGGAAAGCAACTGCACCGCATCATGCTCGACTGGTATTTTCAGCAAACAACAGAAACCATCTGGCTGGGCACAGACCCCGGCACCAGGGCCGAACAATTTTACCGAAAGCAAGGCTGGCGTGAAACAGGTATACACGGCCGTTCCGAGATCAAATTTGAGATGCACTACGACAAGTGGCTGACTCATAAAAAGTCCTGAACAGTTCACCTCCTTTTAAGACTGCCTCCGACTTTTGCCCGATTTCTTCCGTATAGACGAATCATTTTTAACTAACCAAAACCGATTCGCTATGCTGGAAGAGCTATGGTATAAAAACTCAATCATTTACAGTCTCGATCTGGAGACGTTTATGGACCTGAACGGCGACGGCGTGGGGGATTTCGAGGGACTTGCTCGTCGCCTCGATTACCTCAATGCCATGGGTATCGACTGTATCTGGCTCGCCCCTTTCCAGCCCTCTCCCAACAAAGACAACGGCTACGACATCTCAGACTATTATGGAGTAGACCCACGGCACGGCTCGAGCGGGAATTTTGTGGAGTTTATGCACCAGGCCAACAAGCGTGGCATCAAGGTGATCATCGATCTGGTGGTGAACCATACCTCCGATCAGCACCCCTGGTTTCAGGACGCACAGAGCAGTGAAAATGCGCTGCACCGCGACTGGTATGTGTGGAACAAAACAAAACCGTCGGACTGGAACGAGGGCATGGTATTTCCGGGCGTGCAGGACTCCACCTGGAGCTACAATAAAAATGCAAAATCCTGGTACTTCCATCGTTTCCATAATTTCCAGCCCGACCTCAACTGGGACAATCCGGATGTGCGGGCCGAGATCAAACGCATCATCGGTTTCTGGTTACAACTGGGCGTATCCGGGTTTAGAGTAGATGCAGTGCCTTTTATGATCGAGTCGCCGGAACCAAACACCAGCAAACACGAACTCAACTTTGACTACCTGCGCGAGATTCGCCGCTTTGTGCAATGGCGCCAGGGCGATGCCATACTGTTAGGCGAGGCTAATGTGCTGCCCGAGGAAAACAAAAAGTATTTTGGCGAAGAAGGAAATGGCATCCACATGATGTTCAATTTCTACGTGAACCAGCACATGTTCTACGCATTGGCCACCTCCAATATTGATCCGCTGATTGATGCGCTGGAGGAAACCCGTACCAATTTCCCGACGGTGCAATGGGCGCACTTCCTGCGCAATCACGACGAACTTGACCTTGGTCGCCTGACTGACGAGCAGCGCGAAGAAGTTTTTGCCCGTTTTGCGCCGGACGATGACATGCAGCTCTATGATCGGGGTATACGTCGCCGTCTTTCCACCATGCTCGGTAACAGGCAGCAAAGCGAACTGGCCTACAGCCTGATGTTCTCACTGCCGGGTACACCTGTTATCCGCTACGGCGACGAAATAGGGATGGGCGACGACCTGAGTCTGAAAGAACGTGACGCAGTGCGCACCCCCATGCAATGGACGGATGATGACCAGGCGGGCTTCTCTACCGCCGACAAACTGGTGCACCCTGTTATTGACAAAGGCCCTTATTCCTATCACCACATCAACGTCGAGAACCAGCGCCGCGAACCTGAATCGCTCCTCAACTGGATGACCGCCCTGATTCGCCTACGGCAGGAATGTACCGAAATCGGGTTTGGAGACTGGCAGATTTTAAAAATGAACAAGCCTAACGTACTCTGCATGCACTACAGCTGGCAAGGCAGTTCGCTGATCATCCTGCACAACTTCGATGAAAAAGCGCATGAAGTCATACTAGACCTGAAACAGGAAAAGAAAGGCGAGCAGGAGAAAGAGCAAAAGCTGATTGACCTGATGGTGAACTACGTGAGTGAGGCCGATGACAAAGGCAGGCACTACATCACTTTGGAGGCTTACGGCTACCGCTGGTTCAGGGCAGGCGACCTGAGTCATTTACTGAAAAAAGGGTAAAATATTTCTTAGGTATAGAGCGGTATAGCGTATGACTCGGACACTTGCTATACCGCTCTATACCTTACTGCCCCTGCAGGTCAATTTCGTCGGTTGGCAGGATCTCCACTCTCACGCCCATTTTCTTTTGGATGATTTTGAAGTGGTGCGCGTCATCGGGAGTGATCAGCGAGATGGCTTCGCCGGAGGACTCGGCGCGCCCCGTACGACCGATGCGGTGCACATAATCTTTCGGGGAGCGGGGCAGTTCGTAATTGATCACAAAAGGCAAAAACTTGATGTCTATACCTCGGGAGGCCAGATCAGTGGCGACCAGTACACGCAACTTTCCCGCCTTAAACTGCCGAAGCGCTTCTGTTCTGCCGCCCTGGCTTCTGTCGCCGTGAAAAGCTGCGGCTTCTATGCCATGCTTCTTGAGTTTGCCCACCACATTGTCGGCTGTCCGGATAGACGAAGCAAACACCAGCACCTGTTGCATGTCGTATTGCCGGATAAGGTAGCGCAGCAAAGGTCCCTTCTTCTCGGGATCGATCTGGTAGGCGAGTTGCTTGATCAGTTCCGGCACGGTAGCTTCTTCCTGCACCGTTACCCGTACAGGGTTAGTCAGCAGCTTTGCAATCAGGTCTTCTACATCCTGGCTCAGGGTAGCCGAGAACAACAGATTTTGACGCCTGTCAGGAAGCATAGCAAGCAATTTGTTCACCTCCTCCTGAAATCCTAAATTCAGCATTTTATCAGCCTCGTCCAGCACCAGCGTTTCCACCTCCGAAAGGTGCACCGCTTTGTGCTCGATCAGGTCTAAGAGGCGGCCAGGCGTTGCGATGAGCACATCCGTACCGCTCATCTTCATCATCTGCGGATTGATGGAAATACCGCCATACACTGCCAGCGTCTTCACCGGTCTGTCAAGCTCCTTTCCGAAAGCCCGGAAAACTTCCTCGATCTGTACTGCCAGCTCGCGCGTCGGCACCAGCACCAGCGTGCGCACAAAGCGGTTGCGGCCGGCTTGCTTCATCTGGTACATCTCCAGAATAGGCAGCGCGAAACTGGCTGTTTTACCGGAACCCGTCTGCGCTATACCTAGCAGGTCCTTCCCTTCCAGAATGGCAGGTATAGCCTGCGCTTGGATGGGATAAGGAGAGGTATAGCCGTGAGCTTGGATGGAGCGAAGAAGTGGCGCCGAAAGGCCCAATGAGGAAAATGACATAAATCCAGGTATAAAGTCGTGGGCGAATGCCCGTATACCTGCAAAGGTACGAATATTATGCTTCGCTGTCTTTGGGAGCGATCACGATCTGAGTGCCATACCTAGCCAGGTTGTCGAGCAGGGCGTAAATGAACAGCGCTACCCCGGACATTTCCATCAGTTCTTCCAGGCAGTAGAGGATTCGGTTGTACAGGTGGTCGATCCCGTAAAGCTTATACAGATAACCCTCAAAAAACTCCAGCCCTAAAGCACCTGTCACAAACAGCGCACCCGATAGCAGAATCAGGTTACGGGTATAGGTAGGAAGCCGGAGCACAAAACGCAAGAAATAGGCCACCACAGCGAGCGTGAGCACACCGTATGGCACCACCCAGGCCCAGTGCAGCATACCTGACAGGTCTGTTACCAGATGTGGCCGCACAAAATCCGCCACCCGCTCGTGTATCTGTGTGTTCTCGTCGATGGCCATGAACAGGAAAATGCACCCCAGTATAAACCAATGCCAGGTATAACTGACCTTTGCAGCGCTTTTGTGTTGACGGTGAGTCAGAAAAAGGAGACCGCTGGCAGCCAGCAACATCACCGATGAGAAAAAAGCAGGGATGTTGCTCTCTCCGTTGAAGTTGAAATAATACATCAAAATCCGCGTCAGTCTGGAGTCATACCGCAACACACTGTCCAGTATAATCCCGGCAATATCAGCGAGCAGCAGCACGAAAATAATTATGCTGAGCTTCCGAAGCACATTTTCAGGAAAAAGAAGAAAGGGTGTGGTGGCAGGGGAAGTAGAAGTTAGCAGCATAGGTCAGTACGTCAGAACAGGACTCTAAATTTTACAGATTAAGGTATACCTTAAAACGACTTCCTCTGTTGTCGTGCGGGGCTGACTGCTGTTTGCAGGAAGTAAACATGCCCGATTAATTTTTTCGGCTATACCTGTGTTCCAACCCTAACCTCCTAAATGCAGTTTCCTAACAAATTAACAAACCATTTTATCCACAGAAATAATGCAGTAGCTTAAATAGTTAACAAGTTATCCACCAAACATACCCCCAGGCTTGATTTTTTATTCCTAAATCTTCAAATTATCTTCGTAATCCAAACCCAAGCATTATGACGCAAGACGGACTAAACGCAGCTATTCGAAACGACTGGACATTAGAGGAGATCAAAGCGATTTACAACAAACCAGCGCTTGAACTGATCGTGGAGGCAGCCAATGTGCACAAACAGCACCAGGCAACCGGTGAGGTACAGGTATGTACTTTATTGTCAGTGAAAACCGGTGGCTGCCCGGAGGATTGCGCGTATTGTCCGCAGGCGGCCCGTTTCCATACGGATGTGGACGTGCACAAACTGTTGAGTCAGGAGCAGGTGCTCACGGCGGCACAGCGTGCCAAAGAAGGCGGTTCTACCCGTTTCTGCATGGGGGCGGCCTGGCGCGAAGTGCGCGACAACCGCGACTTCGACAAGGTGCTGGACATGGTGAAAGGTGTGAATGAAATGGGTCTGGAAGTTTGCTGCACCCTGGGTATGGTGAACGAGTATCAGGCCGAAAAGCTGAAAGAAGCCGGTCTGTACGCCTACAACCACAACCTCGACACGTCAGAAGAAAATTACTCCAATATCATCACAACCCGTACCTATGATGACCGCCTCGACACGATTGAAAACGTGCGCAAGGCAGGTATATCTGTTTGTTCGGGTGGCATCATCGGTTTGGGCGAAACAGACGAAGACCGCATCGGTATGCTCCATACCTTGTCTACTCTGGTACAGCACCCGGAGTCTGTGCCCGTGAATGCGCTTGTACCGGTAAAAGGTACGCCCCTGGAAAACCAGCCGCTGGTTACGGTTTGGGAAATGGTGCGCATGATCGCGACAGCCCGTATCCTGATGCCAAAAACGATGGTACGACTATCGGCTGGACGTGAGCGCATGAGCGTAACCGACCAGGCCCTTTGCTTCCTGGCCGGCGCCAATTCTATCTTCACAGGCGAAAAGCTGCTGACAACGCCAAACCCGGACTTCGACGCAGACAAAGCCATGTTCGAAATGCTGGGTCTGACGCCCCGCAAGTCTTTTAAAGAAGAAGCACAACACATTTGTTAGTTTTTCTTTGACAAAAGACTATCTGACATAAGACAAAAGACTTTTTTGTAACTTGATTTTCGTTATTCAATCTTTTGTCAGGAATCCCTTTGTCTAATAGTCCATTAAAAAATAAACTACAGCAGAAGCTGGCGGAGCGGGGGGTCCAGGAGATATTACGTTCGCTTAAAACCACCGCCGGGCTCATTGACTTCTGCTCCAACGACTACCTCGGCCTTGCTCGCAGTGAGAAATTGCGGGCGCTCATCCACAAGGAAGAGGAACACTATAGCCATTTGCCTTTGGGGGCAACAGGCTCCCGACTGCTATCCGGCAACCACGGCCTTTTCGAAGAGCTGGAGGGCATCATTGCGTCCTACCACAAGGGGGAGGCGGCGCTGCTTTTCAACTCGGGGTATACAGCCAATGTGGGGTTATTGTCTGCTTTGCCGCAGCGTGGCGACACGGTGTTTTACGACGAGGCCAGCCACGCTTCCATGAAAGACGGTTTGCGGTTGAGCTTTGCCAAAACCTACAGCTTCAGGCACAACAGTGTAGAAGACCTCCGGCAAAAAATGAAGCGCGTGACCGGACAGGTATACGTGGTGGTAGAATCGGTTTACTCCATGGATGGCGACAAAGCACCTTTGAGAGAACTGGCTCAGGTATGCTACGAACAGGGAGCCGCTTTGATTGTGGACGAGGCACATGCCGTTGGTCTTTATGGCGATAAAGGCGAAGGATTAACAGTGGCTCTTGGGCTGGAAAAACAAGTATTTGCGCAGGTCATCACCTATGGAAAAGCCATGGGCGCACATGGAGCGGCTGTTGTCGGTCCACAAGTGCTGCGCGACTTTTTGATCAATTATAGTAGAGCATTTATATTTACAACAGGTCTGCCGACGCATGCGCTGGTCGCCCTGAAGTGTGCTTATACCCTGCTACCCGAACTTGCGCCCGAGCGTGAGCGCGTGCAGCAACTTGCAACCCGACTGTACCAAAAACTGAACAAACTTAGCGGCATACGCTGCACCCCGGAAAACAGTGTGATCCTATCTGTTTTCCCGCAAGAGTCCCGGCAACTCAAGACGCTGGCGGCTGCGCTGCAACAAGCTGGATTTGATGTGCGCCCCGTGTTGCCCCCTACTGTGCCTGCCGGTACAGAGCGGCTTCGCGTGATCGTGCATGCCTATAATAGTGAAGAAGAAATTGACGGCCTCGTGCAGGCCATAGCGAAAGGTACATGAAAAGATATTTTGTAACAGGCATCGGAACGGACGTTGGCAAAACAGTTGCCGCAGCCATACTCACCGAAGCCTTACACGCCGATTACTGGAAACCCGTGCAGGCGGGTGGCCTCGATTTTACGGACACCGACATGGTCAGGAGTTTGGTCTCGAACGCAAGCTCTGTGTTTCACCCTGAAGCTTACTGCCTCAAGATGGCTGCCTCTCCGCACAAGGCAGCGGCCGCCGAAGGTATAGAAATAGATGTGCACGGTCTGAAACTCCCCGAAACGCAGAATAACCTAATTGTGGAGGGAGCTGGCGGCCTGATGGTGCCTCTTAACAAGCGCTACCTGGTGCTGGACCTGGTGCAGCAGCTGGGTCTGGAAGTGATCCTCGTCTCGAGAAACTACCTGGGTAGCATCAACCATACCTTGCTCACGGCCGAGGTGCTGCGTTACCGCAAAGTGCCTGTGGCGGGTATCATTTTTAACGGGGAAGAGAACCAGACTTCGGAGGACTTCATCATCAAGTATACCGGGCTGCGCCGTCTGCCCTCTATCCGGCAGGAGGCTGACTTTTGCCAAGAGGCTGTAGCTGAGTATGCTAAGAGCTTCACCTCTTACCTGTAAGTTCATATAACAAAGGATACACCTATACCTAGCCTATTGTTTAAACTCTACTAAAACGATTACAGCTTCCGGTTAAAACTTGACATAGCACCAGGCAACTTCCTTGCTATTTGTACTATGAAAAGCTATTCTCTATTCCTAAATTTGGTCAGGTGCTATACCTGATATCCCAAATTTTGGACACGGCGCATGCATACAGAAGTACTTTTTGAGGTTTTGAGTCAGACACCGGGCAAAGCGCAGGTACAGCATTTAGCGGCTCAGGCGAATTCAGGCAAGCTGCCAGTCACTGATTTACTGAATCTTTGCTACACGCGGCACAAACCAGCTGTTGCTTTTCGGGCTGCCTGGGTGCTGGAAGAAGTGGCCTATACCTACCCAGAACAGTTCGTGCCTCACCTGCCGGATTTTGTCAGTCGATTGCCTGCTCAGCAGAACCTGAGTTGCCAGCGGCATTTCACCAAAATACTGATGCGATGTGCAAATCCAAAGGCAAGGCAAATTTACAGTACCGCCTGGAGCGCTATACCTGAACATGAAGCCATTGTGGAAACCATGTTTGAGTGGTTGATCGATCCGCGCACACCTGTGGCAGTAAAGGTTAACTGCCTGGATGTACTGGCATACCTGCAGGATGAGTTTCCGTGGATAGGAGATGAACTAAAATCCCAGATTGAATTTCTGCTGAAAGACGGGTCGCCCGCCATGCTCAGCCGGGGCAAAAGGCTGCTAAAGCGCTTTTTTCCACACAATCGGTAGGCAAATACCCGGGTGTTTTATACTTTCGCACCAGAGCTATACCTGACTTATGCCCCTTTCCGATAACCTTGCCAGCCGCGACCAGCGGGTTATCTGGCACCCGTACACGCAGATGAAAACCGCCGCCCTTCCTATACCTATTGTGCGGGGCGAAGGAGCTTTACTCTATGCAGAGGACGGAAAGACGTACATTGATGCAGTAGCTTCGTGGTGGGTAAACCTGCACGGACATGCGCACCCTTACATTGCTCAAAAAGTTGCGGAGCAATTGCAGACCCTGGAGCACGTCATTTTTGCCGGATTCACGCATCCCGCCGCTGTAACTTTTGCTGAGCGCTTAATCCGGATCTTACCCCAGGGCCAGAGCCGCATCTTTTACTCCGACAATGGCTCCACTGCTGTAGAGGTCGCGCTAAAAATGGCCATACAATACTGGCAGAACAAAGGTATACCGAAACGCAAAATCATTGCTTTCCGCGACAGCTACCATGGCGACACCTTTGGCGCCATGGCCGTGAGTGCCCGTAGCGCCTTTACTGCCCCCTTTTGGTCATATTTGTTTGAGGTGGAATTTATTGATGTGCCTATACCTGGACAGGCAGAAGAAACCGTAAAACAGCTGGAGGCTTTTGCCCGAAGTAGTGACGTAGCCGCATTTATTTACGAACCACTGGTACTCGGCACGGCAGGTATGGTGATGTATCAGCCGGAGGTACTCGACCAGTTGCTCGCCATCTGCCAACAGCACGACATCCTGACTATTGCCGATGAGGTGATGACAGGTTTCGGTCGCACCGGCCGCACCTTCGCCAGCGATTATTTGCAACATAAACCGGATATGGTCACGCTCTCGAAAGGACTCACCGGCGGCACGATGGCGCTGGGTACCACTTCCTGCAACGAAAAAATCTACGAAGCCTTCCTGAGCGATGACAAGCGCAAAACCTTGTTTCACGGGCACAGCTACACCGGAAACCCAGTTGCCTGCGCCGCTGGTCTGGCCAGCCTGGATTTGCTGCTACAGGAAGAAACGCAGCAACACATCGATCGCATTAGCAAGCGCCACGCAACTTTTGCTGAGCAGTTGAAATCAATGGATAAAATAGCAGATGTACGGCAGCAAGGCACCATTCTGGCAGTGGAATTCGAAGCCGATGGCACTTCCTACTTTAACAAACTGGGCGATACGCTTTACAGCTTTGCCCTGGAACAAGGTGTAATTCTGCGTCCGCTTGGCAACATAATCTATGTGATTCCTCCTTACTGCATTACCGATGCGCAGCTTGACCAGGTATACCTGACCATACAAGGTATGCGCGAACTAATCACCGGAGCACGTTACTTTGAGCCGCCATCCCAAACTACTTTACATGATTAATCCTGTCTGGCTTCCAGAGTCCCGGTCAACACCTGAGGAAATTCCGTCTGAAACCCTTTACCTTTACGATTGATTTGGAAGCTGAAAGAGAACATATCGTGATCAGGGGCTGCGGGGCAATCTCTGCATTAGGTATAGATGCGCAATCTGCAGCACAAGCCTATCTTTCCGGCAAGCCTTCTTTTTCTGTTATACAACATCAAGAGCAGGCAACTCCTGTAGCCGCCCTCTCAGAAACTGGCGAAAGCGCACTACGAAAACTTCAGACAGACAACCCCAGCTATCGCCAGCTGGACCGCTCTGTGCTGCTGGCCATTTTTGCCGCGCGCCAGGCTACAGAACAGGCCAGGTGGCTTCATCCACTCTCGGGTACGCAGGAAGAATTGGCTGTGAACATCGGTTCATCCAGAGGGGCTACCGGCTTATTTGAGCAACATTTCGAAGACTTTCAGCAGCAAAAACTCTCGTCTTCCGCCTCTCCTACCACTACATTGGGCAATTTATCGAGTTGGGTAGGCCATGCGGTACATGCGGGTGGGGCACAGATTAGTCATTCCATTACCTGCAGCACGGCGCTGATGGCCGTGGCAAACGGAGTAGCCTGGCTACGCGCCGGTATGGCCCGCCGCTTCCTGGCTGGCGGCACTGAAGCACCTTTAACGGACTTCACCATTGCTCAAATGAAAGCGATTGGAATTTACTCTGCCATGCATGATCAGCTTTACCCTTGCCAGCCCTACGGCATTTCCGGTCAGAATACCTTTGTGCTAGGTGAAGGGGCTGCTGTGCTGGCACTGGAAAAAACGCCTGCCTCTCAACTTAGTAAGGGCGATGTGATCATTGAAGCTACTGGGTTTGGCTTTGAACAGATCAAGAGCAAAACTGGGATTTCTGATGAAGGACTAAACTTTCAGCAGTCCATGCGGCACGCATTGTCGCAGCTCTCGTTTCAAAAGCAAGCTGTTGATGTGATCATCACCCATTCGCCGGGCACCAGAGCCGGCGACAAGGCTGAATTAAATGCCATCAAGGCGCTCTTTGAAAAAAACCTTCCCGCTATTACCACGAATAAACACCTGCTTGGCCATACGCTGGGTGCATCCGGCGCGCTTAGCTTGCAGTATGCATTGCTACTGTTTACGCAGCAACAAATTTCCATTCCAGGCTATACCTCCACACTGCCAAGTCAGCCTGTTTCCTGCATTAATCGGATCATGATCAACGCGGCTGGTTTCGGTGGAAATTCAGCTAGCATTATCCTTTCTTTAGTTTAGGAGCATACAGGATTTATCTAATTTCTAATCCTTTCACAGTCATTTATATAGACGACCTCTATATAGCTTGGTTATTGTACATTTCCACTCCATGTGCAGTTAAAGAATTCCCTTAAAATTGCACTACTTTTTCATTACTTCACCAGCACTGAGTTTAGGTATCAAACTATTTCTTCTACCCGAGCTATAAAATCACCTATAACATAAGAAACTTCTAATAGTCTGAATATTGCTAGATAAAATTATAGAAGTATAGAAGCTTAACGATACAATTTGACTTGGCAGACCTAATCAATTTAAGTCCAATTGCACACTAAAGTTTTATAGCACAGGAACGTATAACTCAATACATTCTAATAGTGAGACCTGGGCATGTACTGTCCGGTTTATACTAAAATTCATTGTGTTGATTACCCTTAAATTAAATACTGCTATAACAAACTTTTACCCAAACTATGAAAAAATATATACAAGTCTCGTTACTACGGTGCAGCCTGTTGGTTGCCATTTTACTCGTAGTCACGATCGCAAGCGCTTTTGCGCAAACCACTCCCGGTCTGATTACAAGAACGGCTGTCGGAACTGGCCAACAAATATTAGACCCCAACACCGATGGATATGTCTCCATCAATAGAACAGGATTTGCTAACGGCAGAGATGAAGGAACTGGCAACAGTGAAATTCCTTACCGGCAATTCCCGGCCTTAACATCAGAACCTACAGGGGACCTGAACACAGGTACTGCTGGAGGGCACACTGACCTGGCTGGTCCGGCGACCCCTATCACCTCTCCTTCTACAGGTTCCCCTATTGCAGTGTATTTTGATGGCACAAATTTACTTTTCCGTGTCAGACTTGGCGGTAACTCAACGGCTTCCAAAGGTTATAGCGTCCTAATAGATTCAAATAACTTATTTGAGGGTACAGGGGCTAATCCAGGATTTGAGTTCGAAGTGCTTCTGGCTTCGAATTCTTCTGTACAAGTACTAGACCATAGTGGTGTCACCAGCGGTACCATCTTTACGGGTTCAGTTGACCAATACTCACAACGAGCGGTGGCTGGCTCTACAAACGGAGATAACGCTGATTTTTTCTATGATTTCTATGTGCCACTGAGTGCATTCGGAGGCGAAATTACCACTACCACTCCGTTACGCATGAGCGGCATTACTATTACTAGTGCACAAAGTGGTTTTACAGGTACTATCTCAGATGTAGGTGGTGTTAATTTTCAGGCCTATGGGTACAACGCACCAGATGCCTGGCGAGCTTTACTAGGTATATTTCCTCCTACTACCTTAACCCAAATCAGAAATTCAGGTATAACACCTGCTCCTTCCGCAGCTCCTGTAGTAAGCAGCCCAATCAATGCAAACAGTACATCCATTTCAGGTACCAGCACAGAAGTACCAGGCTCTGTTGTGACTGTACTGTTAAACGGTGAATCCATTTGCGGTGGCGCTGGCCAGCTGGCTTGCCCTACTGTGAGCGTGAACGGTATATGGACGTTGAGTGGTATCCCAAGCAACTTATTGCAACCGGGAAATACAATTACGGCCAGAGTAACAGCACCAGGTAAAACCATCTCACCTCTTTCGAATACGGTAACGGTTAATACTGTTTTTTGCGAAACTCCTGCTCCTAGAATTACAGGAAGTACCGGTGGTAATCCTAGAAATATAATCTTTGAACCAAATTATGCTCAACGGCAGAGAATCAGAATTTACAGCCTTCCAAATTCTTTACAAGTGTTTGAGACAGTTATATCTCCTGCAAGTATTCAACCAATAACTTTAGCTTATAATACTTCCTCCAATACTAATTATTACATTACATCTACCCCTGTAGATGAAAGTAATAACCCTATAGGATGTGAATCCCCTAGATCAAATCAATACTGTAGAGGAAATGGACAGTCTGTAGAAACTGTTTTAGCGCATAGAGTAGAGATTACAAGTATCACTTATCAGGGAACTACAATTAATAATGTTACTAGCTCAACACCTATACCCTCTACTTTAGAATCAATTAATGTAACAGTAACAAACGGCAACAGTCCTGTAAGCAGAATTGTACTTTTTAGAAATGGTCAACCGACTAATGTCTTATTAACGATTACAGGGGCCACAAATAACCCAACAGGGACATTGGATTTAACAGCCTTATCAACTGCCCTCACGCCAAATGATGTACTTACTGTAAGAACAGAAACTACTGGCGGATGCGGTCTGTATTCGGCTCCTTCAATTGCTCTTAGAGTTGTTTCTACATTAACTACCCCAGTTATCGATACACCTGACTGCGGTTTTGTCACTACTCTCTCAGGCACTTCCACAAACCCTATTGGTACGACTATTCAGTTTTACACTGGTGGTACAGCTGGCACCAGAACCGGAACGCTCGTTACGCAAAGCGATGGCACGACGCCGGTTACCGCTACAGTTACAAGCACCGGTATTTGGGTGGCCAATTTTACGTCGATGACAGCAGGAGGCATTGCTGCGGGTACAGCTATTACGGCCAGAGCCGTATCTCCGAATAATGTGTCAAGTGTTAACTCTAACGTAGTAACAGCTACACCTGGGCCAGAAAGCGTCTTAACTATCAACCCAATAACTGCTGGCGCTACAACGATTACAGGCATTGCGCCAGCATCTGCTTCAGGTGGACAAATCAACATTTACATCGAAGGCACCCCATATCCTACGCCGGTCTTTATCTCAGGTACTACCTGGGGAGTAGAAGGTATATCAGCACAGGATCTGTTCGCAGGAGCAACTGTAACAGCCACTTTCACTCCACCAAATGGCTGTGAAAGCCAACAGTCAGAACCGGTAATTGTGGCCTGTGCTCCACCGACAGCTGTATTTACACTTAGCCCAACAACAGCGACAGTATGCGGCGGAAACACAACTAGTTTTGAGTTGTCTGGTTCAGATTATGGCATTATTTATCGCCTGCTGATTAACGGGGAGGAATCAGGCAGTTCTGTGCTGGGCACTGGCGGACCAATCACCTTGATCTCGGGACCGTTCACAAACCTGACAGCAGCAAATGAAAATCAGACGGTTACGTACAGGGCCAGAAGCCTGGCTGGCACGGCGTGTGACGCTACCTCGACCAATACGGTGGCAGTAACTGTGAGTCCGCAGCCTGCTACTACTGGTCTGGAACTGACACCGATTACTCCACAACCCGTATGTGGCAGTCGCAGTGTGAGCTATTTACTCTCTGGCTCTAACCCAGCCTATGTTTACCAGTTAGTCAACCAGTCAACCGGACTGCCAATTGGAGCACCAGCGTCAGGAGCAGCAGGAAACGTTACCCTGACTACCGGCCCAATTTCAGCCAACACCACAATTGGCTTGCGCGTATCTTTCCCGGGTGAAGATGCTTGCGGTGTAACCATCGCCGACCAGGCAACTGTGTTTATTTCCGGCCCATCTGTAAACAACTTTGTGTTTGCAGAGAACAATAAGGTTTGCGTCGGAAACGGTGCAACCATCGGTGTGCAAACAGAATTCAATGCGAACACGGTTTATACCTACCGCATCTATCGCAGGGTGGGTACAGAAATAAACTTCGGTACTGACGAACAGATTGGCTCAGCATTCACAGGAAATGGTGAACCTATAACAAGATCTACTCCTGCACTGACAGAGGGAAATCAGATCTTCTATGTAACGGTTACCAGTCCTGGTTGTGGGGAAATCATTTTAGCGAATACTGTTACAGTACAGGTGGCCAATACTGTCTTACAAGCTAATGCGGGTGAAGACCGAACTGTGTGCGGAACCAGTGTGGTGCTCAGTGCAAACGATGTGGGACAGGATGCCGGCTTGTGGACTCAAATCAGCGGACCATCTCAAGCTGTGTTCTCTCCGGCAAGCGCGAATAATGCGACAGCCTCTAACCTAGATCCAGGCACCTACGTTTTCCGATGGACTTCTACCCCAGTATGCGGTGAAGGTGGTGAAGCCTCATTCGATGAGGTAACAATCACAGTTAACTGCGACGCTTTCTATACCATCAACCCGCCAAGGTATAACGATGAGTACTCCGTAGATGATATCTTAGCTTTTGCTACTGACCCTGATGGTGAAATCGAAGATGCTGACATTGTATTTGGCAGCTTACCGGACGGCCTGACATTAGCGTCTGATGGTACTATCTCGGTTAATAATCCAAGTGCGCTGGGTGAAGGGGCTTTCCCACTCAGGATTGAATTGCTGCAAGGTGGTCAGATTACTACCCTCAGCATTGTCATCCGTCTGCTTGGCGACGAGCCTGTCATCATCCCGCTCCCTGTCGAACTTGTCTACTTCACAGCTACCGTCCGTAACAACCAGGCGCACCTGGAGTGGCTTACGGCTTCGGAACTGGACAACGATCGCTTTGAGATAGAGCGCAGCCTCGATGCGAGGAGCTTTGAAATGGTGGGTACTGTGAAAGGAAAAGGCACGACCAGCCTGGAGTCCAAGTACACTTTCACCGACCGCACGCCGGTACAGGGAACAGTTTACTACCGACTCAAGCAGGTAGATCTGGATGGTCAGTTTGCCTACAGCAATGTAATTGCGGTAAATGCCAAAGGCCTGGCGCGTGAGTTGGCTACACAGGCTTATCCGAACCCATTCCAGGATGTGATCAAGGTAACGCTTACCGCACCAGAAGCACAGGTGGCCGCCATGACCATTTACGACATCAACGGTCGCCGTGTCATGACCAAAGACCTGGACCTGGATGCTGGGGTCAACATGCTGGAACTTAAGCTCAATCAGTTACAGTCGGGTATGTATATTCTCAAAGTGGTGGGCGCAGGTATGGAGTCCACTACCAGGATCATGAAAAACTAACATTAAGGTATAACACCTCCAGAAAAGGCAGCCGCAAATGGCTGCCTTTTCTTTTTTATCCGGTTATGATACATCTGCACTGAATTTGCTAAATTTACAGCCGGATTTTGCTCAATCTATACCTTGCAAAAGGCTATACCTGACCATCTTCTGACTATACCCTTTATTTCAAACTGATTAGATGAAAGTTTTAAAGTTCGGCGGCACCTCTGTAGGTTCGGCTGAAAGAATGAAAGCGGTGGCGGATCTGATTAACGATGGCTCGCCCAAGATCGTAGTGCTCTCGGCGATGTCGGGTACTACGAACCAGCTGGTGCAGCTCGCAGAGACGCTCTACCAGAATGACAACCAAAAAGCAAATGCGCTCATAGATGCGCTACACGATAAATACAAACAGGTAGTAGAGGCGCTCTACTTCACCGACGAAAAGAAAAAACAGGCACTCGAGCTGATCTCCACGCACTTCGACCACATCCGCTCTTTTACGCTCGACCTCTTTACCATTTACGAAGAGCGTGCCGTGTTAGCACAGGGCGAATTGCTGTCTACGGCCTTGTTTCAGTTCTTCCTCGAGGAGCAGGGTATACCATCCGTATTGCTGCCAGCTCTGAATTTTATGAAGATCGACGAAAATGAGGAGCCGGACAATGCCTACATCAGCAAGAACCTTAAACTGGAATTGGAGAAGTACCCGAACACCAGGCTTTTTATCACGCAAGGTTACATTTGCCGCAACGCTTTTGGCGAGGTTGACAACTTAAAGCGTGGTGGTTCGGATTACTCTGCCTCCCTGATCGGTGCAGCAGCCGATGCCTCCGAAATTCAGATCTGGACCGATATTGATGGAATGCACAACAACGATCCACGGGTTGTGAAGAATACCTTCCCAATCGCAGAGCTTTCTTTTGATGAGGCGGCAGAACTTGCTTACTTTGGGGCCAAGATCCTGCACCCGTCGAGTGTACAGCCGGCGAAGCAGAAGAATATACCTGTTCGCCTGCTCAATACCATGCAGCCGGAAGCGCATGGCACTACTATCTCGGCCCAGACCGGAAAAGGCGGTATCAAGGCGGTAGCAGCGAAAGACGGTATCACGGCGATCAAAATTAAATCAGGGCGCATGCTTCTGGCCTATGGTTTTCTGCGCAGCGTGTTCGAGGTGTTCGAAAGGTATAAGACCCCGATCGACATGATCACAACATCCGAAGTAGCTGTGTCGCTGACCATCGACAACCCAAAGTTTCTGACCGAGATCACCCGCGAGTTGCAGGAGTACGGCCAGGTAGAAGTAGACCAGAACCAGAGCATCATCTGTGTGGTCGGCGATTTTATTGCCGAGCGCAGCGGCTCAGGATTGAAGATATTTGAGGCGCTCAAAGACATACCGCTTCGCATGATCTCTTATGGCGGAAGCAAAAACAACATCAGTTTATTGATCAACACAACCGATAAAGAAAGATCCCTGATTCAGTTGAACGAGGGCATCTTTGAAAGGAACAACAGCAATGCTTAATTTATCTGTGCAGGAGTTGCAGCAGCATACCACTCCTTTTTATGTATACGACCTCAACCTGTTGCGCCAAACCCTGCAGCAGGCCAGCCAGGAGGCCGCCAAGTATAACTTTCAGGTACACTACGCCATGAAGGCTAACACCAATAGCCCCATCTTGCAGGAGATGCGTGCCGTGGGCTTTGGTGCTGACTGTGTGAGTGGCAATGAAGTGAAATGCGCTATTGAAAATGGCTTCCCGGCGCACCATGTCGTGTTTGCAGGCGTGGGCAAGTCGGATGCCGAGATCAATTATGCGCTGGATCAGGACATTTTCTGCTTTAACTGCGAGTCGAGCCATGAATTGATCGTGCTGAACGAACTGGCGGAGGCCAAAGGCAAAACGGCCCGCATTGCACTGCGTATTAACCCGAACGTGAATGCCAATACGCACAAGTACATCACCACCGGGCTCGAGGAAAACAAGTTTGGCATCAATGCCTGGGAACTACCCGATGTACTGACGCTGCTCAAAACACTGCCTAACCTGTCACTGATCGGTCTGCATTTTCACATCGGTTCCCAGATCACAGACTTGTCGGCTTTCCGCAACCTATGCACGCGTGTGAATGAGTTTCAGGATTGGTTTGAATCGCAGCAGGTACAGCTGGAGCACATTAACGTGGGCGGTGGCCTGGGTGTGGATTATTATAGCCCGGACGAGCAGCCTATACCTGATTTTGAGGCTTACTTCTCACTCTTCAATCAGTTTTTAGAAGTTCGCCCGAACCAGCAGGTGCATTTTGAACTTGGCCGGGCCCTGGTTGCCCAGAGTGGTACGCTTATCTCGAAGGTGCTCTACATTAAGAAAGGTGTGTCGACTAACTTTGCCATCCTGGATGCCGGTATGACTGAACTGATCCGTCCGGCGCTGTACCAGTCGTACCACAAAATTGAGAACATTAGCAGCCAGGGAGCTGAAGAACGCTACGACGTCGTGGGTCCAATCTGCGAATCGTCTGACTGCTTCGGTAAAGCAGTGGTTCTACCCGAAACGAACCGTGGCGATTTGATCGCGATCCGTACGGCGGGTGCCTATGGCGAAGTAATGGCCTCATCCTACAACCTACGCAACAAAGCAGCTGCCGTATACCTTGGTTAATCAAACTAATGGTCCCTATAAAAAGGAAAGCCCCGCCTCCGGAAATCCGGGGCGGGGCTTTCTCACTCTTAACCCAAAACCATCACAATCAGGTATTTTACATGGCCAGCGAGACCACAAAATCAGGCTCCGCATGCTTGATGCGGGGCTGCTTATAAAAGAAGTTAGCCATTTCAAGCGCGTTGCCTCGTGAATTTTTATTGGCGCGCATCACAAAAGTATTATCGCTCAGGGCGCTTACAATCTCAGTTTTGGTTGCCTCACTCAGGCCCTTTAGTACCTGCGCAGCCGGTTGCCGGCCACCTTCTACAACTACTATAAATTCGTTAGATACACCCAGTAGTTGTCCGCCAGCTGTTTCAAAATAGGGGGCAGCATAGGCCACAGCCGGATTCTTTAAAATTTCAGAAAGTGCTACCTCCACCTGCTGACAATTGAGACCCGGAGCCAGTTTAGCCGGGTATAGCCGGGCAGAGTTTGATTGAATCGGTTGCCCGAGCGCTTCTATAAACCCATGACGCCCTGCTGCTGTTATGGCTTTTTGCTCATCATTCACTTCGTCGCTGAACGACAAAAGTATCATGCCATTGTAAACCGTGCCCAGCGACTTTTCTGCACCATTATAATAATAGGTATGAGCCGTGCAAGGTATATCACCGGCCGCCTGCAACGGATTTAACAAGCCGGGGTCAAAACGCACGTTCCGAATTGGCGAAACGTTGTCATTTCTACACGATGAAAATATAATTATCAGAAGTAGATAGCTTAGCCAGGGTATATAGATTTTCATTGCTGTCAGGTATTATGAATCGTCCATAAATATTCTTTGTACGATAGTAAAACCATAAACAGATGAAAATGACAGCGTTATTTAAATAAATATTTTAAAAAGCTATTATATCATCAGTAATCCAATTTATTACAACAAAACTATACAATGAATGTACAATTTAAAATTACAATTGTTTAAATAAACAAATTGAACTATTCCCATAAAGCTCCTGCTCAATAAATACACTTTCCGGCTTTCGCTCTCTTCTTGGAGCAAAAAACAAACTTATAAGCTTCCTACAGGTACAGCCTCCTCGCTTCTATACTTCTCTGGTACTATATCAAGTGCTACGCTTTCAGGTATAGCCGCCACAAAAATGCCTTGCTGCTTCAGAAAAGACTCGTGCTGCTTAAGTTGCTGTGGGGTTAATGACAGAATAACCTGGCTCTGACCGATAATTTTATACTGGTTGGCGGGTTGTACTAAGTCTTGGAGCTCCGCAAGACGATCTGACTGCCCTTGCAATAAAACAGTAATCTGTTCATTGCCTGAGGTGGCCGTTGCCTGACTGGTACAGAGCTTGGGGTAGGTATAGCGGTAGCCCCGAATAGTTGCCGTAACATCGGCCCACACAGCTGAGCCGGTCGGGTGACTGCCGGCACCGCGCCCTTTCAGGAATTGCTTTCCCGCAAACCGGGCCTCTATCTCCAGTCCATTGAACTCCGCTTCCACATCATACAGCGCATCTGTTTCAGGTATAAGTGTAGGTAGTACCCGCAATTCAATTTGTCCGGTGGGAGTAGCTTTCAAAGAACCAACCAGTTTGATGCGGCAACCCAGGGCAGCGGCCAGTTCAACAGCTTCGGAGCTAATATACTGGATGCCCAAGTGAAGCACATCATCAGGATGCACCAACAAACCATAAGCGTGTGCAGCCATAATGCAGAGCTTGTGCAGCGCGTCTGTCCCCTCCACGTCCAAAGACGGATCGGCCTCCGCGAAACCCAGTTCCTGCGCCTGCGCCAGGGCAGCCTGGAAATCAATGTGCTCTGCGTGCAGCTTACTTAATATATAATTAGAGGATCCGTTCAGGATTCCGCGTACTTCAACCAGTGGTTCTGATCCATAATATGCTTCGAGCGTGCGCAGCACAGGTATACTGCCGCACACAGACGCTTCATACAGTAACACGCCTCCGTGCCGCTGTTGCAGCTGGATCAGTTCCGGCAGGTTTTCGGCGATCACTTTTTTGTTGGCCGATACCACGGTTTTACCCTGCTGCAGGGCTTGCCTGAGTATACCGAGCGCCTCCTTAGTGTCGCTGATCAGTTCGGCGATAATGTCGAGGCTCGGGTCCTGCAGCACCTCCTGCACATCGTAGGTAAAGGCGGAGGCTGGCAGTGAGCGTGTCTTTTCTTTATCTTTTACGCAGATACAGCCTATTTCCCAGCCAAGGTGCCGGTTCGCTTCTACCACATCGTACAGCCCCTGCCCTACGCAGCCAAACCCGATCAACCCGATGCGTTTCCTAAACTTCTGTATTTTCATAGTGAATGTGCTTTACTGTTACTGTTTCATAAAATTCCCGGATAACCTGCGTAAGCTGTACCGTTTCCACCAAAAAACCATCGTGCCCGTAGCCTGAATGGAGCAGCGCGAAATGAGAGCCCGGCACCAGCCGGTGTAGCTGCTCCTGCTCTTCCGTAGGGAAAAGCAGGTCAGTGTCTACCCCGACAAAGAGCGCTTTGGCCCGAATCCTGTCCAAGGCTTTCTTAACTCCCCCCCTATCGCGGCCAACATTGTGCGAGTCCATGGCTTTGGAGAGCAGCCAGTAGGTATAGGCATTGAAGCGACCGGCCAGTTTTTCGCCCTGGTATACCTGGTAAGAGGCCGCCCTGAAATTGTCGGTGATGCTGTTGCCCGGCTCCTGCTGACTCGCCTCATAACATGTATAGTGTCTGTAAGAAAGCATGGCAATGGCACGGGCAGTTTTGAGACCTGCTATACCTGCTTCTTTGGTATTGGTCTGCCAGGTCGGGTCCTGCCGAATGGCCATGCGCTGACTCTCGTTAAAAGCGATTCCCCAGGCCGAATGCCGCGCGTTAGAAGCTACTTGGATCAGGTTCTGGAAAACCTCCGGCAGCAAAATGGCCCACTCCAGCGCCTGCTGCCCACCCAGCGAACCGCCGAGCAAAGTATGTACCTGCGTTATACCTAAATCCTGTCGCAGCAGATCAAAAGCCCGCACGATATCCCGGTTGGTCAGCTCCGGGAAGCTGTGGTAGAAGGGTTGCAGCGTTTCCGGATTAACCGAAAGTGGTCCCGTGGATCCATAGGAGCCACCCAGGGTGTTCGCACAAACCACAAACCAGTCCGCCGGGTCGTATAGTTTTCCCTCGCCAAATAATTCACCCCACCAGTCGGTAAAGTCCGAGCTGCCCGTGAGGGCGTGGCATACCCACACCACATTACTTTTTTCTCTGTTGAGTTGTCCATAGGTTGTATAGGCCAGTTGGAAGCCGGGAAGCGAGGCTCCCGACTCCAGCTGAAACTGTTTCTGGTAATGAAAATTTAATTGTTCAGGCATTATGCTTCGTTCAAAACGGCTTCTTTATCCAGCTGACCGACTTTAGCAAAAGCCTGTTCCAGGTCAGCAATTATGTCATCGAGGTGCTCTATACCTGCAGAGAGGCGCAGTAGTGTTGGCGTTACACCCGCGCTCTGCTGCTCTGTCTCCGAAAGCTGCTGGTGAGTGGTAGAGGCCGGATGTATGATCAGGGTTTTGGCATCGCCGAGGTTGGCCAGGTGACTGATCAGCTGCATACTGTTCACAAATACTTCTGCCTGCTTTTTGTCGCCTTTCAGGTTGAAAGACAGCACACCGCCATACCCTCTTTTCAGGTATTTCTTCGCCAGGCCATGGTATTTGCTGGACGGCAGACCCGGGTAATTCACGCTTTCTACCTGCTCGTGTTGCTCCAGCCACTCGGCCAGCGCTAGCGCGTTCTGGACCGTGCGGTCCACGCGCAGCGAGAGAGTCTCCAGACCCTGCAGCAGCAAAAAGGAGTTGAATGGACTGAGCGCCGGACCAAAATCACGCAGGCCCTCTACCCGCGCCCTCGTGGCGAAAGCGATGTTGCCAAATGGTCCATCCGTACCAAAAACCTCCCAGAAGTTGAGCCCATGGTAACCTTCTGAAGGCTCTGAGAACTGCGGAAACTTGCCGTTGCCCCAGTTGAAGTTGCCGCCGTCCACGATCACACCACCAATGCTGGTACCGTGGCCGCCGATCCACTTGGTTGCTGACTCTACCACCACGTTTGCTCCATGCTCAATTGGTCTGAACAGGTAGCCACCCGCCCCAAAGGTGTTATCCACCACCAATGGAATATCGTGCGCTTTGGCCACAGCAGCGATGGCTTCGAAGTCAGGAATGTTGAAGCGCGGGTTGCCGATCGTTTCCACATAGATCGCTTTCGTGTTTTCGTTGATCAATTGCGTAAAGCTTTCGGGTTCGTCGCTTTCGGCAAAGCGCACCTCTATACCTAGCCTTTTAAAGGATACCTTGAATTGGTTGTAAGTACCGCCGTAAAGGAAGCTGGAAGAAACAAAATTGTCACCGGCCTGCAGGATATTGCTGAGCGCGATGAATTGGGCTGCCTGCCCTGACGCTACCGCCACTGCCGCCACACCACCTTCCAAAGCAGCAATGCGCTTCTCAAACACATCGGTGGTGGGGTTCATGATGCGGGTATAGATGTTTCCGAACTCCTTCAAAGCGAACAGGTTAGCTCCGTGTTCGGCATCTTTGAAGACATAGGAAGAAGTCTGGTAGATCGGCACAGCGCGGGAACGGGTAGTGGGATCGATTTCCTGGCCAGCGTGTAATTGAAGTGTTTCGAAATGAGGTGAATTAGACATACTTGTGCAGTTAAAATTTTGGAAATTATAGAATAGATTAGCTTGTTTTAAGACAAGAAAAAGAAAAGGCTACAGACATCTGCTCACAGGATCTACCTGCGGCTAGGCGCTATTGCAGCAAAAAAAACGGGGAAATTGGTCGCGCTAGCAACAGCAGCGACAACACATGCACATTCGGCTACAGGGGGTAGTAGCACAGGTATAAGCATGCGAAAGAACAGGCAGTTGAGCTGCTTGTGTAAAAAATAAAAGAAGTTGCGTTGGCTTGGTTCCCTTTTCCATAACGTTATCAATTTATATACATCCGGACTTCCGGAATCAGGAATTAGCACCTTGCCTGAGGCTGGTTGCTAGCGTTTCACAGAGCCTGTCTCTCCACGCTTCTTTATAAATCGATACCCACAAAGGGATATCAGACTTGATGATGCAAATTTAGAGCAGCATTTCAAATAATCCAAATAATAATTTCATATAATTTGAAGTTAGCTGAAAAATTAATTTCATACAACTGCAAATCAGCTGCTTACACACCTTATAGTATCCGCAGCATTTATCCGCAATTTCATTATCTTTGAAAAGGTATAATTGCCTGCACATAACAATCCAATGCTATACCTGTTGTACAGGTATAAACTGTCTGACAAACCCTGATGAAAATACTCCTGACCGGCGCAAACGGCTACATTGGCAAGCGATTGCTGCCTGTGCTGATAGAGGCACAACACGAGGTGATCTGCCTGGTCCGTGATCCGCGCCGCTTTGACGTGTCTGACAGTCTGCAGGGTAAAATTCAGGTGGTAAAAGGAGATCTGCTCAAGCCGGAAAGTCTGCCGGATCTGCCCCACGACATTGAAGCCGCCTATTACCTGGTGCATTCCATGGGCTCCGGCTCGGCAGACTTCGAGACGGCAGAAAAAGCATCGGCCACGAACTTTGTCAACTACCTCAACACTACCAGCGCAAAGCAGATAATTTACCTTAGCGGCATCGCCAATGATGCACATCTGTCCAAGCACCTGACTTCACGCCGACAGGTGGAGGACGTGCTTGCGCCAGCCAAAGCATCACTCACGGTGCTTCGGGCGGCCATCATCATCGGGTCGGGCAGTGCTTCCTTTGAGATCATCCGCGACTTGGTTGAAAAGTTACCTGTAATGGTGACACCCCGCTGGCTCAACTCCCGCTGCCAACCCATCGCCATTCGCGATGTCATGTTTTACCTGACTGCAGTGCTCGGCCACGCAGACTGTTATGACAGACGCTTCGAGATCGGCGGGGCCGATGTGCTCACCTACAAGCAGATGCTTTTGCAACTGGCCCGGGTCCGAAACCTGAAGCGGCACATCTTCACCCTGCCGGTGCTCACACCCAAACTTTCCTCCTACTGGTTGTACTTTGTTACGAGTACCAACTACGCCTTGGCCCGTAGTCTGGTAGAGAGCCTGCGCAACGATGCGGTGGTGAAAGACAGCAGTATAGAGCAGCTGATCCCGCACAAGTGCCTGAGCTACGAGAGTGCTCTAAATCTGGCTTTTACCAAGATGGAGCAAAACATGGTGGTGTCGAGCTGGAAGGATGCACTGGTAAGTGGCACCATCGAACTCAACTTCATGGATTTTGTACAAATACCAGAACACGGCGTACTCACCGACAGGCAGCGCATGCGCTTCGACAGAGCTCCCGAACAGGTGATGGATAACATTCTGCGCATCGGCGGGGAGCGCGGCTGGTACAAGACCGATTTCCTATGGGAGATACGTGGCCTGCTCGATAAAATGGTGGGAGGCGTTGGCTTGCAGCGCGGCAGACGTCACCCCTCCGATATCAGAGCCGGCGATTCTATTGATTTCTGGCGGGTACTGGCCGTTGACCGTAAGGGCGATCGTTTGTTGCTTTATGCTGAAATGAAACTTCCCGGCGAGGCCTGGCTACAGTTTAAAATATGTCGTGAGGCCGATAGCAACTACCTGGAGCAGCTAGCCGCTTTCCGGCCGGACGGGCTGGCAGGCAGACTGTACTGGTATGCCATGCTGCCCTTTCATTTTGTCATTTTTAAAGGAATGGCGCACAACATTATTCATTACAGGGAGCCGCTGAGGGATAAAATTTTGCCCCCGACACAACATTCTCAATAATGTACAAACAATAGATTTCATAATATAAAACTTTCACTATACTCAGGAGTATATAGCAATGTCAAAACTCAGATAGCCCCCCGTCTGCGAAGGCATTTTACATTTATACCTATACCTTATAACTCTGACCGACAAAAATATTTTAACTTTGTCCTTCTCAAACCCAACAGACCTAATGGAGGCCATAAAAGAAACTAACTTCTCCTTCGCCGGACAGACCGGTTTTTATAGAGGCAAGGTACGCGATGTTTATTTTTTCAGTAACCGTCTGGCAGTACTAGCCACTGACCGTATCTCGGCTTTTGATGTGGTGCTACCAAGAGCTATACCTTATAAAGGCCAGGTATTGAACCAAATAGCGAGCTTAAACCTTAAAGCTACTTCAGACCTGGTACCGAACTGGGTGTTATCGACGCCAGACCCGAACGTAACGATCGGTTACCGTTGCGAACCCTACAAGGTGGAGATGGTGATCAGAGGTTACCTGGCCGGACATGCATGGCGTGAGTACAAGGCCGGCAAACGCAGCGTATGCGGGGTAGCACTGCCGGAAGGCCTGCGCGAGAATGACAGATTACCGGAACCGATCATCACCCCGACGACCAAAGCTGACGAAGGACACGATGAGGACATCTCGCGTGAAGAAATTATAGCGAAAGGCATTGTATCTGAGCAAGAATATATTAAATTAGAAGCTTATACCCGGGCACTCTTTGCGAGAGGCACGGAACTGGCCGCACAGCGCGGACTGATACTGGTCGATACCAAGTATGAGTTTGGAAGCTACAACGGCGAGGTATACCTGATCGACGAGATTCATACGCCGGACTCTTCGCGCTACTTTTACCTGGAAGGGTATGAGGCGCGTCAGGACAGCGGCGAGTCGCAAAAGCAGCTGTCGAAAGAGTTTGTACGACAGTGGCTGATCGAAAATGATTTTCAGGGAAAAGAAGGGCAAACTGTACCTGAAATGACCGATGAAGTGGTGCATAGTATTTCGGACCGCTACATTGAGCTTTACGAGGTTTTCACAGGGCAGGCTTTTCATAAAGAAAGTTACGATAATGTGCTCTCACGCATTGAGAGTCACATCGTAGAAAACATTTTTAACGAGAAAAATTAGAATTATTAACGTGGATTTTGGTACATTCGCGTTTAAATCCTTTACTGGTAGATCTATGAAGTACACGATTGATAAGAAAGAAAACTACACGATTATCACGATAGACGAGAAGAAACTTGATACTTCAATCGCTCCGGATTTAAAATCTGAGTTCGTGAAATTGAACGCTGAAGGGATCACCAACCTGATTCTTGACCTCAATAACGTAAAATATACTGACTCTTCGGGGCTGAGCTCTATCCTGATCGCTAACAGACTGTGCAACTCTTCAAACGGTTTGCTGATTCTGACAAGCCTGCAGGACCATGTGATGAAACTGATCACGATCTCTAAACTGGAGTCTGTACTTAACATCCTTCCAACAGTGGAAGAGGCAATCGACCGCGTGTTTCTGCACGAGATCGAGCAGGACCTGACCAACAAGGAAGACTAACAAATCCAATTTCGTGGATTTCGAACTCAGGATACTCGGCAGTTCGTCGGCCACACCTTCGGCAAACCGGCACCATACCGCCCAATTGCTGACCATCGACAATCAACTACACCTGATTGATTGCGGAGAAGGAACCCAAATGCAGCTGATGCTTTACAAGATAAAGCATCAGCGCATTTCTAACATCTACATCAGCCACCTGCATGGCGACCATTACTTTGGTCTGGCAGGTCTGCTTTCTACCATGCACTTGCAGGGCCGCCAACAGCCACTGCATCTCTTCGGCCCTCCCGGCCTCTCCGAAATCCTTAGCCTGCAGCTCAAATACTCCGGCACCAACCTGTGCTACAAGCTTATTTTTCATGAGCTTGACACGACCTGCTACCGCAAAATTTACGAGGACAAAAAGATCACGGTACATACCATTCCGATGGAGCACCGTATTCCCTGCTGCGGTTTCCTGTTCCGCGAAAAACCCAAGCCACGACCGTTGATCAAAGAGAACCTGCCTGGCTTCCTGACGCCGCCGCAACTTGTGCGCCTGAAGTGGGGCGAGGACGTACACGACGAACAGGGTAATGTGCTGGTACGCAACTCGACAGTCACGCTGGAGCCCAAGCGCAGCCGCAGCTATGCTTATTGCGCTGACAGCAGGTATAAGCCTGAGTTACTCCCCTACCTGCGGGGCGTGGACCTGCTTTACCACGAGGCCACCTTTATGAACGAGCTCCAGGAACGGGCCCACTATACCTTCCACAGTACCGCCCGACAGGCCGCCGAAATGGCCGCAGCCGCACAGGTACGTCATCTCTTGCTAGGTCACTTTTCGGTGCGCTACAAAGACCTGACGCCCCTACTCACAGAAGCACAGGAAATATTCCCAAAGACCGATCTGGCCGTAGAAGGAAGTATATTTTGTGTGCTGGAATAAGCCCAGTTACGCCCCCATCTGCCGGATCGTTAACCTCAAAATTGCTATATTGCTGCAGCATAACTATACCTATGGCGGCAAACACTTCCCTTGAGAAAAAACGCACCAACCTGTTCCTCGTCCTGAGTGGCATCTTTCTGGCTAACGCCCTGCTGGCTGAACTGATTGGGGTAAAGATATTTTCGGCAGAAGCACTGTTTGGCATGCCGGGTGCCCAGATCGGGATCATGGGAGAGAAATTTGACTTTAACCTCACTGCCGGTGTTATTATCTGGCCCGTCGTGTTTGTGACCACCGACATTATCAACGAGTATTTCGGCAAGCCGGGTGTGAAGAAAATCAGCCTCCTCACCGTTGTTCTGATCCTGTATGCTTTCCTGGTCATCACTATCGTAACGGGTCTGCCGCCTGCCGCTTTCTGGCTGGAACTCAACAACCAGGATGCAACCGGCAATCCCTTCAACATCGACTACGCTTTCAACTCCATTTACCGGCAGGGGCTGGGCATAATTATCGGCTCGATGGTCGCTTTCCTGATCTCGCAGTTTCTGGATGCCACCGTTTTTCACTGGCTGCGCGGTTTTACGGGGAGCAGCAAAATCTGGCTGCGGGCGACGGGCTCTACGCTGGTTTCGCAGTTGATCGATAGTGTGGTTGTGTTGTTTGTGGCTTTCTACATTTTCGGAAACTGGCCTCTTTCGATGATCATGTCGGTGGCGGCGATCAACTATATTTACAAATTCTTTATTGCCATCGCCCTCACTCCTGTGCTATACCTGGCGCATTACCTGATAGACGGTTACCTTGGTCGTCGCACTGCTGAAAACATGATAGAGACTGCTGCTGATGACAGCAAGGAATAGCCTGTGTTATAAAATAAATTTGCTTTTGAATTGATTACAGCCTTATCTTTGCGGTCTTGCAAAATACAATGGCTGCACACTTAGCACATACACAGATTTTCATTACGGGGTACGTCCTGCACGACCTCTAAGAGTACCCATTTCCGCGACCGGGCTTGTGTAGCTCACCTATACCTTATTTTTTTACCTTAAATTTCAGAAGGGACAGCTATGTTCAGAGGCATCCTTTTGGTATTTCTCGGAGCTTGCAGCTTCGGCATACTATCCACATTCGTAAAACTGGCTTACAAAGAAGGCTATACCTTGGGTGACGTAACGGGCACACAGGTTTCCTTTGGCTTTGTTATACTTTGGGGTATTGTGCTGGTGCGCCAACTGCTGGGCCGCCGCAGCCTTGGTGTTTCGACTCTGGATAAGCTCAAACTAGTGGCAATGGGTACGAGTACGGGCCTGGTGAGCATCTTCTATTATAAGTGTGTTCAGGCCGTGCCGGCCTCCATCGCCATCCTACTGCTGATGCAGTTTACCTGGATGAGCCTTTTACTAGAGTCGGTGATCAAGCGCAAAATGCCACAACCGTCGCAGGTGATTATGGTGCTGCTGGTGCTGTTGGGTACGGCCATGGCGGGCAGACTTTTCTCCGGTGCTATACCTGACTTTGACCTGGCGGGTGTCGGCTTCGGACTGCTGGCGGCTGCCTGTTATTCCGTATTTCTGATGATAAACGGTGCAGCTGGCAACAACCTGCACCCGGCTACCAAGAGTGCCCTGCTGTTAACGGGTGCCACTATACTTGTGCTGAGCATTTTCCCACCAATGTTTCTGTTTAACGGAGCTTTGGGTGATGGCCTGCTCAAGTGGGGCTTGCTGCTGGCTGTGTTTGGTACAGTCATTCCGCCGCTGTTCTTTGCCTATGGCATACCTAAAACCGGCTTAGCGCTAAGCGCCATTTTAAGCTCGGCGGAGTTGCCGGTGGCTGTGGCCATGTCGTACCTGGTGCTGCAGGAAGAGGTATGGACGGTACAGTGGCTGGGAGTAGCACTGATCCTTGTAGCTATTTCGGTGAGCAACCTGAACAGACTATACCAAAAAAATAAAAAGCTGACTCCAGCCTAAATATTATAAGATTGATTTTTTATTTAACCCGAGCAAGCCTATGATGTAATTGACTTAGAATAATAAGATTTGATTTGATTTTTTTTTGAATGGCTGGGTGCCTGCTCTTAAGTGAAGCGCCTGGCCATTTGCTTTTACAGGAGAATAGGCAGCACACTATTTCAAAAACGATGCAATTTATGCTCAGCCCTTCACTTTGCTCCAACCCCACTGCGCTGCTTCCGTATCTCACATCCTGACACAAGGCCATGTGGCAACCGCTCCTGCATCAGCTTCGCTGCAGCACACAATAAATTATATTTTCAACAGTTAAATCAGAAATAGCCCGGTCAGAAATGTGGTTTTGAAAAACTGGTATATTTTGTGATAAGATCACCCCGAACGACAAACACGAAACGACATGAAAGCAATAATCGCACTTTTCGTCCTATTCTCTCTCACCTTGGGCCTGCAGCAAGTACAGGCGCAATCTGGCAAAAGCTACAAAGAATGGCTGGAGGAAAACCGCGGCGGTAAGAAGACAGCAGCAAAAGCCCCGGCAAAATCAAAAGCCAAAACCACAGCCAAGCCAGTAAAAGCCGAGGCCACATCAGCAGCTGAGCCTACCCTTGAAGCAACTCCTTTGTTAGCTCCACCAAGTGGCACTTTCCGCGGCACACTGGCTTGCAAAGACTGCCAGGGTATCCAGACAGAGTTGACGCTGAACACTGGCGCAAAGGGCTCAAATGGATCGTTCAACATGAAACAGGTATACATGGGCAAACCGGCAGACAAAAGTGTAGTGAACAGCAGCGGCAAGTGGTTTCTGGCCAAAGGCAACAAGCAAAACCCGGATGCTGTAGTGTTGCAGCTTATACCTACGGCCGGCGACATCGACCCCATGTACTTTCTGCAGGTAAGCGACACGGAAGTAAAGCTGCTGACCAAAACGCAGGACGAGATTGGAAGCTCAAAAAATCACTCGCTCAGGAAACTTTAAAGCTACAGGTATAGAATTGTCGTAGTCGGGCTAGGCGTGTTTTCAGCAATTTGCGTTATTTTTGCAATTGTAAACCATTCCCCCGACTATGGCACGATACCTTACGGGCATTCAGAGCACAGGCCGTCCCCACTTGGGCAACCTGCTGGGTGCTATCCTTCCAGCCATCGAACTTTCGAAGGCATCGCAGGAGCAGGCGCTTTACTTTATAGCCGACCTGCACTCACTTACTACTATCCGCGACCCGCAGGTGCTGCGCCACAACACTTACTCGGTAGCCGCCGCCTGGTTGGCCTGTGGCTTCGATACTGATAAACACATCCTCTACCGCCAGTCGGACGTGCCGATGGTAACCGAACTGACCTGGTACCTCAACTGCTTCGCTCCCTTCCCGATGCTGGCCAATGCGCACTCGTTCAAGGATAAATCGAGCCGCAGAGGACTGGCTGACGTGAACGCAGGTCTGTTTACTTACCCGGTGCTGATGGCAGCCGACATCCTGATGTATGACGCCAACATCGTGCCGGTAGGCAAAGACCAGATCCAGCACCTCGAGATTACCCGTGACATTGCCAGTTCGTTCAACCACATTTACGGTGATACGTTTGTGCTGCCGGATGCGAAAACGGATGAGACGGTGATGACTGTGCCGGGCGTTAACGGCGAGAAAATGAGCAAATCTTACGGCAACATCATCGATATTTTTGAGGCCGACAAGCCGCTGCGCAAAACGATCATGAGCATTGTGACGGACAGTACGCCGCTGGAAGACCCTAAAGATCCGGACGAGGACACTACCTTTAGACTTTACAGTCTGCTCGCTTCTCCGGAAGAGATTCTGCAGATGCGCAATAACTACCAGAACGGTGGCTACGGCTACGGACATGCCAAGCAAGCATTGTATGAGTTGATTGTGCGCAAGTTTGCCAAAGAGCGTGAGCTGTTCAATTACTACATGAACAACCTGCCCGAAATAGACAAGAAATTATTGGAAGGCGCTGAAAAGGCGAAAGCCATTGCCACGCCAGTTTTGGAGCGCGTGCGCCAGAAGCTAGGCTACTAAGCGCTATACCTGCCAAATGCAAATCGGCTGCTGAAATCATTCAGCAGCCGATTTGCATTTATACCTATACCTTAAGGTTATACCTATCCTAGGCTCCGGTTCCGATCGGGCGATCGTTGCGCGACCACTCGCTCCAGGAACCCACATAGAGTGTCGGTATACCTAAGCCGGCATAATCCATGGCAAGCACCGTATGGCAGGCCGTTACCCCGGAACCACAGTGCACCGCTACATGGTCCATTGCACGACCGTCCAACAAGGTTTCGTATTTTTCCCGCAGCACTTCAGGTGATAGGAAAGTACCATCTGCTGCCAGATTTTGTTGAAAAGGAATGTTCGTAGCTCCCGGAATATGTCCGGCTATCAAATCGATTGGCTCGGTTTCCCCACGATAGCGGGCCGCATCCCGTACATCCACCACCAAATAGTCCGGGTCCTTAACAACCTTCGCAACTTCTTCCATCGAAATGGTTGGCAGTTCCCAGGCTTTGAATGGGTATGGCTCCACTGGCATTGGCTGTTCTTCTCCGCTGCTCACAGGTATACCGGCCGCCATAGCCGCCTGATAGCCGCCATCGAGCACTTGTACCTGGGTGTGTCCGGCAGCGCGCAGCATCCACCAGAATCGGGAAGCGGCGTTGGCACCGCTCATATCATCATATACTACCAAACGGCTGCCATGTACTATACCTAAGCGGCCCAGCAGTTCGGCAAATTTTTCCGGTTCTGGTAGCGGGTGGCGTCCTCCCTGGGCTGCGTCAGGTTTAATATCAGCCAGATCTTTGTCCAGGTCTACATGCAGTGCCCCGGCCAGATGCTCTTGCTTGTACTTGGTGGTACTATTAGGGCCGGAGCGGGCATCGATCAATACCAGGCTTTCATTGCTCAGGATTGAAGCGAGTTCTTGGGTAGTGATGATTGGAGACATGGTATGGTGTGTTTGATGGTGAAATGTCGCGTATCAGATATGCAAAAAGTACGATGCGTAAACTTACGCAATCACATAGAGGACTTCTTTATACTCTTCTTGTTTTCAACGGTTATTTCTGAGCCTTCTGCCAGCATCACAGAAGCGGGTGTTTGGTTACTCAGAAAACTAAAAACGGGTCTGTATACCTGCCCAAAATCAACTGCTATGTTATATTCCAGCACCTCATATACCTGCCATCTTGGGTGAGTTACCTCGTACTCATTTGATTTCGTGTCGCCTACTTTCGCATAGCCCCAATAATGTTCCGTAATAAATTCTGCTTCACTTAAAGGAATAATTTCAGTGGCTTGTTTGCTTGCCTTAACACTGATGCTTTGCCATTTGGCATTCATTTTCCAGCTATACGAAACGAGCTGTTCGCTTGCACCTTCACGCCACTCGTGCCGCATCGGCAGCGTTTGATAATTCTCTTTATAGACCGTGTTGGCAACAAAGGTCAGTGCAGGTTTGGGAACGATCTCTTTGATAAACACGACGCCCCGTTTCCATACCTTGTTCTCCAGTCGCCGGACGTAAAACCGAAGATTAACCTCTTCGAAGTTTACATGAAAGGGAATTTTGATGTTCAGCAGCTTTGTGTTTAAAAACATAAACCCCACCAGACTGACATAACATTTGCCGTTCCATAAATCCAACTCTGTGCCATACGGCAGGTATGGCGCAAGCACCGACTTGTCCACCTCGTAGTTTGCCATCACTAACTTACGCCACTCTGCTTTCAGGAAACTCATTCTTGTGGGGATTTTTTATAGCTAAACAGCAGTCTATCCGACTCAAAACCAGCCGATAATAGCGGGAAGTGGCTTGCTTATTTACCGAATTGTCTCAGATGATGGTCTGAATGTTTGTATACCAGTATGCCAATCTCTTGCTTCGTCATCTTACCAAAAAAATCGTGAATAAAGGCTGGATTGTGGTAATTTTCATAAGCCTCAGTCAGTGATACCCATTTCAATTTTTCTGCTTCCAGATCTACGTCCGTTTCTTTCGGTTTGAACTGAAAGGAAGTAGGTATATTCTTATCAAAAGGCTTCTCGTCCTTTATCATTTTCCGTAACGCTATTTTGCCAAATACTTTACCCAGAAAAGACTGTTTGTAGGTATGGCTGTCCTTTCCCAAAATCCAGCCGTTCCAGTAAGTATTGTGCTCAACCATCTGGTGAATATTCATTTTGCCCCATTGAGCACTGTTGTCTGCAGTGATGGTAGCTACTCTGGCAATGACTTCATCACGTGTTGGCTTGTCAAAAATGGATTTCATTTTCTGCTCGATTTCATGGCTTTTACTTTCTTCAGGTCTGGGTCGACTGCAAATTTTTCGTATTCGGCCGTTTCCACCCCGAAGATGGCAATTTTACCTTCGCTGTTGCAATGGACCCCAAAACCGTAGGTTTTTGTCAGAGGCGATGCTCTGAAACAGGCTTGCCCCTTTGAGAAAAATTGATCTCTTGCCTGGGTGTATTCGGCTTCGGACAGATCATTTCTAGCTGCAAAAACCTGAAATAATACATCGTCAGAAGTATACCTGTACGGATGCCTGGCGATCAAATCATATTGCATTTCGGCAATCGTTTTTTTCTCGTCTTTTGATGTCGGCTTTATCCCACAATCTGTTTTTGTATCCTCTGCCACTTGAATAAAAGTGTCAAAGTAATTGGTAGTGTGAACTTTCATTTTGGTTTGATGAGGTGGTTGGTTGTGAAATTTGCTGACGGTTTGTGTGTATGACTTGTAACAGTTTTCGAAGTAATTCCTGACGTCTTGCAACAAACTTACTTGGAAGCACAAAACCTGAGTTTACCAATTTCCCACCATACATTATATGCGCTGTTATCTGCTGGTTTTTTTCTTCGCTCTTTGTTGCTTATTGTTGCCCAGACGTTCTATATAAAAGTCATAGCTCTTTTTGATCAAGTCCTCGATTTGGTCGTCAATGCCTTTTTCGTTTTCAATTATCATATGGTGCGTCCAATAGCCTTTCTTCGGCTGAACGGATTCAACTATTCTGTCACTCGATAGTTTTTCGCCGGTAACGATCGTTAGTGCTAAACTGCCCTCCGGTCTTTTAACAACCCACATTTGAGGAAGCCATACCCAAATGTATTTATACCTCTCCCCAAATGATATTTGTGTCTTGGAGACCTTTATTTCGGGAGAATAATTTCTTTCGATAACCTGTCGAAGAAGCCTGAATAATTTTAATAAGGATTCTCGCCCCTTGAAGAATTCTATGATAGCATCATCAGTTTTGTCCGCCATATTTCGAAGCGTTTAGTTGTCATCCGAGCTTGTATTACGGTTCGTATAAATGGTAGCGAGGCCGTCGGCCGCTGCTGATGGTTATGCCCTGTTGGCGAGTCGTGCTTTTTCTTTCATTATCATTACTTTTCAATTCAGCTCAATCTGCCCTTTTCAAAAATCATATTCACCCTTTCAAGTGCCACTGTGTCAGAATTGAAGTCCATGAACCCGTAAAGTCTATGGCTCTTGAGCACTCTTTCTGCTTCTATTTTAGTTAAGTCAGTTTTATTTATTAAGTCTGCCAAGGTTTCCAAATCGTTTTCTGTACTGGAGTAGCCTTCACGCATATGAGTTATTGTCACACCTTGATCAAGAATTTGGTAGAATCCCAAAAGTACGCTAGTCAGTAGAAACGCCAGACAAATCCAGAAAGCTAACCTCCATTTATTTTTCACTTATGATTCTCCTGCTGTTGGTTCTGAAAAATAAAATTTAGGGGCAATTTATATATAGTATAAAAGGAGCTGTTTCGGTTATTTGTATTATGTGCGGGGGTTAGTTTATTATACCTGAAATTCCATTATGGAACCGCTCAACCATAGTATAATACTAATATAGAAAATTTTAACAGTAGCCCAAGCTTAGAGGCAAAGTTTCTTATGGCATCATGGCAAGTTGTGAGCTGGAAGCATACTATACCTGTTTAGTCAGCTGAGTTAATCTTTGGAAGCACATTTTAATGCTCAACTCCTGCACAGAGTCAGAAAAGCCTTTCACAAAAGGCATCCAAACGTGACTAAACGTTTCAAAAAACGGATGTTCGTGACTATACACGAAAAAACCACACCCGCCCTTTATACCTAAGAGCACGTGTGGTTTTATCACAAAGCAGACCGTAGTCTGCTATTTTCTTCTAAAGCTATACCTTACTCAGCTTTCCAGAGCTCACGCTCCTGGTCGCCGATCAGCACCACAAAACGGGCAGGGTTGGCAGTCAGCACCAGGCGCATCTCTGTACCCGGAAACTCATCTGATTCTACCCACACACCCTCTTTCTCGCCATTGGCGTTCAGGATGCCACCTTCCAGCGTATTGGCCAGGTAGGCAGTGGGCAGCAGGATATCCGCGTCGGAGCGCAGCTTGCCGTGCACTTCTTCCAGCGCGTCTTCCAGGTAGTCGCCGAACTCCTCGTTGAAATCATCTTCCATATCGTGAAGTTCCTCTTCCATATCGTCGTAGCGCTCGTCGTTGTAGTCCAGCGCGTTCAGTTCTTCTTTCTTACTGATGATAGCCACCAGCGAACTGTTCAGTGCATTTGCGTTCATAGCGTCGTTCTGTTTTTTACAAAGTTGGAAACATGCTCTAGTAATTGCAAGAATTAACAATGATAATTTGCCGCAATACTTCTTTGGTTTTGATAAACGTTTAAAAGCTGTATTTTTACAGCATCTTATGATTTAAACCATATCTATACCTATGGCAACAGATATTCTGCCCCTGAACGGCACCGACCATATTGAGTTTTATGTGGGTAACGCCAAGCAGGCTGCTCACTTCTATCAGACAGCTTTCGGCTTTAAGCTGGTAGCCTACGCCGGTCCCGAAACGGGTGTGCGAGACCGTGCTTCTTATGTGGTGCAGCAGGAGAAAATCCGTTTGGTACTAACTACTTCACTGGACCCGAACTCAGATATTGCCCAGCATGTGCACCTGCACGGCGACGGTGTAAAAGTACTGGCCCTGTGGGTGGACGATGCCGAGGCGTCATTCCGTGGCACTGTAGAGCGTGGCGCAAAACCTGCCCTGGAGCCGCAGACGCTTACCGACGAGCACGGCGAAGTAAAAGTGGCCTCCATCCATACCTACGGCGATACCATCCATACCTTTGTGGAGCGCAAAAACTACAACGGTGTATTTATGCCGGGTTATGTGCCACGCCAGAGTGAGCTCGACATTGAGCCGGTTGGCCTCAAGTATGTAGACCACTGCGTAGGCAACGTAGAACTGGGCCGTATGAACGAGTGGGTAAAGTTTTATGAGGATGTGATGGGCTTTAAGCTGCTGCTTACCTTCGACGATAACGACATCAGCACGGAATATACCGCGCTTATGTCTAAAGTGGTATCGAACGGCAACGGCTACATCAAATTCCCGATCAACGAGCCGGCTGAAGGCAAGAAGAAGTCGCAGATTGATGAGTACCTGGAGTTTTACCGTGGTGCCGGCGTGCAACACATAGCCGTAGCCACCAACGACATTCTGCATACTGTAGCAGAGCTTCGCCGCCGTGGCGTGGAATTCCTGCATGTGCCGGAAACTTATTACGAAGACCTGATCGAGCGCATTGGCCACATCGACGAAGACATGGCAGATCTGCGCAAACTCAACATCCTCGTAGACCGCGACGATGAAGGCTATCTCTTGCAGATTTTCACCAAGCCGGTAGAAGACAGACCAACTGTTTTCTATGAGATCATCCAGCGCAAAGGCGCCAAATCGTTTGGAAAAGGCAACTTCAAAGCCCTGTTCGAAGCCATCGAGCGTGAGCAGGCGCTACGTGGCAACCTTTAGGCCGCAAGCAAAGTATAGCACGGTGTAAACCGAATCAGATACCTCTATTTTGATATACCGATATCACACCAGTTCTCAGAACCGCTATGCGGTAAACGAAGGGCTGGTGTGATTTTTTGTGGTGTCAGAGGTATAGAGTAAAGGAGTAAGTGGATTGGTGAGTGAGTAAAGTCCAGGTATAAATACACTAGTTTCTTTCTTAATAAACCACTGGCAGGTATAGCAAGACTAACTTACCCCTTTAGACTATGAAACAGCTCACTTCGCCAAGTGCACCAACCGACACTCCACTGTTGGGGTGAAGGGGTCCCCCTGTCAAGAGCGTTCAGCGAGTGGGGGTAGGGGGCCCTCGATTTTTGTGTCAAGACAAAAAGTAGGGCCCGCCCGGCCAGGGCAGGCTACAAAGCAACACAGGTCGCTATACCTAGGCCCTCTATACCTGGGCCAGAGGCCCCACGAAAGTAGTCACGAGCGTGGACGCTCACGCCATATAACTTTATTACTATAACAGACATTACCATCATCAACATATATTACCAAAAAGAACTATGATTGAACCAGCTATACAGCATAAAATAGACGCTTGGCTGAGCGGCAACTACGACGAGGCGACTAAATCAGAAATAAACGGATTACTGGAACGCAACGAGCACGAGGCGCTGGCCGACGCTTTTTATAAAGACCTGGAGTTTGGTACAGGCGGTCTGCGTGGCATCATGGGTGCAGGCAGCAACCGCATGAACCGCTATACCTTAGGTATGGCCACGCAGGGGCTGTGCAACTACCTGAAACAGAACTTCCCGGGAGAGCGTGTAAAAGTGGCTATCGCCCACGACTGCCGCAACAACTCCGACATCTTTGCCCGCATCGCCGCCGATATTTTCTCGGCTAACGACATAGAGGTATACCTGTTTGAGGCCCTCCGCCCTACCCCGCAATTGTCTTTCGCCATTCGTCACCTTGGCTGCCACAGCGGTGTGGTGGTAACAGCTTCGCACAACCCGAAAGAATACAACGGCTACAAAGTATACTGGAACGATGGCGCACAGGTAACCACTCCACACGACAAAAACATCATTGCCGAGGTGAACAAAATTACTTCTATCGATGAAGTAAAGTTTGAGGCGAAGCCGGGTAATATCCACATGCTCGGTCAGGAGATGGACGAAGCTTACATGGCCAAAGTGCAGAGCCTTTCCGTTTCTCAGGAAGCCATCCGCAACCAGCATGATCTCAAAATTGTATTCTCCTCGATCCATGGCACAGGTATAACGCTTGTACCGGAAGTGCTCAAGCGCTTTGGTTTCACAAACGTGTACATCGTAGAAGAGCAGGCTACACCAGACGGTAACTTCCCAACGGTGGTATACCCGAACCCGGAAGAGAAAGAGGCGATGACCCTGGCGCTGAACAAGGCCAAAGAGATAGACGCCGACTTGGTGATGGCCACTGACCCGGATTCTGACCGCGTAGGTATAGCTGTTAGGAACCTGAAGGGAGAGTTTGAACTCCTGAACGGTAACCAGACCGGTGCCCTGTTGATGAACTACCTCCTGCTAGCCTGGCAGCAAGCCGGAAAACTGACCGGCAAGGAGTTCATCGTAAAAACCATTGTGACCACTGACCTGATCAAAGACATTGCCGATAGCTACAACGTGACCCTGTATGAGACCCTGACCGGCTTCAAGTATATTGCCGAGAAGATCCGTGCGCTGGAAGGCAAAGAACTCTACATTGGCGGCGGCGAGGAAAGCTACGGCTACATGATCGGCGACTTCGTGCGCGACAAAGACGCCATCTCCGCCTGCGCCCTAATTGCTGAAATGGCAGCCGTGGCCAAAGACAGAGGCCAAACCCTAATGGAGATGCTGGTAGAGATCTACACGCAGCATGGCTTCTACAAAGAGGAACTTGTGTCCTTTACTAAAAAGGGACAGCGTGGCGCCGAGGAAATTCAGCAGATGATGGCCGACATGCGCGCCAATCCGCCTCAGACCATTGCCGGCTCTAAAGTGCTTGAGGTTAGTGATTACAAACACAGCACCCGCAAAAACCTGATTACAGGCGAAGAGTCGAAGCTGGACCTGGAGAGCTCTAACGTATTGCAGTACCTCACTGAAGACGGCAGCAAAATCTCAGCCCGCCCGTCTGGCACCGAACCAAAGATCAAGTTCTACATCAGCGTAAACGAGCCCCTGGCTTCCAAAGACGATTTTGATGCTGTTGACAAGCAGCTGAACCAGAAAATCGAGCAGATCCTGGTGGATTTGAAATTGAGGTAAGCTTTTGGCAAAACAAAGGAGGCCGGTTATGATCTATAACCGGCCTCCTTTGTTTTATACCTATACCTGCTTGAGCCGCTCGTCTAAGCCTGAGAGAATCTGAATAAATTGGTCTGACTTGAAGTCTACTTCCTTTAGGCCATCGTAAGCCTGTTCTATTTGCCCGCTACTGTATAGCTTATGCAGGCTTAAAACAAGCGTGGTTAGTTGCTGATGAAGCCGGATAAGTTGTGAGATTTCGGGCTCGCGTGCATAGCGTATGGTACCCACTGTGGAAAACCAGATGTCTATTGGACCGGCAGTGGAAAAGAAAGTCTTGTCGAATGTTCCGCCGTACAGGAATGAGCGCACCTTCGACTTATACAGAATATGCTTTATCCTGAGCTGCTGAAAATCTAACCTGGCTGCCTCCATCTACGAATTATCCCTCGCTCCCAATTTTTATCCGAATGCAAACTTAATTAGCTATTGGTTTTCCAGCTTCTTCTTAAAAAGAATTTCATTTGTTATATCATAGCCGAAAGCCAGTATACCCGTAATTTTATCGGCTTCATATATAGGCTGATAAGAGAAATTAAAGCACCTCTCTTCCATTTCGCCTGAACCCGCCTTAGGCAAAATAATAGGCACGCCCTCCGCGATGTAGGTTTCGCCCGTCTGGTATACCTTGTCGAGCAGCTCAATGAAGCCCTGCGCCTTTATATCCGGCAATGCCTCGCCCAAGGGCATTCCGATCAGGTTTCTGCCTGGATACAGTTGTTGGTACTGATCGTTCATTAACTCGAACCTGTGCTCGGGACCTCTCAGAATAACAAACATGGCCGGGGCTTCCATAATGAGCCTTTCCAGCGTTTTGCGCTCTGATTCAGCTTTTTCGTAGGCATGCTGCACCTGGTCTGCCAGCAGTACCATCTGTTCGTTGGAGTCCAGCAGTTCCTGCACCAGTTTTCTTGTATCGTGTATATCGGTAGAGCTGCCTATCCACATCGTGATGTTGCCCACAGCATCCTTCATAGGGATGGAACGGCACAGATGCCAGCGATAGATGCCATTTTTATCGCGCTTGCGCAACTCCACCTGCATCTCGGTGCCCGCCTTATGAGCAGCCTCCCATTTAGCCATCGTATTTTCCAGATCATCCGGATGTATGACCTGATGCCATCCTGTCTGCACCAACTCCTCCAGACTTATACCTGTAAATTCTTCCCAGCGCTTGTTGAAGTAAGATGGCTTTCCTTCCTGATCTACAGTAAAGATCAATTGCGGCATGGCTTCTGCCATAAACCTGAACTTCTCTTCGCTCTTCTGCAGTGCATCTTGTGTGATTTCGCGTTCAGTTACATCCAGGGGCTTCTGCATAATGTATTCTACATTGCCCGCTCTATCCAGGATCGGTATCTGAATTATCTCCCAAAAGCGCACTTCATAGCCACCTTCTTCCGATTCTGGTTTGGGAATATCGTAGCGCGTTACCGCCAGCCGCACTGTCTGTTTGGTTTCCAGCACCTGATCCAGCCCTTTTTTAACGGGGTTGTCTTGGTAGGCAAGTTCTTTCTCAGGGAATGCCTCCAAAAGAAAATGTGCTCCTACCAGCTGTTCCCTTGTACGCAGGCTGGTTTCCAGAAAGGCATCTGTTGCTGCCACAACTTTGTACTCCCGGGAGAGCACAACAATGGGTTCAGGTATACTATTAAATAATATATTAAAGTCCATAAGGATGTTACTAATGTCTGAAAAGGGTCTGAAAGATAATGAATCTTGTGCAGATACTGTGCTGCCCAGGACTAAAGCAATTCCCGCATAAGTATTGTTTCAATTTACCACGATGTTTCTGCCGGTGACAAGCAACAATTGGGATAGGGCAATAACTGTCCGTACCTTTGTATAAACAAAGAATCAATCACAATGGGCATATCATTCTCAGAAATAAGCAACATCATTCAAAACCGCAGAACGACGAAGCCTGGCAAAATGAACGGGCAGCGTATACCTGACGAGCAAATAAAGCAACTACTGGAGTTGGCCGATTGGGCTCCCACCCACGGGCATACGGAGCCGTGGCGGTTCAAGGTATTCGCTGGTGATAAAATACAGGACTTCTGCCTGGCACATGCCGAGTTGTACAAAAAGCACACGGAAGAAGAGAATTTCCTGCAGCAGCGGTATGACAAACTGCTGCACATGGGCGATCAGGCCTCGCATGTAATCGTGGCTTACATGCAGCGGGGTAACTTGCCCAAAATTCCTGCTCTGGAAGAAATAGCTGCTACTTCCTGCGCCATCCAAAACTTATTGCTGGGTGCCACGGCCTTCGGTATAGCGAGCTATTGGGGTTCTGGCGGTATGGCCTATAAACCTCCTATGAAAAATATGCTGCACCTGCGCGATGAGGATGTTGTTCTGGGTATTTTATACCTGGGCTATGCGGATGAATCTGCAGGTGAAGGCAAACGCATGGTGCCACTGGACGAGAAAGTAGAGTGGATGTAAAATCAAAAAGCCGCTGGCTCTGGGGCTTAGCGGCTTTTTAGGAATTTATGTCGACACGAAGACTTAGGTTAGCAATACATTAAAGCAGGTACCCTTTCGTGCGATAGATAAATGCTTTTAGCGTCCTTTGTCTTAAGTCAGATTTGTCTTTGTCTAAAAATTAGAACGGTGGCTCCTCGTCGAAGCCTGAGGCCGGGAATCCTCCCCCACCTTTACTACCGTCGTTCATGCGGCTTCCCAGTCTGATAGCGCCTGGTGTTTCCGTGTCGAAGCTGCTGTTCGGCAATGCGTTAAAGCCACCGTCACCACCAAAATCAGAGTCCAGGTTCGTAAACTTCGTGTATTTACCAATAAACTTGAGCTGCACGTTCTCCAGGGAGCCGTTACGGTGCTTGGCGATGATCACCTCACCTACCCCGGCAGTCGGGTTGCCCATTTCGTCTTCGGTGATGCCGTAATATTCCGGACGGTAGAGGAAGAGCACCATGTCAGCATCCTGCTCAATGGAGCCTGATTCACGAAGGTCGGACAGCTGCGGACGCTTGTCACCTCCACGGGTTTCCACGGCGCGGCTTAACTGCGACAGAGCAATTACCGGCACGTTCAGTTCCTTGGCCAGCATCTTCATGGCTCGCGAAATAGAGGCAATCTCCTGTTCACGGTTACCGCCACCCTTGCCCTCGGCGTTACCGCTCATCAGCTGCAGGTAGTCAATGATGACCATCTGGATGTCGTACTGTGCTTTTAGGCGGCGGCACTTGGTGCGGAGCTCACGGATAGAGAGACCAGGCGTATCATCGATGAAGATCGGCGCTTCGGTCAGTTTTGATATTTTATGGTTGAGCTGCGCCCACTCATAATCTTCGAGACTGCCTTTCTTGATCTTTTCAGAATCGAGCTCGGCTTCCGAAGAAATCAGACGATTTACCAGCTGCAGCGAGGACATCTCCAGCGAGAAAATCGCTACCCCTTTTTTGAAATCCACAGCGGCGTTGCGCAGGCAGGAAAGCACGAAGGCTGTTTTACCCATCGCAGGGCGGGCAGCCAGAATGATCAAATCCGATTTCTGCCAGCCGGAAGTCACGCGGTCCAGGGCCGTCATACCGCTTGGCACACCGGTCAGACCATCCGTTTGCTTACGCTTTTCTTCCAGTTCCTTGATAGCGGCATGCATCAAAGAGCGCATGTCGTCGAAGTTCTTGCGGATGTTCGATTCGGATACTTCGTAAAGCTTGGCCTCTGTTCTGTCGAGGAGCTCAAATACATCAGTAGTGTCTTCGAAAGCGCTTGAGAGCACTTCAGAGGAGATCGAGATCAGGTCGCGTTTGATCGAGTTTTCCGTGATGATACGGGCGTGGTACTCGATGTTGGCCGCCGAGTTAACGCGGGTTGTCAGCTGTGTGACGTAGTAAGCGCCACCGGCCAGCTCCAACTCACCATTTTCGCGCAGCTCGTGGGTTACTGTTAAAATGTCGATTGGCTCTGACTTGTCGAACAGCGCCAGGATCGCTTTAAAAATGCGTTGGTGCGCCTCTTTGTAAAAAGAGTTTGGTCGCAGAATGTCGATTACGGTGGTAAGCGCATCTTTCTCCAACATCAGAGCGCCTAGCACGGCCTCCTCCAAATCCAGTGCCTGCGGCGGTTTTTTACCCAACTCTGCCACGGCAGGCGCTTTTTTGCTCCAGGTGCCGCGGTTGCCAGTTGGCCGCACGTTCATTTTCATCTCCTCCATACCACAAATTTAAAAAGTAAGCCGCCCAAGTAATCCACAAATTACGGAAGATATCCACATATTAGCGTATAGCTATTTACATTTAACTTAGGAATTCTAATTTTGTCGGTTCGCTAAACTGATAGCACGGATTATGGAGAGAACGGATTTTAAACATATTCACCTGATTGCCACAGGTGGCAGCATCATGCACAACCTGGCGCTGGCTTTGCACGACCAGGGTATAAAAGTAACTGGTTCGGACGACGAGATCTACGAGCCGGCCAAGAGCCGACTGGCTGCCGCAGGTATACTGCCCGCCGCAGAAGGCTGGTTTCCCGAAAAGCTGGAAGACCGCCCGGACGCTGTCATCCTGGGGATGCACGCCCGCGCTGATAACCCGGAACTGCTTCGCGCACAGGAGACAGGTATACCGGTCTACTCATTTCCGGATTTCATTTATGAGCTAAGCAGAAACAAACAACGCATCGTGATAGGCGGTAGCCATGGCAAGACGTCCATTACCTCCATCATCATGCACGTGCTCCAGCATAGCGGCCGCCTGTTCGACTACGCCGTAGGCGCCCAGCTCGAGGGCTTCGACCGCATGGTGAGGCTAACTGAGGAGGCACCGATCATCATTATCGAAGGGGATGAGTACCTCTCCGACCCGATCAAACGCGTACCTAAATTCCACCTGTACCACCACCACATCGGTGTGATCAGCGGCATCAGCTGGGACCATATTAACGTGTTCCCGACGCCGGAGGTATACCGCGACCAGTTCCGCATTTTCGCGGAGATGACACCAAAGGCCGGCACGCTCATTTACAACCAAGACGACGAACAGGTACAACTGGCGGCCGTACCGCGCAACCCGGCTGATATTGCTTACATTGGCTACACGGTGCATCCGCACAGCATCCATCACGGCAAAACCATTCTGCATACCAAGAAAGAGGGCGATGTAGAGATCCCGCTTTTCGGGGAGCATAACCTCCGCAACATCAGTGCGGCCAAGGAAGTCTGCAAGAAGATCGGCATCAAAGCGCATGATTTTTACGAAGCGCTCAAGACCTTTAAAGGCGCCGCCAAACGACTGGAGCGACTCGACGAAAACGACAAAACCGTGATTTTCCGTGACTTTGCCCATGCACCTTCTAAAGTAAAGGCAACAACAGAAGCTGTGAAAACGCAGTACCCGCAGCGCAAGCTGGTGGCCTGTGTGGAGCTGCATACCTTCAGCAGTCTCAACAAGAATTTCCTGCCGCAGTATGCGCGATCGCTCGACAGAGCCGATGTGCCGATCGTTTTTTTCAGCCCTAAAACGGTGGAGCACAAACGCATGGAAATGCTGTCGGTAGAAGACCTGCGCAACGCTTTCGGCAACCCGAAGCTGCAGGTGTTCACCGACTCAACCGCCCTGCTCGAGCACCTGAAAGGTATGGAATGGCAAAACGCCAACCTGCTGCTTATGAGCTCCGGCACTTATCAAAATCTTGACCTGGAGGCGCTCAAAAAAGCGGTTCTTTAAACCACCCAACCATGAAGTTGAACCTGAAGCGCCCCATCGTATTCTTCGATCTCGAAACCACCGGCACCGACATTTGTAAAGACCGCATCGTCGAGATCAGCGTGTTGAAAGTGATGCCAAACGGCGAAGAAATCCTCAAAACCCGCCGCATCAACCCGACCGTGCCGATTCCGCTCGAGTCGAGTTTGATCCACAAGATTTACGACGAGGACGTAAAGGACTGTCCTACCTTCCAGCAAGTGGCCCGCAATCTCTACCAGTTTATGGAGGGCTGCGATCTGGGTGGCTACAACCTGGTGCGCTTCGATATACCTTTGCTGGCCGAGGAGTTTCTGCGGATAGGTATAGACTTCGACATCGACAACCGCCACGTGGTAGACGCCTGCCGTATTTTCCATATGATGGAGAAGCGCACGCTCTCAGCTGCTTACAAATACTATTGCAACAAAACGCTCGAGAATGCCCACAGCGCGGAGGCCGACACCGTAGCGACTTACCACATTCTGAAAGCCCAGCTCGAGCGCTACGAAAACACGATCGTGGAAGTGTCAGAAGGTATAGAGGAAGCACCAATCCAGAACGACATGGCCCAGCTTCACAAATTCACCTTCGAGAAGTCAGCCGATCTGGCTGGTCGCATTGTGTACAACAATGCCGGGCAGGAAGTCTTTAACTTCGGCAAGCACCGCAATGTGCCGGTGGAGGAAGTGCTGAGCAAAGAGCCAAGCTACTACGACTGGATGATGAAAGGCGACTTCCCGCTGTATACCAAGAAAATTCTGACACGCATCAGACTGCGGAACATGCAGAGTAGTGTGTCCTAAGTCTCTGAAAAGAGCCTTCCAGGTATAGCATTAAAAATAACCAAGAGCGGGCTGCCAGATAACTGGCAGCCCGCTCTTTCTTGTGGTCTATACCTAAGGCTATTCCTGTCTCGGGTTCTTTAACCTGACGCCCTGCAGCAGCTTATTGCCCTCCTGCACCTTATGGCGACAGTCGTAACCAGCGGCCCGGATCGAGCACTGGCAGCCCGTGATTCTGTTGTCCTCGAAGCTGAAGTAACAGAAATCGCAACCGGCAGTAGCTTCGCAAATATGCTTCATCGACTTACTACTCAGGTATAGGCTGTTGTCAGAAGCCACATCCAGTTCCAGAGCCATCGAGCGGAAAGAGCCGTTGTACATGCCCAAACCTACCAGGTAATAAGTAGCAGGAAGGTTTTTGTTGTCCTGCACCTTATGGATCGTTACTTTGTTCACCACCGTGCCGTTGCCAAACTCCTTTATAAAAGGCTGAACCAGCTCCTGCTGCGGCACTACAAAATCGATCTCGTCCAACACCACTTGTGCCAACAATTGCCCGTCATACTTTGGTCCGGCTTCTGCGTCGAGTGGTTCCTCTTCACTTTCCTCGGGGAAAGCTTCGCGGCGCGTACAACCAGCCGCTACCAGTAGGATCAGAGTCAGGGCCAGCGACCAGCGCAGGCAGGTCAGCAGCAGGTGCCGGCCATTGGCTAAGGGTGATGGAGTCATGTAGGTTTATCGGGTTAGTGATTATTTCTTGTAGTATTTCATCGCTTCCGGCATATGCTTCTGCAGGGTGGCACGACGAGTACCAGCGCTCGGGTGCGTGCTCAGGAATTCCGGTGGTGCCTGACCGCCAGACTTCGCCTCCATACGCTCCCAGAAAGGGATAGCCTCCTGCGGATTATAACCGGCCATGGCCATAAAAATTAGCCCTAGTTGATCGGCTTCGCTTTCCTGGTTACGGCCATACTTCAGCAGGCCGAGTGTAGAACCGGCACTGTAGGCAGTCATAATCAGTTGCTGCGCCACACCAGGTTGCGTGCCAGCCAGGGCCGAAAGCGTTTGGCCTCCGAACTGCTGGGCCAATTGCTGGCTCATGCGCTCGTTGCTGTGTTTGGCAATAGCATGGGCAATTTCGTGGCCCATTACCACAGCCAGGCCAGTTTCGTTCTGAGCGATCGGCAGTATACCTGTGTAAGTCACGGTTTTACCACCAGCCATGGCCCAGGCGTTCACCTGGTCATCCTCGATCAGGTTGTGCTCCCACGCAAAGCCCTGCAATTGATTTGACATGTTGTTGGCAGCCATATACTGTTCCACGGCACGCTGTATGCGCTGGCCAGTACGTTTCACCATGGCCGTAGCCTGTGCGTCACGCGAAAGCTTGTTCTCTTTCAGGAACTGGTCGTAAGCGTCGTAACTCATTTGCATCATCTGCGCGTCTGACACGAGACTCAGCTGCCTGCGGCCTGTGATCGGCACCGTTGTACAGGCTACCATCATCACTACCGCTATTGAAAAGGCGATTAACTTCTTGTACATAGTTTTAAAATTTAAATGACTTCATAAAATGGCTGTTTCAAATTTTGAACCAATTTTAAAAGTCAGGTATGCTTGAATCGTTTAATATGTTAAAATTACTATACTTTAACTGATAAAACAAAGTGCAACTTGACCTGGAATGACAGGTTGCCACTTAGACTGTCAGCTGCATAGGTATACGAACGCTCTAATATAAAATGTTGTAGTCCCCCTCAGCACAATAATGCGGACCTTCTCTTGTTAAAGTATAAAAAGAGCCTGCGCCTGCCACAGGTATAGGAACTTCTAAAAAATTGTCTTTTAATTGATTCTTTTTAGCAAATCATGCTGCACGAAAACCGGATATAGCCTATTTTTGAGTATCGATAAAGAAAACACCCTGACCCTTTTATGAAAATAGTAGCCATCGGCCGCAATTACGCCGATCATATAGCCGAACTGAAGAATGAAGTGCCGGACGAACCGGTGATATTTTTTATGCCTGATACGGCCATCCTTCGCAACAACGAGCCTTTTTATTATCCGGAATACAGCCAGGACATCCACCACGAGGTGGAGCTGCTTGTGCGCATCAGCCGCGAAGGCAAGAACATCGACAAGAAGTTCGCTCACAAATACTACGATGCGATTGGTCTGGGTATAGACTTCACGGCCCGCGACCTCCAGGCCAAGGCCAAAGCCAAAGGATTGCCTTGGACGCTGGCCAAAGGCTTCAATGGTTCGGCTCCTATCTCGGAATTTCTGCTGCTTGATCAGTTTGAGGATTTGCAAAATATCAACTTCAAGCTTGAGGTAAACGGCGAGACAAGACAAAATGGAAATTCGAAGATGATGCTGAACACTTTTGACGACATCATCGCGTATATCTCCCGCTTCATCACCCTGAAGAAAGGCGATATTATCTTTACAGGTACGCCTGAGGGAGTAGGTCCGGTGCAGATCGGCGACAGATTGGAAGGCTATGTTGAAGATAAAAAACTACTTGATTTTGAAATTAAATAAGCGCCTGGTGCTCCTTTTCGCTTACGTATTCACCACCCTCGGACTGGCCGCTCAACCGGCGCCGGAACAGGGCTATTTTATGTTTCCCATCAAGCCGGGACAGCGCAACTTCCTGTCCGGCTCCATGGGTGAGATACGCTCCACCCATTTCCACGGCGGCATCGACATTAAAACCGATCAGCGCGAAGGTTTGTCGGTATACGCTGCTGCGGACGGGTATATCTCGCGTGTGAAGATGTCAACTTATGGGTATGGCAACATCATTTACGTGACGCACCCCAACGGTCTTACCACTACTTATTCGCATTTGCTGGCTTTCTATGACCCTTTGGCGGATTATATTCTGCAGAAGCAGTACGAGAAGGAGACCTTTGAGCTGGAAGTGTTCCCGGAGAAAAACCTGTTTCCGGTAAAGAAAGGGCAGATCATCGCTTTGTCCGGAAACACGGGAGGCTCCGGCGGTCCGCACCTGCACTTTGAGATTCGCGACGCCGAGGACCGTCTGTACAATCCGCTTCGCTGGGGCTTCAAAGAGATCACTGACACGACACCTCCTGATTTGTTGGGTTTGGGCGTGCAGCCGCTGAACATCCATGCCCGCATCAACCAGGAATTTGCACGGAAGGAATATACTCCCAAGAAAACCAACGGCGCCCATACCTTGCCGGATACCGTGTTCGCCCATGGTTTGATCGGTTTTGAGTTGCAGACCATCGACCGCTATGACGACACACAAAACCGGAACGGCACCCAAGACGTGACCGTGTTTGTGAATGACAAGCAGGTATACAACCACCACATCGACCGGGTACCTTTTGAGCTCTCGAAACAGGTATCGCAGCACGTGAACTACAACGTTTACCGCCGCACAGGACGTACTTTCCAGAAGGCTTATGTAGACTATGGCAACGACCTGCCGCTCTATACCGCTCCGCAAAACCGGGGGAGGCTCAACGTGCAGGCAGACTCGATTTATCACATCCGGCTCGTAGCAAAAGACACTTACAACAATGCTTCTACCCTTACTTTTGTGGTGAAAGGGCAAAAACCGACTTTCACGCAGGCTGCCAATGGCAAAGTAACGAAACCTCAGCTGAGCTACGAGATCATCGGCAACGTCCTAAAAGTGAACGCCTCTGATACATCGTCTACACCGCGCAACGTGGAGATGGTGGTGAACAACCAACGCCTGATGCTGGTGCCAAGTTATACCAAAGGCACTGCCTCGGTGAGCCTCTATGACCTGCGCGGCGGTTTGCCTGAGTCGCTGGAATTCTGCGGCACCTCCACCCCACTCGATTTACAGGCTGCTATACCTGCGGGTCAGGAACACAGCTTCAGCAACCGCGACATGAGCATCCGCTTTGACAAGGAGAGTCTGTACGACACGCTCTACCTGCAGGCAAAAAAAGAAGGCGATGTGTATACCATCGGCGACTACTTCACGCCATTGCACAAAGCAGTGAAAGTGACTATCACACCAGAAACACCGGTAACCGACAAGCGCAAAGCTGCTGTATATTACCTGGGTCTGGGCAAAGGCCGCGGCATGATGGGCGGCGTCTGGGACGGCAACAGCATCACCTTCTCCACCCGCAGTATGGGCAAGTTCAAAGTACTCGAAGATGTGAAAGCACCTACGATCAAACTGCTCAGCAAAAGCAAGACACAGATCAAATTCCGAATCGGAGACAATCTGTCAGGTATAAACTCTTTCCGCTGCGAAGTGAATGGCAAATGGTTGCTGATGAAGTACGAGCATAAAACTGCCACCATATACTCCGAAAAATTAGATAAAAGCATACCTTTGTCTGGCAAGGTGGTACTGAAGGTAAAAGACAACGCCGGAAACGAGGCGGAGTTCACGACCACTATCTAATTTCTGGACAAAAGGCTTTGTGACAAAAGACTTTTTAAAATTTATTCCACTTTTGTCCTTTGTCAAATGGTTTAATGTCAAGATAAAAAAGCATGGAACTGAAAATCGGAGATAAAGCGCCGGAGTTTGAGGCAAAAGACCAGCACGGCAATACGGTGAAACTGAGCGACTACCGCGGCAAAAAAGTAGTCATGTATTTCTACCCGAAAGACAACACGCCCGGCTGCACCGCCCAGAGCTGCAACCTGCGCGACAACTACAGCGAGCTGCAGGCACAGGGCTACGAAGTGATCGGGGTGAGCATCGACAGCGAGAAGTCACACCAGAATTTCATTGGCAAATACGAACTGCCTTTCACGCTACTGGCGGACACTGATAAAAAAATAGTGGAACAATACGGCGTCTGGCAGGAGAAATCGATGTATGGCCGCAAGTACATGGGCACCATGCGCTATACCTTCGTCATCGACGAGGAGGGCACCATCGAGGACATCATGACGAAAGTGAAAACGGCCGACCACGCCGCCCAGATTCTGAAAAAGTAACGCAAAGCGCAGTTGTCCGAAAAGGCGGCTGCGCTTTTTTCGTTGTATATTTGTTTCCGGAAGAGAGACAAGACACTTGGCTACAGCATTTCAGGTATCACCTGACCCGTGTGCTGGAAGAAAATACACTTGATTGTTATCATGAATAAACAATTCAGCAATCAAAAATTAGACAATTTAGCAATCAACAATTTAACAATTCATAAAACGTGAACCCACACAACAAAAGCATCGACGAGCTGAAGCAAATTGCGGCACAGGTTCGCCGTGACATCGTGCGCATGGTACATGCGGTAAACTCCGGCCACCCGGGCGGCTCACTCGGCTGCACGGATTATTTTGTGTCGCTGTACTTCAAGGTGTTGAACTACAAGGCAAAACCTTTCAACATGGACGGCGAAGGCGAAGACCTTTTCTTCCTTTCCAACGGACACATCTCGCCGGTATGGTACAGTGTGTTGGCTCGCGCCGGCTTCTTTGAAGTGTCAGAACTGGCTACTTTCCGCAAGATCAACTCCAGGCTGCAAGGCCACCCGGCTACAGAAGAAGGCCTGCCAGGTATACGCGTAGCTTCTGGCTCATTGGGTCAGGGACTTTCGGTGGCAGTTGGTGCTGCTCAGACCAAGAAGCTGAACAAAGACAACAACCTGGTGTACGTGCTGATGGGCGACGGCGAGTTGGGCGAAGGTCAGGTATGGGAGGCGGCCATGTATGCTGCTCACAATAAAGTGGATAACCTGATTGCGACCGTAGACCGCAACTACCAGCAGATTGACGGTGGTACCGAAGAAGTTCTGGCGCTGGGCGACCTCCGTACCAAATTCGAAGCATTCGGCTGGCATGTACTGGAGGCGGACGGCAACAACTTTGAAACCCTGCTACCTGCACTCGAAGACGCGAAGAAAGCTACCGGCAACGGCAAACCAGTGATGATCCTGATGAACACCGAGATGGGCTTTGGCGTGGACTTCATGATGGGTTCGCACAAGTGGCACGGCGTAGCGCCGAACGACGAGCAGCTCGAGATCGCACTTCAGCAACTAGCCGTAGAGGCAGCTTCAGATTACTAAGCTTTAAAACACAGCAATGAAAGAGTATACATATACAGAGAAAAAAGACACCCGTTCTGGTTTTGGCGTAGGCTTGCTGGAGCTTGGCCGCACCAACCCGAACGTAGTAGCCCTTTGCGCTGACCTGATCGGTTCGCTAAAAATGGATGCCTTCAAAAAGGAGTTTCCGGAGCGTTTTTACCAGGTAGGTATAGCCGAGGCCAACATGATGGGTCTGGCCGCAGGTATGACCATTGGTGGTAAGATTCCGTTCACAGGTACGTTTGCAAACTTCTCGACGGGCCGCGTGTACGATCAGATCCGTCAGTCGATCGCTTACTCGGGCAAGAACGTGAAGATTTGCGCCTCGCACGCCGGTTTGACCTTGGGTGAGGACGGTGCCACGCACCAGATTCTGGAAGATGTGGGCATGATGAAAATGCTGCCGCACATGACCGTAATCAACCCATGCGACTTCAACCAGACCAAAGCCGCCACCATCGCGATTGCCGATTACGAAGGTCCGGTATACCTGCGTTTTGGTCGTCCGGCTGTTCCTAACTTCACTCCTGCCGATCAGAAGTTCGAAATCGGAAAAGCGGTGATGCTGAACGAAGGAACTGACATTACTATTCTGGCCACAGGTCACCTGGTATGGAAAGCTATCGAGGCAGGTCACAAACTGGCTGAGAAAGGCATCAATGCTGAAGTAATTAACATCCACACCATCAAGCCGCTTGACGACGAGGCCATTTTGAAATCAGTTGGCAAAACCAAGTGTGTGGTGACGGCAGAAGAGCACCAGCTACATGGTGGCCTGGGTGATTCGGTGGCGCAACTATTGGGTCGCCAGCTACCTGCTCCACTGGAAATGGTGGGCGTAAACGATTCGTTTGGAGAGTCTGGCACACCGGACCAGCTGATGGAGAAGTACGGCCTGAGCACTGACAACATTGTGGCTGCCGCTGAGCGTGCCATTAGCCGCAAGTAATACATAAGGGTTATACCTTATTTTAGAAAAACAGAAGGGGCTGTACTGCTAAAGTGCAGCCCCTTCTGTTTTTATGCATTATATTGCATATTCAGAGAGGTATAACCGCCCTGCCCCTGCTCCCTGACACGTGGAAGACAAAGAGATCTTAGAAAAATTCGCCAACCCCGATAGCCGCAACCTGGCCTTCAACCAGCTTGTCCGGAAGTACCAGCAAAAAATTTACTGGCACATCCGGAAGATGGTGATCGACCACGACGACGCCGATGATCTGACGCAGGAGGTCTTTATCAAGGTATGGAAGAACCTGGAGAATTTCCGGCAGGATGCGCAGCTTTATACCTGGCTTTACCGTATTGCCACCAACGAGTGCCTTACCTTCCTTTCGAGTAAGCGCAAAAAATTCTTCTTGCCCATAAACGATGTAGCCGCCGAGCTCACAGAGAAGATCGATTCCTCACCGGATATTGACGGAGACGAGATACAACTCAAACTGCAAAAAGCATTGCTAAAGCTGCCAGACAAGCAACGACTGGTCTTTAACATGAAGTACTACGACGAGCTGAAATACGAGGAAATGTCTGAGATTCTGGGCACTTCGGTGGGCGCTTTAAAGGCCTCTTATCATCACGCAGTAAAAAAAATTGAAGAATTTATTAAACAGGATTAAACTATAGCGCGCTATAGCTATCTAACCCATAAGTACAATGACCATGAAAAACGATTTTAAACTAAGCGACCTGCCCAAGCGCAACATCTACGAGGTACCGGAAAAGTACTTCGACCGGCTGCCTGCGCAGATCATGGAGCGCACTGCTGGTGCCGGGTATAGCCCTGCCCCGTGGTATGCCGCTGCATGGAAGCCGTTGAAGTTGGCCATGGCACCGCTGGTGCTGCTTTTGGTGGCAGGCATCGTGTACTTCTCGCAACTGCGTCAGGAAAAAGAGAAATCAGCAGTCATTCTGGCCACCGTGGCCGACGAAGCGATCATGGATTACCTGAGCACCTATGCCGTGCTCGAGAGTTCTGATTTTGCCGAGATGCCTTCACTCTCCGACCCTGATATGACAGCAGAGTTTTTGAACGTAAGTCCGAAAGCAGCCGAAGAAGAACTCGAGTATTACCAACTGGATATGACTGACTACTAATACACACATGAAAAGATTGCCCTTTATTTTATTTCTTTTTTGCGCATTTACGTTTGGCAGCACCGCAGCCATGGCACAGTCTGGCCGCTCGCAGGACAAAAACGTGGAAGCAGCCAAAGTGGCTTTTTTAACTGACAAGATGGGACTGACAGCCGAACAGTCGCAGAAGTTCTGGCCGCTTTATAATGAGTACGAAGCCAAGCGCCGTGAACTGGTCCGCTCCTATCGCAGCGGTTACCGCCAAGACGTGGACGAACTGAGCGATCAGGAGGCGAAAGCCCGTCTGGATGGCATGTTCAACACCCGCGAAAAAGAACTGGAACTGGAAAAAGAGTATGTGTCGCGTTACCAGCGCGTGATTTCCTCTAACCAGGTTATCAAACTATACCGTAGTGAGCGTGAGTTCACCAAGCTCCTCCTGAAAAAACTGGAGGCCAATAACAGAGCACAGTAGTTTTTTTTGAATAGATAATTATAGTGAGAACAGTAAAAGGACCTGGCATTTTGCCTTGTTTTTTTCAAAAAAGCCCCTGCTAATGAGATGGCAGGGGCTTTTGCTTTTACTGGTTTTCTTTTCAGTAAGCTTCCAGCAAGAATTGTATATCGTCCGTGGACTTAAATTCCATGGCGGGCTTACCCTGCAAAAAGACGCGCGCTGTATGAGGCCCCAACAGGTTGATCTTATCTCCTTTGATGCGCAGCATACTGCCCTCACGCAAACCCACTACAGGCTGACGGTTGTGCACATGAAACTCCTGAATGCGCGTCTCGCGCGTTTCGCCCATGTGGGTCGTATCAGGTAGCGGGTCAAGGTAGTGGGGATTGATGTTGAAAGGCACCAGCTGTAGTGCATCGAATGATTTAGGGAACACAATAGGCATGTCGTTAGTAGTACCGATGGTTTTGCCCGCCACGTTGGTGCCGGCGCTCGTGCCCATGTACGGCATGCCCTGCTCCACCCGCTTCTGCAGCGGCTCGATCAGTTTGTTGGCATAGAGCTGGCGCAACAGCAGAAATGTATTACCTCCGCCTATAAAAACCGCCTCCGCCTGCTCTACGGCCGCAACCGGGTTTTCGGCCTCGTGTACACTGCTTAATTTGATGCCCATTGCTTCAAAGGCTTCGCCTGCCTTGGCTGTGTAGTCTGCGTGAGAGATGCCGCCCGGACGGGCATAAGGTATAAACAGGATGTTCTTGCGGTCGCCTAACAACTCTTTTATCTCGCTCTGGCAGTGCTCCAGGTAGTCTGTGCCATGGGTGGTAGAAGTACTGACTAAAAGGATATCTTTCTTTGGTAAGGCTTTTTTCATTTGTCTCGATTATGGATGATACCGGTATCGTATACCTGCAAAAGTACCAAATTCCGGCAAACCCCCGCTTATTCTCCCCACAAACAACTGCTATACCTGTACACGATCTGAATGCTTGAAGAATGGCAGTGCAGCTATACCTAGGTTTTGACTTTGAGCTTGATTGTTTCAAGGTAAGGGTCCAGCGAGGCCTTGTTGGTGAGGGTGCGAACCAGCCCGATGGTTTTCAGATCGTACAAGAACCAAACCTCCACATAATAGTTATGAAACCAGTACAAATCAATTTTGCACCACCCACGAATAATATGATGCAGGTAGCGGCCCTGTTCCAGCACCATGGCGGCTTGTTCGCGGGGCGAAAGCAAATTAAACTCAGCGATACTCAACATTAAAATCTACTCCATACTTAAGCAAAGAAAAAGGCTGCCGGGGCAGCCTTATTGGTTAACGAAAATATCAGCAGTTTTGATATTAATTCAAATGGAGGGTGTACAATTCAAATCTAGTGGAGGCAAAACTCCAGTGCGAAGAAGAAGGATGGATCTCCACGCCGTCCTCATCCATGATCGTCACGGCAAAGCCGTCACCCTGGTTGAGGGGCTCGGTAAAGTGCTTCACAGGATACACTCGCCCTTCCTCGATCCACTCTTCCGGTTCGAAAGCCGGCATAGACGCATCCACACACTTCGCGTAGACGGCCATATAGCTGGGGGGAACAAATAAATTTACCATGTGTATGTAACGTTTTCAGAAAGATAAATAATTCCTGCCAATCAGGAAACATTGTCCACATTAATTTTAGTGAAGGTCTGCGCAGGTATAAACACAAAAAGTATGCCTTTATTGTGAGGTATACACCAGGCTTCTTCATGTCGGGTATAGCTAGCATTTTGGCAGCAAAGTCACTCTTTTCAGGTATAATATATGACAACCAGACAAATCAGCGCTGAATATGCCCGCTCACTGCAGCCAATTACCACGACAGCCGTAGTATATATTCCGCCCGTTATCATTTGAAATCAAAACATGGTGAATGCCTATGGAAACTACTTATCGTACCTCGACCCACGATAGCAAGGAAGCTTTTGCAGTTGCACCGGGAGTATGGGGACTCAAGACCGTATTTGTCAATCTCTACTTTGTAACATCACCTGACCACTCGTGGGTACTCGTGGACGCCGGCATGTACGGCTCCGCGGATAAGATCCGGAAAGTGGTGGATGAACTGTTCGGGGGCAACCGTCCCAAAGCCATCCTGCTTACCCACGGCCATTTTGATCACATCGGCGCTGTAAAGGAGCTGGCCCGGGAATGGGAAGTACCCGTGTACGCCCATCCGCTGGAGATGCCCTATCTGAACGGAAAATCATCTTATCCGCCACCAGACCCGAGTGTGGGCGGCGGCGGTATGGCGTACATGTCGTTCCTATACCCTAAAAAACCTATTGATATACATGAGAACCTAGAGCTGCTGCCAACCGATGGCTCTGTTCCCGGCCTGCCCGAATGGCGCTGGATCCACACACCTGGCCATACGGCAGGACACGTTTCTTTTTTCCGGGAGCGTGACCGGGTACTACTGGCAGGCGACGCCTTCGTCACACGCGACGGTGAGTCGATGTTGGCGGTGATGACGCAGAAACGAGAAGTGCATGGCCCTCCTAAATACTATACCTCCGACTGGGGCTCGGCGCACCGCTCCGTGGAGAAACTGATGGAGCTAAACCCCAGTGTGGCAGCTACCGGACACGGACTGCCGATGGAAGGCACGCAGCTCATGCGACAGCTTGAACAACTTGTAAAGGATTTCTGGTCGCTGGCGGTGCCGGTTCATGGCCGGTATGTGCATGAGCCCGCCATTGCCGACGAGCAGGGCGTGCTCTCCGTACCTCCCGCCCCTGACAACACCATACCGAAAGTAATGGCCGCGACAGGTATAGTCGCGCTGGCTGGCATGGCCCTGGTAGCATATGCCCGCCGTAAGAGGAGTAATCATCAAAAACAGCAGGAGCGTGCCATGCGGGAGCGTCCGTTTTCTCACAACAGACCATTGCAAGGTATACCACCTACGGTATCTGCCTCCCTGGACGAAGACGATCCACAGGCGCATACCAACAATTACCCATAGACGAGAAAGGCCGGAAGCAAACACTTCCGGTCTTTCTTTTATCTATCTCTTAATGTAGGTTTCTATACCTTATTTGCCTCTTCCGGAGCCGCTTTTCTTGCCGCCTCCGTCTTGCTTGTTTACTGTTGCCCAGGCACGCTTTTCAGCTTCTTCATTGCTCACGCCTTTTTTCTCGTAGCTTTTTTCAATATGCTCTGCCTGGCGTTTCTGCTTATCTGTGTAAGATGATTTATCTCCTTGTGGCATTTGATCCTCCTTTTTAAAGTTCAACATCTAAAGCCGGGCTTTTTACCGGCCCCTCATATTGTACGAACAGCAGCCAATTTTGACTAGCCGGAAAGTATAAATGGTGTGAGCAAAGCTTCAAATTGCCTAAATTGCGGCATGGTATCATTGAGACAGCTGTTTTTGCAGCACCAGGCGCAGACAAGTGACTTTCCGCTGATGATCGAAGTGGAGAAGGCAGAAGGAATTTACATGTATGGCAGTGATGGCCACCGCTACATCGACCTGATTTCAGGTATAGGCGTGAGCAATGTGGGGCACCGCCACCCGAAAGTGCTACGGGCCATTCATGACCAGCTTGACCGTTACATGCACCTGATGGTATACGGCGAGTTTGTACAGGCGCCGCAGGTACAGCTGGCCCATGCTCTTAGCGGCACATTACCTGATCGACTCAATAACACCTACCTGCTCAACTCCGGGGCAGAGGCGGTGGAAGGTGCCCTGAAACTGGCAAAACGCTATACCGGCCGCACCGAGCTGATTTCATGCTACAACGCCTACCACGGCTCTACACAGGGTGCCCTTTCGATGAACGGCAGCGAAAGCTTTAAGAATGCCTTTCGTCCGCTCCTGCCCGACGTGCGCCACATCCATTACAATAGCGTCGCAGACCTGGAGCAAATAACAGCGCGTACAGCCGCGGTTTTGATAGAGACTGTGCAGGGAGAGGCTGGTGTTCGTGTGCCGGAGAAGGATTACCTGAAGCAACTACGGGAACGCTGCAACCAGACCGGCACGCTGCTAATTCTGGATGAGATACAATGTGGCTTCGGCAGAACGGGCACCTTCTGGGCCTTTGAGCAGTTCGGCATAGAGCCGGACATACTGGTCTGCGCCAAAGGGATGGGAGGCGGCATGCCGATAGGTGCTTTCATTGCACCGCAGGAAATCATGTCTGTTTTTAAAACCGAGCCGATTCTGGGCCACTGCTCTACCTTTGGCGGACACCCGGTGAGTTGCGCTGCCTCTCTTGCCACGCTACAGGTCATTGAGGAAGAAAACCTGCTGGAGGGCGTCGCACAAAAAGCCGAGCTGATTAAGCAGTTACTCGTGCATCCGCGCATCAATGGTATACGCAACCAAGGGCTGATGATGGCAGCAGAATTCGAGTCGTTTGAGGTCTTAAAAGCGGTGATCGACCGGGCCATCCTCAACGGCGTGCTGACTGACTGGTTCCTGTTCTGCGAAAACTCCATGCGCATCGCACCACCACTCACCATCACCGAAGCGCAGATCCGCGAGGCCTGCCAGATCATCCTGACCTCTATTGACGAGGCTTTAGCTTAACCTGCTATACCTGATAGGGGGAACCCAAACGGTGTCCTGATCAGGTATAAAGAGCTGGCACTGCAAATATTTTCCGGTAAGAGACTATCGGGAGCGGCTTTGTCACGTAAAAGCCGTTGCTACACCTTCTATCTGGTGTGCTTCCAATCGTCTTCTATGGAAATAACCATTGTACTGACCTTGCTGGTGATAGCGGTTGTGCTGTTCGCAACCGAAAAGGTGTCCGTTGAGTTGGTCACGCTGGTCATGCTCATCATTCTGGCAGGTTTGCGCATCATTAGCCCTGAGGAGGCCTTCGCCGGTTTCAGCAGCGACTTTATCATTATCATTGCCTCCATCTTCATACTTAGCGCCGCCCTCGAGGAGACCGGTATACTCGATTTTGCCGTGGTACGGCTCGTACGGCTTGCCCAGCAGAGCAACAACCTGATGCTGTTTATTATTATGCTGGTAACGGGTGTGGTTTCGGCTTTTATGAACAATACCACCGTAACGGCCATGTTCATCACACCGCTGGTCGGCCTCTCCAAACGCATCAACCTGAGCGCGTCGAAACTACTGATGCCGCTGGCCTATGCCGCTATTCTGGGAGGTACCTGCACGCTCATCGGCACCTCTACCAACGTGGCTGTCAGCGGCTACATCGCCAAGGCTGGTTTGGAACCGATCGGGCTGTTCGAGATATCAGGTATAGGCTTCATCATCTTTGTGGTGGGTATCATCTACATGATGACCTTTGGGCAGCGCATGTTGCCGGACCACGCCGACCAGGAACTGGCCGAAGAGTATAAGCTGCAAAAATATGTGACTGAAGTAGTGGTACAACCTGATTCGCCGCTCGTAGGGCAGCTGGTCTTTACCTCAGAGCTAACTACGCTGAACCTGCGCATGCTCAACGTTATCCGCGCCAAAGAAAACTTCCTGCCCGACTTCCGTACCCGCATCCGCGCCAATGATATTTTGCTGGTGGAGGGAGATATCGATACCCTGTTGAAGGTAAAGGAAACCAAAGGTCTGCAGATCATGGCCGATGCACTTATTTCTGAAGACCTCGAAACGGAAAATATCCGGCTGGCCGAAATCATGATCACCCGGCAGTCGAACCTGATTAACCGCACCATTAAAGAGTCAGAGTTTCTGCGGCGATTTGGTCTGGTGGTGCTGGCTGTCTCGCGGCATGGCGAAACGCTGCGTAGTAAAATAGGAAGTATAAAAATGCACATGGGAGATGTCCTGCTGGTACAGGGAGCCCCTGAGCGCTTTGAACAGGTCCGCAACTCGAACCACATTGCCGTGCTCGATGAGTTTGAGCCAGTGTTCTACAAAAAGAAAAAGGGTCTGATCGTGATTGCCTGTTTTGCGTTGGCCATACTGGCAGGGACACTGAAGCTGCTTCCACTCTCTATCGCTTTCCTATCGGCCGCTGTTGCGAGTATCCTGCTGCGGGCTATCAGTACCGAGAAAGCCTACAATGCCATCGACTGGCGTCTGCTTATACTCATAGGAGGCATGACGGCTTTTGGCGCAGCCATGGAAAACTCCGGTGCCGCCGAGTTTCTGGCGCAGGGCATTGTGCAGGTGATGGAGCCCATTGGCGGCACAACAGGTATACTGGCGGGCTTTGTAATCCTGACCGTAATCCTCACCCAACCGATGTCGAATGCGGCCGCGGCGCTGGTGGTTATACCTGTGGCGTTGCGGGCTGCCATGGAACTGGGTGCTGATCCGCGTGCCTTTGCCATCGCCATTATGCTGGGGGCCTCAGTGTCGCTGGTTACGCCTTTTGAACCTGCCTGCATCCTGGTTTACAGCCCGGGCAAGTACCGCTTCTGGGATTTCATCCGGATTGGTTCACCACTTACTTTGATCCTGGTGATTGTGATATTGGTCCTGGTGCCTGTGTTCTGGCCTATGTAGAGGAGATTACTGCAGGCCGCTGAGTGTGACGATCACGACCGCAAAAAAAGCAGCTGAAAGTCCTACAGCCAATATTAGTTTACCTGCCTGCATAGCCACAATTTTTTCAGAGCGGGGCAGCCAAAGGTAGTTCAGGCTCAGGTTGAGCAGGTAGACCATGATGGTGAGCAGAAAGCTGATGAACCAGAAGGCAAAAAAACGAAGAATGAAATCGTCGGATAGTAAGGTAGGCTCGTAGGAAATGAGGTAGAGTTCGTGCGCGAAAAAGAAATAGGCCAGTACTAACAGCGCCAAAGCGTAGGTTCCCAAAATGGCCCCATTCCAAACGCGCAGGTTTTTCATGCAGTCCTTTTAGTAATTCAGGAAAGACTGTGCATCCTCCCGTATTTGTTCGCGCGAGAGTCCGTCCTTCACGCCAATGGAGATCCTGCGTACCAGCACCCCGACAATAGATTTCTTGAAACCAAGCCGCACGGCCATGTTGACACAAAACTCCATTTCGCTTTCGTCTACGATGCCGTCGGCCAGCATCATTTCCACCAGGTCGTAGATCTGATCAAAGCGCTCGGTATCGTTAGAGGGCAGCTGCGGTTTCACAGCCTGCACATTCGAAAGCAGGTTGCGCACCTCGCTTGATTTCATACCGTGCCGCTCCCCGATCGAAATAATAAACTCCATTTCAGTAGGATCCACGTGACCATCTGCCTTAGCGAGAGCTCCAAGGTTGGTAATGTGGCTCTTTAATTTTTTCTCTGCCTCGCTTTCAAAAAAACTAAACATACGGCTCCTTTTTCACTGATTGACTAATTCGTAACAATTTAATAACGAATGCTCTAAGTATTGCTACACCCAGGCATCTAATTTTGCAGTAACTACAGTAGAAACGTATTTTTCTTGCTTTAAGTCTGCAGACGGTAGTGCATTTACATACGGTTTTTGCTATCTTATTAGTTATGATTTTGTATTCTTTTTTTATTTCCACTTAAATCAACAAATGGCTACCTTGCGATTTCATTAAAACCACGGCGTATTTTGCGGGGATCTATTGAACGGAGCTGGAAACCGGCTTCTACACGGAACACATCAAACAGCAACTCTTTATGAAGAGGATTGGAGTATTTACATCAGGAGGCGACGCGCCGGGCATGAATGCCTGTATTCGAGCGATCGTACGGACAGCCGTTTACAACGATTTGGAAGTTTACGGTATCAGAAGAGGCTACAACGGCATGATCAAAGGCGACATTTTCAGAATGGAGTCATTGACAGTGAGCAACATCATACAGAAAGGCGGCACGATCCTGAAATCGGCACGCAGCAAGGAGTTTGCAACAAAAGAAGGACGCCAGGCTGCTTACGAGCAGTTAAAGGCAAACGGAATTGAGGGCCTGGTGGCAATTGGAGGAGATGGTACTTTTACTGGAGCCAACATTTTTTTCGAGGAGTATGGCATCCCTACCATTGGTGCACCCGGCACGATCGACAACGACCTTTACGGTACTGACTATACCATTGGCTACGACACAGCTGTGAACACAGCCCTCGATGCCATCGACAAGATCCGCGATACGGCCGACAGTCACGAACGCGTATTTTTTGTGGAGGTGATGGGACGCGACTCAGGTTATATCGCTATACCTTGCGCCATTGGCGGGGGCGCTGAAATTGTGATGATCCCGGAAACGGACACCTCCATTGACTATGTGATCGACCAGTTAAAAGCAGGCTGGAGACGCTCCAAGACTTCTTTTATCGTGATTGTAGCGGAAGGCGACGAAGAGGGAAGCGCAACAGAGATCGCGGCTAAAGTATCGCAGCAGATCCCGGACATGGATGCGCGTGTGACCATACTGGGCCACGTGCAGCGTGGCGGTGCGCCATCCGCAGCCGACCGTATGCTGGCCAGCCAGCTGGGCATCGCCTGCGTGGAAGGCCTGATAGCGGGACGCACAAACGAAATGGCCGGTATCATCAACAGAGAACTGGTGTATACTCCTTTCATCGAGACCATCACCAAGCAGAAACTTATCAACCCGAACTTCACTAAAATGGTGGATATTCTGTCGGTATAAACACGCTATACCTGCCAAACAGCGAAGCCGGCTACTTACTGTGCCGGCTTCGCTGTTTCTATACCTATACCTGTTTTGGGTGCTGCATCTGCTCCCCGATGAAAGTGAGGATGGCATCCCACTGCTCCGGATGAAACCAGGTATAGTCCTGATGTTTGTGAAACCAGGTGAGCTGCCGCTTGGCATAACGTCGGCTGTTCCGCTTCAAAAGGCGCACCGCTTCCTCCCAATCGTACTTCCCTTCCAGGTAGTCAAATATCTCTTTGTAGCCAACTGTTTGCAAGGCATTATGATCGCGGTACGGGTATAGAGTTTTCGCTTCCTCTAAGAGCCCCTGCTCCAGCATCAGGTCCATGCGGCGGTCAATGCGCTCGTACAGTTCCTGCCGGTTACGGTTCAGGCCAACTTTGATGATGTGGAAAGGGCGCTCCTGAGCACCTGCTTTCCGGAAATCAGAATAAGGCTGTCCGCTCGAAAGGCATACCTCCAGCGCACGTATAACACGCTGCGGATTGGCCTTGTCTACCCGCTCGTAATAAGCAGGGTCGAGTTGCTGCAACTGCACTAACAACGGCTGCAGCCCTTCCTGCCGGTAGCGCGCAGTCAGTTTGTCGCGCACGGCAGGGTCTGTTTCCGGCATTTCATCCATCCCGTCGGTGACGGCCCGCACATACAGCCCCGAGCCACCTGTCAGAATCACGGATTTATATTGTTGGTATAATTGCCCAAGTAAAGCCAGCACATCCTGCTCGTAAGCGCCTGCATTGTAAGTTTCTGTGATCGGGTGCGAATCCACAAAATGATGCTGTATACCTTGCTGCTCCTCCGGCGTAGGTTTGGCCGTACCAATTGACATTTCCTGGTAAAACTGGCGTGAGTCAGCTGAAATGATCTCGGTACCGAAATGCCGGGCAAGGCGTACGCACAAATCGGTTTTGCCCACAGCAGTCGGACCAACTACTACAATCAGAAAACGGGGGGCTTGAACTGCAGGCATGGGTAAGACAAACGATTTACTTCGTAAATTTGCCACAAATTAACTCCCTTTCTTGTTATTCAGGAAGCAAAAGTGCCTTTGCTTTTGTTTTTTTACTAATTTATGGGTTTAAACGAGAACTGATCTACAACCGGATGCCACTGATACCTAGTCGACAAACTACCAACAACCTGACAATTCTTGCCGACAACCTGCTGCAGGTGCTTCGTCAGCTATACCCTGCTGACCATGCTTTGCTGGTGACATCTGCCGCAGGAGAGCTGCTGGCCGCCAATACCAAAGCAGAAACGATCTTTTCTGTAGAGCAGGGCACTGCCATTCGCCCGCTTATCGGACTGGCCGACGAAGATGATTTTGCTGCCTTTAAGGTATCGCTGACCCGTCAGGATAAAGTGACAGGCGAAGTAAAGGACTTACAGGGCAACCGGTGCACCTTCCATTGTCAGCAACTGGAGTTTCAGGGACAGCCATTTTTGTATTTCGATATTCCGGAGAGCGTAGCTGCAGAAGCCAACGACTCCAGTTATCATAATCTGTTCGATGATAGCGCCGAACCACTCTTCGTTCTCGATCGCGATGGCATTTTCATTGATATAAACCAAAGCGCTTCCGATCTGGTGGAATTCCGAAAAGAGGAAATCATCGGCAAGTCGCTTTTTAAGCAGTTTGAGCTTAACCTGTTTGAGCGCGTCGCCTTACGCAACCAGTTGCAGAACACATTGAAGGGGGAACCGCAGCGCTTTGAGTGGTGGCTTCGTGAAATAGACAATGAACTGATGCCGGTGGAGATTTCCCTCAGAAAGGGCAACTTCAATGGCCAGACAGTCATCTTCGGTTCTGCTAAAAACCTGTACGAGGCAGTTGGTGCGGAACGCAACGTGCGCTACCGGAATCACCAGCTCGAGTTCGTCAATCACCTGATCACGAACCTATCGGGCTCCGAAAGTCGTGAGGATGTGCTGCGCTATACCTTGAACGAGCTGCTGGACAAGACCGACATCATTGGCGGGGCCGTTTATACCTATGATGCTGCAAAAGGCAGTATCTTGCTTTCTTTCAGCACAGGCGAAACACTGTCGGGCAATCTGCCCACCTCAATTGCCTTTCCGCGTACACATGCCGAGCAACTCATTCAACCTGACCGCCACAAAGCGCTATACGCTACCATACACCAGATGGAAGAACTGCTGGGCCAGCACCTGACGGTGCTGCCTGTCAGCTCGGAGGCGGGCCTTACAGCACTGCTACTGGTATGGCCAGGGCACGATGCTAAAATTACCGAGTCGTTTATGTCGCTGCTCGACTTTATCGGGAGCGCCATCGGCAACTACATTGCCAAACACGACCTGCAACGCAAGCTTACCTACACCGAGGACAAGTATAAAATCATGTTTGAGTCTACTTACGACGCGATCCTGCTTTTCCGGGATGGCATTGTAGTAGACTGCAATGAGAAGGCGCTGGAGTATTTCCGCTGCAAACGCGAAGAACTGGTAGGCAAGTCTCCGAATGAGTTTTCGCCGGAGTATCAGCCTGACGGCATACCTTCAGCCGAGAAAACAGCCATGCTAACCGAGCAGCTGATGGCGACCGGAAAGCCGATCACAGTAGATTGGAAAAACATCCGCAAAGACGGCTCCACCATGGATACCGAGCTCAACCTGAACCGGGTGATGATCGACGGTACTTACCACATTCTGGTATTTAAGCGCGATATCACTGAGCGCAAGCAGGTGCAGGGTTCGAAACGCCGCGAGGAGATTGCCCGCGAGTCGATGGCCCACTTCCGAAGTTTCCTGGAGAAGGTAAACCTGATCTATTACAGCCTCGACAAAAACGGCAACATCGCCTATGCCAACGATTATTTCCTCACCTATGTGGAATATAGCCGGGAAGAACTGATCGGGCAGAATTTCTATGAACTGCTGGTGTCGGAAGCCGACCGCGAAAACCGCCTGACCGACTTCAAGCGATCCATAGAAACCCGGCAACTGAACTCCTACTATGAGCGCGACCTGATCACTAAATCCGGCCAGGTGAAGACCGTGCGCTGGAACTGCATGTTTGAGTACGGACCGGATGGCGAGCTGATCGGCCTGACCAGCGTAGGCAAGGACATGACCGACAAGCGTATTGCCATGGAAGCCCTGAAGGACAACAAAGTCCGCCTCCAGGACCTCTTCGACAATGCCCATGACCTGATCCAGAATATCTCGGTAGATAACAAGTTCATCTTCGTGAACAAAGCCTGGAAAGAACGCCTGGGCTATACCGATTACGACATTGAGTCACTCACGCTCAACGACATTGTGCATCCTTACTACAAGGCCAAGCTAATCTACCAGCTGCGCAATTTGTACAAGGGCGAGAACGTGAACAAGATGGAAACCGTATTCCTGACCAAGGCCGGGAAGCCCGTCCATCTGATCGGCTCCATCACCTGCAGCTGGCAGGATGGTCGTCCGGTGGCAACGCGTGCCATCCTGCACGACATTACCGACCGCATCAAAGCGGAACGTTTGCAAAAGGTATATTATAGTATCGCTAACCTGGCTATCAGCAGCAAGGACCTCAACTCACTTTACTCGGCTATACACCGGGAGTTAAGCAAAATCATCGAGACACGCAACATCTACATTGCCCTTTGCGACGATAACCACCGCCATCTGCACTTTGTATACCTGGTCGATCAGTTTGTAGACAAATCTTCCAAAACGCAGGTGCGTCGACAGTTCTCCCATGGGCTGTCGGAGTATATCATTGAAACAGGCAAGCCGCTTTACATGCAGAAGTCGGAGCTGCTGGAGCTGGCCAGAGAACAGGACATTACCCTATATGGCGCTATACCTGAAGTCATGCTCTGCTCCCCGCTGGCCATCGGCGATCGCATTATCGGGGTGATCACCCTGCAGGACTACCAGGACCCGAACGCTTATGTGCACACCGACATTGAGATTCTGCACTTTATCTCGAACCAGGTGGCGCTGGCCATTGAGCGCAAGCGCAACGAAGAGCAAATTAACAACCAGAACGCACGCCTCAACGCCATCTTTGAATCCGGGACGCACCACATGTGGTCGCTCAACCGTGAGCTTGAGCTTACTTCTTTCAATAAGAACTTTGCTACCGCCTTCTTCAACCGAAGCGGCCATGAACTGGAGCTCTACACCAAGCTGAATGACGACGAGGTGCTGAACTTCCACGAAAGCTCGTTTGAATTTTGGAAAGACAAATATGAGCAGGCCTTTCAGGGGCAGCCACAGCACTTTGAAATACACCTGCACAATCCGGAAAGCTGGCGCGAGGTATACCTCAACCCAATTTACCTGGAGGACGGTAGCTTTGAGGAGATTTCAGGTATAGCCCTCGACATCACAGACAAGAAGCGCTCGCAGCTGGCACTGGCCCAGAGCGAAGTAAAATTCCGAAGTATATTCGAGTCCTTCCAGGACGTGTACTACCGTACCACGCTGAGTGGTGTGTTTGAGCTGGTAAGCCCTTCAATTTATAACTTACTGGGTTATGAAGTAGAAGAAGTTCATCGTATTCCTTCAGATCAGCTGTATGCCAATGTAACTGACCGGGCACTGGTAAAAGAGCGGGTACTGGAGCAGGAAAGCATCCGTGACTTCGAGATTGAGATGATCTGCAAGGATGGCTCTACTAAAACTGTGCTGCTAGATTCGCGCCTTACTTATGACCAGGATGGTCAGCCTGCAGGTTTGGAAGGTGTACTGCGCGATGTTTCGGAACTGAAGCGTACGCAGGTAGCCCTGTTGAAGGCAAAAGAAGAAGCCGAAAACCTGCTGAAAGTGAAGACACAGTTCCTGGCCAACATGAGCCACGAGCTGCGTACCCCGATGAACGGCATCATCGGTATGATCGACTTGCTAAGCCAGATTGTCAGTGACGAAGAGCAGAAAGAGTACATCGATACACTGCGCAAATCTTCAGATGCGCTGCTGGCGATCCTCAACGACATCCTGGACCTGTCGAAAATGCAGGCCGGCAAGTTGGTACTGCACGAGAGTGGTGTGGACGTGCACGATACGCTCAACAAGATATACTCACTCTTTGCTAACCGTGCTCAGCAGAAAGACCTGAACTTTACATACACGATTACCCCGGAAACGCCGCGTTATGTCCTCACCGACGAGACGCGCTTCCTGCAGGTATTGTCTAACCTCACCTCTAACGCCATTAAGTTTACGAACGAAGGCGAAGTAAGCATACACGTAGATGCCGAGCCATTGAAAAAAGGCGAGGAGTATGTACTGAAGGTACGGGTGAAAGACTCAGGTATAGGTATAACCGAGGACGACCAGCGACTGCTCTTCACCGATTTTACGCAGCTTGATAATTCTTCTACCAAAACTTTTGGTGGTACGGGACTCGGTTTGGCCATTTCGAAGCAGCTCACACACCTGCTTGGTGGAGATATCTGGGTAGAGTCCAAGCCAAACGATGGCAGTGACTTCTGGTTTACGATAAAAGTGAAAAAAGCCAACAACGCGGAAGTGGAGGCACAGCTGCAGCGTATGCAGCTGCAGAATGCCGAAGCTGAGGTGCTGGACTTCTCCCCTTACGTGCTGCTGGTAGACGACAACCAGATCAACCAGAAAGTAGCCTTTAAGCTGCTGGAACGCTTAGGCTGTCGTACTGATGTTGCCTCCAACGGTTACGAAGCCATCGACAGAGCCCTTAATAATGGCTACGACATGGTGTTTATGGACATTCAGATGCCAGAGATGGACGGCGTGACAGCAACCACCATCATCAAAGAAAAACTGGGCAGCGCATGTCCTCCGGTGGTAGCCATGACAGCCTACTCCATGCGCGAAGATGCCGAGAAGTTCATGAGCCAGGGTATGGACGATTATATTTCCAAGCCGGTGAAGAGCTCTGATCTGTACAAGGTGATCATGCGGTGGTACGAGCAAAACTGGAAGCGCGACAACACCGCCGGATTGACCGCGGCAGTAGACGATGCTTCAGAAGCTGAGGCTATACCTGTAATTGACCTGTCCATAACAGAGCAGCTCAAAGAAATCGGCGGCGCGGACTTTGCGCACCAGTTGTATGTAGAATTTGAGCAGGAAGCCGGTGAATTGCTCGAAGAGGCCAAAAAAGAACTGGACGCACAACAATACAAAAGTATTTTAAGTACATTGCATCAGCTAAAGGGAACCGGCTTTACACTTGGCATAAACCAGGTGGCCGAGCTAGCCAAAATCCTGGAACATGACATTAAACATGACCAGTTCGAAAACGTAGGAAATAACTTTGCGAAGCTGCTGGCCCAATACAAAAACTACTGCAGAACTTATAAAGAGATCATTTTATAGTTTATTAAATCCATGGCAGACAACAAGACCATCCTGATTGCAGAAGACAGTTCTGTGATCCTGAACCTGACTAAGAAAATCCTCGAGCTTCAGAACTACAAGATCCTGACCGCCAAGAATGGCAGCGAAGTGATCAAACAGGTAGAAAACAACAAGATCGACGCCATCCTGATGGACCTCAACATTCCGATCAAGAATGGCATGGAGTGCTCAAAGGAAATCCGCGCACACAAAGACGAGCAGATCTCCAACATTCCGATCATTGCGGTAACAGGCAACGCCAACAACTATACCATGGAAGACTTCAAGGAAGTAGGCATTAATGAGTACCTGCCAAAGCCACTTGATTTCGATATGCTGGTACAGACTGTAAAGAAGCACACCGGAGAGCTATAGATGGAGCTGAAGTACACACGGCCATTTTTAAATAAGCTGGAGGATATTTTTGCGGAGTCGGATTTTGTGCTGCGCTACGAGAAGGGGAATTTTAAAGCGGGTTACTGTGTGCTCAAAGACATGAAGGTGGCTGTCGTGAACAAGTACTTCAGCCTGGAGGGGAAAATCAATTGCCTGTACGACATTCTGAGAACCATCACAGTAGATGAAAGCCTGCTGAGCGAAAAGTACCGACAGCTTTACCAGGACATTCGCAACCAGGAAAAAACCAATTGAAAGTAACGCTTTTAGGCACGGGCACTTCGCAGGGCGTACCGGTTATCGGTTGCTCCTGCGAAGTGTGCCGTTCTGTTGATTACAGGGACAAGCGCCTGCGCGTCTCGGTACATCTGCAGGTGGAGGGCAAGAGCATCATCATCGACTCCGGTCCCGATTTTCGCCAGCAGGTGCTGCGCGAACGTATCCGCACGCTCGATGCCCTGGTGTTTACCCACGAGCACAAAGACCACACCGCCGGCCTCGACGACATCCGCGCCTACAACTTCTCGCAACACAAAGACATGCCGCTCTACGGCGAGGAACGTGTGCTGGAGCAGCTCAAGCGGGAGTTTGCCTACATCTTCTCAGGTATACAGTACCCGGGCATACCCCGTGTGGCGCTAAATCCTATTACTGAGGATCCTTTTGAAATTGAGGGCGTCCCTTTTATACCTATCCGGGTGAAGCACTACAAGCTGCCCGTGCTGGGCTACCGGGTCGGCGACTTCACTTACATTACCGATGCCAACTACATTTCGGAAACGGAGAAGGAAAAGGTACGCGGCTCTAAGGTGATCGTACTGAACGCTCTGCGCCTGGAGCCACACATTTCGCACTTCTCGCTGCAGGAGGCTGTTGAGTTGCTGAAAGACCTGCAGCCCGAACGTGCCTACCTGACCCACATCAGTCACCTGCTGGGCCTGCACCGCGAAGTAGAACTCACCCTCCCCGACTTTATCCGATTAGGCTACGATGGTCTGCAGATTGAGGTATAGTTTGGAGGTTCTTTGGCTTCCTGACCTAAGACAAAAGACTATTTCAAAAAATTCACTGAATAAGTCTTGATAGATTATCCATTCGGATTCTTACTACTTTCCTCTTTCCGGCAGCTATCCATTGTCTTTCGTCAAATTGTCCTTTGTCATTTTAGCTCATGCACCAGAATTACTATTTCTTAAGGCAACTCTCCGAACAGCTGCGCACTCAGCTGGTGGGGATGGAAGTGATTGCCTGCTTCAGTCAGAACAAGGACGAACTGGTCATTGGTTTTGCAGCCGGAGAGCAGGAGCTGTACATCCGTGCTGCACTCACTTCGCACTTTTCGTCACTTTCCTTCCCGACTGAGTTTAAGCGGGCAAAGGCTAATACCATTAACCTGTTTGGTGAACTGCTGGGGAGAACCGTGCAGGATGTGGTGCAGCATCTGAACGAACGAAGCTTCTATTTAAAGCTTAGCAAGGGCTATATCTTGCTGTTTAAACTTTTCGGCAACCGCTCTAACATCGTGCTTTTTCGTGGCGAAGAGCCGCTAAAGCCCTTTCACAAAAAATTCGGTGCCGATCTGGAGCTAAACCCACTGCAGATGGACAGGCCCCTGCGACAAAACCTTGATGCTTTTGTCGCAGGGGATGGAAATCTCAAGAAGGTATACCCGACCTTCGGCGACCTGCCGGCCCTATTCCTGGAGCAGCTGGGGTATCGCAACGCTTCGCTCGAGGAGAAATGGGAACTGGTGCAGACGATGCTCGAGCAACTCGAAGCCCCGGAAGCGTACTACGTCATCAGACTCAATGGCAAGCTGCGGCTGTCGCTGCTCCAATTAGGTGAAGTGCTGCAGGAATACGATAACCCAATGGAAGCCCTAAATGGTTTTACCCGCAGCTACCTGAGCGAGACCGGCTTCGAGCGATTATTTGAACAGACGCAGCAGCAGCTCCTAAAAAAACAACGCGCCACACAGGCCATACTGGAGCAGACCGAGGCACGTCTGCACGAGTTGCGCCACGGACGCTCCTACTCCCAGATCGCCGACATCATTATGGCCAACCTGACTAACATTCCGCCCCGTGCTACCGAAGTAGTGCTCTACGATTTCTATACCGACCGCCAGCGCAAGTTCAAGCTCAAGGCCACGGAGACACCCCAAAAGCAAGCCGAGCGCCTGTACCGAAAAGCCAAAAAGCAGCACGTGGAGGTCAATCAACTTGAGGAGCGTCAAGAGCGCAAACTGGAGGAAGCCATTGTGCTGGAAGATGCGTTGCAGGCACTTGTGGAGGCTAAGACCTATAAAGCGCTCAAGCTATACCTGAAGGAGTACACTCACTTGCTCACGACCAAACAGCAAGCCCAGCAGGAAGCGCCATTCCGGTTATTTGAAACTGAAGGTTTTAAGATCCTGGTTGGCAAAAGTGCCCAGAACAACGACCTGCTCACGCAGCGCCATACCTACAAAGAAGACATCTGGCTGCATGCCAAAGACGTATCAGGCTCGCATGTAGTGATCAAGTACCAGGCAGGCAAAGCTATACCTGCCACCGTACTCGAGAAAGCCGCTCAACTGGCCGCCTACTACAGCAAACGCAAAAGCGACTCCCTCTGCCCGGTTCTTTACACTCCCAAAAAGTGGGTCCGCAAACCCAAAGGCGCCCCCGCAGGCGCTGTAGTAGTAGAACGAGAGCAGGTGATGCTGGTAAAGCCTGAAAATCCGTTTGAGCGGAAGGTATAAGTCTGGATCTATACAAAGGGGGCTCTTCTTCAAGGAGTCTCCGGATTGAATTACCTCCTCTAGCCCCTCCTTTTGTAGAGAGTCCCTACCCCAAAACAGGAGGGGGATTTTGGTGTAGCTGCCGATTTACAGGTATAAGCGTTGAACTGCGGTTACATGTGCACGATTAACATCCCCCTGCCCCCTTCAAAGGGGTAATTTCCCGCCATTGCGGATTTATAAGTATAAAACATTGTAGTTACAACATCACAAGCTACTGACAGGTATAACAAGACTAACTTGCCCCTTAAGCAATGAAACAGATCTCCTGAGCCAGGTGCACCAATTGACACTCCACTGTTGGGGGTGAAGGGGTCCCCCTGTCAAGAGCGTTCAGCGAGTGGGGGTAGGGGCCCTCGATTTGGAGCGTCTTGATTTTTTTGCTTACTGGGGGTAGGGTGCCTCGATTTTTTTGTCAAGACAAAAAGCGAGTGCCCGCCGCACAGGCGAAGCTATAAAACAACATAGGACGCTATACCTGCAAAAGCTACAGAGCAACCTCCGGGCCAGAGGCCCCACTATACCAGACACGAGCTTGTGGCCTTATCCTGTGCCATAAGTTTCGTAGAATAGCCGGAAAGGAGGTGGGTTTATGGAAGAGAGCTGGGGCACAAGAGAGTTTAAGGCATGCGGAGTGGAAGACAGAGGCGAGGCGAAAAGTTTGTCGGCCCTGGCCGACAGGCTGTTGGAGCCCCCTGAGATGGCCTTTTCCAGCGCTGTTGGCAAAGGGTTGCGTAAGGCCGCCTGGCGCCTCTTCTCCAAAGAGGAGGTGGATGTGAGCTGCGGGCACTACCCTCGGACGGCCCAGCGCTGCCAAGACTGCCAGGGGGTGCTGGTGAGCCAGGACACGACCTGGCCTGAGCTACCTGTCCCACCATGCCACGGAGGGGCTGGGCGACCTGGGCGGGGGCAGCGGCGGGGTGAACCTGGGGCTGAGCCTGCACTCGGCGCTGGCGATGAGCCCGGCGGGCCTGCCGCTGGGGCTGGTAAAGGCCATAGAGGCGGCGCCTCCAGCAGGGCAAGAGCCTGTAGCCTGGTGTCTGCTCACCACCATCCAGGCGGAAGATGAAGTCACCGCCCTGCTCATGCTCGACTATGACCGCAGGCGCTGAGTCAATTACCGCAGGCGCTGGGTCATGGAGCGGTGGCACCTGGTGCTCAAGGGCGGCGTGAAAGTGGAGCGGCTTTGGCTCAAGAAACTGGCAGAGCAGCGCATGTTTTTGAGCCGCTTCAGCTGCAAGTACTCGAGCAGCAGATAGGCAAGGAGACGCTGACAGTAAAAGGAGCCTTAGGCGCCATAGCTGCACGGGCTGGCTTTACGCCTTCCAAAAAGCAGCCGTTGCCAGGAGAGAAAATCATTGGGAGAGGATGGAATATCTGCTCGAGCAGGTGCCGGGGCTATCAACTCGCGTTACAGAAAACTTAGGGGACATGATAAGGCAGGGACGCTCGCGCCATATGCTATACCTGACTTGCTATACCTTCATAAGCCTTAAAAACAAAAAAGCCCCATTCAGTTAAGAATAGAGCTTTTAGAGTGCGCGCGGGGAGATTCGAACTCCCACACCCGAAGGCACCACCCCCTCAAGATGGCGTGTCTACCAGTTTCACCACGTGCGCAGCTGATTAGGTTTGCAAAAGTATACTGCAGAATTGAGAATTGCAACTGCCAGACTCCCACAAGTACACTTTTTTAACACACAAGCAGCTTCTCAATCGCAGTCTATACCTTATTCCCCAAACAGTCAGGCTGATAGCTATTGCGGTAAGGTATAGCGAATACCCAGGAAAAACCGCCGGCCCTGCATAGGCGCATAGTTGTACTCCGTATCGAAGCTGTAGCCGTAAGGGTTGTCTACCTCTACTTGCTTATCAAATGGATCAAAGGGGCGCATGAGCGGGTGCTGGGGCATGAAATTGAACAGGTTTTTCACACCTCCGTATACCTCCAGCCCCTCTCCCATGGTCTTGGTTGCTTGCAGGTTCTGCAGACTAAACCAGGGTGACTTCTCAGGCCTGAAATCATTTTCCTGCACCGGCAGGTACATCGGGCCTTTTACGCTGCCTGTGTAGTCGAGCGTGAGGCCGAGTTGCCTTAACTGATATGATGCTGTGAAAGTGCCCGAAAACCGAGGTGCGTGCAATTGCGGAATGCGTTCTTTCTGCCCCTCGCCTGTGTCCTTTACCTGGTATACATCCATCAAAGTAACACCAGCATACAGGCGCAGCGGGAACGTAAAAGCCAGCTCTGTGTTTAGGGCTATACCTTTGGAAATGGCATGCCCGCTCAGGTTGTCGTAAATGATCTGTGTGTTGTTCGTCAAAAAATCAGCGATGATCTTGTTTGTGAAATAGGTATAGAAAACCGATCCTTCCAGGTTCAGAAATCCGCTGCCGATCGGAATGTAGCGCTGGTAATTCAGGTTGGCGTTGTAAGACTGCTCCGGCTTCAACTCATTCCGGATGACTACCTCGCGGGCACCGGTCAGGGCGGCGTGGTCTTCGGTAAACAGGTTGACCACACGGTAACCATTGCCCATACCCAGCCGGAAGATATTGTCCCCGTTTGGTGCCCAGCGCATGCTTAGGCGTGGAGAGAAAATGCCGCCGTGTTCCGAATGGAAGTCGTAGCGCAGGCCGGAAAGCAAAGTAAACTTGTCGGAGGCTTTGAACTCGTGCTGGGCAAAAGCCCCTGGCAGCGAGGAGCGGTCCGGCTGATTTTCGTCATCTTCGCCCCGCTGCGTGGCAGGTGTGTTATCATCGTACCAGGTATAGCGGTAGTTTCCACCCAGTAGCAGCTTCTGCTTTACTCCAAGATCACGGTCCCATACCAACTGCCCAAAACCTACGCGCTGATGCCCTCTGTAAACTGTCTCTCCATAAGCGGCGTTCTGCTGGTGATCGTTGTAGGAAAAGCTCAGCAACAGGTTTTCAGGTATAGGCAACTGGTAGCTTCCCAGCACTTCATAACGACTCGTATACACCGACTCACCGTATACCTGATCTCCCCCACGGTGCACGGGCTGCCAGGGCATCTCCCCTCCAAAACGGTCTTCGTAATAATAGCGGGCCGCCAGGTTGGCCACACGGTTTTGCGGACGGTTCAGGCTCCATTTGTTGAAAATTGAAAAGCGATGCTGCAGCGGGATATCTGTAAAATTATCCTGGTTCATGTCGCGTCGGTCGGCAAAACGAAAATAATTGGTACTTAGCATAGTCGATACGCGGTTCCAGCGCTTGCTATACCCAAGGTCAGCGTTCAGTTCGCGGTGTGAGGTATAGAATAAGTCGGCAGAAAGGCGTGGCGCCGTGGCAGGACTTTTGGTGATGATGTTGATAAGCCCTGCCACCGCTTCGGATCCGTACAAAGTAGAGGCTGGTCCCTTCACCACTTCAACCCGCTCAATCAAACTGTTAGGTATACCGCTCAGACCATACACCGTGGAGAGGGCACTCACGATCGGCATTCCGTCTATCAGCACCATCGTATAGGCCCCTTCCATGCCGTTAATATGGATGTCGCCGGTGCCGCACACATTGCAGTTGATCTGAGGCTGCACCCCATTCACAATTTCAAGTGCTTCGAAAATAGCCGGTGTCGGGTTCTTCTGAAAATACTTCGGGGTATAGATCTCTACAGGCACCGGCGACTCCAGCAGATACGTTTCGCGCATGGTGCCCGATACGACAACTTCGCGCAAACGGGCGTCCTGTGGCTGTAGGGTAACTTTTACCGTGCTCACTTCTCCTGCCCTAACAGTAATTTCCAGTTCCTGCGCCCTAAAACCGATTGCTGAAACATGAAGTTTATGCTGTCCTGCCTGTACCTGGCCTAACTCAAAATAGCCGTTTTCATCGGCAGTGGTGCCGGTGCTGCTCCCAACCAGACCAATGCTGGCAAAGGCTGCAGGTGCGTTCCCTGCCATTACGTGTCCCTTTACATTACCAACCTGGGCATAAACCGTAAGCGGAATGACTAAAAAAGCACAGATCAGGTATATGTTCTTCATTTTTCTCAATTAAGCTTTTTCTAACTATTACGAGACAAACTTAAATAAAAGTTTAGATTTCCTTATACATTTTTTTAGACTAGACTAAAAACATTATTCCTGTTTTGTTGTTCAGCTAGCATACTTGTTGCAACATTTTGGAAGTGAAAGGTTTGCATAACTAATCCCGAAAAAACGCAAAACATTTGGGAAGCGCCGAAACCATATGCATAGCTAACAATGTTGCTTTAGCACAAAAGCGCATAAAGTTTTAAGGACACCGCTGGCCTTATGCTTAAGTTTCGCATTTAATGTTTGGACTATTTCGGGTGTATACCTAAATTTATACCTGCATTAAGAATAGTTATATTACAATATTTAGCCAGGGAAGTGTATGAGCATCGAGATAAAAGGACTATCCAAAGCGTATGGCAACAAACACGTATTGCAATCGCTTGACATGACAATAGATCAGGGCCAGTGCTATTGCCTGCTCGGCAAAAATGGCGTCGGCAAAAGCACTTTCCTTAACAGCATTCTCGATCTCATAAAGCCTGACAGCGGCACTATTTCACTATATGGCAAGGATTACCTGACCAATGCACTGGAGGTGAAGCAGGATTTAGGCGCTCTGTGCGAAGACAATCCGCTTATCGAAGAGTTTACAGGACTAGAGTATCTCAACTTTGTGGCGAAACTGTATAAGTTGCCCGAAGACGAAGCCCAGCAGCGCATCAATAGCCTGACCAATTACTTTTTTACGGAGCGGGAGTCGCTGCACAAAAATATAGCGGGCTATTCTACCGGCATGAAAAAGAAGGTGGGCATTGTAGCCGCTATCCTGCACAAACCGCGCGTGCTCATTCTGGATGAACCTTTTACAGGCCTCGACCCCATTGCTGCCCAGCTACTTGTGAAACTGATCCGCAACTACAGTACACCAAACCGGGTAGTACTTATCTCATCGCATGACCTCAATTATGTAGAGCGCGTGGCGACGCACATTGGTGTGCTCAACGACGGACAGCTGATGTATAACGGATCGGTGCAGGAGTTCACCATGAACGGTGAAGCATTAATTGACCAGGCTCTGTTCCAGTTGCTGCTTCCGCACCACGCCACCACCGAGGCCGACATCGACTGGATGTTGAATTAGTTAGAGAGTTTTAGGGTTTAGGAGTCTGAGATTGAAAAGCACTCCTGAATTCCCCGGCTCTCAAACTCCTAAACGCAATTACATGGATCTGATTTTATATTCCTGCAAGGCGAGGTTAAACAGCTATTTCCGGCAAAAGAAAATGCAACGGGTGCTCCTGCTTGCGCTGGGTATTGTGCTGTCAGCCTTTTATGCCTGGCTTTTTACATACCTGTTACAGCAGGCCCGCGAAGGTGTACTGAATATGGATGTCAGCCAGATGCTGGGCTATACCAACCTGCTGCTACTGAGCTTTACAATACTGCGTGGCTTTTTTCCGGCTTATATCCCGAAAGCGGATTTCATTAACCGCATCTACCCTATCAAACCACTCAAACGCTTCAGTACTGAACTGGTAGTGGAGCTGGTGTCGCCGTTTTATTTTGTGCTGCTCAACTTCCTGCTGCTGCTCTTCATGATGTCGTCTGACTATACCGCCCTGCACCTCATGCAGAGTTTTCTGGTGTTCCTGACGGCGCACATTACCAGGCGGTCGCTACAGGTATTTATTGAGCGGCGCATCAACTGGCGTGGCAGTGCATTTTGGGGAGCAGTGATTATGGTGGGCGCTTTTATAGCCTTAGAGGCCCGCGCGCCTATGTTTGAGCCTGTCAATTCGGTAATGATGTTGGTAGTTCACCTGGCTTCGCTGGCTTTTTTTCTGCTTGCCAATTACTTGCTGGAGCAAGCAGCCTACGAGCCGAAGCGCCGCACTGTGAACTACAGCAACGATGCCCGCCGGAGCCTGGGCTGGCGCCTGTTCAAGAACCACAAAATGGCCAAGCAGCTACTCCTGTTTGGTCTGGGTTTTAAGGTGCTCATGCTCGGCATCGACGCCACGGTATATTCGGCCAAGGGCATTCACATGCTCGACAAGAACGCAACGCTCTGGTTGTTTGTGGGTCCACTCGTGATCTATACCTACGTGTTCAACAACGTGTGGGGCTTTTACAAAAACCTGTGGCTGACAACTGAGCGTGCTACCGGAAGCTACAAAGAATTTCTGCGGGCCAGCCTGCTGCCGCTGCGTATGCCTATCCTGATAGACGCGGCCATTGTGGTGCTGTATGTTGCTTTCTTTAACCACGAGCAGGCGACTTTTATTCTGCTGATGTATAGTGCCGCCGTTCTGGTGCTGACACCTATCGCTATCATTGCTTCCTTTACAAGCCCTAAGATGGTGAAAGGCGGTATCCTGAGTTTCAGTGCCAAGACTTCATATCTGTACAGTTTCATTTCAATCCTGCTGCTGGGCCTGCTGTTTTTGCCGCTGCTGCACCCGATGCTGTACATGGTATACCCTCTTGTGATCGCCCTGACCTTATTTGCCATGGTAGCGGTATTACAGGAGTATAAGCAATACAAGTACAGGCTGTTTGAGACGCTCTATAAAACAGAATAGGCTGCCTATACCTTATACCTGAAAGTCCCCGGCTACCACAATAGCCGGGGACTTTTGGTTTAATGGCACGATACGATGTAGCTGCTTTTGCAGCCTGCTATACCTGTGCAGCAAAGGTATACTGCACAAGACAAACTTTGAGGGCAATGCTAAGTGAGGGCTAAAAACAAAAAAGCTGCTCACATACGTAAGCAGCATTTTTGTTTTCCGTGATCCCGCTGGGATTCGAACCCAGGACCCATACATTAAAAGTGTATTGCTCTACCAGCTGAGCTACAGAATCGGCACTTGTTATTCCCGTGTTGGGAGTGCAAAAGTAGGGCTTTTTCCTTAATTCGCAAAACCTAATATATTTATTCGCTCTCCTCACGGTAACTGTATAAAACGCGGCAACGCAATTTTGGTTTAATCCACCTAAGCATCAAGGTGTTATCCAGATTGAGCAAAATTAATTATTGTAGAAAAAATTTCAGCATCTATACCTGCCAATAGATTCCCGTTATAAATACTGTTCCTTTCAAGGAAGCTAAGCAGGCAGCAATTCACTCAGATCAAACACGTCTACTTCCACTTTTGCCTGCAACTCCAGGTTCAGAAACATCCGGTTGGATTTCGGGGTAATATCCTGCACGCGCACCTCTTCCACAGCACCGGTCAGTTTTAGCCCTTTCAGTTCCATACCTGTCTCCAGCATTCCGTTTGCCTTAATCAGCTCACCCGAAATAATTTCGGCGAGGTTTACCCTTGCCTTCTGGATGATCTGGTTATAGGCCACTTTATTGACCAGCACCTCGAGCGAGGAATTATAAAAGCGGCTGGTCGTCTGGGCCTGCATGTTGAACCTGCGGATGTATACCTGCTGCGTGTCATTATCATAACCGGGCGTTGCCAGCACATACAGGTCCACGTTGTCACGTTTGAGGATGGTCCGCAATATCCGGATCCTGACTCTTAAGATAATGTCGCCGTTACCTGAACTGCTGCCTGCTAGCCCCACATCCAGAATCTGCGCGTAAGGTGAATCGCTGGCTTCTTCTGAGGGTTTGGGTATGTATTCTCCTACCAGTTGTTTTTTGAGCACGCCCTCCAAAGCAGGGTAAGAGACAGTAATCGGCACCTGAATCTTGACAAAGTTTTCCATGAATAGACTTTAAGTAAGCTAAGCCGTTTAAACTCGAAACTACCCAAAGGGTTTAAGTTTGAAGACGGTAGAAACAAAAAAAGCCCCAAACGCAGGTTTGAGGCTTTCCAGAAGTGATCCCGCTGGGATTATATCAAACACAAACAGCTGTTATCCAGCGCTTTTATTTGCAACAGACTAAAACGGTCTCGAATAGGTTACCTCACACTCGAGACTTAAAGTTAAGATTAATTCCTTAAAATTAAATTAAGGCCTGATCATCTCCTGCTAGCCCGCTCACTTACAAACACAAAAGCTCGTACCTGCACAACAGTAAGATCAGGTATAGAAAATGAATTTTTACAATTATCTGGAGGCGTCATCTTGGAATATTTGCCAGAACCGGCCATTTAACTGCTCCGCTTTTCTGCTATCCAGTTAGTGTCTGCATGAATCAATGAGTCTCAAGGTAAGCCGTGGTGAAAGGGTGTTCTTTGGCGGTGCTACTATCCATGATGTGTAACACAGTCCAGCCTCTTTCTTTCAAATAGTCAGAGATGATGGCACGGTGACAACGCCACCATACTGCCTCAGAGCACATGTAAGCTGTAGGCTGCTGAGATGCTATCTCCGTCAATCTTCTTATACCTTCTTCGAACTCCGGCGTTTCAGCGTAATCTGCGTAGCCTCGAAAGGATTCACTCCGCCAGACCGTATTGGCCGTGTCCGGCCTTGGCTTTCTGCGACCGCCAAGCTCGGGATGCTGGCTGTAGGTAATGCCAGCCTCGGGTAGGTATAGCTCCAGGTCAGAGACGTTAAAGTGCGGATATTTTTTAGAACCAGGATAGCGCCGAACATCAGACAACACCTCAATCTCAAATGCCTGCAGTAATGCCACAAATTCCTGCTGTCTTCTGGTAGAGTGGCCTATGGTCCAGATGGTTTTATTCGTGCCTTTCATATTGCGCTTGTTCCACCCATTGGGCGTATGTAACAGATAAGGTGGTTTCAGTGAAACACCTCTAAAGCAATACGTGACGCTGCGAATTGGTTTTCCCTGGCCGTTATTTAACAGTAATAGCACCCTTCATAACAGGATGAAAACTGCAATAGTAAGTGGCGCTAGTCCTGGCAACTTTCTTCCAGGAGCTTTTGGCAGGCAGGGGCGGCGACTTCCACGACTGGCCGGTGGCCTCTGTCACATCATGGGTCACCATATCCAGGTTTATGAACACCACCGTATCCCCCGGTTTCACACTCAGATGGGACGGGTTGAACTTCATTTGCCTGATCTCTACCCTGTGCGTCTTTGCAACAGGCCCTGCTCCCGAAAAGGAAAACCCCGTCAGAAACATCAAAGCGCAGCACAATACCCCGCCGCGCTTTGTCATCAAGATTGGTCGCCTCATTTTCCGGACATTTCGTGCTGTATCATTTTCGCATGTTCCAGGTGCGCCTCCAGGGCTGGTACCACGGCCTTTAACAAGTCCCTCAGTTCTGCATTCTCCGACTCGGGAATAAGCAGATTTTTTACCGCAGCGATAACAGATTCGTGGTAAGCCACTTCATTGTCTATATAAGTTTTGTCAAAGTCCTTCCCTGATTTGGAGCGTAGTTGCTGTTTTGTTTTTTCTGCGTCGGCTTTCAGCTGCTGGCTTACTGCGTTGTCCTTGGGCGTCACACCAAGCTTTTCCACCAGCGCAACTGCCTGCTCAATTACAGCCTGGTGGTCATTGGCCATAGTCTGGGCAAATTTCAGCACCTGTGCATTCTTAGATTTCTCTTCCGCGATAGCAGCAAAATCAATGTCGATTTGGTTGGCTGTTACCGCCGCCGATGCTACTTCTGCATCAGACAAAGTCGGATTTCCCTGTGCCAAAACAGTTGATCCGAAGACGAACATACCAAGCAATAAAGCCAGGGCATTGATTGTGATTCTCTCTGAATGTTTCATGTTTTCTGATTTTAAGTGATTGTATACCTATTGGAGTCGTTCGGCGGTAATTGGTTACAAGTAGCGTCATCGTTTTTGTGGTGCCACCGGAATTGCCCAGGTTGTAACCTATACCTGCCAGAAGCACTCTAAGAGTTTAAAAGAGAACCCATGCGATATCCGAAGGGAAAAATTGTGGCGATAGGCGGAAACGAGGACAAAGGCTCCTTGCCCATGCCTGATGAGGCGCATTTGCGAGCGCAAGTGCGCTTCTTTGAGACCGGCATTCTCAAACGCATCCATGACGAGCTTCATGGAATCGGCACCCGCATCGAGGTCATTACAACTGCTTCCCACATTCCGGAGGAAATGGCGCAGGCCTATTATGATAGTTTCCTGCTTCTGGGCTGCGACAACGTAGGCACTCTGCACCTGCAAACAAAAGAGGATATAGTTAAGCCCGAAAACCTGGACCGGTTGCGGAAAACGGATGCTGTCATGTTCACGGGAGGTGACCAGCGCAGGATTACAGAGGTTTTTGCGGGATCACAGGCACTGAAAATTTTAGAGGAAAGATACTGGCAGGAGGAAAAGTTTTTAATCTCCGGGACCAGTGCTGGTGCTATGGCCATGGCCGAAATAATGATTCTGGGGGCAATAGAACAAAGTCTGTTGGTGAAAGGGGCAGTTGAACTTGGTAACGGATTGGGCTTCCTGAAAAATGTGATTATAGATACCCACTTTGTGAACCGCCGCCGCATTCCCAGAATGATAGAAAGTCTGGCTGCCAACCCGGCTCTTATAGGTATAGGGCTTGGAGAAGACACTGCGGTCCTTATTACAGGTGGGAATTGTCTGGAGACCATTGGCTCTGGGCTGGTGGTGCTGTTTGATGGCAGGCACTTAAAGGAAAATAACTACGCACAACTGGCACCTCACGAGCCACTCTGTCTGGAAAATATGTTGATGCATGTTCTTCCTAAAGGCAAAAGGTTTGAAACGCAATCCGGCTATCTCCTTTAACCATACTCCCCGCTTGCCAACGACAGGCATCAGCTGTGCTTTTGTAACCAATTGGGAGCCCACCTACTCTAAGTTAAAAGGATTGGTTCCAGACAAGCTTCTTATGGACAGGCAACTATTTATAAGAGCGACTGGTACTTGAATACAAATCTGATATACAATCAGTTAATCACACTTACCCGCTTGAAAAACATGCATAAAATGGAAGTTTCAGCCAGTTATACCCCGGATGGTGAGATTGTCTCAAAGATAAATGCCGGTGAGAAAGATCTGTTTGAAATCCTGATCAGGCGACACAATGGAGCACTTTACAAAGTGGGCCGTTCTTTCGGACTTGTGCATGATGACGTGCAGGACCTGATGCAGGAAGCTCACATAGCGGCTTATCTGAATTTGGGAAGGTTTGAGTCCCGCTCCACTTATAAAACCTGGCTGATCAGAATCATGCTAAACAAGTGCTATCACTGGAATATGGAAAAAGTGCATAAACTCAGATCCGCCTTCTCAGAGGCCAGCCATACCGGAAAAGTAGATTTCATAGAGACAAGTCCGTCCTCTGACGGAAATAAAGAGGTGTTGAACCGGGAGCTTGGTCAGGTGCTGGAGAAATGCATTGAAAAACTGGCTCCCGAATATCGCACCGTGTTTGTACTGCGTGAGCTGGAGGGCCTTAATGTGCATGAGACAGCCGAGGTGATGAGCCTGACAGAAGCAAATGTAAAAGTGCGTCTGAACAGGGCTAAAAACATGCTGCGCAAGCAGTTGGAGAGTTGGTATCCTAAGGCCGCTGTGTATGATTTCAATCTGATCTACTGCGATCAGGTGGTGGCCAATGTTTTTCAAAGGATTTAAGAGAGCTGCTACTCGACCTGATGGACAGTTAAATATGTGCGCTAAGAAGTCGATTTTGTAATAACACTTATACTTTTACCACTCATTATGGAGACACAGTCTTTCTGGGAGGCTACCACTCCCCAACGCCCGGATCACCCCACTTTGGATGGTAACCTGCGAGTGGACGTAGCCATTATAGGTGGCGGCATAACCGGAATCACCACTGCCCACCAACTTGTGAAAGCAGGTAAGCGAGTGGCGGTACTGGAGGCGCGCAGCGTGGGAGGCGGTACCACCGGCTGGTCTACAGGCAACCTGTATGTACCTGTAGGGCCATATTTTCATCACATAGCCAATACCAGAAGCCAGGAGGTCGCCAATACCGTTGCTGAAGCGAGGTTCACGGCCCTGAATTATATGGAGCATCATGCCCACAGGTATAGCATGGACTGCCATTTCGCGCGGCGGCCGTGGTATTTTTTTACCCAGGATGAGGACATGGTCTCTACCATAGAGAAGGAGGCGGAGGCACTGCAACAGGCAGGTATGGCCACTGAATTTGTAACCCAGGTTCCCGGGCTCAGGTTTGACAATGTTAAGCGGGCTGTGCGCATGGAAGGGCAGGCTCGATTCCACCCGCTGCGGTATGTGCTGGGCCTGGCAAAAGCTGTCACCCAATTGGGTGGGCAGATCTACGAACACACCACCGCGCTGGACCTGAAGGAGGAAGAAGACCACTGCCTACTAACAACAGCACATGGTACAGTAACCTGCAACCAAATGGTCATCGCCACGCACATCCCCATCGGCATCCATTCTGTGCAAACCGTGGCTGCTCCCTATAGAAGCTATGTCGTAGCCATGCGCTTGAAGTCAGGTGCTTATCCGGATGCTTATTACTGGCACAACGACAAGACTCACCACGCCATTACTACTCACAGCACCAACTCCATGGAGCTGGATATGCTGATGATAGCGGGCAATCATCACAAAACCGGCCATGCCTCGCACCAGGAATACCAGCATTATTTTAACGAACTGGAGGCCTATGCCCGGCAGCACTTTGATGTGGCCTCAGTGGAGTTCAGGTGGTCGGCACAGCACTACCGCTCCGGGGACGGGGTGCCATACATTGGACTTACCCACAAAGGGGCGAAGCGAACGTACATTGCCACCGGCTTCTACGCTGACGGTCTCACTTACGGCACTGTGGCCGGTATTCAATTAGCCGAAATGATAGCGGGCGAGAAAACTCCATGGTTGGAGGCATTTGACGCAACTAGAGGGGCTAACCTGGCTACTGCAGGTCAGTTTATCAAGGAAAATGCCAACGTCGCAGCGCAGTACCTGAAAGACATACCTGCCGGGCAGGTTAGTCATTTTGCTGACATAGGTCAGGGTGAAGGCAAAACCATTGAGGTAGACTCTGAAAAATTGGCCGTATACCGTGATGAGCAAAATCAACTGCATGTCTGCTCTGCAGTCTGTACCCACATGAAATGTATCGTGAATTGGAACAACGCTGAGAAAACCTGGGACTGTCCCTGCCACGGAAGCCGCTTTATGATAGATGGGAGTGTGATTGAAGGGCCTGCTATCCTCAATCTGGAACGGAAAGCTATTGATCCCAAAACCGGTCACTTACTTGCATCAGGTGGCAACACTTCAGGTGAGCGCGAAATCAATAACCCTATCACGTAAACCCCGAAAGCCATGAGTTTGATTTATACCTCCATTGGTTTTTTCGCGCTGGCCGCGTTGCTGGGTATGTACCTGCTCACCTTCGTGCTCCGTGGCAAAGAGACGCCCAAGGCCATTGTTTTCTCGCACGGCCCCATGGCGGTCGTCGGTCTGGTGCTGCTGATGATCTACATCGCTAAAGGAGGCCCTAACCCGTGGGAGAGCCTGGTGCTGTTTGTGCTGGCTGCACTGGGAGGTTTGTACATGGTATCCCGGGATCTGACAGGTCGCCCTATACCTAAAGTATTGGCTGTCGGGCACGGGCTGCTGGCGGTGGGTGGTTTTGTGCTGTTACTGGTTTTCGCGTTCGGGAATTAAGCAGGAAAGTGTGGCGCACATGTACAAGACACCAGGCATAAATGAAAAATGAGCCTTTTCCCCTACTCCACTATACCTGGGTCGTTTTATTCTAAAAGACAGGCTCAAAAACTTACTTTCATTCTGTTAAGAAACTTGGTAGAAATAAAGGCCACACCCCCCGGATGTTAACCTGAAGTTACTGCCAGGAGTAAGACCTCTTTACAAAGATCTCTACAGGATGACAACAGTGGTAGCATGAAACGATCCTGCCGCTATACCCTTCTTCAGGTAGCAGAAAGTGTCGGTGGGATTCAGACGGCTTTGATGAAGTTTGAGACAACTATTGTAATTCCGCTGAGCATAAAAAAAGCCCCATCTGTTAAGGAGGGCACTGAAAAAGTCCCTCATTTAGGAGCAACCCTTAGAAGCGATCAGGTAAAACCATGTTTTTACCTGATCGCTTCTCTTATTATCAGAAGTCGTGCTGGCCAACCGAACGATCACTTGTAT
>NZ_JAHZTC010000029.1 GCF_019599265.1 Pontibacter sp. HSC-14F20 | reverse complement strand
GCCGCCCCCTACGCCTTGCACGGCGATGACGGACGCGGTAACTACTACTTCGGCAACTGGAACCCGCCGGCAACAGGCACCTATACCCTGACGGCCACCCCGTATGCCGGCGCCAACGGAACCGGTGTGGCCGGAACCCCGCTCACCATCTCCTTCAATGTGGTGGAAGAGAGTGGAGTAATGGCTAATAGCGCGTCAAAAGAACAGAGATCGCCTGAAGCAGAGGAACCCTCTTATGTGTACCCGAACCCTACTAGTGATGGTCGTGTTAAGCTAGTTGTGCCTGTTGCAGCAAATGAACAACTCCGGTACAGTTTGTTGAATTCCATTGGGGAGAGGCTCTACTCAGGTGAACTGACGAAAGAAGCATCATCAAGGCAAGTGGATTTCGACTTCTCTGAAAAGATGAAGACACCAGGCGTCTACTTCCTGAGAATGGAAAGCTCTAGAGGAATAAAGGTGTTTAAACTAATGAAAACGCTCTAAGCAGTAACCGCTTATAAAAAAAGCCCCAGCCTAACTTTTAGGCTGGGGCTTTTTTTATAAGTATTCTAACTAAAGAGACCAAAATGAAACTGGGACTCTATCGTATTTATCCGAACCTTTTAATAATCTACAATTTATGCAACTGGAAATAACCCAGGTGCATCTCGTCGTCGGGCCCTGCTATACCTGGTGTGATCTCAAGGCTGAATTTTTGCTTGTCCTCAGCTGTCAGGATGTCTTTTACCTCAAATACTTCGTCCACATCCACACCAAACTTATCGTCAATGTGAGAGGAAGCGCCTTTGAAACCGGTGTGTTTGTAAAAAGCAGTTTGTTTGGCCTGCTGCACCGCTCCCGCCTGGTCTTGCGCAACGGCCAGCATCTTGTAATGAAATTCGTCAAACTCGCCAGGCTTATACCCGCCAAGATTCAGAAAGAAAAGTCTGTCTACCCCGGCTTCAGCAGGTATAGCCGCTTTGGGTATTACCTTTATCTGGTAACCATTTACCTGTGTCACTTCCCGCCAGGCATCGACGTGGATGTTGCCCTTCGCCTCTGGCCAGAAAGACTTGATGGCCGGCACCAGGTCTTTCACCTGCTCGCCAATAGCAAAGAACAGGTCGTGCTGCTCCGTGTTGCGCCCCGCCGGCCGACATCCGAGCATCAGCATAAATAGTTTTGGATGTTGCATTGGTGTTTTGTTTATGGTTCTTGAAGTCTAACTTTTCTTGTTGATGTTACTATCGTTTCACTTTACTTATTTGTCATCCCGTAAGGATCTTGCTAGCCCGTAGCACAGGCTTAATTTCTCTTTAACCAAGTTTCTTAACAGAAAGACAGCCCGTTTCAAGCTTGCCTTTTTAGAATGAAATGACCTTGCCCACAAAAAAGAATTTCGGAATGATTGACATCCCCCTTTCCCTTTCAAAGGGGGACTTTCCGCCATTACCACCTTACAGGTATAGCTTTGTAGTTGCCGTAATTTGCTACTCCTTCTGATTATACCCACACCTGCCCCTCCTAAGAGGTAGGGCTGTTAAGTTCTAATTAATTTAGTTATTAAGTCAATCTTATTGGCAAAAGCTGTGATGGCTTCCTTCATAGATTGAAACCCGCTTTTGCGGGCGATGTTCAAGGCCATGCTCTTCAAGAGCGACAGGTTCTCGGGCGCCTGTCCTGTGTAGATGCCGTTGCCGTCCTCCCCCAGGGTCACATCCTTCTCCCAGTGCACCCGGTTCTCAATCCCCCAATGCCCCCGGATGACCTGGGCCAGCTGGGCCGCCTCCGCCTTTTTGAGGCTGCAGATGTAGTAGCTGCTCCGCTCGTAGTCCTGTCCCTTCCGCCTGCCCCGGCGCACCAGGCGAACATACCACGCAAGCCCCGGCCACTGGGCTTTCGCCTTCGCACTGGCCGCAAACAGCTCCAGCGTGCGGCGCACCTCCCTTCCCCGGCAGCGCTCGCTCTCCTGCCAGCGCCCGACGGGGCTCCCCTGGGCAGCAGCCTGCTTGATGTCTGAGAGCAGCTTTGACTGGTTGCCCTTGACCTTGATGAGGTAGTGCTGGCGGTGGGAGACGATCAGGCGGGCCGTTTTTTTTGGCAGTGCAGCGCGTCGAGCGTCAGCAGCAGGCCCCGCTGCCGCATCCGCTCCAGCAGCTCCCGCACGCTGCCTATCTCGCTCTGCCTGCCGTTCTCGAAGCGCTCCACCTCCTCCACCAGCCCTGTCTGCTGGCAGAAGGCGCTCACCAGCACCACCAAGTTCTGCCGCTCGTTGTCGTGCTCGCTCACCGTGGAGCGCAGGCTCTTGCCGTCGATGCTCACCACCCGCCGCCCCTGCCCGGCCGCCCAGCGGTGGAAGGCCGCCGCCAGAGCCCTGAAGTCGACATGGGTGAGCACCTGCCGGACGGTCACATGGCTGGGGAGCTGCCTGCGCTCAAGTCCCAGGCAGGAGACGAGCTCCTCGAGGTTGTGGCCAAGGAAGCGCCCTATCTCCCGGTAGGCGCAACAACCGCTCATGATGCCCATCACGATGATGCATAGGGTCTCGGCCAGGGGGTAACGCCGGCCCTGCGCCCTGCGAAAATCAGGCACCTCCCGTAAACAGGCCAGTAAACTAAGTCCGCTCGTTTCCATTTTTCCCTCCTTTTACTAAACCTTTTAGTTTACGTAGGTGAGAACTTAACAGCCCTACCCTTCAATGGGGGACTTCTGTCATTACTGATTGTTAGGTGTAGGCAATGTCGTAACTGTCTCATTTCACTGACAGGTATAGCAAGACTAACTTGCCCCTCAAGCTATGAAATAGATCACATCAGCCAGGTGCACCATTACGACACTCCACTGTTGGGGGTGAAGGGGTCCCCCTGTCAAGAGCCTTCAGCGAGTGGGTGTAGGGGCCCTTGATTTTTTTCTTTATCGAGGGCCCCTACACCCATCAAGGGAAAAAGTAAGGCCCGCCCGGCCAGGGCAAGCTATAAAACAATACAGCCTTCTATACCTGTAAATAGCAGAGGCTACAAAGCTATACTTGGGCCAGAGGCCCCACCATAGTAGACACGAGCGTGGATGCTTGCGCCATGAAGCTATACCTGCAATAAGCCCCGCCGGCCAAGCAAAAAGAACCTCTCCTTACTTATACCCAATAATCGAAGTAAACGTAACCTTCCGCATCGGCTGTCGGGAAACAGGATTGATCGCTTCCACTACTCCCTCCGCTTTCAGCGCCTCCAACGCTTCTTTGTAATTCCCCCGGATATAATTCGTGCCGATATTATGGTGCCGGTAAATGCTGTCGATCGGGAGATTATGGTAATAGGCACGCTTACCAGCCAGGTCAGTGATCAGGTTTTTGATCGAGTAGCGGTACTGCTCCTGAAACAGCGACAGCTGGTGCTTTATGTTGGCTCCAAAAAGCGGCACCCCGTCTTCCTGGTAGTCGCTATACATGAGCATGAGCTCTTTCATTTTCATGTAGGGCGCATCGTTCTTTGATACAAAAAACAGGTAGTGGCTCGTCTGGTTCTTTTTGGGCAGACTGATCTTGAAACGGAACGTCTTGTAATCCTTATCCCGGAAAACGTCCTCAAACTGGTCTACCATAAAATCTTCGCGCTGTCCGGCATCCTGGTAACGGTCACAGAACTCACGGATCTTCTGCAGACGCTCCTTGCCAAACACATCAGCCATCATACTATCATCTGTGGCACCTTGCACAACAGCCCGAAGTTTGGCCGGTGTGAAGAGCATGAACAGATCGAGTCCCCATCGGCGCACTGACTGCAACAGCAATTGCTGCGAAAACTCGTAACCAAAGGGATCAAGGTATAGCAAAGTAGGCACATCGCTTCCGAGGAGCTTGGCGAGCGTTGTCAGACTTGCTTCTTCATGCAATAGTACCGGCTTGTGCTGAAGGTCCTGGAAGTAAGGTAGCTGTTGCAGGTTCGCTTTTAGTTTGGCGGTGACGGTCTTTTTTTCATCATTAAAAAAAGTACGCACCACTTTGTTGAGGTTATACTTGTCAGTAGCGCCGAAAATGCTGTTGAGCACGCGCACCGGTGTGGCAGGCTTGCCTTCTTCCGGCTTCCCATCACCGGCGTACAGGTCGATAAAGGCCAGCACCGGGTTAGACTTATAGCGCTGCCCCTGTAACTGGGCGCTGCACCAGGCCTTAAAAAATTCGTTCAGCAGCTCAGATTTGATCTCAGCGCTGCTGCGTTGTTCTATAAAAAAATCGTTTGTATCGGCAGTCGACATGCAAAAAGGTCAATTCTGCCCATCCGGCAGGTATAGCAATCTGACTTTCTATACCTGTGGGCTGGGCCAATGTTTTATGGATAGGTAAAGTTAGGGCTTGTTTCAATTATAACCTTAATTTTGCAGCATGAAACTGACTGGCAACATTCTCAACATTAAAAACAAACGCGACGACCGCAACGCAGGTATAGCCGTCGAGGTGGACAAGATCGAATATGTGACCTACAAAAAGGATGGCAAGTATTTTCAGCCTTTTAACCTGGAGGTCGAATTGGAAGAACCGCTCGTGATCACCGGAGATCAGTTGGCCCGCAAACCGGAGAAACATCTGCAGGAAGGCGAGTACGATTTCGATGTGTATGACAAGGAAGACGGGGAATATGTGCGCAACGAGAACAGGTTTTTGTCAGTGCTGCTGGTATACGACGAGTTTGAGCATGAGCATGTGCTGTCGTCGGTAGAGTATACAGTTACGATCTCAAACGAGGAGTTCAAGGTTTTGAAAGAAGAGCAGCATAAGCTTCGCCATTCCCGCAAAGGCTTGGGCAAAAAGAAAAAATAGTCGGCCGCTCATCAGGTATAAAAACAGAAAGACCTGCTTCAAGCATTGCTTAAGGCAGGTCTTTCCTTTTCATGTTCCGTCAAACATGGAAGCAATTCTTCCAAAAAGCTTCTACAAGCTTTATCTCAGGTTTACACCTGTCTGAACGTAAACATAATGTCTATACCAAGGTATACGTAAGTCAACTCATAAGGTTGATGTTCAGACATTTACTTTTTATTCATACCCAGGTATATGCCATACCCAATCAAGCCGGCACCCACGGCAAAGAGCACATACTGCTTTTGTCTGGTGTCCAGACCGTTGTAGGTATCCAGTCCGAACTTGCCAGGGTTTTTCACAACGTTCATGATCTCACCCGGATTTTCCATCAGGTAATTCAAAGGATTCGAGGAGTTTGATGTATTGGTTTTCATGTTTCCTAAGTGGTTTATTTTGCTCTCTTCTCTACGAAAGCCATGCCTAAGAAGATATGAAATATAAGAATCAGTGCCGGCTTTGCGGCTGAAGTATTCCCGTGTTCTTCTTCTACATTACTATCCATAATATTTTCAAGGATAAGAAGGTCATCCTAAAATATGCAGGAACAATACCCCTTTATTTTTCGACAGAACAAACAATAATTTCTTAATTACCCGTACGGTTCAGTTCTTCCAGGGTGCTGCGTTTGCGCTCTTCAGGCTTCTCTCCTTTGCTGAACTTGTAGCGCAGCGTGAACCCGATATTGCGCTGCCGGAAATACTGGTTCCAGTCGCTGACGTTGCCTTCGCCCACCAGGGCACTGATGATGAGGTCCTGGGTTTTGAAAATGTCGTTTGCGTTGACGCTCAGCTCCAGCTTCTCCTCCAGAAAGCTTTTCTTTACCCCTACGTTCACCCACCAGCGCGGATCTATTACATAGAGTGCATAAGCTCCCGGTCCCTGGTAAGTGCCGTTTAGCTCCAGCTTTATTTTCTTAGGTAGCATGATCGTGTGGTTCGTCTGCAGCATGTAAAACATCTGGTCGTTGATCATCTGTTGCTTGTTCACCACTGCCGAGAACTCATTGTAAGAAAGGAGCATGGTGTTGCTGCTCTCCCAGTTTTTCATGATCGTAAACGGCACAATGGCGGTCAGGCTCAGGTTGCGGGATTTAGGCACGTTACCGACATAGTAGATCGTAGTGGACGTCTCAGGTATAATCTCTGGCAACTCGGCGATAACATCGCGGTTGAGCTGGTAATTGAGCACCAGGTTGTAAGTCTTTTTAAACACCTGCGTGATGCCGATGGCGTGGGTGTACTGCGGACGCAGATCCGGATTTCCCTGCCAGTAGGTATAGGGGTCGCGATAGGCAAAGAAAGGGTTGAGCTGACCGTAGTTCGGACGCTGGATGCGCCGGCTGTAGTTGTAGTTGATCTGGTAGTTGTCGCTCACTTTCTGCTGCACAAACAGGCTCGGAAACAGGTTGAGATAATCACGATCGTTCACATCACGGGTGGTAATCGACTCTCCCCGCGAGGTGGTATACTCTGCCCGCACACCCGCCTGCACACTCAGATGTTCGCCCAGCTTGGAGTTCAGGTTAAGGTAGCCGGCATAGATGTTCTCATCATACACAAAGTGGTTCGTGCGTCGTTCATCCAGTTGCAGATTCTCGCTATTGTTAAAGTAAAAGCGGGAGTCATTGTCAGAAACTACCCGGCTGGCCTTTGCTCCTACTTCCACCTTCCGGCCGTTGGCGAGCGGACGTGTAAAATCTACTTTGGCTGCAAAAATATCAAACTCGTTGGGCGTGTTGGTATACAGGAAGTCTTGTGTTGGCGGCAATCCGGTTTCCAGGTCATAAAAATAATTGTAGAAGTTGGCGTCACCTCTGTTTTTGATCTTCACGAAATCCAGGTCGGCGGTAAGCGTCGTGCCGAGGGTGTCGTACTTGCCCATGTAGTGCAGGTTGGTAGTGAAGTTGGTGAAGCGGTTCTGGTTAAAGTTATCCGCATCGATAAACTGCGTCGGCTGGTTAGGGGCATTTCCGATATAGGTTTCGGTCAGGAAGTCAGCGTGCAGTTTGTTAGTGTTGAAATATCCCATCACACCCACACTATGGCGCTCGTCGAAGCTGTAATCCGTACCCACCCGAACAGCAGGAGGTCCTTGCACTTCATAATTGCCGGTCGCCACCTGGTCGAAATAAGTAGTACTTTCGTCTCCCTGGAAAACCCTGTTAAAGGTAGCATCCCGGCCGCCTACCCGGCGTGCCATGTCCAGGTTCAGGAAAGAATTCCAGGGACCTGTTCTGTGATTGATGTTGCCCCCGGTAGAATAACCGTACTGTTTTCCATTGTAGTTGGCACCTGCATAGGCGCTACCATTTATACCCTGCAGCGTATTCTTTTTCAGGTTGATGTTCAGGATGCCCGAAGAGCCCTCTGCATCGTACTTGGATGAAGGGTTGGTGATGATCTCGATGTTGCGGATGTTTTCGGCTGACATGCCTTCGAGCAGCGAGCGCAGGTCGCGGGCGGAGAGATAAGTCAGTTTGCCGTCCAGCATAACAGTAACCCCTGCCCTGCCATTCAGTTGTATGTTGCCTTCCTGGTCTATGAAAACGCCCGGCGAGGTAGCCAGCACATCATAAGCCGTACGGCCTGCAGCCAGAGCCGTTCCTTCTATGCTCACCACCATACGGTCGGCTTCCTGGGTGATGGTGGGACGGAGTGCCTCCACGGTTACTTCCTTCAACTGCGTTGTGCTGGGTGCCAGTCTGATATTCCCGACCGCCGTCTCTGGCTTTGCCGCACTGACTGTTACCCGGCTGATAAACTTTTTCTGATAACCCAGGAAGCTGATGGCCAGCTGGTAATTACCCGGTGCTATACCTTCAAAAGAAAAGCGGCCATTGGTATCGGTGAGTGCGCTTTGCAGTGCCTTCGTATTGCCGGACTGGAGCAGGGCGACCGTTGCATACTCAATAGGCTTTCCTGTTAGCGAGTCAGAAAGTGTGCCTGATATTTTACCAGCTTCCTGCGCCCATGCAGCACTTGAAAGCGACAGGAAAAGGCATAGCAATCCCATCAAAAAAAGTACATTTTTTTTCATAGCCTATCGAATGATAATTTTAAACTTCCGCCTTTGTATTTGTGGGGATAAGCTAAAGACAATTATTTCGTAGCACAGTTGCATCCGCTCCAAATTAAATCTGCCACCTTGCTGCATTTCGGACAATGGAAATGAGAAAACCACGTATAGAAACAGAAAAAATATATTAAAGCTTACCCATGTTTCTGCTCCCGCATCTGGCGCTCATACTCACTACCACACTCTTCGAAACTTTTGCAGACCTGGACCTGGCCACGCTGCAACTGCTGAATGGCAACCGGGAAACAGACCTGGATTTTGTGCTGCTCACCCTGACAGTGACCGCCTACGGACTTGGTGCCGTAGTACCGATTTGCCTATACCTGGCGGGGCACTTCAGGCGGTTGGTTTCGCTTAAGCTAAAGGCCTATCAGTATGTATTTGCCATGGGGTTGAATATTCTGTTTATTGGCTTGCTGAAGTATACTGTCGATCGCCCCCGCCCATTTGTGACCCACGACACAATTGAGCAGATTGCAGAAGCCAGCAGTCCCTCCTTTCCTTCGGGCCACACGGCTTTTGCTTTCACGGCGGCCGTTGTGCTTGTACTGATGTTCCGTAACCCAGTCCTGCGCGGCCTCCTGCTGACCTGGGCCTTGCTTGTAGCCTACTCCAGACTGGCATTGGGCGTGCACTACCCCAGCGACGTGCTGGGTTCCATGCTACTCGGATCGGCCGCTGCCTACCTCGCCACCTACGCCTTGCGGAAACACCGCGAGCAATTTTATACCTTGCTTAGGCGAAGCCGGAATTTTAGGATAGTGCGGTAGGTATAGCATTCCTTTAAGGTGCAACCTGTCAGTCGAAAACCCGCCAAACCCAACTCTGATAATTGAAACATCCGTTTTTTTGAAACGTGTAGTTGCGCTTATAAACGCTTACGGATATTTCCTACATTGGCTGAGCATCATACAGGCTATTTTCTTAGGGGAAAATTTGCTGAATCCACTCAGAAAAAAACCCAATTATTTTCCTTAATGACTTGATTTACATAGTCATTAACACTATAGTTAGCCACACGCTGAAAAAATAATGAATCAGTGAGAGAGTTTATGTATAAGCGCTATATTAGTAGAGCGCTATCGAGGCGACCAAGTGATGAAGCAGCTGCTATGGTACTCCACTCAAAGTGCAGATAAACCGATTAGATTTCCGTTTAACTACAAGTTGGCAATCAGACAATAAAGAAAAGAATGACTACATATCTGCCAATGCTGGGATTACTTCTCTGTGGGTTGGTCTGGGTACATGTTGACTTTATTGCGATTATAGTTGCTTTCACACTTCTTTTTACTCTTCCTGTACTGGCTGTTATATTTCTTGTGTATTTAGCCTTAACCGTTAAGGGATTTGTAATAAACAACAGAGAACTTAGGCTTGAAGGATTTACTGGATTAATAGTTTTAGTACTGCTCATATTCTCTCCATTATTATCCCTTGCTGCAGTGGAAAAGATAAAGAAAACAAAGGCAGAGGCTATCATCAATGATTTAGAAGAATATAGGCAGTACAATGGTCGGTATCCAAGTGATTTAGCGACAATTGACAGAGATAACGATTTGATTACATTAACTTATTCCTACAATTTCAGTGCTGACACCTACAGCCTTAAATTTAAGAATGGTGGACTAATTAACCATGTTTATGACAGCACAGATAAGCAATGGTGGGTTTACGGATGGAATGATTAAGAAGTACTTCTGCCAACCAAGTTTAGCAGTACGGCTTGCTGACGCTGCACCATTCTGCTTCATAAGTACCGTTGTCTGTTAGTTCAGAAAGCAATTATCCTAACTAAAAATCATTAATAAGGCACAAGAGAATGTGGTTTGGATAACAGGTGCTTCGTCTGGCATCGGCAAGGCAATGGACTTTGAATGGGCAAGATTAGGATATAAAGTAGCTCTGTCCTCCAGGCGTAAAGAACTGTTGGAAAATGTGGCTAACGAGATTAGTCACTCAAGGGAGAGGCATTGGCGATTCCGTGTGATATAACGGATGAAAATGCTATTGAAAAGGTAGTCGAACAAATCATTACAGCCTGGGGGCGCTTGGATGTTGTTGCAGCCAATGCCGGTTTTGGTGTTTTTGGAAGTATAGAAAAGCTAACAGCCAAAGAATGGAATAGACAATTACAGGGTAATATCACAGGCTTAGCCTTAACAGTTAAATATGCCCTGCCCCATTAAAAGAAAAACAATGGAAGGATCGGTTTGGTGGGCAGTGTGGGGGCATATCTTCCTAATCCTAATTTGGGTGCATATGGGGCTTCAAAAGCTGCCGTACATTCTATTGGTCAGACTTTACAGGTTGAGTTAATGGGTACTGGGGTGAGTTGCATGACGATGCATCCCGGATTTGTAGTTTCTGAAATTGCAAGGATCGACAATGATGGCGTTTGGCATCCTAAGCGACCAGATCCACGTCCGTCAAATCTGATGTGGCCTACTGATAAAGCTGCGAAAGTAATGGTTAATGCTATTTTGAAACGAAAGAGAAATTATATTTTTACTGGCCATGGCAAAGCATTTGTATGGTTGCAACGATGGTTTCCCGGATTGATGAGACTCATTATTTCAAAAAGCCCAAAACCTGATTCATAAAAGGAAAGTGAAGTAAAACATATATTCTGACTTTGAAGGATATACAAGAGGAAGCCAAACACACATCAGCAGCTACAGGTTTCTCTCCCTATCAAAATCAAAATAATTTAAGTCTTATCTAACTATTATCCCACTCATTTTCATTACCTTAAATGATATTTATGTACTTTTCAAAATTCCGACAGGTATAGCAAAGCTGCTTCATCAAGAACAAAAAAACCACCTCCTATGGACGAGCTCAAAAAAGAAGACATCAAGCAAGAAGTGTTTGACCTGTATGACGACTATGCCCACAACCGCATCAACCGGCGGGATTTTATGCAGAAGCTCTCGATCTATGCCGTAGGCGGGCTTACGGTTGGTTCGCTTGCAAGCTTTCTGATGCCGGATTACAGGAGCAAGGTACAACTCACAGCCGACGATCCGCGCATCATCTCGGAGTATATTACTTACCAGTCACCCAAGGGCGGCGGCCCGATAAAGGCGCTGCTGTCGATACCGGCTGATGCGAAGAAAAGACTTGGAGGCGTGGTGGTCGTGCACGAAAACCGGGGCCTGAATCCGCATATCGAAGATGTGGCCAGAAGAGCGGCGCTGGCTGGGTTCATCTCACTTGCACCAGATGCCCTCACTCCACTCGGAGGCTATCCGGGTACGGATGACGAAGGCCGTACATTGCAAAGCCAGCGCGACCGCAACGAAATGCTCGAAGATTTTATAGCGGCGCACGATTACCTTAAAAACCACAAGAACTGCAATGGTAAAGCCGGTGTGGTAGGCTTCTGCTTCGGTGGCTGGATCTCGAACATGATGGCCGTGCGTATACCTGATTTGGCAGCTGCTGTTCCGTTTTACGGCGGTCAGGCTCCCGTTGAGGATGTACCACAGATCAAGGCGCCGCTCCTGCTACACTTTGCCGAGCACGACACCCGCGTAAACGAGGGCTGGCCGGCATATGAAGAGGCTTTGAAAGCGCACAACAAAAAGTACACAGCGCACTTCTACCCGGGCACAAACCACGGCTTCCACAACGACACTACGCCGCGCTACGACAAAGCTGCAGCTGAACTCGCCTGGCAACGCACCGTCGACTTTTTTAATCAACATTTGAAATAACGGCTCACAGCTATACCTGACGCAGGCATATGATGAAATTCAAACTACGCCCCTGGACCCTGGAGGACCTTGACAGTCTGGTGCGGTATGCAGACAACTTCAACATCGCCCGTAATATGTCGGATATTTTTCCGCACCCCTATACCTACGAGAAAGGCAGGGCATTTATAGAGATAGCCACCAAAAGTGATCCGCCGAACATTCTGGCGATAGAGGTAGAAAGCGAAACTGTCGGAGGTATAGGCGTACATCCGCAACACGACATTTACCGGAAAAATGCTGAGATGGGCTACTGGTTAGCTGAGCCATTCTGGGGCAAAGGCATCATCACGGAGGCGATTCGCCTGATGGTGGACTATAGCTTTGCAAACTTGGATATCGCCCGCATCTACGCCCGTCCTTTTGGGCACAACATCGGCTCGCAGCGTGCACTCGAGAAAGCGGGCTTTGTGCTGGAGGCCAAACTAGAAAACACCTTTTACAAAAATGGGAAATACCAGGATGAACTAATCTACGCCATTAGGCGACCGGCTGAGGCTGAATCTCAGGTATAGCATTTCTGATTTTTAAACAAAAAGGCCAGTCCGTAACGCATACGGACTGGCCTTCGATTTTAAGCAGGTATAGCAAACGATCAGGAAGCAAACACCTCCCCCGGATTTTTGAAAGCCTTGAACTCAAGCGGGTTTTTGCTGTGATCGAGGATGAACATGGTTCGCTGCTCTCCTACCTGACCCTCGTAGCGGGTATAAGGCTCCACCACGAAAGGTATAGCATGCTGCACCAGTCGCTCGCGCACTTCATCAAACTGTGCATAGCTGAGCAAACAGCCAAAATGCGGCACCGGCACACTGATTCCGGCCACTTGTCCGCAGTAATCGGGCTCGGGTATGTTGGCGCTTAGGTGAGCCGAAAGCTGGTGCCCGAAAAAATCAAAATCGATCCAGTGCTCGGTGCTGCGCCCTTCTTTGCATCCTAAAATGTCCACGTAAAACTGGCGCGTCGATTCGATGTCCTTCACTTTGAAGGCATAGTGAAATGGGTTCATTTAATATCCTTTGGTTTTAGAAACAACATTAATGAGGTCTTGCCCGTGGCGCATGCGGTCGTAGTTTTCCAGAATCTGCGACACAGCCGAAGCCGGATTGGTAATGCTGGCAATATGCGGCGTGACATGGATCAGCGGGTGCTCCCAGAAGGGATGCTCCTCCGGCAGCGGCTCCTCCCGAAACACATCCAGACTAGCCCCGGACAGATGCCCCTCATCGAGTAATCCGATCAGATCTTCATCTACCAGATGCTCACCACGCGCTACGTTGATGACATAGGCTCCTTTGGGAAGTTTGCCCAGTGTATCTTTATTCAGAATATTGGCGGTGTGGCTGGTTAAAGGCAGCAGGCAGATCAGAATGTCAGCTTTTTCCAGAAAAGTAGTCAGTTCCTCTGTCCCGGCAAAGGTTCCGACACCTTCCAGCATTTTAGGAGTGCGTGACCAGCCATGCACTTTAAAGCCGAGTTTGTTTAGCTGCTGCGCCGTGTGCATACCAAGCACGCCCATACCCATCACCCCAATCACGACGTCGGCGGTGCGTTTGTAGCTGTGCTGCTTCCAGGTACGGCTGCGTTGCGCTTCCTTATACCTGTGCAGGCCGCGCACATGGTTCAGCACTTGGGCAGTCACAAAAGTGGCCATGTCCTGGGTCAGGTTTTCGTCTACTATGCGGGTGATCTGTATACCTTTAGGAAGCTCGGGATCGCGTAGAATATGATCGACACCGGCGCCTGTGGACGAGATGCATTTCAGGTTCGGGAAGTTGGCAAAAGCGCCCGGCGGATGATTCCAGGCCAGGGCAAACTCCACTTCCCCGGCTGGGCCTGTATCCGGATAAACATGTACTACTAAGCCCGGACGGCGTTCCTTCAGGGCATTTTCCCAGCGGCTCGTGTTTCTGCCCTGGCTGAATATGGTGATTGACATAAAAGTTGTAAGTCTGTTCGGTGATGCGTGGCAAGGTATAGCCTGCCCCTGCTTACGTGTTATTCAGGGTAAGTCTGCTAAATTTAACTAATCTTGCACAAATCTTGTTAAAGAGAAATCAAAAGGCTGGCAAAAGGTTTAAAAGAAGTGCCAGATCCAGCTATACCTTATACCTAAAACTAAAGAAGATGGAGCAACTGAGCTCAAAAATTTATAAAAAAGAATTTGTAGAAGCGTTTGCGGGTGATGACAGCGGCACGCTTAGGCCACGCCAGACGCCGGGTGTCCTATACAGCAAAGCCAAACCTACGCCGGTTGAAAAAGTAACGCTCCTGGCCTGGTCAGATGCACTTGCCAATGAGCTTGGTATAGCCAAGCCAACAGGCCAACAGGAGATTGACATACTCGGTGGCAACCACGTAACAGACACCATGTACCCTTACGCTGCCTGCTACGCCGGTCACCAGTTCGGCAACTGGGCGGGTCAGCTTGGCGATGGCCGCGCCATTACGCTGGGTGAGTGGGAAGCACCTGACGGTAAAACCTGGGAACTGCAGCTGAAAGGCGCCGGCCTTACCCCCTACTCCCGCCGCGCTGACGGCCGTGCGGTGCTACGCTCTTCGGTGCGCGAGTATCTGATGAGCGAAGCGATGCACTACTTAGGTATACCGACCACCCGTGCGCTCAGTCTGGTGAGTACCGGTGAGCCTGTGCTGCGCGATATGTTCTACAACGGCAATGCGGCCTACGAACCGGGTGCGATCGTGATGCGGGCAGCGCCGAGCTTTTTGCGCTTCGGTAATTTCGAGATGCTGAATGCCCGCAAAGAAGTCGATAACCTGCGCCAGCTCGTCGACTGGACCATCAGCCGCTATTATGCGCATATTACTGGTGAGAACAAAGTGATCGATTGGTTCAAGGAAGTCGTAGATCGCACCGCCCGCCTGATGGTGGAATGGATGCGTGTGGGCTTTGTACACGGCGTGATGAACACTGATAACATGTCTATCCTCGGCCTGACCATCGACTACGGTCCCTACTCCTTCGTGGACAATTACGATCCGAACTTCACCCCAAACACCACGGACCTGCCCGGCAGAAGGTATGCTTTCGGAAAGCAGCCTTCCATCGGCTACTGGAATCTGGGCGCTCTGGCGGGTGCGCTGTTGCCACTAACCGATAAAGACCAACTGGTTGCCACGCTCGAAACATTTAAGGACGTATACTGGACGGCCTACTACGCCATGATGGGCCGCAAACTTGGCCTCGACCAGGTATCACAATTAGACCGCGACCTGATTAGTCAGTTCGAGAAAACACTGTCCGAAGTTCAACCTGACATGACCATTTTCTACCAGTTGCTCATCGACCTGCCGCTGGCTATGGAAAGTGAAGACGCAGTAGCCGATTTTTTCAAACGGGCCTTGTACGACGACCTGTCAGCAGCACAGAAAACAGCACTCTATACCTTGATCAGCAACTACCTGGAGCGACTGAACACGAACAAGATCAAGCGCTCATATTCTCAGGAAATAATGCGAAAAGCCAACCCGCGTTTTGTGCTCCGCAACTACCTGCTGCACCAGGCCATCGAGGGATTAGAGAAAGGCGATGATACCCTATTTGTGAAGCTACAGGAAGCGATCAAAGAACCATATTCCGATAAGTTCGACGAGTTTTTCCAAACCAGGCCAGAGTGGGCTTCGCAGAAAGCCGGATGCTCGATGTTGTCGTGTAGTTCGTAGGATTCGTCGATCTCCATTTAATAAGGGTCTTATCCTGAAGGGGAAAAGGCCCTTATTAATTTAAAGGTATAGCAAGACTAACTTTCCCTTTAAGCTATGCAACAAATCACTTTGGCCAGGTGCACCAAACGACACTCCACTGTTGGGGGTGAAGGGGTCCCCCTGTCAAGAGCGTTCAGCGAGTGGGGGTAGGGGCCCTCGATTTTTTCTTTATAGAGGGCCCCCTACCCCCATCAAGGAAAAAAGTGAGTGCCCACCGCACAGGCGAAGCTATAAAACAAGTCGGTTTGATATACCTATAATTGCAGTTGCTAGAAAGCAAAGTAAGCTATACCTATACCTGGGCCAGAGACCCCACAATACCAGACACGAGCCTAGACGCTCGCGGCATCAGCTTCAAACAAAAAAAGAGCCTCTGATAAAATAGAGGCTCTTCCATGAATTGAATTAAATCTAAAAACTCTTCCGATGCATCCTAACCGGAAACAACCGGTAATCCATTAAACTAATGGCATACGGAAACCCGCGCCAATGCACAATCGGCACATGCCGGGCAGGACTAGGACCTTTGGTGTCAGGTATAGCCAGCATGGTATTGCCGATATAACTCAACTCCCCTTTATCAATCGCTAACTTACTCGCTACATGCTGCAGAAAAACCTCTTTATCGGAATCCGAAGATGTAAAGGAAATCTCGCGCGAAATAGTAGCGCCCCCCTCTAACTCTGGTGAATAAAACACGCGGGAATAAGTTTCGATGGCGATAATGGGAACAACCAGTGTGGGTACTTTGGCCTGCATCACATCCGGCGGCGCCATAGGGGCCTGATTGGCAACCCGCTTCACCATCTCCGTTACTTTCTGGGCGGTATAAATGCCTTTGATGGTTTCGGATTCGATGCGTTTGAGCACCTGCTCTACCTTAGACTCAAAAGGCTGACCGGGATTTTCCTGCCGGGGCGGAGCAATCGGTCGTGGCTGTGCCTGACCTGCAGGGCGTGGCTTCTGTACCTGCGCCAGTGGTTTTGGCTTCTCGCGCTCGGGTATGTAACTGTCTTTGATGTGCCGCTCGTGCACGTTGATCACCGTCGTGAAGGTATTGATAAAATGTTCCGTGTTCTGCACATGAAACAGCTCCAGTTCCTGTATGCGCTTGCGCGTCACCAGGTAGTTATGCACCAGCTTGGTCTTCTCGAAAACGGCCAGCAATTTTTCGGCGTGTGGTGTGTGCTGATAACGCTCGTAAAGCCTGTGGAGGGCATTGAGTCGGGCGTTGGAGGCACGGATGTACTGCATGGCACGGGCATCGGCAGCACCGGGGTGCGTGACAACTGTACGGGTGTTCTCCTGCCCCATTCCGAAAAGCGAACGAAAAAAACCGATCATTTAGACAGGATACGTTTGAGGTGCTGGGTTTCGATTTCGACTTGCAGTTTTTCCGAGAGTTTCATCTCTTCAAACACATTGTCGATGTGCTGGATATAGAGGTCCAGCACCGCCTCCTGCTCGTCGCTCAGGATACGGTGCCGGACGGCTAGTTCTTCTTCTTTCTTATCCCCTTTGTATATCATTATTCAATTTCGATCTGCTTGGACTTGCCGAAAGTGCCGATGATCTTGCTGTTGAGCTCTTCCTGCACCTGCGCCAGTTCTCTTACGGCTTCTGCGCGTTTCTTGCTGCCTTCTTCCGATATTTTGATCACTTGGTCGAGTGTTTCCACCATGTCCTTGTTCACCTTCTTGAGCGTATCCACATCTACAATGCCGCGCTCGTTTTCCTGTGCCGCAATCACTACGTTTTTCTTGAGCAGCTCAGAGTTTTTGCGGAGCATTTCGTTGGTAGTATCGGTTACTTTTTTCTGAATCTCGAGTGCTTTGCGCTGCTTCTCCAGACCGAGGGCAATGGCCACCTGCTGACGCCATACCGGAATCACTGTCACAATGGAGTTCTGGATCTTCTGGGCCAGCACATCGTTGGTGGTCTGGATCATACGAATCTGCGGCATCGATTGGGTGGCAATGGTATGCGACAACTGAAAATCGTGCACCTTTTTCTCCAGACGCTCTTTGAAGGAAATCATATCGCTCAGGCGCTGCACAGCCAGTTCATCCTGTCCGCTTGTTTCCACCTCTTCCTGCATTTTCGGGATGATGTTCTGCTCGATATCATCGATTTTCATCTTCCCGGCCGCGATCACCGAACGGATTTCGTGGATATATTCCACCGCCTGATTAAACATCACTTCCAGACTGGTCGAGTCTTTCATGATGCTCTGACGGGTACGCTCCAGTTTCACTACCACATCGTCCACGTTAGCCGAAACGGTATTGTATTGCGTTGCCAACTGCTTCGACTTATCAGATATCTTTTTTACAAAGGGAAGTCTGGAAAAGAACCCACCTTTCTCCTGCTCCTCAATCTTGATCATGTTGATCTGGTTGAGGAGTTCGTTGATGGCCTCACCTGCCTCACCGGAGTCTTTGGCTTTTACTTTGGTGAGTAGCTCGTTGGAATAGTGCCCCAGTTTGCGCTGCGTTTCCACCCCAAAATTGCTCAGACTTTCCGGATTCCCCGGATCTATGGATTTAGAGATTGCCAGTGCTTTCTCCTGTATCTTCTGTTGATTCTCTGCGATCGTAATCTCTGTTTTCTCTGTTTTTTCCATCTTGTTTTATTACCTGAAAAGGTTGTGGTTGATTAGGTCTAATGAGTTTAAGTACTTTTTGATGTTCTCGTGCCGGTCGGTGGTTTCATACCACTCAATGTCGTTGAGGGGCAGGTACTCGCCCAACAGGTCGCGCACTTCATTCAGCAGGGCTTCCCCTTTCTTTGTCCTGAAATCCGGGTTGCGGTACTGTGCGCTCACGTATTCCACCTTCACCTGCCCGGTCTTGGTAATGGCCAGTTCACGCACTTCTACCACCAGCTCAGAGGATTTGCCGTTGTCGTTCACGATCGTTTTATACACGCCCTTGTTGCCTTCCTCAAGCGCGGCGGCACATTGCGTGCGCACATCCTGCAGGGCCTTGCGCAGTTTCCGGTTCGGCATAACATAATGCCCCACGATGTAACCCAATAAAGCTGCTATTAAGAATATCCAAAAAATCACCTTCGTATTGATAAAGTTAAATGCTCAATTACTATGTAAAGAAGCAAAATAAATTGATGTAATCAAGTGCCGGCAAAACGCATGTAACCAGGAAGTACCAAGTATAGCCGGTTTATTTCCTTTCTGCACGTGTTTCTGGCAAAACCTGACCGGCTTTTTTTAACTTCTATACGCGGAAGCGGTTGTGCGGGCTGTCACTAGTCCCGTGTTAGAATGAACAAGGTATAGCAGTGGTCTGTTCCCAGGCAGGGCTCGTCTTATGTTTATCCTATTACGGGAAGCTAGCTGCTCCCTTTCTGGTGCCTGCCGATAAATTCAGGGGTTTTGTCTATCTTGCGGCCAATTCTATACCTGATTTTATACCTTCGCCTGCATGCAGCACCGGCATTTTATTTTGCACAAACCTTACGGCTACATCAGCCAGTTCGTCACGGACAAGAAAAAGAAAAAGCTTCTCGGCGATTTGCACGACTTCCCGGCCGGCACCATGGCCATCGGTCGGCTCGACGAAGCCAGCGAGGGCCTGCTCCTGCTCACCACTGACGGCAAAACGAGTGAACTGGTCCGCGGCCGGCATGTGGAGAAGGAATATTACGCGCAGGTAGACGGCCTGATCACCGACGAAGCCATTGCGCAAATGCAGGAAGGCGTCGCGATCGGCTTGTATGGTGAACAATACGGCACCCGCCCCTGCACCGCTTTTCGCCTGGAAGATGCACCCGATTTCCCAGAACGGAGCCGCCGCATCCGCGACGACCGTCACGGTCCGACCAGTTGGGTATCCATCACCATTTCGGAAGGTAAAAACCGGCAGGTTCGCAAAATGACCGCTGCCGTGGGCTTTCCGACGCTGCGGCTGGTGCGTGTGCGGATTGGGAATATCCGGCTGAAAGCCTTTATACCGGGGGCTGTTGCAGAAGTGGAAAACTTTGATCTGGGGTGAAGACAACCCCTATACCTTAAAATTTTATCGGCTATTAAACCAAAGCGGCATTCAAAAGTCTATATAGCACTTTCGGCATAACTAACACAAATTTACTATCTTGAGCGGGCATACCCTTAACATTTCATACAAACAATCCATTCTTTAATCTTAACCATGAAGAAAAACCCTATTCGCATTTTAGCGCTGGCGTTGATGCTGACGGGCAGCGTGGGCCATGTCACCCTGGCGCAGCGACCACAACAGCAACAGCAGGCACAGAAACCTCAGGACCCTGTTATCCAGAACATCATCAAGATGGCCACTGAAAACTCGCAGCTCGAGAAACTGGGCCACGAACTGATGGACGGTATCGGACCAAGATTGGTAGGCACTCCGCAAATGCAGCAGGCCGGAGACTGGGCTGTAAACAAGTACAAGAGCTGGGGAATTGATGCCCGCAACCAAAACTACGGCGAGTGGCGTGGCTGGGAGCGCGGTATTACGCACATTGACATGGTGCACCCACGTGTAAAATCAATTGAAGGCATGCAGCTGGCCTGGAGCCCGGCTACTCCTTCTAAAGGTGTAACAGCTGAAGTGATCACCATGCCTGACTTTGCTGACTCACTTGCTTTCCAGCGTTGGTTGCCAAGTGTGAAAGGCAAAATGGTCATGATCTCGATGAACCAGCCAAGTGGCCGCCCGGAATACAACTGGAAAGAGTTTGCTACAGAGGAGTCTTTCGAGAAAATGAAGAAAGTGCGTGACGAGCACAACGAAGCGTACCGCAAGCGCATTGCCGCTACCGGCAAAAACGCCCGCACGCTGCCTGTTGCTCTTGAGCAGGCTGGTGCCGCTGGTATCGTGATGTCAAACTGGTCACAAGGTTTTGGCGTGAACAAAGTATTCAGCGCTTATACCAAGAAAATCCCTACAGTTGATATCGCCCTCGAGGACTACGGTATGCTATACCGTCTGGCCGAGAACGGCAGCAAGCCACGCATTAAAGTAGTAGCCGAGTCGAAACATGCCAAGAAGCCGGTTCCTACGTTCAATACCATCGCTGAGATCAAAGGCTCTGAGAAGCCGGATGAGTACGTGATCCTGTCAGCTCACTTTGACTCATGGGATGGCGGTACAGGTGCTACAGATAACGGCACCGGCACGATCCTGATGATGGAAGTAATGCGCATTCTGAAGCAGGTATACCCGAATCCGAAACGTACCATCCTGGTAGGTCACTGGGGAAGCGAAGAGCAGGGCCTGAACGGTTCGCGCGCTTTCGTGGAAGATAACCCGGAAATTGTGAAGAAGACACAGGCTGTTTTCAACCAGGACAACGGTACAGGTCGCGTGGCCAACATCTCTGGTCAGGGTTTCCTGAACTCTTATGATTACATGGGCCGCTGGCTGAACGCAGTACCGCGTGAAATCACGAAAGACATTCAGACCTCTTACCCTGGTTTCCCGGGCGGCGGCGGTTCTGACCATGCTTCTTTCATTCCGCACAATATTCCTGCCTTTATGCTGAGCTCTCTGAGCTGGTCTTATGGCAATTATACCTGGCACACCAACCGCGACACCTACGACAAAGTGGTGTTCGATGATGTGCGCAGCAACGTTATTCTGACGGCTATTCTGGCATACATGGCCAGCGAAGAGCCGGAACTCGTATCACGTGAGCGTAGCATAATGCCGGTTAACCCACGTACAGGCGAGCAAATGGCCTGGCCACAGGCAAGACCAGCAACCCGCAAAGGTGGTCTCGACTAAGGCTTAACTACACAGGTTTATACCTGATATTTTAAAGTACAGCCGCTGCAGACTTTCTGCAACGGCTGTACTGTTTTTAGCTATAGCGGTTTCTCCGATAACTATCAGCAAAAAAAGCATTTGTAAGTTTTTGTGCAGAACACCGTATAAAAAATTTATGGCAGTGCAACAATATTTCGTGCCTTCGTACTGCCGTCTATACCTGAAAACCCGAAGACAAAGATGATCGGTAAATCGACATACAAGGCCGCCCGTGAAGTAGCCCAGATCGTAGAAAACCATTTTTCCAGCCAGATAGAAGCGGCCAAAGCACTTAACGATACCAATCTGGCGACCATCCCCCCGGCCCGCATCATCGAAACCATGATCGACGCTGCCTTCTGGGCGAGCCTGCGGCGGGAAGAAGGACAGTCACCAAAAATATCGCTTGCCTTTCTGCCACCCGAACAGTGTGAGCAGCCGCTGCTGTTTGAGCATCACCTGACCCTCTCTCCTGCGGTACTCACCAAGATCGGACCGGGTGTGGAGCGGCCGGGCATTCACCTGGGCGTGTGGTACGAAGGAGACTATCTGCACATCTGGGGCATGACACGCAGCATTCCCAACTTTTGCTTTGTGCTCGATGTGTCAGAGCCGGGTTTGCTGGTGATCAAGCACCGCCGGCAGGATGGCTTTGGAAAATTTGTGAACGTGGCCGTGCTTACCGGGGATCAGGTGAAGATAGTAAATGAAAAAAGTGTGCACCTCCCCGACTGTCCCGATCTGTTGTACTCCCTTCTGGGCTTCAGTTCGCTGAGCGTCTGGAATAAGTCACTGAATGTGCTCGTGCAATTGGCAGTGTCGATGCGCTCGCATCAGAAAGGGGGCATCCTGCTGGTTGTTCCTGCCGGTTCGGAAGAATGGCGCCAATCGATCCGCCACCCGATGCGGTATGCTGTAGGGCCCGCCTACTCTGAATTGGCAAAATTGATGCTCCGGAAAGACGATAAGGACCTGCGCTGGCAGGATGAAATGAAACGGGCGATTGACGCGATGGCCGGATTCACAGCTGTGGACGGAGCCACCATCATCAGTGACAGGTATGAGCTCTATGGCTTCGGTGCCAAAATTAACCGCAAACGAGGTAACAATCCGGTAGACAAGCTGATTCTGACAGAACCTGTCGTTGGCGGTGAGGCCACCATAGACCAGCCGGCGCTGAGCGGTGGCACGCGACATTTATCAGCGGCCCAGTTCGTGCATGACCAGCGCGATGCAATTGCCCTAGTTGCTTCCCAGGACGGCCGCTTCACCATTTTCAGTTGGTCAGGTTGCGAGAACATGGTCCAAGCCAACCGCATCGATTCGCTGCTGCTTTAGCGGAGCACATTCTTCCATTACAGTCACGGGTACGCCGGTCTAAGGAATGATTTTTGCACTCGTTTTTGTTTCTAATAGTAGAGATGTTTTAGAAATGGAGGGAGATATGACTGAAGATAAATCAACAATAAAATGGGCTTACCTGCTGCCGGTGCTCTTACTGGCATTTGTGTCACTGGCCTTCGTCAGTCCGCAAACGGACCTGCTTCAGAAACTGGAGACGCACCTGGCGAGCTGGCGCACAACTTACGCCCCAGAAAAGGTATACATACACCTGGACAAGCCACGCTATACGCCAGGTCAGCAGATCTGGCTCAAAGGCTATGTTGTAGATGCCGCCAGTCTGCAGCCGACTGCAAAAAGTAGTGTGCTGTACGTGGATTTGTTAAATGCTAACAACGAAGCTGTGCAGCATCTGAAACTGAAAGCTGAAAACGGCAAGGCTAACGGCGACATTATTTTGCCCGCTAATCTGCCTGTGGGGCAGTACACGCTGACTGGCTATACCCAGTGGATGCGCAATTACGGTGAGGAGAATTTCTTCCGGAAAGAGATCAGCATCATAGGCGAAAAGGCGGCAGCAGAAAAACAGGCTAAAACCACGCAGAGAATCGATTTGCAGTTTTTCCCGGAGGGTGGTGATCTGCTGCAGGGGATGCAAAGCCGCGTAGCCTTTAAAGCCACCAAACCTGACGGAACAGGCACAGCCGTGACAGGTGCTGTGTATGATGCGCAAAACCAGAAGCTGTTCGACTTTAAAGATACTCACCTAGGTATGGGCGCCTTTGCGCTGCAACCTCAGCAGGGCCAGCGTTACACAGCCCGGGTGACTTTTGAAGATGGTAGCAAAGCTGAGTATACCTTACCGGAAGCAAAATCGGCGGGTTTTGTGCTAAGCGTAAACGAGACTGCTAATCCGGATCAACTTCAGGTAAATGTTACAGGTAATGCCTCCGGCCAGCAGTCGCTGGTGCTGACAGGTATAAGCCGCGATGCGGTGCAGTACGCCGAGCAAATCAATCTGCAGGCAGGCCAGACTTTCAGCAAGCAGATCGCCAAAGCGGACTTCCCGACAGGTATAGCCCGCTTTAATTTGGCCAAGTCCAATGGTGAGCCACTGGCAGAGCGTCTGGTTTTCATTGATCGACAAGATAACCTGAACATCAGCCTGACTACTGACAAGAAAACCTACGCGGGACGTGAGCGTGTGACAATGCAGGTACTGGCCCGCGACAAGCAAGGCAATCCGGTATCTACGGACTTCTCGCTGGCCATCACCGACGATGAGTTGGTAACGCCCGAATTGCAGGGACTCAACATCAACGCCTACCTGCTATTGACCTCTGACTTGCGCGGCTATGTGCAGAACCCGGCCTACTATTTTGAAAAAGATGATGCGACTCGTCAAGAGGCTCTCTCATACCTGCTGATGACGCAGGGCTGGCGTCGATTTGGCTGGCAACAACTCGCTAAGGGTCGATTTCCTGCGTTAAAGCACAGTCCGGAAACAGACCTTGCCGTGCGCGGTACTTTGCTGACCGACAGAGGCAAACCGGTGAAGGGCGGCGAAGCGCTGCTATACCTGAAAGGGCAGCACCTGGCCTTCATCACCACTGAAACTGACAAAGACGGACGGTTTGCTTTCGAAGGTTTTGATTTTACCGGACCTATAGATATGGTGGTGCAGGGGACCGATGCCCGTGGCCGCCGCAAACATTTGCAAGTGCAGATCGACGAGCAGGATTTCCAGCCGAAGTTTCCGGCTATACCTGTTCCACAAACTTCAGAACTGGTAGCCAGTGCCAGCCCGGATCTGCTTACGGCCAGCAAAGTAGAAATGGCTGCGGCTGACGAGGTAAACACCGAACTGACGCTGAAAGGCATCTTACTGAAAGATGTAGAGATTCAGGGAGAAGCGGATATGGTACAACCCTTTAAACTCCACCGGGAAGCAGATGCTGTGATTGATGTGAAAGAGCTTCCGGTTGCTCCTTCCGGCAATGTGATAGAATCCTTGCAGGGACGTGTAGCAGGTGTTCAGGTATACCGCGCAGGTCCAGGTGACTTCAGGGTACGCATCCGGGGCAGCAATACCGCCCCGCTATATCTGATTGACGGATTACCTGTCAAAGAGGGCTTCACCTCACATATGAACCAGTTCAATATTAGCCGCATCGAGATTCTGAAAGGTCCGGCCAGCGCCAGTCTGTACGGTGGCCGTGCTTCGGGAGGTGTGATTGCGCTTTATACCCGTCAGGGAAATGAGGCGATGCAGGAAGTGGAGCCCGGCAAGTACATCATCATCCACAGGGCACAGGGCTATAGCAAGGTACGGGAATTCTACAGTCCAACTTACGACGGCAAATCACCCACCAGTCGCGAGCCCGACCTGCGCACAACACTGTACTGGAACCCAAACGTGCAGACGGATGCGGCAGGTAAAGCAACTGTCTCCTTCTACGCTGCCGACCGCAACACAACTTACAGAGCGATCATGGAAGGTATATCCGACGCTGGTAGGCCCGGCCGGGGTATAACTACCTTTGATGTGAGCCTGGGAAGAGCGAATCCTTAATAGAAATTATACCTGCTAAAAAGCCCGCTGTTGTTCAAACGGCGGGCTTTTTAATATTCATTATACCTTACAAGCGGGTAGCTATACCTTGTACGCGTACTTTTCGCGCGCTGCCAGTATCTGGTCAATATTCAGCTTGGCCCAATCGGCGAGTTGGAGGAGTTGCAGCAGCAAGCCCTGCCCCAGCGGCGTCAGGCTGTACTCTACGCGGGGCGGAATTTCGGGATATACCTGTCTGTTCACCAGGCCGTCTTCTTCCAGCGAGCGGAGCGTGACAGTGAGCATGCGTTGCGAAACGCCGTTGATCTGGCTTTTCAGTTCGTTGAAGCGCAGTATCTCCTCTTTCCCTAGCGTGAGAATGGTATAGATGGACCACTTGTCTCCGAAGCGGGCCAGAATGTCCTTTACCGGGCAGCAGGAGGTAACATCTGCTTTGCTGCACAAAACTTTATCAATCTTTTTCTGGATTGCAAGTCGCTGATTATCAACTATAGTTACTTCCATGTTACTAGGTGCGGCTAAAGTGCCTGCTTGACAGGTACAAATTTAACAAATACCTTTGAGTTACCAAAAGTAACTTAGTATTGAAACGATACTAAGTATTTAACTGTTGTATAGACATGAATATCCTAGAAACTTTGCAGTGGCGTTACGCCGCCAAACGCATGAACGGCCAGCGTGTGCCGTCCGATAAAGTAGAACGTATTTTGGAGGCCATTCGACTCGCTCCTTCCTCGATGGGTCTGCAGCCTTATTCGGTGCTGTTGATTGAGGACGAAGAACTGAAAAAGCAGATCAGGTCGGTTGCTTACAATCAGCCGCAGATCGAGGAAAGTTCTCACCTGCTGGTATTCGCCGCCTGGGACAATGTGACTCCTGCGCATATCGACGAGTTTATTTCGCACACGGCTTCAGAGCGCAACATGCCTGTCGAGAACCTGCAGGACTTTAAAAACACCTTGTTAGGTACAGCCAAAGGCAATACACAGGAGCAGAATTTCAACTGGGCTGCACGCCAGGCATACATCGCTTTTGGGGTGGGACTGGTAGCTGCTGCCACCGAAAAAGTGGACGCCACCCCGATGGAGGGTTTTGATGCCGCTGCGCTGGACAAACTGCTCAATCTGCCTGAAAAGGGCCTGAGAAGCGTTACCCTGATGCCGCTTGGTTACCGCGACACCGCCAACGACTGGCTGGTAAAACTGCCGAAAGTAAGACGCCAGAAAGAAAAATTCGTACTGGAAGCATAAGCTTCAGCACAGCATGTTTCAGCCGGCGGCTGCCTCAATCGGGTAGCCGCCGGCTTACGCATTTAAATTAATGACCATGACAAAGCAGAAAATCAAAATAGACATCTTTTCCGACATTAACTGCCCCTGGTGCTACGTGGGCGAGCGTAGACTCGACAAAGCGCTGCAGCAGGTAGGAGACCAATACGAAGCCGAGATTAGTTTCAAAGCTTTTGAGCTTAACCCGAATATCCCACAGGATGGCCTGGGCCGCCTCGACTACTTTAAGGGCAACTACGGCGAGCAAATTGTGGCACAGGTGCCGGCAATGGACCAGCGCATGACCGAGGCCGGTGCTGAGGAAGGTATACAGTTCAACTTTTCGGAAGGTATGACGGTGAACAACACCTTTAATGGTCACCGCCTGATCTGGCTGGCTGGCCAGTACGGTGTGCAGCACGAAGTAGCGAGTGCGTTGTTCAAAGCGTATTTTACTGACAACCTCCAGATGAACGACACGGCGGTACTCAAGGAAATAGGGACAACGCAAGGTATACCGGCTGAGCGTTTAGAGAACTTTTTTGAAGGCGAAGAAGGCAAACTGGAAGTACGCCAGATGGAAGATTTTGCCCAGTCCGCAGGTATAACCGGGGTGCCCGCCTTTGTAATCAACGACCAATACCTGGTGAGCGGTGCCCAGCCTGCCGAAACTTTCCTGAATGTATTCAAGCAAGTAGCACCTACCATCCAGAAGCTCGACATCGAAGGCAACAGATGCGAAGTGGGGGGTGTGTGCTAATCAAGGACAAACAAAACATAACCATGGCAGATAAAAAGCTAAGCGATATCAAACTCTCCGTACTCGACCTGGTGCCGATCCGCACCGGCAAAAGCATCCACGACTCCTTTCACCACAGTCTGGAATTGGCACGCCACGTCGAGCAGCTGGGCTATACCCGTTACTGGCTGGCGGAGCACCACAACATGCCCGGTATTGCCAGCTCCGCAACGGTCGTACTGATCGGTTACATTGCCGGTGGTACATCTACTTTGAGGGTAGGCTCCGGTGGTATCATGCTGCCCAATCATGCCCCGCTGGTAGTAGCAGAGCAGTTTGGCACACTTGAGAGCCTGTACCCCGGCCGCATAGACCTTGGGCTGGGCCGTGCGCCCGGCACCGACCAGGTAACAGCCTACGCCCTTCGCCGCGACCTGCAGGGCAATGTGGAAGATTTCCCGAACAATGTGGCTGAGTTAAAGCAGTACCTGAGCAAAGAAAACAGCACAGCCAAGGTGCGCGCTATACCTGGCGAGGGCCTCGATATACCTGTCTGGATTCTGGGCTCGAGCACTTTTGGGGCACAGCTGGCCGGTATCATGGGCTTGCCTTATGCTTTTGCCAGTCACTTCGCCCCTGCCGCCCTGCACCATGCTCTCAAGGTATACCGCGACAGTTTCAGGCCGTCTGAGCAGCTGCAGGAGCCTTACGCCATGGCCTGCGTGAACGTGGTGGCCGCTGACACAGACGCGGAGGCAAATCATCTGGCAACTTCTCTTTACCAGTCCTTCCTGAACGTGATACAGGGCAAAGCCTTGCCAATGCAGCCACCCGTGGAAAGTATGAAGGACCGTTGGAGTCTGCAAGAGGAGTATGCGGTGAAGCAAATGTTGCGCTACAGTTTTGTGGGCAGCAAGAAATCGGTGCAGGAAGAACTGGAAGCCTTCGTGGAGGAAACACAGGTGGATGAGCTGATGATCTCAACGGGCATTTTTGATCCGGAGAAGCGACAGCATTCTTATACCTTGCTTTCAGAAATTACAGCTCTCCAGGGAAAATAGTATTAGTAAAACGGCCTGGTATTGTATACCTGGTCCGCTCTCAAAAACAGACCCGAAGCGATGTACGGGTCTGTTTTTTTATACCTATACCTTCCCGTAAGTATTGCCTACCCCGTATACACTGCCGCTCTCCGGCTTTTCTGAATCGATTCGGTTCCATCACGTACAACTAACTTATCAGGACATCATTTCTAAACACATCAAACTTTAGCACATGGAAGAGGTAGCAAAGAAAGATCAGAACAGTTTTATTGAGCGTCTGGCGCAGCGGCTGGGTATATCAGCAAATGCCAGCACGATTTACGGTGAGCCGGTGGAGCGGGACGGCGTTACGGTTATACCTGCGGCCAAGGCCATGTATGGTTTTGGTGGTGGCAGTGGCTCCAAAGCGGGCGAAGAAGGAATAGGCGGCGGCGGTGGCGTGGCCATTAAACCGGTGGGTTATATCGAAATAAAAGACGGTAACACAAAGTTCAAGTCCATCCCGGATCCGGAAAGAATCATTAAAATAATCGCCGTCAGCGGTGTTATGGCTATTTTCCTACTAAAGGGGGTCGACAAACTGGTAAACAAGCGCTAACGCCGCGCATTTATTCTTGGTAAACATCTTTGCTCAGGTATAGGAAGCCAGTACCGTCTATTGTCCTGCCTTGCTTCTCGGCGGGTTGATCATGATATGCGCCCCATGTGTGCCGGGATGCATGATCCAAGGCATGGCAACGGAGCCTTGATCGGGCTTGAGCGGTAGGCCGGTGCTCTCGGCGGTGGCCCAGGGAATGTAAACCACGTAGCGCAGGTATCCATCGGCCACTTCGCCGGTGCGCATGTTCACCTGCTCCTCCGGTGCACTGTACACGAAGAGCGATGTGGCTTGCTTGGGCAGGGTCAGTTTTCCGCTTTTAGCTTCTTTTTCACGCGTCTCGAAAATATCATTGGCGCTCATACCTTGTCGGCGCAGTTCGCGGCCACGGGACATAAAAGGCTCCAGGTCGCGGTGGTAGCACGACACCGAAAAGCCGGCTTGATTCGGGTCGTCCGCTAAACAGATCAGTTCATTCGTGCCTTTTCGCAATGTAACGACCTCTCCTTTCTGATTATAACCCAACACGGTAGCGCCCTCCCGCATTTCGGCAGGGGCTGCCATCACTGCGGTTTTTATCTGATTCTCAGCACTGGGTATAGAAGTGCTCTGAGCCTGGATGCTATACCCTGTGAGTAGGGAGAAAACAATTGCTACAAAATGTTTCATATCGGTTTTAGGCTAAGTGAACAAGACAAAATAAAGGCGGTATAATCGCTTTTCCCCTGTACGAAGAAAACCGGAAAAAGCTTAGAAACATTCTCCCGCCGGGTTTCCACAACATACCTATACCTGCCTGCAATCACCGCAAAGCAGTTTTGCTATACCTATCAAGACATCAACATATTAAGATATTTTAGTTATCTTAACGCTATCAACAAATTAACGCACCCCCGATGGCCGAGCCGAACTACCGCTTCCAGTATTATATGTTTCTGCTCAGCAAGCACTTCCGCAAAATTTTACTCGGACTGTTTTTGCTGATCATCTTGCTCACTTCCGTCAAAACAGTGGGCCCTGAAGAAGAAGGCGTAGTGATGTATGTAGGTCATTACGACCGCACCGTGCAGCCCGGACTAAACTTTATTTTGCCTTTCGGTATAGAGGAAATGCAGAAGATTCCGGTGCAGCGCCAGCTCAAGCAGGAGTTTGGTTTCAGAACCGCGAATACCGAACGAAATACCCAGTACTCCGATGCGAATTTCAACGACGAATCGCTGATGCTGACCGGCGACCTGAACCTGGCCAATGTGGAGTGGGTGGTACAGTACCGGATCGTGAATTCTTACAATTACCTGTTCAAAGTGCGCGATGCTGAAAAAGCCCTGCGCGATATGTCGGAGTCAGCGATGCGCAAAATTGTAGGTGACCGTACCGTGAATGAAGTACTCACCGTCGGTCGTCAGGAAGTGGCCAGCAGCATGGAAGAGTTGCTGCAGCGCATGTGCGACGAGTATGAAAACGGCATCCGCATCGATCAGGTAGTGCTGCAGGACGTGAATCCGCCGGAAACGGTGAAGCCCTCTTTCAACGCCGTAAACCAGGCCCAGCAGGAACGCGAAACCCTTATCAACCAGGCTGAGTCTGAGTATAACCGCATTATTCCGCGTGCCCGTGGCGAGGCTGATGAAACTGTTCAGCTGGCCGAAGCTTATGCCCTGACGCGTGTGAACGTGGCCACAGGTGAGGCTGCCCGTTTCAGTGCCCTCTTCGAAGAATATGTAAAAGCCCCGGAGGTAACCAAGAAACGTCTATACCTGGAAACGATGGAGCGTATCCTGCCAAAAATTGGCGGGAAAGTGATTGTAGACGAACGCGGCAACAACGTGCTTCCCCTCCTGAACCTGGATCAAAACAAAACGCAAACACAAACGAAATAGCCTGTGAATACTCCGAAAATACTATCGCTCTTAGCCGCTGTGTTGCTGCTTACCTTGGTTTTCACCAGCGTATTTGTGCTCGATGAAACCAAGCAGGCCATTGTTACCCAGTTTGGTAAGCCTGTAGGTGAACCCCGCACCCAACCGGGACTCCATTTCAAAATCCCGATTGTGCAAAAAGTACAGTTCTTCGACAAGCGCTACCTCGAGTGGGACGGCGATGCCAACCAGGTGCCTACCAAGGACAAGAAATTCATCTTCGTCGACTCTTATGCCCGCTGGCAGATCACCAACCCGCTGCAGTTTTTTATCCGCCTGCGTGACGAGCGCTCCGGCCAGTCCCGCCTCGACGATATTCTGGATGGTGAGACACGCAACGCCATCGCCAGCCACGACCTGCTTGATATTGTGCGTTCCACCAACCGGGAGCCTGAGGTATCGGACGAGATCATGGAAGACTTAGAAAACCTGGATAAGATATCAGTAGGTCGTGATAAAATCGAGGCGCTGATTCTGAAACGAGCTAACGAGCGTACTTCTGACCTGGGTGTGCAGATTTTGGATTTCCGTTTTAAGCGCATGAATTACGTGGACGAAGTGCGTAACCGGGTATACGACCGCATGATCAGTGAGCGTAACCGAATCGCCGACCAGTTCCGTTCTGAAGGTCAGGGCGAGGCCCGCAAGATTCAGGGTAACAAAGAACGTGACCTGGCCCAGATCACTTCACAAGCCACCCGCGAAGCTGAGGTCATCCGCGGTAAAGCCGACGCTCAGGCAACATCTATCTACGCTTCCGCCTACAACCGCAACGCCCAGGCCCGTGAGCTCTACGGCTTCCTCCGCTCCATGGAAACACTGGAAAAATCATTTGATGAGAAAACGAGTATTATCCTGTCTACTGACTCTGAGCTTTACAAGTATTTGAAAAGAGCGAATTAGAAAATTTAAGAGTTGAGGAGCTTGAGAGATAGAGAAGTATAACCTGTAGAGACAGGTCGCGACTTGTCCGAATTGTGCACTGAACTTCTATTAAACCAATTCCTTAAAGCCATGTCTCGTCCTGTAATACGTTGACGGGTTTGAGACGAAGTTACTTTTTAATTTGAGACCTCCAATGCCCTGGTATTGGAGGTTTTCTTTTTCCACTGTTTCACCTCTAGTTCCTGCTGGGCGTGCATCTGCTCGGGTGTGAGGAGATGACACGAGAGGTGGGGCCTGAGGCAGTTGTAGATGTCCACTGACTCTCGGATCACTGCCACGGCCTCCAGGTGGTGGGCAAAGCCCCGCTCGAGGGCAAACTCATCCTTCAGAATGCCGTTCACCCGCTCAGCCACCGCGTTCTGGTAGGGGTCGTACTTCTCGGTCATACTTGGCTTTATCTGGGCCTTTTCCAGCAGCTGCTGGTACTCTGCAGAGCAGTAGGGCAGTCCCCGGTCCGAATGGTGGATCAGGTGAAAGCCATACTTTCTTTTGCCCACAGCCATCCGCAGGGCCTGCAGGGGCCCCTCTGCCCGCAGGTCCTCCGAGAGGTGGTAGCCCATGATCTTTTTAGAGTAGGCGTCCGTGACCAGCGAAAGGTAGCTGTGCCCTTCCCGGGTGGGGATGTAGGTGATGTCTGCCGCCCACACCTGCTCGGGGCGCTCTATTTTGAGCCCCTCCACCAGGTTCCTGTGCTTTTTCATCCAGTGCTTTGAATCAGTCGTTTTATGGTAGCTTTTGCGAGGCTTGATCAGCAGGCCTCTTTCTCTTAGAATCGCAAAGAGCTTGTCTCGTCCCACCTGGAGCTGCTCTTTCAGCAGGTGGTAGAGCTTGCGGGTGCCCAGGCGCGGCATCTGCAGGCGGATCTGGCCGGCCAGCTCCACGACCTGATCGGCGATCTGCTTTTGTTCCAGAACTCTTGCCTGCCGCTGATAGTAGGCCTGGCGGCTGAAGCCAAGTAGTCGGCAGGCCACAGAAAGGCTTATTTGCTCTTTTTGGCGGAGCCGCTCGAGGGCCCCGCCACAGGCTTTTTTCGGATCTGGATCCCCATCTGCCCCTCGGCCACGTCAATGATGGTGTCCAGCAGCCTGGCCTTGAGCTCGGCTTCCCGGGCTCTTTTCTCGGAAGCCGCCAGCAGGGCCTCTAGTTCTTTGATGCGTTGGTTGGGTGTCTGGGGCATAGCGCTTGGATTGTAGTCCCAAGTTAAGCGACCGTGCTTACGAAGCCAAACCAGCACAGTGCTTCTGCCCTGGATGCCGTACTTTTTCTGGGCTTGTTTGTAGGTCAGATCTCCACGTTCTACCTCGGCTACCACGGCCAATTTAAAGCCTAAGGTGTAGTCGCACTGGCTGCGCTTGCTTTTTTTCTCTGCTGCTTTTTCCATATAAGGTTAATTTTAATGTCAACCTATTTTAGGACGGGACACCATTCAAAAAAGAGCCAGCTGTTTATTCAGTTGGCCTTTTTTTCAATGTATCAGCCAGAGGCCTCTTCTATAACCAACACGAGAGAGGGCGCTCGCGCAATAATATCTTGTTAGTTGACAGAGCTAATTGCTTTTAGAATCTAAAACAACGACAGCTGCTCCCCTGCCGGCGTGATATCGCTAACAGTTAAAGTACGTCCGAAAATATCACCCTGGCTGCTAATGTTATACACGGCAGTTTCTTCAAACCTTGATGCGACTACCACTTCGGTACCATCGGCGCAGGTTTCGAATAAACTCTTGGCCAGTTTCGGGCAGTTATTGTCTTTAGAGAGGTGCGACAGGAATACGTGACTCATAAAGGCCGGTTTGTGCGCGACAAAAAGCTCCAGCGCCTGTTTATTGGACATGTGTCCGTGATTGCCGCTAATGCGCCGCTTGAGGTAATAGGGGTAATAACTCTGCTCCAACATACCATCATCGTAGTTGGTTTCTAGGAAGGCAGCATGGCATTGTTGGAAGTGCCGGATCACATGGTCACAGGGCGCACCAATGTCCGTAAACACACCGATCTTTATGCCATTACCTTCTATCACAAAACTATGGGGGTCTGCTGCATCATGAAATTTCGGGAATCCAGTCACTGATAAACTACCAATCTGCACGGGCTCGTATCCAGTAAAGGACAGCACCTCTACCCCACTCAGGTCCATGCGGGAGCGGTACAGTGTATCGGGTGTTATGTATACTGGTAACTTATACTTGCGGGCCAGCACAGGTATGCCTTTGATGTGATCGGAGTGCTCGTGCGATACAAAAATAGCCTTTACCTGCCGCATACTCAGCCCAAGCCGTTGCATACGTCGCTCCGTTTCGCGACATGATATACCTGCGTCCACCAACACGGCTTCCCGACCGTTGCCGATGTAGTAACAGTTGCCGTTGCTGCCCGAGTTTAATGAGGTGATGGCTAATTGCATAGAACTACAAAGGTCGGGTTTTCCAGTAGATTAATCAACTTGCAATAATTCAAATTTATATTTTTCTCCGATCACCGGAAGCTGATAGTCATCAATCCTTTATTGCGTTTATTTTCAGGCTCTCCGGGCGCATGTACAGAGAGCGTGTGAAGGGCAAACAAGCCACTAGAGCAATAGGTGCGATGGGTGCGGCAAAAGTTTCTGAGCATTTTTTATTAATTTTAACTTCAATACCTATAAAATCCCATGGTAAAATGCCTCTTAGTTGAAGACGATGTGAGTGTAGCCTCTTTTATTAAGGAAGGGCTGACTGAGAAAGGGTACCAGGTGGAGCTTGTATCGGACGGCTTCAAGGCTGCTGAACTAATTAGTCAGCATGAATATGACATTGTGATTCTGGATGTCATGCTGCCAGGTATAGACGGCTTCGAAATATGCAAGATCACACGTAAGCGTAACATCGCCTCTATCATCATCATTCTAAGTGCGCTGGGGAATCCAGAAGAACGAATCAAAGGGCTGGAGGCTGGCGCCGATGATTTCATGTCGAAGCCCTTTCACTTCAGGGAGCTGCTGGCCCGCATCAACGCGCACCTGAGAAGAAAGCAGTTGGAGCATGGTGTTTTTGAAGCCGACAAGTATGCTGACCTGGAGGTAAACACAGAGCAGAACTCGGTGAAGAGAGCGGGAAAGGAAATAGCACTAACGCCCAGAGAATATAATCTGCTCCTATACCTGTTAAGAAACAGAGAAAAGGTGGTTTCCAGGGTTGAAATCGCACAAGCCGTTTGGGATATTCACTTCAGCTCCAATACCAATGTAGTGGATGTGTATATCAACTACCTCCGCAACAAAATAGACAAAAACTTTTCGACCAAGCTGATTCATACCATCAAGGGGCGTGGCTACCAGTTGGCGCAGAAATCAGATGAATCTTAAACAGAAACTTGCTCTACGGTCTACGCTAGTATGCGCTATTACCCTGCTGCTTGTTTTTGGTAGTATATTCTATCTGTACTGGAACCTCACCATCAATGCTTTCTACAGTAAGCTCGAGAACCGTGCGCTGCTATCAGCCATCATATTTCTTGAGAAAGACGAACTGAATAAGAAAAAGTACCAGGAGTATGAAAGCAGGTACCTGAATACGCTGGACAAAGAAACAGTGCAGATCTACGATGCAAATGGGAATGTGGCATTTGTGTCGGAAATACGTTCCTATCCGGTGGATGCGCTTCTCCTGAACCAGATCCGACGGAGTGGTAAGCTACATTTCCAGGCTGAGGGACAACAGTATGCTGGCATTTACTATGAAGATAACCAGGGCGATTTTGTGATTGTCAGCTCAGGAGTGGATATGACCGGGCAGGACCGATTATACAGGTTGCGTATTATCCTAAGCAGTCTTTTCCTGATTGGAATCCTGATCAACTACATTTTCAATGTCGTGCTGGCGAAGAAAACGTTTAAGCCTTTCTCGTCTATACTGCGCAAGGTAAACACCATTTCAACAGAAAACCTGAACTCCCGCCTCCCACAGGTAAACAAACCAGGCGATGAACTCAGCGAACTGACGCAAACCCTCAATACACTGCTGGAGAGATTGGAGGCGGGCGTTAATCATCAGAAGCAATTCCTGAAAAATGTTTCGCACGAGCTAAAAACTCCGCTTGCAGCCATTTTGGGTGAGGCAGAACTTAGTCTGGACAAAGAACGAAGCCCGAAAGAGTACCAACAGGTGCTGCAGAAGATTGTAAAAAGCACCTCAGAGTTGAATTCTGTCATCGAAGGACTGCTGCTGATCAGTGGCTTGGAGAATAACACATCACCAGCTACTTACCGACCTTTCAGGCTTGACGAACTGCTTTGGGAGGTATTGGAAAAGCTCCATTACAAGTATCCCGATGCAGAAGTAGAGACACTGATTGAGGTGGAAGATAGCGACCTGTTGCAATTGCACTCCCATCCTGAGCTAGTTGCCACAGCCATCACCAACATTATTGACAATGCGCTGAAGTTCTCAGACGATCAGAAAGTAATTTTGAAAATTACGCTAACCGAGCGACAGCAAGTAGCTTTGCTGGTGCAGGATCAGGGACCTGGTATACCGGTGCAGGAACAGGATAAAGTGTTTGAGCTTTTTTACCGAGGCAGCAATACCCAGTATCTGAAACCAGGCCATGGTGTAGGCTTATCCCTGACGAAGCATATTGCTGAATTTTGCCACATCGACTTAGCTGTTTCCTCTATTCCGCACAAGGGAACCGAAGTAAGGCTGGTATTTCCTGTAGCCTAATCTGAATATAATTTCTCTCTAATCTAAGTCTAATACAGGCCAAAGAAGCCTTTAATGTTGCGACTGTAGCTTTGTAGCACACGAATAAAGCTACAGTCACCACATGACATTCAAGTTATTAAAACACTTTATCTGGCTTTTGCTGCTGTGCCCTTTTGGAGCTGTACAGGCGCAATCGTCAGACACACTGGCGCTTTCGAGAGTCGAGGCTGAGGCTCTTTTTCTAGAAAAGAACCTGGCGCTAATTGCCGAACGGCTGAATATAGACCAGGCAGAGGCACTGATCCTGCAGGCGAAGGCATGGCACAACCCTGAGCTGGAGATCAGCGAACTGAACTTCTGGGCGACCCCAAACCAGGTAGCCAACGGCGACGGCAACCCGCCCATTTTCCGAAACGGCTTCGGCGAGAACAGGCAAATATCTGTGCAGCTCGAGCAACTGGTGCAAACAGCCCGCAAGCGCAAAAAGAACATCTCGCTGCAGGTAGCCAACAGCGAGCTGGCCCAAACAGCCTACTCCGAAATGCTGCTCTCGCTTAAGGCAGAATTCAGAACACAGCTTTCGGAGCTCCTCTTCCACCAGAACAATGTGCAATTGCTACGCCAGCAGCAAAATGTGCTCTCGCAGTTAATTCGGGCACAGGAAGCACAGCTGCGCAACGGCAACATCTCTAAGGCTGATTTCTACCGAATCAGAGCGTTGGACCTGTCGCAACGCGCCGAACTGAACGAGGCGCTACAGGAAAGCAATGAGGCGCAGAAAGACCTGAAGTCGCTGATGCTACTGCCAGCCAATACCACGCTATACCTGACTGATGCAGGTCAGCTACCTAGCCAGTCCATACTCCAAACGCCGTCGCTCGACATTTTAATAGCCATGGCTGAGCGACACAACCCAGCTGTGCGGGTGGCGGTTTCTGATCTTCGCGTGAGCGAAGCCGAGCATACACTGGAGCGAACCATGCGCGTGCCAGATCTTCGGTTCAACACCAACTACGACCGCGGCGGTAACATCCTGCTCAACTTCATCGGATTTGGCGTGGCAATGGACCTGCCCGTGTTCGATCGCAACAAAGGCAATATAAGAGCGGCGCAAGCTCGGGTGCAGCAAAGCAAACACCTGCACGCACTGCGGGTAAATAAAGCTCAGAACGAAGTTGTAAAAGCCTTCAATGACTACCAGCAGCTGGCAGATTTCTACCAATCCATAGACGGGAATTTCATTAACGAACTGGATGAAGTGCTGGCAGGCGTAAGCCGCAATTTTCAGCGCAAGAACATCAGCCTGCTGGAGTTTCTCGACTTCTTCGACGCCTTCAAAGAAAACAAACTCCTCTACTTCGATACCATCCGAAGCCTGGAATCTAAAAAAGAAGAACTCAACCTATTAACAGGAACTGACTTATGATTCGCCCTTCTATAAACCGCCTAAATAAAATTACTGCTGCGGCATGTTTTGCCGTGCTCTTAACAGCTTGCCAGAGTTCGAACGATCATCTCGAAAAAGGCACTATTGCTCAACAAGAAGGTTACTGCCTGCCTGCGCAGCTGGCCAAAAACATTAAACTGGCCGATGTAGTGCCTGCTTCCGAACACAATCATATTCAGTTAACAGGCCGTGTAAGGAGCAATCCCGAGAAGTACTACCGTTTCGTGCCCTTGCTGGATGGCGTGGTGTCGAAGGTGAATTTCTCTTTAGGGGATCATGTAAAAAAAGGTACGGTGCTGCTGGAAGTGCGCAGCCCTGAGCTAAGCAGCCTGAATGCAGAACTTCGCACAGCCCAGGCGCAACTCAAACTGGCAAAGCGCCAGCTTACGGCTACACAGGAAATGTTTGATGACGGTGTTGCCTCTGAGCGTGAGCTGATTGAAGCACAACAGGATGTGGAGATGGCTCAGCTGGAGATTACCAAAGTGCAGGAAAACCTCGGCATCTACGGTGGTAGTCTGGAACGGGGCGTGCTGATCATCAGGGCACCATTTAGCGGGTATATTGTGTCGAAAAACATTGTAAGCGGCCAGCAAGTCGAGGCGGGTGACGAACCGCTGTTCTCTATTTCGGACCTGGAAGAGGTATGGGTGATGGCCAATGTATACGCTGGCAACCTGAGCAGCGTGAAACAGGGTATGGAAGTGGAAGTACGTGCCTCCGCCTACCCCGACCAGGTTTTCAAAGGCAAAATAGACAGACTAGCCAACACCTTCGATACGGAAGAGCGTGTACTGAAAGCGCGCATCAGCATCCAAAACCGAGACCTGCTCCTAAAGCCTGAGATGTTTGTGAATGTGTCTGTGACTCAAGACAATACTGATCAAAACGATGCGCAGCAACACCTATTGTCTTTCCCCGCCAAGGCAATGATTTTCACAAATTCGAAACATCATCTGGTCGTGTACCGCGACAGTTGCAGCTTTGAAATTGTGCAGTTGGAGCCTGTGTACCAAACCCAAAACGCTGTGATGGTAAAAGAAGGCCTGAAAGAAGGAGACAAAGTGGTGACTGAAAACCACCTGCTGATCTATAACCAAATTCAGAACTAAGCCGAGTAGCACAGACAGACAACATGGATAAATTTGTTCAGAGTTTAGTATCGTTCTCGCTAAAAAACCACATCATCGTCTTTTTCCTGACGGCGCTGCTGGTAGCGGCGGGAGTGATCAGTTATATCAACACACCGATTGAGGCCTTTCCTGACGTAACCAACACGAGGGCCCGCATCATCACCCAGTGGCCTGGCCGCAGTGCTGAGGAGGTAGAGAAGTTTATCACGCTGCCGATCACGCGCCAGATGAACACTATTCCGCGCAAAGCTGAGGTGCGTTCTACCTCCCTTTTCGGTCTGTCGGTGGTGACGGTGCTGTTCGACGAGAATGTGGATGACTTTTACGCCCAGCAGTACGCCTCCAACCGCATGCAAAGCATTGAGTTGCCTGAGGGAGCCGATGCCGAAGTGGAGCCACCATCAGGAGCCACTGGCGAGATCTTCCGCTACGTGCTCAAAAGCAAATCACGTGAGATAAGCGATTTAGCCGCCCTGCACGAGTGGGTGGTAGAGCGAGAATTGGTGGGCGTACCAGGTATAGCCGAGGTGGTGAGCTTTGGTGGCGAAAAGAAGATCTATGAAATACAGGTAAACCCTGTGGAGCTGGCCAATTACAACCTCTCTCCGTTGGATGTGTATGAAGCCGTCGGGAACAGCAATATAAACGTAGGCGGCGATGTGATCGATAAAGGTGACCAGGCCTATGTCGTGCGAGGTGTCGGTTTGTTGGAGAGTATAGGAGATATCGAAAACATTCTGATCGAGAACGTGAACGGTACGCCAGTGCTGGTGAAGCACGTGGCTGATGTCAAAATCTCAGCTAAGCCGCGCCTGGGGCAGGTTGGATTGGACGACGACGATGACCTGGTACAAGGCATCGTGATTATGCTGCGCGGGGAAAACCCGAGCGATGTCATTGCCAGGCTCAAGGACAAGATAGAAGAGCTCAATACGAGGATTCTTCCTGCGGACGTCGAGATCGTAGCGTTCCATGACAGAACTGTGCTCGTTGACAACACCGTGCGAACCGTAACACACAACCTGCTGGAGGGTATTATCCTGGTGTCGGTGTTGGTGTTTATCTTCCTTTTCAACTGGCGTACCACAGTGATTGTGGCTTCAGTTATTCCGTTGGCTTTTCTGTTCGCCATCATCATGCTGCGCATACAGGGCCTGCCTGCCAACCTGATTTCGATTGGTGCGGTGGACTTTGGCCTGCTGCTGGAAGGGACGATGGTGGTCGTGGAGCATGTGTTTGTAGGGCTCGACAAACGGGCGAAACAGCTGGGTATGCCTCGTTTTAATCAGATATCCAAGTTGGGGATCATCAAAAACCAGACACGCTCTGTTGCCAAGTCCATCTTCTTTGCCCAGATCATCTTGATTGTGGCGCTAATGCCAATCTTTACTTTCCAGAAAGTAGAAGGAAAGATGTTCTCGCCACTGGCCTTTACGTTGGGGTATGCACTGATTGGTGCGGTTTTGCTGAGCTTGACCTATGTGCCAGCCATGTGTAAGGTGCTGCTGAACAAAAACGTGGTAGACCGCGAAAACCCGATCACCAACTTTATTCGGGGCGCCATGTTCAAGCTCTACCAACTGGGTGCATACAACAAGAAACAGACGATCATGTTGTTTGGTGCGTTGTTAATTGCCTGCGGCTTCGGCTTCAGTAGATTGGGTACCGAGTTTATTCCGCAGCTAAACGAGGGGGCATTGTATGTAAGGGCAACGCTGCCGAATAGTGTAAGCCTGGATGAATCGGTGAAGCTGACCAAAGAGATGAAAGCCAAGTTCCGTGAGTTTGACGAGGTGGCCTTTGTGCTGACGCAAACAGGTCGCCCGAACGATGGCACCGACCCGACAGGCTTCTTCAACATCGAATTTCACGTGCAGCTTCAGGACGAAAGCGATTGGAGCCGCAAAATATCGAAACAGGAACTGCTCTCGGAGATGGAACAGTCGCTGGTGGTATACCCAGGCGTGACCTTTGGCTTCAGTCAGCCGATCATGGACAACGTGGAGGAGTATGTATCGGGGGTGAAGAGTTCGCTGGTAGTGAAGGTATTCGGAAATGATCTGTTTGAGCTGGAGAACACCGCCGACCAGGTAGCTGCCGCCATTAAGGACGTGGAAGGTATAGAAGACCTGAACATTTACCGCAACATTGGTTTGCCAGAGCTCCGCATTAAGCTAGAGGAAACGCGCATGGCCCGTTACGGTGTGAGCATGGCCGATGCGCAGGCGGTGATAGAGATGGCCATTGGCGGTAAGGCAGCTACTACGTTTTATGAAGATGAACGCATGTTTGATGTGCGTGTACGCTATGCGGAGCCTTTCCGTAAGTCCGAAGCAGAGATCAAAAACATACTGGTGCCAGCCAACAGCGGCTCTATGATTCCGCTTTACGAGATTGCCGACGTGGGTTTCTTTACGGGTCCTGCATTTATTTACCGCGAAGGAAGCAGTCGCTACATTGCCGTAGGGTTCTCGGTTCGTGGCCGTGACCTGGGCAGTACCGTAGAGGAGGCGCATAAACTTGTGGAAGAGCAGGTAGTACTGCCAGACAGCTATCGATTGACCTGGGCAGGTGAATTCGAGAACAAAGAGCGAGCGACCAAGCGTTTGAGCTACATTGTGCCGATTTCGCTCCTGATGATCTTCTTCCTGCTGTTTGTGAACTTCGGAAACCTGAAAGACACGGTTATCTCGCTTATCACCATTCCATTCGCCTTTATCGGTGGCTTCCTGTCGCTATGGCTCACGGGCACTACTTTCGGTATTTCGGCAGGTATAGGCTTTATAATCTTGTTTGGTGTGGGCACTATCGACGGTATCATCCTGATTGCCGTGATGAAAGAGTACCTGCGCAAAGGCTTGCCACTGCAGCAGGCTATTTCTGAGGGTGTGTATAGCCGTATTAGGCCTGTGTTTATGATTGCCATTATGGGTTCAGCCGGTTTATTGCCAGCCGCCCTATCCACAGGTATGGGCTCAGAAATTCAGAAGCCGCTTGCCATTATGATTGTAGGTGGTCTGATGATCTGTATGATTCTCTCGCTGATCGTGCTGCCACAGGTATATTACCTGGCCTATAGCCGCAGCAAGAGGGTATAGCAAGAAGAGATAGAATAGTGATTAGTTTGTTTGTAAAGGGCGTCCGGATTTTCCGGGCGCTTTTTTTATCAATGTTTAATCACACTACTTTTTCTTGTCTTCAAAGCCATTAAGCACTAGTTGCACAGAGAGTTGATATCATATATATCTAGCCGCTCCAGCACCCTGAAATATTATTCAACTCTGATTAGCCCCATCCACAGTTATTATTTACTCAAGAGCTCTCAAAAGCAGTAATTCCCTTTTTGCCATTCAAACTATTGTCTCAACAGTTCGTCGTAATAGGTGCAAAAAAACCTAGCCAACCAAAGCATCAGGTATAGAATAATACTTATATTTAAGGTATAAGAAATAGCTATACCCACCTTTTCATGAAACAACTTTACCCTGAAAGTCCTCCCTGTATACCTGCTGGCTATACACAGCCCACCGCATCTTACAAAAACCAGGTTGTCTATGTGTTGCTGGCTATGCTGGTGTTCCTGATCCTATACCTGTCTATGGTGGTTGCGGCCGGTTACCTGCTATACCTAACCATTATGTACCCGATGGACACCTTTAACCGCTTGACCATCCTGCTCAAGCTTGGTGCTATTGGTATGGCAGGTATGCTGTTTGGTTTTATGCTGAAGTTTCTCTTCAAAAAACATGACACCGACAACCCGCTAAACGTGGAAATAACAGAGGATGAACACCCACAGCTGTTCTCTTTCATCCACCAGCTTTGCGCCGAGACCAATGCGCCCCTCCCCCACAAGGTGTATGTCAACCACGAGATCAATGCCTGTGTGTTTTACAACAGCACCATTCTCAGCCTTTTCCTGCCAGTGAAGAAAAATCTGCTGATTGGCCTGGGACTGGTCAACGCCATCAACCTGACAGAATTTAAAGCGGTGTTGGCGCACGAGTTTGGTCACTTTTCACAGAGCAGCATGAAACTGGGCAGCTACGTGTACATGGCCAACAGCATCATCCAGAGTATTGTGTACGAACGCGACAAATGGGATGAGCTGCTGGAGAAATGGAAAAGCTCGAACATTCAGCTTGCCATTTTTGGTTGGATGCTGATGCCGGTGGTGTGGCTCATCCGCAAGTTCATGGCCCTGATCTACCAGGCAATCAACCTGGTACACTCTTCGCTTTCGCGCCAGATGGAATACAACGCCGACCGTGTAGCCGTGAGCGTAACCGGCAGCGATGCGATCGTGAATGCGCTCTATCGACTAGGACCTGCCAGCGAGGCCTTCGATCATTCCAACAACCACCTGACCACGGCCATCGACAACAGGATCTATACCACCAACCTGTTCTATCACCAGCGCAAGGCCACAGAGTACCTGAGCCAGACTCGCGAAAGCTTCCGGCAATCGCTTTTGGAAAACCTGCCCAAGCAGCCTGCCAGCGCCCGGTTTATCTTTTCAGACGAAGACGGTCACCTGGCGGAGATGTATTCTAGTACACAGTCAACTTAGTAGGTAATGATTGCGTTTCTTCCTTAAAAGCAGGAGGAAGCATGGAGAAGATAGAAATAAAATTGAGTGAATCAGATAAAGAGTACCTGGAGCATTATGTGAGCAA
>NZ_JAHZTC010000028.1 GCF_019599265.1 Pontibacter sp. HSC-14F20 | reverse complement strand
ATGTATTAGGCCTGCCGCTAGCGTTCATCCTGAGCCAGGATCAAACTCTCCATTGTAGTGTTACTCTTCAGGTCATCTTACGATAACCAATGTGTCTGTTCGACCCCGGCCTTTTCCTTTTTAATTCTCTTGAATTGACGCAGTTGATGTTGTTATCTCCCGCTCGGATTACCTTAAATTTCTGTCTCAATCAATCTTTCAAAGAACTTTTGAAAAGGAACAGCTTTCCTTTCCGTAGCGCACCAGCTGGCGCTCACCCCAGGCCTATCACCAAAATGTTATAATAAACCGTTTCGTGTGTTTCTCTAAGGGGATGCAAAGGTAGGAATTCTATTTCATTTTGCAAACGGCATGCAAGTTTTATTCTCCTGTTCACACGCTCCTCCCCCGCAAATCAAGCATTCCAAAAGCACAACTGCTTCTGCATCAGACTGTAAATCCTCTAAATTTTTTTTTGTTTTTTACCTCACCGAGGCAAGCAAGCTGCATAACACCTCCTGTGAGGAACGCCGTTCCAGTTGTTCAGAACTTACGGGCACCCTTCCTCACGCAGGAAGACAAGCCTAAGGTCCGCCTTTGCCAATCTCATGCGTCTACCTATTGCTGTCCTCACCCCTCCCACTGAAAGCGGGACCAGCGTAACAACAAAAGCCATTAAGAAACTTCTTTTCCTGGAGCTTCTTTTGTGCTGCCGTGTTTGGCGCATGAAGCATTCCCGGGAGTGAAAAAGTTCGGAGAGGCAACAGTAAATACATTAGAAAGCACTGTAAAAAGGTTAGTGAAAGGCATCGTTACTGTAAAACAATTACACTACTAGGCCATATCGAGCGTGTCATAGCCATACGGACACACCATACTAGCTATTCCAGTAGTTAATATCTCTTCGGAATAGCGACTTCAATTTCCTGTTCTTTTTCCCTCTCTTTTTGAAAGTCACCTCGTAAGCCTGCTGCTCCACCCAATTGCCCATCCCGTCATACTTGTAATCGAACTCCTTGGACTTGCAACAAAAAAGAGGACAAAAGGTTAAGCTGCTCTAGGTTTACAGTTTAACAGTTCTTCCATTTGCCTAGGTGTACGGTATCCCAGGCTAGAATGGAGCCTTTCTCTGTTGTAGAAGATCTCGATGTACTCGAAGATCTCTACTGCCGCCACTCTCTGATCTATAAACCTGGTACCGTAAACCACCTCTGTTTTCAGGCTCTTGAAGAAACTCTCGGCCACTGCGTTGTCCCAGCAGTTGGCTCTGCGGCTCATGCTCTGGCGAATCAAGGGGTAAGCCCGAAGCTCTTTTCTGAACTCGTCACAGGCGTATTGCACGCCCCGGTCAGAGTGAAAGATGAGCTCCCCCAGCACAGGCCTGTTGCTGATGGCCATCCTCAAAGCCGCCACTGTCGTGTCCTTTGCCCTCATCGTCTCACTCAGGGCCCAGCCAATTACTTTCCTGTCGGCCAAATCCAGCACCACTGTCAGGTAAAGCCACCCCGCTAAGGTTCTGATGTAAGTAATGTCCGACACCCATGCCTGGCCAGGGGCCGCAGGCGAGAAGTTTCGGTTCAGCAGGTTCCCGCTCACGGCAAAACTGTGCCTTGAATCTGTGCCCATCCTGAATCTTCTTACCGTCTTGGCCTTGATTTGAGCCTGTTTCATCAGCCGGGCTACTCGGGGTCTTGAAACCCGGACTTCTTTGGCTTTCAGGGCCTCATTTATCCTGGGGCTGCCGTAACGCTGCCTGCTCTTCTGGTGCTCCTGCTTGATCAGGGACAGTAGCCGCTGGTTCTCGCGGGCTCTTTTTGACACAGTCCCTTTCAAAGAGTTATAGTAACCGCTCCTGCTGACTTTGAACACCTCACACATCTTCTCAACGGGAAACCTAGAACTATGGGAGCTTATAAACCCGTAGATTTCCCGTCTCCCCTGGAGAAGATGCTGATGGCCTTTTTTAGGATGTCGCGTTCCAGCTCCACATCGCGGAGCTGTTTCTTGAGCCTGGCTATCTCGGCTTCCTCCGGCGTGTGCCTGGCTTTGCCGTGGCCTGTGAAACTGCCTTCTGGCTTTTCCAGATGCTCTGAGCGCCACCGGTAGATCAGCTCAGGGCGAATGCCCAACTCTTTGGCCAGCTCCTGTATATTCTCTCTGGTCTTGCTGAGTTCTATAGCCATCAGCTTGAATTCTTTGTCGAATTTTCTTCTCTCTTGTGACATAGCGTTAAGGTATTGATTTTTCGCTTAACTCTCTGTCCACTCAAATGTAGCAGTTCCACCTTGTGGTGGATACTCCCGTCGCGCCATCTGCTCTGGGACACGATCACATCCCCCTGTTGATTATACCTTGTCGTGGCTGGGAACTTGAAGTGATGCGCGTTTTTAAAGCTTATTTTCAATGTATCGGTGGATAGAACCTCCCCCCTGCTATGGGCCACCTGCACGATGGCTTTATGCTCGCTTGGCCTGTACGTACCCAACTCGACTCCTACCAGATTGCCGGGCGGCTCATACAGCCTCAATTCAGTGGGCAGGCCTTTTAAATCATTCGTCACTTAAATCATCCGTCAGATGCACGTGTGTTACAACATTCCCTTCCTGGTTATAATGGGTGCTGTTCACCAAATGCCCAAAAGCATCATAGGTGTAGCCCGTGCGGACTTTGTTTGTCGGAAACCTTTTCTTCAGCTGACTCAGGTGCTTCTCCAGTAGGACCCGATTCACCCTGTCGTACCGGAAGGTGGTCACCGAGGCGACTTGATTGCGCTCGTCCAGCACTTTCAGCGATACAGGCAGGCCCAGCCTATCGAACTCCGTGATATCCTGCTTGATGTCAACCCCATCCGTGTTGTAAAATGTACGGGTTTCGGATAGATGCCTGGGCAGCCCCTTGCGCACGGCAGTTTCCCCATTCAGGTGTAGAACAGAGAACAGGCGCTGTGCCCTCAGATTCAGGGTCGCACACAGAACAAATGAGAAGGTCAGCAGCGTTTTCATGACTGATCGCTTCCTGTTCACCTGTGATCTAAAGTCTCTATGGGTGAAGACAACTTTACTTAAAAACCCACCTCCTGTAGATGCCATGTAATCAGCTATTAGCCTAAATAAATTAAAGCTTCCGGCGTACAAATATGTCCAGTTTTATACCGCCCGGGCTAGCTGCGACACAGCCAGTGGTTAGCCATGGTGGGCTGCTATCATTTTTCTTCCAAAGATATTCCCTTCCAAAGTATACCGCTATTACTTCGCTGCAGAACGCTGTGCATAAATAAAACTAATATATTTAGCTTATTGATTGTTTGTTTAGTTATTTGCTAACTTTATTAGTATTTGTAATTCAGATTACCGTTACTATGTGCAGCGCTAAAATTATTCCCCTCGAGTCGTGCCTGTTGGAGCAGCTATGTTTCGAGTACCTGGAGGAGCTCCAGCTTCCTCTTTTCGCCTACTCCGTCTCTGCCGGATTCCCCTCTCCCGCGGATGATTACCTGGAGGGGCGCATTGACCTGGGAAAGTACTTAATCCAGAACCCGACCTCTACCTTTATGATGCGTGTAAAGGGAAACTCCATGACAGATGCCAATATCCGCGACGGCGATATTCTGGTGATAGACAAGTCCCTCAAAGCGTCGGATGGCATGCCCGTGGTCTGCTTTCTGGATGGAGAATTCACCCTCAAAACCTTCAAAAAGATAGGCCAACAGGTTTTCCTGGCACCGGCTAACCCCGCATACAAACCCATCGAAGTAACCGAGGAGATGGACCTGCGTGTATGGGGTGTGGTGGTCTGGATCCTGCACAAACCGGTCAGGCAATGAGCACCCTGTACGCCTTGTGCGACTGCAACAACTTCTATGCCTCCTGTGAGCGCGTATTCGACCCGGTGCTGAACGGCAGGCCGGTGGTGGTACTCTCCAACAACGATGGCTGCGTGATCGCCCGGAGCAACGAGGCCAAAGCCCTGGGCATCCCCTTGGGCGAGCCGTACTTCAAAATCCGGCACCTGGTGGAGCGGGGGCACCTGCATGCTTTCTCATCGAACTACGTGCTGTACGGCGACATGTCGGACCGGGTGATGCAAACGCTCTCCCTGTTTACCCCCAATGTAGAGGTTTACTCCATCGACGAGTGCTTTCTGGATTTGGGTGATTTCTACGACATCGACTTAAACAACTACGCTTGGGAGATAAATCGCATGGTGCAGCAGTGGACTGGTATTCCTGTCAGCTTAGGGGTGGCACCAACCAAGGCTCTTTCAAAGGTGGCTAACAGGCTCGCTAAGAAGTCCACTAAAGCGAATGGAGTTCTGGTACTAACAGACCCTTATCATATCCAGAAAGCATTAGAAGCGACCAAAATCGAGGATGTCTGGGGTATCGGTAGGCAATACGCCAAGTTCCTCAATAAGCGTAACATCAACACCGCTCACGACTTCACCAAGCTATCGGAGCATTGGGTGAAGCAGCATATGACCATCGTGGGCGTTCGGCTGCTGAAAGAACTGCGTGGCGAGTCTTGCTTGGAACTGGACGAGGTTGCTCCACCGAAGCAGAACATCTGCACATCCAGAAGCTTCGGAAAGAAAGTAAACACATTCGATGAGTTGCGAGAATCTACGGCTTCCTACGCAGCCAAGTGCGCCAAGAAACTGCGCCAGCAGAAGAGTTGCGCCAATCTTATTACCGTGTTTATCCATACCAACCGCTTTTCAGAGAACGACATGCAGTACTACAACAGCAAAACTGTCGCCCTGCCTGTCGCCACCAACTTCGACATCGAGCTAATCCACTACGCCAGCATCGCTTTGAAAGAAATCTATCGGGATGGCTACTGGTATAAAAAGTCAGGTGTGATTGTGTCCGAAATTGTGACAGAGAACCAAATACAGCTTGACCTGTTGGATACGGTGGACAGAGAAAAGCATGCGAGGCTGATATCTGTCATGGATGGACTAACCGACAGATTCGGCAGAGGCAGAGTGGGGGTGGCTACCCAAGACATTGATAATTCATGGCAGCTAAAAAGCGAGTTCAAGTCGCCATGCTATTCCACCAGATTAAGTGAGATTCAGACTGTTTATGTGAGATAGTGACTTAATCTAACTATAAACTTTTGATGAGAATGAAAATTAAGACGTGTAGAACAAACTGTTCTACATGCCTATATTCTAAAAATGAAAAACCCTCTCTACAAGGCTGTAAAGAGGTTTTTTAGACAATGTGTTTGTGATCCCGTTTGGATTCGAACCAAAGACCTGCTGCTCAGAACGCATTAGAAAGCTATTGAAATCTGCACTCCTAAAGCTTTTGATCCTTTAGCATTCGCTCCAACAACTCCACTTTCTCCCTTTCACTCTTCAGCAAAGCATCATAAAGCTCCACTATTTTTTCAATAGGATTGAAGTTATATTGATTAAAATTACCAGAGTTATCATTCATGTTTTGTATATGAAAAACGGGCCCCTCCTCAGTAAAATTCTTTATGGCCTCAGCCGTGACTCCAAGAGCCTTACCAATCCTATCCAACGTCACATCATCCACCTCCTCTTCCTGCTCAATGCGGGAGATGTTCTGCTGGGTCATGCCCAGCTCCGTGGCTAAGGCAGATTACTTCACTCCCAAAGCGGTGCGCATTCTTCTCACATGGTCGCCCAAGTGAAGTGGTCTTCTTCTGGCTGCTGTTTCCATAGGCATAATTTACAAAAAATATCTTTTTTATCCATTTAAATTCATTGTTTTTTACAAGTGCAGCCCTTGTTAAATACAAGTATACCACATTTGATACAAGTGCCTTTTCCCTCAATTTCGTCTTACCGAAAGGCTCAGCTTGGAAGGCGTATTCCATACCTTAAAGATATTAGGTATTCTCCATATTCGCAAAAGACCATGCTTTCCAGCTCAATGCTAACAGCGTAAAAGCAAACGTTTGCTGAAAGCGCTCGGTTTCGGTTTTCCCGGACAGGGATACGGCTGAGCTGCCGCAACACTGGTTGTTTGAGCAGAAAGGCAAGAGGACGTACGCCAACACTGGTATTCAAAGCTTAGGATTTATGCAGCATACATCATTCAGTCTGAATTCCCGCTCTTTTGCTTCTCCACTGGCGGCTTTCAGCACCCTTGCGCCGCTTATCCCCCTGCAGCTTCTCCAGAACTGGGTACTGCTCGTGTGCCCCCCGGAGTGAACTGATTATTCCCCGTCGCTGCCCCGCTAACACCAGCTAGCCCGTGTTGTCGTGCAGCTGTCTTCTTTCCCCTCCCCGGCATGACCAGCACTGCTTAGCAGCTGGCAGGAACCTTCATTTCCAAACTTTAACCGATTACACCTATGGAAACCATGCCCTATACCTTACCTGAATTCAAACTCTCCGAACCCGACCAGGCCCTGCTGGACTTCTGTGCCCGCCACCCAAAGCATGAAGCGCAGCAGCGCCTCTGGAAATGGTTTATCCTGGCTCTGAAAGACAGCTGCGCCGCCGTCACCTGTCCCCAAAACAAAGAACTGATCACTTTCTATGAAGACCTTAAAACGCTTGTTTCGGCTCTATATCAATTACATGACCTGCCGGGAGAAATGCTGCCGCCCCGGCCCCAAAAAACAGCATCTTCCTTAGCAGCTACACCCCTGGCCGAGGCCCTGGACCTGCTGCACACCTCCGTCGACGGCAGTTGGGTGCTGCTGATTTCACCCCCTGAATAAACCTGTCACAGTGCCCTTTGCCCCGCGTCAGCGGCGCCGTAGACAGCCAACTGAACGGAAACCCTTCAGACCTCCCCGTCTTGCAGAAGCAGCTGCAGCCGTACGGCCTGGACCTATAGCCGGTGAGCAGGCGGATACCTGACTTCGTGATCCGGGATAAGGCTACAAGAAGCAAAAGGAAACATGAATAGGGACCGGGCCTGTTTAGGCTGTTCAGGAGGGGTGGTCCGCGCTATAGATTAGGTAAGGATAGTTAAGGTTTCCTAAGCGGATCCCCCCGGGGCTTGGGCCTTTGCCCATGCCCCGCCGGTCACCCTATTCATTTTCTACCTTAAAAAATTTTTAATCACTTAAACCAATAAGCAAAATGAGGATAAATGTACTTCTCTTACTCCTGTCGCACTGCTCCTTCACGGGTAGGGCGCAGCAGGTACGCGGAAAGGTGACCTCTGCCAAAGATAAGCCTCCCTGCCCGGTGCAGGCGTAGCCATTAAAGGCACCGGCGTCATCACGGATGCCGATGGACGCTTTAGTCTGCCCGCTGCACCAGGCTGAACCGTCAGCTACTACCAGCGGAGCAGGTCCCTTTTCTCTCATTGTTTTACCTAAATCATATAAGTCCATGTTTCTCAAAAAATGGCTTCCGGGCCCCTTCATGCGTATACTTTTCCTCTTGCTGGCTATCCTGCTCCAGCTCCTGCCAGGCTTCCTGCTCCCCCTTGCCAGGGCGCAGGCACCGCCACCGGCGCTTTCCATCGGGCAGCCCTTGCCCGACATTACCGTGACCAGTATCCTGAACAGCCCCGTCCCTTCTGCCCGGCTGTCTGACTTCCGGGGCAAACTTCTGCTGCTGGAATTCTGGTCTTCCTGGTGCGGCACCTGCAAGGCGGTGATGCCTAAATACGAGGCGCTCCAGCAGGAATTCCCCGAGGAACTGAAGATCCTCCTGGTGACCCGGGACGGGGAGGAACGCGTGAGGGAAACTTACCTGAAGTGGAAAAACACAGACGGCAAACCCTACAGCCTGCCCACCGCGGTAGGCGACTCCACCCTGGACCAGCTCTTTCCCTACCGCCTGGTGCCCCATGTGGTCTGGATCGGGGCAAACGGCATTGTCAAAGCCATCACGACCAATGAGCATGTGACAGCCGAGAACATCCGCCTGGTCCTGCGCGGGCAGGCCGTGCCGGAACGGGTGAAAAGGGACATCAACCTGCAGCACCCGCTTTTCACAACACCCGAACTGCCACGGGGCAACCTGGTGCATTATGCCATGCTGCTGAAAGGGAAAGTCGACGGGCTGCCCAGCGGCACCAACGTGCGCTATCACCAGGGCGAAGTGGTCGGCAGATACTACACCAATAAGCCGCTGCTGGACCTGTACCTGGCCGTCGCCCTGGACCTCATCCCGGATTACACCCCGAACCGCATCCTGCTCGAGGTGCGGGACGAAGGCCCCCTGCGCCCCGAAAAATCGCCCGACAACCCGATCGCCTGGCGGAGCAAACACCTCTACAGTTATGATGTGATGACGCCTACCTCGGAGGCAGGACGCTTAAAGGAACGCATGCTGCAGGACCTGAACACCTATACTGACTACCGGGCGTCCATTGAGAAAAGGCAGGTCAAGTGCCTGGTGCTGGTACTGAACGGGAGCGACAAAAAGTTGCGGACAAAGGGAGGCCGGACAGAAAGCACCCTGTTTAAGCCCGGCACGAAGAACCTGCGCAATGCCCCCGTTAGCTACCTGATAAATCAACTGCGCAGTGTGAAAGCATACCCCTACCCCCTGCTGGATGAAACCGGATTTTCCGGTCATGTGGACATGACCATCCGGGCAGAGCTGCAGGACCTGCCGGCCCTGCGCCGGGAATTAAAGCGCTACAACCTAGAACTGGTGGAGGCGGAACGGACCCTCGACATGCTGGTGGTCCGGGATAAGGATCCGCTCTGATACAAGCCGGTGCTGCAGGCCCCGGAACAGGGTCTGCACATGAGAACAGCTGCTGCACATGAGTCAGGGCCTGCAGTCTTCGCTCTTGCCGCAACCGTACACCGCCTCCTCCAACGACTTTCCACCACCAATCCCTCCATTCTTTACTTTAAACCACTATATATTTTATGAAAAAACTTTTCTTTCTTTTTTGCCTGCTGGGGGGCCTTGCCCCGGCTGTGGCCCAACAAGCGCTCAGCGGCCGGGTGGTCTCGGCGGCCGACAACAGCCCCCTGCCGGGCGCCAGCGTCCGGCTGAAAGACGCCGCCACCGGCGCCATCACGAATCACGAGGGGTATTTTACGCTGCCCGTCACCCAACAGACAGGGGTGCTCCAGGTTTCCTTCCTTGGCTTTGTGTCCCAGGAATACGCCTATACGCTACCCTTACCGGAGCCCCTGGTCCTTGTCCTGGCACCCGCCCACCAGGGCCTGCAGGAAGTGGTCATCTCCACAGGCTACCAGCAACTCCCCCGCGAGCGCGCCACCGGCTCCTTTGCCCAGGTGGACAAGGCCACCTTCAACGAGCAGGTGGGTCCCGATGTGCTCAGCCGGCTGGAGGCTGTGGCAAACGGTCTGACAGTCAACCGGGCGGGCTTTGAACCGCAGCTCCTGGTACGTGGCCTGAGCTCAATCAACGGCGCCCAGTCCCCGCTTATCGTGGTGGACAACTTCCCATACGAAGGGGACATCACCAACATCAATCCCAACGATGTGGAAAGCATTACGATCCTGCGCGATGCCGCTGCGGCATCCATCTGGGGTGCCCGGGCCGGGAACGGCGTGATCGTGATCACGACCAAAAAAGGGCGCTACCATCAGCCCCTGTCAGCCGAGATCAATGTCAACGTGACGGCAGTCGCCAAACCCGACCTCTCCTACCTCCGGCCTATCAGTGCCTCTGATTTTATTGATGTGGAGCAGGCACTGTTTGAGAAAGGGTACTTTGACAGCCAGCTGAATGCAGTGAGCCGCCCGGAGCTCTCCCCGGTAGTCGAGATCCTTGCCCGCAAAAAAAACGGCACCCTGTCACCTGAACAGGCCGACGCACAAATTAATGCTTTGCGGCAGGTGGATGTGCGCGATGAATTCGACCGGCACATGTACCAGCAGGCCGTGCGCCAGCAGTATGCCCTGCACCTGCGCAGTGGTTCTGACGTGCTGGCCTGGAGCTTGGCAGCCGGCTACGACCGCAACACCGACGAGCTGGCTGCCACCTATAACCGGCTCAGCCTTCGGTTTCAGAATACGCTGCGCCCGCACCGCAACCTGGCACTCTCCACAGGGGCCTTCTATACCCAGCGTGAAAGCGGCAGCGGCAAACCGGGCTACGGCCAGATCGGAAACTGGAACAACAACCTGTACCCCTATGCCCGCTTTGCCGACGAGAACGGCACTCCCCTGCCGCTGCACAAGGACTATACCCAGGCCTATAAAGACACTGTCGGAGGCGGCCGGTTAAAAGACTGGAACTATTACCCCCTGGAGGATTACCGCCATGCCCACTCTGCCACCACCCTGCAGGATGTCACCGCTAATTTCGGGCTGCAGTATACCTGGCGCCACGGGCTGAGTGGTGATGTGAAATACCAGTACGAACGCCAACAGACCGAAGGGCAGCAACTGTACGGGGAAGAGAGCTATTTTGCGCGCGACTTTGTGAACCGCTACGCGCAGCTGCCTCCGGGAACAGGCGCTATCCGCTATGTGGTGCCGGAAGGCGGCATCCTGGACCAGACGGGGACCCTCCTTGCCTCCCAGAACCTGCGGGGGCAGCTGAACCTGGACAGAAGCTGGGGAAACCATACCGTAACCGCTATCATCGGGGCCGAGATGCGCCATGCCCGTGTCACCGGCTCCCGCACCAGGCTGTATGGGTATGATCCTGAGCGGCTGACCTTTGGCGAGGTGGACTACACGACGCGGTACCCCCACCTGGTGACGGGCGGCCTGCTCTTTATTCCTGACAACAGCAACCGGGACCACAGGACCGATCGCTTCCTGTCCCAGTACGCCAACGCGGCCTATACCTTCCGCGACCGTTACACGGTCTCGCTCAGCGCACGGCGCGATGCCTCCAACCTGTTTGGGCTGAAAACAAATGATCGCTGGAATCCGCTCTGGTCCTCGGGCCTCAGCTGGGAGCTATCCAAAGAGCCTTTCTACCGTAGTGGGTTCCTGCCCTTTCTCAAACTGCGTTCCACCTATGGCTACAGCGGGAGCACGAACCCGGCGTTCACGGCGGTTTCCACCCTGTTCTATGTAGCCACCTCTCCCTACACCCAGAACACCTATGCCCGCTTCTCCAATTATGCCAACCCGGATTTGTCCTGGGAAACGGTGGGCATGTGGAACATCGGCCTGGACTTCGGTACCAAAGACAACAGGCTGACAGGTAGCCTGGAATACTACCGCAAACGAGCCTTTGACCTGCTGGCCCTGTACCCCGTTGACTATACCACCGGTGTGGGCAGTCAGGTGATGCGGAATGTGGCGTCAATGGCCGGACGCGGCGCCGACCTGGAGATCAGGAGCCGCAACATAGACCGTGCCCTGCAGTGGACCAGCCAGCTGAACCTGAGCCTGAACCGGGAGAAAGTAACCGATTACTACCTGGGCGAATCGGCTGCCTACCAGTATGTGACCCCGGGGTATCGCATCACGGGTGAAACGGGAAAGCCCCTGCATGCCGTTTACTCCTATAAGTGGGCTGGACTTGATCCCCAAACAGGAAATCCGCAGGGTTTTGTGGATGGGGAGGTGAGCCAGGACTACTTTGCGATCGTCTATGGCGAGGCGAAGCCGGACGAGTTGCAGTACCATGGCTCCGCCCTCCCCACCGCCTTCGGATCACTGGGGAACACCCTCTCCTGGAAGCGTCTTTCCCTGACAGCGCGGATCAGCTGGAAACTCGGGTACTACTTCCGCGCACCTTCCATCCAGTACGGTTCTCTATTCGATGCCTGGGGAGGGCACGCTGATTTTGCCAGGAGGTGGCAGCAGCCCGGAGATGAACGGACAACGCATGTCCCTTCGCTCACCTATCCCAACGACTCGGCGCGGGATGTGTTTTATGCCGGTTCTGAAGTACTGGTGGAAAAAGGGGATCACGTGCGCCTGCAATACATCAGCGCCTCCTACGACCTGCTGCGCCCGGATACGGGCCGCAAATCCTTTAAAAACATGCAGGCTTACCTGAACCTGGGTAACCTGGGCATTCTGTGGCGGGCCAACCGCAGGGGACTTGATCCGGATGTTTCGGCCTTAAACGCATTGCCCCAGCCCCCCAGTGTTTCCCTTGGTCTGAAAGCTACCCTCTAACTGTATAACCTTTCTTTATGAATCCCATGAAACCAATTATACTTCGACCAAGCCTGTACGGCTTGCTGCTGCTGATCACCTTCCTGTTCGGCAGCTGTGATAGCTTCCTGGACGAGAGCCCGGACAAGAAACTGGCACTTCCTTCCACCCTGCAGGACATGCAGGCACTGCTTGACAACCACAGCGTGATGAACCAGAACAGCCCCGCGGGCTCATCGGTGACGAGTGCCGATAATATTTATCTTCCGTCAGTTACCTGGAACGCCATGAGCAACGAGAGCGAGCGCCGGAAGTATACCTGGGAAAAGGATAACTTATTCAGAATGGGCTATCGTCCCAACCACTGGTACAACGTCTTCCAACCCATTTATCACGCAAACACGGTACTGGAGTCACTGTCCGGCATCCCCCGGACAGCGGCCAATGCGTCCACCTGGGATGATGTCAAGGGGCAGGCTTCCTTCTACAGGGGGGAGGCGCTGCTGGCTGCAGCCTATGTCTGGGCACTTGCCTATGACGAGGCCACCGCATCGACTGACCTGGGACTACCCCTGCGGCTGGGAACCAGTTTCCATGAGCAACTCGTGCGAGCCAGTGTCCGGGACACCTATGAACAGGTGATGCGTGATCTGCGGGAAGCGGCAACGCTGCTTCCCGCCGGCACACAGCACCCCGTCAGGCCCTCTAAACCGGCGGCTTACGCCGTGCTGGCCAGAGCCTGCCTTTCGATGCGAAAGTATGTCGAAGCCGGTGCCTATGCAGATAGCAGCCTGGCCTTATACGATGGCTTACTGGACTATAACCAACTCTCCGCCACGCCCACTTACCCCCTCCCCGCCTTCAATGCAGAGGTATTGCATCACAATATCTTCGGCGGTGTGCAATCACTGACCATCGGTAACGCACGGGTCGATACGCTCCTCTACGCTTCCTATGCAGCGGATGACCTCAGGCGCACCTTGTTCTTCCGCCGAAATGCCGACGGCACGAACGCCTTCAGGGGAAGCTATGCCGGTAGCTCAAGCTATTTTGCGGGGGCTGCCACCAACGAGGTATACCTGATTCAGGCGGAAGCCCGGGCACGCACAGGCGATGTCACCGGCGCGATGGAGAGCCTGAACAAACTGCTTCGCACACGCTGGAAAACGGACACCTTCCAGGAATATGCTGCAGACAACGCTGCCGGGGCATTGGAACTTATCCTCCAGGAGAGGCGGAAAGAACTCCTGTTCCGGGGGCTGCGGTGGATGGATATCAAACGGTTGAACAGGGAGGGCGCCGGCATTGCCCTCCAGCGGGTCCTGAACGGCAATACGTACCTACTGCCCCCAGGTGACCCGCGGTTTGCCCTGGCCATCCCCGAGGATGTGATCGAGCAGTCGGGTATGCAGCAAAACCCCAGGTAACAAAAAAGCCCGGAAGGAACGATGTTCCTCTCGGGCTTTTCCCTGTGGGGGACTAGTTGCGCTGTCCCGTGGCTTCAGCCAAAATCTGGTCGGCATCCTTTCCATTCAGGTAAGTCTGAAGCTGACTTTGATTGGTTGCCGCCACGATGATGCTGCATGGAAGCGATGCCACTTCTTCACAGTTCGAAGGCTGGGGCGCCGACAACGAATAGTGCGTAGCATCCATGATCTGCGAGTCACTGCTGCCGGTAAACACCCATTCCTGGTTGGCAGGAGAGGTGAATGCAACGGTTCCGGCTGCCACCACCAACGCTGCGAGGGCCATGGCATTTGTTTTAAGATTCTTCATGATAAAAAAATAATAAGGTAAAAAAATAATTTATCTGCCGCCACTGGGGTAGGCGGCCTCACCCGTAGAAGAAGTCCTCCCGACACCCCTCCTCCTTTTCTGCTTCTTCTCTAGATAGAGCCCCGCTCCTGTCAGGGCCGTAAAAAAGAGGTTGAACAACAAGTGTTCCCCCCACCCCAGGCCACTGATCACGCCCCCGCAACTGCAGGGCACCTGCTCCCAGGCTCCTAGCAGCGCCAAGCCCACGTAGCCGGTAAACAGCACCATTAAGGCCAGCGCCAGGTACAGGCCATAGCGCTGTGTCCTGTCAAACACCAGCAACAGGCAGCAGAGGAGCTCCATGGCCGGGATACCCCAGGCAAACCATGTCACGGCTTCCCGCGCTACCGGCTGCAAAGCCCATTGCTGCAGGGACTCATCCCAGTCCTTTAGTTTTGACAGTGCGGCATAGCCAAACAGCAGCACCAGCATCGCCACTATTGCTTGTATTTTGCTTTCTCTTTTCATCGTGTTGTCCAAAATGGATAGCTTTATCGTGCTGTCCTGGTATGTGGTAAAGGTCGGCAGAGCGTTCAGCATTTTTTCTGTTCCAGAACAGGGAGCAAACTGCCTTACTGGAAACTTAATTGCCTGGAAGCACGTAAGCCGCTGCCGTACTTCCCCGACCTTCGATGTCATAGGGTCCCGGGAACAAGCCCAGGAAAGAAGCAAGGTGTTTAATGGCGGCAAACTGGAAGAGCTTGGGGTGTTCTGCCCGGCCGCAGCAGAGGCGCCCGGCAGGTGCCGATGGGTGATAAAGAATGGAAGGCCTCCCTGTAATCGCTTCCCCTGGCTTCATATGCCTGTCTTTTGTTACAGGAATTTGTCAGCTCTTATAAATTCAGGCGCCTATCAATTCAGAAGAATGACGCAGGGGCACAAGGGTGCTGTCGGGATGAGGCAAGCGGGTGGACAATGTCTGAACGAAAAGCAAATTGTCATAAAACACTCATGCCAAATATCCCCGCGCCGGATTGGATTATTTAAAATATAAATTTTACATTTACCTAAGCAGGGTGCGGATGCGCATCGTGTGGCATGATTTGCTCCTTTAAACAGCCTGGCAGTAATTGCCTGGGGCTTATGGCCGCCAGCAGGGAGAAAGGTCACAGCCAGCCCTGTAACACAGGAAACACAGGGTCAGCGCGGAATCTTCTTCATTCCTGCCGCCGGCTTCTTCCAGCGGCGGCAGGACAGGCATAGACAAGGCGTAATCCTGCCGTTTGCCTGCTACCCAGCACCAAACCTGACTATAAAACCAACTTAAAACAATAGCAGCATGTCAACGCTACAACGTTACAAATGCCTGGTGATTGACGATGAGCGTCACGCCATTGAACTTTTAACAGATTACATTGAAGCGGTACCACAGCTCTACCTGGCCAAATCTTACCTGGACCCGGTAGCGGCGCTGATGGAAAGCGACTCGGGGGAGCGCTATGATTTCATCTTTCTGGATGTGGACATGCCCCGGCTCTCGGGCATAGAACTGGCCAGAGTGCTGCGCCCGCTGACCAGTTTCCTGGTTTTCACGACCGCCCACCCCAGGTACGCCGTGGATGCCTTCGACATCCGCGCCGACCATTTCCTGCTCAAGCCCATCGGCATGAACAAATTTGCCCTCATCGTCAACGAGCTCCTCAAAAGCCGGGAGGCGGCCAGCCAGCGCGGAGGCAGCCCGGACAGCACCTTTTTCATCAGGAGCGACCAGAAGAACAAGCTGATCCGCATCTGCTTTGACGAGATCATCGCCGTGGAAGGCCTGAAAAATTACGTGCAGATCTATACCCCCACACAGAAGCACATCGCCTACCTGACCATGAAGGAGACAGAGGATGCCCTGCGGGAAACAACACGTTTCCTCCGGGTTCACCGTTCCTTCATCATCGCCAAAAACCAGATCACCGCCGTACACGGGCGCACGATCCGGTTGAAAGGGGGACTGGAGGTACCTGTCGGCGAGCTGTACAAAAAATCCTTTGACACCTATATCGCCGACAACTCCCTCTTCTCGCAGCGCTAGCTCTTTGGGGTGCTATTTGATAAAGGTGAGCATGGAGGTGGTGGGCAGAATGGTCGGATCCGTACTGAATCCGTTTTTCTGACTGGCGCCTTTAAATGAGAAGATGCGTTTGTTTTTGAGTGTCAGTTTCGTTTTCGGTTGCGTTGCCATATCGTTTTTTATTATGAAAGTATGATCTGGCCTCCTGCTCTGCTAAAATATTACACAAACTACCCTGTACACTAGACAGACATAAAAATGTCTTTGAGAAATTATATTACCAATACAATCCGGCACCACAGGATCCACCTGATGGCCTGGGGGCTGTTTATGCTCTATGAGATTACCGTGGCCGGGATCATTTATGGCAGGTTGAGCTCCTTCTGGGACTATGCCCTGCACTACAGCATCAACATTGCGCTCTTTTATGTGCATGCGCACTTTGTGATGCCCCGGGGATTCCGTCCGGATGGCCACCGCTTCTGGCTGATACCCACCCTGGTGCTGGTGGAGGTCATTGCCTACATCCTTTTCACCTACGCCATGGAGCGTCTGGCTATCGGTGTTTTCCAGGTGCGCATGACCCGCTCCCCGGACCTGGACTCTGCTTATCTCCTCCGATCCGCCTGGCGGGCCATTTATTTCCTTGGCTTTGCGACGGCCTACTATTTCCTTACCAAATACCTGAGCGAGCGAACGCGCGTGGAGCAGATCGAAAAGCAGCAGCTGCTTGACATCATCGACAAGCAGCACCTCCAGACGGCGCTGATCCGCTCCCAGAACGCCTTCCTGAAAGCGCAAATCAATCCCCATTTCCTGTTCAACACGCTCAACTACGTCTACAACAGTGTGCGGAAGACCTCCGGTCGGGCGGCGGAAGCGATTCTCTCCCTCTCGCACATGATGCGCTATGCCCTGCAAAGCGAGGATGAGCACCAGCAGGCGGAGCTTCTCGAGGAAATCCAGCAGGTTGAACACCTGCTTCACATCCACCGGATCCGGCAGGAGAGCCGGCTCCGCGTCGCGCTGCACTACGGCCCTAACCTGGCAGGCATCCGGTTTATCCCCCTGGTACTGATCACCCTGGTGGAGAACATGTTCAAACACGGTGACCTGAACGGCGCAGGTGAACCTGCAGCGATCACGGTCACGTACCAGGCAGACGAGCTGAAAATCACGACTGTGAACCGTTGCCTGGATGTACGCGCCGGGGGCCACGGCATCGGCCTGGACAACATCCGAAAGCGGTTGCAGCATGCTTACCCGGACCGCGCCTCATTTGAAGCCTGGACAGATGAGGCCGGCTACTTCCACACCCGGTTACGCGTCACGACCTGACCTGACTACAACACCACCTTCTCCTTATTTCACCTGGACAGGACCGCTCTCCTGCACCTGCCTGTATCGGCTGTCCGGGATACGCTTTTTGTCCACCTCCTGCCATCATTACGGCAGCCGGTATGGCCATTGAGTCGGCATACCGGGGTTAGGCAACACTACATGCCTGTCTGTCCCGGTAACACAAGCGTCGGTGTAACAAGTTTTCAGCATGGTAAATTTTCACATAACTTTCTCGTAATCAATTCATCATCTCACTTAAAACAAGTTATATTATGAAAACAACACGCTTACTTTCGCTCCTGGCCCTGGCGGCCCTGTTTGGTTTCTCCTCTTGCCAGAAAGAAGAGGCCGATGTAACAGCCAATGAGATCTCACCCCTCACCATGGCTAAAATTTCAGAGATGGGTTTCAACACTGACAATGTGCAGCGCACCGAGGGTGGCTACATTGTAGAGGGTGACATCTTCTTCTCTGAAAGCGATTTGCAGTCTTCTCCTGAAACCACCGCCCTGCGCGTGGGTGAAGAGGAGCAGTACCGCACCAACAACCTGGTAAGCGTAGGCTCCAGCCGCACCATCAATGTGGCCATCACCACCAGCCTGCCATCTTCCTATGTAACGGCACTGGACGAGGCTATCCGCCGCTTCAATGCCGAGAACCTGCGCCTCAAGTTCCGCCGCGTATCTTCCGGCTACAACATCCTGGTATCGAAGGCACCGACTGGCTCTTCTTACCTGGCCTCTGCCGGCTTCCCGTCTGGTGGCAATCCCTACAACTCTGTAAAGGTGAACTCAGCCTACCTGGGCACCAACCCGGGCACCAACTACCTGGCCACCATCCTGGCACACGAGATCGGGCACACCATCGGCTTCCGCCACACCGATTACATGAACAGAGCGTATAGCTGCGGTGGTTCTTATTACAACGAGGGGGCCTCTAGTGTAGGTGCTGTGCACATCCCGGGCACACCAACCGGTGCCGATCCGAACTCCTGGATGCTGGCCTGCATCGGCTCTGGCGTGAACCGCTACTTCAACGCAAACGACAGAACAGCTTTAAGATACCTCTACCAGTAGCAGGCCCTGTCTGCCATAACACAAGAGCCCTGCCGTAGCAGGGCTCTTTTTGGCGTGTTGCCCCGCCCTAACGTCTGCCGCGCAGGCGGCTCAGGGTATCGGGGAACATGCCCAGGAAAGACGCAATGTCTTTGACCGGCACCCGCAGAAAGAGCTGGGGCCGTGTTTGCAGCAGGTGCTGGTAGCGCGCCATGGCCGGCAGGCTGACCCGACGGTGGTAGTGCTGGTGCAGGCGGTGATGGAAGCTTTCGGCAACGGCCCTTTCCAGGTGCCGGTACTGTGGGAAATGTTCCAGTGTGTGGTCCAGGTCCTGCCGGCAAACCACCTGCAGCACGCTGTCCTCCAGCAGCTGAATGGTGAGCCGGGTGGGCAGGCGGCGGCAGAAGCTGTCAGAGGCCCAGACCAGGTCCCCGTCCAGCCAGAGCCAGGAAATAACCTCCGTGCCCCGCGCCCTGTCCAGCAGGTAGGCCCTTACCGCGCCTTTGCGCACAAACCAGGCGTGACGCGCCGGGCTGCCGGGCTTGGTCAGGAAATGATTCCGGGCATAGTGCTTCTGGGTGAAGATGCGCTGCAGCCGCTGCTTCAGGGGGGCATCCAGCGGGTGGAAGGCATGGAGTGCCTGCCACAGGTCCTCTGCCTGACGGATCATGCCGCTGCTCCCCGAGCCGGTGCATGTTCTATACCGCAACGCATGCCCTAACGCTGGCCGCGGGCCTTTTTTTCCTGGGTGCCTGCCAGTGGGGCAGCCCGGTGGTGGTGATGGTGATGGTGGTGAGCGTCGGGTCGAACGTGGTACCCGTCTGGCGTTGCCCGGTGCTGAACTGGAACAGTGCCTGTACCCGGAGGGGCTGGATTGCTTTCTTTTTCATAAGAGGGCTAGGTTTTATTTTACCTGAAGATAGAATATCGGGCTTCCTCCTAAAAAATTATTACATCAAGCGCCCCATGCCCGTGATACAAGCCGGCATAATTTACATGAAGGATCATGGATCAGCCTACCCACATCACCCGACCCGCCTTTAGCCCACGTAGCCTGGGCTACCACGCCCTCGCCTGGGCAGGCTTCATCCTTTATGAACTCTCCATTGTTTTTTATGCCTCGGACACACGGCTAGACCATGCCTGGGAGTACATCGGCTACTATGCACTCAATATGCTGCTCTTTTATTCCACCTCCCAACTGGTGCTCCCGCTTGCCTTCCGCACAAAGGGCAGCAGCTACCTGCTCCTTTTGCTGGTACCGCTGCAGTTGGGCGCCTATATCCTGCTGGAGTACGGTTTGGAGCAGCTATACAACTACTTCCGGGCCTTCCCGCGGGAGGCGGCCCTCAACCAGCGTTTTGTGGTCAGCTTTATCTGGCGGGGCACCTACTTTATCGGCCTCAGCACCACCTTCTGGTTTGTCTGGCGCACCTTCCAGCACCAGCAGCGCATCAGCCGCCTGGAACTCCGCCAGCTGGCCGACGCCAAGGCCCGGGCCGAACTGGAAAAAGACCTGGCCACGACACAGAGCGCCTACCTCCAGGCCCAGATCAACCCACACTTCCTGTTTAACACGCTCAACTTCATCTTTAACCAGGTGCAGGAGGGAGCGCCCAAGGCTTCGGAAAGCGTGTTGCTGCTCGCCGAAGTGATGCGCCATGCCCTGACAGGGGCCCAGCCGGACGGCAAGACGAGCCTCTCGGCCGAGGTCAGCCACCTCCGGCACTATGTCAGCCTCAACCAGCTGCGCTACAGCTACCCGCTCTATATCCAACTGGACGTACAGGGTGACACGGGTGGCCACCGCCTGCCGCCCCTGCTGCTGCTCACCTTTGTCGAAAACATTTTCAAGCACGGGGACCTGACCGATCCCGCTATCCCGGCCACCGTGCAGGTGGCCTGCCGCGACGGCTGGCTCCATGTGACCACGCAAAATAAGAAAAGGCCCTATCCTCCCATGCAGGGCTTTGGCATCGGCCTCCGGAACGTACGGACGCGTCTGGAGCGCTTCTACCTACCCTACGAGTACCAGCTCGACGTCGGGGAAGACGCTGCGCAATACAAGCTAAATTTTCAACTCAAACTGTTATGATCACATGCTATATCGTCGATGATGAGGCCCATGCCATTCAGGTGCTCACGCGCTACATCCAGCAGACGCCGGGCCTGCTGCTGCTCGGCTCTGAGGAAAACCCGCTCCTTGCCCTGGACGCCATCACGCGCGGCCTCCACCAACCCGACATTGTCTTTGCCGATGTGGAAATGCCCCAGCTCTCAGGCGTGAAACTGGCGGAGCTGCTCGCGCCGCATACCCGGGTTGTGTTTACTACCGCCTTCTCCGGCTTTGCGCTGGATGCCTTTGACAGGAACGCGGTGGACTACCTGCTCAAGCCCATTCTCTATGAGCGTTTCCTGGTATCCGTCACCCGTATCCGCGAGCGCCGTAACGCCTACTTTTCTTTCACGGGAAAGGAGGAGGCTTACTGCTATGTGAAGGGGGAGAGCAGGGGCAAGTTGGTCCGCGTGGTCCTGCGCCACATCCAGTACATACAGGCCATGCAGAACTACCTCATCCTGCATCTCCGGGATAAAAAGCTCATCACCTACCTGACCCTGCAGGAACTGGAGGAGCGCTTGCCTGCCAGCGGCTTTACCCGGGTGCACAAATCCTATATCGTGCCCTATGCCAAGGTGCACACCGTGGAAGGCAACCAGATCATCCTGGAAAACAAGGCCGTCGTCCCCCTTGGGCCTGCCTACCGGGATCCCTTCCTGCAAAACATCAACGCCCGCCTGATAAAAAGCAAGCGACTGCCCTGATGGCATTCACCCGGGGCCGCTGGTCAGGGCCCGGGTTTTACCTGACTGATTTGCTTTTGATGACGGGCGCGGGTGGACTGGTAGGTGCGCTGCAGGCCGTAGTAGAGCACCAGTTCCTGCTTCCGGGCATTGTCCACCAACAGCCGGTTCAGATGCATGTGCACCAGATCCGCCAGCAACTGTTGGAGCCGCGGCTCAGGCAGTCCCTTTGTCCGCTGCCTTAACGATGCCAGTGCCTCCTCGAAATTAGCCAGCAGCCGGTCACTCCCTCTGAAGGAAAGGCTGGCATGGCGCTGCGCCGCATCCGTCCCGAAAACGGCTTCCTGGCATAAGGTACGGTAGCGCCTGCCGAGTTGCTGCCTCAGCGCTTTACTGCTCCCATGCTCCCGGTAAAAAGTCTGGAAAAGCGCGTCCAGCAACGATTCATTTTGGGCCAGTGACAGCCCGAAGGCTGTTAGCAGCAAGTCCAGCGTCACCACCGTGAACCGGTAGTAAGCCGGCTCAGTCTCCTGCCAGCCGGTGGCTCGCAGAAATCCCGATACCAGGGCGCTGTCAGCGCAGAAAAAGGCCTCGACTGCTTCCAGCATGCCTGGTGTGGGCGCATAGCGCTCCAGTTCCCGCTCGTAAACGGCCAGCACCAGGTCCTGTACGGCCGATGCCCGCACCAGGCTTCCCAGGAATTTGTTCAGGCGCTCAAAGGCAGCGGCCCATGCAATGCCCGGCTGCACCCGGAGACGCAGGTGATACCCAGGATCCTGGTACCGCACAAAATACCACTGCCGCACCAGCCCTTGCTTTTCCAGGCGGGCAAGCAGGGGATGCAACCTGATCAGCAGCTCATTGGCCCGCACCGGGTGGCAGTAAAGCTTCCAGTAGAGCCACTCCCCTCCCGGCGTCATGCTGCGTTTCCGCTCCAGGGCCGGGGCAAAGCACGCCACTTCCCTGGCGGGCCTTTGGTACACCACGTGCCGGTGGAAAACGGCCGCCAGCAACTGGTGTACATACACCTGCCCCTTTTCGTCGCGCACCAACGCCGCATCCTCCCCGGCAAAGGGAAACTCGCGCAGGGTGAACATTTTTTCCTGCCCAACGGTATCCAGTAATAAACGGACCTCCCCGGCTTGCTTCAGGTCAAAGACCAGCTGGTGATCGTGCACAGTCAGGGCCACATGGCGCGGCCAGTTCCGCGCGGCCGCCAGCGCTTGCAGCCGTGCTACCTGCCGGCCGGGATCGGTGTCCAGTACTTCGGCCAGTTCCTCCCGTCGCAGGTGCCAGGAGGCCAGGGAGAGAATCGCCTTTCCACAGCTGACACGCGGATAATAGCGCAGGTCCGGGAAAAAGGCGCTCAGATCAAAGTTGAAATTGGCCCGTATCCCCTGGTACTGCAAATCACATAAAAACCGGAAAACGGCCAGGTCATTGCGCGTGTAGTTATAGGCCGAGCCCATCCGCGGAATCACCCGCTTTGCCAGCTTGCGGGACCAGAGGATAATCTCTTCGTTTTCCACCCACACCAGCAGGTCCTCCAGTGGCAACTGCCCTTCCGGCGCCACACCCGAGGCCACCAGCACCGGGATCTCGTAGGCCCGAACCGCGCAGCGGCGGTCAATGTTAGCCGTGTGGGCCTCACTCAGATGGACGATCTCAGCAAAGACAACCTCCGGGTTGGTATCCTGCTCCACCGCTGCGATCCCTTCCGCCATCTCGCGGATAGCCTGGCTCAAGGGTGTGAAGCGCCCCAGCAGCGCTGTGGCGCTGGCCCCGCCCGCCTGCTCCAGGTAAACCTGCCCTCCCAGTACCCGGAAGAGTATTGACAGGCTGGGTGCCACTTCCCCCTCGGGTGCCGGCAACTGCCGGACCTGTTCCATGTCGAGCTCTAAGGTGTGGACATTCCCCTGGGCCTGCCAGGTTTCCAGCAGCAGGGTGTGCGCCGGCGTCCAGTTAAGGGTTTGCTCCTGCTGCCTTTGCCCGGTGTCAAACGCGAGGCCCTCCAGCAGAAGGGGCACCTGAAAGCTGCCGGCCAGCTCCGCGTACCCTACGCCCACCTCCGGGTCAAGCGCCTCGAGCAAGGGAATGGCCCTTCGGTCGAACTTGTGACTGAAGGCCTGCCGGAACTGCCGCAACCCGGCCGGTTGCTGGGAAGGGACCAGCCGCCCGATCGCCGCCAATCCCTGGCGTAAAGGCTCCTGCCAGCAGCTGGACACTCCGCCTGTCGCTACCCGCCGTTCCAGGTTCAGGTAAAACGGGGAACCGGCAGTCGCCCCTGACGGTACCAGGTTCTCCGATAACATGAGCGCCCCTAACTCTTCTGCCCGGGCAGTCTCTGAAATCTGCAGCAGTCGTTGGAGAAGCGAGGCGGTGTAAGCACCAGCCGGCGTCTCTGCCAGCTGGTGCTTTCCGTACTGCCAGATACGGGTCAGGAGATCATCTCCGGTGAGAGCCGGTTGCCAAACCGATACAAGCAGTTGCTGTGCGATGAGCTGCTCCAGAAAGGTCTCCCCTTCCGTTGCTGTGGCGCCTGTGTTCTGCATCAGCCGGGCCAGGATAGCTTCCCCGGAGCGGGGCTCCCGGCAAAAGTCCAGCAGCTCCCGCAACATCGCCTGCGTCTCCACCGCATCCACAAAAAAGGTCCTGTCCCCCTTCTCCGGATCCTCTTCGAAGCGGAGAAATCGGCAGGCCCCCGCGACATGATAGCGGGCACCGTTTACCTGGTAGGTTTCAATGGAATGCTCCCAACTCTGCAGGAGCTCCCCGGCCAGTGATTGGGCATGCCGGAAACTCAGTTGGGCATGTGCCTGCAGCCGCTCACTATCCAGCAGTAGATTTGTGTTTGGTTCATCCGCCCAGTCCGCCACTGCGAATGAGGAGAAAAGCCCGAAGGGTGTGGGACGATAACACATCCGGTTCAGGTATTTCCGGACGGCCAGCAGGGCCTTGGGCGATAGGGACTCCGGTTGGAAGGCCTGTTTCTCCAGCTCCCGGTACAGGGCCGGACTGGCCAATTGAATGGCGGCTTTGAAAAAAACGCTGTCAAGACGATCTGAAAGGCTGTTTTCCTGATAGGCCTGGTGCGGGTAGACCGGCGTGCGGAGCAGTAATTGCGGGTAGAAATGATCCATAGGCTGCCATGTGATTCTCTGTCCTGAAAGATACTAATTTCATTCGCTTAGCCAGGTATTTCCGAGAGGGAGAGCGCACGCAGGTGCTTGATAAACACACCTGCTTTTTATGGAAAGCAACCAATCCGAAGTGCCACTAGGCTATAGGGTGTTTGTGAGTTATCCATCACTATCCAATAGTCACAAACAGGAATGAACAACTCAAAAAGATTTTTAACCCCCTTCTTATATCTTCTGCGGATTACTTCTTCGGGGATATTGTGACTACCTTCCGCTACTCTGTTTTTCACGCACCTTTGGGTATAGTAATCTAAACGAATTAGAAACAGCCTGATGCATAATGGTGGCATGGTTTTCCTGAGGCAAATAGTCAAAGTGCACGTGTAGGCTTTTGCTCTTCATCCCTTTCAGTTTCTCTGCCAGTACGTTTGCATCTACTTCCATTACCCTGGGAAGAGCAGTGGGTGTAAGCCCTTCCTTCCCTACGCCAATATAAACATCTGTCTGTTGGGTAAAGCCCCCTTCCTGAGCCTTGGGCTTCTGATCAAGCAAAGAACCATTGTCCCACCACAGACTCGGGCTGATGATAACGTACTTGTTGAATGAGGTCGGCTTCTTCAATAATATCTCTGTTATTAAAAGCCCGCCTAATGATTGCCCGATAATCGTTTGAGAACCATTCGTTTTATACTTCTTCTCAATAAAAGGCTGCAGCTCAGTTTCTAAAAACGAGATAAATTTATCGGAGTGGCCTGAAGTTGGATATTTTTTTTGATCTTCTTTTATACTTGTTGGGAATGTGAAGTCTCTTCTCCTGTCAACAGTAGCGATGCCAACAACAATGGATCTGGGAACCTGGTTGACCCATTCGAAACTGTTGAATTGCACGAGGCCTACTACGTGAATAAAATCCTCGTCTGCCGATCCATCAAGGAGATAAATAACAGGATATCGCACCGTGTCCTTTTGGTTGTATCCTTCGGGAAGGTAAATGTTTAAAATTCTCTTTTCACCAAGTACCTTGGAGTGAACTTCATCAATCAGCCCAAGTATATAAGGCTTGCTGCCATTTTTCTTTTCCTGCCTGCTTGCCTGCCCAAAAGCTGACATCGTAGAAGAAATTAGAATTAGAAGTAAAATGATTCTATACATCTGTGTTAGGTTCATAACAGTCAAGGCTAACGTGTTCGTGCTATAATGTGGAAAGGCGTAGCCGAACCTAAATTATGAACTCTGTCGGGCGAAGGCATTTTTTAATTTTTTGGCTACTGCATTGTAAATCCAAAGCCCAACAGTAAAAGGTGTAAAAAGGATAGAAATCACAGCTAATGTCAGAGGAATCTCAAGTCCAAAATATGTATCGAATCCCTTATTCGTGATTAGATGCACCAACATAAACACTGACCAAATAACAAAATTTACAAGGGTAGAATATTTCATGATTGACCGGAACCTATTCTTGTTCGCATTGATGTCTCTTGCCAACAGCTTCCCTGCATACCAGAGCACCAAGGCAAAGGAAATCAGCAATCCTAAGGTTGAGATTCCATTTGTAAAGAACCACCCAAACAGGAAAAGGCTTTCCCCTGTGATGATGACAGCTACCATTGCAAAAAGCACCATCGCAGCGATTCCTATAGGTAAGCCTAAGGATAAGGAGGCTTTTGCTCCTGTGCTTTCAATGATTTCTTGCTCTGTCATCTATAATTTTGCTTACGCCCAACGGTTGGTATATGCATAGCCCGCTGCGTAGCAAGGGATTTGTAAATACAGTGTTAGAAAGGTGTTTTTCTTTTAGTATTCCTGAATGAGCACGTTTGTCGGAATATTCAAGGTCTTATGCAGATTCCTTATCATTTCGAGTGTGAGTTTCCTTTTTCTGTTCAACACTTCACTTACCCTACTCTTGAACCCCAGCACTTCGGCTAAGTCTTTCTGCTTTATTCCAAGCTGCTCCATTCTGAACTTTACTGCTTCTATCGGGTCTGGTGCCTCAATCGGGAAATGCTCCTTTTCGTAAGAGTCAATCAGGAAAGAGAGTACCTCCAGTTCATCGCCCTCCTGGGTGTTCAGTTCTGCGTCAAATATCTCCTCCAGCCTTTGCAGGGCCAATTGGTAATCTTCGTCTGTTTTTATCAGCTTAATATTCATTTCTTTTTCTTTAAATTTTAGTAGCGTCAACCTTGTCGTATTCAGCATGTGTACCGATGAACCGTATCCAGACAACGCCATAGTTGTAGTTGATTCGGACGATTAACCTATAGTTGTTCCCCTTTATGTTGAAGACCATTCTGTTATCCTCCAGTATACTAGCTGATGGGTAGTCTTTCTTAATGTCGTTCGGGGACTTCCAGTCAGCCTGCTCTGCCTCGTTATACCAAGCTTTTAGCTGCTGCTCACTATCGGCATGCTTTTTCCAAAAATCCCGCAGTGTCCGTTTTGCTATTACTCTCACTTCTTTAATGTAGAACTCAAATATAAAGAAAAAAGTTACCGTTATGGTAACTTAAAGATGAAATTTTATTCTAAATCTCTTCTAACGTTTGGGCTATGGTGCTTTTATGTACTATAGCTTTTGTTGTGCTACCGTGGTTTTTCTTTTCAGTACTTTCTTATAAACATTTACCCTATGCACTTTCATAGTTCCTTCGAAAGAATCATCTAAGTCCTGCAACTCTTCCCATTCAATGCCATCAACTGAGGTAGAGCAAAGAAATTCTTCTACAATTGATGCTTCATTAGCGACTAACTCTATTTCTGAATTGAAAGGGAGCTTTTGATGATTTGAGTTAATAAAATTGAAGTGAAGATTTCCTGACTGTTCGTCAAACCACAAGTAAAACAGAAGGTCAGCATTAACGGTAGAAAGCCCTAACTGTTCAACCCTGTTTTCGCATACCCTATTCAGAAAGATGACCAAGTCTTCTGCTTTAACAGATTTTGCAGTAACCGAATCGATTCCAATTGACCAATGGTTAGTCTGGATTTCCCGTTGCAGCTCATCAGTCCTGCTTGTCAGGTAGATACTGTCATGGACAATATTTTCTAAGCTATCTTAGTATTCTTGTTTATTCATACTTTACATGAAGCACAACTAGTAGCTTAACGGAAGTCTATTACGTTAAGCTACACTATATGCAAAGTTGCTACAGCGCGCTTTCGCGCTCATTTGCTTACTGGATTTGATACATGATGCTGAAGTGCGCATGAGCTTATATCGTTAAGCTAATATAGGTGATTGCTAAATATTATCCAATGGGCTGATGATTTTATCCAGGGCATGGGTGGTGATGTGGGTGTAAATCCCAAAAGTCTTACTGCTTTTGAGCCCCATCAGCAACTGGATGTAGCACAGATGCATGGCACAGCGATTGGGGGGTATTGTTGACCTTACTGTCGATCTTTAAAATACATTGCACATTCTATCCACCAATTAATGCCCTTCTAATAAGCATATCTTTAGCCTCTATTCTGTATAATTAGATTTGGGTCGAATGTTAAATCTTCTGCATAAACTGGATGCTACTATGAAAAAAGGTGAATCCAGTTTATTGCGCACCGCTTTCCTGAAACACATTATTGCGTTTGTAAACGTAACTATACGTATATAATAAGGATGTTTAGATTCCTAGATGAAAGCGTAAAACAGTACCCCAGTGTCCAGACCAAAACAACCACTCCTGCCACGACTACGGCGAGCAGCTGCCAGCAGAGAAAATTAGATCAATGCGCACTGCCTACCTGATTATGAAATACCAGGAGCGATATTGGCTATGATAAATCTGTGATCCAAAGCTGCTGTTAGTAGGCTTTAACCCTTCTCTTCATCATCCAGATAATACTCGTGGAGCAAGAATCCGTGAAAACCTTTAACGGTACATCATACGGCCCTACATAAAGCAGCAACGCAAAGCTTGCGCATCAACATTTCCTGGACTAGTGCGCGTTGCTCGGAAAGCATTAAATCAATTGCTTGACTACTACAACCGGCTGGATCACCATGCACGACATCGCCCACCATCTGAAAAATTGAGCGAATATGCCGCTAGCGTAACATAGTGTACTATTGTCCCTGCTTCATCTTGGCGTCAACTGATTCGTAATGCCTCCAGAGACAGTAATACAGCACCAGTTCCTGCTGCCCCGGCTGATCCACCAGCAGGCGATTCAAATGCAAGTACATCGGGTCTGAGATTGAAGCGCCTCAACCATTTGGGTGTGCTGAAGCTGGCCTGTTGCGCCACATGAGCCAACGTTATTTCAAATCGAATTTGGCGTCTTTTCAGCTTTCCACTGGTAAGCAACGCCGTACTGTCTGTATTTGTAAGAACTCCCCTAAATTGGCTGATCTCCCTGTATATGGATGCCACCATGTCCTCCTAGCCTGTTTTTCTCGTCTTAAAAAGGCCTGCAGCAGCCGCTGTTTACCCGCTTAGTTTCGTTTGTCGGGCGCCTGCGCCGGAAAGTGGACCAGGTTGAACATCTCCCGCATCCGGGACCGCACCCGCAGGCCGTACACCTGCTCGATCTCATCGCTGGTCAGGTTGGTAGTGAGATGGGTTATCAGCCCGGTGGAGACAAACAAATCATAGCGGCTGAGCAGGACCTCCCCCATCACCTGGCAGGAACTCCCATAGTGCCGCTGTACCTGCTCCGCGCCCAGGTCATCAAAGCAGTAAACGGCCGGCTTGCCGCCCCTGTGGCTGTAGCGCCCGATTACCTCAAAGCCGTCCCGCTGAAAGACAAAGCTTACCTGCCGGCAGGATTGGATCCGGTACCGCTGGGCCGGGGGCAACAGGAGCCGCAGCAGGGTCATCAGGCAGGTCTTGCCGCAGCCGACGGGCCCTGTGAGCAGGATGCCTTTCCGAAGACATAGCCCCGCCGCTTCTGCCGCCGTCCGGTCTGCATTGAAGTAGGCCAGCAGCCTGCCCAGCAGTGCCTGGTCCTCCTCGTACACCCGAAAGTGCTCCCCGTACAGCCGCTTCCCCTGTTTCTCGAGCCAGTGCAGCAGGCGCTTTTCGGGCTTGCCTTCCGCCGGGTCAGAGGGGCGCTGCATAGTCTTTTACCGCTTTTGGTGATGGCACCACCACACCTGCTTCCGGCTGGCTGAAGGCGTTGCAGGCCCATTTGCAGGCCGCCGCCTGCCAGTCCTGCATGGGCTGGCTGACCACCCGCCACCCGTTGGCGCTGTAGTGGTGAAAGAAGCGCAGGGCCTCCACCTCCCGGTAGGCACTCACCCAGAAAAAGTGCCGCACCGCCTCCAGGTCGGGGGCGTGAGCGCCGGAGCCCCTTTCTTTTCTTTTTCGGCGCCACCTTTTTCTTTTCTTTCACTGCTTTCGGGCTTCTGCCCATCCGCTTTGCCGCTTTCACCTGCGCGCGCGCTCTCCCCTTAGCTTGTCTAAGCGGTTTAAAGGGTTTATCCTGTTTAGGGAAGGGTCCAACTCCTGTCCACTTCCGGTACAGCCCGCGTTCAGTTCCGGTACAAAAAACAGCCAGCTGCCCGCCGCCCTGTCCTTCCGAAAAGTCCAGCAGGTAGACCAGGCTTCCCCGGTAGTGGTTGTAGGAGGGCATGTAGTGCAGGAACCCCCAGGCATGCAGCTCCCGCAGGCATTTGTGGTAGGTCACGCGGGAATGGATGCGCGAGGTGGCCATCACCTCCTCCCGGGCAATGGAGATGGGGTTGCGGAAGCGGTGCAGGTTCCACTGCTGAAACAGGGCCAGGTAGAGGCTGATGTGCGTGGGGTTGAGGCGGTAGTCCCGGGAGACACGCCCGAGAAAGCCGTTCACGTGGGAGATATAGTTCATGAGGGTTTCCCCTTTCCCTGCAGCAATCGGTTGATGTCCTCTGTCCGGTAGTAAAGCGTGCCGCCCACCTTCACGAAGGGCAGTGTTCCCTTGATGCGCAGGCGAGATCTGCAGCAGCCGGCGCACCTCGGCGGATTTGAGCACGGGCAGGAGCGCCTGGCGCTGCGGTTTGCCCAGCAGCTGTTGCAGGTCTTCGAGCAGTTGCCTGCGAAAGAGCTGCAGGTCTTCCTTGGTGATAAGTTCTACGGACATAGCGGTTATGGTTTTGGCTAGGCCGCTAAAGTGGGGGAACCGCGGCGTCCCCCTTCACAAGCAAGCCCCAAGAGGGGAAAAAATTCGCGCTCTTTTTATCTCCCCACTCCGGCCCGGCTTGTGAAAGCTGCTGCCGCCGCCTGCCCATCTTCACGCAAAAAAACAAGAAGCGATGACACCCCGGAACCGTTCATGCAGCAAGGATTTGCCTGCCCAGGCAGCAAGGAAAACACGCTGCGGTCTGGTGCAGCGAGCAAGATGTACGTTTGCATGCAATCCCTTCCCCGCGCACCTCGGAACTGGGTGTCTGGCTTCGCTAAAACAGGCATAACTATGACACCCAGAAAAAAAACAGACACCGCAGCGCTGCTTTCCATAAACATCCTCTTCCGGGTCAGGCAGCAGGAGTATGAGCAGCTCCTCCACCTGGCGCAGCAGAGCGACTGCCGCTCCGTGGGGGAGGTGGTTCGCCGCATCCTGGAAAACAGGCGCATCCTGCTTTTTCACAGGGACACCTCCCTGGACGGGGTGGTGGAAGAGCTGGCGGGCATCCGCGAAGAGCTGCGGGCCATCGGCGTGAACATCAACCAGATCACGCGCTATTTCAACGCCTCCACCCAGGCCCACAAGCGCGTATTCCTGGCGCAACAGGCCCTGGAGCAGTACGGGCAGGTCGGCCATAAAGCCAACACGCTGCTCACGCTCCTCTCCCAACAGGCCCGGCGATGGTAGTGCGCACCGGCAGGAGCATCCGGGGCGCCCTGCGCTACAACGAGCACAAAGTGGCCGAGGAGCAAGCCACGCTTTTGCTGGCCCACCGCTTCCTGCAGGAGCCTCAGAGCCTGCGCTGGGAGGACAAGCTGCGGCGCTTTGAGCGGCTGACCGAGAAAAACCCGCGGGTGCGGACCAACTGCGTGCCTATCTCCCTGAACTTTGCCCGGGGGGGGAGCTGCCGGCCGAGACCCTGCAGCGCATTGCCACCGACTACATCGCCCGCATCGGCTTTGCCGGGCGCCTGCCTGGAGCGGGCGCAGGTGCAGGTCCTTTTCCGGGAAAGCGCCCAGGAGCAGGTGTATGGGGTGACCTTCCTGGATCACGGGCAACGGGCGGTTTTCAACGGCAGTGAGCTGGGAAAGTCCTATAGCGCCAAAGCGCTGCTGGCCCGCCTGGGACCGGTGAAGGTGCCGTCCGGCCGGCCGGTAAACTTCAGCAAGCGCCACTCCAGGCGCCTGCCGAGAGGCCAGCCCCTTCGTCACCCGGGGACTTCCAGGCCCCGGCCTTCCTGCACACGCTGCTCCAGGCGGACCCACCGGCGGAGGGGCTGGCATATGACCTGCGAACGCAAAAGAAGAAACGCAAACGTCGAAGACCAAAGTTGTAAACTGCATGAACACCGGGGAAAACTTACAGGGACTGCGCCAGGTCCTGGACTTTACACGCCTGCTGAGCCTGGCGGTGCTGCTCCTGCACAGCTACATCACCTGCTATGCCGCTTTCGAGCAGTGGGGACTCACCCATCCGCTGGTGGAGCGGGTGGTGTGGAATGCGGCTCCGGCAGCAATCTTCCAGGAGCCCTGGCGCGCCAGGGTCGCCGCCGGACTCCTGCTGGGAGTTTCCCTGCTGGGCGCCCGCGGCAAAAAGGATGAGCAGCTGGGCTACGGCCAGCTCCTGGCCTACCTGCTGCCGGGGGCACTGCTTTACAGTGCCAGTCACCTGCTGCTCTACAGCGCCGCCCCACCGGTCGCCGCCGCTTACCTGGGCGCCACGCTGCTGGGCTACCTGCTCCTGCTGGCCGGGGGCACGCGCTGCTCGCGCCTGCTGCGGCAGCGCCTTTCCACCGATATTTTCAACCGCCACAACCAATCCTTCCCGCAGGAGGAGCGGCTGCTGGAAAACCCGTATTCCGTGAACCTGCCGGCCCGGTATACCCTCAAGGGCAAAGTGCGCCGCAGCTGGATCAATATTATCAACCCCTTCCGGGCGCTGCTGGTGATCGGCACGCCCGGGGCCGGCAAGTCCTACTTTGTCATCCGCCATGTGATCACGCAGCACATCGCCAAGGGCTTTGCCCTGTTTCTCTACGATTTCAAGTATGATGACCTGACCCGCATCGCCTACCATGCGCTGCTCCGGCAAAAAGACGATAAGCGGAAATTTTACCTCATCAACTTCGATGACCTGGCGCGCACCCACCGCTGCAACCCGCTGGACCCGGCTTCCATGACCGACATCACCGACGCCACCGAGGCCTCGCGCACCATCATGCTGGGGCTGAACCGGGAGTGGATCAAAAAGCAGGGCGACTTTTTTGTGGAGTCCCCCATCAATTTTGTCACGGCCATCATCTGGTTTCTGCGGAAGTACCAGGGGGGTAAGTACTGCACGCTACCGCACGTGATCGAGCTCATGCAGACGGACTACGCCGAGCTCTTTGCCGTGCTGCGCACCGAACCTGAGATCGAGGTGCTCATCACCCCCTTTGTCTCGGCCTTCGAGCATGAGGCCATGGAGCAGCTGGAGGGGCAGGTGGCCAGCGCTAAGATCAGCATGGCGCGCCTGGCCTCCCCCCAGCTCTATTACGTGCTCTCGGGCAACGATTTCACGCTGGACCTCAACAACCCCGAGGCCCCCAAAGTCATCTGCCTGGCCGGCAACCCGCAGAAGCAGCAGGTTTACGGGGCCGTGCTCTCCCTGTATGTGTCGCGGGCCATCAAGCTGGCCAACCAGAAAGGACGCCTTCCCAGCAGCCTGGTCTTTGATGAGTTCCCCACCATTTACTCCAACGGCATCGACAGCCTGATCGCCACGGCCCGCTCGAACCGGGTAGCCACCACCCTGGTCGTCCAGGATTACAGCCAGCTCAAGAAAGACTATGGCCGCGAGCAGGCAGAGGTGGTGATGAACATTGTGGGCAACATCATCAGCGGGCAGGTCTCCGGGGAGACGGCGCGTCAGCTGTCCGAGCGCTTTGGCAAGATCGTGCAGGAGCGGCAGAGCCTCTCGATCAACAGCAGCGGCACCTCTGTTAGCCGCTCCACCCAGCTGGAAGCGGCCGTGCCGCCTGCCACCATTGCCTCCCTCTCCTCTGGGGAGTTTGTCGGCATCGTGGCCGATGAGCCTTCCTGCCCCATCCGGCTAAAGGCCTTTCACGCGTCCATCCGCAACGACCACCAGGCCATTGCCCGCGAGGAAGCAGGTTACCGTCCCATCCCCGAAATCCGGCAGGTGGATTCGGACGCGGTGCAGCGCCGGTACCGGCAGGTAAAGCAGGAGGTGCAGGTCATCGTTGCCTGCCTCCTTACCAAAGGTTCATCACATCCTTAACCTTTTGTGAAAAATGCATCTACTTATTAGTCAATAACTTACCATTACCTGCATGCTGTCAGTTGGTTTGATTCATCAAAATTTGCCAACCTCCCCGCGCTGATTTCTTATCCCCTCTTAACGGCTTTCCCGATGTCGGTCCCTGGGCAGGTGACCGGCGCCATCCGACCTTGGTACACCAACACAGCAAACCGATATGATACAGCAAGCCAACCAACTCTACGAGGGGCTGACACAGCAGCTCCGGGAAACGGAGGCACTTCCCTCCTCTTCGCCGGCCCAGCGCCGGGAGCATCTCCTGCAGCACATCCGCCAGGTTATCGAGGTACTCAAGCAACAGGTGATCGCCCACACCTTCCCGGATGAGGCCGAAGAAATCCTCTTCTTCAAGGAGATTAAGCCCAAGTTCACCAGCCTGCTCATCTACCATGCCCGGCTGGCCCTGATCGAACTCAAAAAGCCCCTGGGAAGCCTGCAGGACCTGCGGCGGCATTACGAGAACGAACTGCTGCTCATCCGCGTCTTCTACGACCACCACGTGCAGCTCTACCAGTACCTGCTCTCCGGGTCCACCTACCTGGACAGCCGCCTCTTTGTGCGGGGGAAAGCGGACCTGCCCTACCAGTACTCCACCTCCTCGATGGATACCGACACCCGTTTCAGCACACACTATGACTACATCGTCGCGCGCCTGGAGGCCAACCGCCGCCTGGGGGAATACCTGATCCAGACCATCAACCGGCTGGAGCAGGGGCAAATGGACTTCGCCGCACCGCAGCACGGGCCCGTCCTGAACTGGACCGGTTCCAAGGTCTACCTGATCGAGCTGGCCTATGGGTTGTATGAGTCCGGCCAGATCAACAATGGCACGGCTGACCTGTGCGGGATCACCGAGCAGCTGGAAACCTGCTTCGGGGTGAAGCTGGGCAACGTCTACCGCACCTTCCAGGAAGTGCGCCAGCGCAAGAAGGACAGCCGCACCAAATTCCTGGACCTGATGCGCGAGCGCCTGCTGCACCGCATGGATGCGCTGGACGGTGCCTGACGCAAAGGGCGTGGCTATATGGAAAAGCCCGGCGGACTTTCCCACATACCCACCCCCATGTAGTGGTAGGGTTGTAGGGTAAGGGGGTTTGAAATTTAATTTTCCAGAAAAATTTCCCAAGTCAGGAAAGCCTTGTGAAAAAGGGGCAACGGCCCTCCCCACATTTGTCTCACCAAGCCCGCCGCACGGGGCGCCGGGTTAAACCAAAACAGTTATGCTTACCGACATCTCCTGGTCTCAGTTCTTTCTTACAGCCGGCGCGGCCCTGGCGCTCTACTACCTGGCCGTCCTGCTGCGCTTCTACCGACACGACATCAAGCGACAGCTTACCCGCACCTTTCATCGGGCAGGCCTGCCGGCCGATCGGCCATCCCACCCGCAGGCGTCCATCCTGGGAGCCGCCTTCCCCGAGGCGGTTCCCTCCCTCTCATCGGCCAGCAACCTGCAGGTGGCGCTCTCCCCTGCCGGAGCCGCGCTCCTGGCGGAGGTGGGCTCCCTACTGGAGACTGCCGCCGAAACGCGCATGGGCAAAGCGGAGTTGCTCTCGCTCCTGCGCCTGTTGGACGAGTGCCATCTGCCTGCAGCGGAGGACAGGCTGGCCGTGCAGCGCTACCTGCTCGAGCACGGCCCTGACAAGCTCTCCTTTTCCCTCACCGCCGCCGACCTTTCTCCTACGGAGCACCGTCCGGCCCCCCACACTGAAACAGCAACACATTCTTAACATAAAAATGCAACCTATGAAAAATCTCTTCTCTTTCCGCGCATGCCCTCCCCAGGGGGCCGGCCCTGCACTGCTGACCATGGCACTACTCCTCTCCACGCTGGCAGCCCACGGCCAGACAGGCGACGGCCAGGCCGGCATCCAGCAGGCCACCAATATGATCAGCGGCTATTTTGACACGGGCACCAGCCTGATGTATGCCATCGGCGCCATCGTCGGCCTGGTGGGGGCCGTGAAAGTCTATCAGAAGTGGAACGCCGGGGAGCCTGACACAGGCAAGGTGGCCGCCGCCTGGTTTGGCAGCTGCATCTTCCTGGTGATCGTGGCCACCGTCCTCAAATCCTTCTTTGGTGTTTAAAACTGATCCGATGGCTACCAGTGTCTACCGCATCAACAAAGGCATCAACCGGCCCCTTGAGTTCAGGGGGCTGCGCGCCCAGTACATCGCCTACCTGGCCGTGGGGCTGGTCGGGCTGCTGCTGCTCTTCACGTTGCTCTACCTGCTGGGAACGCCCCTGCTGGTTTGCCTGCCGGTCATTCTGCTCCTGGGAGGCGCGCTGTTTGCAGGCGTCTACCACCTGAACAAAACGTTCGGAGAGCACGGGCTCGGCAAGCGGCTTGCCCGCCGCCGCATCCCGGACTTTTTGCGCCTGCGCTCGCGCGCCCTCTTCCTCCACCTCAGCAGAAAGGAGCCCCGCCATGGCCACCGCCACTGACCTGGAGCGCCTGCTGCCGATCTACGGGGTAGAGCGAGACAGCATCCTCTCCCGCCGGGGAGACACCACCCTGGCCTTTGAGCTCACCCTGCCGGAGATCTTCACCCTCTCGGACCAGGAGTATGAGGCTTTTCACCAGACCCTGGTCAAAGCGATTCGCCTGCTGCCGCGCCACTGCGTGCTGCACAAACAGGACTGGTTTGTGGAGAGCGCCTACCAAGCGGACTTCCAGCAGGAAGGACTGGGCTTTCTTTCCCGGGCGAGCGAGCGTTTCTTTCACGAGCGTCCTTTCTTCGAGCACCGCTGCTATATGCTGCTCACCAAACTGCCCGAGGACGTCAAACCCTCCTCCTCGCTGCTCTCCAGCCTGCTCCGCCGGTCACTCGCCCCGCAGCAGACCCTGCAGCCCCAGCTCTACCAGGAGTTTGTGGACCAGGCAGGGCAGTTTGTGCGGGTGCTCGAGGACAGCGGGTTCGTCTCGCTCCGCCGCCTGCCGGATGACGAGCTGGCCGGCACTTCGGAGCGGGCGGGCCTGCTCGAGCGCTATTGCGGGCTGCTTCCCGCCGGCAGTGCCCCCCTGCTGCAGGACATACACTTCCGAGAAGGCCTCCGCATCGGAGACAAGCATTGCCAGCTCTTCTCGCTGGCGGACGCGGCCGACCTGCCGGCCCTGTGCGGGTCCCGGGTCAACTACGACCGCTACTCCACCGAGCGCTCCCGGTGCAGCACGGGCTTTGCCTCCCCGCTGGGGCAGCTGCTGCCCTGCAACCACCTGTTCAACCAGTACATCTTCCTGGGGGACGCCCCCAGGACACTTGAGCGCCTGGAAAGCAAGCGGCTGCGGCTGCAGTCCCTGGCAGCCTATTCCCGCGGGAATGCGCTGGCCTGCGAGGCGGCCCAGGAGTTTTTGCAGGAGGCCGTCGGCCAGCAACGGCTGCCGGTGAAGGCGCACTTCAACATCCTGGCCTGGACAGAAGAGGCCGGCAGGCGGAAAGAACTGCGTAACATGGTCTCCTCGGCCATCGCCCAGCTGGACGCCACCCCCCGGCTGGAGACGGAAGGAGCCCCGCAGCTCTTCTGGGCCGGCCTGCCCGGCAATGCCGGTGACTTTCCCCTGAACGAGACCTTTGACACGTTCCTCGAGCAGGCCTGCTGCTTTCTGAACCTGGAGACGGCCTACCGCTCCTCCCGCAGCCCGGTCGGCCTGCGCCTGGGGGACCGCCTCACCGGCCGGCCCGTGCACGTGGACATCTCCGACGAGCCCGTGAAGCAGGGTGTCTGCACCAATCGCAACAAGTTCATCCTGGGCCCCTCGGGCAGCGGCAAGTCCTTTTTCACCAACCACCTGGTGCGCAGCTACCACGAGCAGGGATCCCACATCGTGCTGGTGGACGTGGGGCACTCCTACAAGGGCCTGTGTGAGCTGGTCGGCGGCTATTACTTCACCTACGATGCCCGGCACCCGCTCCGCTTCAACCCCTTTTACCTGGGAGAGGAGGCCGTGCCCGACACCGAGAAAAAGGAAAGCATCAAAACCCTGCTACTGGCACTGTGGAAGAAAGACAGCGAAACCTTCACACGTGCCGAGTACGTGGCCCTGTCCAACGCCCTGGAACTCTACTACCGGCAGCTGGCAGCGCAGCCGGCGCTGTTTCCCTGCTTCGACACCTTTTATGACTTTGTCCGGGACAGCTTCCGGGCACAACTGCTGGCAGACGGCGTGAAGGAGAAGGACTTTGACCTGGACAACTTCCTGTACGTGCTCCGTCCCTACTACCGCGGAGGCGAGTTTGACTTCCTGCTCAACGCGCGCCAGCACCTGGAGCTGCTGCAGGAGCGCTTCATCGTCTTTGAGCTCGACAACATCAAGGACCACCCCATCCTCTTCCCGGTGGTCACCATCATCATCATGGAAGTCTTTATCTCCAAGATGCGCAAGCTCCAGGGCGTGCGCAAGGTGATCCTGATCGAAGAGGCCTGGAAGGCCATTGCCCGCGAAGGCATGGCCGAGTACATCCGCTACCTATTCAAGACGGTGCGCAAGTTCTACGGCGAGGCCATCGTCGTCACCCAGGAGGTGGAGGACATCATCTCCTCTCCCATCGTCAAGCAGGCGATCATCAACAACTCCGACTGCAAGATCCTGCTCGACCAGCGCAAGTACCTGCAGCAGTTCGAGGGCATCCAGCAGCTGCTGGGCCTCACCGAGAAGGAAAAGGCGCTGGTGCTCTCCGTTAACAGAGCCAACGACCCACTGCGCACCTACAAGGAGGTCTTCATCAGTCTAGGGGGCATCCTCTCCAAGGTCTACCGCACCGAAGTATCCCTGGAAGAGTACCTGGCCTACACCACGGAGGAAAAGGAGAAGCTGCAGGTGCAGGCCTACGCCGCCCGCTGGGGCGGGGACATCGCCAAGGGCATTGCGGAGCTGGCCCAACACATCCGAACCCAAAAAGAATCCTCCCATGAAAGCATCCCATAGCGTCCTCCTGCTGACCCTATTGCTCAGCACCGCCGCCGGCCTGAAACCGGCCTACGCACAGGATCCTGTCGCCGAGGCCATCAAGGCCGGCGTCAAGAAGGTGATCGTGGCGCTCGACCTGCAGGTCCAACGCATCCAGAACGAGACCATCTGGCTGCAGAACGCCCAGAAGGTGCTCGAGAACAAGCTCTCCGAGCTCCGCCTCACCGAAATATCGGAGTGGAGCGAGCGGCAGCGCCGCCTGTACGCCGACTACTACGATGAGCTCTGGCAGGTCAAGCAGGCCATCGCCACCTACCGCCAGGTCCGGGAGATCATCACCCTGCAGGCGGCGCTGGTCTCCGAGTACAGGCGGGCCTACGGACTGTTCCGCCAGGACGGCCACCTCTCCCCGGCTGAGCTGGAGTACCTCTACCGCGTGTACGCCGGTATCCTGTCCGAGAGCATCCAGCACCTGGACCAGGCCCTGCTGGTGACCAGCTCCTTTGCCACGCAGATGAGCGATGGCGAGCGCCTTTCGCGCCTGGAGGCCGCCGCTGCGGGCATCCGGCAGCACTACAGCGACCTGCGGCGCTTCAATGCCGGCCAGCTCCAGCTGTGCCTGCAGCGCGCCCGGGAGCAGGGGGACCTGGAGGCGGTGCAGCGACTATACGGCATCATCACAAACAACTGACATGAAGCAGCTCCTCCTCCTCCCCCTGCTCCTGCTGGCAGGCCACACGCTCCGGGCACAGACCTTTGAGGAGTGGTTCCGCCAGAAAAAGACCCAGAAAGAATACCTGGTGCAGCAGATCGCCGCCTTACAGGCTTACGCCGGTACCCTGCAGCAAGGCTATGCACTTGTGCGCGAGGGACTCCAGACCGTGCACACGATCAAAACGGGCGACCTTGGCCTGCACCAGGCCTTCTTTTTATCTCTCCAGACAGTGAATCCCGCCCTGGCCCGGGTACCGGAGCTACAGGACCTGGCGGCCGGGCAGCTGCTGGTGGAAAAGGCCTTTACCCAGGCGCGCTCCCTGCCCCTGCTGCAGGCCGGCGAGCGTGCCTACCTCGAGCAGGTGCGCGCCACCGTGCTGACAGGGCTTGCAGCAGATCTGGAAGCCATCCTCCAAACGCTCACGGCCGGTGAGCAGGAACTCAGCGATGCGGCGCGGCTGGAAAGGATCCACCGCCTGCAGGCCGGCACCCGCGAAAAGGTTGCCTTCGCGCAGGCCTTCCTGGCGGAGGTGCGGCAACTGGCCCTGCTGCGCGCGCGGCAGGAAGCTGAGGCTGCGCGGCTGCGCCAGACACATGGTTTACCCTCAACGAAAAGATAATGAAATACCTGTACGCCACCCTGCTGCTCCTGTTCCTGGGAGCCGGACTGCCGCAGCGCGCCAAGGCGCAGGCGGACGAGATCCAGCAGCTGCTGCTCAACGTGGAAAAGCTCCGGCAGCTGAAAAGCATCCTCACCGATATGAAACAGGGCTATGACATCCTCCACCGGGGGTACGGCACTGTCCGCGACATCTCCGAAGGGAGCTTCAGCCTGCACGACGCCTTTCTGGCAGGCCTCCTGGAAGTGAGCCCGACCGTCCGCCACTACCGGCGCGTGGGTGAAACGATCGCCCTGCAGCAGCGCCTGGTCGCCGAATACCGCAGCGCCTACCGCCGCTTCCGGGAGGCCGGCACGTTCACGCCGGGGGAACTGGCCTACCTGTCCGCCGTCTACGACCAGCTCCTGGCCGAGAGCCTCCGGCACCTGGAGGAACTGGTGCTTGTCCTCACTTCAGGGGAACTGCGCATGGCCGAGGCCGAGCGGCTGGAAGCCATTGACCGCCTCTATGAAGCGACAACCGACAAGCTGGCCTTCCTCCGGCACTTTAACCGCCAGACCTCCCGGCTGGCCCTTCAACGGGCCCGGGAACGAAACGACGTGCAGACAGTGCAGCGCCTGCTGCTCCCAAGCCCCTAACCTTTCAAAGCATATGAAAAAATTCCTCTCCCTTTCCTTGATGCTGGTCCTGGGCCTGCTCCGACCCACCCTCTCCCGGGCGCAGGGACTCCCGGACCGGATGCAGTCCCTGCACCAGGTGCTGGCCCAGCTCCACGAAGAGATGCTGCCCCTCTGCGAGCAGCTCATCGGCGTCGGGCGCGGCCTGGCCGGCTTTGCCGCCCTGTGGTACATCGCCTCCCGCGTCTGGCGCCACCTGGCCCATGCCGAGCCGGTGGAGTTCTACCCCCTGCTCCGCCCCTTTGCCCTGGGACTGGCCATCCTGCTCTTTCCTTCCGTGCTGGCAGTGCTCAACGGGGTACTGCAACCCACCGTCCAGGCGACCGGCGCCATGGTGGCCGATTCGGACCAGGCCATTGCCCGTCTCCTGCAGCAAAAACAGGCCGCCATGCAGCAATCCGATGCCTGGCACATGTATGTGGGCCTGGACGGGGCAGGCGACCGGGCCGAGTGGTACCGCTATGCGCACCCCGAGGATCCGCTCGGGGAAGGGGAAGGCCTGCTTGAGAGTATCGGCAATGACATGAAGTTTGCCATGGCCCGGGCCTCCTTCAGCTTCCGCCACTCCATCAAGCAGTGGATGTCCGAGGTGCTCGAGGTCCTCTTCCAGGCGGCCGCCCTGTGCATCAACACCATCCGCACCTTTTACCTGGTGGTGCTCGCGGTGCTCGGCCCCCTGGTGTTCGGCCTCTCCGTCTTTGACGGGCTCCACCACACTCTCACCGTGTGGATTGCCCGCTACATCAATGTCTTTCTGTGGCTCCCGATAGCCAACCTTTTCGGCGCCATCATCGGCAAGATACAGGAGCACATGCTCCTGCTCGACATCAGCCAGGTGGAGGCGAGTGGCGACACCTTCTTCAGCGCTACGGACACGGCCTACCTCATTTTCCTGCTCATGGGCATCGTGGGCTATTTCACCGTGCCCAACGTGGCCAACTACATCGTCCATGCCGGCGGCGGCAATACCCTGCTCTACAAAGTCACCCACCTGCTGAGCAGCACCAGCCACACCACCGTCTCGGCCGGCGGCACAGCAACCGGCTATGCGGCCGGTACGCTCGCGGCCGGAACCAGGCACCTGGCCCAGGGCATCGCCGGCTTCTATGGTCCCGGCCAGCCCGGCACGGCCCCGTCCGGTAACCCCATGCCCGGCAGTTACCAGCAGGATCGGCTTTCCGGAAAATCCAACCCCTAACTACCAGCACCATGTTTAGAAAATTCCAGCACATCGACACCGCCTTTCGCCACATCCGCACTTTCAGCCTTGTGCTGGTGCTCGTCTGCGCCGCCGTCAGCGGCCTGTCCCTTTACTACAGTTACCGGCAGGTCCGGCACGCGCAGGAACGCGTCTACATCCTGGCGGGCGGAAAAGCCCTGGAGGCGTTCGCCGCCGGCGGAAGAGAGAACCGGCCGGTAGAGGCGCGGGAACACGTGCGCCAGTTCCACCAGCACTTTTTCACGCTGGCGCCTGATGACAAGGCCATTGAGGCGACGGTGGCGCGGGCCCTGTACCTGGCAGACCACTCGGCCAAGCAGGTGTATGACAACCTGCGGGAGAGCGGCTACTTTTATAACCTGATCACGGCCAACATCAGCCAGGAGATCACCATTGACAGCGTGCGGGTGGACACGGGGCAAACGCCCTACCGCTTCCGCTGCTATGCCCACCAAAAGCTGGTGCGCACCACCTCGGTGATGACGCGCAACCTCATCACCGAAGGCTTCCTGCGCCCGGTGTCCCGCTCCGACAACAACCCCCACGGCTTTCTGATTGAGCGCTGGACCACCCTGGAAAACAAGCACCTGCACACAAAACCGCGCTAACGCAGCGGAAACCCGGTACCGGAAGCCTCCTGTCACGATCATCCACCTTAAACATAGTAAACCATGCACACACCAACCGACACGACGCTCCGCCAACGGAAATTCTTCCTGGTGCTGCCCCTGCTCGTGCTTCCTTTCCTGACCCTGGCCTTCTGGGCACTCGGAGGCGGCCGGGGCACCCCTTTTGCCCTTCCTGCCGCAACCGGCAGCAGCGGGCTCAGCCTGACGCTGCCGGACCCGCAGTTCCGGAAGGTAAAGGCGATGGACAAGCTCAGCCTCTACGAGCAGGCCCGTCGCGGCCTTTCAAAACCGGCCACCGCCCCAGAGGGCGAGGCACCGGCAACTGCCCCGGAACCGCATGCCCTGGCGACACCCGATCCCCTGGGCCATACGGCCGCGCTACCGGATGGCCCAGCGGCCGAAAGTGGCCTGCTTCCCGCTGATCCAAAAGAAGCGGAAATAAACCAGCGGCTCGCGCAGCTCTCCGCGCTGGCAGCCGGAACAACACCAGACCCGTCACTTCGCCCCCTTCCTGCTGCTGCGCCTTCCGCCCAACCGGAAAGCCGTTTCAGCGAGGATGTGAGCCGGCTGGAGGCAATGATGCAGCGCATGGGCAGCCCCGCCGCCCCAAGCCCGGAAATGCAGCAGATGGAAGCCCTGCTCGAGCGCATCCTCGACATTCAGCACCCCGAGCGTGTGAGAGGACAAAGCCAGGAGCCTGCGCCACTGCCCCCCCCTTCCACCCTGCTGCAGGGAAGCGACCGGCAGGAGGCCGTCACCTTGCTGGAACCGCCTCCGCCCTATGCCCGCGTGCAGCCAGCCGAGGCAACTGGGCACGCGGGGACAGCAACCGGCTTTCACCCGCTGCAGCCCCTGCAGTCCCCGCTTGTGGCCGGCGGCAACATGGTCGAAGCCGTGATTCCCACCACGCAAACGCTGCAGCCGGGCGCTCTTGTCAGGCTGCGCCTGCTCGAGGATCTGCAACTGGAGGGCGGGCGCATCCCCCGGGGCAGCTTCGTGTACGGCACCTGCCGCCTGCGCGGGGAGCGTCTTGCCATTGAGATCAGTTCGGTTCTATCCGGCAAGGCAAGCCTGGCCGTTGCCCTGTCTGCCTACGACCTGGACGGGCAGGAAGGGCTTTACCTGCCGGGGCCCCATGTGCAGGAGGCGGCCCGGCAGGAAGCAGGCCGCGCGCTGCAGCAAAACCTGCAGTTCCCCACCCTTTCCCCATCGCTGGGCGGTCAGGCGACCAGCGCCGGCATTGCCGCGGCCAGGGATATGCTCCGCCGCCAGACCCGGCAGGCGAAAGTGACGGTGAAAGCCGGCCACCGCCTGCTGTTGCGCAACCGCTAACCAAGCAGCTAAACTTTTCCCCACTTCTAAACAGATCCTACCATGAAAAAAAACAGCTTCCTTTTCCTCCTGTGCCTGCTGCTGCAGGCGCCCCTTTCTGCCCAGACCGGCACGCAGCCCCTGCTGGAGCTCAGTGTTCGCCAGACCACCAGCCTGGTCTTTCCTTACCCCATCCTGAGCGTGGACCGGGGCAGCGGTGATATCCTGGCGCAGGTGCCCGAGCAGACAGCCAATGTGCTTCAGGTCAAAGGGGCGCGCGAGCACTTCCCCCGCACCAACCTGACCGTGATCACCACAAACGGCAGACTCTACAGTTTCCCGGTAGGCTATGCCGCCGCTCCGGCCGCGCTCCTGCTCTCCCTGGACACGCCTGCCGCTGGCGGGACGCCGGTGCTGCTGCCGGGAGGCCGGCTGAACGAAGCGCAACTGGACAACATCGCCCGCCAACTGGCCGGTGACGATCGGTTTTACCACGGTATCCAGGATAAGGCAGGTGGCATGCGCCTCACCCTGGCAGGGCTCTACACGAACGGGAACACGCTCTTTTACCGGCTCGTGCTCCACAATGCCTCCTCCCTTCCCTTCGAACCGGAGACCGTGCGCTTTGCCACGCGGGACAGGCGGCAGGCCCGGCGCACGGCCTCCCAGGAGGTCGAACTGCTGCCATACTATGCCCCGGACCCAAATGAAACCCTTACGGAAGCCGCCACAGCCAGGGTCTTCTTCTTTGCCCTGGAACGCTTCCCCCTTGGCCGCGGGAAAGAGCAGGTCATCGAGCTCTATGAGCGCAACGGCTCCCGGCATCTCACGCTCCGGCTGCGGGACAGGCACCTGGCCCGGGCCTGTTCCCTGCTCTTGGAGTAGCGGTCGTGTTTCCTTTCATTTTCCATAGTTTAACCCAATTACTCGTATGAACACAAAAAACCTCGATTACCTGAAAGACGAGCTCAAGTACACGGGCTTTGGCCAGCAACTCTACAGCGCCTTGGAGCAGCACCTCCGGCAGCAGGACCCGCAGTTCCAGCTCCAGCTGCAGCTCTCTTATCACAACAGCACGGTAGACCATACCCTGCTCTTTCGCCGCTCCGACCAGACGGACAGGTACTTTTTCAACAAGTATGAGGCGGTCCTGCGGTCGCCTGACCTGGACCAGGACCGAAGCCACACCTTCTACATCAATCGCAACGGCACCATCACCACCAAAGAGGCTTATAATCTCCTGCAGGGCCGCTCCGTTTACAAAGAACTGCTCAATGCCGAAGAACAGCCCTATAAAGCCTGGGTACAGCTGGACCTGAAGACGCGGGAACCGTCGGGCAACTATAAGTTGAAGCAGTACCACGACAACTACGGTTTTGACATGGAAAAGACCCTGCAGCGGTTTCACATCAGGGAACTGCAGGACCCGCAGCAAAAAGAGATGCTGCTCCACTCCCTCCGCAAGGGAAACCAGCACCTGGTCACGGCCCTGGAAAACGGGCAGGAGGTCAGGCGCTATGTGGAGGCCAGCCCCCAGTTCAAGACCATCAATGTCTACAATGAGCAGCGCCACGCGGTGATGCGGGAGTCGATTCAGCGACAGGAGCAGCAAGAATTACCAGGGAGGCGCCAGGTGAAGGAGAAAGCTACTGCTTTACGGGAGGACGCTGAAAAGCGACAGTCCCGTCGGAAGGGGCAGGCACTCTGACTGCCTGCTTTTCCTGAAAGAGCCCCCGTGCCCTGTGGAGGGCACTGAAAAAGTCCCTCATTTAGGAGCAACCCTTAGAAGCGATCAGGTAAAACCATGTTTTTACCTGATCGCTTCTCTTATTATCAGAAGTCGTGCTGGCCAACCGAACGATCACTTGTAT
>NZ_JAHZTC010000027.1 GCF_019599265.1 Pontibacter sp. HSC-14F20 | reverse complement strand
TTTGTCTGGAAGATGGTGCCGGAAACCAAAAACAGGTCGCTCGAGGAAATGGAGGCGCTGTGGACCGGACCGGCAGCCCTGGCGCAACACAAAACACCACCCTTGGCGGTTAAAACCAAGGTATAGCCTCATCTGCCTCTGCCAGAACTGGCAAATCATTTAGATGGAGTCAGACAGCGGAAGTCTGTTGGTCAGGTGGGACCGCCTCATGCTGCAACGGCAGACTCCTGTTTATTTCAAGCCAGCTGGTTAGCTTATGAAAGAAAGAAAAATACTCTCCTTTGGGGAAATGCTCTGCAGACTTGCCTCAACGGGCACCGAATCGTCACGTTATGGCGGCACGCTCAGCCAGTACCCTGGCGGTGCGGAGGCCAACGTACTGGCTTTACTCGGGCAATGGGGACTTTCCTGCACCTTCTTCACCGCCCTGCCTCAAAATGAGCTGGCGGACAAAGCTTTGCAGGCACTTCAATCTTGTGGTGTAAACACAGATGCTGTGCTGCGGCAGGGCGACCGCATGGGGCTTTACTTTCTGCTGGCGGCCAACGGTCTCAGTACTGGCCAGGTAGTATACGACAGAAAGCATTCTGCCTTTAGTCAGCTCATGCCAGACACCATCGACTGGGAGTATCTGCTCAAAGATTACAGCTGGCTCCACTGGAGCGCCATCTCCCCTGCCCTGAACAAACAGCTGGCCGCCGTGTGCCGCGAAGCGATGGGAACAGCTAAAAAGATGGGCCTTACCATCTCAGTGGACCTGAACTACCGCAACCGCCTCTGGGACTACGGCAAAACGCCACTGGAGGTAATGCCAGAGTTGGTGCAGTACTGTGACGTGGTGATGGGCAATATCTGGGCGGCCAACAAAATGCTGGGTACTCCTCTGAAAGAACCAGAGCTGAATCGCCATACCAGTCAGGAAAGATACATCGCCGTAACCAATGAAACGGCACAGGCCCTGCAACAGCTTTACCCTAACTGTCAGCATACCGCTTTCACGTTCCGGTTCATGGACAATCCAAAGCACAACCTGCTGTTCGGTACTTACCACCACCAGAACCACTGCTATACCTCTGCCACGTATGAAACGCAGGCACTGGTAGACAGAATCGGAAGCGGAGACGCTTTTATGGCCGGTTTGCTGTATGGTCTGCACCATCAGCTGGATGGTCAGTCTGTGGTGGACTTTGCCACGTCGGCAGCATATCAGAAACTATTTGTACCCGGTGATTTCGGCGATTTCACTGTCAGCCAGGTGCAGCAAGGTATACGTTAGAATAAAACACAACCTCCCTGACATGAACCAGGCAAAACAAAACGCATTAGATAAGATCTTCGGGACATCGGTTATACCTGTCTACTACCACGATGACGCAAAAGAATGCCTGGCAGTGCTGGAAGCCTGCTACGCGGGTGGTATGCAGGTGTTTGAATTTACGGACAGAGGTAATGCGGCCCTTGCTAACTTCAAAGTACTGAAAACAGCTGCCCGCGACCAATACCCTGATTTGAAACTGGGGATCGGTACCATTAAAAATGCAAAACGTGCCGCCGAATTCATAACCGCTGGAGCCGACTTCATCGTGAGCCCCATCATGGACCAGGGTATAGCGGAAACTGTGCACCAGCACGGACTGCTGTGGATACCCGGCTGCATGACGCCAACCGAAATTGCGCAGGCTGAGCAGGCAGGTGCTACCCTGGTGAAGCTTTTCCCGGGAAATGTGTTGGGCGCGTCTTTCGTGGGGGCGGTGAAGAGCCTGTTTCCGGGTATCTCGTTTATGCCCACAGGAGGCGTCGCACCGACAAAAGAAAGTATTCAGGAGTGGTTTACGGCCGGCGTGAAGGCCGTGGGGCTTGGGTCCAGGCTCTTTGAGCAGGATGCACAAGCAGGAGATGGAAAAGAATGGCTGACGGAACGCTGCCGGCAGGTACTGCAGTGGGCAGGGCAGCACCAAAAACAAGTCTAGGCTTTATACCTTATGACGCAACGCAACTACTGCATCAGGCTCCGGTAGGCTTATTGTACTTGGATTTGATCAGGTCCACTATTTTCCGGAAGTGCTCCTTGTCGCCATTTGTCACGAATAGTCGCCAAAGTCCTTCGATTTTGAGCATCAACACCTCTGCCTCCAGTTCAGGCTCCGGATAACCTAGTTTTTTAAAAGCCTCTACCAGTTTCTGCATTACCGAATGCGTATAGCGCTTGTGGTGCTTCTGCGCGATTTCATCATCTACCAGGCGAAACTGCATACGCCAGAAATTCCTCTCTTCTTCCACTAATCGCTGGGGCATGTCGAGTACATTCATTATGAGCTGAACTGGATCACCTTCTGTTGCAAAGCCTTTGCTTTTATCAATGATGCGCCTGTAACCTGCCTTCACTACCTCTTCAAGCAAGTTGACTTTGTTCAGGTAATGCTTGAAAATAAGCCCTTCCGATACGCCAGCCTCTTTGGCAAGCAGGCTCGTGGGAGTAGACTCATATCCTCTCTCTGCGAATAAGTCCAAGGCGGTATCTAAAATATGTTCTTTCTTTGATTTCAACATTCTAACCGAAGGCTAATGGGCTATAACTAAATGCAAACATAACCACACTCACAATGCAATGTGAGCTTGCATGGATTGATTATATGCAAAAATAAAGGCTTACCAGCAAACTGAAAGCATGACACCTATGATTAGAATAAATTTAAAAATTATTTAACAACAAAGCTACTCAGGCTCTGTGTATAAAAGCTTGTACTGCCTGCAAGGCTCATTTCTCATTACAGCGAAAAGCACGATATCCTAGACTCCTTTATCCGAATTCAAAATTGGTATCTTCCTGGCATCTATGACTCCCATACCTATGTGCGGCTGTCACCTCTACCCGTAGTTTCTGCAGGGTAGCAGGGGAGACATATGTCTCGGCCTGGGCCATCATGGCCACCAGCAGGTGGGCTTCGGGCTGCTGGTGGACGGGAAGCTGGATAGTGGCCTGCTAACATTTTGCCATGCCCTGCAGCTTGAGCTGCTGTAATTCCTCAAGGGTACTGTGTGTGTTCATCTTATTTTGTTTGACAGTGAATAATGCTACTGGGGTGAATAATGTCACTGATAAGTCTGCGGGTGTTACTGATAAGTCTGCGGGCCACGAACATTCTCATGGGCAGGCACGGCGAAGAGCGGCGGCTGCTGGGCCTGCAGCTTGTCGAGGTTGTGTTCGAGGATGTTTTTAAGGGTAAGGTAGGTATAGGTGTTTCCCTGCAGGGCCCGGCGGCAGGCAGCCTCCAGCCGCTCTACCCCATAGCTTCTGCCCAGGCGCAGGATGCCCAGGCAGGCCTTGTAGGTCTGCTCGGCAAAGCGCCTGCCCTGCAACACCTTTTCCACGTACTCCCCGGTAGCCGTGCCTATTTTTCTGGCCTGCTCCAGAAAGTACTCCGCATCCCAGCCCTGCTGCTCGAGGTAGCTCCGGTGCCCCTGGGGCATGTGTTCCTTCAGGGTAGTATAGCCGTGCTTTCTGTAGCTGCGCTGGTGGAGAGCGATACGCTGGTGCTGGTAATACACCTCCACCAGGTCCGTGTCGTAGACCAGCTGCACCTTTTTGCCGATGTAGGCGAAGGGAACGCTGTAGTGGTGCCAGTCCTGGCCAAGGGTGATGTGGTAGTTCTTCTGCACCTTGGCCTCCAGGCTGTGCTTGAGCTGGTAAGGCTGCGGTGGAAGGGCCTGCAGGTGTGGCTGCTCTGAGGCGGTAAAGCAGCTATGGCGGCTGCCTTCCCGCTTCTGGAAAGGCAGCCAGTGATGCTGGGACAGCTGTGCCCGGATGGCTGTGTTGAGCTCCCGGAGGCTGAAAAAGGTCTTCTCCCGCAATGGGGCGTAGATGCGCTGGTAGGCAAGCTTTACCTCATTTTCGACTGCAGCCTTGTCTTTTGGCTTGCGCACGCGGGCAGCCAGCAGTTCCACCCGGTTGTGCAGCGCCCACTGTTGCATCATCTCGGTGAAGACAGGCTCATAGCGGCAGCTCTTGTGCACCAACTGCTTCATGTTGTCGCTCTTGAGCTGGAGGGGAACCCCTCCCAGGTAGTCCAGGCACGCGTTGAGAGCCTTGACCACCTGTGGCAGGGAGGCGTTAGCCAGCGCTTCCACGTAGCTGTAGCCGCTGTAGGGCAGCACACAGACCAGCACCGGGCAGCAGATGAGCTCCCCGCTTTCCCGCTCCACATAGGAGAGCTTGTCGCCGGCAAAGTCCACCATGAGCATCTGGCCGGGCTGGTGCTCAAAATGCATGGTGGCCACATGGAGCTTTTTGTTTTTGGCCAGCAGTTGGCAGAACTGGGTGTACTGGTAACCCTGCGGGTAAACCTGCTTGTACTCCTGCCAGAGGAGCTGACGCGTGAAGCCGGTGCGCTTGAGCTCGGAGAGAAAATAGGGTATACGGGAAGTGAAGTCAGCCCCGCGGGCATCTTCGACAAGCGGTTTTGGAGCAGGATAGACCAGGGCTGAAAGGGCAGCGTCATCCAACTGCTGCAGTGCCTCCAGGGGGCCGCTGCTCTCAAGCCGGCTCACATAAAGGCTGACGGTATTGCGGGAGAGGCCCAGCTGCCGGGCTATCTGCCGCTGGGAGACGCCCCGTTGCAGGGAAAGAAGAATGTGACGGACAAGGTGCATGCGTATAGGGTTGTTGGACATCTGCTTTGCGTTTGATTACAAAGCAATATCTGGTTTCTATTACACTTGCATGCCCTCTAAAGGTGGCTCACTTTGCGGCGGAATCATTCCGGAGACAGGCCTGGTAAAGTGGCTCAGTTTGCGCCGGAATTACTGGCTCACTTTGCTGCGTATGAGTGGCTCAGTTTGGAATGAAATATCCAGCCTATCATTTCAATCTGAATCAAGCTGTATCCGGCTTATGCAGAAGCTTTTAACACATCTGACGCCCCAAGGCAGATACAACTAATCCTTATCCCTCCTTGAGCAAGAGAACAGCATTATCAACAGAAGTCAAAAGAGCGATGGCTTTCCTTTAGATCCCACACTTAAAGCCACTCATAAGGCAAGATCCAACGTCACGCTCTGCAAAATTTTTCCCAACTGTGTACCGCCTTGTGAAAAAAATCAATGCTGCTCCTCGACCTTTAAAATGAGTCAACAATATGAAATACTCAAGATTTTCTCAGGCTGCCCAGCTCTCCACAGCACGGCAGCTACACTACGAAAGTACTTCAGGCCTTTAAAAGACAAGAAAGGATGAACATTCAACAGATCAACAACGAAATCGCTATCACCGATTTCCTATCGAACCAAGGTATACAGCCCGCCTATAAAAGGGGCTGTGACTGGTGGTACATCTCCCCGGTACGGATGGCCGAGCGCACCCCTTCCTTCAAGGTCAACACGCGTCTGAACCGCTGGTACGACCACGGCAGCGGGGAGGGCGGCAAGGTCTTCGATTTGGCCCTGCGCCTGCACCGCACTGCCACCATCCAAGAGGTCATCCAGCTCCTCTCCGGGCAGACTATTGCTTCAGCGGCAACAGCTACCCTAGGCATGCAACCACTTGGGAAACAAGCGAAGGGACAAGCTCCGGCTGTCACTCCAGCACCTTTCCCCGGCATCAAAATACTGGAGGCAAAGCCCCTAGAGGACAATACCCAACTGACAAACTACCTGCAGCAGCGCGGCATTAGCCTCCAAACGGCGACCCCCTTTTGCCAAGCGGTCAGCTTTGCTATCGGTACCAGACATTATGAAGCGATTGGGTTTGCCAATCGCTCTGGCGGCTATGAACTGCGCAACAACTGGTTCAAAGGATCCTCCTCCCCCAAGGACATCACCTATATCCCTCGCGGCGCGGGCACCGTCTGCCTCCTAGAGGGCTTCATGGATCTCCTCTCCCTCCTCGAGGTTCGGCCTCGCCTCACAACCGGCTCTAGCTTCCTGGTTCTCAACTCCCTCACACAATTAAGCAAGAGCCTGGAGGTGCTCGGCCGGCACCGGCGGGTGCTCCTCTTCCTGGACCATGACCAGGCGGGCAGAATGGCAAGTGAGCGCCTGCTCCAGTCAGTGCCGAACTGCCGGGACCTCTCCTCCACCTACCAGAACTACAAGGATGTGAACGAGCTGTTGGTGGCAAAGCCCCGGCAGGCGCAAAGGTTGCTACAAGGACTTGGCGCCCGGAAAGGAGCTAAGAAGCAGGGACTTTAAGCGCAGCAAGTTGTGTTTTTGTCATACAAAAACTCCTGGCGGCCCTCTGCTCCCGGTGGTCGCAGCAGGGGAATCTTCTTACTAAGTAAACAACGAGCGCATGGAAAAAGAGACGGCACAGCGGCAGCAAACCCACGAGAGAAAGAAAGGTGGCCGCCCAATTAAGCGGGTGAAGCGGAGCCACACCCTGGTGGTGCGGGTGACAACGGAGTGGCTCCTGATTACAGGCAAGGCGCGGGAGCCGGGACTGAGCGTGTCGGCCTGGTTTCGGGCGGCGGCCAAGAAGGCAATAGTCGTGGCGCGCCTCCGCCCCGAGGAGGCGGCCTCGCTGCGCATGCTCTCGGGGCTGGCCAACAACCTCAACCAGCTGACCCGGCTGGCCCATCGCGAGGGGCTGCTGACCCTGCAGGGCAGGTGCCGCCAGCTTCTTTATGACATCCACCACATACTTCAGCATATAGGCAGAGATGATCGGAAAGGTGATGATCGGTAAGAGCTTCTCGGGCTGCGTGCGCTATGTGGTCCAGAAAGCCGGAGCGGGTATCTTGGATTCGGACGGCGTCCGCACAAACACTGTCGCCTCGATGGCGGCCGACTTTAACCTGCAGCGCAAGCTCAACCCCTGGCTGGAGAAGGCCGTGGGGCACATCGCCCTGAACTGGAGCGCACGCGACAAAGCCAAGCTCTCTGACCGGGTGATGGTCGAGCGGGCTGGGAGTACATGGAGCAGATGCAGATCATCAGCACGCAGTATCTGATCGTGCTGCACCGGGACCGGGCACATCTGCACCCGCACCTGCACATCGTCACCATTAACTTAGAGATAGACCTGCATGGACCGATAATACCACTGGTCTCGCGCTGATGTGTACTACCCTCATTCAGGAATAATCGCCTGCAATCCCATGCCAAAACAGGTAGCGCTATTTCCCGATTTCACGCCCGGTGAAGCGAAGACATAAAGTGGCAGAACAAGTAGCAAAACCTTGATTGAAATATCTTTCCTCCCCAGCCACTCCCATGCAAAAGTGCGGGGGCAATTCATACAGGCGCAAAGGTAGCCTTGTGGTCCAGACACGGGAGCAAGGTCGTCCAGACAAAGTGGGTATCCGCCCCGAGGCGGGCCCTCCGCATTTTCTCAGGCTCCACCTTGCCCTTAGTCCGGCGCCGAAGGCAGCGGGAGCACCTTAATCAATTTCCTTACACTAAATGACCGAGATTATGGAAAAGAAAGTCAACACATCCGCCTCCAGCCGCTTGGCCGAGATCAAGCTCACCTACCGCAACCGCGTTAAGCCCTGTAAAAGACCGCAGGTCACCTGCTCTGCCGATTCTTACAACGTGCTCAAAGCCGGCTGGGACCTAGGCAGGATAGAGTTCGTCGAGCAGTTCAAGGTCCTGCTCCTCAACCGAGCCAACCGGGTACTGGGCATTTACGAAGTCTCCACTGGGGGCATCGCCGGCACCGTCGCCGACCCCAAGCTCATCTTCGCAGCCGCCCTCAAGGCCTGCGCCTCGGGTATCATCCTCTCCCACAACCACCCCTCAGGGAACCTCAAGCCCAGCGCGGCGGACCTGCAGCTGACCAAAAAGCTCAAGCAGGGCGGAGAACTCCTCGACATCGCTGTGCTCGACCACATCATCCTCACCGGTGAAGGCTACTACTCCCTCGCTGACGAAGGGCTCCTGTAGAGCCCTTTTTTCTTTACTGGCGCCACCGTGCAGGCGGCACACGCTCCGGAAAGCCAATTTTAAACCATCTTAAACTTTAATTTTATGAACACCTATCCGAAATTGAATCAACTGGCCAAGCAGGTGACAAACGAAGTGATCGCGCAGCTGGCGCAGGGAAAAGTACTCTGGCAAAAGCCCTGGACCTCGTACGGCCTCCCCAGGAACTACAGCTCTGGCCGGCACTACGAAGGCTTCAATGCCTTCTACCTGAACCACGTCACCGAAAAAAAGAACTTCACCGCGCCCTACTTCCTCACCTTCAAACAGGCCCGAGAATTGGGCGGCCACGTGAAAAAAGGTGAGAAGGGCACCCAGGTCATCTACTGGAAAATCTACGAGGGGAAAGCAGATAAGCACAAACCGGAGCAGACAGAGGACGAACATGACAGGCACGGAAGAAAAATTGTACCTTTTATATGGACGGTGTTCAACATCGAACAGGTAGAAGGCGTTGACTTTATACTTCCGGCAGCCGTTGAGCGAACAGAGCAACAGATCATCGGAGCCTGCCAGCAGGTGGTGGACAGCTACCCCCTGCCGCGCCCGCAGATCCTCCACGGAGGGTCGCAGGCCTACTATGCCCCCACTCTTGACAGGGTGCAAATGCCGGAGCTGAAAAGCTTCGTCTCCTCCCAGGCCTACCACGCCACGCTCTTCCATGAGTTAATCCACTCCACCGGCCACCCCACCCGGCTCAACCGCTTCTCTGAGGAGGAGAAGGCAAGTCGCTTCGGGGAGGAGCGCTACAGCAAAGAGGAGCTGATCGCCGAGATGGGTGCCAGCTTCCTCAGTGCTTTCACCGGCATCAAAGAAGCGGTCTTTCAAAACTCAGTGGCTTACCTGCAGGGCTGGGCCAGTAAGTTCAAAGATGACAAGACGATGATCCTTTACGCCAGCACAAGGGCTTTCAAGGCAGCCAGCTATATGCTTAGCCTGAAGACGGAGGCGAACGAGGATGCGCTGCATGCCCTGAAGTCGGCCGCTTAAAAAAAGCGAAGGGCCACCTGGCCTTGCCGGGCGGACCTTCCTTTACTATTGTTGGCGTATTATTTCTAAATCAGGTAGTCGGTTTTATTCGACAGTGCCCAGTAATACGTGCAAATGGGTTCGGCTGCTTTTCTAGCATCAACTTCTTTGTGGGTATAAGTTTATAAACTAATTCAGTATCAGATCCCAGTTCTGCTGGAGTTAGGGCTATTTCTTGGTGATCTCCCTTAGGGCCAGGAATATGCCTTTGCCCTTGGTGTACTTGCAGATCTTGCCGTTGAGGTTCTCCTCCAGAGCCCAGGCGATGCGGCGGCAGTAGTAGATGTTATTTAGGAGGCTGCCTTTTTTGGACAGCTTCCTAAATATTAAATTAATTAAAATGACACCGCCTTAGTGAGCCTGTCGCACATATTGACTTACCGCCTCGACAACAAGCTGATTCAGGTTTATTCCCTTCTCAGTTGACAGCCTGGCCGCTTTCTTGTGAAGCTCTGGTTGCATCCGCACATTAAACGTGCCTTTGAAGGCTTTCTCTGACTCCTTGCCTATCTCTCTGCACATGTCCAGGTAATCATCTACAGACTCACGGAAGGCAGTTTCCAGCTTTTCTACTGAGGTGCCTTCAAAAGTCACTAAATCATTGATAAACTCAATTTTGCCAAAAAACACCTTGTCCTCGGCCCTATACCCGACACTGCCGAGATAGTCCTTGTACTTGATAGTGCTGCTCATTTTATTACCGTTCTTCGTTGTTTATGCTTTGTTTCTCTTTGCAGTTATCTATTTATCAAGCTCCAGTTTGTCAAGCTCCAGCTCAGCAATAACTAACGTGAGCTGGTAACGCTTTAGGATTGTTCCCGGGTGCGGTCTGTGAAGCTTGATCACATGGCCCGTATCCGGGTGCCAAAAGTCCCGGCGACTGCCTCCTGTTCTTCCGCCCGTACGCTCCTTGTACCCCAAGCCGTTGAGTACGCTTACCAGCTCTGCCCACCTAAATTCAGCAGTGCAACTACACAGCCTGGCGACTAGTCTGACCTACTTTGACATAAAGCTATCTACCATCCATTGTATATGCGCCTAAATCTTAGTTGTATATGCAGCATTTTTTTAAAATCTTTCCTATCCTATATTTTTTATGGAATGCCCCTTTCAAATGTTGGCTCCTGTGTGCTTTACAGACACTATGGTTGAACGGGCACCTTTACTCCCTTGACTTAAGAAACTTCTGTGCCTCATCTGGATCAGCACATCTATTACCTTTTATAAATGGCCATTTATAAAAGGTAAGTATCCCCAAGATCGTAACAGCTTAATAATCAGACATAAATGTTTTGATTTTAAACTGAGGGGATGAAAAAGACAAGAGTTGCCGGGAACCAGACTGCCAAGGCTCTGCTCCTTTGCACAGAGAAAAGCACGGGGCAGGCCTGGGCGGCAGCTTCCTGTGGCAGTGGGTGCCTGCCCCGACTGCCACAGGAAGCTGCGCCAGCACACCTTGCAGACGTTGCCCCTGACGACTATCGAGGGGGCGGCCTTCCGTCCCATTGTGAAGCGATAAGCGTTCATTGCTCCCACCAGCTCAAAGCTGCAGGCCTTGCTTTGCATTTGCTACCCGCACGACATCTTACCTAAACTACGCTACGGGATTAGTGGGTTGGTCTTAATTGCACCTGCTTTTAAAATGGAGCTGCTTGAGGTAATTGATGAGTGCCTGGACGTGCGGCTTTCAGTTAAACGACTCCTGTTCAATCGCTAAAGGAATTAGTATTTCATTGCTATATCAGGCTTATGCTGGCCTCCTTAGGACGGCCTACTTATAGCAGCTAAGTGTTTGCCCCAGCCAAGTGCTTTGCGCTCTGTCGAAAAATGCTTCCGTAATGACAAGCTTTTTTGCTGCATTCGACAGACTTGGTTATTTATTTAATCAGCGCACATTAACCAGCTAACACCCAAGGCTAAAAGACAGTCATTTAAACAATAAACCTCGTAATATTAGTGCAATTTATTAACCTTTATTTATCACTTCACAGACTCATTATTACATGAACCATAATTATAATTTTATTAATTATAATTATGAAACCGCTCAAACTTTTTTTCCCATAATTGGAATAACACTTCCCATATATAGAGCATTGGCTATTTTATATATAAAAGGATCTACTTCGTTTAAAAATTTTACTTGTTTCATATCAATAAAATCCTTTCAATTTCAATCACATACATTCGCAATATTTGATCATTTCAATATTTAGTATTACTCACAAATCAATTGGCTTCATTCTCTCACTTTCAGGTTAAAATAATTTTCAACTAAAGTTAAAACAACATTCTTTAATTGGATTTAACCAAGAAAAACTAAATATCATAATTTTCATCCTTAATTAACCCCTTATGAAGTCAACTTTACCAGAAAACAATGCAATTCTTAATTACCTAGTACCAACCAAGAGAGTATATAAAAAGAGTTTTGCAGGCATATTTTCCTCAACCACCTCGCAAGGATTCTTAGCATCGAAGCAAGGGCCCAGGGAACTATTTAAAATAGCGCTCCTGTGCTTCGGTTTGATAATGCTTTCAATTAATACGGCTGAAGCGCAGACTGATACAATAGTTTGTGAGGGTGAAACTGTATCATTAACCATGACATTTCCTTCAGAAGTTCGTAGGATCCAATGGCAGGTCAGCATAAACAATGGTATAGATTATAGCGACATAAGTGGAGCAACCGCTACAAGCTACACTTTCATAGCAACCTCGAACGATAACAACAAACGTTTTAGAGCATCTTATGAGACAAGGGAGTGCGCTTTTTGGATTTTCTGCAATGACTGGTACATTCCTCAGAATCTTAGCTATACCACTATAACAGCCAACTCAGCACCTTCTGCCCCATCCGCAGAAAACGTTGCTCGTTGTGGTAATGGCACAGTTACCCTAACGGCAAGTGGCACAACCAACGGAAATTACCGATGGTACACTGCTCAAACAGGTGGCACAGCAATTAATGGGGAAAGAAATGCCACCTACACTACTCCCAGACTAACCAACTCTACCACTTACTATGTAGCAGTAACCAATGGTACATGCGAGAGTTCAAGAATTCCCGTAACTGCATTTGTTCATTCTGGCACAAATACTCCTGTTGTAAATAGCGTAACGATTTGCTCGGGAAGCACTCCTACAATTTCAGTAAGTTCTCCTGTTAATGGCACAGTCTATAGCTGGTATACCGCTTCTTCAGGTGGAACGCCTTTCCACACCGGTCCGACTTACACAACACCTAGCCTAACAGCTAGCGCTACCTATTATGTAGCTGCTAGTAATGCTTGTGGTACAAGCGCCAGAAGAACTGTTACTGTAACAGTAAATCCTGTTCCAAATGCACCCACCACAACAGGAAACTCCCGTTGCGGCAACGGCACTGTTGTTTTGACGGCAAGCGGCTCCACGAATGGAAATTACCGTTGGTACACAGTAGCCACGGGCGGAACAGCCATTAGCAGAGCCACTAATGCCTCCTACACTACTTCGAGCTTAAGCAACACTACTACCTACTATGTTGCTATTACTAACGGAACATGCGAAAGCCCAAGAACTCCTGTTACTGCGACTGTAAATGCCATACCTGCAGCACCCACTGTTACAGGGGCCTCCAGAGCAAATACTGGCAGTCTTACATTAACTGCTTCAGGCGCTCCATCCGACGGCAGCTATCGTTGGTATACCCAGGCTTCTGGTGGAACTGCCATTGCCGGAGCTACTTCAGCTATTTTTGTAACCCCGGAATTAAGTACAACGACAGATTATTGGGTTGCAATAGTATCTTCAGGAAATTGTGAAAGCTCAAGAACCCGTGTTAGGGCTTCCATTACAACCGTTCCGCGTAATAGTAATCTGACTACCCACGTTATTCTTTACCACGAGAACTTCACCAGCTATACCGGTGGATTAACTGCAACTGGATGGAACCTTACACCTGTAAGTGATAACACTACTAAGGCCGCACAATCATCTGGGGGAACATTTATCAGATCCAATGTTGCCGCAGCAAAATCCCTTACAATGGATCCTATATCCACAGTTGGTTATGAGCAGATTGGAATCATGTTTGCTCACAGACGTTCAAGTACTACTGGAAATGCATTAACACTTCAGTACAGCCTTGATGGCACTAATTGGATGTCTATTACAAACGTTAGCAGTCCTTCAACAGCTTGGAGTTGGGCAAGTAATAATTATATCGTATTACCTGAAAATGCTTCGAACGCACCTAACCTGCGCATCAGATGGCAGAATAATTCTTCCACTGCCTCGAGATACTACGCATTGGACGACATTACGATCATTGGCACCCCGGTAATAGGATTAGATAGGTTTAGTTGGAGCAGCAGACCCAACGGTGAGAATCCTTTTGTAGTTTCAGTCTCTAATCCTCAAGCTTATACGGTAGAAGGTCTTTATATGAAGTGGAGCAGAGAAACAAACGTAACAACAACTGTTAGCGGCACAGCATCTGGTGTGTCACATACGCAATTCCAAAATACTCCAACCTTAGCATTGATGCAAACGGGCGCCAACGCTAGCAGCAACAGAACCATTGTTACATTAGAATTGAGTAGACCAATTGAAGATCTAACTTTTACTCTTTTCGATATTGACAGAGAAAGCGGCCAGTTCCGTGATGATGTTGAGATTATCGGGTATAATGGTAACACAACAGTTTCTCTTACTAAGAAGCAAGTAATCACTAGCTATATTCAAGTATTCTCAGGCAATAAAATCTTAGCATCTGATGCCTATAATGATGTCGCTACAACTTCTAAAGACGCAGATGTTACCGTTACATTTGGTAGTGCGGTAGACCGTGTTGTGTTGACATACCGGAATGCGTCAAGTACTGGCAATCAAGGCATCGGCATCTACGACCTTATGTGGAGATCTTACGATGCAGCAATTGAACCTCTGCCAGTAGAACTCCTTTCCTTTAAAGCAACGGCCCAAAACAACCACGTTACGCTCAACTGGAGCACGGCCTCTGAGCTGAACAACGACCGCTTCGAGGTGGAGCGCAGCCAGGACGGCCGCACATTCACTAAAATAGGGACGGTACAGGGCAAGGGCACCAGCAGCCTGACCCACCACTATACCTTCAAAGACACAAACCCGGGCACCGGCACCAACTATTACCGGCTGCGCCAGGTGGACTTCGACGGCACCTTTGAGTTCAGCAAGACAGTAGCCACCACCCTCAGAGCAATTGCCGCTTCAGTTAAAACCTATCCGAACCCGTTCCAAGATTACCTTCGGGTGGAGCTGGCCACGGAGGAAACTGGTTCTGCTCAGGTGACGGTGATCGACATGCAGGGACGGGTAGTTATGGAGAAGCCGATCATGATTGAGGGAAGGTATACTGAGTTTGAGTTATCAACACAGCACTTATCTACAGGAGTATATTTCCTGAAGATCAAGAGCGCTAATATCGACTCCACCACCAAATTGATAAAGCGAAACTAGTTTTTAGGTTTATTTAGTCCGGGACCGGGGCGGCAGGCAGACAAGAGCCATGTCGACCCGGTCTTTATTGGTGCCTTTTCTCTTGCATTTCAATACGACACAGAACGTATCGTTATGGAGGTCAGGACTTGAGAGCGGCTTGCAAGGCAATATTACAGGATCAGTTTTCCAGACCGGACAGGCGTTAAGGCGAGGAGGGTATACCAGTGAGCGGTACTAAACATTCGTGAGAGCTGTTCGTTTACGGCATTGCACAAGGCAACTTCCATAACCGACAGGCATGGGTAAAGCGCCTCGGAAATTTGCACGTTGCACTGGTAATGGGTTATAGCTTTGGCCTGGTCGTGGGAATAAGCGTCAAAGTATTTGCGCACCCTTTCCGTAGAAAAAACTTTTTCTACGTATTGCTTGTTCATAAAATAGCATGCATATTTGCTAATGCAGTCCCGGTCCTTCCTCTCCCAGATAAACAATGCTGGTGAAGAAGCCGGGTTTTTTCTTTTACAGAGATCTCTCGAATTACTTTCACAAGCCAATCCAAACATCCCTTGCTGTTGCTCACTGCTTGAGTCGCTCTCTGAGCAGGCGCATATCCTCCCCTACCTTCACATCCAATATCTTGGCATAATGTTGCGTGGTTCTCATGCTGGTGTGGCCGAGCATCTTTGAGTCACTCTCCATCGGCACCCCCTTGAGCAGTGTCACAGTGGTGGCAAAAGTGTGGCGGGCAGTGTGGAAGGTGACAGGCTTTTCAATTCCACACACATCGGCTATTTCCTTCAGGTAGGCGTTCATCTTCTGGTTGCTCGGCACAGGCAGCAACCTGTCCTCATACAAACACTGCGGGTGATCCTGGTAGCGCGCCAGAATAGTGAGGGCCTTCGGCAACAAGGGTATGCGGGAAGGGGTGTCCGTCTTCTGCCTGTTCTTGAAGATCCACTGCTCCCCGTCCACTCCCGTTTGGATATCTGCACGTTTTAACTGCTGCACGTCCACGTAGGCAAGGCCCGTGTAGCAGCTGAACAGGAAGATGTCCCGCACCTGCGTCAGGCGATCGCTGACGAATTTCTTTTCCGCCATCCGCTCCAGTTCCTCCTCGGACAGGTAGGCTCGCTCCACCTTCCGAAGCTTGGCCTTGTAGTGAAGGAAAGGGTTCATAGTGATCCAGCCATTGGCCAGGCAGATGCGGATGATCTTGCCGAAGTTCTTGATGTACTTGACGGCCGTGTTGTTGGAGCACTTACGCACGCTTCTGAGGTAGAACTCATAATCCGTGACAAAGGCATGATCCACCTGCCGCACGTCAACGTCCTCTATTGCGTACTTCCATTTCACAAAATCCCGGGTGTGGCGCAGCGAGGTGGTGTAGCGCTCCAGGGTGCCGGGGGCAAACTCCTCCCCCACCAGTGCTTCCATTTTGCGGTTGTGCTCGGAGAAGACCTCCAGCAGCATCCTGCCCTTCGCCTCCCTGCCCAGAAGCCTGTCCTTGAGCGCCTCGGCCGTGAGCGGCTGCCGGGCCTCCACTAGCTGGCGCTGCGCCTCGTAGACCCTGGCCTGCAGGATCTCCAGGTAGGCGTTCAGGGACTTGATCTCTTCCTTCTTGCCAAGGGCTCTCCCTGCCTGAGCCAGCCAACTGGCTGGCTCAATGGTCCTGCCTGTGGCCAGCTCGGAGCGTTTGCCCGCTACGGTGATGCGCAGGTAGATGGGCACAGGGCCCTGCTGGTAGTTCTTGGGTTTCTTGAGGTAGAAGAGAAGGCGGAAGTTGATGCTCATAACAGTGACATTAAAGGTTATACAAATATAGCCTTGCAGTCAACCGAAGTCAAGATGTAAAGCTACTGTACATCTTGTGTATCAATCAGTTAAAATCAAATTGGTGAGTAAACGCCTGCTCCAAATGAACTCACCTGATCACGCTCCTGAAATGTGCGAAGAAGTGTGAAAATGAAGCAGGGGCTAAAAACAAAAAAGCCCTTAAATCGCTGATTTAAGGGCTTTTTATGCTAACTGATAAGTTACTCCGCAGAGAGTAAGGGATTCGAACCTACCCCACAATGCTTTTATTATCAATTACTTATAACCTTAAAATCAGCGGTCACCCGAATTTTCCCCCTTCTGAGGATTTCAGTGTTTTCTTTAATCAAATTTACCGCTTTATTTCACAAACAGCAAGCTGACAAAGTAAAAGTTAATTACCCTACTTCCGGTATACAATCTTAGGGAAGAAAGAGCCTATGCCCAGTTACTATCTCCTGCTTCCAATCCAATAACTTCCCGCATAAGGCTCAGCTTTTCGCAAACTGAAGCAGCGGCGTTATGTCACCTTTATCGCCAGCTCGAATGGCGGCAATGTAGGCTTTGCGTGTAGCATCCGCTTTCACCATGTTGGATCTATTCCATGTGAAGGCATCTTCACCAAAGATGGACTCCATGATGATGTCTGCCATGATGCGTGAATGCCGCCCGTTCCCGTTTGGGAAACAGTGGATATTGACCAGCCGATGCTTGAAGCGGATCGCTATCTCGTCTTGGGGATACGTTTTATTATTGATCCAATAGGCGGTGTCGTCTAGCAGGTACCTGAGCTCCATACCTATTGTAACCCAAGCCACCCCAATGTTTTTCTCAGATCTCCTGAACTCACCTGCCCACTTCCAGACATCGTCAAACATGCGTTTGTGCAGCGTTCTGATAAACTTCTCAGTCAATATGGCATCCTTCTTAAACCTGGTGTTCATGGTCCAGGCGATTGCCTTTTCAATGTTTAGCTGTTCGAATTCGTCCAGTTCCCCGTGTGAGGTGATCGTTTTGAGTAGCAGCCCTTCTTTCTCTTCTTCATCTAAAGGAGTCTGGCCATCCAGGTAGGCATATTCTAATCCCATAACGTGCCCTTCATTTCACGTTTAAGTTCTTCAGCTAGCTCTTCGATTGCCTGCCGAATCCGGTCATCGCTATTTCCCTGGTTCTCCAGCTTCATGTGCTGACTTGTTCTTAAGACGATCTTTCTTGCTAGCTGCTGTGCTCGTTGATCGACCAACTTCTCCATTGACCCTTGCTTAGGCACAAAGCCGTACACGAGCTGCATGTCAAGCGCTTCAGCTACCTGCTTCAACACGTTTAGGGAGACGGTACCTGTAGCTTCTCTTTCCTCTATCTTTTTGATGCCTTGCTTTGTCTTGCCCAGCTTATGACCTAACTGCTCTAAAGTCATGTTAAGTGCGACCCGAATAGCGTGAATCCAACCTTGTTCCGGGACTGGAGTCTTAGTCAAAACCTTTAAAGGAGCAATTTTTCGATCCAATTGCTCCAGCAGTAGTTTCTTTTTATTTCGCATAAACACCTTAATTAATCAACATATTTGTTTACTGTTACTTGATAAAGGTAAATATATTAGTTTACTTTCCTTGAATAAAGTAAATATATTGGTTTACACATACCGTGCTATAGTAAACATAAAAGTATACTATTATTTTTAATAAGTAAACATATTAGTTGATTTGTTGACAATTTCAGTCAACCTACACGTTGATTATACAGAATAACGCTGCGAGAATGTGTGCAAAGAAATATCAAGAATACGTGAAGACATATAGAGCTTGAGGTTATTGCATGGTTAGTGGTATAACACTATGAAAATTCCGCCTCTCACAGCTTAGAATTAAAAAATATAGTAGGTCCGCAGGCTTTCAAGCAGCTTCCGGTGGTGATCATAAGCCTTTGCCCGCAAGGTGTCCAGGTAGGCGTTCACGCTCCGGGCCTCGGCCTACTATCGTTCGGGCGAGATGTAGCGGTGGGTGCTCAGCTCCAGCCGCCTACCCTGCAGCGTAACGCGCAGGTAGATCGGCAAAAGGTTGTCGGCTTTCCTGCCGTAGAACAGGATACTGATCTTAGTGTCCATACAACTCCTCCTTTTATACTTGAATTTAACAATCAACCGAAGGCTGCACAAGATGTAAAAACACAGTACATCTTGCTTACAGCCAGCTGGTTGCACATCAATTCGGGTGCCCGAATTGGCTGCCTCAGAAAGGAGAGAAAATGTAAAATTCAGGTGGGGCTAAAAAGCAAAAAGCCCTTAAATCGCTGATTTAAGGGCTTTTTATGCTAACTGATAAGTTACTCCGCAGAGAGTGTGGCTCTAGAAGCCTTTGAACAAACGCATCTATGACCAGACACAACCCTACCTGCATTGGTCGCAGGCTCCATCTCCAAATGCGTATCGGAATACCTGATGTTAAGCCTTTGGACTTTTGACTAAAAGCGCCCATTCACTTAACAATTTACCTGCTCTGATAGCAGGTGGTGATTGACAGCAACGAACACTCTTCTACTAGCAGTGTAAAGTTGAATCATGTTCAAATCACCACTTACCAGTCTGCAGCAGATGAGATAATCTAGAGGCTGTAAAAATTAGCAGGTTAATCGTTTAGGACTCACCTGAGCAGTAGCCTGTCTCTAGAACAGGCATTTCTACTTGCCATCATTTCCGGTTACAATTCATCAGACAAAAACAATCACTCAGGCTGGGCTCAATTGATAGGATGCACTATCGTGCACAAAACGCTGCACGACGCAAATTACCCTTATAATAGTGAGCCCATCGTTGATAGCCATTGGTGTTTGCTTTGTCCCAGTTTTGAAACAGAAGATTTCCGATGAGTCTTTATTCTATCACGCAATAGAGGAATATACTATAGTGCCTGACAACAAAATCCTGATTTGGCCTTTCCTGCTAAAGGAGTGAAAGAGGGCATCAGGTTAGCAAAAAGCCAATAGAAGCGGACACGCTCCGGGCCCCTTTCATACACCTGATGTTAATGTAGCTAAAAGCTCGTTTCTGTGGCAGTTGTTAAAATTGTACAAATACCAGTTGTAAAAACATTATCCAACTTATTGCTTTTACCTGGCTGAGTATTAAGCGTAAAAATGATTTGTTTCTTTAGCTGTAATTTTACTTTCTTCATTTGCCTATTTTTAAGATTTAATCAAATATAAATATATTAATATATTAAAACTTTAAAATTTAGACAAAGGCACGAATTTCTTAGATAAACCTCATCTTACGGCTGACTTTGTCACAAGCAACTAAGACTAGGCTATTGCCATGAGACAATATTTAATTCAGCAAAAGTGCAAGCTGTTACACGTTGGGCGCTTATTCTGGAATCAGGCAGGTAGGCTATATGTGAAGTCTCATATTAAAACTACCAGGCTTTCCTTATATCTTTCGTGATACAGGAAAATAAAGAAGAAGTTGATACGGGGCATGCAGGCTCGTAGAACCGAATGCGGGAAGGTAGCAAAGGATGATCACATTGACCGCCACTTTCTCCCTCAAGCTAATCCAGGAGCACATTTGAATGAACAATCCAGCAGTCTCTTGTAGCTGAAATAAACTGGAATCGGTTGGTACCGGCACCCGGTTCCAGTTTATTTCATTTGAATCTGAAGCACCACGTGAAATGTGGACACTTCCTCCCTAATCATCAGCTCGTGGCGCTCGGGGTATAAAATATTCAGCCGCCGTTTCACGTTCTGCAGGCCGATGCCCGAGTCCCCCTTTTCCCGTGCTCTCCCGTGCGTTGGTCTGCTGTTACTGACCTTAAAAAACAGGACACCATCTTGGCATTGCAGGCTTATCTCCACCCAGGCCTTTTCTATTGTGTTGTGAATGCCGTGCTTAAAGGCGTTCTCTATAAAATTCACCAGCAGCAGGGGTGGAAGCTCCAGCCTTTCATGTCCATTCAAATCGAAATCGTACTCGATCAGGACGCGGCTGTCATGACGCATGGCCTCCAGTCCGATATAGTCACTCAGAAACTTGATCTCTCGTTCAATCGGGATACGCTCCCCTTTCGCCTCGTATAGAGAGAATCGCATGATATCCGAAAGATCCAGCACAATTTTGGCTGCGCGCTCATTGTCAAACACCAGGGAATACAGGCTGTTCAAGGTGTTGAAAAAGAAGTGCGGATTGATTTGGGACCGCAGAAAATTCAGTTCCAGCTCGGAGTTGACCTTCTGTAAATAGAGGTTCTTCCTGGCGGCGTCCTGATTTGATTTGTAGAACTTTATAAAAAGGGTAAACATGCAGAAGGGAAATACAAAGGACATGACCCAGGTAAAGGTGCTCAGCGTAAAAAGGTCCGCAATCCCCCGTAGCTCATACCTGCTTGATAGCGCCTGGAACACGGCATTCTCTGGAAAAAGCCCGGCCAGCAGGGCAATACTGAGAATAGAGGAGATAGCGGAAAAAGTATAGAGTACCAGCAGCAGACCGACCAAGATGCCCCAGTTTCTCGGCTGCACGAACCGAACCAGTCCGTAGGCGATGACATAGTGGTTGGTGGCGACAATCGTCAGCATAGCCAACACAAACAGGGGAAAGGCAGGGTCCAGCAAATTCCCTTGCAAGGGTAGTTTGAGCAGCAGCAAGAGAAAGCAGAACATGCCCAACCACAAAAGGCTATGGACAAAAACTCTGGTAAAGGAATTGTAAGTCTGATAATGTAGCACTTCTAGCGTCATTTGGTTTCCATTTACAGAACATCGGCTCGTTTGAGCTTTTCGGTGTAGTGTTTTTGTAAAAAATAATAAACAACATATTCCTGTAGACGCTGGTCCGTCTTAAACCACCGGTTCATGCTCATGTGGATGTAACTGCCCAGGTTCCTGAAAAGCGCAGGCGCTTTGCCTGAAATATCCTGGCCCAGTTCGTCCTCTACCCGTTGTTTTCGCAGCGCCAGCAAATAGTCAAGCGCATCAGGCACCTCGTTTGCCGTCACTTTGTGTCGAAGCGTCCTGTATTGCTGATCAAGCCTCACCCGCAGTTCCGGCGTAAACTCTTTTCCCAATGAGGCGCAGGCGCTCCGGATAAAATCCAGTCGCTCTGTCAGTCCTAGCTGAAAGGTGTCCAGCCAACTCGCCACGTTGCGCATAGCATACAGAAGGCGCCGGTCCCCTTCCCCGTCTAGCTCCAGCTGCAGGCCAGTGGCCAGGAACAGGGCAGCATCGTGGTAAAAAAGGCGCTCGGACTGCAGCATGTACCGGGCATTGTAGCGCTCTACTTCCCGCACGTAGGTATCGAGCTGCACCTTCCACACCAGGCGCTGCCGCTTGAAGTCGGCCAAAGCCGCATTCAACTCGCTGAGAACATGGCCGAAACGACCTTCCTCTTTCAGGTGCAGCCGCAGCCTGAGGTGGTAGTGCGGATCAGTGAACCGGATAAAATAATACTGGCGGATGTCCCCCGCTGCCTCCAGTCGTTCCACCACGGGCTTAACCGCCTCCGTCAGGATTAAGTCAGCGGCATGGGCCCCACAGTAGATTTTCACATAGAGCCATTCGCCCCCGGGGAAGAAAGTCCGCTGCAGGACCGGCAAACCTTCCTTCTCCACGGTCTGCAGACTGGCCGGCTGGGGGGCATGCTGATAGAGCGGCAGGACAACTTGGTGCAAAAAGCTCCCAGCGGCAGGATCCTCCCTGGTATGCAGCCATTCCGTCAGATGCAGGGCTTGTTGATCTTTGAGTTCCTGCAGCAGGATTTCCCGGTATTCAGGGCGTTGGATGTGAATAACCAGTTGGTTGTCCCCCCGGGTGATAGCCACGGTCGGCGGTAGCTGCCACTGCTTCCAGAAAGCCTCTAACTGGTCCCCTGTACGGTCTCCTTTCAGGAGCTGCCGTGTATCGGCAGCCGTGAATTTCCAGGTGGCGGGCGAGAGGATGACATTCCGGTAAGAGAGCCGCGGCATAAATTTCAGTCCTGTCGCCCAACTTCCCCAGTCCACCCCCAGCGCGGTTTTACCCTCGTGCTGGATGGCACATAGGAAGTGGTACAGCGGCAAGGCCCGCTGAGCGTAATTATGGGCGGTCGACAGGCGGGGCACTACCTGCTTTCCAAGTCTTTTGGAGCGGAGCACGATCCTGTCCCCCACGACGCGCAGCATCAGGTCCGCTACGGGCAGCTGCCGCTCACCCGGCACAGAAGCTGCGGACAGGTAGGGAATCTCGAACTCCCGCAGCACCGGCCGCTGCAGGACATTGCCGACCCGTGCCTCCGGTAGGTGCAGCACTTCGGCCAGGACCTTATCAGGACAGAGGGACTGCTCCATTTCGGCTATCTTCCGCCCGAGTGTGTGCATCCCCGCATCCAGGTGGCAAAACCTCCCCAAGAGGCTGTTTGCCGTGGCGCCTCCCACTGTCTGCAGGAAAACTTGCGGCTCAGGGCCGGACGAAACCAGGGAAAACATCGCGGCAAAGGTCTGTGGCAGCTGACCTGTCTTCGGGGCAAAACCGGCGATTTCCACATCCCGCAGTGAGATTTCAGTCGCTCCCTGCCGGATGGCCCGCTCATAACGCTCCCGTAGGAAAGCGTGCCAGGGTTCTGTTACCTGTTCGCTACGATTCCCTTCCGGATAGGCATCCGCCAGCGCGGCATCGGTGATGTTACCAATGCTGCCCAACACTGGGAAGCCGATGCCTGTCTCGGAGTCAATCACCTCCGCCAATGGGACCTCCTCTGATTCGTATTTCTCCACAAAAGCCCGCCGGAACGCCTCGAGTTGCCGCTCCTGCTTTGTCTGGCTGGTTGTGAAACGACTCAGCGCCTCGATCCCCCGCAGTACGGCCTCCACTGTTTTTCCTGGTAGCCTATCCGGCGTAGGGGCCGCTTTGAAAAGATCCAACTGGAAGAAATTATTCCTGTAGTCCGCCATTCCTAACCGTTCCAGTCCTCTTTTAAACAACGTGACCGTTTCATCCCGACGGGTCCTGTCGCTCCTTTCGTTCAACTGGGCGATCGCCTGTTCAAAGCTCGTGAGGACCTCGAGGTAAAGCGTCAGCCGGGCTTGGCTCACTCCTGCCGCCACGGTTTTGAGTTTCCGGACAAGGGAGCCTAATGGATCCGGGTCCGTCACTGACAACTCCAGCTCGCTCACTAGCAGTTGGGAGTCAATGAGCTCGCGAATAAACTGCTCCTTCTCGTCCGCCGTCGCTTCCAGGTCAATCAGCCCCACCGCCTCCCTGAGGAGCACCCCGGCTTCTGCGGCGGCAAAAATCCGCTTCAGTAGGTCGTCCCGCTCCACAGAGGAGATGCGATAGTTGCGTATCCCCTGCTCCAGTGTGTACTCAATGTAGCGGAAAGTGCCCCCTATTTCGTAGAGCGAGTTGTTTGGATAATAAGCCAGCAGGGGAACCAGGGCGGGATCGCGGCTGATGAGGTTGCTGAGGGTGAACAGTAAGTGCATGTCCATCCGGATTACCTTGCGCAGGGAACCAGCACTGCCCGCGATTTCCAGATCTTTCCGCCACCCGGTGATGTGTCCCAGGCTACATCCTGCAAACAGGCCAAAGGGCGTGCAACGGCTGGAAGCCCGGATCAAGTATTTCTTAAGACTAAACCGGACACGCTCCCGCTGACGGTCATCCCCCTGTAGCATCTTAATCGCCTGCTCATACAGGACCGGGGAGGACCAGAAAACCGCTTCCAGGAAAAGATCGTCCTGCAGCTGCACATCCAGCCAGTCATCCAGGCTGTGGGCCGCGTCCGGGTGGATGCCGTCATAGGGGAAAAGCGGACTGCGGACAATGAAGTGTCCGAAAGGGTGGATTGTTGTCATAGTTAATGAGGGGAAGCCGCATGGGCCAAGCAGATACAGCTGTCAAAATAAGGAAAATTTGACAAAGTCACAGAAAGGAGGCGTTAGCCCAGCCAGGTTACCACCCGACGAATAGCGCTGGCTTTCATCCTAAGGGAAAAGGATGAATTGCCGGGCTAAAGCAGCATTTCCTTCCAGCCTGGACCGGGAAGTACTACTTCAACCACTTGTTTGCCTCGTTTTTAATGCTCTCGCGGTAGGTGGACCCGATGATGATTTCCTCGTCGGCCACCGTTGTCTCTAACACATTGCCGTCGATCCCTTTGATTGAGGAGGTGCGCACAATAAAAGAGCGGCTCACCCTGGTAAAGTCCTGAGGAGGCAAAATCTCCAGAATGCGCTTCATGGTGAGGTAGGTAATGATTTTCCGATCTTTGAGGAAAACCTGGACATAATCCTTCATGCCTTTTACCAGCAGGACGTCGTCGAACTTGATGTGCAGCAGTTTGCCATTCACCTTGGCCCAGAAATGGGTAGCCGAGGGCTCTCCCTCCACTTCCTGCTTCCTGGCCGGCTGGATTCCATTGACTAGCTTGTTTACTTTATTTACAGCCTTGAGGAAGCGTTCAAATGAGATCGGCTTTAGCAGGTAGCCGGCCACGTCCAGCTCAAAACCCTCTAGGGCATGGTCAGGGGAGGCGGTGGTTAGAATGATCTGCGGTCGGTGGTTGTTTAGTATTTTAATCAGCTCAATACCGCTCATGGTCGGCATCTGAATATCCATGAAGACAAGATCGGGCTTCAGATTCTCTATATCCTGCAATCCCTCGATCGCGTTTCCGGCTTTCTTAATCACTTCCAGAAAAGGCACTTTCGCGGCGAGTTTTTCAATCACCTCTTGTGCTAGGGGCTCATCATCAATTATTATACACTTCATGCGTCCTACAAAGTTTGTTCACAAGGTTAATCGGTTCAATGGAAGTGGAAACGGGAGCCGGAACAGAACACAGCTTGACAGCATTGTGTCTGGTTTGCTCCGCATGCTTCACCCATGCTAAAAGTACGGGCAGCCGGAACAGCGAGTGATGAAATTTATCTGTCCAAGCCAGCACGATATGTCAAGTTGTCGAAATTTCTTTAGAAAACCCATCTTTTCAACTTAAAAATGCTTCTTTCAACATGATGCGGGACGCTGCGCCTCTTTCAGTCCGGTTAAAGGGGTAGGACATTCCCAAAGATCCTGCCCGCGATGGTCCTTCTTTCCAAAACGATCTCCGCCTTCCCGATCATCAGGTACTTGATGGGCAGTTCCTTCCCCAGGTTCGTCTGCAGCTGCCGGTGATCCAGCGTTACATAGCCCTGCACCTTCCCGTCCACGGGAACCGGGAGAATCTTGGTGATTCGACCGGTTAGAAAGCCAAAGTCCGAGGGTGGGTAGTTGTCCACCGTGATGACAACTTCCTGTCCGAGCTGTATCTTCCCGGATCCTTTTACGGGGTAGAACAGCTTAACTTCAAAATCGGTCGTTTTGGGCACGACCCACACCACATAGTCCTGCGTATTACTGTCATCTATCCCTTTGGAAATGAAAACCTGACCGGACATGGGGGTGATAATAGGTTCATTGATGTTTTTGGAGGTGTTCCGGTGAATGAAGAGAGTGTCTCCAGGCTGCACCCATTCTTCGTCCTTCACAAGGAAAATGAACTCCTGCCCGGCATCCTCTCGCTTGAGGGAAACCTTTCCGGGTTGCTCCTTGGCCTGGATCAACACCTCGGCCGGCACACTGTCCGGAAAGGCGATTGTGTTGCTGATGAAGATACCGATGGCCGAGACGATGAACAGGATGGTAATACCCCACCGGGTGATCCAGTGTGGCACCCGGCCGATGATTTCCTCCATCTCATGGCTCTGCTCTTCTGCATTTAGGGGACTGTGGTTTGGCATTTTATATTCAGTTTAGGCGGCGTCCAGTTCCAATTGATTTTTAACAAGCTCATAGTAGTAGCCGCGCTGGTAGACCAGGCCCAGGTGCGTACCCTGCTCCACAATCTCTCCGTCTTTCATCACGATGATCTGATCGGCTTTTTTGACCGTGCTCAGCCGGTGGGCGATGATCAGCACAGTTCGGCCTTTGTAAAACTCGTCCAGGTTCTCCATGATGATGCGCTCGTTGTTGGAGTCCAGCGCGCTGGTAGCCTCATCGAAGAACATGTACCCCGGCTCTTTGTAAACGGCACGGGCAATGAAGATCCGCTGTTTCTGGCCACCGCTCAGGCCCGAGCCCGTATTCCCTATGCGGGTCGTGAAACCCAGTGGGAGCTGCGAGATATAGTCATGCGCGTTGGCCACGTGCACCGCGTTCATTAACTTGAGCTCGTCGATCTTATTACCGTCCAGGGCAATGTTACGGGCGATGGAGTCAGAGAAGATGTAACCGTCCTGCATCACTGTGCCACACTGGCTTCGCCACAGCTTGGCCGAAATGTCGTTGAGGTTACTCCCATCCACCAGAATCTCCCCTTCGGTGGGGGGATAGAATTTAAGCAGCAGCTTCATCAGCGTTGTCTTCCCGCTCCCGCTGGCACCTACTATGGCTGTAACCTGTCCTTTGGGGATATGGAGACTGATGTTCTTCAACACCATGGCGGACTTCGCGTGTCCATATTGGAAACTGACATTGTCCAGCGTGATGCCCGGTCTGAACCTGCTGTTTAGCCCTTTGGCAAAGAACACCTGGTTGAGCGAGTGTCCGAAGTCCTCCTCGTGCACATCAGCCACCTGCAGGCTGCTTTTTTCCTCGTTCTGCTTATTGTGGATTTCCCCTAGCCGCTCCAGGCTGATTTTGGCGTCCTGCACGGTCTTGACAAACTGGATGAGCTGGTTGAGCGGACCGTTCATCTGCCCGATGATATAAGAGATACTCAGCATCACCCCCAGGGAAATCTGCCCTTCGATCACCAGGAGGGCCGCCATGAAGGAAATCAGGATATTCTTGAGCTGCGTGAAAAACGTGGCGCCGATTTCCTGGTACTGCTCCAGGGCCAAGCTTTTGATGTTGATCTTGAAGAGCTTCGACTGGATTTTCTCCCACTCCCAGCGCCGGGACTTCTGGCTGTTGTAGAGCTTGATCTCCTGCATGCCAGTAATGATCTCATAAATGCTGTTCTGGTTTTCCCGTGCCCGCTGAAAGCGGTTGTAGTCGATGTTGCGCCTCCGTTTGAGAAAGAGGAAAATCCAGGCCACCGACAGGCTGCTCCCCACAAAGAATACAAGCAAAAACCGCATGTCGTAAATACCCAGCACAATGGAGAAAATCACCAAGTTGATGATGGAGAAAAGCGTACTCAGTGCGGAGCCCGTCAGGAAGCTTTCAATACGGTGGTGGTCACTGATGCGCTGGGTGATGTCGCCAATGTTCTTTGACTCAAAGAAGTTAATGGGCAACTTCATTAATTTTATCAGGAAATTGGAGATAATCGTGATGCTGATGCGTGTGCTGACATGGAGCAGTATCCAGTTTCGGATCAGGCTGACCAGCAGGCTTCCGATAAAGAGGGCCAGCTGGGAAATCAGCACCAGGTGGACGAAGCCAATATTCTGCTTGTTGATCCCGAAGTCCACCAGGCTCTGCGTCAGGAAAGGAAAGCACATGCTGATAAAACTGGCCAGGATCATCCCCAGGAAAATCTGGAAGATAAAAGCCTTGTAGGGCTTGATGTACTGAAACAGGAAGCCAATGCTGGAGGAACTCTCCTCGGTCTCCTCATCCGAGTCGCGGCTGTAAAATTCCGGCGTGGTCTCCAGCAGGAGGGCAACCCCTCTCCCGTCCTCCGTGCTGACCCAGCACTTCTTGAACGTTTCCACGTCCACCTCCACCAGGTTATGGCCGGGATCCCCGATCACCAGCTTCTCTTCCCGCCGCAGCAGGGACTTCTCCTTCACGTCGTAGAGCACCACGAAGTGGTCCTGGTTCCAGTGCAGGATGCAGGGAAGAGGCACCTCCTCCTTCAACTGATTGTAGGAGAGCTTGCCTACCAGCGTTTTGAACCCGACCTTTTCTGAGGCCTCGCTGAGCCCCAGAAAACTCACGCCATTCTTGGTGATATGCGAGATGGACCGCAGGTAGTCCAGGGTGTACTCTTTCCCGTAATATGCACTCACCATTCTTAAACAGGTGGGACCGCAGTCCATGTAGTCCAACTGCTTATAAAACTTATACTTGGAATGCATCGCCCGCGCTATTGATTAGGAAATTTGTTTGTCGTGGTCGGCCAGTGGGTCTCTACCGTAGTGCCGGCGTTCCCACCAGCCAGGTTGTCCAGGTCCGTGTCGTCGTTTTGCTCCTGTCCCTCGGCATCGCCAAACAGGCGTAGCCGCTTGAGCTCTTCGATCGTTTTCCTGTCTTTCACTTTTTTGCTCTTTTTCATATCCGTTTAGGTTATACTATTTCCTCCATGCCACTCAACAGTTGACTGACCTTTATCCGCACGCTTTGGTGCTTGTCCGAACTGTAGATGGTTGGCTTGTATTCCTTGAAGCCTCCGCTCAGTCGGTTTGCCTCCGACTCTTCGAGGGATAACGCGTGAAAGTCTCCCAGACCTTTGCGCTTGCTTTTGAAGTTGAATAGCTTTTTCATGTTTTCTTTCTTTTCGATTAAATTGATGAAGAACTGGTCAAAAAAGAATTTTATTAGACCAACAATCAGGAAGGCTTAGACAAAGGCTATTTTTCATCCGCCCAACTGGAAGCCTTGAGAGCCGGATCCTCTCGGAAGTGCTTCCTCAACCAATGGTCAACTTCCCAAAGGATGTGCAGGTAAGAAGCCCGCAAGCCATAGGAATGCGGCTCACCTGGCAGGGATACGAAACGCACCGTTTTGCCCAGGCCCTTCAAAGCGGCAAAGTACTGCTCAGATTGGCTGTAATGCGTACCAGGATTCTCATCCAGCTCCCCATGGAAAAGCAAGATGGGATGGGCCAGCTTGTCCGCGTTCTGAAGCGGCGATAGTCGGTGGTAGAGAGCCTGTTCTTCCCAATATGTCCGGTACTCCCGCTGGAAACCGAAGGGTGTAAGCGACCTGTTATAAGCCCCACTCAAGGCCACTCCAGTTTTAAACAAATTGGTGTGGGTCAACAGGTTAGCCACCATAAAAGCCCCGTAGGAATGTCCTATGACCGCTACCTTTCCCGTATCGATGAGACCCGTTTTCCCTGCCGCCCTGATGGCTGCCTGCGCATTCAGTTCGATCTGCTCTAAATACGTATCATTGGGATGACTCCCTTTCCGACCTATGATCGGGAAGGAGGTATTATCCAAAACAGCGTATCCAGACAAGGCCAGTAATTTTTGCAGGGACAGGTTGGCTTCATACCGGTAGGGGTTAGCCGTGACTGCCCCGGCATCGGCAGGGCGTATATAATCCAGCGGGTAGGCATAAATCAGGCAGCCCATCAGCCGATCATCCCGCACACTGTCTTTGTTATAATACAAGGTAGCCCGCAGCGGGATGCTGTCACTCCTGAGGAAGGATAGCTCCTTCTTAACCAGGGATGTATTTAACAGCGACAGCTTGTCGCTGTTGTAGGTCAACACTTCCTCGTGCAGATTTTCCAGATCAAGTCGTACCAAATTGTTTGGGATGGTTCTCGACTGCCGAGCCATAATCCAGGTCATGGATCCGGGGCCGTTTTCAAACGCAACCGGGTACTCATAATAGGGCGCGCTGGACCGCCAAATCTCGTCGCTGCGTTTACGGGTAAGGTGGAATTTTTCCAGTACGGGTACCACCTCGCCTTTCTCATTCTGCGTTTTCCGGGAAAGGAAAATGCTTCCGTCCTGGAACAGCAGCTTTTTCAGCCCTGCAGTTTTCACCTGCACCGGTACTCCCGGATCGATCGTCGGCCCCTGATTACCCGAAACCATCAGGGTATCAAGTGTCCTACCCGTTAAAGGATTAAAAAGTAACCAGTTGACCGATCTGTTTGTCCACCATTTCTCTACCATAATTGCCAGGGAATCATTCACCCAGTAGGTGGTCTCCGCCCGCAGGCTGCTCGTCTGCAGCAGGCGGGGTACTTTATCGAAGGGCGCCTGCCAGGCCCATAACTGATCTCTCTCCCTGCTTTCGATTTTTGGGTCTCCTCCATCTTTTGCCTCGACCCAGGTCAATGTCGCGCCTACATCCGTTCTCCAGGCAAAATCCCGGGGCACCTGGTAGGCCGCGTCCCTGCCCAGCGGCCGGATCACGGCAGGAAGCTCCTTTTTGGCGACTTCTTTCCCATTCCTTCCAAGTATAACAATGTCTGAAGGGAAGCGGTGGAAAGTCAGCGTGTATGAATAAGGTTTCTTCACATAATGCACCTTGAGGTACTTGCCGTCTGGGGAAGGCGCAAAGCTGGCGATTATTCCGCTCTTCCCTATATTGGACACCCTTCCTTTCATGTCCACCTTTTTCAGCTGTGTTGTGGCGTAATACTCAAAAAGCGCCTCATCCGCCTCACTCTTCAGCAGCCCCTGATAGGTCCGCTGGGGCAGGGTGTGCCTGTCATTCTCGTAAATGGCGGGCTTACGGGACGATACCATGGGTTCGGCTTGTCCCCTATCCGGAATTGCGGCAAAAACAATGGCCTTTTCCTGGGGGAGCCAGGCAAAGAGCTCTTCTTCAACAAGTGAAAAGTTAAGGTATCCCTCGTAAATTCTTCTTGCTTTCCTGGTTTTGATATCCACGACCCACAACCGCACCCCCTTCTCCTCCAGAACGGCCAGACCCAGGTGCTGGCTGTCATAAGACCATTTATAGTCCACCAGCTGAAAATGGGCAGGCAATCCCTTGATGGGATAGGTCGCAGAATCCCTGTTGGCGTATTTAAACGAGATGGCAGTATACCAGGACTTGTCTGCGGGCAGGTTGGAATGCGTGTCAAACTTGACTCCAGCCAGTGTTACAGTCCGCCTCTCCCCTCCCTGGGAACTGGATAAAAATCGGTCATAGCTACAGAGTAAGATAATTCTCCTGTCAGGGCTCAGGCTCATGACCGGCTCTGTCGGCAGGTTAATCAACTCCTCCAGGGCTCTGGCGGGTTTTTGATAAGCAAGGGAGTTTTGTGCCTGACCGGAGAAGGAGACACTCCACAGGAACACTGAAAAAAGCATTATAATGGCGCTACGTTGCATCATGTTCTTTCTTTATGCGGTGACTTCTTCATTTTTTTTCCTGGAAGCACTTGCTTCCCTGGCAATTTTAGAATCGTAATATTTAGCCAGATAATGGTAGATAACGGTTTCGTGAATCCGCTGCCTGGCAATGAAGGTTCTGTTCAGTGTCATATGGACATGACTGCTTATCAGGCTGGACAGCGAAACCTCCTCCTGGCTGTGGGCCTGTTTCAGAATATCCACAATATCCTTCGTCACTAGCCTGTTCCGTTCTGACCTGCGCTTGAAGCAGTCGATCGCCTCACGCACGTCCTCCTGTTTATGCCTGTTGTGATCCAGCAGCTCCCGGATATCCGCTGCCTTTGCTCTGTAACCATCATTTAAACTGATCCATAGCCGCTTCGACTGGCTCCCTTTATTCGCCTCCTGGTAGAAGTACTCCCTGAGTTGGCTCATCAGCTGAAACTTCTCATATAAGGACAGTCCGAAATCATCCAGCAAACGGTCTACATTCAGTAGGGCGAACAGCCACCTGTACTCCTCACCGCTGTCCCCGTCAATGAGCTCTAAAAACTCTGTGACGGCGATACTGTCGAAAAAGAACAGGCTCTCACTTAACTCCATGGTATGATTGCCGTATCTTTCCAGCTCACGCTGATAGGTGTCAATCTGCACTTTGTGGATCAGCCCGTTCTCCTGGAAAGGCTGCAGCAGGAATTTTATGCGGTCAATGACCGTACTCCAGAACTTTTCGTTGCTCCCGTTAAAAAACCTGACCCGTAAATGATGGCCATGCTCGTCATATCGGATGAAAAACCATTTTTCGATCACTCCATCAATCAGGAGGGTCTCGGCTAGGGGCTTGATGGCCTCAATAAGGATTTTGTCAGCGGTCTTATTTCCCAAAAAAATTTTAAAGTACAGCCAGTGTTCTCCCAGGTGGTAGTCTCGCTTTGTACTTTCAGCCAACGGTGGCGTCGGCTGCGTCCGCCGATCGGCCGTCGCGGTTTCATGCTGTGTAAAGAATGGAATAACCAGTTCATTAGTATAGCTTCCCCGTTCGTCCTTGATAAAGCAATTGTCGGTCGTAAACAGAAACTCCTGCAGGACAACATCTCTTTTCTTTAGCTTATCTGCGAGAATCTGGAGGCTAAGCGGTGAGGACATGCTTAAGAGGAGCTCATTGTCCCCCTCCACCAGGGCCACTTTATCCGGCATGCGAAACTTGCTTTTCAACATTTCAAAATAGGATTGCGTGGAATCCTGGCGCGTTGCCTTCAGGAAATCTGATTTTTTCAGATTCCAGGTTGCCCGGCTCAAAATTATCTTCCCATATTGTACCCGGGGCAGAAAAGGCTGATGTTTAAAGACAGACCAGTTCCAAAGCTGCAAACTGTCCAATCCCTGGTTCTGTAGATCACATAGAAACTTGTAAATGGGGAGCCCCTGCACATAGTTATGCGCATTGGTGAGCCTGGGAATGATTTGCTTTTTAAGTTTCTTTGAACGCAATACCACCAACCCACTGCTGACCGATACTGTCAGGTCCGATAGTCGGATGACAAAGTCATCCGCAACAGAAGCCTGTGTCAGGATCGGTATCTCATAGGCGCGCACGGTAGGACGCATGATCACATTCCCGGTTCTGCCGTCAGGCAGATGCACAATCTCAGCGAAAATCACGTCTGGATGCAAATGCTCTTCTGTACGTAGCGTCTCTTTGACACTCGCCTCCAGTTTCTCATCCCCATGGCAAAAACGTGACAGGAGATTTGCTCCTGAGGGACCGTTGGCACTACTGAGTAAAAACTGGAAATTGCCTTCATCCAGTTCTTTGGAAGATCCTGCCAACAGGCTTCCAAAGAGGAACATGCTAGCCGGCAGATTTGATTTCCTGCCGCTTACAGCGGCGTCAACTTTTGAATGCTGCAGGTCAACCAGCCTGCTTCCCGTTTGGATCGCATCCAAAATAAGGCGCAATGCGTGGTCTTTGTCCGCCCCCCATGCAGTATTGCGTGCCTGCCTGCCTGGCGGCACATGAATATTCTCCAACAGGGGCATGAAGGCAAAAGCTCCGGGGTCTGTCACGTTATAGCCAACACCGTTCTCTGAATCCAATGCTACCAGCAAAGGCACTTCCTGCTCTCCGTACTTCGCTTCAAACTTCGTAATAAACTGACGTAGGCCGGGAGCCTGTCCGAAAGGCTGCAGGGTCATGCATCTTCCTGCCAGGTCAGCAATTTCCTTGATGACGCCACTGCTGATGGTGTTCTGCCTGGTATTGAAGAACAGGTCCGTCTGCACAATGTCTTTCGTCTGGGTAGGCACATACTTGCTCAGGATACCTTTTACCTTTTCACTCGACTCTTCCGTCCAATTGCCGGACTTCACCAGCTGATTTACGGTTTCCAGGTCAGAAACCAGCAGACCGGTATCCTCTAGTGCTTTCAGCCGCTCAATCAGCAGGCCAAAGTACTCCTCCCCTGTGATGGAGGGCAGTAAGTCACTCACCAGGATCTGTGACTCGATCAGGTTATCTATAAACCTGATCGTTTCCGCTTCCTCAAAGTTCTTGTCGGTCAAAGACTGGATCAGGGCTGTGTAGGAGACACCCGTCTGCGCCAATAGCAGCATATCCCGAATAATGCTGTTCCCTTTAAAAGAGGACAGCCTATACTTCCGGGTGGATTTGAAGGTGGAGAATTCAATATACCTGAAATCATTCCCGGTTGCATAAAGCGTCTCATTCGGGTAAAACAGAAGCTGACTCTTAATGCCCGGGATTCTGTTGATGTATTCCGAAAGTGCTGATACGTAATACATGTCAAGCCGCGAGATCGTCCTGAGCTTGTCTTCTCCGAATTCGATCCGGGTAGTCGTGCCAAACGAGCCAAGGGCGCATCCTGCGAACAGCCCGAAGGGTGTGCAGCGACTGCTCATGCGGACATAGTACTTGTAGAAAGACTTGATTACTTTTTCGTCAACTGAAAAAGGCTTCCCACTTGCCAGAAAGTTGTCGAGCGCCTTCGTAAAATCCGGGGAAGCAAGGAAAAAGGCGCTTCTGATAAAGGGTTCTGAAATTTTACTACTGATATGCTGCAGGGCCGGACTTCCTCCGCTCTCTATGAATTCAAAAGACTCCTCAATGGGGAGGGCTGAAGTTCTTAACAGGTAATACTCTAAAGAATGAAATAATTTCATAACCAGGTTTTGTTTAATCTTAATAAAGGGAGTTTTCCTGCACAGTAAGCTGAATACATGCTGGCACTCCCCTACTTGATGTAGCAGTTTATATCCGGCCTTGGCAAATTATAAGAGAAGATGATGGTGTAGCATGAATATCCATATAATCCTGCTGTCTGGTAGGGAAGCAACACAACCTGCATGTCCCTTTAGCTGCCTGACTGGCGTTTGCACTGCACGTTCCTGTGTGCCAGCTTACATGTCCCATCAGCCTTCTATTCTTTCAGGACAGGCACTTTGATCAGTACCAGTCCAATGGTATTCCTGTCTTGCCGATGTGCCAGCCTTTGGCGCGGCTGCCACAACCCAGAAATCAGAATTATTTCAAATTATCATGCACCGGTAGTCTTGGGAAATTCTTCAATTACAGCATTATCTGTAGGAAGCGCAGCAGTCAGTAGCAGTGGGCTGAATTGGTGGCAGCTCCTCCCCCTCCTTAGGTCTCATAGTAATAAAGCAGGTAGCCTCGTCGCCGCTATCCGGATCGCCGGCGCCGCCCGCCAGGGCGTCCAGCTGCTTTTGGTCCAGTCGCGCGATCGTTTCCTTGTCCAGGTTCAGGGGGCTTACGTTCTTCTTTTTCATCTTAATTCGTTTTTAAGGGTTAAAAGCATTTCCTGTGATTGATGAATTAATACTAGAAAGGTAGCCACAAATGCTTCGGTGTGGTAACTCTTTAGACGTACCCGACCCTGCCTTAGACAAAGGCCCGATTCAGGCGTACTTCTTCTTTTTTTTGGCCACCCCTTCTAAGGGACTGAAACTGTCCCATCCATACTGGATAGTGGTTACACAGCATGCCAGATGCTTCGCTATCCGAACTGCACGCAGGAGTATGAAGTCGCTATCCCATACCAGATTAAACTGACTGCAAAAGGGCATTTCTAGAGCGGGACCACCTACGCTGGCAGAAGAGGTATGCCACGCATCACCAGGTCCGTTCAGCTGCCGTCTCCCATACCCCGGAGAGGGGTTGGGATGAAAGCAAAAAAGTTCGGGACGCTGTGTCCCGAACTTTTTAAGGAAAGTCCTCGAGAAAGCTTGCGCTAGCTAGTCTCTCGTGATGCAGCAGTCGGCAGCAACGCCCGGATCTGCCGGCTCCAGTTCATCCTCGCTTTTGATAGTGTTCTTAGTAGCAATAAAGCAGGTGGCCTCGTCGCCACTGTCCGGATCGCCGGCGCCGCCCGCCAGGGCGTCCAGCTGCTTTTGGTCCAGTCGCGCGATCGTTTCCTTGTCCAGGTTCAGGGGGCTTACGTTCTTCTTTTTCATCTTAATTCGTTTTTAAGGGTTAAAAATTTTTCCTGTTATTGATCAATTAACTCTTGAAAGGTAGCTACTTCATTTCTGGTGCGGCAACTCTTTAGACGTACCCGGCCCTGCCTTAGACAAAGTGACGGTTTACGCATATTTCAACTTCGTCTAAACCCACTTCCTCTGAAAAATCTCGACTGTTCCATCCAGGTCGGACAGTGCTTACACGGTACACCTGAAACTTTGCTAACCTAAGCGTAAGGCAGTTAAAACAATCGTCCCAGCCAAGGCAGGCAGGAAGAAGACTCCACTACGGTGGGCAATTTCGGCTGCAGCACCAGCAAACCACTCAGTCCAGACCTTGTTGGCAAAACGCCTCACGCTCCTAACAGGGGTTGGGATGAAAACAAAAGGGTTCGGAACGTGATGTCCCGAACCCTTTGAGGAAAGCACTAGATAAGGCGTGCGCCCACTAGTCTTTTGTGATGCAGCAGTCGGCAGCAACGCCCGGATCTGCCGGCTCCAGTTCATCCTCGCTTTTGATAGTGTTTCTGGTCGCAATAAAGCAGGTGGCCTCGTCGCCACTGTCCGGATCGCCGGCGCCGCCCGCCAGGGCGTCCAGCTGCTTTTGGTCCAGTCGCGCGATCGTTTCCTTGTCCAGGTTCAGGGGGCTTACGTTCTTCTTTTTCATCTTAATTCGTTTTTAAGGGTTAAAAATTTTTCCTGTTATTGATCAATTAACACTTGAAAGGTAGGCACTACATTTCTGGTGCGGCAACTCTTTAGACATACCCGACCCTGCCTTAGACAAAGTGCCGGTTTGCGCGTATTTCAACTTCGTCTAAACTCATTTTCTATGAAAAATATGGAATGAATTGGTTTTATATTGACAGCACCCTGATGCTGCTACCCTGTCTGCCTTTGCTATTCAAACAGAAAGCCATATAGCCCTGTCGATGCATGATTGCATTTACTTCATCTTCCGCGTAGTGTACACCAGAGTCTAAAGGTCTGCGACTAGGGCCTAACCAGCTGTGGTAAATCCAGGTAGAATTTAAAGTGAAGGAAACCTATTGGACCTTTAATACACGATGCAGCAACGGATAGTACAAAACGCTTGATGCAGCTCCCTAAAAGCAGCCGCAATATGACGAGGGATTTAACACAGGTACCGATTGAAGATGGCAAGGCACTTATTGAAAAGAGGTGGAGTCAGAAACGGGGGGAATCAGGAAATCGCATACCCGTCTGCCAGAGAAAGGCAAGGGGAGATGTATCGAAAGCAATCCCACAAGAGGAATGAAAGTGACTTTTGTTCTCATAGTAACATGGTGTCACCTGGACCTATTCGCTTCTACAGCTGAAGTAGGGTACTCTCTCCCAGACCTATCTCTCATCAGCGTCACAACCACAAACGTACTAATGCTGAAGACGGAAAATACCTCGCCTCCATCCTAAAGGGATCAGGCTGGAACAGACCTACTGAATCCGGTTGAGAACAGTGTGGATATAGAAAGAAGGCCCCTGATACTCCATCCGCTCCCAAAGGCTAGATTTGGCCATTCTATTTAAAAACCGGGCGTGAAGCGGGTGCTCCTCAGACACCGATGTAGGAAAGCACCTTACTATGCTTTTTTAGCGCGTTCTAAGATAAAAAAGCGCTGGATGAGCATGACAAAAGAAGGAGATTCTTTAGCAAGAGCAGCCCAGGGGGGCGCTAAGTCAACAGCGAATAGAGCGGTTAAAAGAAGCTGTTTAATTGGAGGAAGAAGTAAAATTGGGGCAAGACCAAAATGGGCTAGCCCGCCAGTGGATGATTCAACACATACCCCAATCCCACCCGCTGTCTATAGTGGCTGCCAATAAGGAGTAGAAAGCAGTGCCTGGTAAATGCGATACCTACAGGTAACTGGTCAGGATTACACAAAATTATAATTTAAAAGGCTAGTGTCGAGGGAAACGCTATGCAAACTAGGCGCAACACGCTCCTACAGGCTGCAAAAGAATCCGGGAAGCCCTTTAAGCTTGTAGGCAGCATTCCTCTTCCGGCTCATCTTTAGTAAGGAACGCGGACAGTAATTCAAGAGATTCAAATTTCTCTACTACGTTTTTATTCATGTCCCTCCACAGAATTTCATCTGCCCCGTATTCCTGCAATAGCTCAGGCAGCTTGTCTTCAAAATACGAAACTGTTCCTATGAAGTGGTTTTTATCATCCTTTTCAGCTTCATTGCGCAGTTCTTTCAGACGGCCTTCGTTTCTCAGGCAACTCCCGGAAATGGAGAGCATGGTCTTTACTTTTCTTCCGTGCCTTTGCTCGAAATCTATTTTAAAGCTCTCAAAAATTTCTTTCTGTGGTTCAAGTTCCGCCAACTCATGAAAAATTGACCTGACATAATTGGTGCCATGCAGGAGGGACCGGTGGAAGCCGCGGGCGGATGCACCCAAAGCCCAAACCTCGGGAACAGTGCCCTGATAGGGAGGAATGACAATGTTTTGATCCCGTAGCTTCTCCTCCTCATGAAAGTAAGAAATGATGCTACTGAACCTTTCATCAAAGGTCGGGCTGGGATAACCGGAACGGTGAAGCAATTCGATATTTGATGTGCCTCCATTCGCCAAGCCAAGATCGATCCTGTTTGAATAAATGTTATTCCACAACTTAAATTGGGAGGCTGTGTCAAACGGATCGTGAATCTTCAATAAGACCCCCCCTGTTCCCACTCTTATCTGCTGTGTAATGCTTGCAATCACCGGCACGATCGCCACTGGGTTGCACCAGGCACGCTTTCTGTTGTTAAGATGATGCTCGGCTAACCAGAATCTGTTAAACTTAAGTTCATCAGCTTTCATCGCGTAATCAAACACACTGCTTAGACGGACAAGGCTGTTTGACCTGGAATCCCCCTCCCCAAATTCTAATAGACTTATTTTCATACTTATATTCTCCGCTTATAAGAAAAAGACTTCATCCCACTGCTGTCGTTTCATCCCGGTGCTTTGCAGGATTACATTGTAAACTCCCTGGCTCCCATCCAACAGGTTATTGTTGTCTGAAGAATACGGATTTGCCAGGGATCTTCGGAGCCAATACTGTGCAGCCTCCAGACACTCAAGTCGATTCGTCAATTCATAGCATTTCGTAAAGAGCCACGAGAAACCAGCAAAACCATGACAAAAATTGGCTTCATAAACAGGCAATTTGGTTTGATCAAATTTCAAAAAATCGGAAAGCAACAGGTTTCCATAGGCTGTTGTTTCCTGATGCTTCAACGTATCTCCAGCCTTTAGGAAAGCATAGGCAATGGAAAGATCACTGGTGCACCAACCAATGTTTAAGTTGAGTTTCCTGGGCTGGCACAAGGGGACTCCTTCATCCGTCACGGAACGTGGAAACAGGAAGTCTTCCTCTGTCCCGGAATATGGCTTGTATAGTTGCTTCAGGTAGTTCAAGAGCAGCTGTATTTGCCTCGCGGCAGCAGCATGAGGAGAAGCTTGATAGGTAGCAACCAGGACCAGAATCATTCCGCAGATACCATGCGCCAATCCGGTGTTGATCACATACGTCCCCTCTCGCTGGTACCTTCTGTTGGCTATGTACTTCCCATGCGCATTTTCTTGTACCCGACTCTCCAGTAGCTGCACCAGCTCTATGCTGTAGGCCGCATTCGACGGCTTGACGTAGGCGGACTTTGAAAGAAAGTACAGGCCACCCACCGCTGAATACATGGGATCCAGGTCACCCGTCTCAATCTCAGCTTTTGCTTTTTCATAAACCTTCTCACTGGTCCAGTCAAGAAGCGATTGGGCCTGTTGATCACTTTCCAGAATGCCACTCTTCTGCATAAGCATCAGCACGTAACCGAACCCGCTCAACCCGTTGCTCATGGCGGTTGTGAATTTAACCCCTTGCTCATCCCCTACCCGCCCGGTGACCGCTTTGAAAACCTCTACCGCGCGGCTGGCGAATGCAGCATCTTGGTAATACTCTGACAATGTCAGAAGCGAGACAACTTTGCCTAAATTGCCCATATACAGCGCATCTGACTCCAGCGGATCGTAAACACTTACATCCACCAGTTTCCCGGCGATTTCCTCTACCGTGACGCTTGCCTCCCTGATGCTATATACCATGGTTAATCCCTTCAATGGTAGGAAGATCCTCATTCAGAAATTGCATCACAGCAACACCAATCCCAATGATTCCCCACCCATAAGACAGGTTGAACAGGCCTGATTCCGGCTTGAAGAAGGACTGAAACCCACAAAACTCGTTATCTCCGGTTGCGTAGCGGGGAATTTGGTGAATCCAATACTGATAGGCTTGTTGGTATTTCGCTTCCGCTGGATCTAGCTTTGAAAGCTTCCGAAACAAATAAGCCACTCCCGAAGCGCCGTATGTCATACTGCCATCGTAGGTCAGCCCATCCTCATAGGTTCTTTCCAGGCATTTCCCTAACACTTCCCTGGCCTCAGCCACCAAGTCTTCGTTCCCTGTTGCAAGGCCTCCTTTCAGCAGACCATACCCAACGCCTAAATCCCCGTAGCATAGGCTGAACTGGGTATCCTGAACCCCTTCGCCCAGGACATGGGGAAACAATCCTTTGGGATTATTTCGCTTGCATTTCAAAACAAACGCGGCTGCCTGTCCAATAAGTGCCTGGCATTTGTCCTTTAGTAATCCCCGCTCAAACACACCGCATAGGAAGGAAATGATCATACAGCTGCCATGGCTTATTCCCAGGTAGACCTTGTTATGCAGTCTGGGACTGGTCCAGTATATCCCCCCTGATGGATCTGGTATCGCATGGCGTTCAATGGACTCCACTATCTCAGCGAGTAGTTGTTGATTAGGGGCTGAGCCCGGCGCTGACAATAGGAAATTACCTGTGGCTAAGGCGCCTGAAAAAATACTAAAATCCGCTTGTTCAAGTTTATTTTTGCAGAGCAGGTGCAGGGTACCCTCAATATGTTCCAGCCAGGAGCTTGCATCAAAATTCAGATACCCTTGCTCAGCGGATTTGAGCAGGAAAGTGCCCAGCCCTGCAATGTTCGCATCGTATGAGTCTGTGGGATAAACCCTTTTGTAGAACTTGTAATCAGCCCGTTCCAGCGCTTTATCCAGGTACGTTTTCGCTTTTTCAAAATAAAGGTCGTTGCCGGTATACTGCGCGTACTGGCAGTAAAAAAGACAGGCTCCTAACCAACCACTGCTCAACGTAGAATTTTCTAAGTGTGCGATATTGCTGCTTACACTGGCTTCGATTCTGGTTAGTAAGTAACTCAGTTCAGCCTGTGTAGCAGTTGACACCGGAACCTGCTCTTTTACCAATAGTTCGTTCATCATTGACATTTCAAGTTTATTAGCGCTCTTTTTCAATACATTTTGCCAGGACTCCTTGTGCCGACACCAGTTTTTCAAGCTTGGCAGTCAACTTATGGACCCACGCTATTCCAGTAGCAAGTCCGTTCAGGTAATCAATCAGGAAAGCAGCCTGGACAGATTTCTGTTGTGCAGGTATGGTAGCTACTTCCAGCTTATCAACCAGGGAGGCGATCAAGGAACATCTCAGGTTCAAGTAGTTTTTATTCTCAAAAAGCTGCGTGAATTCAACTACCTCACTGATAAATTTGTCAAGCGGTATCTTGGGTACGCGTTCCTGCAGGTTGATATACCTATAAATGGCCAGTCTCTCCGTTGTATTCACCTCCATGTCACTGTACCAGGGAGAGAAGATGACGGAAGGATTCGGGTAGACATTAAACTTCATATAATCATTGATATAGACATTCAGGAAATTAAAAAAGGTGTACTCTTTCAGTATTTTGAAGAGCCCTGTCTCCGTAAAAGAAATGTCAAAGTGTAAAAACGGCCAACTGGAACTGTGTCCATTTAGCAGGAACCTGAACAGTTCAGCCCACTGTTGGATACATTCATCCATCCTATTTTGGGCAAGCAACACCTTGTTACGATTGAGCACCTGCTCCAACAGGTCATAGAATTCAAAAAAATTCCCCTCCTTCACCAGCTCAATCCCAAGCCGGAACTTTTGTTCCAAATAATGCTCAGCCTGTGATAAATCCTTTAGCTTGTAATAGCAATAGGCTGTTTTAGGAAATATCTGCACTGCTATATATCTCCTTAAGGCAGGAGTCAATCGTTTATTTTGGTGTACCTCCTGCTCCACGGCGTGGAGATTTGCCAGAATCTGTTGGTAATCCGCCTGCGGCCTGAACATTTCCCCGTTGATTGCTCTAATCTGCTCACTATACTGATCATACAGCCCTTTTAAATCCGCGGAAATCCCCAAAGCATCTACTTCCTGATTTTGAAGAAATGCAAGCACTTTTGCATACTTAAACTTTCTGTCACTTTCAGTGATTGCTGTATTAAGCTTATATAGTAGTTCCATATTGTGTGTAGTAAAAGGTATTTGAAGGGCTTAAAAAGCTGGAGAATAGACGTCTTCTACTACTCTACCCGGTCCAGTACATCCTCATTCCCCATTTTCTTGCTTCGAGCATCTTTGACCGTATTCTTTCCAAACCGATAGACCAGACCGAGCTGGATTCTCCTGGCATCATAGTAATTCACCAGGTTGGTCTCCACATTGAACGCGTTAATCGCCCCCCCTGTCACATCACCTCTGAACAGGTCCGTCACAGCCAATGTGTACTGCAGCTTTTTATCCAGCAGGTCTCCCTTCAAGGCAATGCGGGAATAGTTGTTGGAGACGATATCGATCATCCCGTAGCGGAAGGGGCCCGTATATTTGAAAGAGGTTTCCAGTCGCAGGCCCGCCGGAAGCGAAAAGGTATTCTCCAGTCCAAAAGTATGGTAGAGGCTACGTGGTATGGTCACCTTGTTGAAATCCTTTGAATCGATTGCCGCCTCAAAAACAGCTCCGTAGGCAAACACGCTTCCAGACCACCAGGATGTGAAACGATAGCTGTAATTTCCGACCAGGCTGTAGGAGCTAAGGTCAAAATTCCGGTCCTTCCAGATCGTGATGTCCCCTACCGCCTCCGGCAGCTGGGTATAGATATCTTTTTCACTTTTGTACTCCATCTCAAGGTATAGATTGCCCTTGTAGACGGTATTCAATGCGTAAGAACTAGTGTATTTAGGGCGCAAGGCCGGATTTCCCTCCGTGATGGTAAAGTCATCCAGGTAGGTCCTGAACGGCGTTAACGACTGAAATCCCGGCCGTTGGATGGTAGCCCTGTAATTTGCAGTGACCTGCAGATCATCCGAGAGCGTGTAGTTGACCATCAGGTTCGGAAAAAAATCCAGGAAGTTCCGATCCACCACCCTGGCACCGGTTGTCAGATTATCTACCTGCATCAAGGCATACTCTGTCCGCAGCCCCGCATTGATCTGGGTTTTTTTATTGACCGTTTTGTTAACGGAGGCGTATCCCGCCAGAATACTTTCCTCAAAGTTGTTCTGGAAGCTGAACTCCTCTTCCCGGACAAACCCTCTGTCGGACAGCACTTCCTGTGTGGGCCGGGTATTATTTTTGGAGTGCGTCACTTTGGCGCCTGTGGAAATATTCCAGTCATTCTGATAAGGGAGTTCCCAATCCATCTGTCCTACAAGGATATCGGCCTGGCTCGCATTGGTGTTCCGAACGGTACGCAAAGGCCGGATCAGCCCCCCCTGCGGGTTCAGCAATTCCTGGAAAAGCATTTCGGTGTTTTCCCTGCGCTCTACCGGCGTATAGGTAAAAATCAGGTCAAAGGACTTGCCCATCTTACCGAATTTGTGCTTGTAGTAGGCGCTGTAATTCTGTAACAGGCTGTGGCCGTAATCCCTGAAGTCAGTGGAAAGCAGGGAGTCGGTCGCTCCGTTTACTTCGGTCGAGAAACGAATTCTGTTCTGCGTCAGGCTGTTATCCATTGTCCTGCTATAGGCAGTGGAGGCTTGCACACCCAACGTATTGTTCTTATTGAGGGTATACTCAAAGCTTCCACGCAGGGAGGGCTTCTGTGTGTTGAAAGAGGAGATGAGGTCCTGGTGCAGGACTACGCGCTGTCCGTTTGATCGCAGAACCCGGTAACCGTTGTTCTCTGACAGTGCGTTTCCCATAGTATGGTTCAGGTTCACATTGGCCACCCATTTCTCTCTCCGAAATGTCAGGGAGGTGCCTCCGAGAACCCTGCCCCTGTTGCCCTGAGAGGCAGTAAGCCTGGCAGACCCCGTCATGCCGTATTGCTTGGATCTTTTGGTTGTGATCTGGATCACGGTTCCGACGCTGGCCGGGTAGCGGGCAGAGGGGTTTGTGATAAACTCGATCTTTTCTACCTCGTCTCCTGTCATGGTCTCCAGGACGGTACTCAACGTGGCGCCCGGCATCTGCACATTGTCCAGCAGGATCAACACGCCTCCTTTGCCATTAATGGTGATTTCTTCTCCTTTTACCTGCACAAAGGGCAAAGCATGGAAAATATCAATCAGGTTGTCCGATTGAAAAGAACTGGCCGTCACGTCCATCACATAACGGTCTGCCTTTCGCTGGACCACCTGACGTTCCGCTTGGATGGTCACCTCCCCCAAAGTATTCGACGTTGGCTGCAGGATGATGGGGGAAAGCTCCAGCTCCTGTCCGGCGTATGAGAAAACCTCACTGCGGTGTTTGGAGAATCCCACATAGGATACTGCCAGGAAATATGTTCCCGGCACAGGCTGCATTAACTGAAAGTGACCGTCCTCCCCTGTCATTGCCCCCTTCACCAGCGTGCTATCACTGGCCTTTAGCAGGGTAACCGAAGCAAAGGGCACACCACTATTGTTTTTTTCCAGCACTTTGCCGGAAATCACATGCTGGGCCTGCAGAGAGCCCACCAGGGAGAGCCCCGTGATAAGCAAAAGCCAGCACTTGATCGCCTGGAATCTTTCTCTCGTTTTCATACTGTATAAGTTAAGGTTTCAATTAAGCGCTGGGTTGAGAGGGATTCGCATCAGATCCACACCCTGCCCGCGATTTATGGTTTAAAGCAAGCATGGATAGAAAGAAATAGAAAGAATATTAGACTAACCTGTCAAAGCCTTAGACAAAGTAAGCGTCAGGCTGCTGCTGAAAGTAAGAGGCTTGGGAGAAAGCGGGTTTTCCCGTCCTACTGATCGGGTAGCGAGTGCAATGTTTCTCTAATTATAGTTATCATCCAACCCGGCATTCTGCAGTACGATTACCGGTCATGCACGCAACTGGCAGATACCCTGAAAGGCAAGCTGGCATGTGCTCCGCAGCCTGCCGCCGGAGCTGCCCCCGAAGACCTTATAAATGCCGCAGCTGATATAGCATTCTCTCAAGATTTTAGGCTAAAATGGCAGTTATCCGCCTGTGGAAGCAACAGGCTACCTGGTAGCCCCTTTTCCCTGTGTAGCGATAGGGACGACTCCGGCCATAACAGCCCCTTTGTCCCAGCCAGGTTAGCGTTGGTGTAAAAAAAGATCAAGCGCCATATTATCTGGCTAGTATTGCCCTTATTCTTAAGCCAATGGCAGCATGTCGCCAATCACTAACCCAGGTCCAGTACCCAGTAAAAGAAACGCACCATGCATCCAGTCATTTGTAACATAGCCATGGTGGACGATCACCCGCGCTTTCGCAGGGAAATGGTTGCCTTAATTGATGGAATGAACGGATTTTCTGTTACCATTGAGGCAGCGCACGGGAAAGACCTGGTGCTTCAACTCGGTTCCGGGCGACTACCGGACCTCGTCCTGCTTGATATCTGCATGCCCGTTATGGATGGCATAGAAACGGCCTCATGGCTTACGAGGCACTACCCGCAGTTAAAGATCCTGATACTCTCCTCGGAATGTGACCCAGTAGTCATCTGGCGGCTTCTGGAATGTGGTGTTCGCGGGTTTGTACTCAAGAATACGGAACCTGATGAACTGCGCGTCGCCCTTGAAACCCTGATTGCCGATGGCACTTATTTTACCTTTTCTTTCCAGGAGCTGGTTCGGCGTTTCCAGCAAGGCGGCAACCCTCCATCGGTCTAACCCGGCACTTCACAAAGCACGGTAGAGTTGTTTACCGTCGCATACAATACCACGGAGAATAAAGCTTTGTGCCGTGTTTGTCCCGTGATCCAGGGAGTTCGTGTAATAAATTACCAACCACCGAAATCCTTTTGCAACTTACTCGTAATCAAATCATCATCTCACTTAAAACCAGTTCCTTTATGAAAAAATTACGACTCTTTTCGCTCCTGGCCCTTGCGGTCATGTTTGGTTTCTCCTCTTGCCAGAAAGAAGAGGCTGAAGTAACAGCCAACGAGATTTCACCCCTCACCATGGCTAAAATCTCAGAGATGGGTTTCAACACCGACAATGTGCAGCGCACCGAGGGCGGCTACATTGTGGAGGGTGACATCTTCTTCTCTGACAGCGACCTGCAGGCCTCTCCTGAGACCACGGCCCTGCGCGTGGGTGAGGAGGAGCAGTACCGCACCAACAACCTGGTAAGCGTGGGCTCCAGTCGCACCATCAACGTGGCGATCACCACCAGCCTGCCTTCCTCTTATGTGTCGGCGCTCGACGAGGCCATCCGCCGCTTCAACGCAGAGAACCTGCGCCTGAAGTTCCGCCGCGTGTCCTCGGGCTACAACATCCTGGTGTCGAAAGCGCCAAGCGGCTCTTCTTACCTGGCCTCTGCCGGCTTCCCTTCCGGTGGCAACCCCTACAACGCCATCCGCGTGAACTCAGACTACCTGGGCTCTAACCCGGGCACCAATTACCTGGCCACGATCCTGGCGCACGAGATCGGCCACACGATCGGCTTCCGCCACACCGACTACATGAACAGAGCCTACAGCTGCGGTGGTTCGTACTACAACGAGGGTGCCTCTACAGTGGGTGCTGTGCACATCCCGGGCACACCGACAGGTGCTGATCCGAACTCCTGGATGCTGGCCTGCATCGGCACCGGCGTGAACCGCTACTTCAACTCCAACGACAGAACAGCCCTGCGCTACCTGTACCAGTAGTCTGTTAACTTGAATCGTATGGAAAGCACAGTCCCCCATAGGGGGCTGTGCTTTTTTTGTGAAGGTTTTTCAGAAAGAGGTAAAAGTACGTGCCTTTATTGTAGTGTGCGGGAACTACGGACAGCAGGGCTGTCTCGTCTTTAGCTTGCCGGTCTGCAATTCCTGCTTTCATGAGTAAACTTTCCGAAGTACGATGGCCGACAGCTTACACTAGGTGATCTTCACCCGTGCCTTGCCATAGGTGAAGACCAGAGTCGCTGCTACCCTCCTCACGGAATAGAACGCCAATGGCTTCAACAGCGGCCGGATCCTGACCGATCCAGGTGGTGTAGGACTGACAAGAGCCGGCTACCCGATGTTATATTCCGCAAAAAGTACTTTATCAGCATAATAATTTTTATATTACCCTAGCTTCTGACGCTGCTTCCTTTGGGATCACCCGTTTTATTCCTGAAAAGAGAAACTTAACAACAATTCGCGTCTTAGAAAAACATACCATTGAGAACAAACACAGGATACTGCCTATGACACAGACTTACCGCTGTATGGTGATCGACGATGAAAGCCATGCGATTGAGCTCCTGTCCGATTACATTCAGGCCATTCCCCGGCTACAACTTACAAAAACGTACCAGGACCCGGTAGCCGCGCTGATGGAAAGCCAGGGAGAGGAAAACTATGATTTTATTTTCATGGACATTGACATGCCCCGCCTCTCCGGTATGGAACTGGCAAAGTCCCTCCGATCGTTGACCGCTTTCCTGGTATTCACGACGGCCCATTCAAAGTATGCCGTGGAGGCTTTTGAGGTACGCGCGGACCATTTCCTGCTAAAGCCTATCGGGATGAATAAGTTTGCCATGACTATCGATATGCTGCTGAAGCGTCGGGAGGAGCCAGCGCGCCCACCTATTCGCCAAGACACCTCATTTTTTATAAAAAGTGACCAAAAAAAACAAGTATGTTAAAATATCCCCGGGGGATATTGTTTTGGTGGAAGGGCTGAAAAATTATGTTAAAATTACGACCACGACGCAAAAGCACGTCGCTTACCTAACCATGCGGGAGATGGAAAACACGTTGAATGCTTCCGGCGATTTTATCCGGGTGCACAAATCCTTCATCATCGCAAAGCAACACATACAACGCGTAGCAGGCCGCACGGTCCTGCTCACCAATCACTTGGAAGTGCCTATCGGGGAAACCTTCCGGCAGGACTTACAGGATTACATTGCCAGGCGGGTTATCCTGTCCGACCGTTAGGTACTAGTACACAGTCAACTTAGTAGGTAATGATTGCGTTTCTTCCTTAAAAGCAGGAGGAAGCATGGAGAAGATAGAAATAAAATTGAGTGAATCAGATAAAGAGTACCTGGAGCATTATGTGAGCAA
>NZ_JAHZTC010000026.1 GCF_019599265.1 Pontibacter sp. HSC-14F20 | reverse complement strand
TCAATATGCTCCGGAATTTACCCGAGGGGTCAACATGCTCCGGAATATTTAGTGCCTTATACTGCTATCAGAGGGGTCAGCATCCGCCGGAATGTCAGAGGTTGCTTTCGTCAGCAACAGCTAATCCGGCCTTAATGTACTACCGGAAGGTGGGGTCAACATGGTCCGGATTATCCACGAGGTGAGGAATTACGGAAATGATTGTGAGGACAAGCAAAATCCGTAAAATAGTTACGGAGAGCGTTGTGAGGAGTGTTTTTTACAGAAATATTGAGAAATCTACGGAAACTATAAGTTGAGGATTTTACGGAATAGTACGGAGTAATAATTTACGGAGGGTTGATTTGAGATTGATTTAAAGTTGCTAATCGTTGCGGAGGAAGATGAGGACGAGGTTGCTTTAAGGTTGCCGGGAGGTGAGGTAATAACTGACTCCCTTAACAGTATAAGTTCTACCAGCAGCACACGGTGTGCTGCCTGGACAGAACCTAAATCAACTTCATCATGCGTATCAACTTTAGAACAATCGCTTTCCTTAGAACCGCCTTTACCAACGACTTAAAAGAATTCGGTCAAAGCCTGGACAACTTTGCAGGCCGTAACGAATCGTACCTGCAGTGGAAGCTCAGCTACATGGATGATCTGAGCCTGTGCCAGACGCTCCTGGATCTGGAAGAAGAAATGCAGGAGTATGAGGAGCAACATCAGTGCAAGCTGAACATGCCGATCGAATACCGCCTGATGCGGAAAGAATATAAAAGAAGAACAGACCGTAACTGGGATGAGGACAGCTACGACATCTCTTGCGAGTACGACTGGCTGCTGGAGCGCTGTCTAACTATACAGAAGGGTACCGGCCACCTTACATGTGTGTTTGCGCTTATACGGCCAAAGAAGACTGGGCGTGGGAAAATGCGAACCTAGAGGCGTAAATAAATAGCCGGATTCATGTTAGGAACCGGCTATTTATTTATACTTCGTACTCCTTGTAAGCAACTAGAAGCATATGCGCTAACCGTTGGGGCTCCTCTGAGATGGAAATGCTATTAGCCCATTCTGTAGGTTGCAGCTGACCAACTAATATTGTGTTCCAGGTTAGTAGGTGATCTCCTTCAGCCTGGACATTCTGGAACTGTACGCGACCGTTAGTTAGATCACAGGCCCAGTGGTTGAGCTCTTGCAGAGCATTTGCTGGGTACGGGGTAATCCGTTGTGGTTCGTCCATGTAGGTTAGGTTTAGTTACCTAAAGTTACCACCTACAGAACAAAGTTTTTTACATTTCTCGAGCACCGGCAGTGCCCCTGAAAAGCGATTAGTAATCATAAGGCCAGTATCGGTTGAATAGGAGCTGTTCCCATTTCTTCTCTGCTCGAACAGAAGCTAAGTTAGGATTTAGAGCACCTATGCCTATAAGCCCTTGCTGCTGCTACTTACACACATCATAAATGTCCCACCATTCGATTATCTCATCCCGGTGGCAAGTCAGGTTATATTCTTCACTGGATGGCGCATAATCAAACACATATTGTTCGATCGTTTTAAGATCAGGTTCTTGAGCTATAAAATCATCCAAGCTCAGGTATCGATCTTCCAAGTTAAATTCAAAAACCATTTTATAGATGCTTACTAATTCTGCTTCTCCTTATTGCTTCCAAATTACACTTTTCTCAGAAATTTGCTCTATTTATCTTAACATTAGTAACCGGCTTTTAATGTCTTGTACTTATACAGGCTGCTCAAAATTCCACTGGTTATTACTTACAGTTTTCGCACCAGTAAATGATCCTCTTGCACTTACTATAGCTGTAATACTATAATCAAACTGACTTTGGAAATGAAAACCCATTTTTAGGTTGGCATTGTTATCCTTTGACTTCTTATTTAGTCAAAGTTGAATTAATAGTTTCACTTTTAATTAAGATTTCGTTTTTCATCATACCACCTGTTTAAAATATGATATGAAATCCAACCCACTTTTTCAGCTACATCGTCTTTATGGTCTGTGTGATAATACCCAACTATGTGCATATACTCATGACAAATGTGATATGCATATATATATGAGAATGGGAGTTTCTTATCATCTTTTCTTAGTTTCTTATAGCATGATTGAATATAATTCTTACCCTCCTCTGAATGCCCATATTCGGTTATACAATTCTTCATTAAAAGGTCTAATTCAAAAGTCGAATTTCTATAAATGCTGTCAAGAATAACACTCCCCTTTATTCTGTCACTTGAACAAGCCTCACCATAATTTTCACATTTAAAGTCGTATTTCCCAATTGAATCTCTAAACTCTTGTGAGTTCAATACTAGGTTAGCTAGTTTAATGGCATTTAATGCCATGAGAGAATCTACATTATTATTTTTTGACTTGAAGGTTCTTAATTTAAGTTCAACACTTTTTTGTTGAGCCAAAGCAAAATGACAACTAATTATTAATAGTAAGGTAAATATGTTCTTCATAAACCAATTAAAAGTTTACTATTTTAATTTTTTGTTTTTTAATAAATCAACCACCTCAACACCAATACCAACAACATAGAAAGGCTCCCTATTGTATGTTTCGTTATTTGTCAAATTTGCATACCAATTATACCCAATATGTATATAATCGCTAATATCTAAAATGGGTCCATGAGAAAATGAATTAAATGAATATGAATTAGCTGGATCATCTGCTTTAGTAATTGTATAATCAAGTGAGTATGAGAGACCAATATAAAAATCATTATATAAATTGATTTTAGTGCCTAGCGCCACGCCTATAGGAATTGTATTAAAGATGATACCTTGAGGTGTTTTTTGGAAGTTTGTACCGAATTGACCTACAGGAAACCAAAATCCAACTGGAGATTTTTTAATAATGTTTCCATAGGAAGAGAAGCGGCTTAAATACCTAAAATAAAAATTCTTTGGACTGGTAACTCCATTATATAATATGCTCACATTGTTTATAGAGTATGCTTGAGGAAAGCCTGTAACATTTGACAATTCAATCCTTAAATAATTTCCATTCAGATTGGATAAAGATTGAGTGTAGATTACTTCATTGCTTTCGGTTTTTATTTCAACAGAGTTAAGATTCCCATTAGAAATAGGAACAATTTGATTTGTTGAAATATCCCTGAATACTATCACCAAAAAGTCATTATTTAAACCTGTTATGTTGTACTTGGCTTTATTAGACATTTCAACTTTAATTTTATCAGGGTAGTCAACTAACTTGGAGCATGCAGCACTATCTTCCTTTGTCAATATTTGATTATTTACAAACTTTGTCATACTTAAGGTCTCATCCTTAGTGAACAAGTAAACTTCAGGTTGTAAGTTTTGACTGAAAAGTTCGAAAGGGATTAAAAAGATGATAAATAATAATATTGTTTTCATTTTATTAATTGTTTATATCGTTCTAATAAATCACTTTTATTATTTTTTATGAATTTGTTGTTGAAAATTTAATCGTTTACTAATTAATTTAAGCAATTCTTTATATGAATATGAGAAGTTGGCGCTTTCTCTAAGATTAATAGATCAATAAAAGTATCAAATACATTACCTGTAGCCATAAACTCCTTTACCCCATGTGCTCTTTTATACCCTGCCTTTTCTAATGGACCAGTAAAATCTACTAACTTAGAATATGTACCAACACTATCAAGGCGAGGAAAGACTTCTTTGCAATACTCCTCTGAATTAACCCCTAGAGTTGTCGCTCCTGCAATACTTGATGGTAAAATTGACTTGCCAGTTGCTGCATCTTTCCTATTATGACCAAAAATTATTCTATCATAGTTATTGCTTTGAAGAATATTCCCTGTCCTTTTTGTAAATTCATTAAAGTGAGAGGAGGGCATTGCAGGAGCTATAAAGGCTACTCTAATAGATTTATGTATTGGAGTAGTATATTCATGCTCTACAGAAAGATCTTTATAAGAATTTCCCCAGATAGTTAAATCATTTCCACTTAGTGCAGACTCCGAGTTCCACAGTGCAATGCAAGATAATGGTGCTCCAGTACTATGAGCAATGATACGTATTGGTAAATCTTTATTATTAATGTTAGATATTATATTCCTTAAGGTTAAGCCAACAGGGTACATAGAATGTTGTGCATATCCCCAAATACCTAGTGCAGATGTACTAGTACCACCATCCCATCTTACTTCAAGGAACTGAACTGCTTTTCCTTTAAATTGATTATTTAATAAGTATTGTTCAAGTTGCTCATACCATTTCGCTTTATCAACATCATTATTATAACCATGTACTAAAATAATTAAAGCTTCAGGCTTATTAGTCTCGATTTGATGATTTAGTTTATTAATATAACTGCTTCGGATTTTGGATTGTAAGGCTATCCAATTTTTGTAGTTTTCTGAAGCAAGTGTAGATGAAGGATTTGGCGAAACGTCATATTTCTTTTGAATACTTTTATATTCTTCTTGTTGTATCGTCTCCCATTTCTTTTTTGTATGATACTGGTAATAAGTTCTAAGAAAACCTTTATGATATAGAAGTCTTTCATTATCCACTGGAGATTGAGTAGATGCTTCAGGGTATAGACTACCTTCTCTATCAATGTAGATTTTCATTTTATTATCTATTGCCCTTCCTGAATCGTTGCTGGCAGAAACTCCATATAAAACAGGTCTACCACAACCAGATAGTAATATAACTGATAATAAGAATGGAAGTACTAGTTTCATATATATTACGTTTAGATAGTTAAATATAAATATTCATAAATAATAATAATAAAATATAAATTATATGAATTTATACTATTCTTATTAATATTTTGTTATAAATAAGTTGAAGGATCAGCAGTCAACATTTGGATATAAGCCCTAAACAGGAATAATACCTGAATTTCACTTGACACGCCATGGAAATGGTAGGCATTGTGCATTAGAGGTTATACTAGATCGTTATTGGTCAAGAGCTGGCAAACATCACAATAACTAGTACAAGGAGCAGCTGATCTAAGAGATTGTTTACTGGCTGCGCCGAAAATGCTGCCTGCTATAATAGCTTTGCTTGGAAGGTATGACCAGGCACAGACGGGAAGTACTGGAGCAGAATGGCTTTGACTTTATCTCCTTTTCCGACCAGAACTTAAGCTTAAAAGCAACACCCACTATTTCTGCTATGACTATGGCTACCTGTCGCGAAAAGATGAGAAGGTATTAATCGTAAATTAGCAGCCATACATGGAGCGGTCATAGGCTATAAGAACAGCAATTCGAGACGATGGTGCTAGAGTCTAAATAATCTAGAAAGTGCTAATTGGGAAAGAGCTAAAACAAGAGCAGAAAAGGGGAGTAGCGACCTGTAAAAACAATTTTGTTACTTTTCTGTTACTCTGGAAACAAAAAACCCACTTATTTGATGAAATAAGCGGGTTTTTAAGCTTTACTGTGTAGTCCGTAGGGGAATCGAACCCCTGTTGCCAGAATGAAAATCTGGAGTCCTAACCCCTAGACGAACGGACCATCTTGTCGTTTGGTGGTGCAAATATAAGGCAAAGTGCTTACAAGGCAAATGTTTTTTTGATTTTTTAGCCTGATTTCACGTAAAACATTAAGAGACAGGCAGGAAAAAATATGTTGGTTTTCCTTGTCTGTAATCGTAACTTCGCACCATCAAATTTAAAAACAAATCAATCCCAAATACCATGTCTAAAATTAAAGTTGCAATTAACGGTTTTGGCCGTATCGGCAGACTTACTTTTAAGGCCCTTCTGGAGAAGGACAACGTAGAGGTAGTGGCTATCAACGACCTGACCAACACCAAAACACTGGCACACTTGCTAAAGTATGACTCAGTGCACGGCCGTTTCAACGGTACAGTAGAGGCCTCTGACAACGGTATTATCGTGAATGGCAGAGAAATCCAGATCACTGCTGAGCGCGAGCCGAAGAACTTGCCTTGGGGCAAACTGGGCGTAGACGTAGTATTGGAATCTACCGGCCGTTTCGTGGACCAGCAGGGCGCTGGTGGTCACCTGGAGGCAGGTGCCCGCAAAGTAGTTATCTCAGCTCCAGCCAAAGGCGATATCCCGACAGTAGTACTGGGTGTTAACGAAGATGTGCTGACAGGCGAAGAAACTATCGTATCGAATGCTTCGTGCACTACAAACTGCCTTGCACCAATGGCGAAAGTACTGGACGATACTTTCGGTATCGAAAAAGGATATATTACAACTGTTCACGCATACACAGCAGACCAGAGCCTGCAGGATTCACCGCACAGCGACCTGAGAAGAGCGCGTGCAGCAGCTTATTCTATCATCCCAACCTCTACAGGTGCTGCTAAGGCTGTTGGCCTGGTAATGCCGCATCTGAAAGGCAAACTGGATGGCGTGGCGATGCGCGTTCCTATTCCGGATGGTTCTTTGACTGACCTTACTTGTGTACTGAAGAGACCAGCTACAAAAGAAGAGATCAATGCTGCGATGAAGAAAGCTGCTGAAGGCGAAATGAAAGGCATTCTGGAGTATACCGAAGATCCGATCGTTTCAATTGACATCATTGGCAACACGCATTCCTGCATCTTCGACGCAGAGATGACATCAGCTAACGAAACACTGGTGAAAGTAGTAGGCTGGTACGACAACGAGGCTGGCTACTCTAACAGAGCTGCTGACCTGATCGCCAAGCTTGGCTAATCACTAGGTTTATACCTTAACATATGCAAAAGCCCGCCTTTCCGGTGGGCTTTTGTGTTTTATAGCGTATATAAAAGAAAATTACTATATTTCATCAGGAATGACAATTGTCATAGCACAGGCATCTACAATCCTGTATTTTTACAACTGAAATCAAACAGAAAGACTAAACCGCACAAAATTATGAGAAGAATTCTTGTACCTACCGACTTTTCTGACCAGGCCCGTAATGCCTTTGAAGTGGCTGTAGTCATTGCACGACAGACCGGGGCTGCCATCAAGCTACTGCATGTGGTAGAGATGCCATATTCCTACTCTTTCAGTGTAACCGGCGACCTGGTGGGCGGAAACGGTATGGAGCAGGTATACATGATGAAACTTCTCGAAAATACTAAGTACCGCATGGCCGAGCTGGAACGCACTGTGGAGCATGCTGGAGTGGAAGTGGTGCAGGAGGTAGACGCCGACAACGTGATCCGCAAGATCCGCCGTGTGATCAGCGATGACAAGGTAGACCTGGTGGTGATGGGCTCGAAAGGTGCCAGCGGCATGGATGAATTCCTGATCGGTTCGAACACCGAGAAGGTGGTACGCACAGCCGAATGCCCGGTTCTGACTGTAAAAGGCCCTATCTCCAATTTCAAGATTCGTAATATCGTGCTGCCTTCTGATTTCAAACGGGAGATTGGTACAGCCGTGGAGAAATTTAAGTACTTCCAGCAGATGTTCGGTGCGAAGCTACACTTGGTATACATCAACACTCCGGGCGCATTTGAGTCGAGTACCATCCTGCGCACGCGCATGCAGGAAGCAGCAGAGCGTTACGGACTGCAGAACTATACCAGCAATGTATACAATGATGTTATTGAAGAAAACGGCATCCTGAACTTTGCAGAGGAAGTTGGAGCTGACCTTGTGATGATGGCCACGCACGGTCGTACTGGTCTGGCACACCTGCTTAGTGGCAGTATTGCCGAAGACCTGGTTAATCATTCCAATATACCTGTGCTGACTTTTCATCTGAAATAAGAAACCTATACCTACAAAACAGAAGCCCGGCTAAAACCGGGCTTTTTTTATTCTCCGGCGGAATGGGTTAATTTGCGGAGAATTAATCCTGTTAGCAGCGCCTTTGGCCGATTCTAGCTTATATGAGCAAACGTCCCCATTACCGGTTTATCATCAACCCAAAGTCCGGACCCAGTAGCAAGGTCGATGTGGCTGCCCGCATCAAGTTGCACCTGGACCACAAGCAGTTTGACCACGACATCGTATATACTGCCTATGCCGGTCATGCGCCGGAGCTGGCCAGGCAGGCTGCGGCAGAGGGCTGCAGTGTAGTGGTAGCCGTCGGGGGCGACGGCACCGTAAACGAAGTATCACAGGGGCTGCTGCATACCGAAACTGCGCTGGGCATTATACCAAGGGGCTCCGGCAACGGACTGGCCCGCCACCTGCAGGTACCCCTGACAGTTGACGGGGCCATCCGCTTCCTGAACGACGGACACCGGTCCAAAATAGACAGCGGAACTATCAACGGGCGCCCTTTCTTTACGACGGCAGGTATAGGTTTTGATGCCTACATCAGTTCGGTGTTTGCAGGGAGTAAAAAGCGCGGTTTGCAAACCTATGTGGAGCTGATCCTGAAAGAAGTACGCAACTACCGCCATCTTCCGGTGAAGGCCGTTATCAATGGCAAGACCATCGAAACGGAGTTGTTTGTAATGGCCTTTGCCAATGCTGCACAGTATGGTAACAATGCCTATATCGCCCCGATGGCCGACATCAGGGATGGCATGCTGGACGTGTGTCTGGTGCGTAAGCTAGACATGTTTAAAGCGTTGCAGCTGAGCTACGCGATGCTGGCTAACAAACCGGCTGGTGCAGACAGTGCCGAGTATTTTAAGACCGAAGGTGTAACAGTGCAGACCGACCACGAAATGATGCACCACGCTGATGGGGAGTATCTGGGCAAGGCAACGGAGTTTGAAGTGCGCATGGTGCCACAATCGTTGCATGTGGTAGCACGCTAAAAATTGAAAAGTCAAGACTATGAGTGATAAGAATAAAAAAGGAAGACAGGGAGTGGTATACTCCACCAATTCTGATTTCAATTACGATTATGAGCACGAACACGAAGCTGAGACACTGCCACCGCAGCAGCAGAACCTCAAAGTCATGCTCGACAAGAAAGCCCGTGGCGGCAAGCAGGTAACACTGGTAACAGGTTTTGTGGGTACGGAAGACGATCTGAAAGAGCTGGGCAAACTGCTGAAAAACAAATGTGGCGTAGGTGGTTCTGTTAAAGACGGCGAGATCCTGATTCAGGGCGATTTCCGCGACAAGGTGCTGCAGGTACTGCTAGCGGCCGGGTATAAGGCCAAAAAGGCGGGAGGATGATTCTAGTTTAGGAGTTTATGAGTTAGAAAGTTAAAAAGCTTGAATTTACGGGATGAATAGAATTGTGAATAGCTAAACGTTTTGGGCCCAATACAGACAACTCGCCTCTCAATGCCAAGTCACTCTCAAAATTCTTATTTCCTAACTCTCAAACGTCTAATCGCCCAAACTCTTCAACTTACTCACTGGCCCTTGCAGGTGGTAGAAGTTAGCTGACTTTTGCACGAAAAGACGGCCGGCCAGGGCAGGGGCTTTGGGTGGTCGGGGCTTGTATACCTGCACAGCCCCTTTGTCCTTGCCGGGTATACGTTCATAGCCAATCTCGTCCAGCTTCTGATCCAGCGCCTTTGGAGAGATACTTTTCACTGGAATTCTGATTTCTGTTCTCCTATACCATAGCAAGAGCGCAATCGTAAACAGCAGCGAGAAGATAGCTGCATTCACCAGTATCTCGCTAATTGCTCCTCTAGTCGAGTCCTCTCCAAACCGTCCAGTAAAACCGTACCAAGCCGCAGTCAGCAGCCCATACATTCCAAAGAAGTACAGGTTCAGTTTCACGAATCGCTGTAGGGTGTAATGCTTCAAGATATAGTTGATTGCTTGGGTGTTAAATTATTGATTGCTAGAAGATATGAGTAAAATTAACAGGTTGGATAACCGTTAGCCCGAGATTTGTGCGCTGGGCTTGTACCTGACAACTCTTCAAGCTCCTTAACTTCCAAGTTCTCTTACTTTCTCCAGGTCTTCCGGGGTATCGATGCCGAAGGTTTCAAACTCGGTGATAGCTGTGGTGATGCGGTATCCATTTTCTAGCCAGCGCAGTTGTTCCAGCGACTCGGCCAGTTCCAGGCTGGAAGGTGGCAGCTGCGTGATCTGCTCCAGTATGTCGGTGCGGTAGCCGTAAATGCCGATGTGTTTGTAATAGGTATGCTGTTTGTGCCAGATATCGTTCGGCACGTTGCGGCAATAAGGGATGGGCTGGCGGCTGAAATACAGCGCCTCCCCATGGTGACTCACTACTACCTTAGGCGCGTTCACATTGAAAAGCTCCTCCGGTGTGATGATCTTTTTGATCAAAGTTGCCAGTTGCGTCTGCGGATTATTGAAACAGGTGGCCAACAGCTCGATCTGCTCAGGTTTGATGAAGGGCTCATCTCCCTGAATGTTGATCACGTACTCAAAAGGCTTGTCGTGCAGCTGGTAGGCTTCGAAGCAGCGGTCGGTGCCGCTTTGGTGGTGTGCCGCTGTCATGACTGCCTTCCCGCCAAACGCATGCACGTGGTCCAGAATGCGCTGATCATCAGTAGCTACGATCACTTCTGTTAAACCTGATGATGAAGCTTGTTCGTATACCCGCCGGATCATGCTTTTGCCATTGATGTCGGCAAGTGGCTTTCCGGGGAAACGGGTGGAGGCGTAGCGGGCAGGTATAATACCGAGTATTAGCATAGGACAGACGGTTTTCAGTGGCCAGCCGTGCAATGGCAGGCACCCGCAAGTTACGCAAGAGATGGGAGTAATGCAGCAGGCAGGTATAAAAAGCCCTGCAGCAGGTTAGGTCCGTTTCTTCACAGATATCACCCGGATGGCGTCCATGGCTCTGCTTTGGGTTGAGAGTCCGCACCGGATGTCGAGCTGGCGACCTAATTTTTCGTAGGTGATCATCACAGGAGTTTCGCCTTCCATCTTGAATGCCTCGTCTATCTCGTTTTCGTTATCCGGCTTAAAGCGCTTTCCATTTATCTCTACTTCAAATCCGCAGCCGTCCACCATGTACTCTCCTGACCAGAACAGAATGGCATCATCGGTTTCAGCGTTCCCTTCAGTATTGTTCTGGCAAGCAGTAAAGGCCAATGTCGTCATCAGGACTAGAATCGCCGATAAGAGTAAGTTTTTCATCAGGTATAGTTTACAGGTTGCTGTACAGTTATAAGACTACGCTTTTTTGATGGAAAGCAGCCGTATAGTGCTTTTTTTATGCACCCCCCAGCCGCAGTTATACTCCCGGGGTTTGGCTGGCAAGGTATACTTAATACGAACAGTATGCGAATCCTGCTGCTTGAATAAATTGTCTATTTCCTGTTCATTCTCAGGCTTATAATGCTGATCACCTAAATGAATAATGAAACCACATCCGTCTACTGCATAGTCACCTGACCAAACCAGGGTAGCGGTTGCTTCCATCACCTGCAGGTCGTCATCTTTGTCACAGGAAATGGCGGTCAGCATCAGGGCCAGCGGAGCCACCAGGTATAGCTTGAATTTTTTCATTTGAGGTTTTAGCGGAAGTATACTCTCAAGACCCTGATCACCCCGCCCGGGTTGCACCAAAGCAAATACTTATTCCAATTCCCTAAATTCCCAGATTCCTAAACTTTCTTCACCCGCAGTGCAAAGGTACTTTGGTCGATCACCTGCACCACATCGCCCTTGTCGATGAAGCCGTCTCGGGCCTGCGCGTCGTACACGTTGTCCTCTATCATCACCCGTCCGCTAGGTGCCATGCGGGTATAGGCTATACCTGTTTTGCCGATCAGGTGCTCAACCGAATTGCTGGAGCGGTAGCCCTCTTTGCTGTCGAAGGTGTTGACGAGTGTAATGCGGCGCATGGCGCGGCTACCTAGCACACGATTCCAGGTCAGCACTACAATGATCACGGCACTGATCATACCCAGCAGCACAGAAACCAGGCTTTCCATCAGGCGCTCAGACGAAACGAATGTAAAGTCAAAGGCCTGGTTATTGATCATGATCAGCAGCAGCGACAAAAACACCAGCGAGATGCCACTTATACCTGTCACCCCAAATCCTGGCACCACAAACACTTCCAGCGCAATGAGCACCAGCCCGACAATGAACAGCAGGATCTCCCAATGCTCGGCCAGGCCATTGAGGTAGAAAGGAGTCAGGTATAGCACGCCTGCGATGATAGCTGCCATGAGCGGAAAACCTACGCCCGGAGTCTGCAGTTCGAACCAGAGTCCGCCAATGATGATCAGGATCAGAATACCGCTGATAACGGGATTCAGAAAGAATGAAATGACTTTGTTGGTTGAGCTGAGTTCGTAGCGGATGATCTCGGCGTCCTGCAAGTTGAGCTTTTGCAACACTTCGTCGATGCTGTTGGCCTGTCCTTCGCTGAAGCCGTGCTGGATGGCTTCTGAAGTGGTGAGGGTCAGTACCTGATCTGCCGACAAGGTGCTGTCCACAGCAGCGTCTACCATGGCTTCGGCTAGTCTGGGGTTACGGCCGTTGGCTTCGGCAGTGGAGCGCATAATGGAGCGCATGTAGCTCTGGTACTTGCCCGGCGCGGCCTGCCCGTCGGCACCGACCACTGTGGCCGCCCCGATGTTGGCCCCCGGCGCCATGTAAATGCTGTCGCAGGCAATGGAAATGAGTGCTCCGGCTGATGCTGCGTTTTTGTCGATAAACACATAAACCGGCTTCGGGTACTCAAGCAGGCGCAGGCGGATAGCATCAGCATCGTTCACGGCACCGCCGTAAGTATTCAGCTTGAGCAAAATGTGGTCGGCCTCTACGCGGGTCGCCTCGTCCAGTGCCAGCTGGGTGTAGCGGTTGGTGCGCGGATCGATTTCAGACCCGATCTCCATGATGAACACCTTCTGGCGCTCCTGCGCCCAGGCGGACGTGAAAGAAAAAAGAAGAGCCAGCAGGAGGAGTGACGGCCATTGCCATATTTTTGCGTTAGATTTCATACATTTGAGCTTAATCGGAAATAAGATACTAAAAAAATCCCGCTTATTCTTTCCCTACTTTTTAAATACGAATTTGAAGCGCCCGTGTGGCGTATCCGTCTGGATGTACCTGGAGGCTGGATGGCGCTGGAGGTGCGTGATGCTGACCTGCTGCAGACCCGTTTCTATACCTTGCACCTGACTGGTTCGCCACTGCTGGAACTGAAATTGCCTGATCTTAACACCTGGTGGCTGGGCCTGGAGGATGTGCACAAGCAGGTGCTATACCTGCACGGTTACGGCGACCGCAAACTGGGGCAGCACAAAGGTATACGGGCTTTTGCAACTGACTCAGGTATAGCGCTGTGGCAGCAGTCGGAGCTGGCTTTCTACGGAATAGAGGAGCGTGGGCTGCTGGCCTACGAAGTTACCCAAACGGGTAAGGAACTGCTTTTGCTGGAAAGCGGTTACGGTAAAACCATACGAAGCGATATCAGTCAAAAAGAGGCGGCCGATGGGGTGCAGCGCTGCCATAAGCTCCGTTTTGAGGCTGTGCGATACCCGCACCTGTACCGGGAAGGCGAAATATACTACGAACAGGTACGCGATTTTTTGGTGCAGGAACTTGACTGTGAGCCAGTAACCGCCCTGGAGTACGCCGAAACAGATACCTGCCTGGTGGTAAGCTACTACTGCAGGACCAATGAAAATAAGTTAGATAATTTTCTGGCTGTTTTTGATTTAAATGGTTTTTCGCACTTAAATGAGTTACTTGCAGGTGCAATTGATGGCGTAGGTTCAGATACTTTTTTTATCTTTATGCGCAGTTTGTATTTCGTGCAAAACAAGACCTCCTTGAAGGCATATTCTCTTTAAATTTTATAGTTCGACTTTTAGCTATGATCCGAATTTTACTTATCGCCCTTGTAGCATTGCCGTTGCTTCCTTTTTCGGCTTCAGCCTTCGGCATGGTTGCCCCGCGCGACTCTGTAGGTGTGGAGCGTAAGAACGGTAAGGTATACGTGCAGCACCGCGTAGAGCCTAAGGAAACTCTTTACGCCCTCTCCAGAAAGTATGGTGTTTCCGTCTCCCAGATCGTGGATTCCAACCCAACGGTACAAACCACCATCAACGTGGGCCAGGTTGTGCTGATCCCGCGTAAGTATGCCGCAGCGCCAGCCGCTGTTAAGCAGTCGCCTGTAGCGGGCACGGCCAGCAACCGCACCTTTACGGTAAACAGCCGTGGTGAGAAACTGCACCAGGTAGAGCCGCAGCAGACGCTTTACTCGATCTCGCGCATGCACGCTGTGAAAGTGGATGATATCAAGCGCTGGAATAACCTGCCTGATAACACGATCAGTGTAGGAGCTTTGCTGATCGTAGGCAAAGGTCAGCCGGTAGCGTCCAAGAATCCGATCTACGTGAGCGAGACGGATGACGAAATCGCAAAAGATAGTGTAACAGAAACAGCAGTGGCTTCCACCGAGACTGCAGCTGCCACCACGACCCCGGCCAACACACACGTTGTCCTGACGCCACAGCCTGCTACGCCAGTGCCTGCAACTGCCGTTGAGGACGATGATGATGAAGAGATGGTAGATTCTGTGTCCGGTGCCAAGAAGATCCTTGAAACAGGTATGGCCGAAATGATCGACCCGAAAGCAGATACAAATAAATACCTGGCACTGCACAAATCAGCTCCGGTAGGCACCATTATGCAGGTGAAAAACGCCATGAACGACCAGGTGGTATACGTGCGTGTGATCGGCAAACTGCCTAGCACAGGCGAGAACAACAACGTAGTAGTACGTCTGTCCAAGAAAGCCTGCCAGAAGCTGGGTGCCATCGACCAGAAGTTCAGAGTAGAATTGTCTTACATGCCCTAGGCAGGTATAGCGATAAAGAAAAAGCCCGGGCAGACTTGTCCGGGCTTTTTTGTTGCCGTTTTTGTACCTGCTACGGCAGCAGGAAGCTGCCTGCCTGCTACAGATTACTTAACTTGCGTAGCGCCATTTCTCGTACCAAGCACATGAAACAGGATATCGCCCAGATCAAAGCCCTGCTCGACGACCGGGTAGCCCGCTACAACCAACCCAACTTTATTCCGAACGACCCGGTCTCCATTCCGCACCGTTTCACCAAAAAACAGGACATCGAGATCAGTGGATTTTTTGCGTCCATCCTGGCCTGGGGGCAGCGCAAAACGATCATTAACAACTGTCTCAAGCTGATGGACCTGATGGACAATGCCCCGCATGAGTTCATCCTGCAGCACCAGGAACAGGACCTGCCGCGGTTTCTGGGTTTCAGGCACCGGACCTTCAACGATACCGACCTGCTATACCTGATCCACTGGTTCCGGTGGTACTACCAGCAGCACGAGAGTCTGGAGACGGCTTTTACAGGAGAGCGGAACGAGATCAGGACACAGAAGGAGCGGCTGGAGCATTTTCATAACCTGGTGTTTAGTCTGGAGGATGCCCCGCACCGTACCCGCAAGCATATTTCCACCCCCGCCCGTAAGTCGGCCTGCAAACGCCTGAACATGTACCTGCGCTGGATGGTGCGACCCGCTGACGGTGGCGTGGACTTCGGTATCTGGCACACAATGCAGCCTGCAGATCTGGTTTGTCCCTGCGATGTGCATGTGGAGCGGGTGGCCCGCCGCCTAGGCCTGATCACCCGCAAAGGCATGGACTGGCAAACGGCGGAGGAACTGACGGACCATCTGCGTACTTTCGATCCGCAAGATCCGGTAAAATACGACTACGCCCTGTTCGGACTCGGGGTGGAAGAGAAATTTTAAGGTATCCCTAATCAAATTCCTATGCTACAGTACTTAAAAAAAGCTTTAGACGAACACCTGAGCAGTTGTTATACCTCCGATGGACCAGGCGCAGCCTTGCTAGTGTCAGTGGCCGGAGAGGAACTGTATGCTGGCGGGATAGGTATAGCTGATCTTTCTACCGGCGAACCAATTACGCCGGACATCACTTTCCGGTTAGCTTCGGTGAGCAAGCAGTTCACGGCCATGTGCGTCCAATTGTTGGAGCAGGAGGGGCAATTGACTTATGATGATACGTTGCAGCAGTTTTTTCCTGACTTCCAGCCAGGTATAGGAGTGCAGGTAACGCTACGGCATTTGCTCTGCCACACCTCCGGTTTGCTGGATTATGAGGAATTTGTTAAGGAGCGGCCTGATTGGCAGATCAGTGATACGGAAGTACTGGACATAGCTGCTGCACAAACTACGACCTACTTTGCACCCGCTACCCAATACAGGTATAGCAACACCGGCTACGTGCTGCTGGCGCTGGTGGTGGAGCAGGTGGCAGATATAGCCTACGCCGATTTTCTGCAACAGCGGATTTTTGAGCCACTCGGTATGGACCACACCATGCTTTTCGAAAAGGGCGAGGCTATACCTAACCGCGCGATGGGTTATGCCCGAAACGAGGCGGGCGATATCGTGCTGGCTGACCAGGGCACCTGCACCGCTACCCAAGGCGATGGCTGCATCTATACCTCCGTGCGCGACTACGAGCGTTGGCACCGGGCGCTTAATCAGCAGCCAGGTATGGCACCTGCGCTGGAACAGGTATATGCGCCTATACCTGACTATACGAATGGCTTTTATGGTATGGGCTGGTTCTTTAGCCGACGCAAATCAGGAGGACTGGAAATGTACCACACCGGCAACACCAGCGGCTTCAGTAATCTCGTCATCCGTATACCTGAAAACGATGTGCTAATCGCCTACTTCACAAATATAGCCGACAATCCGCATCTGTTGACTGGCTTTCTGGACGTACTAGACCAATTTTCTATACTTTATACAGCGTCGGATCTGATTAGAGACTTGCTGAAACTGACCCGTTAACGACTATACCTTCTTCTGACATCGTCTTCGGTGAAGATTGCGCCAAAGCCGATGTTGATCGAAAAGTAAAACTTATACCTGGTACCTGGCGCAGCACTCAGGTGCAGGTCGTCGTTGATGGTCCAGCGTGATTTTTCGAGTGGAACGAGATAGCCTACCCGGGCATTGATCAGATAAAAAGACTGCCTGGCAAAGCCGAAACCCAAGTCCAGGTGTGCTCTCGAGTTGTGGATTTCCCTATACTGCAGGTCTGTTTCCAGGTAATCCTCTAGATCAATTGTCTCCTCTGATTTCTCGCGGTACAGGTAGTTAAGTCCATTGCCTTTGAATCCCAGGTATGGGTATAGCGCATACCGATGGCCTTTGGTCAGATCGTAGCCGAAGTTGAAGGAGAAAGATCGGTATTCCATTTCCGTCAGATAGGTATCTTTCTCTTTTTTGCGGGTACCCGTGGCAAAAGAAATCGTGCTGATGCCGCGGTTCGCATAAAATTGGAACCCAATACCTAAGGTAGCAGTCGGGTACCTGGCCTCCGGTAATCCGGCTACAGCCACCGCATTCTCAAACCCTTTGCTGTCGATGATCGGGAATTCGATCGGAATGAAAATATAACTCCCAAACGCGCGGTTTTTGAGAGAATCAGGCTGTGATTGTGCGCTAGCTGCGGTAGCCAGACAGAGCAAAGTTAGCAAAGAGGCTAGCTTTTTCATGCCTCCACAGGGCCTTCCGGCTTCACGGCAATCTTCAGCACCACCTTGCGCACATTCTTTTCCGTGATCATGGCGGCGTGGGCATCGTTAGGGTAGAAGATGGTGAAGGAACCTGCCGGCACATCAAACCAGAAAGCAGGCTTGTCCGAAAAGAAAGCAGCATCACGCTCGTCGGTATACGGGTCGTTGGGCTCGCTGCACAGCGCCAGGTCTCTCCAGCCCATGTGGTCGGTGCCTTCAATCACATACTGGATGTCGATGTAGCGGCGGTGCACCTCTATTTTGGCGTCTGACTCAGGTATACCGCTGCCTTCGGAGATGATCGCAAAGAGGTTTTTGCCCACAATCGCTTTTTGCCCAAGCGGGAGCGTCATTAGGTCAGCTTCCTGCAAAAACTGAAAAGCCTGCGCAAAAAGCGGGTGCATGCAGGTATAGCGGTCGGCGTTGGTGAGTTTGTCGAGAACCATATGAGTTTGGGAGTTAAAAAGTTGAAGAGTTAAAAAGTTTGATTGTAGCGACGTTACATCGTAAAATCTTGGTGCTACGAAGTAGCATTGTTTCATCGTAGGGACAGGTCGTGGCCTGTCCGCATCGTGCACTAAGTATTGTCTGAATTGTGTTTCGGTAAACCTGCCCGAATCGTGCGCTGGCAATCGTCCACAAAATTATGCCCGAAACCTATACCCTAACAATCAACAACCCACAATCCAAACAATGAATAATTTATAAAAACCTGGCGAACGAAAGCAGCACCTTTACTTGTTATATTGTGTTAAATTTGCCCTAAATCTAAGAGATAACAATTGATCTATCCAGATAACTTTGAAATAAAAATTGGCTTTGCGCAGGTACGCGAAATGCTTTCGGAACTTTGCCTGAGTCCACTTGGCCGACAGTTCGTCAGCCGCATGACTTTCCTCAACCGCCATGACCTGGTGCAGCGCCTGTTGGAGCAAACGAACGAGTTTAAACAACTGCTCGAGTCCGACGCCGAGATTCCGCTCCAGCACTATTTTGACGTAACTGCCTACCTCGATCGGGCCGCTATACCTGGTACTTTCCTGGAAGTACAGGCTTTCTTCGAGATCAAAATGTCTTTGCGCACTATCCGCGATTCGCAGCGCTTTATTTCCAGCACCGAAGAGGGTAAGTTTGAAGCTCTGAAAGCCTTGGGTGCCCATGTAATGGTCGAGCGCTCCCTGATCGCTGCCCTCGACAAAGTGGTAGATGATGCCGGTGCCGTGCGCGACGATGCCTCGCCCGAGCTGCAGCGCTACAAGCGCGACCTGATCGCGCAGCAAGGGCAATTGCGTAAAACGATCAGCTCGATCATGCGCCACGCCAAAAACGAAGGCTGGACACCCGGCGATGCTGAGCCAACCATTCGTGGTGGCCGTTTGGTTATACCTGTGATTGCCGAGCACAAGCGCCGCATTAAAGGCCTGATCCACGATGAATCGAACACAGGGCAGACGGTATACATTGAGCCGGAGTCTATTTTCGAGCTCAACAACGACATCAAAGACCTGGAAAATGCCTATCACCGCGAGTTGATCCGCATTCTGGTGGGGCTGACCAATACGCTGCGCAATTTTATACCTGAGCTGCGCAAAGCTTACCAGTACCTGGGCCTGTTGGACTTTATACGGGCCAAGGCGGCTTTTGCCAGACGCATAGAGGCAACGATGCCGAAGCTGCACAAGTACCCGCACATCGCCTGGAAAGAAGCCATTCACCCGCTGCTATACCTGTCGCATAAGCAAATGGGCAAGCCAACGGTGCCGATGGATCTGGAACTGACACGTGAGCAGCGTATCCTGCTGATTTCTGGTCCGAACGCTGGTGGTAAGTCAGTGAGTTTAAAAACGGTGGGCCTGGTACAGTATATGCTGCAGACGGGTATGCTTATACCTGTGACTGATAATTCGGAAGCGGGTATCTTCCACGACATCTTCATCGACATCGGAGACGAACAGTCCATCGAAAACGATCTGAGTACCTATAGTTCGCACCTCACCAACATGAAAAAGTTTGTGACGGTGGCCGATCACAAGAGTTTGGTGCTGATAGACGAATTTGGTACGGGCACAGAACCCGTGTTGGGTGGTGCCATTGCCGAGGCGGTGTTGCAGAATCTGAACGACAGCAAGGTGTTTGGCGTGATCACGACGCACTATACCAACCTGAAGAACTTTGCCGAGCGCACGCCAGGCATTGTGAACGGGGCCATGCGCTACGACCACAAAAACCTGCAGCCGCTTTACCAACTGGAAATAGGCAAACCGGGTTCTTCATTTGCAATTGAGATTGCCCGAAAGATTGGCTTGCCAAGACACATTGTAGACAAGGCTAGCAGTCTGGTGGGCAAGGACAAGATTCGCTATGATCGCCTGTTGGAAGAACTGGAGACGGAGAAGCAGGAACTGGAGAAGAAGCTGAAAGAAGCCACTGCGCTGGAGCTGAAACTGAAGCGCAATGTGAAGGAGTATACTGATCTGAAGAACTTCCTGGAGGAGAGCAAACAGGATGTGATGCGCGAAGCCAAAGGCAAGGCCAAACTCCTGCTGAAAGATGCCAACCAGAAGATCGAAGCTACCATCCAGCAGATCAAGCAGAGTCAGGCTGAGAAGGAGCAAACCAAACTGGCCCGCCGCGAACTCGAAGAATTTGCCACCGAAAAGGTACGCAAAGAAGAGCCCCGCCCTGCCCACAAACGGATTGCCAGCAACGGCGGACCGCTCAAAGCCGGTGATACAGTGGCGCTGATCGGACAGGACTCGGTTGGAGAGATCGTAGGTATAAAAGGCAAAACTGCGGAGGTATTGTTCGGTGGTTTGAAAACGATTGTGAAGGTGGATAACCTGGAGCGAGCCGAGGCGCAGACCAAAAAACAAAAGAAAGCCGAAACAGCAGAAGGTTATACCCGCGGCATGAACATCACGCAACGTATGGCCGATTTTGGGTCTTCGATTGATATCCGGGGCGAGTATGCCGAAGACGCTTTAAACAAAGTAATGAACTTCACCGACGAAGCAATTATGCTGGGTATACCTGAAATTAAGATCGTGCACGGACGTGGCAATGGCGTGCTGCGGCAAGTCGTGCGCGACTATCTGTACTCGGTACCAGAAGTGGTCAGTCTGGCCAGCGAGGCCGAGGAAAGGGGAGGCGATGGGGCCACCCTGGCTGTACTGAAATAAAAAAAGGCTCCTGCAAGGGAGCCTTTTTTGTTTATCGGGTAAATCGAACCTCCAGTGTTAAAGGCCCTTCCTCAGTCTCTACCGTCTGATCCATCCGGAGTTCTTTATCTGTGAGCAACAGTACGGTGGCGGTGTATTCATCTTCGGTTCCTTTATCGAATATGATGGATTTGTCGTCATTCGCAAATTCCCATGTGCCGCTTATTGAAGTCCTTTCATAGGAATCCACGTACGTACCCGCTTTGTCAAACTTGACCGTGTTCTTTTTGATGTCATAGTTAAGTTGCTCTAAAAAAAGATCTGAAATATCATTGCCAAATGCCCAGAAGGAATGCCCGGTCCATTTTTCGGCTGTCAGTAAGTCTCTGTTTGATGGCTCTTTGTCTTTATCTTTATCGCACGAGGTCATGCTGGTTACAAGGAGCAGGGCAAACAGGAAAGTGAGTAATTTTTGGAATTTCATGTAATGATGTTTGAGTGAATGTATAAATTACCTGGATCCTGACCTGCGTTGGATAAGGGGCCTTTGAGAGGCACGTAGGGCAATAGCCGGTTCTAACTTACTGAATTTAGTCTTTTTTCACAAACTGGACTTTCGCATCGAAGCTTGTGTTGTTGCGGTTCACGGTGGTGATCAGGTCCATGTTGGTGGTGGTGAGATTTTCTATCTGCAGGTCGCCGAGCAGGTCAAAGTAAATGATGGTTTCATTTTCCTTGAATTCCCAAGTACCAGTGGTAGTTTGTGAGGTACCAGCCTGGTCGTATACTGCGGTATAAGTGCCGTCGCGGCGAAGTGTCAGGCGAGTGCTTTTAATGTCGAGCAGCATGTCCTTGATCTCGGGTCTGTCCGACACGTCGAAGTCATTAACCAGCACGCGTTCTCCTTGCCATTCGTGCGCTACAACGAGGTCAGTTTTGGTAGGTTCAGGATCGTCTTTGTCACAGGATGCCAGCACAAGGGGAAGCGCCAGAAATAATAGTAGGTAGCGGTATAAGTAAATTTTCATAGGGTAATAAGCGATTAAAGTATACCCTATATATCGCAGCCTATTTAAATAAGTTAGGGAAGTTTAGTTAAAAATTTTATTACTTCCAGGAGAAAATAGAGATCATATGATATTGACCTCTGGCTGCAGCGCAATGCCGAATTTTTCCTCCACTGACTGAATAATATCGTGTGCCAGTTGCAGCAGGTTTTTGCCCTTCGCGCCGCCGTAATTCACCAGCACCAGCGCCTGGTTTTTGTGCACGCCGTAGTTGTCAATCACTTTGCCTTTCCAGCCACATTGCTCAATCAGCCAGCCAGCAGGTACCTTTACGCTGGTCTCAGATACAGGGTAGGCCGGCATACCAGGGTGTTTTTCCTTGAGCACATCAAAGAGGAGCAGCGGAATTTCGGGGTTTTTGAAAAAGCTTCCTGCGTTTCCAATCTGGGCCGGGTCGGGTAGTTTACTGCGGCGGATGTGGCAAACGGCGGCGCTTACATCGTGTATGGTAGGTTGCAGCACCTGCATCTCCTGCAATGTGGTCTGGATGGCACCATAAGTGGTATTCAGTTCCGGATTACTACGAAGGCGCAAAGTCACGGCTGTGACCACATACTGCCCCTTCAGGCTGTGTTTGAAGACACTTTCACGATACCCAAACTGGCAGGCCTCTTTGTCGAAGGTATGGACCTGGCCGGTCTCGAGCTGCACGGCTTCCAGTTCCACAAATACATCCTTTAGCTCTACACCATAGGCCCCGATATTCTGCAGGGGAGCAGCCCCTACCGTGCCAGGTATAAGCGACATATTCTCAATACCGCCCAGGTCATGCCCGAGGCAGAAGAGCACCAGGTCGTGCCACTTCTCACCGCCACCGGCCCGCACGTAGGTATAGCCGCCGTCTTCGCGCAGCACTTCCATACCTTTTATACCATTGAGCAGTACAATGCCCTCAAAATCTTTGGTGAACAGTAGGTTGCTGCCTCCGCCTAATATGAGCTTCGGCTCTTCCTTTACCTCCGCCCGCTGCAGCAGCTCCTGCAATTCCTGCACACTGTCGAAGCGCGCAAAATGCCTGGCCCTGGCATCGATGCCAAACGTATTGTAAGGTTTAAGGGAAAAGTCTTTCTCGAATTTCATAAGCGGGTATTTGAGGGCAAAAATAGTTTTTATTTAGATAAGAGTTAAAAGTTATGCGCTAAGAGTTAAGTGGAGGCAATGCAGGTGTAGGTATAGGGTTTTATGATGGCTAGCTCAAGGTAAAAGCTAAATCTGAGCTGCTGACCACGATGCCAGCAGGTATAGCAACTTTTTGTTTACACTTTGCTTCCTATAGAAACCACCACAAGGGACCTCAAACTCTTAAATTGACTATAACTCCTTACTCTTAACTAAATTACCATTATTTTTGCGGTTTAAACAGGTATAGCAAATGGCGAAGCAAAAGCAGAGCGATAATTTCAATATAGTTGCCACAACGCTCAGTGGACTGGAGGAAGTGCTGGCAGAAGAGCTGCGGGCGCTTGAAGTAGAGTATATCAAAGTAGGCAACCGGGCAGTTTCTTTTTCGGGTAACCTGCGCCAACTTTACGAAGCCAACCTCTGGTGCCGCACCGCCATCCGCATTCTCAGGCCTCTCCGTAATTTCAAAGCCCGCAATGAGCGCGACCTGTACGAACAGGTACAGAAAACCAACTGGGCCGAGGTATTTGACCTGAACCAGACCTTTGCGATCGATGCCGTTGTAAGCCATTCTACGTTTGAACACTCGCTGTTCGTGGCTCAGCTGACCAAAGACGCCATCGTCGACCAGTTCCGAAAAGCCACCGGCGAGCGGCCTTCTGTGGACCGCATCCGACCGGATGTGCGCCTGAACCTGCACATGCACGAGAACATGGTCACGCTTTCACTCGACTCTTCCGGCGACTCGCTGCACCGTCGTGGGTACCGTCTGCAGACCAACGTGGCGCCGCTGAACGAGGTGCTGGCCGCCGGCATCATTTCCCTGTCAGGCTGGGACAAGAAATCCACCTTTATTGATCCAATGGCCGGTTCCGGTACTTTCCTGATCGAAGCAGCCCTGATGGCGCAGAATATCGCACCGGGCATCTTCCGCCGCGACCCTTACGGCTTTGAAAGCTGGAAAGACCATAACGCCGAGCTTTTTGAGATGGTATGGAAAACGGCCGAAGCCAAAGAAAAGCGTGAGCCACAAGCCCGGATCATCGGCTACGACATTGACCCGGACTATGTAATGGCTGCCCGCAAGAACATCGAGAATGCCGGTCTGGAGCATGTGATCAAAATCGAAATGGCCGACTTTTTTGAGACAAAAGCTACATCCGAAGAGGGTGTTTTGATCATGAATCCGCCTTATAACGAACGTATCCAATCAGATGACATTCACCAACTCTACAAGCAGATCGGGGACACGCTCAAGAACAACTACCAAGGCTTCGATGCCTTCGTTTTCACCGGCAACCTGGATGCCGCCAAGAGTATTGGCTTACGTGCTTCACGTCGTACACCTCTTTACAATGGCGCCATTGATTGTCGTTTACTTAAGTATGAGCTATACCAGGGAAGCAGGAGAGGGGAGGGCAAGGAAGAAGCACAGCAAGACTAAAATTACAGATACAAGCTACCCTTAGTCACTAATACAAGAAGAGCATCCTCAGCAGGTGCTCTTCTTGTTTTTTAGGTATTGCAAGCGCCAAATGATCAGGACGGGTCACAAGAATTCGCCCATCATGGCCACCTGTTTAGCTACATTCTCCTAATCTGCGCACCCAAGGCATTCAGACGGCCGTCAATGTTCTGGTAGCCGCGGTCGATCTGCTCCACGTTGTCAATGATGCTGGTACCTTCGGCAGAGAGGGCAGCGATGAGCAGGGCCACACCGGCACGAATGTCAGGGGAGGTCATACGGATGCCACGAAGCGGGATCTGCTTATTCTGACCAATCACAGTAGCACGATGTGGGTCGCACAGAATGATCTGAGCACCCATGTCGATGAGCTTGTCTACGAAGAACAGGCGGCTCTCAAACATTTTCTGGTGCACCAGTACCGTTCCCTTCGCTTGCGTAGCCACTACAAGGGCCACACTCAGTAGGTCAGGGGTGAGGCCAGGCCAGGTATGGTCCGCAATGTTCAGGATGCTGCCGTCGATGTAGGTGTCTACTTCGTAGCGGTCCTGCTCAGGTATAAAGATGTCATCGCCACGGAACTCCATCTTGATACCCAGTCGCTGGAAAGTGTCAGGTATAAGTCCTAACTCCGGTATCTGGCAATCTTTGATGGTGATCTCTGATCCGGTCATGGCAGCAAGTCCGATGAAAGAACCGATTTCAATCATGTCAGGAAGCATGCGGTGCTCGGTTCCTCCCAACTGTTCCACGCCTTCTATTACAAGCAGGTTAGAACCAATGCCACTTATTTTCGCACCCATGCGGTTGAGCATACGGCAAAGCTGCTGCACATAAGGCTCACAGGCCGCATTGTAGATCGTGGTTATACCTTTGGCCAGCACAGCAGCCATCAGGATGTTGGCTGTACCTGTCACAGATGCTTCATCGAGCAGCATGTAGGCGCCTTTCAAAGCTGGCGAAGTGACGGTATAAAAATTATCTTCGGCGCTGTACTCAAAGGAAGCGCCCAGTTTCTCGAATCCTGTAAAGTGCGTGTCTAGTCTGCGACGACCAATCTTATCGCCACCTGGCTTTGGCATCTTCGCTTTGCCGAAACGGGCCAGCATCGGACCCACGATCATCACGGAGCCTCTGATGGCACGCCCTAGCTCCACAAAACGCTGGGAATCCAGAAAGTCGATGTCGATGTCGTCTGCCTGAAAGGTATAGGTGTCCGGCGACAAGCGTTCTGTTTTTACGCCCAGCGAACGCAACAGTTCAATCAGTAGGTTAACGTCCCGGATATCGGGGATATTCGAGATCGTTACTTTCTCGGGGGTAAGGAGCACGGCACACAAAATCTGCAATGCCTCGTTTTTGGCACCCTGCGGAATGATTTCTCCGTGCAGCTTTGCACCGCCTTTTACTTCGAATGAAGCCATTTAGTACTATTTGTTTCGTTGGTTGGAAGTTGGTCTGGTGTTTTTGCGGCCACGGTTGTCTCCGCCACGGTTCTGTTGTTGCTGAGAGCGGTTGCTGCCAGTGTCCTGTGACTTGCTGCTCACAGATTCAAACAGGTTGTTGCTCTCGATCATTGCAAGGTCCAGATTCAGTTTTCCTTTAGAGATCTGCTGGATATCGTTCAGGATCACATCATCTGTAATGCTGTCTTTGTTATAAGAGCGGTAGAGTGTCTTCATCAGCTTGCCGATAGAGATGGTCGCGGCTTCACGCTCTTTTTCATCCTCAATCTCGGTAGCCCTTTTAATAAGTAGTTCTACGTTCTGGCCATAATGCTTAAAGCGCGGCGTCGACAGCGGATACTCCATGGGCTGTGGCTTGTCATTGAGGTACTCCATGGCACTGAGCGGGTAAGGAGCATCCACATCCAGTTTTGAACCGGACATCACAAAGAGGTGGTTCCAGAGCTTTTGCTGAAAATCCTGGGTGTCGCGCAGTTGCGGGTTCAGTTTAGCCATCAGATTGATCAACAGGTAGGACAGGCGGGTACGCTCTGCTTTGTCGTCAATGCTCAGTATGTGATTGACAAGATCCTGTACGTTTCTGCCGTATTCACGCAGCAACAGGTCTTGCTTAAAGGTAGTACTTGCTTCCATTATATCAATTTAAAGAATTCAAAATTAGAAATTAGTAACTAGAAATTTCAGGTAAGTGGAAATTAGAAGTTAAGAGAGATTGTAATCCTGTGATCATCAGGCCTTAAAATAGGCGAAGGGATTCTGACCAGCCAATGCTCAAGTGAACAAATCTCAATTTCTAATTTTTAATTCATAATTTCTAATTACTACTCATGTATTCGCAGCTTGGCAAAGCTCAGCAACAGGGTTTTTTCGCCCACTTCGTCGAAGTTGATGATGGCCTTGGTGCTGTTGCCCTGCGTATCCATTTTGCTTACTACGCCAAACCCGAATTTAGGGTGCTCTACTTTCATACCCGCAGTCAGATTAGACGTGTCGCTCGGCTTAAAGTCGGCAGGGGCGGTATAAGCTGTGGCGGCCTGCTTGCGTGCCGGCTGCTGCACCAGGCTGCTGATGCTGCTCTTGCGCTGCAACACGCGGTCAAACACATTGCCTCCGCTGGCCGTGGTCTGCTCACCATACTTAAAGTTGAGGTACTTTGGATCGATCTCGTCGAGGAAGCGGCTCTTCTCACAGGCCCGCAGGTTGCCCCACTGGTAGCGGCTGGTAGCGTAGGTCAGGTATAGCTTTTTCTCGGCGCGGGTGATGGCCACGTAGAATAAGCGTCTTTCTTCTTCCAGATCAGCACGGGAGTTCAGCATCATCTGGCTCGGGAAAAGGTTCTCCTCCATACCTACAATGAACACGTTTTTGAACTCCAGACCTTTAGCCGAGTGAATTGTCATCAACGTGACAAACTCACCGTCCATATCCGCTTTGGTATCGGCGTCGGTGATAAGGGCAATGTCTTGCAGGAAGGCTGAGAGGCTCTTATCTTCCTTCTCCGGATCATCCACATACTCTTTTATACCGTTGAGCAACTCCTGTATGTTCTCGTAACGGGCCAGGCCCTCTACGGTTTTGTCCTGATACAGATCATCGACTATACCTGAATGCTTGGCTACGTGCTTGGCTACTTCAAAGGCGTCGGTATTATCGGCAATGCGGGCAAAGTCCTTGATCATGATCGAGAAGTTCTCGATAGCTGTGCCCACCCGGTTGCCCAGGAACTGCCCGGCATTCTGGATCACTTCCCATACGCTGTGGTTGGTTTCATCAGCTGTCACAAACAGTTTCTGCTCAGTCGTCTCGCCTATACCTCTTTTCGGGTAATTGATCACCCGGCGCAGGGCCTGCTCATCATTAGGGTTCACGACCAAACGCAGGTATGCGATCAGGTCCTTGATCTCCTTGCGCTGGTAGAACGACAGACCACCCACAATTTTATACCGGATGTTCATGCGGCGCAGGGCTTCTTCCATGGCTCTGGATTGCGCATTGGTACGGTACAGAATAGCAAAGTCGTCGTAGGAGAAGTGGTTGTTCATCTTCTCCTCAAAGATGGAGGTAGCCACCAGTTTGCCTTCTTCGTTATCGGAATTGGCTTTGATCACCTCAATCAGCGGTCCCTGCTCGTTGTCGGTAAAGACATCTTTTTTGAGCTGCGCCGAGTTGTTTTTGATCACCGAGTTGGCCGCATTCACGATGTTCTTGGTGGAGCGGTAGTTCTGCTCCAGCTTGAACACCTCCAGCTCCGGATAGTCACGCTCAAAGTTGAGAATGTTCTGAATATCAGCCCCACGGAAAGCGTAGATGGACTGGGCATCGTCACCCACCACCACAATGTTGCGGTTCTGGGCGGCCAGTTTGCGCGTGATCAGGTACTGCGAGTAGTTCGTATCCTGATACTCGTCCACCATCACAAACTTAAAGATGTTCTGGTACTTGTTGAGCGCATCCGGATGGTCGCGGAACAGCACGTTGGTCTGGAACAGCAGGTCGTCGAAGTCCATGGCACCGGCCTTGAAGCAGCGGTTGGCATACTGTTCGTAGATCTTACCGATCTTCGGGCGCATGGCAGCCTCGTCGTCGGCCTGAATTACGGCATCGTTGAGGTATTGCTTGACCGAGATCAGCTTATTTTTAGCAGACGAGATACGCCCCAGCACAATGTTCGGCTTATAGAGCTTGTCATCCAGGTTCATCTCCTTCACAATGTTGCGAATGAGGGTTTTGGAGTCGTCGGTATCGTAAATCGTAAAGCTTTTCGGATAGCCGATCTTATCTGCCTCGGCACGCAAAATGCGTGAAAAAACGGAGTGGAACGTGCCCATCCAGATGTTTTTGGCCTCGTTACCGATCACTTTCTCGATACGATGGCGCATTTCCTTGGCTGCCTTGTTGGTAAAGGTCAGAGCCAGTATGTTGAATGGATCCACTCCCTGGCTGATCAGGTAAGCGATCCGGTATGTAAGTACTCTTGTTTTGCCTGAGCCGGCACCCGCAATGATCATAGCTGGCCCCTCGGTGTGGAGGACTGCCTTGCGTTGCGACTCGTTCAGTAAACTAATATAATCCATTTCGTCTCTTCCGCGTGCTTCTTTGTTAATCCATGCAATTTACACATTCCTATCCGTTTTAGGAACGGCACTTGCACATTTAGAGAACCAGATCACCCTTGCTTTTGGTTTCTTATAAAGGAATGCGTTTTTGGCCTCTGATTTGCGTGTCTTCGGGCAGGGCTTTTTAGAGAAACGCCGCATTATCTGTATCTTTGTAAAATTAAGAGGGTTGCTGCGGATTTTTCTGTCCGCTTATACCTGAAAAATATATGATCCCATTACTAGGCATGAAAAAACTACTCCTGCTACTTGCGCTGCTCCCCGCCGGATATCTGGCTGTGGCGCAATCCGATACCAGCCAGGTTGTTAAGATTATACCTGATTCCCTGAGAGAGGTGAAGGTTCCCCGCTCTGCCAAACAGGTATGGCGCACACCGGAAATGCAGCAAGGCGTGGACCTTTACATCGGCTTAAAGTACAACGAGGCTTACGCCAAGTTCCGCCAGGCCGCAGCACGTGACGAAGCCGCGGCTTATTACTTTATGGGGCGCATGCACCAGTACGGCGAATTGCTGGAAGACGGAGCACCTATTGACGAGATCATCACATCGGACTCAGTAGCCTATGTGCGCAACCCTGAAAAGTTCTACAAAGCTGACCCCGACACTGCCCGCATCCTGTTTGAGAAGGCACTGGAAGGCAGCAGTCTGTTTGGCAACTTGGGTTTAGCTGAGCTGATGACCCTGCGCAACGATGAGGACAAACAACGCTTTACACGCCTGATGCGCAGTGCCGCCCTCGATATCCGGGACATGGCCATAGCAGGCGATGCCTTCAGCAACCGCATTCTGGGTAGTATGTACTATACCGGCTACGGCGAAATGGAGGATAAAGGGTATGCCTATACCTACATTAAACGTGCAGCTGAGCTGAACGATGTGGTGGCCTATACCTCACTGGCAAACCTATACCTGAGAGGGGAGGGCGTGAAAGAAGATGTAGCGCAGGCCAAGTACTGGCTCGAGAAAGGTGCCGCTGCCGGCGAAAAGGAAGCCCTCTATACCTTGGGTTTGCTTTATGAAGAAGGCAACATAGGAGAACCTGAGCCTGAGAAGGCACGCAAACTCTACCACGAAGCCATTTCGCAGGGTAGTTCCAATGCCTTTGAACAGCTTAAGTACCTTAACCAATCCACAGATCAGAAACTGGTGCTGGCGGCCATAGAGCGAATCCCCGAAATCGTGGGACGGACGCTCACCAATGGGGCAAATGTGAATACACTGGCTATTCCAAACGGCTATGATTTTGACTTTAGACTACGCACACCACTCATGCACGGTATTTTTATTCCACTGCTGCTCGAGGACTATGGTGTGATTTATCAACCTGATGTTCGTCTGGAAGTAGCTAGTCTGTTGCTGCGTGGTGGCGCCGACGTGAACGCGACCGATCAGGATGGCAAGACGGCCCTGCATTATGCCATGTCAGGTGCCCGCATTAACACGGAGGAGTTTGAGATCGAACAAGCTCAGCTGTTGGATACCCTGTTTAAGTATAAGGCTGACCCGAACATCGTAGATAACAAAGGTAATACGGCTCTGTATTATGCCGTACGTTTTGCCAACGGTACGCACATGATGGAGATGAACCGCTTGCTGAAAGGCGGTGCCAATCCGAACATACAGAACCTGGAAGGCCTTACGCCACTTATGCTGGCCTGTCAGCTGGATGGGGGCAACGAGGTGATTGTGATGCTGATCAATGCCGGCGCTGACCCAAGCCTGCGCGACTATGCAGGAAAAACAGCCATGGACTATGCCAAGCGGGAAAGTGTGCAGAATATACTTGTAGCAGCAGGAGCAAGGGCCCCAAAACGCTAGTCTAAACTTATTTAACTTAAATTTTGTCTCTTTTTTGCCGGTTAGTCCGGTATGAGATTACTCTCTTATCCTTATTAATCATGATCGTTCTTCAGAATACTGTTATCAGCGATGACATTCGCGATAATTTCTTTGTGTGCAACCTTGAAAAGTGCAAAGGAGCCTGCTGTGTAGAGGGCGACCTGGGCGCTCCGCTTGATGAAGACGAACTGATCATACTGGAGGAAAGCTACGAGCATATCAAACCCTACATGACCGGAGCCGGAAAGTTGGCTGTGGAAGAGCAGGGACTATACATTCAGGATTTTGAAGGAGATTACTCGACCCCGACCATCGAAAACAGAGAGTGTGCCTATGCTTTGTATGATACCCAGGGTATACTGAAATGCGCTATTGAGCAGGCGTATTACGATGGCAAGATCAGCTGGAAAAAACCCATCTCCTGCCACCTATACCCGATCCGTATCACAAAATATGATGATTTTGAAGCACTGAATTACGACCGCTGGAGCATTTGTGCGGCCGCTTGTAATTTCGGCGCTGATTTGGGAGTAAAGGTATACCAGTTTCTGAAAGAGCCACTCATCCGAAAATACGGAGAGGCATGGTACAGTGAGCTAACAGAGCTGATCGATAAAGGAGAGCAAGCCACCACTACCTCCACTACTTTATAAGGTATAGGTATAGAATAAAGGTATACAACATCAAAGCCCGGCCATCTTGACCGGGCTTTGATGTTGCAGGGAACATATTTTATTTAGTCAGGCCGGCATTGGCCCATAGTTCGAGCAATTTAGCAGCCATTTTATCGCCTTTGCTTTCTGCCTGGCGGGCCCAATAGGTCGCTTGCTCATAATTTCCTGCCGCTTCATAGGCAATAGCCAGGTTGTGGGCCGCCCTTATACCTGTTTTCGAAGACAGGTCCTGCGCCAGCGGTTGTAGCGTGGTGATGGCCTGTTCAAACTGGCCCATTAGCATTAAGATGTGTGCTTGCTGGTATGCGCTGCCTGTGTATACCTGTCGCACCAGCAGCATCGGCTGTGGGTAGAAACGATCCCAGTAGCTGTAACCCGTTTCCACTGCCAGGCGGTTGACCACAGGTCCTGCTTTGCCCATGGCCGGACCGATGGCCAGCAAGCCACTTACGACTGTTCGCGAATCATAAAATTCCTGCTGCTCAACTGTGGCCTGGTCTATCACCGTGCCTGTGCTGTCATATAGCGACCAGGTGCTCGCCACAACCAGGTCAAAATTGGCAACTTTGGTCCTGTCGCCATCCTCATCCTCGTAACTGTCTACCTCTTTCCCAAACCCCGTTTCAAACTTGTCGAGCGTTAGGATCAGGTGCGGGCGGTATTGGCTATATAATTTCTCTACTTCAGTTGCACTCAGTTTGGAAGAAGTGGGGGAAAGCTCCACAGCCTGATCCGGGTTAACCAGCACGAAAGTTGAATCGTTGAAGATAGCACCCATAACACCTCCGGCAGCCTGATAGGCGCCATCGCGCAGCACAGCTGATACATTCTCGTTCTTGTTAGGAGCCAGCGTTGCTGCGTCGTAGCGGTTCACGACGAGTACTTTCCACTGTTCAGGGCTCACACGCACTACAGGTGGGCGCACCGTTTCCATCGTGATCATGGTCGCGCAGCCGCTGAGTTGCAAGGCTAGTACAGTCCATAGAAGAGTTGCAAAATGCTTGCGTGGTTTCATTTCTGTATCTTGTGAGGTGGATAGCTAAGTTAACGCAAATGTAGTAATCGTACTATATTTTAAACCCACATATATCAGGCCAAATAAAAAAAACCGGCCCATTGCTGAGCCGGTTTTTTTAAAGAACACATCTTATTTAGAGCGAACTGAAATCAAAGTTATCCAGGTATGCTGTCGTGAAGTTACCTTCCTTAAAGCCAGGATCATCCATCAGCTTCAGGTGGAAAGGCACTGTGGTTTTCACTCCCTCGATCACAAACTCGCTCAAAGCGCGCTTCATTTTCACAAGCGCCTCCTCACGTGTCTGCGCGCTCACGATCAGCTTGGCGATCATCGAGTCGTAGTTTGACGGGATGGTATAGCCAGAGTATACGTGCGAGTCTACACGCACACCATGACCGCCTGGAACATGCAGGTTGGTGATTTTACCCGGAGAAGGGCGGAAGTTGTTCTTCGGATCCTCTGCGTTGATGCGGCACTCAATGGCGTGCATCTTCGGATAGTAGTTTTTGCCTGTGATCTTCTCTCCAGCCGCTACTTTGATCTGTTCTTTGATCAGGTCGTAATCAATTACCTCTTCCGTGATCGGGTGCTCTACCTGAATACGGGTGTTCATCTCCATAAAGTAGAACTCGCGGTGCTTGTCTACCAGGAACTCGATCGTGCCTACCCCTTCATAATTGATAGCTTTGGCGCCTTTAATAGCCGCCTTGCCCATACGGTCACGCAGGTCGTCGTTGATAAATGGAGAAGGCGTTTCCTCCACCAGTTTCTGGTGACGACGCTGGATGGAGCAGTCACGCTCCGAAAGATGCGCTACCTGGCCGTGCTGGTCACCAATCAGTTGTATTTCGATGTGACGCGGCTCCTCAATAAACTTCTCCAAATAGATGCCATCGTTGCCGAAAGCAGCTTTAGACTCAGTACGGGCATCGTTCCATGCCTTATCGAACTCTTCTTCGCTCTTGATGATACGCATACCACGTCCACCACCACCGGCAGTTGCCTTGATGATAACCGGGTACTTGATCTTCTTAGCCAGTTTCTTGCCTTCTTCTGCAGACTTAAGCAAGCCATCAGAGCCAGGTATAGTAGGCACCCCGGCCTTCTTCATGGTGTCCTTGGCAGAGGCCTTGTCACCCATGGAGTTGATCATCTCCGGAGAAGCACCAATAAATTTGATGTTGTGCTCGGCACAAATGCGCGAGAACTCAGCATTCTCTGAAAGGAAACCGTAACCTGGGTGAATCGCATCGGCGTTGGTGATCTCGGCAGCCGAGATCAGGTTGGGCATGTTCAGGTAGGACTGCGCACTTGGAGGAGGGCCGATACATACGGCTTCATCAGCAAAACGCACGTGCAGGCTTTCCTTATCAGCGGTAGAATATACGGCTACCGTCTTGATGCCCATCTCTTTACAGGTACGGATGATGCGCAGGGCAATCTCGCCTCGGTTAGCGATTAATATTTTTTTAAACATATTGTCAGATTTGGAGATTTGGAAATGTAGCGATCGTAGTGAAATCGATATAAAAATGGAGAGGGTATTCGCCTTCTCCATTTTCAAATCTTCACATTTTCAAATCAATTAATTAGCTAGGATCTACCAGGAACAACGGCTGATCGTACTCAACCGGGTTGGCGTTGTCTACCAGCACCTTCACGATCTTGCCCGATACCTCTGACTCGATCTCATTGAAGAGCTTCATTGCTTCGATAATACAGATCACCTGGCCTTTTTTAATTTCATCGCCTACATTAACAAACGCTGGCTTGTCCGGACTGGAAGAACGGTAGAAAGTGCCGATCATAGGTGCTTTGATAGCGATGTATTTGCTATCGTCGCTGGCCGGTGCAGCAGGGGCTGCCGGAGCGGCTGGTGCAGCAGAACCCTGAGGTGCGGCAGCTGGAGCTGCTGCAGGAGCTGCAACGTGATGCGAAGCGGATGGCGACTCCTTCACATAGCTCACCTTCTGGTCTGGATCACGTTTCACCGAGATTTTGAATTCTTCTGTCTCAATGTTTACTTTATTCAAACCAGACTTGGCGATAAAGTCAATAAGGTCCTGGATTTCTTTAGCTTTCATGTTATTATTTTACTCGTTCTGCGTAAGAATAAGTTCTAGTGTCTACTTTTATTTTTTCGTCCTGGCCAATGAATAGCGGCACCTGGATAGTGGCACCAGTTTCTACAATGGCTGGTTTCGATGCATTGGTGGCTGTATCACCTTTAAGACCCGGCTCGGTATAAGTAATTGTGAGCTCCACAAAAGGAGGGATTTCGCAAGTGAGCGGGGTTTCAGTTTCAGCATGGAAAAGGATAGTTACTTCCTGACCTTCTTTCATCAGATCGGCAAAAGGAACCATTTTCTCATCAAGCGCAACCTGCTCAAAAGTACTCATGTCCATAAAGTTATAGCCCATGTCGTCCTTGTAAATGTACTGGTGGGGACGTTGCTCTACACGTGCAGTAGTGATCTTATGACCAGCTGAGAAAGTGTTATCTAATAATTTCCCGGTTTTGATGTTACGAAGCTTCGTTCTCACGAAAGCGGGGCCCTTGCCTGGTTTAACGTGTTGAAATTCAACTACTACATAGAGGTCGTTGTTAAATTCCATGCACAGACCATTTCTGATGTCAGCTGTGGTTGCCATAGTGTGGTGTTGTTACGCTTGATATTAAATGAAACGATAAAAGTATAGCGCAATTCGCTGTCTTGCAAACAAAGTTAGCTATTATACTCAAATATTGATCAAAAAGCTTAGGGCTTTTCGCTTGTGTGCTCCTATAAAACCACAGTGAAAGCGAGGCGTGACAAGTCATTTATTTTATATAATTTAGCCATTATTTTAAATAAGAGCCCGTACTAATGTATGTGCTTTTTGCCTGCTTCCGTATGGTTGTATGCCCACAACTCCCAATTTGCAGGCTTTTTTAATATAAATTTCTTTTTTCATGGATTACAAGCTCATTTTTTATAACACACCTGAAGCCATGGTACTGCTTGACCCGGACCAGAAAATCGTAGGGGCCAACAAGCGCTATCTGGAAGTTACAATGCGACAGCTGGATAATATTCTGGGCAAACATTTTTTGCTCGAAGCTTTTCCGGAACCCAATGTTCCTTTTGAAGTGAATCCGGTGCGACTTTCTATTGAGGAGGCCATACGCAAACGCCAGAAGGTATACCTTGACGTGATACGCTACGCAATTGCCAGACCTGATGGGAGCGGTTACGATGAGCGTTACTGGGAAGCCTCTCATACACCAATCATGGACGATCAGGGCAACCTGTTGTATGTACTGCAGGAAACAAAAGACGTGACTGAGCGGGAAGAAACTAAAATGGCCTTGCAGGATATCGGGCAGAAATTCCGGTTTATGGCTGACTCAATGCCTCAGTTGATTGATGCCGATGATGCTGCAGGAAATTCTACTTATTTTAATAAGCAATGGGAAACCTACACAGGTGTACCGGTTGAGCAGTTGATGGCCGGTGGATGGAAAGAAACGATCCACCCGCAAGATTTGCCAGGGGCATTGAAATCCTGGCAGCAATCTCTCGAGAAAGGGGAGGCCAGCCAGGTAGAGATCCGCATCCGTGACAAAGAGGGCGATTATCGCTGGCACCTGAGTCGCTATTTACCCATGCTGCATGATGATGGAACGATTCGGATGTGGCTAGGGAGCTGTAGTGACATTCATGATATGAAGAAGTTGGTGCAGGAACTGTTGGCCAGCAACGAGCAGATGTCGGAATTGGCGGATCAGGTACAGATCGCTTACCGCAAAGTCGAAAACGAACGCATGACACTGGAGCGCCTGATCATGCAGTCTCCCACTTTTTTCAGTATTTTGAGAGGTCCGGAACATCGCTATGAACTGGTTAATCCAAAGTATCAGGAATTGTTCCCACACATAAAACTGATAGGTAAAACCGTAGCCGAAGCTTTGCCTGAGGTAGCCGATCAGGGCTATATTGAAATACTTGATAATGTATACCAGACGGGTAAAACTTTTGAGGCCAAAGAAATTGTGGTGAAGCTCGCCAATGCGCAGGGTAAATTGGAAGACAATTACCTTACCTTTATTTTCCAGCCGCTATTTGATGAGCATAAGCAGATAGTAGGTATACTGGTCGCTGGTTTTAATGTGACCGACAAATACCAGATGAAGAAAAAACTACAGGGTTTAGGTATAGCAGTAGATGAATTGTAGCAATATCATTCAGGAACGAAACAAGTGAATTCAGCACAGGTAGATTTTCAGCAGATCCGGATTAAACATATTCTGTTTAAGTCCAAGGTACGCTCTGTGCTGTACGGTGGTGCGTTCGATAGCGTGTTCTTTTCAGATGCAGGTCCGATCAGCCATTGGTTTTCGCAGGTAGGGAAGGTGAAGTACGGGAACGAGCCGGAGCTTTACAGTCTTCAGAAAACACATGGTGACTTACTTGCAAATGCCAATCAGCTGTTCAGTCTTTACCGAAAAGGCAACATCGACCAGGCGCATGCAGGGATGAAAGATATAGAGAAGTTGTCTGACCGGTTTCAGGAACTGCTCTCGCAAATGGAAAAAAGACTGGCATTACGGACCGATATGGTATAAGCTATCCGGCAAATAACCTATAAACAGGAAAAGCGGCTGAAGTGCCGCTTTTCCTGTTTATGAAAAGAGTATTTATTTCGGATCGTAAGCCCATTTCACATAGATAGCTCCCCAGGTAAAGCCGCCTCCAAAGGCTGCCAGAATCAGGTTGTCTCCTTTTTTTAGCTGCTTTTCATATTCCCAGAGGCAAAGTGGAATGGTGCCGCTTGTGGTATTACCGTAACGTTCGATGTTAAGCATTACCTTGTCGCTGCCCACGCCCATGCGGTTAGCCGTCGCATCGATAATACGCTTATTTGCCTGGTGTGGAACCAGCCAGGCGACATCTTCCGCTGTGAGGTCGTTTCGCTCCATCACTTCGGCGGACACATCTGCCATACCTTTTACCGCAAACTTAAATACCTGCTGTCCTTCCTGGTAGGCGTAGTGCTCACGTGCCTGCACCGTTTCAACGGTAGCTGGTTTGCGGCTGCCGCCTGCTTTCATGTGCAGGTACTGTGCACCTGTGCCATCTGACTTCAATACTGAGTCCAGAATACCGTAACCTTCTGTGTTAGGCTCCAGCATCACAGCACCGCCACCATCACCAAAAATGATACAGGTAGCGCGGTCGGTATAATCAATTATAGAAGACATCTTATCGGCACCTACTACCACTATTTTCTTGTACTGCCCTGTTTCAATGAATTTGGAGGCAGTGGCCAATGCGTAGAGGAAACCGGAGCAGGCTGCCTGCAGATCGTAACCAAAGGCATTTACAGCGCCTACCTCAGCCGTGATCAGGTTGGCCGTAGCCGGAAATACCATATCAGGAGTGGTGGTGGCGCAAATGAGCAGCTCTATTTCTTCTGGTTTTGTATTCGTTTTTTTAAGAAGCTCCAGTACTGCCGGTACTGCAATATGCGAAGTGCCTTTACCTTCGCCCTTCAGGATGCGCCTTTCTTTGATGCCCGTGCGCGAAAGGATCCATTCATCGTTTGTCTCCACCATGGTCTCCAGTTCCTTGTTCGTCAGCACGTAATCCGGAACATAGCCAGCCACACCTGTGATCGCGGCAGTAATTTTACTCATAATGTGAAAGGTATAAGTGTTGGAAGTTTAAGACGGCAATATAATAAAAAAAACTTGGCACAAACCGTCGTTACGCAAAAAGAGTAGAGAGACAGTTTGTGCCAAGAAAATTGTTTGGCCGAAGCCAGCGCCTTTTATTGGACGCCTGTATGCTTTATGAATCGCTGAGACAGATTGGTGGCTACCATTTTCTGGGCCTGCAGCACCATGTTGCAGACAGCCAGAGGGGAAGATACACCATGTCCGATAACGGCGTTGCCATTTATACCCAGGATTGGGCTACCGCCTACGGCCTCGTAGTTGAACTTGTCGAAAAACGGATCGTGCATGTTCTTCTCGCTCAGGATATCGTAGACAGACTCTGCCATTTTCAGGATGATGTTGCCGGTATACCCGTCACAAACAATCACATCGGCTCTGTCGTTGAACATGTCGCGTCCTTCGATGTTGCCAATGAAATTGATGTTTGGGTTAACTTTGAGGCGCTGGTACGCTGCCTGTGTATTGACAGTGCCCTTGCCTTCCTCTTCTCCCAGGTTCATCAGCCCGACTTTCGGATTTTCGATCTCCAGCACGTACTTGGCGTAGATAGAACCAATTTCGCCGAACTGCTCCAGTACTTCAGGCTTGCAGTCAGCGTTTGCTCCCACATCCAGTATAATACCGAAGCCACCATTGAGCTTTGGTACCAAACCGCCGATAGATGGTCTTAAAATGCCTTCTACAGCTTTTACGCTGAACATGGCACCTACCAGCATTGCTCCGGTATTGCCTGTGCTGCAAAAAGCATGTGCTTTTTCAGCCTTAAGCATACCAAAACCCACAGCGATACTGGAGTCTGGCTTCTGAGTAAGTGCTTTTGTGGGATGCTCTCCCATTTCAATCACTTGAGTGGCGTTGACCACCTTTATAACAGAGCCAGTATAACCATATTCTTTCAGCAGCTGATTCAGAATATCTTCCTTGCCAATGAGCAGGATTTCATAATCTTCTTCGAGCTGTTCTGCGGCTAGCATAGCACCTTTCACGTTTGCTTCAGGTGCATAGTCGCCGCCCATAGCGTCCAGGGCGATTCTCATGTACTGGATGAAGTTAAATTATACAGAACTGAAACGGAGTACAGGATTCGATTACTGAGCGTTGGTCGTATAATTTTTGATCGCCAGTTTGCCTTTGTGATACAGGTCGCCTTCTACCACATAAGCATGGTGGAACAGGTGAGGAGTGTCTGTAGTAGGGCAGATTGCAATCGCTTTCTCAGAGAGCTTCTGATGAGTTCTTCTCTTATCTCTTCTGGTCTTCGAAATCTTGCGTTTAGGATGTGCCATTTTTAGTTATAAATTTACTTGCTGTTATTTAATACTTTATTATTCTACTGCTTGTTAGTTCAGGTTTTTCAAGGCATCCCAACGTGGGTCAATGTCATCATCGTCATCTCCGTCGTTGTCATTACCTTCACTGTCGTCTGCCTTTCGTGAAGAATAGATCAGGATATCCCTTTCATCATCTTCGTCCAGCTCTTCCACAAAACGTGGGTGAAGCTTTTTCATAGGCAGCGATAATCCTATGTAATCATACAGGTGCTGTGCTACATTGAGCGTCTGCGTCTCGGGCGTAATCTGCCACAAATCTTCATCCAGCTCGGCATTTTCCTCTCCGTACTTGATTAACAGCGTCTCTTCGATGTCCACTGGCTGGTCAAATTCCTCCAGACTGCGGTCACAGGTGAGGCGCACGTGCCCTTTTATGTCAAAATGCAGCGTCAGCAGCGACTCGGTTTTATCGAGTTCTACTTTTGCCAGTAGCTTTCCCCCCAGTATGATCTCCTGCTCAAACAAAGCAAAGAATGAATCGTCCATCTCAAACTCGTAATCATGCTTCTTATTACTGAGTTTGGCTATGCCGATTTCGTAGTCTCTTAGCTTTTTCACTACCGTGTTTTTATTGCAAGACGCAAAATTAGAACATTAATTTGACAAATAAAATAGCAGCCCGATTTATAAAACAGCCTTTTGCTCTGTCTGGCGCTTTTTTATGATGTCGCAGGCAAGGAACAACGCTTCTCTGAAAGAGGTTTCATCGGCTGTGTGCTTACCGGCTATGTCGTATGCTGTGCCGTGATCCGGGGAGGTACGTACGATCGGCAGGCCAGCCGTATAGTTCACCCCGGTCTCCATGGCCAGTGTCTTAAAAGGAATAAGTCCCTGGTCGTGGTACATACTCAGCACCGCGTCAAACTGCTTGTACAGGCGCATGCCAAAGAAGCCGTCGGCCGGGTAGGGGCCGAACACCAAATGGCCTTTGTCTTTCAGGTGCATCACAGCGGGGCGGATTATCTCCAGTTCTTCAGTTCCCAGCAAACCTTTTTCACCGGCGTGCGGATTGAAGCCTAACACGGCGATGCGCGGTTTCAGGATACCAAAATCTTTTCGCAACGACTCCTGCAGGATGGTGATCTTACGGATGATCAGGTCAAAGCTGAGCTTGCTGGCTACATCCTTCACAGGTATATGGCCCGTGACGGTTGCTACACGCAGGTCGTCGCTCACAAGCAGCATCAGGCTGTCGGCTGCATCAAAGTAGGAGGTCAGGAACTCGGTGTGACCCGGGAAACGGAACTCTTCGGACTGGATGTTGTCTTTGTCAATCGGGGCGGTCACCAATCCATCCAGCAAACCATCTTTCAGGTCGCGAGCAGCAGCCAGCAACGAGTCAAGCGAGGCCTTGCCAGATTCCGGCTTTGGTGTACCCGGCTCTACCGCGATATCTTCTTCCCAGCAGTTAATCAGGTTGATCTTCTTAGGTATAAGCTCCTGTGCAGAATCAACCTGCTGGTAGTGGAAATGCTCGGCACTTAAAGCCTTGCGCACCTTGTTCATAACTGCGGCAGAACCGTAGATTACGGGGGTGCAGAAGTTGAGGATTCGCTGGTCTGATAGTGTTTTGACGATGACTTCCGGGCCAATGCCGTTTGTGTCGCCGATGCTGATTCCTATTTTTGCTTTGTATCTGTTGTCCATTTTTTTCTTAGTTAGCCAGAGAGCTAAGGTAGTTGTAAACCAGGCGCACGCCCGATCCGGTGGCCAGTTTGCCACGGTAAGAGTCTTCGCCCAGCAGATAAGCCGTACCGGCAATATCGAAGTGTACCCACGGGTAGTCGGTGAAATACTCCAGGAACACACCCGCCGAAATAGCGCCTGCTTCGGCACCGCCCAGGTTTTTGATATCGGCTATGTCCGACTCGATGTGCTTCTTATACTCATCCCATAGCGGAAACTCCACAATACGCTCGTGCTCTGCTTCACCGGCTTTTTTCAAGGCTGTCATCACCTCGTCGCCTGCATTACTCATCGCCACAAGACCTTCTTTGCCAATGGCACGGGCCGCGGCACCGGTCAGGGTAGCCATGTCAATCACCAGTTCCGGCTTATACTTTTGTGCAAAGCTCAAGGCGTCGGCCAGGATCAGGCGGCCTTCGGCGTCAGTGTTGAGCACTTCTACCGTCATGCCGTTGTGCATAGTCAGCACATCTCCCGGAGAATAGGCCTTGCCGCCAGGACGGTTGTCGGTAGCAGGTATAAGCGCGATGACGTGCAGCTGCACATTATTCTTGGCTAAGGCGTACATTACTCCACTCACGGCAGCGGCACCGGCCATATCGGACTTCATGAAGTCCATGGACTGTGGCGTCGGCTTCAGGCTGAGGCCACCGGTATCGTATACCACGCCTTTGCCTACCAGCACGTATGGTTTGGTGTTGGTGGCGCCTTCCGGCTTCCACTCTAATATATTAAAGGTCGGAGGCTCTTCACTGCCTTGGTTCACGGCCAGCAGACCACCCATTTTCAAGGACTGAATCTGCAGCTCATCGAATACCTGGGTTGTAAAACCAGCTTCCTTGCCGAGCTCAACCAATTGCTCACTGAACTGGGTAGCGCTTTGATGGCTGTTTGGTTCGTTCACCAGATCGCGGGTAATGGTTACGGCGTCGAGTACGTTTTGCAGCTCCATCACGTCAAACTCCGACAGATTTTCGTCGGTCAGCACAATAGTCTGTAGTGGGCTCGGCTTACTGTTTCGGGTCTTATACTTCTGAAACTGGTAGTTGCTCAGGTATAGGCCCTCGGCCAGGTATGGACTCGCGTCTGATTTAGTAAGGTCCTGAATGGCGATCTCTTCTACCTTATCGGCTTTGAGTTGCTTGAGCAGGGCATAGCCTGCCTGGCGTAGTGTCTCCCTGGTGGCATGCTGGGTTTTGCCCTCGTTGTATACCACCACGTATACCCGCTGGGTATAGCGGTTCATAGAAACGATCTTCGCTTCAGCTTCCAGCTGGCGTTTCAGGTATGCGGCTTCGTCCGGGGTGAGCTCCGTGAGTGAATCCGTCTGGTCAGCCCGCACAATCAGGGCTACGTCTGTATTTTTACCTACCGATGTATTGTATTTGAGTTGTGTTGGCATTTGTCATTCGTATCTTTGGAGCTGCAATATAGTAAGTATATAGTGTAATGCGAAAAGCCCGGGCGCAGGTATAGCCGGCATCGGTATCGCATCTAAATAAGGTATAACGGGTTTCCGGCGAAATTGTCTTAAGCAGTCGGGAACATAACGTATAGCACGTGAGCAAAGTAAGTCCGAAGAAGCACCTGGGCCAGCACTTTCTGGTCGACCAGAACATCGCCCGCAAAATAGTGGAGCAACTGACGCTGCCCGGCGGGGTGACTGATGTGCTGGAGATCGGCCCGGGTATGGGGGTGCTCACGCAGTATATGCTCGAGCACAAGGAGTACCGCACCACCGTACTGGACATTGACCGGGAGTCCATTGTCTATCTGCAACAGCATTTTCCGGCTTTGGGTGATCGCATTATTTCGGCGGATTTCCTGAAAACCGACTTGAGTAAGCTGTTTCCGGGCAAGTTCGCCATTATCGGCAATTTTCCTTACAATATCTCAAGCCAGATTTTTTTTAAAGTGCTCGAGCATCGGGATGTGGTACCGGAAGTGGTGTGCATGATTCAGAAAGAAGTTGCCGAGCGACTGGCTTCGCCCCCGGGCTCCAAAGCCTATGGCATTTTGAGTGTGCTCCTGCAGGCTTTCTATACCATAGAGTATAAGTTTACCGTGCACGAAAACGTGTTCCACCCGCCACCCAAGGTTAAGTCTGGCGTTATCAGTGTGGTGCGCAACGATCGGCAGAGTTTGCCTTGCGATGAGAAGCTGTTTTTCTCTGTTGTGAAGAACAGTTTTGGAACAAGGCGCAAAACGCTGCGTAACTGCCTCAAAACATTTAACCTTCCCCCTGAAGTTACAACGCTCCCTGTCTTCGACCAGCGGGCAGAGCAGTTGTCAGTAGAGGATTTTATAGCATTGACCCAGCTCGTAGAGCAGAACATATAATACCATGCAGGTAGAGATCACACGTGAATACATTGAACAGGTTGAAGAGGCAATAGCACGCGACGACAAGGGTTTCCTGCTCGAAACCATGTCCGATATGTATCCGGCCGACATCACGACAGTGCTGTACGAACTGGATACCAATGAGTCGAAGTTCGTGCTGGATCTGTTGCCTCCCGAGGTCGGTTCCCAGATTCTCAGTGATCTTGATTACGACATCCGCTCCGATTTCTTGGCCTATTTCACCAGTCAGGAGATAGCGCGCTACGTCAACCTGATGGATTCGGATGACGCCGTGGACATTCTGAACGAGATGAACGTGCAGCGTCGCGAGGAAGTGATCGCCCTGATCGAAAACGAAGAGAAGGCAGACGACATTCTGGACCTGTTGCACTACGAAGAAGACTGCGCCGGCGGTCTGATGGCGAAAGAGCTGATCAAAGTGAACATCAACTGGCGTGTGCGCCAATGCATTGAAGAGATTCGTCGGCAGGCGGAGGACGTGGAGCGTATCTATACCGTGTATGTGGTCGATAACCGCGATGTTCTGCTGGGTCGCCTCAGTATCAAAGCGCTCCTGTTATCTAAGGATGACAAACTGGTGAAGGACATTTACAGCGAAGACGTCATCTCGATCGAGTCTTTCCGGGACGAAAATGAGGTGGTGAGCGTGATGCAGAAGTACGACCTTGAGGCTATACCTGTGGTCAATATACAGGGCAAACTGCTCGGGCGCATTACGATCGACGACGTGATCGACGTGATGCAGGAGCAGGCCGAACTCAGCCGCCAGCTCATGACGGGTATTTCCGAAAATGTGGAGGAAGACGATAGCGTGTTCCGTATCTCGCGCTCCCGTATACCCTGGCTCGTGATCGGGATGGTGGGTGGTTTGCTGGCTGCCCATTTCATGGGCTTTTTTGAAGCCGATATTGCCATGCTGCCAGCGCTTGCACTCTTTGTGCCGCTGATTACCGCTACCGGAGGGAATGTAGGTATACAGTCTTCGTCCATCATCATCCAGACGCTCTCATCCAACGCCGTAATCTTTGAGAACTTCACCCAACGCCTTCTAAAGCTCATTATGGTGGCATTCCTGAATGCGCTCATTATTTCGGCACTGGTTTTCGGTTTCACGTATCTTTTCCGGCAGGATCTGAAGCTCTCCACAGTGGTTTCAGTAGCCCTGTTTTCAGTCGTCATGTTGGCCTCGCTGATGGGAACGCTGACCCCGATGCTGCTCGATAAAATGGGCGTGAACCCTGCTGTTGCCGCCGGACCGTTCATTACGACCGCGAATGACTTGTTAGGCCTAGCGATTTACTTTGGTATAGCGCATGCATTGTATGAATTATAACAGCATGGCAAATCCTCGAGTCCTGATCATTGATGAAGTACACCCTAGTCTCTTTCCGATGCTGGAAGGTATAGGTATAGCCTATGACTATCGTCCGGATATCAACCCATTGGAGGTATGCGAGGCACTGGCGGGTTTTGAGGGACTGATTGTTCGAAGCAAAATGCGGATTACAGCCGATACCATCAAGCTGGCCGATAAGCTCAGGTTCGTGGCCAGAGCAGGGGCCGGGCTGGATAACATTGATGCAGAGGTGCTGCAGGAGCGAGGTATAGCACTGGTCGGCGCCAACGAAGGAAACCGGCAGGCGGTGGGGGAACATGCTTTGGGAATGCTGCTCAGTTTGATGCGCAACATCACGCGTGGCGACCGGCAAGTGCGCGACAAGGTATGGCTGCGCGAAGAGAACAGAGGGGAGGAGATCAGCGGAAAAACAGTGGGCATCATCGGCTACGGGAATATGGGGCAAAGCTTTGCCCGCTTGCTGAGTGGCTTCGGTTGTCGTATCCTGGCCTATGATCGTTTCGTCCCTGAAAAGATTTCAGCGCCTGCGGAGTCTGCCTCGCTTGTGGAGTTGCAGGCGGAAGCGGATATTGTGAGCCTGCATATACCTTATATACCTGAGAACTGGGCTTTTGCGGATGATGCCTTTTTCCAAGGCTTTCGCAAGCAGATCTGGTTCATGAACACCTCCCGCGGCGAAGTTGTGGATCAGACCGCGTTGGTTCATCACCTGCAGACCGGCACGCTGAAAGGGGCTGCCCTGGACGTACTCGAAAATGAGAAACTACACAGTCTGACGGAGGAGCAAAGACGGAATTTCGACTACCTTAAGACATCTGACCAGGTGGTGCTAACGCCCCATATTGCAGGCTGGACTCATGAGTCTTACATCAATATAAACGAGGTGCTGGTACATAAGATAAAGGCCCTGTAGGAAGCGGGTAAACTTTCTTAATAATACTGGCTCCTGTCTCATACCAGGCTGCCGCGTTTGCGTATAGAACGTATACTGCCGCTTGCAATATGTGTTTTTGGTGCCGCTAAATAAGTATCACCGAAAAATTTTGTATTAAAATAAATTTGTATATTTGCTCAACACAGTGCCACCGGGGGATGCCCGTGCGCATGTAGCTTGCCCAGCATCGCCGGCTTGTATCGATGCAGCCAGGCTGAAGTAGAAAAAATTAATCAATTACATATTTGGCAAAAAGAACGGTTATGTTTGACATAGCCGTTCTTTTTGTTTTTATGTTTTAAAACATGAAGTCAGTATTATGAGCAACATTTCTTATTACACCGCCGAAGGTTTACAGAAGCTAAAAGAAGAGCTGCACGACCTGAAGACAAAAGGCCGCTCTGAAGTAGCCCGTCAGTTGGCAGAAGCACGCGATAAGGGCGACCTGAGCGAGAACGCTGAGTATGACGCCGCCAAGGACGCGCAGGGTCACCTGGAGCTGAAAATTGCTAAGCTTGAGGAAGTGGTAGGTAACGCCCGTCTGATAGACGAGTCGAACCTGGACATGAGCAAGGCGCTGATCCTCTCCAAGGTGAAAATCAAGAACCTGAAGAACAATATGGTGATGGATTATACCCTGGTGGCGGAAGAAGAAGCAGACCTGGCCTCCGGCAAAATCTCTGTAAAGTCTCCGATCGGGAAGGGTTTGCTGGGTAAGTCGGTTGGCGAAAAGGCAGAGATAACTGTGCCAGCCGGCAAGATCGAGTTCGAAATTCTGGAAATTAGCCGCTAAACTTATGGAGCCATCCATCTTCACTAAAATCGTAAATGGCGAAATTCCCGCTTACAAAATAGCCGAGGATGATCGCTACCTGGCCTTTCTGGACGTATTTCCGACGACTAAAGGTCATACCCTTGTTATACCTAAGCAGCAGATCGACTACCTGTTTGACCTGGAAGATGCGCTATACCTGGGCCTGATGGCTTTTGCCAAAAGAGTGGCGGCTGCCGTAGAGAAGGCCGTTCCTTGCAAGCGCATAGGTATAGCAGTGGTTGGCCTGGAAGTGCCCCATGCGCACGTGCACCTGATCCCGCTTAATAAAATGGCGGACATGAACTTTGCCAACAAGCAGCAGTTCAGCAAAGAAGAATTTGAGGAAGTTGCCGAAAATATCCGGAAGGAGTATGCGGCCTCTTAAGGTATAGCTATACCTTCAAGTCCAATAAAAAAGGGGCGAATCTTTCGGAGATTCGCCCCTTTTTTTGTGCTTAATTCTCTATCAGTTTGGAAGGCTTAAACTCCAGCTGTGTTGTGTCTTTTGGTTGTACCTGCTGCGGTGCCGACTGACTTTGCTGTTGCTCCTTCTGCTTGGCTTGTTCCTTTGCCTGTCGTCTGAAGAAGCCTCTGAACAAGAAGTTGCTTTGCAGGGCCTCCATGTTCTGATCCAGCTTTTCGGTGCCGGTTTCCAGGTTCTGCATGGTGCTTTGCAACTTTCGGGCAAAATCCTGATCGTTGAGGAGCACACCCACAGCATTGTTGTTGTTATTGAGTCGGCTGCTAGCTGTGCGCAGATTCTCGGTTATTTCAGAGGTCGAAGCGGTGGCCTCTTCCAGCTGTGTCATCGAGTTTTTCAGCTGCTGGAACACCTCTTTGTCGGTTACCAGTTGGTTTGCCAGGCCGTCAGGGGAGTTGAGTTTGTGAGTAAAGGCAGTGAGTGAACGTGAGGCATTGGCGGTGCTTTCTGAGGTGCGCTGGAGGTTATCCACCATGCCACGGAAATTTTGGGCCATGGTGGTGTCGGTCAGCAGGGCACCTACGGTTCCTTCGCCTTTTACCAAGCGGGAGGTTAGTTGCTTGAAGTCGCCGGTGATCGCTACCAGGTTCTCGTTGTTCTGCTGCAGCTTTTCCATCAGGTCATCGGTGTTGAGCGGACTTACGGCCGTTATTCTGTCGCCATCCTGTATCGGAGCGGCACGCTGCGTACCGCCGTCGATTACGATGTTCTTGTTACCGATAAAGCTTTCGGAGCTGATGCGGGCCGAGGCGTTCTTGCGGATATACTGCTGTACCTTCTCCTCAATGTTCATCACCACCTCTACCTGCGAATCGCCATACAGATTAATGGATTTGATGGTACCGATCTTCACACCCGAAAACCAGACATTGTTACCGGTACGCAGACCGGCCACATCATCAAAAATGGCTGTAACAGATATGGTGCTGATCAGGCGCTTCTGCTGGCCAGCCAGGGTAAATATACCTGCTACCAGAATCACGATCGCCAGGAAAGTGAAAATACCAACTATAACCGTGCGTTTATTATCTGCAGAACTCATCTAGTCTATAAAATTGTAGTTATAAAAAGATTGAACGCGTTCGTCGTTGCTGTCGAACACTTCTTCAAAAGTACCTTCGCGCTGGAACTGACCGTCGAGCAGCATCACTACTCTGTCTCCTACGGCGCGGGCGCAGGTTAGGTCGTGGGTAATAATGATGGAGGAGGTATTGAACCTGCGCTGTACTTCATTAATCAGATTATTGATCTCGATACAGGTAATAGGGTCAAGACCGGCTGTGGGCTCATCATAGAGCATAATATCGGGCTTCAGGATCAGGGTGCGGGCAATGCCGATGCGCTTGCGCTGGCCACCCGACAGTTCAGAAGGCATCTGGTTGATCGCCTGCGAAAGTCCCACGGCCTCCAGCACATAAAGGATGAGATCTTCACGCTCCTGTTCACCCATGTTTTTGGCGTGCCGCACCAGCGGAAAAGCCAGGTTCTCGCGCACGGTCATACTGTCGTACAGGGCACTGTTCTGAAACGAAAAGCCGATCTTGAGCCGAAGCGCATCCAGATCCCGCGGTTTGAGTTCGCCTACATCCTGGCCCAATACATTAACTGAACCTTCGTCGCCATACAACAGGCCGGATATAATTTTGATCAACACGGACTTGCCCGTACCGGATCGACCAAGCACGACCAGGTTTTCACCTTTATACAGATCCAGGTCCACACCTTTGAGTACCTCAAAATCGTCGAATGCTTTTTTGAGGCCCCGGATAGAAATCACTTTCTCGTTTCTATCGATGTTAGGGTTTATTTCTTTTGCCTCCATTAAAAAGCTCTGATTGCGTTAATAACCTGCATGATAAGCAGTTCCTCTATAAAAATAAGGAACATGGCCGTTACCACCGACGAGTTGGCCGCCTTGCCCACGCCTTCTGTACCCTTCGAAGAATTATACCCTTTGTAGCACCCCACCATACCGATAGTAAAACCAAAGATCACGGACTTAACCGACGAGGCAACTATGTCCAGAAATGTGATGGCATCAAATACCTGGTAGAAAAAGACGCTCAGGGAAGTCAGTTCGTTCTGGTGCACGTTCAGGTAGCCACCCAGCAGGGACACGAGCGTGGTAAACATTGTTAGGGCTGGAATCATCAGGGTCGATGCCAGTACCCGGCTTACTACCAGAAATTTGAAAGGGTTGGTAGCCGACACTTCCATGGCATCGATCTGCTCCGTTACCCGCATGGAGCCCAGTTCAGCACCGATGGCAGAACCGACCCTTCCGGCAGCGATAAGAGCCGTCACCAGCGGACCAATGGCCCGGATGATGGCCACGGAAATAAGAGCGGGGAGAAGTGAGGTGGCGCCAAAATCGGCCAGGGAGGGGCGCGATTGGTTGGTAAACACGATACCGATGATAAAGCCTGTGAGCGATATCAGGGGCAAAGAGCGCACCCCGATTTCATAACACTGCTTGATAATTTCTTTGAACTCGTAAGGCGGAAACCACACTTCCCTGAAAAACCGCGCATTGAAACGGTACACTTTCGCTAACTCAACAAATATTCTGTCGAGCCTGCGTGTTGTTACGTACCTGCGCCGGGCTGGAGCGGTTCCCGGTTTATTTTTGTCTAAATCCATTTATGCTGTTTAGGATTCCCCTATACACTAACCTTTGATAAGGTAGCGGCAAAATTAACTCAAAATTTAATAATAAGCCTGATGCTATGTTTAACCGCAGCTACAATAACATGTTTAAACTTTGTTTTATTGTAAAACTCATACTCTGCAGCCGGTTAACCTTATGCAACTTTCGGAAGAAAATCAGGCAAGCTTATAAGCCTTACGAAAGATAGAAGCGATTTTTTACAAAACTGCGAAATATTTTCAAAAGCTAAGAGGCTGTTTTGATTTGAATGAATAAAAAAGCAGGTGCCGGTTGTTTGAGTAAGAAAAGTTAGCAGACTTATGACTTACCCAAGCAGTTTAACCGACACCCAATGGCTTTTAATAGCGGAGATA